>JAEZRE010000006.1 GCA_023412915.1 Bacillota bacterium
CATCTCGAATCACTTCGGAGCTTTTGAAAAGTCTTTTTCACAGACCAATGAAGAAATAGTAAGAGAACTGGAGCTGTTCGACAATATCGCTGAAAGCTATGTAAATACACAGACTCAGCTTGAAAACATATCCTCCATTTCTGAAGAAAACGTGGCGTCGGTACAGGAAATAATGGCAACTGTTGAAAATACAAATGAGCAGATGCTGCATATTGGCAAATCGATTGAAGAAATAGGAAATTTGAGTGGTAAATTGAAGGAAATGATTGTTTCCGGAAAAGCCTGAACCAATTATGAAAAGGGTTCCATGTTTAACATGGAACCCTTTTATACAGAAACATAGAAACGCAGGGACGGTTCTTTTGTTTCACTCACATTTGTTCTATTGCGCGGATGAGCCGGTACAATACATCGTTGACCGGGGTCTGCACGCCATACTTACGGCCGAGTTCGATAACCGTACCCGAGAATATCTCGACCTCGGTTTTCCTGCCGGCTTCCACATCCTGACACATCGAGGTTTTACCATCGGGGGAAAGCTTTGCAATCACATTGAGATAATCCTGTATATCTTTCTCGGACAAATTTATTTCAGCCTCCCGCGCAATCGAGATAACTTCGCGTGAAGCCGAAATCATAAGCTCACGCGCTTCACCTTCCCGTGTAAACGTTCCGTAAGGTGCCCGTAGCACCGCCGAAACCTGGTTGATGCCCACGTTCAGCATGAATTTCCACCAAAGCTCGCGCATTATGTCTTCGGGTACGCTGTAAGGCACGCAGGCTCTATCGAAGAATTCCTTGACAGCAACCAGCTTCGCGGAATCGTGGTTATACCTGTCTCCCATTACGACCTTACCCATGTTCGTGAAATGGATGTCCGTGCCCTTTCTCACCGCATCTGTGCCCACACAGAACGAGTACAGCATTTTATCCATGCCGAATTCGCTCCCGAGGATCTCCTCGCTAACTATCCCGTTGAGAAGAGAAAGTATGATCGTATCCGGGCCTACAAAGCTCCGTATTTCTTCGATTGCTTGCCTTAGATGATGCTGTTTGACGGCAATTATTACAAGGTCCGATTTCTCTTCCGCCTCATCGGGAGTTACATAATTAAAGACGACCGCTTTCCCATTTATATAGACTCCATCCGATTCGTACCTTTCCCGCCTATCGTTGTCGACGATTATCCGAAGGCTATCCGGGCATTTTTCCAATATCCTGCCCGCGTATGCTCCGCCAATCGCGCCAAGCCCTATGAGATGAACCTTTTGAATTTCTTTCATGATATATCTCCGTTTCATTGTAAGCTTTGTAAAACTATTATGCCACCTTAAATGAATCGATTCAAGTTTTGCAGCCGGGGGACAGGAACAAGACAAATTAAATTGGTATCATCCTTGACAAATACTGTAATTTGTTTTAAAATAACAAGTGTTATATAACGGGTGTTGTACATACTCGAACTAATACGAAGAAGAGGTAGCTATGCCGCCGAAAATTGTGTTTACAAAAGAACAGATCATTGAAACTGCTTTTCAGATTTTCAGGGAGGAAGGAATCGATGGCGTTACTGTAAGAAAGCTCGCCGCCAGGATGAACAGCTCGACTGCGCCTATATACACAAGCTTCAAAAATATTGACGAAATAAAAAAGCGGATGATGGAGCATGCGCTGGAACTGCTTACATCATATACAAGGAAGGAATATACGCCGGATCTGTTCCTCAACGCAGGCATCGGCATGCTGGAATTTGCCAGAGACTATAAATTACTGTACAGAAGGCTTTTTATCGAGAACAACACCTACAAATACCTGTTTGAAGAGTTTATCGAAAGAGTGCTGGTACAAATGAAGAAGGTAAGCGCACTGAGTATATTTTCAGAAGAGGATATGAGAACGATACTTAACAAGATGGGCATATTTACGCATGGTCTTGCCTCCTTCCTGTGCGCGGGCATGCTGGAAGACGAAAGTACGGAGTACTTCATGAAGGAGCTGGGTGAATGCGGGTATTGCATAATTGGCGGATGGGCCGCTCATAGAGGACTAAACATAGAATTTGAACCGAAATTTCGGGAGGGCTGCGGAGAATGAAGAGGGTTACAATTTTAAATGGCATAACAGACGATAAATATCAGAATTTTGAGAAACAGCTGGCGGATTTCACTGGACAAAACAGTGAGAAGCTGCAAATAGACTGTTTCAAGCTGAGAGATATGAACATAAAGTACTGTACCGGCTGCTGGAGCTGCTGGCTGAAAACACCGGGGAGGTGTCCGGTTAAGGATGATATGCCTGCTATTTTAAAGAGTGTCGTTCACTCGGAATTGGTCATATTTGTTTCGCCGGTCGTAATGGGATTTGTCAGCAAATATATAAAAAGGGTAAATGACAGGACTATTCCGATTCTGAACCCTTATATCGGCATCTTTGAAAATGAATTTCACCATACGGGAAGGTATGAAAAATATCCTGCGCTCGGATTGATGCTGCTGACCGAGGGCCAAGAGGCTAAAGAGGCCGTAAATGGTCACGAAAGGCCGAACTTGGATATCATTACTGAAATATACGGGAGAATGGCCTTGAACATGAAATCAAAGCTCGCTTTCAGCATTGCCAACGACGGGGATATGGAGGTGCTTGCAAATGAAATGTACCGTATTTAACGGCTCACCGAGAGGAGAAAACAGCAACTCAGCAGTTATGATACGCTGGCTGCTGGAACCTGCCGTCAGTTTTCCGGAGGTCAGTACGGAAGTGGTACTTCTCAGGAAAACAGAACAGCATGAAGAGTATGCGGCTAAGATGGCCGAATCGGACATAACAATTATTGTCTTTCCTTTATATGCGGACAGCATGCCTGGCTTGGTAACGGCTTTTATTGAAAAGCTGCAGCTGTATTTGGGTAAAATGAGAGGCAGGAAATTGGGCTTTGTGATCCATTCGGGTTTTTCGGAGGCACATCATTCGAGGTTTGTAGAAAAATACGCGGTATGGCTGGCGCAGGCTTTGGGCGCGGATTACATGGGGACCGCCATATATGCGGGGAGCGAAGCGACGCGGTTTATGCCTGATAAAATGCAAAAGAAGAAAAAAGCATTGTTCAACAGGATAGGGGAAAGTGTGTTCAACGAGGGACACTTTGACGGCAAAGCGGTCGAAAAGCTGGTGCGGACCGAAAGCCTGTCCGGCTTTAAGCTTCTTATGTATAAGGTATTGGTTAAAACAGGCGTTACGAATATCTACTGGAACAGCGAATTGAAAAGGAACAAGGCGTTCGAAAACAGATTTGCAAGGCCATACTAGTCTGCCCGGCGGATGGTTCGGGAAACTTGACAAACGCCATAATCCCCATTATAATTTACTTTGCGAGTATGCGGATGTGGCGGAATTGGCAGACGCGCTGGATTTAGGTTCCAGTGGGCGACCGTGCAGGTTCAAGTCCTGTCATCCGCACCATTGAAAATAGACATGGAATGATCATGACAACAGTAACAGGTTGGCGATATGCCGGCCTGTTTTTGTTTGTGTGTGTCATTCGGCGGTATGTTTTCGGTATGGCAAATATTCCAGGAAACGTTTGGCTGCCAGCGGAAGAGCATCTTTGCTGCGCATGGCAAGACCAATATTACGGTAAGCTGGAATTTCCAGTTCCTTTGCAACGATATGATAAGGAATCCTCTGCAGGATCAACTCCGGCAGAATACTGATTCCCAGACCGCTTTCAACCATGGACATGATGGCGTAGTCGTCCCACGTGGTGAAATGTACCTGCGGGTGCAGATTATTTTTTGCAAAAATAGCCGCTATTTCAGCATTGGACCCTTTTTCGAGGAGCATAAACGGATACTTTTCCAATTCATCCATAGGGAATTTGTCACATTCGGCAAGTGAATGGTTTTCCGGGAGAATAACCAGCAATCTGTCCCTTTCTTCAATGGATATCGATTCAAATCCCGGATTTGTCGGCAACCTCAAAAAGCCGTAGTCCACGCGGCCTTCCATTATCCAATTTTCGATCTCCCTGTAGTCGCCCAGCAGCATTTCAAAGTCGATTTTCGGGTAATCCTTACAGAACTGCTTTATCATATTGGGCAGCCAATGCGTTGCAACGCTCGAAAATGTGCCGATTCTGATCAGGCCGGACTGGCAGTCGTGCAGGTCGTCAACCTGTGCCTTCAAAAGATCGTGCTCATAACAGATATGCTGTATCTGTGGCAGCAGCTTTAAACCGTCCGAGGTTGGCGTCACACCGGATTTGCTTCTTTCCAAAAGGGAAATGCCCCATTCCGCTTCAAGGTCGCCTATCATCCTGCTTATGCCTGACTGCGTATAGTTCAGAACTTCCGCGGCCTTCGTGAAGCTGCCGAATTCCACAGCTTTGACAAAGGCCACATATTTTTGTATATGCATGTGAAGCATCCATCCTATTCCGTCATGCTAACCATAATAAACATTCGCTATTGTTATGCTTGGTATTATGATATGTTATGTCTGTTCAAAATGCAATAGGAGATGACATAATGGATATCGGAAAATCGTATTTAAAGTATTTCACAGCACTGTTGATATTCGGCATGAACGGAATTGTGGCAAGCTATATAGATTTAAGCAGTTATGAGATTGTGTTTATCAGGACGCTGATCGGCAGCCTGTTTTTGATCGCTGTCCTATTATTTACGAAGACTAAAGTGCATTTGTTCGAGAATAAAAAGCATACGCTCTACTTGTTTATTTCAGGTATGGCAATGGGCATAAGCTGGATGTTCCTATATGAAGCATACCGGCGGACAGGTGTTGGCTTCGCCTCATTGGTATACTACTGTGGCCCCGTTTTTGTAATGATATTATCGCCTTTACTATTCCGTGAAAAGCTGACGTGGTCAAAAGCGGTGAGGTTTCTTGCAGTGATTGCCGGTATGCTTTGCTTGAATCTCCGGGCGCTGAGTGATGGAAAAACATCTTTGGGAATCATTTGCGGTATTCTATCCGCTATCATGTTTTCCGTTATGTTGATCTGCAATAAGAAAACCGGCATTGTCGCGGGACTTGAAAATACCACCTGGCAGCTCCTTGTCGCTTTTTTGACCGTCGCCGTTTTTGTGGGCGTCAAGCAGGGTTTTGTAATGCATATAAAACCCGGTAGTGTGCTCCCAATCCTGATACTGGGCATATTCAACACGGGCATCGGGTGTTATTTTTACTTTTCTTCTATCGGACATCTGCCGATTCAAACGGTTGCCGTTTGCGGATATCTGGAACCTTTATCGGCCGTGCTTTTTTCCATGCTGTTGCTCCATGAAAGTTTGGCAATCGTCCAGGTTGCGGGCATCGTACTGATCTTTGCCGGAACGGCCTTCGGAGAGCTATTTCATTTCTATCGCAGCAGGGTGCCTGTTAGTTTATAAAACAGCTTGATATAGGGATAGCATAATTTGCTGGTTACTATTGACATTTTGGTCTAATAACATTAAACTTGCATTGTGGTTTAATAGCATTAAACTTTGAGGTGCGAGTTTATGGAAGATTACAAGCTTGGAGCAATGGAAACGAAGTTCGCGGAGCTCATATGGGACAGCGAGCCCATACCTTCGGGCGACCTGGTGAAGCTATGCGAAAAGGAGCTGGCCTGGAAAAAATCCACTACATATACTATGCTGCGCCGTCTTTGCGAGCGCGGTATTTTTCAGAATAAAGGCGGCAATGTCTCCTCACTCATGAGCAAGCGGGAATTCAACGCGCTGCAGAGTGAGAAATTTGTTGAGGAAACCTTCGACGGATCGCTTCCGCAATTTATTGCGGCGTTTACACTGAGAAAAAAGTTATCCGAAAAGGAAATCAATGAACTACAGAGACTCATCGATGAAAAGCGGGGTGAGTCTTAATGAGGGTATATTCGCTATTGCCTCAAATCCTCAATATGAGCCTTACAGCGGCGATTGTTACCGTTATTGTACTGCTCGTTAGGCTTCCGCTGAGAAAAGCTCCTAAAATTTTTTCTTACGTGCTCTGGGCTGTCGTATTATTCAGGCTTGTCTGTCCCATATCGTTTTCGTCAGAACTATCGTTGTTCAGCATCTTTAGCGCGCCTGCCGCGACAAACGGCGGTATTGCCTACATCCCTTCCGATTTTGTTCGCATGGGAGCTCCGCAAACGGATATGTCGGTTTCCGGTATTGGTAAAGCCATAAATGATAACCTGCCACAGGGCGGAGAGCAGCCGGCTTCAACTCCGCCGAAACCGCGGCTTGCTGCCGCTGCTGCGCTCTGGTTGGCAGGCATCGCGGCAATGCTGATTTACAGCGCGGTATCTTTGCTGCTGCTGCGGCGGAGGCTGGTCGGCGCGGTACGTTTGCGCGGGAACATTTACCTCGCCGATCACATCGCCACACCCTTCGCCATCGGGGTGCTGCGCCCGAAAATATACCTGCCGTCATCTTTGGGAGAGCAGGAGCAGGGTTATATCATCCTGCACGAGCAAACTCATATACGACGGTGGGATCATATTGTCAAGTTGATCGCTTTTCTCGCGCTCTCCATTCATTGGTTCAACCCGTTTGTATGGGCGGCGTTTGTGTGCTGCATAAAGGATATGGAAATGTCCTGTGACGAAAGGGTTATTAAAGAAATGGGGGGCGAAATCAAAGGAGCGTATTCAACGTCTCTTCTCAAGCTGGCGGCAGGACGTCGCCTTATCAACGGAAGTCCTCTTGCTTTCGGAGAAGGGAGCCTCAAGGGGAGAATAAGGAATGTAATGAGCTTCAAAAAGCCGGGGTTTTGGGTGCTGATTGTGACAACGGCAGTTGTGGTCACAGCGGCCGTGTGCCTTCTGGCGAATCCTCCGAAAGCAGGGACAACGGAAAAACCCGCCTCATCCTCGTCTGTCACGGCTTTTTCCCTGGCGCCTGCATATTCCTTTGACAAGTGCCTGTATATGAATCCTCTGAGTTCATATTATCCCTTCGATACTACCGGACAGCTTTACCTGTTCAATCCTGAAGGTATTTTCACCATAATCAGCGAGGAGACGGGGGAGATACAAGAAAGCGTTTCTCTAATTGATTGGACCGGTAATGAGGTGGATGATAAAGATTGGAACTCATTGTTCGATTTCGGCGACCCTGTGGATATAAGCTCATATTCGGTTCGCAGGCAATACCGGGCGGCGGACAAATACCGTATTTATCAAATGGATGATGAGGTTTGGCTGGCGGCTGTCAACAAAGGCAGCCTGTGGAGCCTGTACCGGCTCAAGGAAACGGCAAAGCCGGATATAGCGGGCGGATCAGGAGCGTCAGCGGCTGAATCGGGACTTGCCGCGTCTGGATCGGAACCAGCCTCCTCTGAATTGCAACCCGCTTCCCCGGCGATCTCGTTGGAACAGGAGGCAGGCGCAGATATGGCTGAGCTTGACTATGCCTCGGATAATATTGTTATTTTCCATGGATATTTTGGGTTGTTCGTATACCACCTCGATTCAAATAAAATAGTCCGCAGCCTGGACCTGAAGCCTATCGGGTGTAACGCTACACAGGGCGACAGCTACTGCGAAGCCACCGTCAGCCCGGATGGGAACACAGTGCAGCTTCATCCCATGAACAGCAAAGACATGTATGTTTATACAGTTTCGGACAATACCCTGCAAAAAACGGCCTATAAGCGGATGGAGAACCGGTTTGCCGATTTTGTCGACATAACTGATGTTATCGATTTGCAGGAAGCGGGTAGCTGCAGCCATAGCGCGGTCAAGTTCGATACGGGCGAATACGGGTACCTCCGCACCTCCGACTGGACGGTGGGCACACTCACTTACGTCCGGGGAGGCGATACGGTATACAGGCTGTTTGATTCCGGTGTGTCCGGCGAGCAGTCGTCAGCAGCGGCGGCCGAGCCGTCGTTCACAGAGCCTGCCGAGCCGTCGTCAGAGGCAGCACAGACGGTCGAGCCGTCGTCAGAGGCAGCACAGACAGCCGAGCCGTGGGAGCGTGTAAGCAGAGCATTTGCGGAAGCGTTTTTCAAAGAAGATGAGAAAGCTATGAAAAGTTATCTCGTGGACCCTGATGAAGGTTTCGACAGGTATAACCTGGATAAAGGCTTGGGAGATGCCGGGACCATGAAACTGAAATTCGACCCGGACAGAATTAAGAACGATTCGGCCTCTGTTGAATATGAGTTCAGGTTTGAGGGTGACGATAGCCTCTCGTACCTGTCATTAAGCATGATAAAAATTGACGATGTGTGGAAAATAGAGTTTTACGGGCTCGAAAAGTAATATTAGTTTTTTTCGCCTTCCGGGGAATATTAAAACTAATAATAAAACATTGGAGGCGAAACAAATGACAAACGAAGATACCATAAAGATGCTCAAGGAGTGCAACCAAGGCATAAAGATGGCGGTAAACTCTATTGATGAAGTATTGCCCAAGGTGCACAGCGATAGGTTCAAAAAGTGCCTGGAAGACAGCAAACAGGAGCATGAGGAGCTTGGCAATGAGACCCGCCGCATACTCGACCAATACGGCGAAAGCGGGAAAGACCCGAGTCTGATGGCGAAGGGCATGTCCTGGATAAAGACCAATACAGAGATGCTTGCAAATCCCACTGATAACACCGCTGCCGATATCATCGTCGACGGTTGTGACATGGGGGTAAAGACGCTTTACAGGTACAAGAATCAATACAAAGCCGCGGATGAAAAGGCAAGGGATATCACCGACAGGCTGATTCGTTCGGAGGAGAATTTATCGGAAGACCTGAGGCCTTTCCTATAACGGGTAGATTCTCAATATTGACTTCTCTCAGCATGTATAGTAAAAAGTATATATGCTCTAATCCGCAATACCTGTAGGGATAAGGCACGGGTTGGCATATTTTGGGCTGAGAGGGTGTATTTTGTTGGGGCGTATGCCTTTTAAGGGAAAGCTTCTTGTTTGTGATATGGATGGTACGCTGCTGAACAGCAAAAGCAAGCTGAGCGCGGCGAACAAGGCTGCACTCGACCGTTTTACGGCGGGCGGGGGACTTTTTACCGTGGCTACCGGCAGGATGGAGAGGTCGGTTCTGCAATATGTGGACAGTCTTCCGCTCAACGTACCGGCTATAATATATAACGGTGCGGGCATATATGATTTCAAATACCGCAGCCTGCTTTGGCAGGACACGCTGCCGGAAGGCATGGTCGGTCCGGTGAAACAGGTAATCGACAGTTTTCCGGGGATAGGAGTCCAGGTATATCACGGAGGCAGTACCTATTTTATTACGGAGAACGAACATACCCGCGCGCATGCGATCAGAGAGAATTTCGAGCCGGTCATTGTCAAGCCGGAGGATATACCGCAGCCATGGTTCAAGATAATATTGGCATGGGATCCGCCGAAACTGGGGGATGTGGAACGATTCCTCGGGAGGTTCGAGCTTCCTTTCCGTCAGGTCTTTTCGGAACCGCAGTTTCTTGAGCTTTTGAACAAGGATACCTCCAAGGGCAGCGCACTGAAGGTGCTCAAAAAGCTGCTGGAACCGGAAAAATACTGCGTCGTGGCGATGGGCGACAACATGAACGACATGGAGCTCATACGGGAGGCTGATATAGGCATTGCCGTCGATAATGCGACAGAACCGCTGAAGGCCTCGGCAAACCTCTGCTGCTCGTGCCAGGATCTTGACGCCGTGGCCGAAGTGATCGACTGGATCGAAGAGGGCAGGATAGCGTGCTGATATAAAAACGGCTGGATCGAAGAGGGCAGGATAGCGTGCTGATATAAAATGTGATGTCGACAGACTGCCGCAGTCGAAAAATATTGGATAAAAAAGGTAATGCTATTGTATTCTTCTTATCATTACGGTAACATTTGTATAGATGGAAGGTGATTTTATATGGATAGAAAATGGGTCAAATGGACAGCAATAATTACTGTACTGGTGTTTTTTCTGTCATCCTTTGGAGTGTTGGGATACTCGCTTTTCTTTGGGAGATGATTGATTTGAGTCAATGAGGTATCCCTGAAGGCACCGGTAAATATTAAAGGGTGGTTGAAAAACCGCAGAAAGGTTGTGGGCTATGGGTTCGATCATAAGCGCTTTCATCTCCCCACACCCGCCGGTATTGGTACCTGAGGTCGGGAAGGGCGATGAGAAAAAAGCTGGCGCGACGCTTGGCGCATTGCGTAAGGCCGCAAAGGAGATAAGCCTCCTGAAGCCTTCCACAATAGTTCTTATATCCCCTCATGCGCCGTTATTTCAGGATTTTATTCATGTCAACATAAAGCATACGCTGAGCGGAACCTTTAAGAGATTCGGTGCCGCCGGCGTCAAACTTCAATTCGAAAACAACATCAAGCTGACAGGCGACATAATGGCGGTTGCCAACGCTGAGGGCATACCGTGCGGCGGCTTGGACGAATCCCTTATGTCGAGGTACAACATTTCCGATGAGCTCGACCACGGCGCGTTGGTGCCGCTCTATTTCATTTCAAAGGAATATAACGATTTCAAACTGGTGCATATATCGATTGCTGGGCTGCCCTTCAAGGACCTGTATAAATTCGGGAGCTGCATAGCCCACGCAATAGAACAATCGGACGAGAAAGTCGTCTTTCTCGCGAGCGGCGACCTGTCGCACAAACTGGCGCCGGACGGGCCGTACGGTTTTGACGAAAGCGGTCCGGAATTCGACAGGCAGCTTGTGGACTATCTCAAAGTGCCCGATCCGGAAGGATTGATGCGGTTTGATGAGGGCTTTCTGGAGGAAGCCGGGGAGTGTGGGCTGCGTTCGTTTATAATAATGTTCGGCGCGCTTGACGGACGTGAGATTGAGTCAACGGTACATTCATACGAAGGCCCGTTCGGAGTCGGCTATTCAGTCGCGGAATTCAAGCCCGGAGCGCACAAAGAAGGCGAAAGCCTGCTCGACAGGATTAACAGGACGGAGCTTGAAAGGCTCAATGAGATCAGGAGCCAGGAAGATCCATACGTGGCGCTTGCCAGGAAATCGCTCGAGATGTATGTCTCGGACGGAACCGTAATCGAAATGCCCGATGTCCTGCCGATAGAGATGGCAAACAGAAAGGCGGGGGTCTTCGTATCTATCAAGAAATCCGGCCAACTCAGAGGCTGTATCGGCACGATAATTCCTACGCGGAAAAATATAGCGGAGGAGATAATACACAACGCCATCAGCTCCGGTACCGAGGATCCCAGATTCAACGCTGTCGAAGAGGATGAACTGGACAGCCTGGTATATTCTGTCGATGTTCTCGGGGAGGCCGAGCCTATAGGTTCGATGGCTGAACTCGATGTGAAACGCTTTGGTGTCATCGTCAGGGCGGGAAAACGCTCGGGCCTTCTGCTGCCTGACCTTGAAGGCGTGGACACACCGCAGAAGCAGGTATCTATAGCGCTTCAGAAGGCCGGTATCAATCAGACGGAAAAGTATTCGATGGAGAGGTTTGAAGTGATCCGCCACAAGTAGGATCGAGGGGCGATACGCCTTGGGATCGTTGTGGTCCGCCATCAGGATCAGGGGCGGCACGCCGCTAACATCGGGAGGCGATACGCCTTGGATCGTGGTGGTCCGCTGTCAGGATCAGGGGCGATACGCCACTGACATCGAAGGGCGGTCCGCACAGGAAAGGTCGACGTATCAGGTATTGCAGGGATGGATGCTCTATGGAACAGAAGCTGAAGGATGCTCTTTATTACAAAAAGCTTGACGAGGGCAGAGTGCGCTGCGACTTGTGCCCGCATGGCTGCGTCCTGAAAGAGAACGGAACGGGAGTATGCCTTGCGAGGAAGAACATCGGCGGTCGGCTGTATACTATGAATTACGCCTGCGTCACTTCATTGGCGCTGGATCCTGTCGAAAAGAAGCCGCTGTACCACTTCCACCCGGGCAGGCTTATTCTTTCCGCCGGCACCTATGGCTGCAATTTCAAGTGCAGCTACTGCCAGAACTGGACGATAGCACAAAGGGATGCCGAATATTCGGTGATCACGCCCGAGCAGCTTGCGGAGCTTGCCCTGGAATACGTGGACAGGGGCAATATCGGGGCGGCGTATACCTATAACGAGCCTTCGATCTGGTACGAATTCGTATATGACTCGGCGCGGCTCGTCAGGGAAAAAGGTCTTGTCAACGTACTTGTCACAAACGGCTTCATAAACCGCAAGCCTCTCGAGGATTTGCTTCCATATATCGACGCGATGAATATAGACGTAAAGGCTTTTACCGAGGAATTTTACGGGCAGTTCTGCAAAGGCGGTCTGGACGCCGTCAGGAAGACTGTCGAGCTGTCGGCTACGCGCTGCCATGTTGAGATCACAACGCTTGTGATCCCCGGACTCAACGATTCGCCTGAAGAAATAGGCAAGCTCGCGAAGTGGCTGTCTTCCATAAGTCCGGATATAGTGCTCCACCTGTCACGCTTTTTCCCGAATTATAAAATGAAAGACGTACCTCCGACTCCGCTGCCCGTTTTGCAAAAGGCAAGGGACAGCGCTCTGCAGCATCTCAGACATGTCTACCTTGGCAACGTATAATTAAAATGTATGAATATACGTTCAGTTTGTTATATTTGCACAAAAAAGACCTTCATTAAATTTTGATTAAAAGTAAAAAAATCGCTATCAAATGTAAATAAAAGAAGGTATAATTTTATTGAGCATTTTACTCAAGATACCCATTCTGTGTATATGCAAGGGTGTGAATTTTATTGGATTTTTTCAACAACATTAACCTGCGCGACTTATTCAACAACTTCGCCGGATATCTGGGCCTGAGCGACCCTGTCTACATAATCAAGGCTATTATCGATATCGGCATCGTTGCATGGGTAATATACAAGCTCACGATCATTGTCCGAGAAACACGCGCATGGCAGCTGATCAAGGGTATTCTGTTCATCCTGCTCGCGACGGAACTGAGTAATGTGCTCGGCCTCAAGACAATAAATTTCATATTGCAGAATATGCTCTCGGTTTTGGCAATAGGCGCCATAGTCCTTTTCCAGCCCGAACTCAGAAGAGCTCTTGAAAAGATCGGACGTAGCCGTTTCAAGAGTATTCTCAATTTCGATGAGGGCGCAAATATAAGGGTCCAGACGACGGCTGTCATTGAAGAGATCGTAAAGGCTTGCGTGGATATGTCGTCCAAGTATACAGGAGCCCTGATAGTCATTGAAAGAGATACGAAGATCGGTGAAATAATTAATACCGGTACACAGCTCGAATCGAACGTTTCGAGCGAGCTTCTGATCAACCTGTTCGTGCCTGATACTCCTTTGCACGACGGCGCCGTCGTCATAAGGGACAACAAGATAAAGGCGGCCGCTTGTTTCCTGCCGCTGACAGACAACCCGAACCTCAGCAAGGAACTCGGAACCAGGCACAGGGCGGCGCTGGGCATAACGGAGGTTTCCGACTGCATCGCCGTTGTTGTTTCCGAAGAGTCGGGGAAAATATCATTCGCACTTAACGGGGGCCTGACAAGGAACCTGACGCCCGATACGCTGAGAAAGGCTCTTAACAAAAACCTCATCGAAAGTGAAAATAGCCCGAAGAAACTAGTTTTATGGAGGGGAAAAGCCAAGTGAGCAATTGGTTCAGGAAGGATCTTAAAATCAAAATAGTATCAGTTTTGATCGCTGTCTTTTTCTGGATCTATGTCTCTAACTACTATAACCCATTTGTTTCGCAGACCTTTTACAATATACCCGTAACTGTTGAAAATGCGAATTATCTTGAGCAAAACGGCTACACAATGAAAAATACGCTTCGCACCTACGTCGATATAACGATACGAGGCAGAAAAGATGCGGTAAACAAGGTACGGGCGACTGATTTTCAGGCAACGCTCGATTTATCCCAGATAAAGTCGGTGAATGATACGAAATTGAGTTTATTGGAGCCTATCTGCATGCAGAAGGATGTCGTCATAGAATCTTATAACCCGCAGCAGATGGACATCCAGCTCGCCAGAACCAAAGCCGATTCGTTCCCTGTCGAGTTGAAGACCAATATAACATTGAAACCCGGCTATGTATTGACAGGCACAACCGTATCGCCCGAGACGGTATTGATAAACAATGAAGAATCTGTGATCGACAGCGTAGGCTCGGTGAAAGCCACTCTAGAGCTCAAGGATCTGGACAGGGATACTACCAAACAGGTACAATGCATCATCTACGACAAGAACAACAAGGAGATAAAAAGCCTGAGCAATGTCTTCAAGGTTACAGCCAAAGCTCAAGTTGCAAAGCAGGTGCCGGTCTCCCTTGTGACACGGGGCAGGCTTGCGTCCGATTATGTTGAAACGCTAAGGGTCATAGATCCCGTGACGGTGCTTGTAACAGGCCCGGTAAATACGTTGGCCGGTCTTACCGATATAAAGACCGAACAGGTGAACATCGACAAACTCAACAGTAACCTGACGACACCGGCCTCCCTTGTCTTACCCGAGGGCGTCAAGCTTGTCGATTCACCAAAAGAAGTCACTGTAAATATCAGCGTTGAAAGGCTCATCACGAAGGATCTGGAGCTTACAAACAACGATATATCCATATTGAACGCAAATAACGACGGGACGCTTACTTATAAAGTCGTTCCTGAAAAGGTGCTGCTACAGTTCAAAGGCAGGCAGTCGGAGCTCGATGCTATCAGGGTTGACGCATTGCGGCCGGCAGTCGATGTCGCCGGATTAACAGAGGGCACACACAAGCTGCCCCTGAATATTTCAATACCTTCCCAGGCAAAACTAGTAAAGCCGGTCGAGATAGAAGTCAAGATCGAGAAGTTTGTGGAACCTCCTCCGACTGAAAATCTCCCAATACCGTGATGCCGGCAAACCGGTGAAGTTCCAGGTGCAGACCAGTGAAGCCCGGGGGACGGATAATAATTTTGGATAAGCAGATGCGAAACTGCCGGAAGGTACGGGCCAGTTTAGCAAGGGTGTATATATGAAACTGATGATAACGGAGCTGAGGCTGCCTTTCGAGCTTGGCATGGCTGAGCTGAAAAGACTGGCAGCCCGGAAGCTTGGTATTGGAGTAACTGATTTCAAAACATTCAGAATAATAAAAGAGGCAATAGACGCCAGAAGAAAACCCGACATAAGCCGGGTTTATTCCATTTTGGCGGAAATTCCGGACAGCCGGGGTTTTAGAAAAAGTGACAGTATCCGCGTAGTGCAGGATGAACCGGAGGATCCTTTAACACCGGGCAGCGCCAAGCTTTCAGGGAGACCTGTAGTCGTTGGAAGCGGACCTGCGGGGATTTTCGCTGCGCTTACCCTTGCGGGCGCAGGCTACAGGCCGATAGTACTTGAACGCGGAAAGGCAGTGGAGGATAGGGCGGCGCTTGTCGATAACTACTGGAAGAACGGCGTTTTGGACCCGGAATGCAACGTACAGTTCGGAGAGGGCGGAGCGGGCACGTTTTCAGACGGAAAGCTCACGACAAGGATAAACGATCGCCGGTGCGACGGCGTTTTAAGGCAATACTACGAAGCAGGCGCGCCCGAGGACATATTGTACAAGGCAAAGCCGCATATAGGCTCGGACAGGCTTAGACAGGTAGTAGCCAATATGAGGCGCAAGCTCATTGAACTCGGAGGAGAGATAAGCTTCAGCGCTAAGGTGACTTCCCTGACCATCCGGAACGGGCGGGTCACCGGGGTCATGGTGAATGGAACCGAGGAGATAGAGGCCGGCGTCGTAGTGCTCGCCATAGGTCACAGCGCCAGGGATACCTTCGCCTCGCTCCTGCAGGACGGTGTGACCATGGTGCGCAAACCTTTTTCGATAGGTGTCCGTATAGAGCATCCGCAGGAAATGATAAATCAGGCTCAGTACGGCAGGCCTGAAGCAGCCGCGATATTAGGGGCTGCCGACTATCAGCTGTTCTACAAGACCGGCGGAAGGACGGCTTACTCCTTTTGCATGTGCCCCGGCGGAGTGGTTGTTGCTTCGGCTTCGGAGCCCGGCACTATTGTAACGAACGGTATGAGCTACCTGGCAAGGGACAGGGAGAATGCCAACAGTGCTTTCGTAGTTTCTGTAGAACCCGGAGATTTCGAGGGTAGTCATATACTCGCCGGCGTCGAGTTCCAGCGCAGGTGGGAGAGGAAGGCTTATCTGGCGGGCGGCGGTATAGGAGCAGCGCCGGTGCAGAGACTCGGGGATTTTTTGGGGGACAGGGCTTCGGCTTCCTTGGGAACCGTATTGCCAAGCTATACGGGCAAGGTTGAACTGTCGGATATTAACTTGTGTCTCCCGGGATTTGTAACGACGGCGATGAAAGAGGCCGTACCATATTTCGAACGCAGGCTCAAGGGCTTCTCAAACAGCGACGCGGTGCTTACGGGAGTTGAAACTAGAACCTCCTCGCCTGTCAGAATGACGAGAGGCGATTCCCTCGAAGCGGTCGGCATAGAGGGTCTATACCCGGCTGGTGAAGGCGCGGGTTACGCGGGCGGCATAGTCAGCGCCGCGGTAGACGGGATGCGCGCCGCGGAGCGGATCATACGCACCTATGAGCAGCCGTAGGCCGTATTTGCTGAAGCGTGAGTTAGTTTTGTTTAAGCAGGGGTTTGTATCATGAAGAGAATGTATTTCCTGATCCCGGTTATTATAATTGCCGCACTTGCCGTAACAGCCCTTGTAACAGCCAGGCTTTGGCTGCATGCGGATACGGTTTATGAGACTAACGCGGACGGTGGGGCAGCACAAACTACTACGGAGCAGACTATGGTCCAAACCGAAGCGCAAACCACATTACTGGCTTCAGCCCCAGCCACAGGTTCAACCGCAGCTTCAACCGCGGTTCCAACTACAGACCCGGCCTCAGGTCCAACCGTAGTTCCAACCGCAACTCCAACAATAGCTCCAACCGCAGCTCAGGATTCTACTCTGCAAAACACCGACGGCGATACCGTCACCATAAACGGCATCACGGTAAACCGCAGGAAGCTTATATACAATCTCGACAAGGTGACTGACGAAACTGTAAGTTACGTCTATAACCAGTCTCCGGACAATATTACAATAGGAAAAGTATATGAAGGCAGCTTTTTCAACGCCGGAAAGCCCGGGTTGCTTATTATTTTCAAGCTCCTTGGAATGCCTCACGCAGGCGGCCTCGATTGCTCGGTCGCAGCGCTGTATGATAAAAATACGCTGGAGCTTATTTCACAAAAAACCTTCCCTTACGACGACTGCCATTTTACCGTATACAGGGACAATAAACAGAAGGGCTATCTCCTCTTTGTCGGTTCGACAACGTACCAGGGACGCAGCCAGTATGTTTTACAGCTGTACAAGCCCGGCAAGTCCTGGGAAAAGATCTATTCCGCCGAACCTCCTGTTATCAGCGAGCTCCTCGACGACGAAAACAATATCAAATTCGAACTGAAGGACGACGGGAGCGTTTGGGTCTGCAAACCCGTATCCTTTGACGAGGAGTCGCAGCAATTCAATTGGCGGCACGTCTATAATCTCGTTTGGAACAAGGATACCTGTACTCTCGATGATATGGTGCCGAAAACATACAGGGATGCCGGCGCCAATATGGTCGTTGACGCCGTTTCCGTTTCTCCCGACGGCAGATATGCCATTTCTGTCATTCCCGAAAGCTTCAGGGTTCTAATTTATGATACAGTAAAAAACGTACTGGCAGGAGAATTCGACATGCTGGCGCAGGATTACGGATTCCTTTGGTCGCCCGACAGTAAAAAGGTTTGCGTGACCATGGCTGCAAGAGAATGGATAGAATGCAGCGTTATCGACGCCGGGACGCTGAAATCGGCGGATATAACCTCCAAAGAAGTGCTGGATACGATGAGAGACAGCGGTATGGAACTGGATTACAAATTGAACGATAACCGTCCCGATCCGTACATAGCTCCCATAGAATGGTCGCCCGACGGACAAAAAATACTTTTATCCTACCAGTGGACGGATACCTTATATAACAGGCAAAACGGAACCTTCGTATATAACACGTCTTCCGGAAAGATCTCGCGGATAACCGCAAACAAGGCGGACACGGAGGGCGGGAATCTGCCGGTTGCCAAGCCGAAGGATTTCAAGTGGTGAAGCGCTGCTTGCGGCTGAACTGGTAATTCGCGTTGATCGATACTGGTAATTCTTTGCCAAAACTGTTGAGTAAGGTCAGCCAAAAAGGTATAATTATTAATAGTGTGCTCAAACATGCGTTATTCATAGATTGAAGACAGAGTACATAAATTCGGCAAGAGCTATTTTTCAGGGGGACTATAGATGGCAAGACTTTTTGGAACGGATGGGGTCAGGGGCGTAGCCAATACCGAGCTTACGGCGCAGCTTGCATATAGCTTGGGCCAGGCCGGCGCGTACATACTGGCGGGTGAGACGAAACATACTCCCAAGATACTGGTCGGAATGGATACCAGGATTTCAGGCCACATGCTGGAGGCGGCGCTGGTAGCGGGGATATGCTCAGTTGGGGCTCAGGCGGTTTGCCTGGATGTCATACCGACTCCTGCGGTAGCCTTTTTGACAAGACTGTACAAAGCGGACGCAGGCGTTGTGATTTCCGCATCCCACAATCCATATGAATTCAACGGTATAAAATTCTTCGATTCCAGGGGCTACAAACTGCCTGACAGTATCGAGGACAGTATAGAAGAACTGATCAAAAACGGTCAGGACTCGATCCCTCTGCCGACGGGCGAGCGGGTTGGCAGGAAAAGCAACGGTGAAAATGCCCTCAGAGATTATGTCGACTTTCTCAAGGGAACGATCGATTGTGACCTGAAAGGGCTGAAAATAGCTATCGACTGTGCTAACGGCGCTTCTTACAAGGCGGCTCCCGCCGTGTTTACTGAGCTTGGAGCCGAGGTTTCCGTAATGCACAATGCTCCGGATGGCATAAACATCAACCATAATTGCGGTTCCACCCATATATCCTCGCTGAAGGAGCATGTCAAGGACTTTGGCGCCGATATCGGCTTTGCCTTTGACGGTGATGCGGACAGGGTTTTGGCTGTGGATGAAAACGGCCGGCTCGTCGACGGCGATCAGGTCATGGCAATAATAGGCCTGGCTCTCAAGAAAAACGGACGTCTCGCAAAGGATACCATAGTTGCGACGGTAATGAGCAATCTGGGCTTTGATATAATGGCCCAGAACAACGGCCTCAAACTCGTAAAGACGAAGGTAGGCGACCGTTATGTGCTCGAGGAGATGCTTGAAAAGGGCTATATACTGGGTGGCGAACAATCGGGCCACGTCATATTCCTCAAGCATAATACGACAGGCGACGGCCTACTGACGGCGTTACAATTACTGGCTGTCCTGAAGGAGTCGGGTAAAAAGCTGTCGGAGCTTGCATCGGTGATGAAGGTGCTGCCCCAGGTGTTGAAAAATGCCAAGGTTAAGAATGAAAACAAACACAGCTATATGGAGGATGAAGTCGTAGCGAGACTGTGCCGCGAGCTCGAGGACGAATTCCACGGCGAGGGCAGGGTGCTCATCAGGCCGTCCGGAACCGAACCGCTCGTGCGCGTCATGATCGAAGGCAGCGACAAGGAGTATATCACGAAGAGGGCTGCCGAATTGGCGGAGGTAATCGAGAAGAGGCTGGGCTGAGGCATGACGAAGGTTTGAGCTGGGCATGGTTAGGGTTTGTTAAGGATGGACAGGTCAGAGCAGATGCAGAGCGTACGTAGAAGCTGACACAATACGTATGTCGAAATTGATGCAATACGTACATCGAAGCTGACATCAAACATGCAACGATATTGATGTAGAACGCATAATAAAAGGCAGGCCGCTGAAGTTGACGAGCGTCCTGCCTTTTCCATTACAATACTCGATTTTTGCTTTATTCCGTTCCCGGTTTTATTGTTTGCGACCGCTTGTTTACTACCGTTACCTTCTTGCTACGAGCTCTCCGTTGTTTTTAAGTATGTGGTTTTCGGGCACGTAGCCTCTCACCGGTGTGAGGGGGTAAACGATGCTGTTTTTTCCGATGACCGTACCAGGATTGAGTACGGAATTACAGCCGACCTCCGAATTGTCTCCCACCATGGCGCCGAATTTGCGCAGGCCTGTTTCGATGCAATCCTCGCCGGCCTTAACCTTGACGCCCGTGCCGTTGGATTTGAGGTTGGAGCAGATGACGCCTGCGCCGAGGTGTGATTTGTAACCCAGGATCGAATCTCCCACATAGTTGAAGTGCGGTACCTGCACCCTGTTAAAGAGCAGAGAGTTCTTTAGTTCGGTCGAATTGCCTATCGTAACCTCGTTCCCGATAATTACATTCTCGCGTATGAAGGCACATTGCCGAAGTTCGCAGTTGTAGCCTATGATAGCGGGACCTTTTATCAGAACGGTTTTTTCCATCGTCGTACCCTTTCCGACCCAGACGAATTCCTCAATCCTTTCAAAATCGGAGGGCAGCGTTTTTGCAAATTCCAGCAGGAAGGTCTTGATTTTCGGCAGTGCCTCCCAGGGATACCGCAGACCGTCAAATATCGACCTTTCAAAGCATTCGTCCAGATTGTACAGGCTTTCTATAGTCAGGTTCATTTCAAATTTTCCTTTCGGTTTATATTGTTCAGGCTATGGCATGCACATTTCATAATCACTGCCGTCTATGGCAGTACGACGTTAAGAATATAATATAACATTTCTCGTTATTCCGACACCATCAATTCACTCAGCATTTTGTCCTTGTTGTTGATAAAGGCCTTCATAATCTGAAAATGCTCGGTTTCCTCATATTTGACCCTTTTAATGCAATCTGTGAGCTCATAAATGTATGAATCGGGGTAAGCCATGATAATCGGGGAGTGTGTCGCGATAATGAACTGTGATTCCAGGTTTATCAGGTCATGCATGCGGGCTACGAGCGACATCTGCCTCGAGGGCGACAGCGCGGCCTCAGGCTCATCCAGTATGTACAGGCCCTTCCCGCGAAGCCTGTTTTGGAACAGCGCGAAGAAGGATTCTCCATGGGACTGCTCATGCAGCGAGATTCCGCCATATGCGGCTATGATGGCGCCGGAACCGGCGTCCAGCTCTTCTATATTCGAAGCAACGTTATAAAAGCTTTCAGCCCTTAGAAAATAACCGTCGCGAGGCCTTTTGCAGCCCTTTATAATCTTGATAGCCCGGTACAGGCCGGAATGGGATTCCATCGTCGAAAAGTTGAAATTCCTGGAGCCGCCTTCCGGATTAAAGCCGTACGCTGTAGCAACAGCCTCGAGTATGGTGGATTTCCCGGTGCCATTCTCGCCTACGAAATAGGTAACCTTAGGGTGCAGTTCGATAGTGTCCAGAGACCTGACCGCAGGCAGGCTGAACGGGTATTTGCCCGAATCGGCAATTGCTTCTCTTTTCAAACCGATGCTTTTTATGTATTGCTCCGTCATAATCAAGCCCTCTTCCGACATCAGTATTTTACCATAACGCAGCGTTTTTTCACACCTCGAGAAAATATTTGGAAATTGTTAAACATTTTTAAATTGACAATTTGCTTTATTTTTGAATATACTAAAAGAGTAGAATTTGAATCAGGATTATTTGCCCGGAAAGTGAGGGTTGCTTTAAGGGTAAAAGAAAAGCGCCAGGACGCGCCTGAATTGTGATATGCAGTGAAATAACCGCTGTTGCCGGAAGCCCGGTAAATCATGATATGGTGTGTCGACGAGGGGAAGGAGGTCACGGTTCCTGTATTACGGGGGCTGTGAGTTATCGAAAGATTCGGCGGAAACCTTCCGGTTGGCTACGATCGCAGAGCTCTAACAAAAACTGCAGGCAACTGCAAAACAAATTGAGTTCACGTAGCAGTCCTGTTATATATCTAATCAAATTCTTGAATTTAAAATTTAATAATGGAAATGAACGACCCTGGACGAGTAGGCCTGCCATAGGCTTGTTAAGTCGCGTGCCGGCATACTGCGGCTGTTTAATGGCAACGATTGAGTGTAGTCGCCGTATCGGAAGCACTGCATCAACTGCCTTTGATTGGCGGCTCCGTTTTGGCGGATACCTATTATAGAGGTCTTGCCCGGTCACTCCTTATTTGTTGCGCCGAATTTGCGGTTTTATATTGGCAGCCTCTGATTGGCGGCTCAAAGTACAGCGGTCCAAGCCGATATTTTGCTTTGTGAAAATATTTGCAGCCCCTTTGCCTGTGAGATACCGGTATTATCAATGTGCCGTTGCAATACCGTTGTCAACGGCATGGAGGCAGGTGCACAGGAGCAACGCGTTCCCGGAACCGTTCGGATCCATTTCAACGAAAGGTAAATCATGAAAAGGAAAACAGTTATTTTTGACAATGACGGCGTTCTTTTCAGGACGGAAACCGTCGATATAACGGCAATCAACAAAGCCCTGGTACTGCACGGCTTTGCGGAAAAAAGCCCGGAGTTCATTTTGGACTGCATCGGTGTCACGATGAGAGAAATGTGCGACAGGTTCGGCGTAACCGATCCCGATACAAAGGAAAGCTTCCTCGAGGACGCAGCACGTTTCGAACAGTGCGAAATAGCACAAAACGGCCTTATGTACGAGGGGGCTCCGGAACTTATCAAGAGGCTTAAGAAAAAGGGATATACGGTCTGCCTTTGCTCAAATGGGTCGTATGGTTATGTAAACGGTATCATGGGCAAATTCGGCCTGTTGAAGGTGTTCGACGAGATCTGGGCGCATAAGGACGGCTATAGCAAATCGCAGGCCGTAGCGTGCCTGGCGAAAAAGTACTCGGACGGATGCTTTGTAATGGTCGGAGACAGGAGTATCGACATCGAAGCAGGCCGGGACAGCGGCGCGATCACGGTAGGTACACTATATGGCTTTGGCGGAAAAGAGCCGTACGCGGCTGACTACACGGCCAGCAGCATTGCCGAGCTAGAACGGGTTATCTACAGTATTTTTGAAAAGGAATTTGATGTGAAGGAGAGTCAATTATGTGTGGAATAGTAGGTTATATAGGTGAAAAAAAGGCGGCCCCGATACTGATCAACGGTTTAAGGAAGCTTGAATACAGAGGCTATGACTCGGCCGGCGTTGCACTGTACGACGAAGGAAAGCTGTCTGTCATCAAGTGCAAGGGCAGGCTGTCGGCGCTCGAGGAGAAGCTCGGCGATACCAATATCGGGGGATGCATCGGCATCGGTCATACAAGATGGGCGACGCACGGCGAGCCAAACGACGTCAATTCGCACCCGCATCTGAGCAATTCCGGCAAGATCGCGCTGGTGCACAACGGTATCATCGAAAACTATATGAAGCTCAAGGAATTCCTGATTTCCCAGGGCTGCACGTTCGTTTCGGAAACGGATACCGAGGTTGTGGCGCATCTGATCGAATACTATTACAACCTGAGCGGCGACATTGTAAAGGCTGTCATGGAGTCGATCGACCAGCTCGAGGGTTCCTACGCGTTTGGCGTTATATGCAGCGAATGCAGCGACAAGTTCATCGCGGCAAGGAAGGACAGCCCGCTGATCGTAGGCCTCGGAAAGGGAGAGAACTATATCGCCTCCGACATTCCTGCGATACTTGAACACACGCGTGATATCTATATCCTCGAGGATAAGGATGTTGCGGTGCTGAGCAGGGACGGAGTGGTCGTGTATGATAATTACGGAGCGGTGTCCGATAAGAAGATCTACCATGTCGACTGGGACGTTACCGCCGCCGAGAAATCGGGCTATGAGCATTTCATGATGAAGGAGATGCACGAGGAGCCCAAGGTCATAAAGGATACGTTCAGCCCCAGGATAAAGGACGGCAGGATAAAGCTCGACAACATAGACATTACGCCCGAATACTTAAGAGGCATTGAAAAGATAAATATTGTGGCCTGCGGAACGGCGTACCATGCCGGAATGGTGGCAAAATACCTCATAGAGAAGCTCGCGCGCATCCCGGTCGAGACGGATGTCGCATCCGAATTCCGTTACAGGGACCCGATCATCAGCGAAAAGAACCTCGTTATAATCATCAGCCAGTCGGGAGAGACGCTCGACACGCTGTTTGCGCTGAGAGAAGCAAAGAAGAAGGGCGCCAAGGTGCTGTCCATCGTCAACGTGGTTGGCAGCTCGATCGCCAGAGAGTCGGACAATGTGCTGTACACCTGGGCCGGACCGGAAATAGCCGTGGCGTCCACGAAAGCCTACAACACCCAGCTGACGGCGCTCACACTGATCGCGCTCGACTTTGCGTATAAGAAGAACCTGCTGGACGACAAGCAGCTTGCCGAAATGCTTGAGGGCTTGAAGAATATCCCGGCAGCCTTGGAAAAGATACTGAGCGACAAGGATGACATACAGAAATTCGCTTCCGAGCATTACAACGCCAAGAGCATCTTCTTCATCGGCAGGAGCCTCGATTATGCGCTTTCAATGGAAGGCTCGCTGAAGCTCAAGGAAATCTCCTATATTCACTCGGAAGCCTACGCGGGCGGCGAGCTGAAGCACGGCACGATCGCGCTGATCGAAAAGGGCACGCTCGTGGTTTGCCCGATGACGCAGGACAGCCTGCTCGACAAGATGGTCAGCAACATCCGCGAAGTCAAGGCCAGAGGCGCGATAGTCCTGGCGATCACCCAGGAGAAGAACACCGAGGTCGAGAAGGTCGCGGACATGGTCATCACGATCCCCAACATCGACCCGCTGCTAGCCCCGATCGCCGCAGTCACCCCGATGCAGCTCTTCGCTTACTACATGGCCGTCCTCAAGGGCTGCGACGTCGACAAGCCGAGGAATCTGGCGAAGAGCGTGACCGTGGAGTAGGGGGGTGCGAGGTAATTAGTTGTTGTTGTAACAGCTAAAAAACATCTTCAAGAGATAAAGAGTTCTTCAAGGGCAGGGTATAATCGGACGTTAATACTGGTTTTTACCCTGCCCTTTAAATAAGTTTTTTGACCCTTAAGGGAGGCGTCAGGGAGCTTGATTTGTTATGTCGTCAGTATTCGCGGCAAGTTCGCCAAATCTGCTAAAGACAGTTTACTAACGATTTCGTAGCCATTTCCTTGTCCAAGCGGCTTGATAATTACTGTTCCCATATCTGATATTTGACCTAAACCAATTCCTTCAGGAAAACTATGATCAATAATAACTCTATTTTCGCCGGGAGGTGGTTTGATTTCTAATTTTTGTTTAAGAATGTCCAGTATTCTCGATTGCTCTGCGCTAGAAAGATTTCCGCTTAACTTATAGACCTCAAACCAAAACGGGTCTATTTGAATGCCTGTATTACCGAAAGCTAACTGTGCTGTTTCAATAGCCCTGCAAAAAGGACTGGATTGAATGGGATAACTAATGGGGATTTGCAAATAACGGAGTACCTGCCCATAATAAATTGCTTGCCTTCTTCCCGTTTCAGAAAGATCTCTTTGAGTAAAGCAGTACAGGAAATTTAGATTGGGTTGATCTTCGCCAACTGTTGCTTCCCCGTGCTTGGCATATAGGATATATCCTCCACCTTTTAATAAATCAAATAATGATCCATTCAAGCAAAATCCCTTATTTCTTCATGCAAATTCTAAATTACTAGTAATGTATGATAATTGGCCGGAAGGTGTGAGATGTATATAGAGTGCAGCATGACATTTACAAACGAAGAGGGCGAGCAAATGTATTGTTTGAAGGCGGAGCGGGAGAAACAGTAAGGAAGAAACTGCTTGAAACGACATATCTACATACCGTTCTGAGGCTGCCGACGGGAATTTTTTTATAAGCAAGGCGTAAAAGCAAATGTAATATTCTTTGACAATATGCCTGCAAGTAAAGATCCATGGACAAATGAGATATGGATTTATGATTTCAGGACAAACATACATTTTACACTTAAGAAGAATCCTTTGAAGGTCGAGAATCTAGATGACTTTATCAGTTGCTATAACCCTGACAATAAGTATAAGAGGACAGAAACATGGAATGAAAAAACAAACCCAGAGGGAAGGTGGAGGAAGTTTTCTTACGAAGATATTATAAGCCGGGACAAGACAAGCCTTGATATCACATGGATTAAGAATAAAAGCCTAGCAGATCTGGACAATTTGCCTGACCCAGATGAAATTGCAAATGACATAATGGAAAACTTAGAATCCGCATTGGAGAGCTTCAGGGAGATTATAAATAAGCTTTAATAGTATTTCGAGAAGGCCTGAGAATGAAACAACCAGAAATCAACTGGTTATATTTATTCAAGAAGTAGTATGAAAACTACTCATAATTGTTTCTAACAAAGGCTTAAAGCCGAGAGGTTTAACCCTTCTTCAAGGGCAGGGGAGAATCGGGCGGAAAATCCGACCATCCCTCTGCCCTTTTAAGATTGCCGAGTCGGTTAGCTTTTTCCTAGCCCCGACTCCGCCCTCCAACTGTTTATGAAAACCCACCCCATACATCGGCTTACTTATACTCTCCAAGTATGCCTTCAATTTCAGCCAGCCTTTTCTCAAGCAAAGCTTCGCTGTTTGCTTCCACCACCAGCCTTAGATAGGGCTCGGTATTGGACATTCTTACGTTAAACCACCAGTCTTTGAATTCCACCCTGTAGCCGTCAAAGTCATAGAAGGCTGTTGGCTTTTCCTTTTGCGTGAATTCGTTTTTTAACTTTTCCATGGCTTCGGCCTTTTGCTCCATGCGGAAGTTAATTTCGCCTGAATTAGGGTATTTCCTTATGGAATCGACCAATTCGGAAAAACGCCTGCCTTCACTTTTAATCCTGCCTATAACGCTCAATGCCAGCAGGCTGGCCAAAATTCCGGAGTCACAGTTGAAGAAGTCCCGGAAGTAATAGTGGCCTGCAAGCTCGCCCCCAAAGATACCCTTTATTTCTCGGAGCTTTACTTTGGCAAAAGCATGCCCCACCTTCCACATGTGGGGCGTGCCGCCCAATTTCGTTATATATTCTGAAACAGCCTTTGAGGTTCTGATATCATAAAGCACGTTGCCCTTTTCCTTCTCGAGGAAGTACATACCAAGCACAGCAATCATGATATCCGGTGGAATAAATCTACCTTTCTCATCGACAAAAACCACTCTATCCCCATCGCCGTCGTATATGACGCCCGCATCGCATTTGTTATTACAGACTTCTCTTTGGAGAGCCGCCACATTTTTTTCATCCAGCGGATTGGGTTCATGGTTTGGAAATGTACCGTCCGGTGTATCAAAGATGTAACGGGGCGAGGTTCCCAATATATCCTTTATAATCAAAGCAGTCATGCCGTTCGAGCAGTCAACCGCTATTGAAAGGTTCGAGAGCTCCGGCACATATTTTCTTTGAAAAGCTATATATTCCTCTCTAATATCAAAATCTACTACCTTACCCTTTTTCCCTTCAATTTCTATTTTGCTATTCCCCACCAGGTTCTCAAGCTCGGTAAGGCCCGAATCGATTCCGACAGGCAGAGCGCCTGTTCTGGAAATCTTGAAGCCGTTATATTCCCTGGGGTTGTGAGATGCCGTTATCTGCACGGACGCGTCAAACCCGTGACTGGCTGTTGCAAAATAAACCATGGGAGTTGTGGACATCCCTATATCATAGACATCAGCGCCGCTTTCTGTAATACCCTTTGAAAGGTATTCAAACACCTCATCCGAAGATACCCTGCAATCGCGGCCAACAAGCACTTTGTCCGCTTTCAGGAGTTTGGGGATAAAATATCCTATCCTGTATACATCGTCCTTGTTAAACTCTTTATTGTAAATGCCCCTGATATCATACGCCTTAAAAATGCCGCTCAAATTTCTTCCTCCCTGCTAATGCTGCAATTATAATACTTTACTGCTAATAATGTATTTTCCCTTTCAAATCCCTCTTAATGCATCTAGAACCTCTTCCGCGTGCCCTTCAGGGGAGACCTTGTGGAAAACCCTGGCTATGCTCATATCTTCGTTGATTATGAAAGTCGACCTGATTATCCCCATATATGTTTTGCCATAGGATTTCTTCTCACCCCAGACACCGTATTTTTCAGAGACTTCGTGGTCCGGATCACTCAGCAGAAAGAAGGGAAGGCCATATTTTCTGCTGAATTTCTCATGCGAGTCTTCCTTGTCGGGACTCACACCAATTACGACGGCGCCTTCCCCAAGTATATAATCATATACGTCACGGAAGCCGCACGCTTCTGTTGTACAACCTGGAGTATCGTCCTTGGGATAGAAATACAGGACGATTTTTTTTCCTTTGAAATCATATAAACTTACATCTTTATTACCCACTGTTTTTAATGTGAAATTTTCAGCTATATCTCCTGGCTTTATCATAAAATGCCTCCTAATTTTTAATTACCTTCAATACCTTGGATTTAATATTTTAATACCCGTATAAACGTATTTAAATCAAAGCAAAAGTCAGAAATACAAAAACTATAGGCGAAGTGAGGCAAAGGTCAGCATACGGGCCGGCTGATAATGCAGCCGGCGCCGAGGTTAAAGGGGATGGGAAGGTTTTGTAGAAACATAGACATAAACGAGGTGCTGTTTTTAGTAATTTAACATGGGTATAAATCTGTATAATAACATATCTCTTACAGATGAGAGATATGAATCAAACTTGCAACAGCACTAGATAAATATCCTTATAGCTGGTTAAATTATATTATTGGAAAGGGTTGGGGCGGACATGAATTTAAGGGAAAAATACGAAGGCGTACGTTCGGTGAATTTTTTCGATACGCGACGAAAAATCGGAGGCAGCATTCTGAAGAATATTATCAATCTGGCTTTACTTGTACCGTCGGCTTTTAATCTTCAGCCGTGCAAAATAATTGCATTTGAGTCGGCCGATCCGAGAAGAGGGCGTAAGGGATATTCGGACATAAGGAAAGTGTAGTCGAAGGGCTGAAAAGTGTGGTAATGTGGCTGCTCTGCTCAGAAGCGGAGGCGGTGCAACTTAAGGAGCTATTATGAAAATATTGGTTATAGGCGCTGTAGCCGCCGGTACGTCCGCAGCTGCAAAGGCAAGGAGAAATGACGAGCGAGCTGAGATCAAAATCTTCGATATGGATAGTGAAATATCCTACTCAGGCTGCGGTCTGCCGTATTATATCGGCACTGAAGTCGAGAACCGGGAGCTTTTAGTTCCACGTGACGCAAGGTTCTTCAAAAAGAAATACAATGTCGATGTCTATACTAAACACCGGGTGCTGAAGATAAATCCGGCGGAGAGGTTCCTTTCAATAAAGAACCTGGAAACGGAAGAAATTATTAAGGAAGCATATGATAAGCTGGTTATCGCAACAGGTGCGAAACCTGTTCAACCAAACATAGAAGGTATTAACAAACCAAATGTCTTTTTTCTGCGCAATGTAGGAAGTGCCGAACGTATTCGTAATTTCATCATAGGTAAAAAACCTAAAAATGCCGTGATCGTAGGCTCGGGCTTTATTGGCCTCGAATTGGTCGAAAATTTCATGGCGCGAGGTATCGATGTTACCGTTGTTGAGATGGCCGACCATGTCATGGCGTCGCTGGATAAGGATATTGCCGTTTATTTGGAGGATTATTTAAGGGAGCAGGGAGTAAATCTGATTCTGAACGATTCCGTAACTGGCTTTGAAGGTGATGAAGCGGCTGATAAAGTAGTTTTAAAAAGCGGAAAGACAATCGATACAGATTTCGTCATCATGTCAGTTGGTGTAAAACCCAACGTGGAAGTAGCTGAAAACGCAGGCATCGAACTGGGCGTAACTGGAGCTATAAAGGTAGATACGAAAATGCAGACGAACATAGAGGGCATCTATGCATGCGGAGACTGCGCCGAGAGCTATTCGCTGATTACAGGCAAGCCTATTTACAGACCCTTGGGCTCGACGGCCAACAAAATGGGAAGGATCGCCGGAGATCAGATAGCAGGTGGGACTCTGGAATTTAGAGGTATCCTTGGTACAGGCATTTTCAAAGTGTTTGATATGACTGTTGCAAAGACGGGGCTCTCTGAAAAGGAGGCCATAAAGGAAGGCTACGATGTCGAAGCTTGCCATACCATCAAACCCGATAAACCGGAATACTATCATGGCAAGGAAATGGTCATTAAGGCGGTTGCGGATAGAAAGACCGGCAGGGTGCTCGGCGCACAGATAGTCGGTAAATCCGGAGTCGACAAGCGGATCGATGTATTTGTCACAGCTATCAGTTTCGGCGCAAGGGCCGAAGACCTTTTTCATTTGGATCTGGCTTACGCTCCGCCGTTTTCCACGTCAAAAGACCCGGTAATGTATACGGGAATGGTCCTTGATAATGCCATAAACAGAAACCGAAAGCTTATTACAGCCGCAGCTTTGAAAGAACGCCTCGAAAATGGCGAAGACATAACAGTCGTAGACGCCAGGGCAGCTATACAGTATGAACAGGCTCATGTCAACGGCGCCATAAGCATGCCGCAAGACAGGATGCGTGAGGAATTGGATACGCTCGATAAGGATAAAACTGTGGTTACCTATTGCAATAAAGGTGTTACCGGAAACGCTGCACAAAATATATTGATTAATAACGGGTTCAAAAAAGTATATAATTTGTCGGGAGGGCATTCCAATTATAAAAAGACTACTTAATGATATTTGGTAAACTGTTGTATTTTTCTATTTGAGCTTTATCTCAAGCAAAGGCTTTTCTGTTGTGCTTTTTCTCAAACTTTTTGAGAGCTTACAATAAATAGCATAATTGTTTAATGAATATGAAATGCATCTGAAAGTATGACTCAGATGCATTTTTTTCGCCAACAACGTTCCACATAATAGCAGAAATGTGACTTTAAAACAGCATATAAAAGATATATTAGTTAAAATTAAACTTACTATTCTAATTTGGAGGCGTCGATAATGTTGGAAACTATGAAAGCTCCTTTGGTTTTATCTGAAATAACATCTTTGTGGAATGGATACATGAGTGATGTTTCAGCAATTCATGTTTTTAAGTACTTTCTAAATAATGTAGACGGTGAAGATACACGCAAAATCCTGCAACATTCTTTAAATTTATCGGAGCAACACATCAATATCATGAAACAGATGATGGAAAAAGAAGACATCGCAATACCAACCGGCTTTACAAGTGAAGATGTAACAATTGATGCGCCCAGGCTGTTTACAGATACATATTACTTGTTTTACTTGAACAATGTCGCAAGTTTCGGGGCTGAGGCATACGCGTTAATTCTACGCTACACCGCACGCTCTGACTTGAGGGAATACTTTTCAAAATGTTTAATCGAATCGAATGACCTATATAATCGAGTCGTTGATATTCAATTGGCAAAAGGTCTTTTAGAAAGAGTTCCAAGGGCGGAGGTAGAGAAGAAGCCTGTATTTCCCAAAGATGATAGTTTACTAAAAGGCATACTTATAGACAATCCGAGGCCGATGTTTGCAAGAGAGGTAGTAAATACTTTTGGCGGAAGCTTAATGGACGAATTGATTAAAGCAACTACGACCGGATTTGGACAGGTTGCAAAAACGCAATCGATAAGAGAATATATGTTAAAGGGAAACGACATATATTCAAGACACTTCCAAGGGTTCAACTCGCGTTTGAGTAAAGAAGGCTTGCCTACCTCCTCCGGTTATGATTCATATGTTACCGACTCCACAACAGCACCGTTTTCAGACAAGCTTATGATGTTTCTGGTGCAGCAATTAAGCAATTTTGGTCTCGTAGTTGACGGTTCTGCCACTACCTTCAGTTTACGGTCGGATCTGACCGCTCTTCATATAAAGTATGAAATCGAAATAGCCAAGTACCTTAGAGACGGCTTAAAAATTATGATTAAAAACGGATGGTTTGAACAACCCCCGCAGGTAATCAAGCATGAGAGACTATAAAAATCAATAAAGAAGGCATTGAGATGAATAAAGCTGTATGGAGTATTGCATTTCCGGGGTTTGGTCAATTATTGAACCGGCAATTTGGAAAGGGCTTGCTTTTTATATTTCTTGAATTCTTAATAAACATGGAATCGCATCTCAATATGGCAATTTTATTGAGTTTTAACGGTAAAACAGAAATGGCGGTCGAGCAAATAAATTATCATTGGCTGATGAATTACCCGTGCTTTTATTTATTTGCGATATATGACGCTTATATAAACAGCGATGGCAAAAAATTGCCTTATTCATATATTCCTTTTATTCTATCGGCATTTTTCGGCACTATAGGAGTTATCTATTCCCGATCTTTTGAAATCAACAATATATTGCTCGGACCGGTATTGCTGCCAATTGCATGTATGGTGTCAGGGGGGCTTTCAGGCCACTTGATAAGCTACATTATAGTTAAATATAAACAAGGTGGCATTTTATATGAATAACGTATTTGAGGAAATACTTAAGTTACAAACATCACTAAGGGATATTTCTCTGAAAGACTGGCTTGCCGGTGAAGTGTTCAAATGGAATTGGTGGGTCGGGATCGCTACGTTTGTTTCTCCAATAGTATTATGGGTGAAGCTGGTTGATAAAAAAAGAATTATGGAAATAACATTGTACGGCTGCATTATCAGCTTGATCTCCAATTTTCTGGATCTAGTGGGGCATGACTACGGTTTATGGGATTATCCGATACTGTTATTGCCAAACGTTCATCACTTTATTGAAGTAGATACCTCAGCTTTACCTTTAATCTATATGATGGTGTATTAATATTGTTCAAAGTGGAGGAGCTTTATAATTGCCGGTATAATAACAGCATTTATCTCTGCTTTTGTTTTTGAGCCTTTATTGATATGGATGAAATTGTATGATCCCATAAGATGGAATTCAACATATTCATTTCCTTTATACATCTTATTGGCTGTCATTGGAAAATGGCTGATGAATATCATGATAAAAATCAATAGCAGGCGTAGTAATCAATATTTATAACAGTTTAGGCATGCGCTATCGGTATGACATTATTTGATTTGTGCCCGAAACCTGCAATTAAATCACTACAGGTTCACGAAGATGTCCCCGAACGAGTACAGGATCCAAAACAGCTGAAGTGGATGCTTTCTTTATTTAATTTAGTTTCAGTAATCTGTGGCTGCAATGCTGGAGACGGTTAAGATCAGGAATATTCCGGTACATGACGGACCATTCGAAACTCCCGGTTCAATATATTTTACCGTAAAAGATCCGAATGGCCTTAACGTTCAGTTTTTTCACAAAAACAGAAGTAATGGTTAAGGTGTTTGCTAGGAATTGAACAGTTTCAGCAGGAACGTGATGGCTGCGCCAAGCAAGGCTGTTACAGGTATCGTGAGTATCCAAGCCCAGACGATATTGCGGGCGAGAGCCCATCTTACTGCGGTTAAACGCTTTGCGGAGCCGACTCCCATTATGGAGGAAGAAATGACGTGGGTCGTGCTTACGGGAGCGCCTATGGAAGATGCGGTCTCGATGACGATGGCAGCCGCCGTTTCTGCGGCAAAGCCACCGATAGGCTGAAGCCTTATCATATTTACGCCTATCGTTTTGATGATCTTCCAGCCTCCCAGGGATGTTCCAAGCGCCATGGCAAAAGCGCAGGCGACCATAACCTCCCAAGGTACGTCGGAGCCTTTAGGCAGGATCCCGGCGCTTACCAATGCCAGCGTTATGATCCCCATCGATTTCTGGGCGTCATTGCCTCCGTGGGAATAGGACATCAGTGCCGCTGAGAGGATTTGGAGCTTCGAGAACCAACGGTTTACAAAGCGCTGCGAAAAAGGCTGCAGCAATCTGAACAGGATTTTCATGATAATGAAGCCTAAACCGAAACCCAGGATAGGGGATGTGATCAATGGAATCACTACCTTGTCCCAGATACCCTTCCAAATTATCGCGTCGGTACTGGAAGTATAAGCGATCGCTGCGCCCACGAGCGCACCGATCAGCGCGTGGGATGAACTGCTGGGTATACCGAAATACCAGGTGATCAGGTCCCAGATTATAGCCGCTAATATAGCAGAAATGATGACGTATTCCGGCAGAGAGCCGTTAACTACGCCGCCGGATATGGTCTTGGCCACCTTGTGGCTGAACATGGCGCCGATAAAATTCAGCACCGCTGCCATTGTTACGGCCTGCATGGGTGAAAGCACCCTTGTGGATACTGAAGTGGCGATTGAATTTGCTGAATCATGGAACCCGTTTATAGCGTCAAAAACCAATGCAAGTATAATTACTGCAATCAGGCTGAAACTAAGCATCTTTCATTACAACCCCTTCTACCGTATTGGCTACGTCTTCACAAGCATCCAGTGTATTTTCAAGGAACTCGAATATTTCCTTCCACTTAATAACTTCAACCGCGTTGGTTTCATCAACAAACAGCTTTTTGATAGCAATCCTGAAAATTTTATCGCCTTCGTCCTCGAGCCTGTTGACTTCAATTATTTTTTTCAGAAGAGTCTTGCTAGTCTTCATATTCTTCATTTCAGCCATAACGCCCTTGAGTTCCTGCGTACACTCTACAATAGCCTTTCCCAGCTTGATTGCGTCCTCGTTGATGCTCTTTACATTGAACATGTTGAACCGGTGGGCAGTGCCTTCTATAGCATCCGTTATATTATCCAGCATTTTGGCTATCTCGTAGATGTCTTCCCTGTCTATGGGAGTGATAAAGGACTTGCTGAGCTTTTCCATGATTTTGTGGATATGCTGATCGCCCTCATGTTCACTTGCTTCGATCTTATTGATCTTTTCATCGATATTGACATAGTTCGTCATCAGCTCGTAGAGTAATTTCGCTGATTTACAATTATTTTCAGCTGTTTCCACGAACAAGTCGAAAAATATTTCTTCTTTTCTTGTTACTCTGAACATCGATTTTCCCCTCTTCCGTATTTGGTTTGTCTCAAAGTTCCGCCGACAATTTTTCAGGACCCTTATTAAATTAGTTTTGCAGTATCATCGCAGAGTTATGCTCAAACTTGACAACAGTATGCTCATAACATTTGTCGAATTTTGTTCTACTTATTAGTAATACTAAAATTATTGCAAAGACTCAACAAAATTAACATAAAATTAACACAGGCAAGACTTTTACTACCACTAAGTTTGGCATATGCTGGGGCTCGGGATCGTTGAGGGGCTTTTGATATTTATTGCCGAGGCAATGATAATCAACAGTGCAGTTCTGCAACGCGAACAAAATAGTACAGAATTGGCTTTCGTAAAGCCCGATTGTATGATAAAATCGATAACAGATTTTATTTGGAAGGACTTTCCGGGAGAATTCCAATATGCCGACGGTTACAGATTATATTTGCTATACGACAGGGATGATTGCTCTTCTACTAGGCTTTGGCAACCTTGTCTTTCTGACACTGGGCGCATTAAAGTACAGAAACATATATTTGAAACGTCTCTGGCTCACATATCTGGCGACAACAGTCATGCTGCTGTCCTATGTTGTGCAATTTTTCATCAATGCCTTCACACATTATGTTATCAGCATAAATATGGTTATAGCGCCGATCTGTATGTCCATTATCGTCTTCAATCTATCGATGCTTGTCACAGGCCTCCTTTATGAGGAGTCCCCCGGGTGGATGAAGATTCTCATCCTTTTTTTTTCGGCTTTCCCATTGTTCATAATACCATTGCTTTACCTTCTGCCGCATGGTTATATGGCTATGCTTTCCTCAATAGCTTCGATGGAGTTCTATATAATGCTCGGGCTCAACTGCGTTACTTTTCTCATCGGTTTCAACAGGCTCGACAACTCTTATAAAAAGCTTGCGAAAACGTTCACCTTCTTACTGATCTTCTTTGTTTTGGTATTCATTATCCAGCTGCTGTTCGATCTGGACGTCAACCCCTTCCCGTTCTTTTACGCTCTATGGAGCATACTGCTGGTAATATATTTCTGGAAGAATATCTTTGTTGTTTCGATAAACAAGCTTTCCTCTGCGTCCCTCATCGAACAGTACCATATAACCGAACGGGAAAAGGATATAATGGACCTGATAGTCCTTGGGAAGACAAACAAGGCTATAGGAGAGCAGCTGTACATTTCCGAAAAGACCGTAAAAAACCATATATACAATCTTTATAAAAAGCTTGGCATCAATTCGCGCTTCGAACTCATGGGCTTGTACAATAAAAATAGCACATCCGTGTAAACCACATTTTTTAGGCTTCCCAGGGTGATGGGACCAATTTCCCAACGCCTTTTTATAGAAATTGAGAAGGGATTCTCATTTACATGGGACCCCGTTCGCCTTATGTTGGTAGCAACAAGGGGGGGTTCAATGAACAGTCTTATATTGGGGTTATCCAGTGGGGTCGCTTGTCTTTCGTATTGCGCACCGGTAATCCTTCCGTTTTATCTTTCCAGAGGCAGCAAAACAGGAAAAAATTTTTTGGATCTGCTTTTATTCATGTCCGGCCGTCTGGCCGGTTACCTGTTATTTGGCATAGCGGCCTTTTTTTCAGGCAGATATCTTCTGCAGAATAATCCTTACAGAGGGTATCTGCAGGGAGGTACCTATATTGTTTTTTTCGTTCTGTTGATCCTCGAGTTTTTCAAGGAAAGGAAATGCATCGCCGAAAGGCTGAGAGCGGTATGCGGAAAGCTTAAGATTCGCGGGCTTTTATTCCCGCTGCTGCTTGGCTTCCTGACCGGAATAAATTTATGCCCGACCTTCGCGCTCGTCTTTACGGAGGCTTCCGGTATGAATAACCTGCTGGAATGCCTGTGGTTTTTCCTGCTTTTCTTCATCGGCACGACCGTCTATTTCGTTCCTATTCCGTTGGTGGGCTTGCTGAGGAATAGGGAAGGGGCAAGGATCATCGGCAGGTTTTTGCTTGTATTGATCAGCGCATGGTTTATTTACAAGGGCATTATGTTGATTTTAGCCTCGGGAGGTAGCATATGAAGAAATCGTTGAAAAAAATCATTGCAGCAGCGCTTTTAACAGCGCCCTTCGCCTTCGGGTCATACTTCGTCACAGGCCTGTATTCATGGAATAACACCCAATTGCTGCATTCCATATCGATTTTGGCAGCCTGGCTTTTTATAAATACATTGTTCTTTATCACTTTGTATACCGGAAAGACCGACAGGGTAAGAGCAATACTGTTTATAACAATGGCTGCGGCATTTCCTGTCGGGTTCATTCTGCAATTATTTGAAATCAGAGGCCATTTTATGGCCGCCACCATGTCCGATGTGATATCGGGAAGCGTCCCTTTCTGCCATATTGTGATTCCTCAGACGATAATACCTGCCGTTTTCAGCAAGCAGATCGTTTTCCCCGGTACAATGGATCTCGGCTTTCAATATTCGGCTAGTTTTATGATAATCTTTTGGCTCGGAGTGTCCCTGTTCATAGGAAAGGGCTGGTGCAGTTGGACCTGCTTTTATGGAGGCTGGGAAGACGGCTGCTCGAGGTTGTCGAGGAAAGCTCGCATCAAGCTGGATCCCAAGCTCGTATGGGGAGCGGTGGCTGTTCTGATACTGGTCATTCTCACCACTGTTGAAACAGCTTCGCCTACCTATTGTCTGTGGCTGTGTCCTTTCAAAGCCTGCTCCGAGTTTTTCGAGGTCGCATCACCCTTGCTGGTGGTGCAGACGGTTATATTCATTTTACTCTTCATCGGCCTGGTGATAATACTGCCGTTTCTCAGCAAAAAGAGGGTCCAGTGCATGGTGCTGTGCCCCTTTGGCGCATTTCAATCCGCAGTTGACAAAATCAATCCTTTCGATATCAGGATCGATAAGGCAAAGTGCCTGAAATGTAAAAAGTGTATCAAGGAATGCCCTGTCATGGCTATAAGTGAGGCCTCGCTGGAAAAAGGCAAAATGGGCTTTACTTGTACGAAATGCGGAAAATGCGTCGATCTGTGCCCGGGAAAGGCAGTCGGTTTCCATATAAAGGGCACTCCGGTAGGAGGAGTGTTTGCCAGGGCAGCGCGCACTGTATTCCTTTTCTTCACATTCACGATTTTTGCGGGTATAGGGTCAGGCCTTATAGCCTCGGCTTTATACAGGATACTGCTCCTGATTACGACAGGGAGCCTGTTGAATAAATAAGACAGATCATTTTGGAGGTGAAACATGAATAAAAGGATGAAGACTATAATAAAGGCGATAACCGGAATCATTTGGACCACAGTATTTGCAGCAGGCGGCATGCTACTGTTCATGGGTACCGGAACCTGGGCGCAGAAACTGCTTATCGATAATAATATGCACATCATTTCAAAGTATACCGGCGGCGTTACAAGCTATGAGAAGGAGGTAAGCGGCTGCCGTGTGGTGGTTCATGAACAGGTACGGGACGGGATTTTCGTCAAATCAGTGAAGAGCTTCACCCAGGTGGACTGGCTCGCAAAAGAGAGCCTTCCCGGAAAGCTCGGCGGGGAAATAGATATCGATGGGGATGGGCGCGACGACCTGCGGGTAGATATAGATACAAAAAACAATACGGCAACCTATGAAGCATACGGCTCGAAAGTCGAGGGCCTTGCAGCAAGGAATTCCGTGACGGATTATATTTTCAAAGGCAGTAAGGACGGTAAAGACTCTGTTTACTACTTCCGAAACAGAAACTATGGCGGTATTGTCTATGAGGAAGGTGTTTCCATAAGAATAATTATGCAATAAATTTAATATCATTTATCTGCCACGAGCCGAAAAGCCCTGTAAAATCAGCACTTATTTCAGTCTGCCGAAATTGTTTATTTTTACTTCTACGTTGAAAGCTGCCCTAACCTTCGGATAGATTTTTTCCCAGCCGTCCTTGCCGCCTATCTGGTTCCAGTAATCGTTTTCGTAGGCTCGTACCTTATCTCCGATGCCCAGCGTGTCACAGCTTGCTTCCTTTAGTTTATCGAATACCTCCTGCATTCTCCGGGATATTTGCTCCTGAGCGGCCTTTGCCAGCCTGCTTTCCTTATCCTCGTCCAACATACTGTAAAACTTGTATTCTTCAAGTCCAGTCTCGAGTTTGATGTTATACGTCACTTCGGGTACTCCATCATTAATTCTAAATTCGAATTTGTTTTTAATTCCCTGCAGGGATAAGGCTGCTTTTTTCTTCAGGCCGGCGAGCTCCCTGGGTGGAATGAAATATATCATCGATTCCTTTTTCCGGCCTTTCATCATCATCAGATGAGCGCTTTCCTGCGTATCCAGCTTGCCGGTCAATTTCCCCCTGTGAAAGAGAGCACTGCCCGTGACCCTGACGCCGTCATCATCCATCGCAACCATGCATGCGATCGGGTCGATGCCCGGAATACTGCTTTCCACGTTGAAATCGATTATTGTCTCGGCAGGGCAATAGCCTGTTCTTGAATTGTCATCCACCAATTGATTTATGTAAATCCCCAGGGGCGGCTTGTTTTTGAAATTATGACCCTTTCTTATGAGGTCTCCGGCACTCCCGTCGACAACTATGACCCAAGCGAGCACAGGATTTTTGGGGTCTCTTTCGAAAATATCGAGGAAATCCTGAAGCCCGATTTGAGCTATGCTTTTACCAATGAGCAGGTTTTGTATTTTGCCCCCTTCCAATTTGCGGGGGGATATTTCGTTAGATTTCTCCCGGGCTTCTCTCAAAAGATCTGCCTCGGTATCGATTATATCTATAGGTATGCTGCCCGAGGCTTCGCCGCCTCCGCCGGACTGGCCGCCGCTTGTCTCGGAGCCGCCGGACACAGGGTAAGTATAGGTCACCAGCAGTTTGCCATCGTCTGAGGTATCTATACCAACATTGACAATGAACGCTATTTTTTCGTATATTCTTTGATCAAGACACCCGTTTAAAGGCAGTGTAAATAATGCTGCCGCCAGAACTTCAGCTATTCTCGCGGTCAAGGTTCGCATTTTTTTCGTGCTTTTGCACCCCCTTTTTTGAAAATAATCGATATGAGCAATATTATCACCGGCGCCGCTATTCCTGCGCCGCAGCTCAGGCTGCCCCCTAAATTGCCGAGGTCCTCCGCAACGTCGACACTTTTTACCATTATCGATGAAATTATCAGAACCGTGCTAACGGCGAGTATTACCCATAAGGGCTTCTTTATTTTAAAAGTCCTTCTGATCGAATCACAGGTACAAAAGACGTAGGAATTTGTGCAGAGTATCATAGCAGGTATCCATGAGGCGTAATAATACAGATCGATCCTCTCGAATATCGGGAATTTGACGAGTTTGGCCAGACTGGTCATAGGATACAGGCTCAGGCTCGTATACTGGGTCCCGAAAACACATATCGTTACTATTGATGTAAAGGTAAAAAAGGAAGTTATTATTGTTCCGCATAGCCATATATGCTTTGTCAGATACTTTTTATTGCTTATGTTGGGAAATATAAACAACAATAATTCAAAGCCCATATACGTAAATGAAACAAGCTTGAGGCCATTCAATATGGTCAGGGGTCCCGCCTCCCCGACAGGCAGCAGCATGGTGACCTTAAGCCTGGTCGAGCCGTAAATGAGCAGCAAGGCTGTAATAAAAAGCATTAAATAAAGGATTATGTCAAACCTGCATACATTCTTCAAGCCCTTGCTTACCAGTACTATCGTCGGTGAAATGAGAAGTATTGCGACCAGAAGGGAAGGCGTATATTTAAAGAACCATAGCTTCATGGAAATCAGAAAGAATGTGAAGTTGGCGATGGAAGCAAATATCAGGTACGCGATCCATAAAAGGTTTAAAAAAGTACCGATATATTTTCCGAACAGCTGCCGGTCTATATCGAGTATCGAAGCGCCTTCGAATCTCCTGCACAATAATGATATGATAAGTTTGGAGGCAATTACCAGCAGACCTCCAAGTATCATTACCATCCACCCGTCGTGACCGGCTGCGTTTACCGCTACCCTTGCCACCGAAAGCACGCCTAAGGGAAATTGCGCGGCTATTATGAATCTGCAGGACTGGCTTGCCGTTATCGTATCTATACTATTTTGCACGGTTGTTTCCACTCCCCCTTGTACTGTCCCTGGGCCGGGTAATGACAGGCCTTCTGCTAAGGTATTTGAAGGGCGCCCTTATGAAGGTATCCTTCATTTCTGAGAACCTGAAGGGCATCACGGGCTGCAGATAAGGCTGACCTAGAGATTCGAGGGACAGGGCGTAGGAAACGCCTATACAGGCATATATGGCGAGACCTGCTATGCCAAAAATGGCGGAAAGGATCATTGCACCGAAGCGTGACAGCCTCAAAAGCAGCCCGATATCGTAAGTGGGGACGACAAAGGTCGCAATTGCTGTTATTCCGACTATTACGACCATTATATTACTGACGATGCCGGCTTGGACAGCGGTTTGCCCTATGACCAGGCCGCCCACAATGCCAACGGTCGGCCCAAGTGTCGCGGGCAGCCTCGTGCTTGCCTCCCTCAGCAGCTCAAAAGACAGCTCCATTATCAGAGCCTCAATGATCGGAGTAAAAGGTACTTTAGCCCTGGACTGCAGCAATGGCACCAGCATCGTAAGCGGCACGGCTTCATAGTGAAAGGTTAGGACCGCTATATATAAGCCAGGCAGGAATATTGCTATAACTATGGCGAATATTCGCAAAAGCCTGAGGAATGAACCGAATGCCCATGCGGTCGTATAATCGTCTACTGCCTGAAAAAACTGGAAAAAATTTGCCGGGGCTACAATGGCAACAGGCGTGCCCTCAAGAAGCACCGCCACCCTGCCTTCGGCCAGGTTGGCCGCCACCCTGTCCGGCCTTTCCGTGACCTGGTATACCGGGAATATATTGAAGGGATGATCGGTCGTAAGCTGTTCCAGGTAACCGATACCGGTAATGATATCATAATCTATGGACTTCAGCCTGTCTTCCATCCTTTTGATGATATCCGGGTTGGCGATCTCATCGATATAGACGAGTGCAAGGTCCTGTTTCGATCTTTCACCCACTATGTATTTCTTTATTTTGAGGTTGTTTGTCTTAAAGCGCCTTCGTATAAGCGAAAGATTTATATTCAGACTCTCGATAAAACCATCGTGCGCGCCCTTTATCGTTTTCTCGATTTCGGGCTCCGCTATCGCCCTGTGTTCGGGCTTGGAAAGGCTCAGGCTTATGGCGAAAGCCAGGCCGTCGGCCAAAAGAAGGGTGTTTTGCTTCAGAATATCGCTCATTGCGGTCTCTATATCGTCAACTATGGAGTAATTGGCGACAGGCAGCGGATTTTCCGTCTGTGCCTCTGCGAGTTCACTTAGCTTTATGGAGGGAAGCTTGGAAAGAACATCCCTCTGGATAAGATCATTATCCGTAACAGTATCGAGATAATAGACACGGACCTTTTGCCCGCCGCGAAGAACGGCGTCCCTGTGAAGTACGTCGGCGCAGTCGGTGAAAAGCTGATCGAGCTTTTCCATATTAGTACGAAGTGATTGGTCAATAGGGGTACCGTGCACTTTACCATCCCTTCAATTTCGTGTCTTGATGACTCTAAGTTAGATTATTTGCAGTATTTCCGTTATAAATACGCGCTGAAATGTTCAGGCAGGAAAATGGCTGAAAATATTACGTTCGACTAATTACGACATATATTGACATTGACATAATGCTATAGTATTATTTTCCTATAGGCTGAGCAACTGAATACCAAGGTGGGATAAAATGGCAACCAATGCTATTAAGAAAGAAAGTATTGTTTTCACTGCAATCGATCTGATAAATGAATATGGTATTCAAGCAGTTTCAACCAGGGAAGTGGCAAAAAGGCTGGATATATCGCAAGGAACCGTTTTTCAGTATTTTTCGAAGAAGAATGATCTATTGAAAGCCGTGCTCGATCACTTTTCACTATATGACAATGATCTTTACAATTCTGCAAAAGCAAGAAAGACAGGGCGCAAGGAAGCGCTCATCTATTATCTGGATTCTTACGCTCTCTACTATGAGAATTATCCTGAGATTACGGCTGTTATGCAGGCTTTTGATGTATTACGGGACGATCCTGATCTCGGAGGCCAGGTGAAAAGCATATACCAAAAACGTGAAACCTTTATGAGGGAGCTAGTGGATGACGCTATCATCAGCGGAACCCTCAGAAAAGATATCGGCAGCGAGGCCATGTCAGGAATTTTTACCGCCGTACTGCGGGGCATGATCCTGAAATGGCGGATGGAAAACTGCGGATTTCCGTTACGGGCTGAAACCATGAAAACTGTCGGGGTACTATTGGAAGCATTCAGCGTATAGAAGCCCTTAATAAAAAATGAATATGTAGTATTTGGCAAAAGCAGCATAATACATTGCATTAATTGAAGTGAATTTTTTCAGCAATAGACGCAGAAGGGGACGATGAAAATGACAGAACTGAGTTTCAACGAGTCCATGCTGGATATGTACATATTTGAGACCTCTCAAAACATCGAGCAGCTCGAAGCATCGATCCTGAACAGTGAAAGCTCCAGCCGCTATACCCGCGAAGCAATAAATGAGATTTTCCGCATTATGCATACTATCAAGGGTTCGTCTGCAATGATGCTTTTCGGCAATATATCGACGTTGGCGCACAGCATCGAAGACCTGTTTTATTTCCTACGTGAACAGGAGCCTCAAAATGTCGATTGCTCAAGGCTCTCCGATTTGATCCTCCAGGGTGTGGACTTCATAAAAGCAGAACTTGAGAAAATAAAAAATGCAGATAAGGCTGACGGGGATGCTTCCAGGTTGATTGGCAGCATCCGCGAATTTCTCGGCGTACTGAAACAGCAGAATCCCGGTTGCGGGAAAGATGCGGAGGGATCGGTATCCACAGCGGCCGGGGCAGAAAGCGAACAGAAATACTATATAGCTCCTCAAAAGTCCGAACACCCTCTCGGCGGAAATATGTTCAAAGCCACCCTTTACTTCGAAGATGGGTGCGAGATGGAGAATATAAGGGCTTATACAGTTATTCACAACCTGAAGGAATTTTCTGAAGAAATCTTTTCAATCCCTGAAAATGTCATAGAAAACAAAGATGCCGTAAGTACAATAAGAGAACGCGGTTTTACCGTGTACGTAAAAACCGGCAGGTCCCTTGGAGAAATGCACGACTTCTTTATGGAAACCATATTTTTAAAGGATCTGGAGCTGGCACAGCTTGAAAACGACGATGAGTTCAAGCAGTTTACCAGATCGCAGCCGGGTTTGACCGATGTTGAAAAGAGTGGCAATAATGAAAATGAACACAGGGAACAGCCGGAAACACATTATTCCGCCCAGAGCATGATCAGTGTCAACGTCGCCAAGCTCGATACGCTCATGGATCTGATGGGCGAACTCGTCATATCCGAAGCGATGGTCACACAGAACCCGGACTTGAAAGGCTTGGTACTCGATAACTTTCAGAAAGCTGCAAGGCAGCTCCATAAAATAACCGGAGAGCTGCAGGATATGGTAATGTCCATCAGGATGGTGCCGCTTTCGGCCACCTTCCAGAGGATGCGCCGCATAGTAAGGGATATGGGCAAAAAGCTCGACAAGGAAATCGAACTCAAGCTCATCGGTGAAGAAACAGAAGTTGATAAAAATATCATCGAGCACATATCCGATCCCCTGATGCACCTTGTGAGAAACTCGATAGACCACGGGATCGAAGCGACTGAGGACAGGGAGGCTTCAGGCAAGCCCAAAGCAGGTACGGTCACCCTGGAAGCAAGGAATTCCGGGAGTGATGTTCTGATAATTGTCAAGGATGACGGTAAAGGCCTCAACAAAACGAAAATTCTTGAAAGGGCCGCGAATTACGGCCTGCTTTCCAGACCCGGACAGGAAATGTCGGACAGGGAGATATACAACCTTATCTTCCTGCCGGGCTTCTCCACCAAGGACAGCGTATCGGAATTCTCGGGCAGGGGTGTCGGCATGGACGTGGTGATAAAAAATATCGAAGCAGTCGGCGGCTCCGTTTCCATAGAAAGCACGGCAGGCTCGGGCACAGCTGTTACGCTGAAGATACCGCTGACCCTTGCGATAATCGACGGGATGAATATAAATGTAGGCAATTCTCGATACACTATACCGACCAACGCAATCATTGAATCCTTCAAGCCTGAGAAAAACGATATAATAACGGATCCCGAAGGGAATGAAATGGTCATGGTCCGGGGCGACTGCTACCCTGTTATACGCCTTCACAGGTACTTTGGGGTGAAAACGGACATTACCGGTTTTTCAGACGGAATCCTGATAATGACCGAACAGGACGGCAAGCGGTACTGCCTGTTTGCGGACGGATTGCTCGGACAGCAGCAGGTCGTAGTCAAAACACTACCCAAATATATTGCGAATAAAAGGCTTATAAGAGGACTGTCAGGGTGTACATTGCTCGGAGACGGCAGTATCAGCCTGATACTGGACACTGCCGGGATAATATAGGAAAGGGGACGTTGAAATGGCCGAAACAATTATGAAGGAAGCTTTGGAGCAGGAAGAGGACACACAGAAAGGCAAGTTTCTGACTTTTGTCCTGTGCGGCGAGTCGTACGGCATTGAAATAAGGTTTGTGACCGAGATCATCGGCATACAGCCAGTTACTCAAGTGCCGGAACTGCCGGATTACATCCGCGGTATCATCAACCTGAGAGGGAAGATAATTCCGGTAATGGATGTGAGGTTGAGGTTCAGAAAGCCCATTATGGAGTATAACGACAGAACGTGCGTTATTGTAATCGATATCGGCGGCATATCAATAGGTCTTATCGTTGACAGTGTTTCGGAAGTTCTTTCAATCTCGGATAACGAAATAGTTCCACCGCCAGACCTGAACAAAGCCGGCTGTAAATACATAAAAGGGATCGGCAAGGTCGGAAACGAGGTCAAGCTTTTATTGGACTGCAACAAGCTGCTTGACGAAGAGGAAGTTGAAAATCTATCAAATATATAATCAAGAGGGGGCTATACTATGCTGAAAAATAACAAGTTAAATACGAAGCTAACAGTTTATTTCGCAATCCTTTCTCTTATTTCCGGAATTCTCGGCTTTTGCATCGATACGTACACAGGCAGTAAAACTATTGCTGTAACTGCCATATTGGTTTTAAATATAATTATGGCAATCGCTTTTTGGCTTATAGTAACGAGAACTGTAAAACAACCTATCGACGATATTATAAGCGTACTGGACAAAATGTCCTTGAACGACTTTCAGACGGAAGCCAGAGGCAATTACACGGGTACGATGGAAGAACTGGTCAGGAGTCTGAATAACATGCGCAGCAGGATGCTGAGCGTACAGGATGCCTTCGAACGCGTCGGGAAGGGCGATTCCAGCAGACTTGGCGAACTCGAAAAAATAGGTAAGAGATCGGAAAATGACAGGCTGATGCCGGCGTGCATATCCGCTTTGAGAGCGTTGCACGATATCACAGCCGAGACAGGCATGCTTACAGAGGCGGCGTTAAAAGGCGATCTGAGCGTCAGGGGCAATACCGGCAGGTTTGTCGGCGGGTATAGAGATATCGTTTCAGGACTGAACAAAACGTTCGAGGCCATAGTCGAACCGTTGAACGATGCTATGGCCGTTCTTGGAAAATTTGCGGTGAATGATTTCACTGTTAACATGACTAAGGAATACAGCGGATTCTTCAATGATTTCGCCAAAGCGATCAATGACGTCCAGAAGCGGTTGCTTGTGGCTCAGGACATAGCTGTAAAAGTATCCAGGGGCGATATAAGCGAGCTTGAGAATTTCAGGAGGATAGGAAAAAGATCGGAAAATGACCACCTTGTACCTGCCTTCATATTAATGATGGAAACGATACAGAAGCTTTGCGACGAAGCCGATATGCTTACTCATTCGGCGATAGAGGGGGATCTCGGAGTGCGAGGCAACGCGGACAGGTTCGAAGGCAACTACAGGGAGATCGTACTTGGGGTCAACCGCCTCATTGGAACCTTCGGCGCACCAATCAATGAAGCTGAAGCGGTGATGGGGAAAATCGCCCGCAATGATTACACTACGGAGATGAAGGGACAGTACCAGGGCAAGCTGAAGGAGTTCGCTGAATCGATAAACAGTGCCCGCGAAAGAATACTGAGCGTACAGGATGCCATCGAACGCATAGGCAAGGGAGATACGTCGAGACTGGAAGAATTCGAGAAGATCGGAAGGAGATCGGAAAACGACAAAATCATGCCCGCCTGCACTGCGGCGCTCAAGGCAATCCGCGGTCTTGTGGGCGAAGCGAATATGCTTGCCGTTGCGGCGGTTGACGGCGATCTTGGCGTAAGGGGCAACACCGGTAGATTCGAAGGCGGGTACAAAGAGATAATAGAAGGCCTGAACAGGACCATGGAAGTGATTGCCGCCCCGATAAACGAAGCCACTTCAGTTATGCGGGAAATGGCAAAGGGTAACCTTACTGTCGGCATGAACGGAGAATATAAGGGCGAATATGCCAGAATCAAGAATGATCTGAACACTACGATAGCTTCCTTCAATGAAGTACTCAATGAGATAAATGGCTCCGCTGCGCAGGTAGCGTCCGGCTCGCGGCAGATTTCCGACTCCGCCCAGGCTCTGTCCCAGGGTTCGACCGAGCAGGCGAGTTCCATTGAAGAGCTTACTGCTTCCGTTGAAGAGATCGCCTCACAGACCAAGCAGAACGCGGCCAACGCAGACCAGGCGAACAAGCTTGCCATATCCGCGGAGGAAGGTGCTGCTGAAGGAAATGAACAGATGAAGGAAATGCTCAAGGCCATGAATGATATAAACGAAGCGTCGGCCAGTATTTCAAAAATAATCAAGGTAATCGATGAGATAGCCTTCCAGACAAACATCCTCGCGCTTAACGCGGCAGTCGAGGCTGCAAGGGCCGGACAGCACGGAAAGGGCTTCGCGGTTGTAGCGGAAGAGGTAAGGAACCTTGCCGCAAGGTCAGCCAATGCTGCGAAGGAAACCACAACGCTGATCGAAGGAACCATCGTAAAGGTCGAGGGTGGAACAAAAATAGCAAACAAGACAGCCGATGCACTGAGCAAGATAGTTGACGGAGTTGCCAGGGCGGCGGTGCTGGTAGGTGAGATTGCATCGGCTTCGAATGAGCAGGCTGCAGGAATTGCGCAGATCAACCAGGGTATAATGCAGGTATCCGATGTAGTGCAGACCAATTCGGCCACTTCGGAGGAGGGAGCGGCGGCCAGCGAGGAGCTTTCGAGCCAGGCCGAGCTTTTGAAGGGCATGGTCGACAAGTTCAAACTTAGAAAAACCATCAATTCCGGCAGCAGCTTGAACGAACTCAATCCTGAAGTTTTGAGGATGCTCGAGGAGATGGCTTCAAAGAAAAGGAGCTCCGGCGATCCGGTTGAAACAGTACCGGAAGCATCGCGCTCCAAGATCAGGATCGCTTTGAGCGACAGGGAATTCGGCAAATATTGAGTAAATAGCCGGATCAAACCGGCGTTATTTTGCGGGGTGGAGAACAGGTATGAATAAAAGCGGACCGGATGAAGATAATGAGCTGCTGGCAGCCGCCATGGATTGTATGGGTGATGGCGCGATAATTACGGACATTGATGAAATTATTACCTATATGAATCCATCGGCAGAAAGAATAACAGGGTGGCAGGCGGAGGGGTCGATCGGAAGGAAATTCGGCGAGATATTCAGGGTAATTGACGCAGACACGGGATTTGGTGTTCAAAGTCCAGTTAAAAGCGCCCTTGAGGAAATGAAGACGACGGGGCTCAAGAATCATACCGCCCTTATTACAAGGGAAGGCAGACAGTTATTCGTTTCCTCAACCTGCTCTCCTGTCAGGGATAATACAGGAAACGTCAAGGGAGCCGTTGCCGTTTTCCGCGATATACAGCGGATCAAACAGGCGGAAGATGAGCTCAGACGCAATAACGACAGTTACAGGGAACTGTTCGAAAACTTTCCTGCCATGATCTGGCGCTGCGACGCAAACCGGCAGGGCGTCTACTATAACAAGCAGTGGCTCGACTATACGGGGAAAACGCTTGAGGAGGAGATCTCGACGCCGTGGCCGGATAAAATGCATCCTGAAGACAAGGATAGATGCCGCGATATCTGGTTTAAAAATTTCAAGCAGCAAACGCCGTTCGAATTGGAATACAGGCTTAAGAGGCATGACGGTAAATATCACTGGATCGACGACAGGCGCGGGCCTGTCTACGATCTTAACAGTAATTTCGTAGGCTTTATCGGCTTCTGCACGGATATAACCGACAGGAAGAAAGCCGAACAGGCATTGCGCAACAGCGAAGAAAAATTCCGGAATATTTTCAATTACGCGTCAGATACGACAGTAATCCAGGAAATAGAAGAAAGCGGAATGCCCGGAAAAATCATCGAAGTCAATGAAACGGCCTGCAAGGTATGGGGCTACAGCAGGGAAGAATTTCTAAAGCTCAATGTCATGGAGCTTAATGCGGACAACAATTATAACGAGAATATAAATCTTGGCTCAAAGCTAAATGAAACAGGAAGCATCACGTTCCCAGGAAAGGCGAAAACAAAATATGGTACGTTGCTGGATATCGAGATAGACGCCCATATTGTTACGCTTAACGGTAAGAAAGTAATGCTGGCTGTTGTCAGGGATATTACGAACCGCAGGCAGGCAGAGCTGCAGATATTGGAAAGCCAGCAGAGGTATCAGGCCCTGTTTATGAACATGGGCAACGCCTTTGCCAACCACAGGCTGATAATTGACGAACACGGAGACCCTGTCGACTTGGAATTTCTGCAGATCAACGACGCCTATGAACAGTATTTCGGCTGCAAAAAGGAGAATCTCCTGAATAAGAGATTTTCCGAGGTTTTTTCAAAGAATTCGCTGGATAAAATGCTCAAATGGGTTTTCAAGGTCGCTATGACCGGACAGAGCGATACAATCGAGGCATTTTTCTCGGATATTACGGACAGATGGTATTCGATATCTGCATATTGCCCTGAAAAGTATCACTTCGCGGCCATCTTCACGGATATCCATGAAAGAAAGGTTGCGGAGCTTGAGCTGTCAAAGGCAAAAGAACAGGCGGAAGCCGCGAATAAGGCGAAAAGCGAGTTTCTGGCCAATATGAGTCATGAGATACGTACGCCGATAAACGGGATAGTGGGAATGATAGACCTTACGCTGCTTACCGGCCTGAACGATGAGCAGAGGGAAAACCTTCAGCTTGCAAAAAGCTGTTCGGACACACTTCTGAACATAATCAACGATATATTGGATTTTTCGAAGATGGAGGCGGGAAAGCTTGCTATCAGAAATACCGACTTCAATATAAAAAGGCTGATAGATGAAACTGTCAGGGCCCATTCCGTCCGCGCCGGCAATAAGGGACTCGAGCTTGTTTACATGCTTACTTCGGATATCCCGGAATATCTGTCGGGAGACCCGGATCGGCTGCAGCAGGTACTCAACAACCTTATCAGCAATGCGGTCAAATTCACCGAAAAAGGAGAGATTACGGTCGGAGCGAGGAAGACGGATGCTACCGGCGGGTATGCGGAAATATTGTTTTCCGTTTCAGATACTGGTATCGGCATATCCGAAGAAAATATGAAACGGCTTTTTCAGAGCTTCAACCAGATAGACGGATCCTTTACGCGCAAATTCGGCGGGACCGGGCTGGGGCTTGTTATTTCCAAGCAGCTGGTAGAAAAAATGGGAGGCCGGATATGGGGGGAAAGCATCGAGGGCAGCGGCAGTACGTTTTATTTTACGATAAAATTCAAGAAAGGTAACAAGCCTGCCGGGAAACAACCGCTTTACCCGGCGTTCGTAAATTCATTCAATACACTGAAAATACTTTTGGCGGAGGATGATAAAGTCAACCGGACCGTATTGTCCCGCATGCTCGAAAAAAGGGGCTATTCCGTAGATTTGGCGGAAAACGGACTTGAGGCGGTTGCAGCCTTCGAGAGAAAAAAGTACGATGTGATTCTTATGGATATACAAATGCCTGGAATGGATGGTATCGAAGCAACCGCACGAATACGGGAAAGGGAAGGACTGAACGTACATACGCCGGTCATAGCCTTGACCGCGTTTGCACTTCAGGGGGATCGTGAAAAGTTCCTGGCGTTGGGAATGGATGAGTATATTTCCAAACCTGTCAAAATGGATGAGTTGTTCAACACCATAGACAAGGTATTTGAAATCAGAGGGGAGCAGATAATCAGCGGGAGGCCGGTAATCGGAGAAAACGGTGAAATAGTTTTTTCAAGTGAGATCCGGCCAAAGTCAAAGGCAGAAATACTGACCGCTTTAATAGAGATCGAAGAAAATTTGAAGAAGCTTTCCGGGACGATGGACGAGGCCGATATGCCGGCGATAGAATCAGTTGCGCACAGTATAAAGGAAGCGTTCGACGACATGGATGCGGTGGAACTGAAGGGTATTGCATTCAGGATAGAGCTCGATTCGAGGCGGGGCAACCTGAAGGAGATTATTGAAAGCGCCGTCAAGCTTGACATTGGGTTCAAAGCGTACAAAAAATCATTGGGCTTATAGGGGGCAGTTTTTATGAGGATACTAATCGCAGAGGATGATTTCGCGAGCAGAAGGTTTTTGGAAAAATTCCTTTCGCAATATGGTGATTGTGATCTGGTGGTAGACGGTATTGAAACAATAGACGCTTACATGTTCGCAATAAGGGACGGAAAGCCGTATGATCTGATCTGCCTGGACATTATGATGCCAAGGATCGATGGAGTCAGGGTACTTAAGGCAATACGTGATCTTGAAACACAAAAGGGCATGCTGCCTGAAAAGCGCGCAAAGATAATAATGACTACGGCTCTGGGGGAGACTGAACTTGTGCGAAACGCTTTTGAATATGGCTGCGAGGCATACGCTTCAAAACCCATCGATACTGAAAAATTGCTGGAAGTGATTGAAAAGCTGGGGCTCCTGCCTTGATTTTATGTAAAGTATATGCTAAGTTAGTCTAGTCAGGTACAAGCAATCGCCTGAAAACAGATAACTACTTGGAGAAGCTAATGTTACGGGGAAAACAGAGAAATCCCGCCTGGCTGAAATATGCTGCAGCGGTGGCAATTATACATGTGGCCGGGATAGCATTGTTGCTGGTCAATTGCGGACGGTACCCGCAATTGATCGGTCTTGGCTTTGTCGCATATACGCTGGGTCTGCGCCACGCGTTTGACGCGGATCACATTGCGGCTATAGACAACGTGGTGCGCAAGCTCGTCCAACAGAAGAAAAAGCCATTAGGCGTAGGTTTCTTCTTTTCAATAGGGCACTCCTCCGTTGTTTTTATTATGGCGGTAATCACTACCTTTTCCATGAAGTGGGCTCAGGACAACATACCGTATCTGAAGGATGCGGGGAAATTGCTCGGAACCGCGGTATCAGGCTTATTCCTGATCGTTATCGGACTTGTGAATCTTTTTATTTGGTTTGAAGTATTCGCACTTTTCAAGAATGTCAACAAAGGCGGATATAACAACGAACAGCTTGATGAACTTCTTTTGAAGCGCGGTTTCATATCGCGGTTTTTAGGGCCGTTTTACCGGCGTATAAATAAGAGTTGGCATGTATATCCGCTTGGGTTTCTGTTCGGGCTGGGGTTCGATACCGCGTCGGAAGTAGCGCTGCTTGCCGTTTCCGCCAGCCTGGTCACTCAGGTGATCCCGTTGTCTGCGATAATATCGCTGCCGATTATTTTTGCAGCCGGGATGAGTCTGATGGATACCGCGGACGGAGTATTCATGACAACGGCTTATAATTGGGCATTTTCGACTCCGCTGCGGAAGCTATACTATAATCTGTCGGTCACAGGTTTATCCGTGGTCGCCGCCTTGGTTATAGGCTTGATAGAATTGCTGCAGCTCCTTACCCTCAAGCTGAATCTTCGGAACGGAGCCTGGAAATGGATACAGGGCCTGGACCTTGGAAGCATAGGATACCTGCTTGCCGGATTATTCGTCGTATTCTGGTTGTTTTCGTATATCTTGTGGAAGGTACTGCGGCTTGAGAAGGTGCAAAATAAAATAAATGATCAGGCGGAGGAGTGATGTTTAATGAAATTGGTAAGTTCGGTTATAGGCAGCATGATCGAATACTTTGAAGGCGATGCTAACAGGATAGGCCATGCTCTAAAGGTATATGGGTTTGCAAAGAGCATAGGCGAACTCGAAGCTCTCACTGATGAAAAAATGACCGTTCTCGAAATAGCGGCAATACTCCATGATATCGGAATAAGGGAGAGCGAGAGAAAATACTCTTCCGCAGCAGCAAGGTATCAGGAACAGGAAGGCCCGCCCGCGGCGCGCGGAATCCTGAAGGAATACGGACTGAGCGAAGAGCAGCTGGAGAGGGTCTGTTATATCATAGGCAACCACCATACGTATGGCAAAATTGACGAGGTTGATTTCCAGATCCTTGTGGAAGCGGATTTCCTTGTCAATATACACGAAGGGAATATGGACAAGCAGCAGATCGAAAGCATCAGGAAAAATTATTTTAAAACAGGGACGGGCTTGCGTTATTTGGACAGTATGTTTCTAATGTGTTGAAATACGGCAATTACTGTTATAGAATCATATTGTTTGGAATTATTGTCGGGGTAATGAAGTGTTTGAGGTATATGAATGGCTTTAAAGATTTTTAAATACATAAGGGAGGCCTTGTCGGTATCCGTACCGGATAGGTACAAAGCTGAATTCAACGTTTATGTCGATAGGATCAATACTTCAAGAGCGAAAATCACGGCATTGTGCTTTGTAGTGGCCGAAGCCGCAGTGATAGCGGTATCGCTTATCATAAGGGCCGGGGATTACTTCGGCAAGCCCGGGCTTTACTACATGGAAATGCATGTTCTCCGCTTACTCACAATGTCGGCGTACCTGTTGATATTTCTATGGCTTGGGAAAAATGTCGCAAAGTACGGAAAAGCGATCAATATTGCAGGAGCTTTGTTCGCAGTTACAATATTGGCATGGTGTGCCGGGATATCTCTGCTGGACCAGCAGACCAACGGGCAGATCTTAGTGTATACCGTAGCGGTTATAGCAGTTGCAGTCACCCCGTTTTTAAAACCTCTCTATCTGGCGGGAATATATGCTGTCGTGCATATTGCGTTTCTTATTATGCTGCCTCATTTTCAAGTGTCCTACGCGGTCGTTTATGGACATTATGTCAATAGCACAACGTTTGTTCTGATATCTTATGCCATATCCTACATGAGGTATAAAAAAATAATAGAAGAATTCGGCAACAGAAAGCTAATACAGGAAAAAAACAGCGAATTGGAACGAATGAACAGGGAGCTTGCGGAAGCCAATCTCCAGCTTGAGCTGATATCGAGGACGGACAGTCTGACGGGAGTCTGCAATCGCTACATGTTTGACAAAGCGATAAAGATCGAGTGGAACAGGTGTAAACGCAATTTAGTTCCTTTATCGCTCATAATGATAGATATCGACTTCTTCAAGAATTACAACGACAGCCACGGGCATATGGTGGGCGATGATTGCATAAGACAGGTCGCAAATGTCTTGAAAGCTTTCACCAAACGTTCTTCAGACCTGGTGGCAAGATACGGCGGGGATGAATTTGCTCTTGTGCTCCCGTATATGGGCAAGGAAAGCGCTCTATCGCTTGCGGAGCAGATAAGGAAAAAAGTGGAGGAAACTGCCATACGCTTTGCAAACACTTCTTCGCAGGATTTTTTAACTATCAGCGCAGGGGTAAATTCCGCTGTCCCAACTGCTAAGATGTCTTTGGAGAAATTTATTGAAGCCGCGGATTCGGCTTTATATAAAGCGAAGGAATCACGTAACAGCGTTTTCTTCGCATCTTAACAAATATCCCACTTTTGAAACGCTTCTTTTTATGATTCCTACTAATTCAAACTTTTTATTGAAAAATTTCAATGCAGATGATATATTTAACAATATACATAATCCAGGCAGGAAGCCTGTTTAAAGCCGAATAATTAACCAGAAAGAGCAGCTCCATCGAAAGGTGGATACGCAAAGCCGTGAGTCTAAAGCGAATTTCATTGCTATGATTGTCAGGTTGCCGTAAAATCCTGTAGCTTATACTAAGCGGGCAATCTATGTCTGCTTTTTTTGTACCAAATTATAGTGGGAGGAATAAGCGATGAGTAAAGTGCTGATCGTTGATGATGCGGCATTCATGAGAATGGCCCTTAGGAGAATCCTGGAAAAATGCGGATTTGATGTAGTAGCCGAAGCGGAGAACGGAATTGCGGCAGTGTATAAATATAAGGAATTTCAGCCCGACATTGTCACTATGGATATTACCATGCCTGATATGAACGGGATAGAAGCTTTAAAAGAAATAAAATCATTTGACCCGCGCGCAAAAGTAGTTATGGTTTCGGCTCTGGGTCAGGAGTCTTACATAAAGGAAGCGATTGTCGCCGGGGCAGCTTATTTTATTGTAAAGCCATTTGTTGAAAACCATGTAGTTGAGACATTGAGAAAAATTCTTACATAAATACTCGGAAACCGGAAGAGGTGGTCATATTGCAGGACGATAGAAACGAACCCATGCTTGATATGTTTATTTTTGAGACCTCGCAGCTGCTTGAGCAGCTCGAGCAGATCATAATCGGCAGCGACAGCACGAGTCGTTATGATCAGGAAAACATAAATGAAATATTCAGAATAATGCACACAATAAAAGGATCTTCAGCCATGATGGGTTTTGATAATATTTCAAAACTCACGCATTCAGCTGAAGACCTTTTTAGTATCCTGCGTGACAAAAAGCAGGTAAACGAGGACTTTACAGTACTTTCGGATGTTATTCTGGAAAGTGCGGATTTTATTAAAGCTGAAATACTGAAAATAGACAAGCGAAATATACCCGACGGTGATGCTTCTCCGTACATGGAGAAAGTAAAAAGCATCCTGGCTTTTATCAAAGGTCAGGTTCAAAGCACAAGTGGATCGGATATACCGGCTGCAGACGGGGATTACATGCTGACGGGCTGCATGGAACAGCCTGAGGACGAAGGTTCGCCTGACAAAAGGAGCTTCAGAGCCGTAATACGTTTCGAAGAAGGCTGCGGGATGGAATGTATGCGTGCATATGCGCTTGTTCACTCCCTTTCGGAATTTTCATCCCATATCAGTCATATTCCGGAGGAGCTCAATGATACCGACGAGTCTAACGAAATAATTAAAAAAGATGGTTTTCAGGTTTGTTTCAGATCTGAGCTGTCGTATGAAGAAATATACAAGTATTTATCAAAGACAATTTTTCTGAAAGACCTGATGCTCGCTGATCCGGCGCAAGCCGAAGAAACTGTGCGGACGGCCGCCGTCAACGACTTGAAAGACGTTGAGAGGGACGCGAGGACAGTGCCGGCACATCATAATTTAATCAGTGTAAATGTAGGCAAGCTTGACAAGTTGATGGATCTTGTAGGCGAACTTGTAATTTCCGAATCGATGGTTACACAGAATCCAGGCCTTTCAGGGCTGGCGCTTGAAAATTTCCGTAAGGCGGCCAGACAGCACCGCAAAATAATAAACGAACTCCAGGATGTTGCCATGTCGATAAGGATGGTACCGCTCTCTTCCACATTTCAGAAAATGAACAGAATAGTGCGCGACATGAGTAAAAAGCTTAATAAAAATGTAAAGCTGATTATTACCGGCGAGGAGACAGAGGTTGATAAAAACATCATAGAACACATTTCCGATCCCCTTATGCACATTATCAGAAATTCCGTGGATCACGGCATAGAGTCGCCCGAGGAAAGAAGGGCAAAAGGAAAAGCCGAGACCGGGACGATCACGCTGGAAGCAAAGAATGCCGGGGGGGACGTGTTGATAATTGTCAAGGATGACGGCAGAGGCTTGGATAAGGCTAGGATACTGGACAAGGCAAGGGAGAATGGTCTGATTGGCAGGCACGAAGGCGAGCTGCTGGACAGGGAGATATACTCTTACATATTCCTGCCCGGCTTTTCCACCAAAGAAAACACAACTGAATTTTCAGGCCGCGGCGTCGGCATGGATGTTGTCACCAGGAATATAAGCGCAGTCGGCGGTAATGTTTCTGTAGCCAGTTTGCCAGGAGAAGGCACGACTTTTACTGTGAAAATACCATTGACGCTCGCGATAATGGACGGAATGACAATCAGGGTCGGCAAAACGAAATATACTATTCCGATTGCCAGCATAAGGGAGTCTTTCAAGGCGCTGGAGAAGGATGTCATCATCGATCCGGAAAACAATGAAATGATCATGATAAGAGGCCAATGCTATCCAATATTGAGGCTGCATGAAATATACAAGGTTGCGACCGGGATTGTAAATATCTCCGACGGGATCGTTATAATGGCAGAAAACGAAGGTAAGGGCTACTGCATCTTTGCTGATGAACTGATAGGTCAGCAGCAGGTCGTTGTAAAGACATTGCCGGATTATATCAAAAACCTTAAAAAGGTAAGGGGGGTTGCGGGCTGTACACTGCTGGGCGACGGCAGTATCAGTTTGATACTGGATACGGCGTCTTTGCTTAATTATTGAGCACGGAGGGGAGATGAAAAGATGGCTGATTTGATCGAAGAAAATGTTGAATTGGAAGAAGACACGCAGAAAGGCAGATTTTTGACCTTCCTTATCGGGAAGGAAACCTATGGAATAGAAATACGCTTCGTCACGGAGATCATAGGGATTCAGACGATTACAGAAATACCTGAACTGCCCGAATATGTAAAGGGGATAATCAATCTGAGGGGAAAGATCATTCCCGTTATGGATGTTAGGCTGCGCTTCAAAAAGGAACCGAGAGAATACAACGACAGGACCTGTGTGATAGTGGTAGACATCAATGACATATCGATCGGACTGATAGTAGACAGTGTTTCAGAGGTGCTCACGATACCCGATCAGGATATAGTGGAACCGCCGCAGATAAACGGCGGCACAGGCAACAGGTATATCAAAAACATAGGTAAGGTCGGAAACAATGTCAAGCTGCTGCTCGATTGTGAAAAGCTATTGACGGAGGAAGAAATCGAGGAACTGAGTGAAGCCATATAATGTACGAAGTAGAATCGCAGTATTATACGCACAAAGGATAATCAGAAGGGATGATGAATAGACGATGAAATGGTTTGCGAATTTGAATATAGCAAAACGACTGATAATCAGTTTTCTTGTAGTAGCTTTTATTGCGGCGGTTGTAGGCGCTGTCGGGCTGCTGAACATTACAAATATTAATAATGCCGATACAGCTTTATATGAAGAGAATGCATTGGGGCTGCAGTACGTGGGAACGGCGGGCATATATTTCCAGAAGCTGAGATATAGCGTACTGCAGTTAACCATTGACGACGCAGCCGACAGAGCGGAAACAATGAGCAAGTTTGACAGTCTTGCGGCGTCAGTCGATGAAAACCTGAACGCGTATAAAAATTCCTGCATAACGGATGATGAAGACCTTGCGCTTATACAGTCGATAATATCCCAGTGGGAACAATACAAAACCTATTTGCAGAAGATTGTCGATTCGGCTAACGCAGGGCAGATAAATCACGCGGATCAGCTAATCACGGATATGAGGACCATCGGCGAGGCTTTGAACGTTTCACTTGACAAAATCATGCTGGACAATGAAACTTCTGCAAAGGAGAAATCCGAGTCCAATGACAATACGGCAGCGACCGCTTCGCTGATTATGGTAATTGTAATCCTTATAGGAGTAATCATATCGCTTATACTTGGAGTTTCAATAGCGCGCGGTATCAGCAAGCCCGTCAACAAGCTGGTGGATGCTGCCGACAAGCTTGCGCTCGGCGACATTAATGTGAATGTCGAGGCCAATACCAGGGATGAGATAGGCAAGCTGGCAAAATCCTTCGCAACGCTGATCGAAAGTACAAGGGAACAGGCAATGATAGCCGAAAGGCTGGCAGATGCTGATTTGTCCGTCGAGGTCAGGGTCAGGTCGGCAAACGATCTGCTGGGAAATAAGCTGGCTGTTCTCGTTGAGACCCTGAATAACGATTTTGCAGAAATAGCATCCGCCGCGGAACAAGTGGCTACGGGTTCGAGACAGATATCAGATTCGAGCATTACACTCTCGCAGGGAGCCACGGAGCAGGCGAGCTCGGTAGAAGAGCTGACGGCGTCGCTTGAGGAAATATCCTCCCAAACCAAACTCAACGCCGAAAATGCCGACAAGGCAAACGGGCTTGCGGAAAGTGCAAAATCCGACGCTGCCGAGGGCAATGCTCACATGAAGGAAATGCTAAAGGCTATGGATGAGATCAATGTATCCTCCAGTAATATTTACAAGATCATCAAGGTTATAGACGATATAGCCTTCCAGACAAATATCCTCGCATTGAACGCCGCCGTTGAGGCTGCCAGGGCCGGACAGCACGGAAAAGGCTTTGCCGTGGTAGCGGAAGAGGTAAGGAACCTGGCTGCGCGTTCCGCCAGCGCAGCGAAAGAGACCGCGGATATGATCGAGGGCTCGATCAAAAAGGTCGAAGCCGGCACAAGGATCGCAAACGATACTGCGGAAGCGTTGAATAAAATTGTTAATGAGATCGCAAAAGCGGCCGAACTTGTCAATGGTATTGCTGATGCTTCCAATGAACAGGCCTCTGGAATCGGTCAGATAAACCAGGGTATTATGCAGGTATCGGAGGTAATTCAGACTAACTCCGCAACATCCGAGGAAAGCGCCGCCGCCAGTGAAGAACTGTCAGGCCAGGCTCAGATGCTAAGTGAACTGGTGGGCAAGTTCAAACTCAGGAAAGTCAACAAAGCTTACAGCAGGCTTGGCGATCTGGATCCGGAAGTTTTAAGAATGCTTGAGGAGCTGTCCGATAAGAAAAAGACTGCTTCGCGGAAGGCGCTCGATACCGATGATGAAGTACAGGCGCCCAAGGTCAAAAAGATAGCGCTTAGCGACAAGGAATTCGGAAAGTATTAAATCAGGGGGTTATCAAGTTGACGGCGGGGAAAGGACGGAACTGACTGTCCTTTCCCTTGCCTGTCTTCACGGGTTGAGTCTATGATAACGATAACTAAAAAGGAATTCAGGCAGTTAGCCGAATATATTAAAGCAAACTATGGCATCAATCTGAAGGACGAAAAGCAGGCCCTTGTAACGGGAAGGCTCCATAACATACTTGCACAGAACAACTTCGGCAATTTCACGGAATATTTTGAACACATCATATCCGACAAGACCGGCGCGGCTGCAATTACTCTCATAGATAAAATCACTACGAATCATACCTTTTTCATGAGGGAAGCAGATCATTTTTTCTATTTTCGGGACAAGGTCCTGCCTTATCTCAAAAAGGCGGTGCAAAAAAACGACCTGAGGATATGGAGCGCCGGTTGTTCCTCCGGTGAAGAGCCATACACCCTGGCCATGATTCTCGATGAATTTTTTGGCGGAGAGAAAATGTTCTGGGATACAAAGATCCTGGCGACCGATATATCGGGCAGGGTCCTTGAAGAGGCGCAACGGGGCATATACGGCTCAGATGCGGTAGCTTCCCTGCCATCGGCGTGGAAGTTGAACTATTTTAAAAAGTACGACCAGGAAAACGTCATTGTTGCGGACAAAATCAGGAACGAGGTCATATATAGAAAGCTTAACCTGATGGATAAGGCATTCCCCTTCAGAGCTAAATTTCACGTTATTTTTTGCAGGAACGTAATGATTTACTTCGACACTCCTACCAAGCTGGAGTTGGTCAGGAAGTTCTACGAGCTGACCGAGTACGGCGGGTATCTTTTCATAGGACATTCGGAATCCCTCGGGCACGACGGTTCGGGGTACAGATACATAATGCCGGCTGTTTACAGAAAGGAGTAGTTGACATGCATATGAGCAGGAGGATCAGGGTACTGATAGTCGACGACAGTCTGTTGTTCCGGGCAGTGCTTGCAAAAGGCATAGCTTCTGATCCGGATATCGAAATAGTTGCCGCGGCAAGCGACCCATTCGAAGCCAGGGACAGAATCATAGATTATGGACCCGATGTTATGACCTGTGATGTGGAGATGCCGAGGATGAACGGAATAGAGTTCATAAGAAGGCTAATGCCGCAGTATCCGATTCCTGTTGTTGTCGTCAGCTCCGTCAGCGATGCGGTTTTCGGCGCAATGGAGGCGGGAGCGGTAGACTTTGTAGTCAAGCCGGATATGAGTCATGTAAGGGATGTAGAAACATTTATTAACGAGCTTATAAGAAAAATAAAGATAGCTTCTGCCGCGAACCGGAATCAGCTTGGAAAAAACGGTGCTTCACACAATACAGCAGTACAAATGAAAACGGAACAGAATAATACGCGTTCGACCGGCAGGGCTGAAAAGGAAGGCCGGGTCATAGCAATAGGAGCTTCCACCGGAGGAACCGAAGCGATAAGCAAAATTATGGGTTCTCTGCCGCCCGATTTGCCGGGCATAGTGATAGTGCAGCACATACCTCCCGTGTTTTCCAGGATGTTTGCAGAGAGGTTGAACAATTCCAGCCGCCTGCAGATAAGTGAAGCGAGGGATGGGGACTGGCTCGAAAATGGCCGTGTGCTGATCGCGCCGGGCGATGCGCACATGAGGCTGAGAAAGTCGGGCAAAAGGTACAGGGTAGAGGTTTTCCAGGGGGAGAAGGTCAACGGGCACTGTCCTTCCGTTGATGTGCTTTTTGAGTCCGTTGCTATGGAATGCGGCGCCGACGCGATCGGGATTATACTCACTGGCATGGGCTATGACGGCGCCAAGGGACTTTTATCGATGCGTAAAAACGGAGCGCTGACCATGGGGCAGGATGAAAGCTCCTGTATCGTTTATGGGATGCCGAAAGTCGCTTATAACATAGGAGCAGTCGAAAAGCAGGTTTCCCTCGACAGAATACCGCAGATGTTACTGTCGATGCTGAGGTAGGAGAAAATCATACGGTGATCCGATGAAAATAGTGCGGAAATCGAGCGAAAATCGCACTGAATAAATCAATGATTTCGCGCGATATATCGTACAAAATTATTGATTTGAATCGCGCGATTTGATATACTCTTGCCAGAGGTGATCTATGTGAGTTCCAATTATAAAGAAGGAGTCGTGATAACGGCTACCGAATTCAAGAAAAACCTGGGCAAATACATGGACTTCGTCGAGACGCAAAACGATGTGGTCATTACTAAAAACGGCAAAAAGATTGCGAGACTGACGCCATATGTCACCGATATAGAGCAATACTTCACAGTCAGGGAAAATGCGCTCGATTATCAATACGGAGGCAAGAAGGTCTCGTATGAAGAGTTCATGGAAATAAACGAAAAAAGCACACTCAGGATGGAGTACATCAACGGCGAGATATACCTGCTGGCGTCGCCCAATGTAGACCATCAGTCGATACTTGGAAAGCTGTATCTGATCTTTCAGGACTATTTTAAAAACAAGAAATGCAGGCCGTTTTTCGCGCCTTTTGACGTTCACTTCAAAAAGAAGGACATCAAGGAGCCCGATGTGATGCAGCCCGATCTTTTGGTAGCCTGCGACGTGGAGGGCAACGTCAATGCAAAGGGGCGGTATATGGGCACTCCGGCTCTGACTGTAGAGATACTTTCGGATGGCACGAGAAGCAAGGACATGGTTGACAAGCTCAATACATATATGACTTCCGGGGTCAGGGAATATTGGATAATAGACACCAAACAGGAGACTGTCATGATATACGACTTTTCCGACAACGGAATAGACCTGCTGAAGGTCTTCGGAAAAGGCGACGTCGCGAAGTCCGTTGTCTATGACGGGCTGGCGGCAGAGGTCGGGGAATTGTTCAGTGGGCATTTTTAAATTGAAGTCGATTCAAAGAAGCGTCTGACTGCGATGTCAGGCTGCATTGTTCAATGGAAGGGTTTGATGAAGACGATCGCCAAAAAGGCTGAAACATATATAAGAATAATTTTTATTTTGCTTTTTGTCCTATACCTCTCATACCTCTTTTACCTTACTTTCTTCAGCCATCTCTATGGGCGCGGTTACTTTCACAGGAGCATCAATCTGGTTCCTTTGGCGACAATTCGTTTATTTTTTGCTTCAGGCTATCTTAGAGGCATATTGGTCAATGTATTCGGAAACATCGCGGCGTTCGTGCCGATGGGCCTGCTTCTGCCAGCTGCCTTCATTAGGGCCGCACGGTTGTACAGGACGTTGCTTGTAACCTTAGGTATCTCTCTGATGATTGAAATCGTACAGTATGCTTTTGGCGTAGGGGCTGCAGATGTGGACGACCTGATGCTGAACCTGGCGGGCGGCCTGCTGGGCTATGCCGTTTTTACTGCGGGAAGGGCGCTTTACCGGCATATCATCATGCCCTGTAATACTACTGCCGACTGACGGGTACATCCACAGGTCCACAGACTGGACAGCAATTGTGATGTATCCCCCCAGCCATCGCACAGTCCGCTGCCCAAGACCGATCCTCTACCGATCCGTCTATCGACTCGACATCGACCGGATACCGGCTTGCTCAAATGGCTTGTCCGCAGACCGGATCCATCGCTCTGCTCTGTCAAGCCAGGCCCCACTGGCGTATTAGCTCGTCGAACACGCCTGCGCAGGCTATCGTGTCTTTCAGCGGCATTATATCGCTTTCAATCCTGTTCTTCCTGTATAGCTCTGCAAAATGCCTTATTTCAAATATGAAGCCGTCGTCGAAGGCCGTTTCGAAGCTTTCGATGAGATTGTTCCTATTGTCGAGCAGCTCGCATTTTCTCGAACCGAGAAAGCTCCGTACGATAATATGTCCCTCGGAACCGTAAACATAAGCATCCTGGCTCGTCACAGCCGTAAAGCCGCAGCTCAGCGAGGCCAGCGCACCACTTTCAAAACCAAGGCTGAAGGCGGCATAATCGTCGACGCCGGATTTACTGATCGATGCGACTCCTGTTACCCTATCAGGGTTTTCTCCAAGTATGCCCGTCGCGAATTCGATGGGGTAGACTCCAGCGTCGTAGAGGCTGCCGCCGGCCAATGCGGGGTTATACAGCCTGTTCTTCGGATCGAAGGGGAAATTGAAACAGAATGAAGCGTTGATGAGGCTGACCTTTCCTATCCTGTTGTCTCGAACCCATTCCCTCGCTTTTATGAAAGCGGGAGTGAACCTTGACCACATCGCTTCCATCAGCAGCACTTTCTTTTCCCTTGAAAGCGTGGCAAGCTCTTCGGCCTCCCTCTTATGAAGCACCATGGGTTTCTCGCAGATGACGGCCTTGCCGTGTTCGAGGCAAAGCTTTATGATATCATAATGAAAATTGTGTGTCAGGGCTATGTAAACAACATCGACAGCCTTATCCTGCACCAGTTCAAGATAGCTTTTGCAGGCCTTTACCGCCTGGTGCTTTTTCGCGAATTCTCCGGCCCTGCTTTCGTCGGAAGACGCCACCGCGTACAGTTCAACGCCCTCGTCCGTGTTCAGTACGGCTGCAAAGCGGTTGGCTATACCGCCCAAGCCAATGATTCCAAAGCGTACTTTCATAGTTTCTACTCCTTATCCTGCGTAATATTGGCATATTGTTAATTTTACCTTTTTGTCCCGCAACATACAATCGGATACCTCGCGATGTATGGTATAATGGAATATATTAACGGGAGTATTTATATGGCTGCTGCTAAATGGGAAAAGGTCGCAATAAAAACCAAAGACAGCACTCTGGAGGGAATCGCGCCAGTAATCGTTTCAGCCAGCCGGTCTACGGACATACCGGCTTTCTATTCCGAATGGTTCATGAACCGGTTACGGGAAGGGTATGTCAAATGGGTGAACCCGTTCAATTCCAAGCCTCAGTATATCTCTTTCGAAAACGCCAGACTTACAGTCTTCTGGACCAAGGATGCAAAGCCGGTCATACCGTATCTCGAAGAGTTGGCTGCCAGAGGGATCAATTACTACTTTACCTTTACGGTCAACGATTACGAGAATGAAGGCTTTGAACCGGGCTTGAGGAGTCTTGGGGACAGGATCGATACCTTCAGGCAGCTTTCTGAAAAGCTCGGCAGGGAAAGGGTAATATGGAGGTTCGATCCGCTTGTTTTGACGGATCGGCTCGACACAGCAAGGCTGCTGGACAAGATATACAAAGTAGGAGAGAGGATAGCGGACCATACTGAAAAGCTGGTGATCAGTTTTGCCGACATTTCTTCCTATGCCAAAGTCAGCCGCAACCTGTTTGCCAAGGGTATAAACATCAAGGAATTCACTCCCGAAACAATGGAGAGGGTAGCTCACGGATTGTGTGAAATGAATGAAAGCTGGGGATTGGAGCTTGCAACCTGCAGCGAGGAGATAGACTTAAGCAGGTACAATATCAAAAAGAACAAATGCATAGACGATGATCTAATGGTCAGATTATTTCCACAGGATAAGGAGCTTATGGAGTTTATCGGGTATGGGACGGAAACGGCAGGCGGCCGGAGGAATCTCAAGGACAAGGGACAGCGTCTCAATTGCGGCTGTGTTATGAGTAAGGACATAGGCAGATACGACACCTGCGGTCACGGGTGCATATACTGCTACGCAAATAGTTCTCCCGGGGCGGCATACGGCAATTATTTGAAATACTTGAAATCGGATAGGAAAGGGGAGTCGATCATACCTTAGCAGACCGGCAGACTTATACGCGATGGGCCGGCAATCGCAGCAAATAACGAATAGCAGCGCAGCTTGCGGCGCAATAGGAAAATATATGAATTATACGTATCAAGAGAGGAAGCTGAAATGATGAAAAGGGGTAAAAAGATTATGATTTGGGGTATCGGCATAATTGTTCTTCTTGTCACAGGTATATTGATCTGGTTCAATATATCCTATTCTCCGATGAAAGCTGAGTTCCACAGGCTATTGGGCAGTCAGCTGTCAAATATCAAACCGGAAAGCGAAGTTTTTACGACCGGGGATATTTCAGGGCTGCCATCCCCGGTACAGAAGTATTTTAATTACTGTGGGTTTATCGGTAAACCTAAAATGTCCGATGTGAGGATATTTTACAATGACGTCGATTTTATTCTGTCGCCCGATAAACCAAAGCTGAAGATTAAATATACGCAGTGCAATTTTGTTGAAGAGCCTGAAAGGCTGGCATTTATAGACACAAGCATGTATGGCATTCCCTTCGAAGGTATCGACGCATATCAGGGCGGAGCCGGTTCGATGAAAGGCGTTTTTGCCAAGTCTATCACATTATTCGACCAAAAGGGCTCTGAATTTAATATGTCAAGCCTCGTAAACTGCCTGGCCGAGAGCCTCCTTGTTCCCAATGCGGCTTTGCAGGACTACATAAAATGGGAAAGCATCGATGATACGCACGCAAGGGGTATAATTTCGTATTACGGGCTGACTGCCGAAGGTATATTCACCTTTGACGGCGAAGGCAGAATGGTGGATTTCACTACCGACGACAGGATCAGCATCTCTCCTGACGGCAAGGCTCAGAAAGTAAAGTGGTCGGCCTTATGCCAAGATTATAAAGACATCGGAGGCGTCAAGCTGCCGAACCACCTGCAAGGCGTCTGGCATTACGCTTCCGGAGATCTTTTATATTTCGATGGCAGGGACATAACTGTGGAATACGACATGAAGACCGCCGGACGCAAATAAACAAGGCGGCTCCGGCGTTACACAGCCTGTTGGCTTACAGCAGGCTGTTTTTTTATGCGTAAAAAGAAAAAAGAAAAATTTTCTAAACTCCATTGACAGCAATTCGTACAAAATGATAGAATGAGTTTAACGTTAAACTATCCCATAATAGTAGTCCCTATTTTAGCAATATACGCTTCATGGTCGGATTTCCTGCTGCCTTACCTCATTCCTAACGGTTCAGGCAGGAAACGGTCATGATAACACTGTTCAAATTCAGAAATGCCAATACTCCGTTCGTAGATGTGCTACGGGCAGTATTTTATTCGAGCATACCCCCTGCCATACTGTTCATGCTGTTCCAGAAGCAGATCAACGTCGGCGCGGTTATGGGCATGATTAAGGAGTGGACTAAAATGGCCAAAATTGCAGACATGTATTTTACTACAGATCCATGGCGTGTTATAGAAGAAGGCTTCAATCCCGATTACAGCCAGGTCGCGGAATCAGTGTTTTCTTTAGGCAACGAATATATGGGCTTGCGCGGGTATTTTGACGAAGGTTATACCGGCAGAAGCCTTACGGGAAATTATTTCAACGGGATATACGGGCGGCAGGAACATACTCCTTCGGCTTACAAGGGGATTCCCGACAGTACCGAATTTATGGTTAATGCCGTTAATTGGATATATGCCAGGATATATGCCGGCGACGAGCTGCTGGATTTGAACAAAAGCTGCTTCAGCGGTTTCAGGCGCGAACTGGACATGAAGACCGGCATATTGAGCCGTTCCTTTGTGTGGACCACCTCGGGAGGACAGAAAATAAGCCTCCAATTTGAACGGTTCGTATCGATGAAACACGTACATATCGGCGTTCAGAGGATATCGGTCGCTGCGCTCGACGCGGACGCCGATATCAGAATCATTGCCGGACTGGATTTCTCAGAGCTTCACCAGGCCTTCGGGCAGAATTTCTGGGATTGCTCGGATATCAAGACGGACAGCGGCCATATGAGTATACTGGGCACAGTTAAGACTACGGGGCAGAAGCTGTTCTCAAGCTGCCGTTTCGCAGGGGATTTCTATAAAAGCCTGGTTTCACAGAGGGATATCCAAGTCAACGAGAAAGCTGCCGCCAGGGAATTCAAGCTGCGTCTCAAGGAGGGCGGCGAGATCTCATTCATAAGGCTCGCTTCAAATCTGGCCTGCCAGGATACCGGCGGGGAAGCCTGCGAGCTGTTCGAAAGACAGTGCGGCCAGGCGGAGGAAGAGCTCGAGACCCTCGACTACGAGGCTTTGAAGGAAGAAAACATAAAATGGTGGAGCAAGGTCTGGAACAACTCGGATATAGTCATCAAAGGGGACGAATTGAACCAGCAGGGGATACGTTTCTGTATTTTTCAAATGTTCCAGACATACCACGGTGCAAAGAAGGGCACAAACATCGGCGCAAAGGGTCTCACCGGAGAAGCTTACAGCGGTAATGCCTTCTGGGACACCGAGGTGTACTGCCTGCCATTCTTTATATTCAATAATCAGGAAGCGGCAAAAAACCTGCTGATTTTCAGATATGTCACACTGCCGGAGGCAAAGGAGCGCGCCGGAGAGCTCGACTGCAAGGGAGCGTTCTATCCAATTGCGACCATCAGCGGGCGTGAATGCTGCAATCTCTGGCAGCATGCAAACCTGCAGTTACAAGCTTCGACCGCCGTAGCCTACGGAATATGGTTCTATGAGAAGATCACGGGAGACGTGGGATTCATTTTGGAATACGGGCTCCCGATGCTGGTCGAGATATGCAGGATGCTTGCGACCAGGGGAAGCTGGACGGAGAACGGGGAAAAGTACGGCTTTTACTGCGTCATGGGACCGGATGAGTTTCAGATGATGGTCAATCATAATTGTTATACGAATTACATGGGGAGATTTACCTTAAACTACACTTTGGAGGTGCTTGACGAGCTTAAGGACAAGAGCGCGGGGCTTTTTGGCAAGCTTGGCCTGACTTCGGAGGAGTGTTCCGAATGGTCGCGGATGGCCGACCGCATGTATATACCGTTCGCCGCAACCACTGGGCTGTATGAACAGCATGACGGGTATTTCAAGCTGCCGCATATAGATATCGATTCGATACCGATAGTGGATTTTCCGCTTTATCATCACTGGTCCTATGACCGTATCTACCGAAACGATATGATCAAGCAGCCGGATGTGCTGATGCTTATGCTCATGTTCAACACCTCATTCAATGAAGAAACGGTCAGAAAGAATTATGAATTCTATGAACCGCGGTGCATTCATGAGAGTTCATTGTCGCCCTCCGTACACTCTATCCTTGCCGCCCAGGTCAAGAAGCATGCCGAAGCCTACGAATTCTTCAAGTTCGCGACCAGGCTCGATCTGGACAATTATAACAGGAACGCGCACGAGGGGCTGCATACGACGTCGATAGCCGCCGCATGGATGAATATCGTCTATGGCTTCGGAGGAATGCGCTCCGACGGCAGTGAACTCTCTTTCTCTCCTTCGGTTCCCAACGGGTGGGAAGGTTATTCGTTCCGCGTAAGCTACAGGAACAACGTCATATTTGTTGAGGTCAGCAGGGAGACGGTGACCTTCAGGACGTCGGAAGACGCGCCTGTACCGGTTAAAGTATACGGAGTTACCGTAGAATTGGGCAGGGATGCGAAAGTGCTCCCGATCCCCCGCGAATGGAGGGGATGACGATGATTGAATGGAAGCTGCAGGAAGAAGGGTTCGATCCCGATAAAATAGCGTCCAACGGAAACAAATTCCTCATTGGCAACGGCTATATGGGGATCAGGGGAACGCTGGAGGAATATGGCAGGGAACAGTTCGCAGCCGTCAACCTCGCCGGCATATATGACCGTGTGGGAGACGGCTGGAGGGAGCCTCTGAACGCCCCGAACGGTCTTTACACTCTTTTGCAGGCGGACGGGGCGACGTACGCGCTGCCCGATGTAAGACCCGAAGAGCACAAGGTATGCCTGGATTACAGGAAAGGCCTGTTTTCAAGGAAGACGACCTGGATGACTGCGAACGGGAGAAAGCTCACGCTAGAGACCGAACGCTTCGCAAGCCTGGCGGAGCCGCACCTTATCGCAATGAGCTGCCGGGTAACGGCCGACCATAAGGCAAATATCACCCTGATGACCGGCATTGACGGGGAAGTATGGGATATAAACGGCCCGCATTATGATGAGATCATCTTTTCGGAGGCTCGGGGCTGTATAAAAGCAGTTGCGGTCACCCATGAAAAGGGGGACAGGGTATGCGTGGCAGAATGCTGCAGTACCGGCTTTGAGAACGATGAAACCATAGTAACCGGGAAGAGGGGCATAATGCGGCATATCCGTTTCGCAGCGGAACCGGGGAAGACATATGAGGTGACAAAATGGATCAGCGTCTATACCGGCAGGGACCTGCATGATTTTGAAAGCAAAGCACTTCTGCGTGCAAACGATAATATGAAGTCGGGCTACGCAGCCTCAAAAGCCGCACATATAAGCGAATGGGAAGAAAAGTGGGCCGTTTCGGAGGTTGAGATAGAAGGCGACGACGCTGCGATGGAAGCGTTGAATTATTCACTGTACCACCTGCACTCGATAGCCCCGAGACATTCCCAAAGCCTTTCGATAGCGGCAAGAGGGCTGTCCGGCCAGACCTACAAGGGCGCGGTATTCTGGGATACGGAAATGTTCATGCTCGATTTCTTCCTCTTTACCGAGCCATCAGTAGCGAGAGCACTGGTAAAGTACCGCATCGACACGCTTCGGGGAGCCCGGGAAAAGGCGGCCGGCTATGGCCACAAGGGGGCGTTTTACGCATGGGAAAGCCAGGAGGGGGGCTTTGACGCCTGTACCGATTACAATGTAGTCGACGTATTCACAGGACGTCCCATGCGGACTTATTTCAAAGATAAGCAGGTGCATATATCAGCGGCCGTCGTACACGGTATCATGCGCTATGTCGATATCACCGGGGATAGCTCTGTCCTTGACGAGGGCGGGGCGGAAACCATAATCGAATGCGCGGAGTTCTATTATTCGCTGTTGCTCAGGAAGGCCGGCGGTGACAACTATGAACTGCACGATGTCATCGGGCCAGACGAGTATCATGAAAGAGTCAATAACAACGGCTATACGAACAGGATGGCCAAGTATACCCTTGATATGGCGGTCAAGGTTCTGGATATGGCGACCAGGGTCCCGGATATGGCGGTCAAGGTCCTTGACCTTGCATATGGCCTTCTGCCGGACACAAAAGACAGGCTCTCAGGCAAATATTCCGTTCGAAAGCTCAGACAGAAATACAAGGACGCTTCCGGACACCTTTATATTCCCGAACCCGGCGAAGGAGGAGTCATAGAACAATTCGACGGCTATATGAAGCTCGAGGACGTAACCATAGAGACGCTCAAGGGAAGGCTGCTGCATGAGAAGGAATACTGGGGAGGGGCATATGGCGTCGCGGCACATACAAAAGTAATAAAGCAGGCCGATGTCGTCACCTGGCTAACCCTTTTCCCCGGGGATTTTCAGGAGGACGTTCTAAGAAAGAACTGGGATTATTACGAACCGAGGACGGAACACGGCTCGTCTCTGAGCGCCTGTATGTATGCCTTGCTGGCGTGCCGCTTCGGTAGGCCGGAGCTGGCCTATCCCTTCTTTCTGAAATCTGCACGCGCGGATATTTCCGGAGGCGGAAAGCAGTGGGCAGGGCTAATTTACATCGGGGGCACGCACCCGGCGGCGTCCGGTGGAGCCTATATGACTGCCGTAAGGGGATTCGGGGGCGTCAGTTTCGAAGAGGGCGGGATAAAGGCACAGCCTTGTCTGCCGGAGGGATGGAAAAGGTTGAAATTCAAGCTCCGTTACCGGGGCAGATTGTACGAGATCGACGAAACGGCGGAGGGAGCCGTTATCGAGGAATGTGGGGAGTAACTGGCTGCACCTGAGGAGGCAATCCGCCAGGTAACAGCGGTAGCGGTGTCAGCTATTCACCGACCGTACGCTTTCCCGTTCGACAAGGGAGGTCGGCAGTATTATTTCGGTCTTGTCGGGTTCCCTGCCGTCCAGCTTCTTCAGCATGAGGTCCACTGCCAGTCTGCCCTTGAGGTAAATATCCTGGTGAATAGTAGTCAAAGTCGGAGTAGTCATGCAGCACAGGCTGATATCATCAAAACCGATAATTGAAATGTCGTCTGGAATACGGAGCCCGTTTTGCCGGAGACCGGCCATTATCCCAGCGGCCATAACGTCGGCAGTGACTACGAGACCTGAGACACCAGGCATTTTGGCAAGCTCGTTGCTCAAATTTATGCAGGAGGCGATATCCATTTCATGTTCGAATATCAGCTGCATGTCGAAGGGGATGGAAGCTTCCGTCAAGGCAGCCTTGTAACCGTAAAAACGCTCCTGCAGAACGCCTCCGTCCCGGATACTTGGGGAAGCAAAGGCTATACGCCGGTGGCCTTTTGAAATCAGATGCTTGGTTGCGGTATAGCTGCCCTTGAAATCTTCCAGGCCGACGTTGCAGAAATTCGGGTGATGTACATAACTGTCGATGAAAACGATGGGTATGGTCAATTCCGATAGTACGTCGAAGAAACGATCCTTGAATATACCGGTAAAGAACAATCCGTCGACATTCCAGTTGCGCAGGAAGGCAAGCAGCTCGTCCGGGGTCTCGACGGTCCTCAGCATGAGGTAGTAACCGTTTAAGCGAAGAGCCTGCTCGATAGCACCCGTAAAGGACGATTGAAAGGGGTCTTCCATAAAGTTTGAATCATTTTTGGTGTTGATATGATTGATCATGCCAATAACTCTCGAAGAATTGGAAACAAGCGAGCGTGCCGACATGTTGGGCACATAACCCAAATCCTTTATGGCGGCTTCTATCTTCTCGATCGTCTGTGCAGAAACACGCCCGGCTTTCCCATTTATGACATTTGAAACTGTTGTGCAGCTGACGCCTGCAATTTTGGCTATATCTTTAATGGTGGTCATAGTAAGCTGTATCCTTTTCTGAGAGGTTTAATGTTAAACTGCTTCCAGTGTAGCATCTTTTATTCAGATATACAAATACATTTTAAATTGCCCTGCACGGCATTTATCAGTGCAAATAAACGTAAAGGAACGGGGAAAATGATAAAAGGCGTGATTTTTGACCTGGACGGCGTACTGGTCTCTACCGATGAACTCCATTACAAGGCGTGGAAAAGGCTGGCCGGCGAAATCGGCATCACCGGCTTCGGGCGGGAGGACAACAAAAGGCAGAGGGGCGTCAGCCGAATGGAGTCGCTCGAGGTAGTCCTTGAAAAAGGCCGCAGGCATTATTCCGATGAAGAGAAGCTCGTTTTAGCCGACCGTAAAAATGAATATTACAAGGAAATGCTCTCGGAGCTCGATCCGGGCGCTCTGCTGGCCGGCGCTGAGCAAACCCTTGAAAAACTGCGCAAGGCGGGCTATCTGATAGGTATCGGCTCGGCGAGTAAAAATACTCCCATGATCCTTGAAAAGACCGGCATTGCGGGCTATATAGACAAGGTGAGCTGCGGCCTGGATATTACAAGATCGAAGCCCGATCCCGAGGTCTTTCTGGTAGCCGCCCGGAAACTGGAGCTTCAGCCGGGGGACTGCCTGGTCGTAGAAGACTCCGCGGCGGGTATCGTCGCTGCAAGGGCCGGCGGAATGAAATCCCTGGGGGTTGGACCTTTTTACGATAAACTCGGAGCCGATTTCGCGGCGAGGGCGTTGACGGACGTGGACTGGGATGTCCTGCTGAAGGAAGCCGGACGTAATGACCGGGAGGAGGTATTGTTATGCCTCTGAAAAGGAGGAGCGCCGTTATATATCTGGTGCTGATAGTGCTTTTGACGGCGGCAGTTGCGGTTTCCGCCGCATATGTATACGGAAAGGAGGAGTTTCACGTGAACGGTAATATTCTCAGCGATTCAAAACTGGTGCTGTACGAAGGCCCCAAGTCCCTGAAGGATGCTTCGGCTAAAGATCTCGAAGCCACTTCGGAATTTCAGAGGGATATATCCCTGCTGCACTGCACCGACACTCGGATCGAGGTCAACGGACATGACTGCTATGTTTACGACACCAACGTCAACAATTCGAGGCAGTGGCATGAATACTACGCGCCTCCGCTCTCAAGGACTCCTGTGGGCTATTTCGACTTTGAAGGAGCTGCGGTGGTACAGCTAACAGTGCCCGACAGAAAACTGGACAGTGTAAGGATAAGCCCAGTCAGCTACGGGCTCAAGGCGCAGATCGACAAACAAAACCATACGGTCACTTTTACCGTCACAAAACCGGATGCCTATACAGTGACCTTCGATGATTCGCCGGACCGCGCCGTACATATTTTTGCAAACCCGATAGAAACGGAGCTCCCGGATAAAAACGACCAGAATGTCATCTATATAGGCCCGGGCGAGTGGAACATAGAATCCATCATGCTCGAGGACGGCCAGACTCTGTATCTGGCAGGCGGAGCGGTAGTCCATACCATCGTGAACGGAAATTACGTAAAGAATGTAAAAGTAATGGGACGCGGGATTATTGACGGTTCGCAGTATAAAGGCTGGCAGGGCACGACGGCGTTTTTGCCCTTGAAATTCGACCATTGCGACAACGTAACGCTGAAGGATGTCATCGTGCTCAACCCGAATGCCTGGGTGTGTCAGGCCTTTGATTCCCAAAACGGGGTCATAGACGGCATAAAGATAATTTCTCCGAGGCCGAACGGGGACGGCATCTCGCTGCAGTCCTGCCGGAACTATGAGGTGAGGAACTGTTTCGTCAGGAGCTGGGATGATTCTCTCGTTGTGAAAAATTACGGCGCCAATTCCGAGAAGATAACCTTCAGGCACAACCAGATTTGGACCGATCTTGCGCAGTCCATGGAAGTAGGTTATGAGACAAACAAGGGCAGCAAGCCCGATTCCAAAATAACAGGCGTACATTTTGAAGATATAACAGTATTGAATAACTTCCACAAACCTGTCATCTCAGTACATAATGCCGATGACGCGGTCGTTTCGGACATTTCGTTCAGGGACATAGTCGTCGAGAATGCGCAAATGGGCAGCGGCGACGGCTCAGGCATGCCGTACCTGATAGACCTCAACATAACGCGGGATCAGAACTGGTCTACCACGAAGGACAGGGGCGTCATCAAAGACGTGACGATAGATAACGTACGCGTACTGTCGGGAAAGAACAGTCCGTCGCGTATAAAGGGCTATGACGCCAAACATTCCGTGGAGAATGTAACGATCAGCAACGTCGAGATACTGGGCAAAAAGGTAACCGATTTTGCCAAGGGACAATTTGAGATAGACAAATCGACAACAAAGAATATTATTTTGAAATGATAAGGGAGGTGTAAGTTTATGAAGTTATCTTCAGCCGGGCTACCGGCCTCGAAAATACTGCCTGGTATCGTGCTCTTGCTGACGACGGTACTGCTGGCCATTCTTACATACGGCTTCATAGGCGTAAAAACGCCTTCCCCGGCGATGAACCCGGCAAACCTGACGGTCGTTTCCGCACCGGATCAGAAGGAAGCAATGGAACATCCCGATTTTGTGAAGGAGGAATATGTTCCTGTTGCTCCCGAGGGGAAAAACATAGCTCCCGATGGAATTATCTCAGCAAGCAGCTTCACCGATGTATATCCGGCCATAAAAGCTGTGGACGGCAATGTTAACGGTCCCTCCTACTGGGAAGCGAAAGCCGATAGCTACCCCAACACACTGACCGTCAAGCTTTCGAAGGCTTCCGACATACATGCCGTGAGAGTTCGTCTCAACCCTGAGGGCATATGGGGCAAAAGGACGCAAACCTTTTCCGTAAGCGCGGGCAGCGATGGAGATAAACTAACGGAAATCGTGCCGATGACGCAATACACCTTTGACCCTGACAGAGGGAACGAAACCGTCATAGAATTCAATTCCGTCAACGCCCAATATGTCCAGCTGAAATTTACCGAAAATTCCGGCGCCGCGGGCGCTCAGGCAGCAGAGCTCGAGATATACGGCAATTGATTGTTAAGTTTACGCAATAGTGGTATTATTTCTTGGTACGAAATAATACTGCTATTTTTTTTGGAGAAGAAAAATGAATCGAAGCGAAAGTGTCAACGGACTAAGCATAAGGTTTGCGGGAGAAAAAGACGTACCTCTCATACTCGAATTCATCAAAGGCCTTGCCGATTACGAAAGGATGCTCGATGACGTAGTCGCCACGGAGGAGATACTGATGGAATCCCTCTTTAAAAGAAAGGCTGCCGAAGTCGTCATAGCGGAGTGTGACGGGATACCGGCGGGCTTTGCTTTGTTCTTTCACAATTTTTCAACGTTCCTTGGAAAGCCGGGGATATATCTCGAAGATCTTTTCGTAAAGCCCGAATTCCGAGGCCGGGGCATTGGCAGGCTGCTGCTTTCCTTCCTTGCAGGGCTCGTGCTTGAACGCGACTGCGGCCGACTCGAGTGGGCCTGTCTGGATTGGAACGAGCCCTCGATTAAATTCTATAAACAATTGGGCGCAGTCCCGATGGAGGACTGGACCGTTTACAGGGTCACCGGCGTGGCGTTGAAGGAACTGGCCGGAAAGTGAATCGGCCCGGCAGAAGACTCGCCGGTACCTTTGCCGTTTGAAGGTATGGATTCAGCGGGCTTTTGGCATTCTAAACAATAATAATACTTGTTAAAGGAGCAGATTCGACATGAAAAAAGTCATACCAAATATCGTAATTAATAATTGCAGCGAAGCGCTGGAGTTTTACAAGGGGATTTTCGGAGGAGAAATCAAAAACCATCAGCTGGCCGACGGGAAAGAAATGTTCAAAGGGTTCGAAGGGAAAATAGTTCATTCGGAGCTCTGGATAAACGACGATTGTGTACTCCACCTGAACGACGTTATGATGGGTGGAGGCGGTGATTTCAGAAGCAATATCAACCTGATGCTTCAGATGGATAGCATGGATGAGATCAAACGTGCATTTGAAGGACTCAGTAAAGACGGAAAGGTGCAGTTCGAGCTTCAGAAGACCTTCTGGGGATCCTATCATGCAGTCGTTATCGATCGCTTCGGAGTGATTTGGTCACTGGATTTCGCGGGATAACGAAAAAAACACCCGACGCAACCATAAAAAGTCTACTTATTAATAAAAATGTTTGCTGATATAGTTTAATGCAGGAGGTGTACCATGCCTGCATTATTTTTCAGCATTGCCGGAAATGCTGCGGCAAACGTCATACAGCTCATCGCGGGATGCCTTTTGGCCGTTATTGTTTATAACGTTCTAAAAGGGCGTATCGATGATGTTTTGGACGCTGCCGGCCTGAAAAGGCTTTCCTTTAAAAGGGTACTGATAATCGCAATGCTTTCACTCGCCGGAGTTATCCTCCCTCTAGGGATTTACGGGATCATTCCGATCATTGCAGCCCTCCTGGCAGTCGGCTTCAAAGGCTATGCCGCCGGGGCGCTCCTTGTTTCAAATGTTATGTTCAATATGCTCATACCGGGCAGTGATCCGGGTTTTATATGGAAGAACGGTTACAGGCAGCTCATCTTTGCATTTATCGCCGGATTTGCCGCAGGACTGTTTATACTGATTACCTCCAACGGGGAGGGCAGTGCGGTAAGGCAGCGTTATATGCCGCAAATGAAGGAAGACCCGTCCAAACTCAAAATGCTAGTGCTGTTCGCGGATGACAGTTTTCGGAAGCTGGGACTTTTACTTGTGGCCGGAGTGATCGCCGATACCGTTTTTCAAAGATATATGCTCGGGGACATTGTGAATGCCTTTTATTCAAATCCCGTAACAGAAGCGATTCCCACGTTTTTCGGCGGCCAAAACGTATCGAATCCGTTGTTTATGCTGACCTTCAAGATAATCTACATGCTTATAAACCTAGTCAACCTCTTTGTGCTTTCCGCCGTACTTAAATTAAAATGGCTGATACGCTATTTCGGTTATTATCTGTTGTGGGCTGTCGTATTGGCTATTCCTGCATTTATATAGATTTCGAGTTGGGGAGGATGTAAAAATGCCAAAGGTAAAAACCATAATCATTTACGGGCTCATTCTGATCCTGTGCGCAGCCGCCGTGGCCGGCTATTTCATGACAAAATCCGGAGAGCCCGAAGCTGTTACTGCACAAACGGCTGAGACTGCAGGCGCGGAGGCTGCGTCGGCCGCAGGGACGTCTGCCAATACGCAAAATGCCGGCGAAAACAAGTCGGCAGTGGAATCCGGAACCGATACGACTGTTTCAACTACGGCTGCTTCAACGGGCACCGCCGCAGCTGAAGCCGAAGTTTCCGGCGCCAATGGCGCCTCGGATAAAAACGCGCTCGAGGCACATGTCAGGGAGGTTATGCAGAAATCGGTCGCCGAACCTGATCCGAACCCCGTTGTTGGCATCGGAAGAGGTACCGATTACGCCGCGGTAACCGAAGAAGCAGTCAAAAATGCGGGAGGCATCGAGGGCATCGTCAAAAAAGGCGATACAGTAGTGATAAAGCCTAATTTATGTACGCTTGCCGAAGCGACCGACGGACGTATCACCGATTATCGCGTAGTGCAGCAGGTTGTAGATATGGTTAAAGCCCTCGGGGCTTCAAGGGTGATCATCGCGGAGGGCACCATCGCAGGCGACGCGTTCTCGAGTATCTTCCTGCGGCAGAACAAGTTCGATACGATAGAGGGAGTAGAGCTTGTCAATCTCAATGCCTTGAACGAGGAAGACTGTTATGAGCTCATGCCTGAGAAAAGCATGACAGGAAAAGCGATATTCATACCTAAAATTTATATGGATGCGGATGTGGTGATCGGCGTGGCCAAGCTTAAGACGCATTTCCAGCCGGACGCCGTTGTCTCGCTCACCCTTAAAAATTCCTACGGAGTTCCGCCCGGAAACATATACGGCCTGGGCTCGAAGGACGGCTTGCATGCACTTGGTCTGAAGGAATCCATTGTAGATATCAACAAGATAAGAAAACCCGATTTCTTCATTATTGACGGCATCGTGGGAGGAGAGGGCTATGGACCTCTCAGAAACAGTCCCGTCGATTCGCAGATCATTTTCGCAGGCAAGGATCCTGTGGCGCTTGACACGGCAGCCGCAGCCTTCATGGGTTTTACTGTCGACGAGATACCGCATCTCAAGCTGGCAAGCGACGAGAAGCTCGGGATCTCCGATTTGAAGAGCATCAAGATAGTCGGAGCCGAGCTGGACAAGATTAAAATGAAATTTGAACACGCGTATTAGCCGACAACGGCATCACGGCCTATTTACGATGGTAACGTCCGTCAATGGCTAATAACAGCCGACAACGGCATCACTGCCTGTTTGCGATGGTAACAGGCGGCAACGGCTGATAACGGGCGATGCACAGCCGGTAACAGACGGCAACGACGGGTTTGCAGAATTTAAAAGCGAGGTTTCAAGGTGCTTCTGAACAGTATATTGGATCAATTGTCCGAAATAGCATACTGGGTCGTATTTCAATTCAGGATGATCTTCCCGTATTGGGCGGCCGGTACGATAGCCGGCTCGCTCATATCGGTTTTTCTGTCCCGAAAAATAACCGCGTTGGCCGGAAAGCCGGGCCTTGGAAAAATCGGAGTGCTGGCCGTCGTTCCGGCAGCGCTGCTGGGAGCGGCATCCCCGATATGCATGTACGGCACGGTGCCGCTTATAGCTTCTCTGGGGAGGAAAGGAGTGCCGCAATACCTGCTCGCCTCTTTCATGGTAAGCTCCATACTTATCAACCCGAACCTGTTTCTCTTCTCGTTTTCGCTAGGGGCGGGGATAGCCGTGCTGAGGCTTGTTCTATGCATTGTGGCGGGAATAACCGCCGGAATACTTGTTAAGTGCTTTTTAAACAACAGACAATTGTTCAGCTACGATGGTTTTGAAGACACAAAAAAGAAAGGCTGTGCTTCCGGCGCTGCGGCAAAATTCTTCAGCGACCTGAACAGGGCTGTGCTCAAGACTGCGCCCTACTTGTTGGCGGGCATACTGCTTGCGGCGCTATTCGAGTGTTACTTCCCGAAGGATGTCATAATGGACGTCTTCGGACGCAACAAAGGCTTCGGGGTGCTTATGGCAGCGTCCCTGGGCATCCCTGTCTATGTCTGCGGCGGGGGTACGATACCGCTGCTCAAGGCATGGCTCGAGGCGGGCATGAGCCCGGGCTCGGCCGTGGCGTTCATGATAACCGGTCCGGCGACAAAGATCACAAACCTTGGCGCAGTCAAAATAATCCTCGGCTTGAGAAATTTCATTCTTTATATTGTCTTTAACATTACTTTTGCGATCACGGCAGGTCTGCTGACCGACATTTTATATTGAGGGTGTGACAGGAATGAGCAAGGTAGCGTTGGTAAAATGCGAAAATTATGATTACGACAGGGTGAAAAGCTCGGTCAGGACTTCTCTGGACCTGCTCGGCGGCATTTCGTCCTTTGTTTCACCCGGAGAGAAAGTCCTTCTCAAGGTGAACCTTCTGATCAGAAGAAGACCCGATAAAGTTACGACGACCCATCCCGCGCTGGTAAGAGCGCTTGCCGAGCTGGTGCTGGAAGCGGGCGCGTTTCCGATAATAGGGGACAGCCCCGGAGGCTACCATTTCTATAACAGGAGCACCCTCGAGTCTGTTTACGAGACCTGCGGCATGAAGGAAGCCGCGGAGCTCAGCGGCGCTGCTCTCAATTACGATACCGACGTCGTTGACGTGCCGTACCCACAGGGGAAGCTGATGAAGGCTATCAAGACCATCAAACCGGTTCTGGAAGTCGACAAGATCATCAGCATACCCAAAATAAAGACACATGCTATGACGGTTTACAGCGGGGCTGTAAAGAACCTTTTCGGCGTCATACCCGGCAGCTACAAGGCGGAATACCACCTTCGGTTCGAAGACGCCGCGGACTTTGCCGAGGTGCTTATCGATATCTGCAGCTTTGTAAAGCCTGTGCTTACCGTGATGGATGCAGTTGTCGGCATGCAGGGCTACGGACCGACCAACGGCTCTCCAAAGCAGGTGGGCCTGATCATTGCCGGCGCCAATCCTTATGAACTCGACGTCGTGGCATCGACAATAATAGGGTTGAAGTCAAAGCAGGTTCCGACTGTACGGAAGTCTATCGATAGAGGCTTGTGCAGCGGCGAGCCGGAGGATGTGGAGGTAGTCGGGGAGAGGCTCGGGGATGTCGCTGTCGGCGACTATAAGATACCCACTCTGAAGCTTTCCTTCAATTTCTACAATCTGATGCTGCCACGTTTCATCTCTAAAAGGCTGAACAGGGTAATGCGCGCCAAACCGCATTTCAAACACGAAGCCTGCAAGAGCTGCGGTATGTGCGCCAAAGGCTGCCCTCCCAAGGCTATTGAAATGAAGGACGGCAAACCCGAAGTGGATATCGACAGATGCATCCGCTGCTTCTGCTGCCATGAATTGTGCGCATATAATGCGGTTGAAATCAAACGTCCCTGGTGGCTCAAGCTAATATTGAGATAATTATTGGTTCACTCTTTATGTAATCCTGGCATAACATGATAATATGATGGGCTTTGCCATGTTTGTTAGGACGGAGAGTGAAATTATGTTATCAAGAGAGGAATATATAAGATTATCATTGGATCTGAACCTGTTTTTCGGGAGAATCATGAAGGAGCATTCCTTCTTCCTGGAGGCTGGTTTTACGAGTAAAGACGCACAATTGGGCCGGGAGGCAGATAGTTTCAAACGGCAATACGAGATGCTGATAGGGGAGACCATATCCTTGGCCAATGGAGCCATCAGCCCTTCCGTAGTAGCCTCGCAGGAATTTGTCACCCCTTATACCGAAAATGCGGAACGGTTAACGCAATTTTATACCGGAATCTCGCTGAACTCGGCTTTGACGCAGGCCGAGACAGGTCTGGCCGGAGGAACGGGCATGCTGCCTGACCCGCTGCTTGAGCAGAGAGTCTTCATGCTGAACCAGAAGGCGATCATGCTGACAAATGCGCTGATACAGTTCAAGACCAGGATACTTTCAAATGTGCTCGCATGCCGGCTATTTACTATGAATTACCCTCTGCTGATCGACCATATCCTGAGGGAGGCAAAATTATATCTCAGGACGCTGACTATGCTGCAGAACAGGGAGGAAATGAACGTCGAAAAAGAGCTTGCCGAGCAGGAGATGTTCTGGAACAGGATAATGGCGGAGCACTCCAAGTTTATACGCGGCTTGCTCGATCCTTCGGAGGATGCGCTGGTGAGCAAGGCGAACGACTTCGGAAATGAATTCGACGACCTGACTCGTCAGGCTGTTGCGGCTTTCGAACAGACGGCGCTGTTGCCTGCTGTTACCGATAAGAGCCTGAAGGCCGTAAAGGACATCAAGGACTTCAAGACCGCAGGCACCAAAGGCTTGATCGAATGCAAGATAAAAGCGATAATGGTGCCGCTGCTTGGTGACCATACACTCCGTGAAGCAAACCACTTCCTGCGTATACTTGAAAAGCGTGGAGAAAGACATTGAATTTTACCCGGGAACATCGTATAATATAGATAAAAAAGGCGATGGAGTTCGCCAAAAGCGCAGAAATGCTGATGACTCCTGCAGATAACAACCAGGTTATTTGGGGAGTTTTTTATTTACCGACGGGGAAGATAAGATAATGCGAAAATATGTTTATATCGGTATCGGCGGCTTTTTGGGTGCGATACTTAGATTCCTGACCAAGAGCATACCGATATACAATTATCATGAAAATGTGCCTCTCAACACTTTGTTTATAAATGCTACAGGGTGCTTCATTCTCGCTTTGGTACTTACGGTAGCCTTCGAGATATGGAAATTTGACGCTGAGCTCAGGCTGGGTATAGGAACGGGCTTTTTGGGCGCATATACGACGTTTTCGACCTTGTGCAGGGAAACTTCAGAGCTATTATTCAAGGGTTATTACTTTTCCGCAGTCTCATACATTACAATATCCGTCGTGCTTGGCCTCGCTGCGGTATATTTCGGCGTCGTACTGGCGCGAGAGGTCGTCGCCAAGCTGTTGAAAACCGACAGAGAAGGCCAAAACGGGGGTGACAGCGAATGGAACTGATATATATAGGCTTCGGGGGAGCATTGGGGAGCATTGCAAGATACAAGCTGGGCAAGTGCCTTACGGAGAAAATGAATACGGCTTTTCCGGTGGGGACTTTTCTTATAAATATTTCGGGAGCCATTCTATTAGGACTGGTTGTCGGCCTCAGGCTGCCTGAAAGTATCATGTGGCTGGCGGCTGAGGGTTTCCTGGGCGCCTACACTACGTTTTCAACCTTTATGTACGAAGGCTTCAACCTGTTTCAGGAGAATGAAAAAATGAATGCATTTATATATGTTTTGGGATCCCTGTTTTTAGGAATCATCGGATATGTCTCAGGCTTCGGGCTTGGTAAGATGCTGGGTTAAAAAGCTTTAAAGAAAGGCGGTATCGATATGGAGCTTAACGGTGAATGCAAGCTGATGAAAATCTATGTGAGCGAGGACTCGAAATACAAAGGACATAACCTTTACAATGCTCTCGTCCTCAAGCTGAGGGAGATCGGCATGGCCGGCGTGACCGTGACAAGAGGCATAGAAGGCTTCGGGCAGGAAAAGCGCCTGCATACGGCAAGGATACTGGATCTGGCTCTAAGCCTGCCGATCATCGTCGAAGTCGTAGATACGCCGGAACGCATAGAGATGGCCATACCCTGTGTTAAGGAAATAGTCAACGAAGGACTGATAATGGTTACCGACGTAAACGTGATCGGATACGGAACGAAGCAAAAGGAGTAAATGAGGGAGTAGAAGTGAAGTTGGAAATGATGCACCAAGGTATTGACACTGTGGTAAAATTGTGAAATAATACCTCAAAAGTGAGTATGCTTAGCACTTTGTTACAAAGTTCAGCAAGCAGCATAGGGACTTAAAAAGTCTTACACGCGGTATGATATACCCTGCGGAGTCACTCTTACGAGTGATCCTGCGGGGTTTTTGATTTTCAAACAGTCCTTCGGTATTGCTGAGGCAGCCTGGCTGGCTCGGGGACATCGGTTTCAAAAATGCAGGCGTCATATGGAAGTATTACAATTTCATTGTTTACGGCGGTCAAAAATAATGAAGGGAGATGATATAATGGCTGAACTCAATTATGAGGTATGGAAGGATAAAACGCTGGCGGACAGGTACCTCAACGGAGTAAGGGGCGCTGTGCCTTTGGCAAGGGAGCAGTTCGACGTAGTACTGAAGCTGATCGAAATGAATAAAAAGCCGGTCGGTACATTCCTCGATCTGGGGAGCGGCGACGGGATCATGGCGTCTGTGATATTGTCGGCATACCCTAAAGCAAAAGGCGTATTGCTCGACATATCGGAGCATATGATAGCAGTTGCGCGCGAAAAACTTGACAAATTCAAATACAACCTGGGCTTCACCGTTTTCGACTATGGCGACAGGAATTGGACCGTCATGGTGGAATCAGGCGCTCCTTACGATGTTATAGTTTCCGGGCTTTCCATACACCATCAACCGGATGAAAGAAAGCGGGAGCTTTATAAGGAGATATTCGGCCTACTCGACAAAGGTGGGCTGTTCATCAACCTCGAGCATGTGGCCTCCCCGACACAATGGGTAAGCTCCCTGTTCGGCGAGACTTTTGTTGATTCTCTGTATGAAAAGAATAGAAAGAATAATCCGGCTTTAACGAGGGAACAGGTCGTAAACGAAATGTACAACCGTCCGGACAAGGATGCGAATATACTCGCGCCTGTCGGAGCACAGTGCGACTGGCTTAGGGGCATAGGCTTCGAAGACGTGGATTGCTATTTCAAAATTTATGAGATAGCGATCTTCGGAGGCAGGAAGCCACGGTAAGCGTCATATATAAGAGTAAGGAAAATGTTCGGCGAAGGGGTGTCGTAATGGATATCGGTGAATACATCAAAAAGAAGCTTCTGGAGAAGGGAGCTTCGATAGTCGGGTTCGCAGATCTTTCAAGCGTACCGGAACATGAGAGAAACGGGTTTCCTTATGGGATCATTATAGGGATGGCACTTGATCCCGGGGTTGTACTCGGCATAAAAAACGGTCCGACACAGGAATATTATGATGAATACAAACGGCTGAACGACTGCCTGGACAGTCTTGATAAATATACGGAGAAGCTGCTGAAGGAAAACGGATATGCCGCAATGGCAATGACCAGAGATACCGTCATAACCGACGAAAATACAAGACGATCCGGGCTGCCGTATAAAACTGTGGCTACAAGGGCAGGCCTCGGCTGGATCGGGAAATGCGCCCTGTTGGTGACTGAGGAATTCGGTTCGGCTATTCGCCTGAGCAGCGTGCTTACCAATGCCGGCCTTGCTGCGGGGACGCCCGTCGAGGTGTCCAGATGCGGGGACTGCAGCATGTGTAAGGAGGCATGTCCCGCGGGGGCTGTTTCGGGGGAGTTATGGGAGGTTGGCAGGGACAGGGATACATTTTACAATGCGTTCGAATGCAGGCGTTCCGCCAGGGAAAGGGCTGCCATTATCGGCATAGGCGAGACCATCTGCGGGCTTTGTATCGTGAACTGCCCCTGGACACGGCGCTACCTTGAGAAAAGCATCCGTTATACGGCAGGGGGATTGGAACTGCTTCATGAGGTCGAGCCGCTCTGGTACGGCCTGCGAGAACACCATGGCGCAATTTCGGCCAATTTCTCCGAAAGTATAAGAAAGCGCAGCTTCGAAGAACGAGCCTCCGATTTCACAAGAAGTTCGGATCATTGCACTTATAGAGTGGAACTTGCGAAATCCGGCTGTGCGGATATGGCCGTGGGCTACTGTATCAGTTCGGTAAGCGATGACATGACCGGCGAAGTCGATTCTCTGTATGTGGACGGAGCCTGCAGAGGGCTGAAAATAGGGGAGCGGTTGATGAAACACGCTTTGGCCTGGATGGATGAAAAAGGCGTAAAACGGAAGAGGATTAACGTAATGGCGGGAAACGATGTTCTGGGGTTTTATGAAAGGTTCGGCTTCAAGACAAGGTCATTGATACTGGAACAGGTACAGCTTTGAAAATTTGTTCAGAGGACACGACATTTTTTCGTACGGGTCGTATATTTATATGACAGAAACAATTAATGATGAATGTTTCCGGTCAATCAAGTATATTAAGGAGTGCTTGTTATGAAAAAGAAAATACTGATCCTCGGCATTGCTGTTTTAATGATGTTCGTTCTGCTTACGGGCTGTGTTCCCGGCGACGGAACGTACACGGCAGACAAGCCGGCCGGCTTCTTCTGGGGGATATGGCACGGTTGGATAGCACCCGTATCGCTGATACTTGGGCTGTTCAAGAAGGGCTACCGCGTATATGAAACGATGAATACCGGCTGGTGGTATGATTTCGGCTTCTACATAGCCATTATCAGCGGCTTCGGCGGAGTATCGCTGGCTCGGCACAAGAATCGCGGCAATGAATGCAATAAGAACCAAAATAAGTAGCAGTCAGGGTGGTATCGGAATGGAGGTTGTAAGTATGATCCGTTTACTGAATAACGGCGATAAGCAGGTAGTTTTGAACTATATCGGCAGAAATGAAGTCGAAACCTCCTTCCTTTATGCAAATATAATGAGAGTCGGGCTCGAGAACGACGGTGAAACAAGGAGGTGTGCGGATTATTTCGGGTATTTCAACGCGGCTGGACTTCAAGGCATACTTCCTTTTTACAATCTTGGCAGCTGCATACCGCATTATGAATCCGGGCAAGCCGTACCTTTGTTTGCGCAGATAATGAAGGATAGGAAATTCGAATACCTCCTGGGCATGGCGAAGATAGTAAGGCCACTATATCAAATCATTAAGGATTTCAAGAGAATCAAGGTGTGCAACGAGAGCTGCTATTTTGTCAACAGGGGCTTAAAACCCTTCAAGGCTGAAGGTATAGAATTCAGAGAAGCATCTGAAGCTGCCCGTGACGAAAGCTTGTTGGATTTTCTGGTGCGTGTGAGAAATATCGGTTTCCACGAAAACACAAGCCGTGAAGATGAACTGAAAAAGCTCGGCAGCGATCCTGAGGAGGACGCGGTTATTGCGGTTGCGAACGGAATACCGGTTGCCTTTGCGAATATCCAGACCTACACGAGTTCGCTGAGTCAGATCGGTTCGGTATATACCGAGGAAGCGGAGCGCGGAAAGGGCTATTGCAAATCGGTCGTATCGGAAGTGTGCAGGAGGATAGCCGCCAGGGGTAAAATGCCTGCGCTGTTTGCGCGTAAAAATAACGAGCCTGCCTTGAAAGCTTATACGGCCATAGGCTTTGAACCTTTTGACGATTACCTTTTCGTGGAACTTGAGCCTTGACTTTACAGATGGAAATAGAATAATTTAGCAGGAATAATCCCGCTTAACCTGCGCAATATAATAGCGTAAGGAACGTAACGGTTGAGCCAAGATCTATATATGCTCTGTTTCGGGGCGTATATGGGTCGGCCAAAGATTGTATATGGGTCTATGCGGCTTGTATGCAGTCGGAGGGAAGATTCTGCCGGGTGGGGAAAGGTTTTATTATAGTCACCTTACTTTGATTGTAATAGGATCCCAACTTATCCGTCAGGGTCGAGCTAAGATCCTGCAGATTGCTGAAATGGTTATATACAGCCCCAACGGTTGTATATAGCTGTGTAAGTAGTCTGCATGGTCGAACAAACCATCAGTACAGGTTGTGAACTGCTTGGTATTGGTCGTGAGATCAATGCCGGGTAATAAGGGATCTGTATTGGTGCAAGTTAGATCGTTGCGTTCTTTATTTTTATAAATAATTAACGCGGTGCGCATTCGATGCACATTCCCTCGTCCTCATTGAAATCTATATCGCAAACCCACCTGTGGCAGCTTTGGCAGCGGTTGAAATATTGCTGTGCTTCGTTTTGAGCTGTAATAAAAGCTTCCTCGTGTTCCTTCTGCCATTCAGGGCTCATATTGTTCAGCCTGCCGGACAAAGTATCGCTTCCGTTACCGGAACTGCATAAAGTCACGCCGGCAGAGCCTCCGAAGAGGTGGCTGAGCGCTTTTGCTCCGCCTGACAGATTTTTGAGCAATGTACCCCTCTTATTGGTTTCCGATTCCAAAAATGTGGATTTGAAACCATCATTACAAAGATCGCAATGAAAGGTAAATTGAAAACCTGTTTCCGTGCTGTTATCTTCATATCTGCGCGTGAACGAATTCAACAAGACCATCTCCCTCCGGTTTCCTTTAATCTTATTTTAGAAGATTCAGGAGATGGTTGTAATCATCTTGAAGGTATGAAGAATAGCAAATCAGGGGTGATTCCGGGGTGATTGTTTTAAAGTCCAAGAAAACCGTAAACGATTACGCCTGCCACACCTGCAATCAGCATTACGATTATGGGGTTCAGCTTGAATTTCCTCAGCAGGAATAAGCTGGCAAGAAATAGCGCACCGGCTATCCAGTTGAGATCGGAGGGCTTAATGGGGAACTCCTCTTTGTTGAATAATACCGTTACCAGTATAGACACGCCCGCAGAGGCGATCAAAGCAACAACAGCCGGACGCAGGCCCTTGATTATACCCTGTACCATACTGAGGCCTTTGTATTTATAGTAAAGTGTTGCAAGGATCAATACTATTATGCAGGAAGGAGTGACACACCCGACGGTAGCCATAATCGCGCCTGCCAATCCGGCGGTTTTGGTGCCGACGAAGGTGGAGGCGTTGATGGCGATTGGCCCCGGGGTCATCTGTGATATGGTCAGTATATCCATGAATTCTGTGGGAGTCAGCCAATTATGTACCCCCAGGACCTGGTGCTGTATAAGCGGAAGTGCGGCATACCCTCCTCCGAAGCTAAACAAGCCGACAAGAAAGAAGCTCCAGAACAGTTGAATAAGAATCATTTACCCTGTGCCTCCTTACCTTTGGCTTTATGGTTCTCACGATATGTCGTAAAGGCCCCCAGCGCCCCACAGATCAGGAGTATGTAAATAATATTGACTTTAAGAAATGCTGCTGCTATGAAAGCCAGTACCATGACAACAATTGGAAGTACGACTTTGTTTTTTATTACCTTTGCCGCCATATCGATAACGACATCGGCAATCACGGCTGCTACGCCTGCCGACATTCCCTTCATCAACGTTTTGACGATCAGGTTGTCACGGAAGGCGATATAAAAATACGATATGACGGTTATAATTATCAACGGAGGAAGTATGGTTCCGAGGATTGTAAGAAAGGCTCCCGGAATGCCGGCCATCCTGTACCCGACCAGGATCGAAGTATTTATCGCGATCGGTCCTGGCGCCGACTGTCCTATTGCAACAAGATCGAGCATTTCATCTTCATCTATCCATTCGAGCTCCTTTACGAAGCGCTTTTGCATCAGCGGCACGATCACATATCCTCCGCCGAATGTAAAAGCGCTCAAGGTAAAGGTAGATAAAAACAACTTCCAATAAAAGAACTTATCCTTCTTCAACAGACTATCTCCGCTTCCCAGGTAAAATGATATTTTTCAGTATACACTTGGACAACGGTTATAGTCAACCTACCGAAATTACCGAAACGGGGCAGTTTTCCTCGCATTCCTTTGCAGAATCCTCGACTTCTTTTGGAACTTCGTCAACAATAACCTCCGCAAGCCCGTCATCCGCCATCCTGAATACTTCGGGACACGTGTTTGCACAAAGCTCGCATGCTATGCAGCCATCTCTGTCGATCTTCGCCTTCATTATTCCCATCTCCTTTGTTATCTGTATTTTTGTATTATTACCCGCATAAAGTAATTTAAATCAGACAGTACTAGCCGAATTGCAGCAGGTTGAAATTTTTGGAATATAAGTCTACAATGAGAATGGGTGGCTTTATTATGAAAAAACTTGTATTAAAACTGCTTGTTTTGTTTATCGTATGTGCGGTTACCATATATACAGCTGAAGAAGGCCTTATTAACGGAAGTCGAAAGAATGCGGCCGATGCCGGGAAGTATGAGCTTACAGCCGATAGTACCATTTCCGGCGGAGCTCCGGCCGATGATACCGTTAAAGACAATGCATCTTTTGGCCTGTTAGCCGGCTCAGACCATAACGCCGCTCAGGAAGCCGTAAATCTTGTATTCCCTGGGGGAAAAACGGTGCAGGAACGGATATCGACGCCAAAGGGCTGCGAAAGGATAGACCTGCAGAAGGGTTCGTTCGGAGAATATCTAAGAAATCTGCCACTCAAGCCTGATGGTTCAAAGGTTGCGTATTACAACGGCGAAATAAAACCCAACGACGTCTATTCTGCGGTCATCGACCTGGACGTCGGCAAAAGAGATCTGCAGCAGTGCGCTGACTCCGTTATTCGGTTACGGGCGGAATATCTGTATGGAAAAGGCTTGTATGACCGGATCTCTTTCAACTTTACCAATGGCTTCAGAGCTGATTATTCCAACTGGATAGAGGGCAGCAGGATAAAAGTCAGCGGAAACAAGGCCGTCTGGGAGAGCGGCCGCGGGAAGGCCGGCACAGACTATGACAACTTCAGAAATTACCTGGACATGGTTTTCGCATATGCTGGAACGCTTTCGCTCTCGAAGGAAATGAAGAACATACCGATCGATGAGCTGCAACCCGGGGATGTTTTTATGAAAGGCGCTTCGCCGGGACACTGTGTAATAGTGCTCGACATGGCCGTCAATAAGGATACGGGCAGGAAGTACTATATCGCCGCACAGGGCTTTATGCCTGCGCAGGATATGCAAATACTGAAAAATCCGGCCAATGAGGATGGCGATCCCTGGTATGCCGTCAGTTCCGACGAAGAAATCGTAACGCCTGAATGGACGTTTACAAAGGACCAGCTTTACAGATTCAATGATTGAAAAGGGAGTGTGTGCTATGCCTGAAAATGATGTCGAGGCCTTTTTGCTATCGGTCAGCAGCAGTATGGAAGCCGATATGATCGAGTCGCTGCTCAAGGCGAACGATATCCCGGTATTGAAGAAATACAGGGAGAGCGGCGGGTATATGATGATAATGATGGGCAGTACCATTTATGGAGTGGACCTTTATGTGCCCAGCGACATGCTGGATAAAGCCAGGGAAATAGTAGACGGCAGCAGGGAAGCCTCCCAAGATGCGGCTTTCCCGGACAACGTAAAACCCGAGGGGACGATCGGCGAGACTCCGGAAGAGGAAGACGGGGAGAACGGGGATACGTCGGAAGATGCCGGAGCGGAGGGAGAAGCCGGAACTGAAGAGGAAGATGGAGCAGAAGAAGGTGCGGCTGGAGATGCGGCAGAGGATACGGTGAATAAGTCGGAGGATGCAGCAGAGGATATGGCAGTGAATAAGTCGGAGGGTGTGGCAGAGGATATGGCAGTGGCTTCCGCCGGGAATGGCGCAGCGCCCGAAACCAGGGACATCAATGCCCAAGACAGCTATGAAGGGGATACCGATGCCAGGGACGCCGATTTGCACGAAGAACAGTACCGTCTTGTAGAAAAGCATTCACACCGTAATAGGCGCGGGCGCGCGTGGATGTCGCTGCTGTTTTTCACTATTTTGATTTTGATCCTTACCATGTTAGTCAAATATCTATATGGTTTGTTTGCGGTAAGATAGCAGGGTCGGTCCTTTTCCTGGGCGAACACCCGAATTGCTTTTTATAGGCTCTTGCAAAATTTGAATAATCATTAAAACCGCTCGACTCGCACGCAAGGGCAGCGGGAGTCCCGACTCTTATCAGGCTGTCGGCTTTCAGGAGTCGCTTCTGCAGCACAAAGCCGTGAACGGTAAAGCCGGTTTGTTGTTTGAATTTGTGCATCAGATAGTACCTGTTCAGAAAGAACCTGCCAGCAAGGGTATCTACGGATAAGTCTGAGCTGATATTTGAATTTATGTAATTGAGTATCTTTTGTATGCCGGCGTCGGTCACGATGTCGACTATTTCTTTTGTACCGCTTTTTCCGAGCAATTCTCTTGTCAACATGACAAGGAACTGGAGTAGGATCGCGTTTTTCAGCACATCCGAGCCGAAGCCGCCCGATTTGCAGGCTTCTTCCAACCTGGCGAGCAAGGTTTGAACATACTTGATTTCATTTGTCTCAAGCCGCAAAAGGTTTACATTTCTTTCGGCCGTCAGGCGGAAGCAGGTCAGCATATCGCTTTCCTGGCTGTGATTCTCAAGGAAGCCGGGCTTGACCCATATTGCTATTCTGTCGTATGGTACTGTCGGGTCGATCATCGGCTTGTGTATCTCGTTGCTGCCCACGAACAGTATGTCCCAGGGCTTTAGCCTGTATGCCTTGCCTTCTATCAGGTAAGTAACGTTTCCGGAAATGAATACGATGATTTTGCTGAAATCATGATAATGATATTCAAACTGCAGGTTTTTCATATCTTTGACGTGAAAATACTCAAAATCGCTGTTGAGGTACCCTCGTTTCTGCTCGTTCGAATTCAGTTCCTGCTCCAAAGCAAAGCCCCCGTTTCAAAATCCGCATGATTATTCATATGCCCGCAGGTCATGCCCTGATGCCTCTTTATGACAACCGCACCTTTTGCATTCTTTCAAGCAACTTTTGCCATGAATATTGCAAAAAGTCAGAATAGTATACATTAGGGGATGAGAATGTATGAACATTATCAAGGAAAACAACGCATCGGTATTTATGCTTCTTAACGCCGTTTTATGGGGCTCCTCATACATATGGTCCAAGCTTCTTCTTGGAAGCCTGCCATACTTCACCATACTTTTTGCATATTTCTTCGGAGGCTTGATACTGCTGACCGCCATCTTTTTCAGAAGGATACGGCGAATAAATATAAGGACGGTCGTCGCAGGTTTCGGGATTGGCCTGCTGTCAGTCCTCAGCAACATCTCCTGCATGCTCGCGCTGGGCGGCACCAGCAGCTCCAATACCGCATTCATTGTGCAGCTGTCCGTTGTGCTAACTCCGCTCATAATGGCTGCCGCCGAAAGGAAGCTGCCCGGCAAGCGGGAGATCATAAGCGCCCTGACCGCGGTATCCGGCGTATTGCTGCTCACCTGCCGTTTCAACGGCCTCAGCTTCAATATCGGAGACCTTTTCGCCCTGGGCAACGCGATATTCTTCTCACTGTATCTGGCGTCGCTTAAGCTGTTCACCGGGAAGACCGATCCTGCCCAGTTCACCTTCATGCAGCATGTTACCGGTACTCTGGCATTTTTCGGGTTGGCTGTTTTTTACGACGGAAAGCTGCCTGGTTTTAAGGGCCTGGGGCTTGTACCGTCGGCTGTTTTGACACTCGGCATACTGATTTCCGTTACGACGATACTGGTTCAGTCAAGTGCAATAAAGTTTGTGAGGCCTGAAAAGGCGACGGTGATCTATACAATGGAGCCGGTGGCGGCCGCGATCCTCGCATATGCTCTGCTGGGCGAGAGTCTGGACGGCGCCGGGGCAGTGGCAGGCTGTTTGCTGATACTGGCTGCCATTCTGTTTTCGACTTATAAAAAGCATAGTACACAACTGCTTAAAAACAAGGTAGAATATAAGTACTGGCAAATTACTGCCGACGCAACCAAGAAGGATGCTATGGAACAGGCGAATGGCAGCTTTCGATGAATCCTCCGGCTGAATCAAAAAACCGTCGATATTTAGCCGACAGAATCGGAACTGATTATTCGGTTGTTACTAAAAGAAAAATGATATGAGGTACGAAAATGACTAAATTGGTATCGTGGAATGTCAACGGATTGAGAGCCTGCATAGGCAAGGGCTTTATGGACTTTTTCAAATACATGGACGCCGATATTTTCTGTCTTCAGGAGACAAAGCTTTCCGACCCGCAGTATGAACTCGAACTGGAAGGCTATTTTCAATTTTGGAACCATGCTAAGAAAAAAGGTTACTCCGGAACCGCCGTTTTCACAAAAAAGGAACCTCTTGCCGTCGCATACGGGATAGGTATCGAAGAACACGATAACGAAGGCAGGGTTATAACGCTCGAATTCGAGGATTACTACCTCGTGACAGTATATACGCCGAATTCACAAAGGGAGCTGGTGCGTCTGCCCTACAGGATGGAGTGGGAGGACGCCTTCCGCAGCTACCTGAAAAAGCTCGACTGCGTGAAACCGGTCATAGTGTGCGGCGACATGAATGTCGCCCATAAGGAGATCGATATAAAGAACGCTTCATCTAACCACCACAGCGCGGGTTTTTCCGACGAAGAGCGCGCAAAGTTCACCGAGCTCCTGGAAGCCGGTTTCATCGACACCTTCCGCTATTTCAACCCCGACAGGGCAAATGCATATACCTGGTGGTCCTACATGTTCAACGCCCGCGAGAAGAATGTCGGCTGGCGTATCGATTATTTCTGCGTCTCCGAACGGCTGAAGTCCTGCCTTGAGGGAGCGGACATTCGCGCAGAGGTGATGGGGTCGGACCACTGTCCCGTTGAGCTGACGTTGAAATGAGGGCTTGCCGGAAGCTTGTATCACTGTGTCGTAGGACGTACGGCGCCTTACGCTAAAATTACCAATGTCTTTTGTGAAGCAGGGGGTTATTCAAAATCAATACATTTGATTATATTATTATCGGAGCCGGAATGGGCGGCTTAAGTGCCGGAAATTTCCTTGCCAGGTATGGTAAAAAAGTGCTTATACTTGAAAAACACAATATTCCCGGAGGCTTGATCACATCTTTCAAGCGGAAGGGCGTGCAGTTTGATCTGGGTATAGAAAGCCTGTTCGAACTGAAGGATGGGCAGGCAATACCGCAGTTTCTGGAGTTTTGGGGAACCAGTGTCAAAGCGCAGAGGAATGAGGGAGACCTATGCTGCTTCATCGACGGGAAAAGATATGAATTCCGGCACGAACGGTTGAAAGATGACTTCATGGCTGCTTTCCCGGATAATAAAGATGATGTAGCCCACATTTTTGACATTAACGAAAAAATGTATGAGGAAATGAACTCCGGGACCGGAGCGCCCAAGCCACCATATGAAATGAATTTACTCGAATTTGTAAAGTTCGGCGTCAACAACTTTGTAAAGAAGCCTGTCTTTATGAAATATGGGCTGAAAGATGCCGGTATTGTATTGGACAAGCTGACACAAAACCCCGTATTGCGCTCTGCCATATACAGCAAAGGAATTTTCCCCATGGTATATATGGCTTATGCTTATCGCTTCAATGTAATAGGCAGGGATTATTATCCTACAGACGGAATGCAGGCTATTCCGGATGCTTCCGTGCAAAGCTTTGCTTCAAACGGAGGCATCCTTAAACTCAAGACCGAGGCGGAGAAAATCCTTGTTGAAAACGGCAGGGTAATCGGCGTTAAAACAAAAGACGGCGAGTGTTATTACACAGGTAATGTAATAAGCAATGCATCGCCACACTTTACATTTGATTTACTCCCTGACAGCCTGCCATTGAAAAATAGAATTCAGCAAAAGCTTAAGCAAAGAGAAATATTTCCAGGCGTCTGTGCTTTGTTTATGGCTGTAAAAGATGATTATGACTTTGGAAATACAAGCTGTTTTTCCTTCCTTAGCAGTACCAACTATAAAGATGATCATAGAAACTTCACACCTGAAAATTGCCCCATAGAGATGGTCGTCTATCCTCATAAGCCATATGATACATACAGGGCTGCGGTTGCCCTGCTGCCAATACCGTATGAATATCATAATTACTGGGAGACCGGTGCGGAAAGAGAACGCGGGGAAGCTTATTACAAGCTTAAAGACGAGGTAAGGGATACGGTTTTATCAAGGCTTGATTCCTTGCTCGGTAATGGTTTCAAGGATAATCTGGCACTGGCGGAGCTTTCGACTCCGATAACATTCGAACGATATACCTTTAGTAAAAATGGTTCGTTTATGGGTTGGGCCATCGACGCCAAAAATTACGGAAGGTTTATGAAACACAAAACGGATGTGCCGAACTTGTATTTGGTTGGACAATGGGTATTTCCGGGATTCGGTGTGGCAGGTGTTATGGCTAGCGGATATTATCTTGCCAGGGACTTGCTGAAAACCGACGGTATCGATTTGGAAAGAGATTTTAAAAATTACTTTTCCAAGGTTTAATGGCCGCGCAGCAGTTGTGCGATTATCCCCAGAAGTCCTCCAGCACCTCAGTCAGGCCGCAGTCGTCGGAGGCGCGCGCTATCGGGCTCCAATCGGACGGCATCAGCTCGCGGTAGTTCTGGAAGGAAAAACGCTCGTCAAGCAGTATTACTACGCCCATGTCGTTCTCCGTACGGATGACGCGGCCCGCGGCCTGCAGCACGCGGTTGATCCCGGGATACGTATAGGCGTAATCGAAGCCTGTTCCAAGCTGCTCGTCGAAGTACCTTTTCAGTATATTTCTTTCGTTGCAGACCTGAGGCAGCCCCACCCCCACGATGATCGCGCCCGAAAGTCTATCTCCCGCGAGGTCGATGCCCTCGCCGAATACGCCGCCCATTACAACGAAACCCACAAGACTCGAAGCTCCGAAGCTTTCGAACTCGTTCAGGAATTCCTGCCGCGCGGTATCGGACATGCCGGGAGTCTGATAAAGCGTGCGGATGCCAGATTTGATCCCCATGAACCTGTAATATACCTCATTGAGGTATTCGAAAGAGGGGAAGAAGGCCATGTAGTTGCCGGTTTTGGCCGTCGCGGTCCCGAGTATCGCACTGGCGATGGCGTCGTAGGAATTGTGACGCGTCTTGTATTTTGTGGAGATGAAATCGTCCACGTATACGCATAGGTTTTCCTTCGGGAAAGGCGAGGGGATCTCGAGGAAGCGCGCGTCGTTTCCTCCGCCGAGCATCCATGTAAAATAATTCATGGGCGATAACGTCGCCGAAAACAAAATGGCCGAGCGCCCTTTGTTCATGGCCTCACGCAGCAGCTTGGAGGGATCGGCGCAGTATAACTTGATTTTAAAATCCCTCGAAGATTTGTCAAAGATAGTTACATAACGCTCATCAAAGAGCTCCGTTATTTTCATGAAAAGCAGGCTGTCGTAATAAGTATCCAGCAGCTGTTCCATAAAGGAGACCGGCGGATTTCGCGTGAGCCAGTCTTCCAGTATGCCTGTGAAGCGCTCCAGCAGCTTGTAAAGGTCTTCGGGGCATATCCGGCGAACTTTATAAAAGACCTTGTTCTCCTCGTCATCCTCCTCCGCCATGTCTTTCGCGGTATCCAGAAAGTACTTGTAGATACGGTTGCATATGTCCGTGATCTGAGGCAATTCGAGCTTCGAAACCTGCCTGAGCTCAAAGAAAGCACGTTTTGAAAGCTCTGCCGAATACATGTCACGCGCCCTGTCGACAAGGTTGTGGGCTTCGTCGATCAGGAAGGTGTAATCTCCGCGCTGTGTGAAAAACCTTTTAAGGTAGACCCTCGGATCGAATAGATAATTGTAGTCGCAAATTATAACATCACACCACAAAGAGAGGTCAAGTGAAAATTCAAACGGGCAAATCGTATGCTTTTCGGCCGCCCTTTCTATGGTATACCTGTCGAGCATTTCTTCCGACAGTGTTTCGGTCATTGCCTTTTTCAGCTTGCCGTAGTAATTTGCGGCGTATTCGCAGGTGTCTGGACTGCAGGGTTGTCCGGAATTGAAACAGATTTTTTCCTTTGCCGTCAGCGTTATGGATCTTAAGGACAAACCGCCCTTTCGCATATCGTCGAGGGCTTTCTCAGCAAGCGTCCGAGTCGTCGTTTTTGCCGTAAGATAGAACACTCTCGAAACCAGCCCCTCTCCAAGCGCCTTTACGGCGGGGAAAAGGGTCGCGATCGTTTTGCCTGTGCCTGTGGGAGCTTGTGCGAACAATATTTCACGATTTTCTATCGCATTGTGGACGGAATCGGTAAATTCATGCTGCCCCGCCCTGAATTCCGGGTAAGGGAAGGCGAGGGACCCGATAGATTTATCGCGCTTATCTGACCAGCCATGTGCCACCTCCTGCCAGTCCAGGAACCCCCTTACCATCGGCAGGAAGAATTCCTCAAGCGCATCGAAGCTGTAGAAGTCGATGAACGATTTTTCCTGACGGTCGTCGAGCTGGTAGTAGGTAAGCCTGACTGTTATATAATCGAGCCCGTATTGGGCCGCAAACATGTAGGCGTAGCTCTTGGCCTGCGCCCAGTGCTGCGGGTTGTAATCGTGCTCTATGTCATCGAGGGGCAGGATGGTGGTTTTGATCTCATGAATCGTTATACCGGAGGGATCCTTCAACACGCCGTCTATACGGCCGTTTACCTCGAGCTCCACAGTCGCGCCCTCTAGCCTGAAGGATATCGGAACCTCTGCCTCGTATACGTCATTTTCCGAAAGCGATTCCTTAAAAGCCTTCCTGACTGCTGCGTGACCTCTGGTGCCTTCCACCGCCCTCGATGAAAACCGGGCTCCCGCCGAGAGATCTCCCGCCTGCATTGCATAGTCGAGAAGGTTCTGAATCGAAATTGCGACAGTTTTTCTGTCTTTCATCACTTACTCCTGATTTTTTTGCTTTATCTTTAGTATAATATTAATATACTTGTCCGTGAATGAAAAGGAGAATACATAGTGGATCTGAACAAGGCAAGATATGAATTGACTGCGGTAAAGCCCGCACAATACCCGAACGGCCAGCTGCCGGAGGTAGCGCTGGCGGGACGTTCGAACGTCGGTAAATCGTCCATAGTAAACACTCTGCTCAACAGAAAGAGCCTCGCGAGAGTTTCCTCCGAGCCCGGAAAAACGCGGGGAATCAATTTTTACAATGTCGATGATTGTTTATATTTCGTTGACCTGCCCGGGTACGGCTTTGCGAAGGTGTCAAAGGAGGAAAAGGCCACCTGGGGCGCAATGATCGAAACCTATCTCAATCATAGGCTGCAGCTCAGGATGGTGCTGCTGCTCGTGGATATACGGCATTCGCCCACCGAAGACGACAGGACGATGTACAATTGGATCAAAGAGCAGGGGGTACCACGCATTATTGTTGCCACAAAAGCGGACAAGATATCCCGCGGGCAGATACACGGACGTCTGCAGGATATAAAAAAGGTTCTCGGGCTGCAGGATGAGCGACTGCTGGCATATTCATCAGAAACGAAGCTGGGACGCGACGAGATATGGCGCGAGATAAATAAAACGCTTGAGGCCGGAGTGGCGGAGGCGGAGACGGAGCCGGATTCTGGAGAGGTGACTGAGCCGGAACAGAAAGCGGGATCGGGAGCGGCAACAGAGACCAAATTAGAGGCGGGGTCCAAGCAGGAAGCAGGAGCACAACCGGGGGCGGAAGGGAGCGCGGCAGATGCCGATATTCTCGTTTGAGCCAATCGTGGATGATACCTGCAAGGTCCTGTTACTCGGGACGATGCCCGGTGTCATTTCACTGAGAAGGCAGCAGTATTACGGAAACATGCAGAATAATTTCTGGAGGATAATGTATTCTCTTTTTGGTGAAACGATCGATGAGGACTACGACGACCGGAAAAAATTCCTGCTTGCTCATCATATAGCTGTCTGGGACGTGCTTGAAGCCTGCGAGAGAGAGGGGAGCAGCGACAGCGATATAAAGGATCCTGTGCCCAACGATTTTGCCTGGCTTTTCAAGCGCTACCCCAATATTGTCAGTGTTTGTTTCAACGGAGGCCCGGCAGAAAGGCTCTTCAAACGTTACGTCGAAAAGCAGGGCGTCGGCGTCTCCGGCAAAACCTTCTACAGCCTGCCTTCTACAAGTCCCGCTTACACTATCGGCTTCGAGAGAAAGTTTGAGCAGTGGAAGCTGTTGCTGAAATTACTCTGATTTGTAACCTCTACACCTTCCTCTTCATAGAATAATTCTGCAGAATCGATATTGGTGAATCAGGCAGATGGCAGCATAATCCCTGCCCAGTGGGGTTAATTGTGAAGAGGTTGAATCCCGATAAATTGAATGTGGAATTCCGGCCCGGAGTTACAACGACGGAGCCGGTGACAGGCCGTAGTTATACGTTGACACATTCTGATATTACCGCTGAGCTTTTTCTAACCATAGGTCTGCAGTTTGCATATGATAAGGTTAACAGCATGAGAGATGAAGTACTTGCAGAATGGAGAATACATAATGTAGCCCCCTTTCTATATGCGTACGTGTATGTTGACGGTCAGTTCGGAGCTGCGGTATCCGCTGTACGCAATGCAATATTCAGACGAGAGCTGCCATTGGCGTTAGAGGCTATAAGGTACGGGGATAGGTCACTTTTTATTGCTCATCCCGAGTTGGATGACGCACCAATATGGATACATTTTGATTCAACAAATCCAGCGTATAATCGGTTTGAGTACTGGGGCACCCCAAACGATTATCGATAAGTCATAGAACATAAAAACCTAAGTAACACATTATGCCAACCGGAATATACTATCTATATGATTGGGGAGTGGCTTCCTTGAGAATTCATGTAGTAAGACCCGGCGAAAGTGTATCTTCGATTGCGCGGCTGTATGGCGTTACACCGCAGAAGGTTATTTCGGATAATGAGCTTGAAAACCCGAATCAGCTGGTAGTGGGGCAAACACTCGTAATAATGGAAGGAACCCGCAGACATACGGTTTCTCCGGGTGAATCGCTTTATTATATAGCGCTGCAGTATGGTTTGAGCGTGAATCAAATACTTGCGGCAAATCCTCAGATACCAAGCAACGCTATCATATTCGCAGGGCAGGTAATAATTATTCCACCCATGACAATTAATTTTGGTCATACGGATGTAAACGGTTACGCTTTCCCGGGTATCAACAGGGAGGTTCTTGGAAAGACGCTGCCACACCTCACTTATCTGAGTATTTTCAGCTACCAGGCAAACGCTGACGGCAGCCTCGATACAATACCTGACGAGCCTCTTATCCAGACCGCTCGGGCTGCCCGGGTGGCACCTCTCCTGGTTGTGACGAACAGCCGATTCAACAGTGACGTTGTACATGCCATCCTTACAAACGCTGCGGCTCAAAATAACCTGGTAAACAATATAACACGTACCCTGAGGGAAAAGAACTACTATGGACTGAATATAGATTTTGAGTATGTCTACCCAAATGACAGGCAGAGCTATAATAATTTTCTCAGTAGGATGGTAAGTACACTGAGGCCTCTCGGATACCCCGTTATTACAGCTCTTGCACCAAAGTTATCAGCAGGGCAGCCGGGATTGCAATATGAGGCTCATGATTATCCGGCACATGGTGCACTGGCAGACAAAGTTATTCTCATGACCTACGAATGGGGCTTCACGTATGGTCCGCCCATGGCTGTGGCTCCTGTAAACGAGGTGCGCAAAGTCCTCGATTACGCAGTAACAGCTATACCCAGACAGAAAATTTTTATGGGAATTCCCAATTACGGATATGACTGGACCCTGCCCTACAAGCACGGAACAGCCGCCAGAACAATATCGAATGTCGGCGCGGTAGAGCTTGCATGGACAGTGCGCGCAGCCATACAGTTCGACCGTACTGCGCAAGCTCCTTATTTTAATTACTATGATAGCACCGGCGCGCGGCATATAGTATGGTTTGAGGATGCCAGAAGCATCCTTGCCAAATTCTTTCTGGCGAATGAATTCAGGGTCGGCGGCTTAAGCTACTGGACCATAGGAAACTATTTCCCGCAGAATTGGCTGATCTTAAGCTCGGTATACAATATAAGGAAGCTGCTTTAGAAACCGTAGCCCGACGGTATCCTTGTATAACAGTAAAGAAGTTATTTTTGCTTAATGTCACACTATTTTAAGCATTCTGTAACAAAATATATTCCAAAATGCGGTATAATTATTACGGAACATGAAGAAATATGACAAAAGAAAAGGGAGGCTGTCTGATGAAACCTCATTACAAGTCTGTTGTAGCGGCCGGTCTGATACTGCTTATCTTATCCATGGGCATGAATATCGTCTTTGCCGTGAATTCAAACGCCGAACCCGGTTCCGACCAGGATCCGATAGTCAGCAAAAGTTACGTGGATGCAGCGATTGCGCAATTGACGACAAAAATACAACTTCTGACCGACCAGAATAATACTTTAAAAAACCAGAACGATCAGCTTACAGCAAGGTTATCGGCCCAGGAGCAGGCGATCCTTGCCCTGCAGAACGATCTCAACAAAGTGATGACAGGCGCTTCTACACCGTCGAAGTCGGGTACAGGTACCGGTAACACGGGCAATACGGGATCGACGGGGACAAAACCGCCGGCAACAACGCCAACAACACTCGGCAAGGCGGTCGTCAACACGGCTGTGCTGAATTTGCGTTCTCAGCCAAACACGACGTCATCGATAATTACAAAACTAGTCAAGGGTGAAACGGTAACACTTGTTTCCAAGAGTGGAGACTGGTACAAGATAACGACTTCGAAGGGCAAGTCGGGCTACGTAATGGCCAAATTGATCACAAAGAGGTAATAGTAAAAAAGGTGGACTGAGTCGTGGGACGGTTCTTCAGCTCATTTCGAAAATGAGAGAACCGTCTCACGACTTACTTTTTTTTGTCCCACGCCTCTGATCATCTATACTCCAAATCGTCGCCGGGAAGCAGTTCGGAATTTTTCATGATGTATTCCACGAGCTCGTCAGCTTTTGCGAATGCCAGGGAAACATATGTGTCGGCAGCGCCGTAGAAAATAGCTATCCTGCCTGTTTCGGCGTCCTGGACCGTAGCGCAGGGAAAGACGACGTTGGGTACGAATCCTGTTGTTTCATAAGGCTTTTCCGGAGTCATCAGGTGCTCACGGGTTCTGTAAAGCACCTTCGACGGGTCGTTCTTATCCAGTATCGCCGCTCCCATGCTGTAAACAAAGCCGCTGCAGGTGGTGCAGACCCCGTGATAGAACAAAAGCCAGCCTTCGTCCAACTCAATAGGCACCGGGCCAGCGCCGATCTTGGTGCTCTGCCACCAACCCGAGCCGCCTTTTGTCATTACGCGTCTGTGCCTTCCCCAGTACCTGAGATCCGGGCTCTCGCTGACGAATATGTCCCCGAAAGGCGTATGGCCGCTGTCGCTCGGCCTGGACAGCAGCATATACTTACCGTTGATCTTCCTTGGGAAAAGTACTCCGTTCCTGTTGAACGGTATGAATGGATTTTCGAGTCTGGTGAAGGTCTTGAAATCGGCGGTGGCGCCAAGCCCCAGGGCTGCGCCGCCGAAGTCCGTGCACCAGATTATGTAATAAACGCCTTCGACCTCGACAAGCCTGGGATCATAAGCATAATTGGGGTCGTAGGGCTTGCCCTCTTCATCCTTCCACCGGATCGCATCGTCTTCGATTTCCCAGTGGACGGCATCCCTGCTGCGTCCCATATGAAGTCTGGATTTGCCGTCCGTATGATCCGCGCGGAATACGCCGACGAAACCGTCGCCGTATGGGATGACCGCGCTGTTGAAAACGCGTGCGCAATGCCGGGTGGGATTGCGTTCTATGATGGGATTCAGGTCATACCTCCATACTACGCCTTCATATCCTTCCGGTTTATCCTGCCAGGGTATGTTTTTCAGAGACTTTCCAATTATGCCCATTGAGTCGACCTCCAAAAACGAAATGTTTATTATTATATTTTGTAATATAATTCTAGCAGATAAGAAAGTAAATACAAGAGAAAGCTTTTGTCGGCCTTGCTGATCGGGCACAATTCCGTCAGGAACTTCAAATGAATGGAATATACATATTAAATATGGTATAATAAAACTGTACCACAGCAAAACAACCCTGTTTATTATGGGCGGATATACCGGGGGAGAGCTTTGAGAGGCATCAGCGAAACTAAGGTAATATCGAGAGTAAGAAAAAAGACAAACTATAAAAAATACATACTTCCCGTTCTTGTGATCCTTCTACTTCAGTTTATTGTGTTGGAAGGCTTGATCATTTTCAGCGGCGGTTCAGATCCTGAAACAAAAACCGATTATCTGATAATACTCGGCGCCGGACTCAGAGGCGAGGTGCCCAGTATATCGCTTGGGGAGAGGCTTGACGCCGGGGTAAAGTATCTTGAAAAATATCCAGATAGCGTAGTTGTAGTATCAGGCGGAAAAGGACGCGGCGAAACGATAACCGAGGCCGAGGCGATGAAAAAGTACCTTGTTTCCAAGGGCGTCGACGAAGGCAGGATACTTACCGAGAATAGAGCTTCAAGCACTATGGAAAACTTCAGGCTGAGCAGGGAGTTGATTGAAACCAGGGCGGGGAAACCTGTCCGGGATGTTACTTTCATTACAAATAGTTTTCATATCCTGAGGGCGAAGATGCTGGCTAAAAGGAACGGTCTCAATGCTCACGCCATTTCCGGAAAAACAGTACAAGTCGTCATACCTTCGTACTTTAGGGAATACTTTGCTTTGATCAAATCATTTGTAGTCGACTGGTAATGAATAAATGATAAACCATGTTGCGGGAACTTTGTTCAAAGAGCATATTGCTCCGCTTTCTGTTGCGCTAAAACAAAAAAATTGCCTTAATAATAGCTCATCGATATGCTCTATTTCTTAAAACCATGCAATATGCAATATCAAGTGACCATGCTGATAAAGCTTATAATTTCCTCAGTTTTTTATTTCTTAACAATTTGTTAAAAAAGTTTTTTATATTTTGTAACAAAGTAAGGGTAATATCTTTATATAAACACAGATAACTCAGAAGGAGGTCATTGTTATGTACGAATATAAAAATAGCAATTACGGCTGTAATAACAATTTACAGGAAAACAACCGCAAACCGTCCGGTAGGAAGCACAGGGTATTTGTTTACATAGCTCTTGTTCTTGTAACATCGATTATAAGCAGCGTTGCTGCCGGAAGCTTTATGTATGCCAAACTCACAGGAGACCTGAAGAGTATGACGTTAGCCAAGAACACAGCTGTTTCCGAAAACGTTTCGGACATGCAGGATGCTACGCGACAGGCTCCCGATCTGCAGGCGCCGGCCGCTGATGCGTCCGGGAGGGACGTCGTAACCGGTTCCGGAACATCCGACTTAAAGACCGCGGCGCTTGCTAAAGGTTCGGATGTCACAACGATCGCAAAGAAGGCAGGCCCGTCCATAGTTGGAATACGTATGACGGTATCGGGTAACAGGTCGAATTATTTGGGCGGCGATAACGGAATGGTAGGCGAAGGCTCGGGAATAATCATCAGCAAAGACGGGTATATCATGACTAATTACCATGTCGTTTCATATGCAGACCCCAAGAGCGGAGCTAGCTCGAGAACGCTGCTTGAAGTTTTCCTCCCTGACGGAAGGGAGGCAAAGGCAACCTTCAAGGGCGGCGACAGCAAGACGGACCTGGCTGTTATAAAAGTGAATCTCAACAATCTTCAGGTTGCCGAACTTGGCGATTCATCACAGCTTGAAGTCGGCGAACTTGCGGTCGCGATCGGAAACCCGCTTGGTATGGAATTTGCAGGCTCTGTTACTGTAGGCGTAGTAAGTGCGCTGAACAGATCGATCGAAATGGATGACAGGACGATGAGCCTGATACAGACTGACGCGGCTATAAACGAAGGTAACAGCGGAGGAGCTCTCCTCAATTCACGGGGTCAGGTAATAGGCATCAATTCAGTCAAAATAGCCGCTTCCGGCGTCGAAGGGCTGGGCTTTGCAATACCGATAAACGACGCGAAACCGATAGTGGATCAGCTCAGAACCTATGGCAAAGTCAAAGGCAGACCGTTTATCGGAATTTCAGGAAGTGAAGTAACCAGTGCGTACTCAAGCTTTTACAAATTGCCTGTAGGCATTTATATAAATGATGTCACAGTCGGAAGCGGAGCCGCAAAGGCGGGCTTGCAGTCAGAAGACGTCATTACGGCCATAGATGGCAAGACTATAAAAACGATGAGCGACCTCGACAAGGCAAAGGAAGCCTACAAACCTGGAGATTCGGCTGTTTTCACCGTGGTGAGGGACGGCGTCACATTGAAGTTGAAAGTAATGTTCGGAGAAGAGTCATAAGCTATATGTTTTAAACATAAATCAAACAGTGAAAGCTTGCAGGCCGGGCTGAAATTTAACAAATTTCGGACCGGCCTGTTCTGTAGTGTACGCGGCGTACGCGCGATCTTGACGCTTTACTTATCCCTTGGTAATTACATTTATTGTTGAAAATTATAAATAATTGTATTATCATGTTGTCGTATTAACAATAATTTTGGGGGGTAAATATAATGACAAGTTCTTACGCAGATGGTCTTTTTGCTATTGGAGGGGCCATAATAATACTGTTGTGGATCGTTTCCATTGCCGTCGGTATCGTTGAGTTAGTCAGCTATTGGCTACTCTTCACAAAAGCCGGCAAACCGGGCTGGGGATGCTTGATACCGTTTTACAACACATATTTGATGCTTAAAATAGGCGGAAGGCCAGGTTGGTGGTTATTGCTGTTTTTTATTCCCGTTGTTGATATCGTTATAGCGATGATAATGCTCGCTTCCTTCCTGAAGGCATTTGGCAAGGGCGGAGTAGGGTCTTTCCTGCTGGCGTTATTCTTCAGCGCTTTCTACTTCCCGTATCTGGCATTTTCAAAAAATGTGCAATACGTGGGTATCGCTGAATAAATATGATAGTAATAGAAAAGTGATAGCTCCTGGGCTATCACTTTTTTATATGTTATCAATCCAATATCCGTTTTTTATATCCGTACTTGACCGATATCCCTTTCATTTACTCCTTCGCCCGTTATCAAGGCTATATCGGCGCCCAGAAGCTTGAAGTCCCTTACAATATCCTCATAGCCGCGTTCGATATGTTCCACGCCAGTTATCCTCGTAGTGCCCTCCGCGAGCAAACCGGCCAGTACAAGAGCGGTGCCGGCTCTGATATCGCCTGCATGCACCCATGTGCCCGTAAGCTGCCTGTGACTGTTTATCCTGGCGATGCCGTTACTTACGGCTATATCTGCCCCCATCCTGTTGAGCTGCTCACAGTGGTTGAAGCGTTTGGGATAAATGCGGTCGGATATAGTGCTCCTGCCGTTGGCTTTTAACAGCAGTACCGTTACAGGCTGCTGGAAGTCGCTTTCAAACATCGGATACTTACCGGTTCTGATGCGTGTTGCCTTGATTCTTCCGCCGCTATGCACCGTAACGCTGCTTTCGGTCTGTTCGAAGCAGAGGCCTATTTCCGTGAGCTTCGCCATACAGGGTTCAAGATGCTCGGGGATAGCTTCCTCGATAGTCAGCGTGCCCCCAGTGATACCTGCCGCTATGAGATAAGCACCTGTAATAAGCCTGTCGGGCGCCGCCGAGTGCGTACAGCCTCCGAGCTGCGGAACACCCTGGATACGTATCGTATCCGTGCCGGCTCCGAAAATGCGAGCGCCCATTTTGTTGAGCATTACGGCCGTATCAACGACTTCGGGGTCCCTTGCGGCATTGTAAAGCGTAGTTTTACCCTTTGCCAGTACGGCTGCAAGCATGACATTTATCGTTGCGCCGCATGACATGACGTCGAAAAATATCTCGGAACCATTCAGCGTTTCAGCTTCCACAGTATAATAATCATTGAACAGAGAAACCTTCGCGCCGAGGGCTTTAAGGCCTTTCAGATGCTGATCGATCGGTCTTGATACGAAATTGTCGCCTCCGGGATAGCCGATCATGACCTTATGGTGCCTGGCAAGCAGCGCACCAACGAAATAATAGGCAGCGCGGAACGAAGAGGAGAGTTCCCGGTCTATTTCCGCAGTACCTATGTTTCGTGAATCTATTATGTAAGTTTGATCTTCCTTTTCTATTGAAGCCCCTATACTTCGCAGTATTTCGAAAACTACTTTTATATCGGAAATTTCAGGGATATTTGTCATATACACTGGTTCATCCGCCAGACAACAGGCTGCCAGCAGAGCAAGAGAGCTGTTTTTCGAACCGGGGGCCTTAATCTTACCATTCAGTGGTTTGGAGCTGTTTACTTCAAGCCATCTCATTTGTTATCCCGCTTTCTTGTTTCAGTATGGTTGCTAAGCTTATTATACCCGCATTTAGTAAAATTGTTCAATAATATTTTTATAAAGTTGCATTATTATTAATTATTGTATTTGAAGAACATAGTAAAATAGCTTGTCGTATTGCCATAACCGCTGCCTGTAATATCCGAGGAATTGCTGTGCCCGGCTGTTTCAGGCCCTGCGGCGCCCGCCGCCCCCATTGCGCCGAGCAGCGTGATAATAGAGGGAGGGGAGTCCGTATTGTCATTGCTCATCCTGCTTATTGCCGTAATATCATTATTTTTGATCGCCTTAAGCGTTATGTCATCCATTTTGTATGCCGTACCGGCGTCCAGATAGTGGGAAAAATCGACGGATGCGATGATGTCGATACTTCCGGGAGCCTCTGCTGAAATTTTACCGAGAAGCTTGCCCAGCTTGAGTGAATTGGCAGTGGAGTAATTCCCGTGCAGCAGTATCGGAACAATCCTGACGTCGGGCAGGTAATACCTGATGTATGGGACCAGCGCGGATACCGCGTGGTCTTCCTGCATGACGCTGTCGTTCTCCGAAGCGTTGAGCTTGTCAACAAGCATTTTTACGATTTCGCCATTGGCGTCTAGCCTTCCGAACGGAGTCGCCCAGTCGGAGGAAGAGGTCTGCAGCCCGCCGAAACCTACGCGTTTGTGATTGGGACCGATGACGACAATCGTTTTTGGAGGATCGTCTGATAACTTCCTGAAAAATCCCGCAATCAAATTGGCTGCCAGCAAGTGGTGGGGGGTGACGCCTCCGGCTATTCGGTTGCCGACTGCGGGTTTGTTTCCGCTAGTGTCCGCTTGATGCTTCGCAGCTTCTACCGAGGTCATGAATTCCTTCTCGACGTAATAATTGCAGCGGAGAGTGGGGTGTGAGGACATAGCCTCAGTGCCTCCGGCGTCTCCGGGGTCTCCGGGGTCTCCGGCGTCTTCGGTGCCTCCGGCGTCTCCAGCGCCTCCAGGGGCGGAGCCCGGGTTTTGAACCGTGGAACCGTCTTGCAGCCTGGTCTCCGGCATAATGAGCTGCTGAGACGTACAGCCTGTTATCGTCCAGAAAAGGCAAAGCAAGGCTGCAGCCGTTGCAATATGACTGCGGATACCCCGCTTTGCCTTCTTTTGCATTTTTTTTGTATCGCCGGTCCTATACGCTGTCATTTCGTGATCCTTATGTGCTTTCTTTCGGTGAATCCCGTTATTTTGCCATCGGTGTGGCGTATCGCCGCATTATCCGCCGTGTAGGCGCCGGGTGATACTGCCACCGCATAATAGGTTATGATGCCGCGAGAATTAATGAATTTGCTGTTTTTGTTGTAATAGTAGCCGAAAACGACCTTCTGTCCTGTCACCTCGTCCGGATACCACGTATGACTGTCCGCATCCTCAACGAAGTCCGAACGGACATATCTGAAACCCGCCGGCAGAATGTCGGTGATCTCGTAGTACCCGTCGGGCGCGGCAGCTTCAAACTTCGGAGTTATAGTCACCTTGATCTTATCCGATTTGACGAAGGCATCTCCGGAAGCCGTACCATTTGCGGCAGAGTAAACGCGTTCCAGGGAAACAAGATTCCCGCCGGTCGCCCTGACCTCGCTTACGGGAGCGACATAAGAAGACGCGACCTGTATCCTGCCCACAACGTCGCCGAACTTTATATTGCCGAGCTTTTCGGGTGTCAGAACGAGCCGGTAACAGCCACCGTTTTTCAGCTCGACCTGTTTTTTCACACCCTCCAGTTCATAGCTGAAGCTGTTGTTCAGGCTTGCCTCTTTGATATAATTCGTGACAAAAACCATCTTTTCAAGGTTTACCAGCAGCTCAGAGGTGGAGTTCGAAGAAATATAGGTGAACAGCTTGAGCTTCTCGGGCGCATTTACCCTAAGCGCAATAAGCGAACACAGGGACGTCAGGTCGATGCTTTTATCCCTTGTGTCTGCATTGATCCAGGCCATAGTTTCGGTTATGGTGGAGGTTTTCATGGCCTCGTTGTAAATATCGCAGGCTCCCTGGAAATCGCCTATTTCCGCCAACGCGTTGCCAAGTATAAGCTTGATTTCAGGCGTGAGGCCTTCTGAAGCCAGCAGCGACCTGATATCGAGCAGCACGGGTTTCTTCAGCGCAGCAAGCCCCCAATAGGCATAGGCTGCATCCTCCGGCACGGTGTCCTTGTTTCCGAGTAGCTTGTAAAAATATGCCGCAAGCGCCTCGCTGTCTATACCGTCCGCCGAGAGAGAGCAGAGCTTGGCGGACAACGCGGGATTGCTGCTGTCATAGGTCAACAGCGCCAGGCCTCCGTCGTCTGTCTGGTATTGGCTTATGTCGAAGGCTTCGTCCGTATAGGTCTCTTCACCGAAATAATTCTTGAGCAGCTTTGCCCCGAGCCTTTCCGCAAGCTTCTGATCCAGTCTTCGGCCCCAGTTCCAGTATAGCGACTGCAGCCCGTCATAGAGCAGCGACGTATCTTCGCCGTAAAATACGAGAGATGTCAGGCCTTTTGCTCCGTTTGTCAGAACAGTGTCATCAGCCAGCGGTTTATAATCGACCCTGCAGGTTTCGAGCAGGCTGTCGGACACCTTGAATTTGCGTTCGAGCGCGTCCTGCAGCTTCCCGCAGGAAGCCTTGATGGTGAGAGTGTATTCACCCGCACCCATCGCGCCAAGAGGGAGCATTGCCGGTTCATGCGCCGTACCGGAGGCGGTATAGGATTTCTTTGTACCGTCTGCGCGAACCAACTCCAGTTCATAATTGACCTTCCCGTTTTCAGGAAGCTCCGTACCAAAAGCATTCAGCTGTATGGAAGGATCATCCCCCGTAATGAAGTTGGTATTGAAGACCGTATCCAAAAAGAATGGAAGCTTGGCCGAAATGTTCAGCTTGCCGTTACCTGCCTTTAGATCTTCCGTAACAGCCTGATAGGTGATCCTCCAGGAGGTCAGGTTATCCGGCAGCTTAAAGGTCGCCATGGCCTTTCCGCTGCTGTCGGTGACAATGGAATGGAAAAGCGCGCTATCCTTGAAATCCTTCCGGACATATACATCGCCGCCTTCCCCCATCTCTGCCATCGGGGAATTCATGCTGTCCGGAGGGGTGTATGAAAAATAGTCCGCGACGAGGCCCGAAGATATCGAAGGACCGTATAAGGAGGACAAAGTGTCTACATACTGCGGCGAAAGCGTAAAGAATGCCTCGTCGACTACGCTTACATTGACTTCGGAAGCGCAGGGGGCTCCCTTTGCGTCCTTCACATCGAAGGTCAGTTTAACCGTATCTCCCGGTCTGTAATATTCCTTATCCGCCTTGACGCTTATATCCAAGCTTTTTTCCGAGCTGTCATAACGGTATTCGCGGATACCCGCGTCGTAGACATTGGCGCCGTCGAAGCAGACAGCCTTTACGTACATATTTGGAATGAATTTTTTATCGAAACCGAAATTGTATACCGGCTCTCCGGACACCTTGTAATCGAGAATGCCGTTCTGCAGCCTGACAAAGAGATATTTCCTGCTGCTTCCGGTAAAAGGCTGCCTGTTTTTGTACTTCACCTCCACGGACACGGTATCGTCCTGCCTGAAGGCACGGTTGCTGTCATTGCCGCCGATACTGTAGGTGTTTTCGCCGTAACCGTCGTATGCGTACCAGTCCCAGCCGTATGCGTATGCCGTCTCGTGGATTATCCTGTCCTCCGAATCACTGCCGAAAACTTCGAGGACATACTGCTTGTCTTTATCCGGTACAAAATCGATCGAGTACTTTCCGTTGACAGTTTTAATCGAATAATTCTGCACCAGGCTCTGCACTTCATAATACTCATAGGTATCACGTGTGACCTTGTTGATGAAATCATAGTAGCTTCCTGTCTTTTTGCTTTCGTAATGTCTCTCATAAAGCTCCGCCGACAGGGGAATATCAACTGAAGCGCCCTTGTAATTCTTCTCGTCGTATATGTTGACGCCTTCTTCTTCAAGGCGTGAGAGGTCGATTTTATTCGTTTCAAAATTGAAAGAACATTTATCTTTGCCTGATTTCGGTTCTATTTTTATCATGGTATCCCTGGGGAAAACATATACATAATTGCTTTCCATGATCTGCTGTTCTCCGCTTTCGCTGTTCATGACGGTAAGGCCGAAGGACAGAGGGCTCCAGCTTTGTTCGGTGGTTGTGGGCTGAAGCGTCAGCTTTGCGGTTCCCGAGCTGTCGCAGGTAAGCTTGCCTTCTACCGGATTCGAGCCGTAAATGTCTCCCGTATAGCTGAGCTTCATGTCGGATACGGGCGTGCCCTCATAGAAGGCTGAAAGGATGCTGTAATTAATCTCTTCTCCAAGGCTGATGTATTTGCGGTCGGAATCGATTTCGAGCTTATAGACGGGTTTTGTATAATCCATCACCTCTATATAACGAGTCAGCATCACCTTGTCGCCGACAAGCACGCGCACCTCGTAAGAGCCGGGGTTGAAGCCTGAAATTTTGAGGCTGCCTGTAAACGTCCCGTTGGGCGATATTTTAACATTCTGCGAAGACAGGACGGAGGCGTCGTTTTCTTCGGAATAGTAGACATAGCGTATCAGCTCCAGCCTCCCCTCGTTCTCTACGGCGCTGCCGTCCCTTGGCTTCAGTACGCCCCAGATATTGATCGTATCCTCGGGGAGGAACATGTCTTTGTCCAGGTAAAGGTACGTCCAATAATTATCTCTCGTATCCGAACCGTTCCTGAAATTATAGTCGTAGTACGGCCGATAGATATTGTTTAGCACACGCGCCACATATGCCGGTCCGGTCCCGGTGCGGACCAGGAAGAAGGTGCAGTTAGTCTCGTTATCGGGCAGCGGTTCATTTATAACGGCCATACCGCTCCGGTCGGCCTTGACGGGCTTGCCTCCATCCAGCATGAATTCGGCGCCTTCAAGCGGCTGACCCGTGGTCGAATCGTTGAGCCAGGCAATACTCTGTTGTTCGGTCGTCATGATATAGACCGACGTGTTGTTGATCTGGAGCTGCGTGTAATATTTGGAGCCGTCCACTTCCGCGCAGACCAGATAATAGCCCTCGGGCAGCGTCGATGGCAGAACGAGGTAGGTGTTGCTCCAGTAATTTACATCCTGTTTGTAAACATGGGCTGTCACAGCCGCAGCCTTCTGCAGCCTGCTCTCGTCATAGCTGTCGGTGTTATCCGAAACTGCCCAGTATGGTTTGGAAGTCTTCTTTTTCAGGTCGTCGAGGAAGGTTTCATTATCATTATAGCTGTAAAGCTCCAGCTGCACATCGGTATCATACAGCTTTTCATCCGCGTATATGTTCAATGCGGGGGTTTCACTAGTCGTAAAGCTGTAGACGATATCTGAAAAGGAATAGTAAAGCTTGTTTTTGCCATTGTCCGGCATCTCGGTCTGGAACCGGAAGGAAAGATCCTCCGCAAGCGTTTCACTGCTGCCTTTGAGGCCTACGCCCTTTTTTAGCGTGACCGTGTATATGGTTCCCTTCTCGAGCTTTTCAGGAACGAACACCAGAATCTTATCATGCCATTCGAAACGGCCTTTCACTTCGGGTGTAATGCTGAAATTCTGTTCGGCATTTACGACATCCTTATGGCTGAAGGTGATCTCAACCCCCGAATTGACGGGAACCTGCGCCGATTGGTTACGAGGGAGCGTGCGGACGACGCTGAAGGATTTTTTTGTCTGGAAGGACCACGACTGCTTTTTGCCGGTGTTTTTATCATTAAGAATAAAACTGTATATGCTGTTGGAGGTCAGAGGATTTTCAAATTTCACGCGGTATTCCTTATCGGATACCTTCTTAAGGCTGTAGGCCTGCTCGGGTTCGACCGACAGGGAGGCGGAAAGGGCTTTTTCATCTGGCGTCTTCCCGAATAAAAGCCTGAAGGAGGAGGTGGGGTTGACGCCGATACTGTCGGAGTCATCTGCCGTAATCTGGATATCCGAATCCAGGAAACTCAGGTTATCGGCGTATACCCCGGTGTCCGTCATGACCGGCGTGCCGGGCGGATTGGCTCCAGCGCCGCCGAATAGTCCAAGCGCCGCCGCAATTACCGCGGCAGTCGCTAAAACGACTATAGCGGCAGATATTATCAATACTGGCTTTTTGCTGAAAAATGAAAACAGCTTTTCCTTCATACGAGACCTCGCATTTCTTATTGGTACTATTTTCTACCTTAACATTATATTACTTGTTAAGACGTTATAAAAAGAATTTTGTTTCGCAAAATCAGTTCATTTGTTCTTGTAATATGAAAATGTTTTGGAATAAGGCTCGTGCGGTATGCTAAAATAAGATTGCACCGGCTTGGAAACCGGTAATTCATCAAACCGGTTCGATACCGGGACGTAAGAGGTATATGATGGTATTTTCCATAGAACCGCCGCAGGATGTTTTATATATTTTGAATGTTATGAAGATTAACGGCTTTGAGGCCTATGCGGTCGGAGGCTGTGTCAGGGACGCGGCTCTGGACAGAGTCCCGAAGGACTGGGATATCGCGGTAAACGCCGCGCCCGCCGAAGTCAAAAAGCTTTTCGACCGTACACTGGATACCGGAATAAAGCATGGTACCGTAACGGTCATGCTGGGGCAGGAAGCTTATGAGGTCACCGCCTTCAGGATCGACGGGATTTATGAGGACGGCAGGCATCCGAGCAGCGTCGAGTTTACCGGGAGCCTCGAGGCTGATCTGCGTCGAAGGGACTTTACGATAAATGCGATGGCCTGGAATCCTGCCAGAGGCCTTGTCGATCCCTTCGGCGGCATGTCCGATTTAAAAGCGCGGTGCATAAGGGCTGTCGGCGACCCGGATGCGAGATTCCGCGAGGATGCTCTGCGAATGCTTCGGGCAGTGAGATTCGCTGCTCGGTTGGGTTTTGAGATAGAGGTGGGCACGTTGGAGGGCATGCGCAAAAACAGCGGACTGATACTAAATGTCAGCAGCGAGCGTATCAGGGAGGAGCTGACCGGGATACTTACCTCTGAGGCTCCGGGTAAATTGATCCTGCTGAGGGATGCCGGAATAATGGGGCTGATACTGCCCGAGGTGGAGGTTTGCTTCAACGTACCGCAGAACAACCCTCACCATGTTTATAACGTAGGCGAACATAGCATCAGAGCGGCTGCGGCCGTAGAAAACGACAGCTGCCTGAGGTGGACCATGCTGCTGCATGATACGGGTAAAGCGTTGACGCGGACGACGGATGGGGATGGGGTGGACCACTTTTACGGCCATCCCGATAAAAGCGTTGTTATAGCCGAAAATATCCTGAAGAGGCTGAGGTTCGACAATAAAAGCATCGACAGTATATTGCGCCTCATCAGATTCCATGACAGGGACATTATACCGCAGCCGAAGGCGGTTGCGAAGGCCGTTAGCGTGATCGGGGGGGATTTGTTCGAGGATCTTCTCAAGGTCAAGCGCGCCGATAAAGCTGCACAGAATCCTGGGGATGTGGACGAAGGCGTCGGATACGTGGACAGGATAGAAAAAATATACATGGAATTGCTCGAAGGTAACAGCTGTCTCAGGTTGAGTGACCTTGCCGTCAACGGACGGGACCTGATCGGCCTTGGATTTAAGGAAGGCCGGGAAATAGGAGAGGCGCTTAACCTTTTATTCGAAAAGGTTATTGAAGACCCATCTTTAAACGATAAAGCGGTATTGATGCGGTTGGCCGCAGAAACACTTACCAAGCATTAGTACCTGAAATTATGACCAGTTGACAATTTTGGAGTAAATGGTAAAATTTAAAACAGATGTTATTATATCAAGGCTTGAGACTTCGGCCCGGAGCGGATGTAGCGGGGCGGGGCAGGCCGTTCGAAAGGAAGGGTAAGGCAATGGGTGATTTACTCAAGGGCAAAAACATAATCATAATGGGAGTAAGAAATAAATGGAGCATCGCATGGGGGATAGCGGAATCGGCTCATAGCGAGGGCGCCAGGCTTATATTCACATATCAGGGGGAGCGGGAAAAAGGCGACGTCGAAAAGCTCGCGGCTGAATTGGGCGGCGTTTCCGCATACCAGCTGGATGTGACGTCGGACAGCGATATAGATACTTTCTTTGCAGCAGTAAAGGCTGAATACAAGGTTGTACACGGCCTGGTACACGCCATTGCCTTCGCAAAGAGGGAGGACCTCCAGGACAGCTTTGTCAACACTTCGAGAGATGGTTTCCTGTTGGCGCTCAATATCAGCGCGTATTCTCTCGTGGCAGTGAGCAGGAAGGCCGGCGAACTGATGACCGAGGGCGGGAGCATAGTCACTCTGACATATATGGGTTCGGAAAAGGTATTCAGCGGCTACAATGTTATGGGAGTCGCCAAAGCCGCTCTTGAAGCAAGCGTGATGTACCTCGCCAATGACCTGGGGCCTGCGGGAGTGCGTGTAAACGCCATTTCAGCAGGCGCAGTCAAAACACTTTCGGCAAAAGGTGTCAAAGATTTCGGCAATATGCTTGAAACGGCTAAAACCAAGGCCCCGCTCCGCAAGAATGTAGAACTCAAGGAACTCGGGGATTCTGCAGTATTCTTACTAAGCGGCATGTCGAATGCGATCACGGGCGAGATCATCCATGTTGACTGCGGTATGAACATACTGGGCGTTTGATCGAATTGGAGCGTAGAAACAGAGGGACGGAAACAAAAGAACCGTCCCTCTGTTTCCACCTAAATTGCCTTATAGAGCATACCTATCCCGGTAGACCTCGATTTCTCAAGCCTGTTTAAATAATCAATAACCAAACGGTTGAATTCGTCAGGCTTTTGGAAGATAGTCACATGACCCGAATCTTTAATAACTGAGAACTCGCTGTTTTTATACCTTGTTATTAAAAGTAGCGAATCCTTGAAAAAGCAAAAATCCTTTTCTCCTGCGATAAATAACGCCGGGATATCCGATTCTCCGATAAAATCGAAATGGTTACCCTCCATGACAAGCCTCCAGCACTTTGAAAATTCATTGTCCGTCATCTTCAAAGTCTCCTGTACGAAGAATTTTCTTGATTTTTCATGGACTTTACCCGGCAGCATCAAGTGCCCCATCAATTTAAGATATGTATTTTTAGGGAATAACCTGAGAAATATCAGATCGCTGAATCTGTTGAACAGAGAGGAAATCAAAGTGAATTTTGTTACAGGGCTTGCGTATATGGTCGATAAGACGCGGTCCGGAAACATTTCGCAGAAATACTGCTGTACGATCGTTCCCAGAGACAGGCCCAGAATATGCGCTTTTTCTATCCCCAGGCGATCCATCAGCATCCTGATATGGTTGGCTGTAATTTCTCCGCTGTATCTTTTGTTATTAGATGCTCCCGACCTGCCATGTCCGACCAGATCAAGATTCAATACTCTGAAATGCTTGCAGAATTCCGCCGCCTGATGCTTCCAGCAAACTGTCGAACCGGCAAGGCCATGGATCAGGACGAGCCAGGGATTGCTCTCCGCGCCCGATATCTCATAGTACATTTCGAAGTCGCCTATCATTGCTTTCATAGAAGTCTCCTTTAAGTAAAAATTTGTAATATATTATAATTATTACAAACTTTCTTCAATTTGACAATAAATAAAATAAATTAATATAATTTTACATATTTTCATATATATTTATCTATATTAGCGTGCAAAACTATTGCTCACCAAGAAAATAATGGTATAATTTAGTAAAAACAATATTGGGAGGCAAATTCAAGATGATCGACTCAGTACAGGGGCTTTTCAGGAAAAACCTTAAAGAGTACCAGAAGGAAATCAATCTGTTTGTCCTGAAAGTATGTTTTAACGGTGGTATACTTGGAATACTCTTCTTTTGCGGTATGAAGATCCTGGGCATTCTCGACAGGCTGGAGTGGTCGCATATCGTTGGGTTCAGTATCATGAGCGTTGTCAACCTGTCGGTGCCGATGCTTTTCTACTTTGTTTTTGTCAAAAGGAACAGGAGCGGGCAATTCGTCAATGTATTCAAGTATATCCTGATAACGTGTGCCACCGTTAACTACCTTGCATTGATAACCTACATACCCTACTATGAAATGTGGAGCAGCATATTTCTCGTTTTCTTCCTGAGCTCCTTTTACCTCGAATTAAATTGTGTTTTATATTCAATCGGGCTCTCAATATTTGCCTGTCTGTTTGCCATACTGACACACAACCCGTATTTCATTCCTCAAAGCGATGTGTACAGAGAGCTGCTGGTCAGAGGCCTCGGTTTCGGATTCGGGGCGGTGTGCTCGGTCATAACCGCCAGTTTATCAAAAAAGCTGCTGATGAGGTCATCAAGGAGTGAGCAGCAATCAGGAAAATCGCTCCATGACCTTGAAATAATAATGGATAAAGTGACTGTGATTTCAGGCAAATTGTCTGAAGCAGGCATGTCGATATCTGTCCTGGCGAACCAGCAAAATGGGGCATCGGAAGAAATTGCCAACAAGTCTTCGAATGTTCTCGAAGAGGCGACCAATACTGCCAGAAGCGTCGACGAAAGCGTCAGATTGGTGGATACGCTGGTTAAGGACATCAGATTCAATATGGGAAAAATATCGGAACTCGCAAAATCTTCTAAAAGGCTGCAGGAAGTGGCCAATGAGGGGAAGGCTTCGGTCAATAGCGCCGTTGATAAGATCGACGGACTGAAGAGCAGCGTTTCAATATCGTCGGAAAGCGCCAGGGAACTAAGTCAAAAAGCCGAGCAAATAGACAAGGTTGTATCATATATAAGGCAAATAGGAGATCAAACCAACATGCTCGCTTTGAACGCTTCGATCGAAGCAGCCAGGGCGGGAGAACACGGAAAGGGCTTTTCAGTCGTAGCAAGCGAGATCAGGAATCTTGCCGAACAAAGCCATGAATCGCTCAAAACGATTTCAAACACTCTTGGGGAGATATCGGCCCATAGCCAGAAAGTCGACCAGTTAATGAAAGAAAGCGTTCTAAAAGTAAACGAAGGCGTAGAATTTGTCAGGTTATCAGATACGTGCTACCAAAAAATAATAGATACGCTTGCCGTCATCATGGAACTGCTTACGGAAACAAGCAGGCTTTCCGAAGGACAGCTTACGGAATCTGATTCATTGAACAATTTCATTCAGGTTGTCAGTAATTCTGCGCAAAGTACGTCCCAAAGCGTGGAGAGCGTTGCGGCGTCAACAGAGGAAAGCTTTGCGGCAAGCGAAGAACTGATAAAGACAGCCAATCTGGTAAATAGCCTGGCAAGCGATCTGTTGAGCACTGTCAGGAAGGATTGACCGAAACGCAAGAGAGCGAAACATAGGGACGGTTCTTTTGTTTCGTTTTTCGAGTAAAACGAAACAAAAGAACCGTCCCTGCGTTTCATTAAAAACGTTCTGTTATTACCCCAGTTGCTCGAATACCTTGCGGAACGCCTCGAGGGTATAATCGAGCTGTGCCTTGGTGTGTGTTGCCGTAAAGCTTGTGCGAATCCTGCAAAGGCCCGGCTTGACTGCGGGAGAAACGACAGGATTTACATATACACCCTGCTCGCGCAGCAGCTTTGTGACGACGAGCGTCCTTTCGTTTTCGTAGGTCATTATCGGTACTATAGGCGTTATGTCGCTGTTCGATTCATATATCGGAATCCCGAGCTTCTTGAATCCCTGTCTCATGTAAGCGGAGATCTCACGAAGCTTCTGTATCCTCTCGGGTTCGGCCTTGATTATTTCCAGCGCCTCGATAGCCGCCGCCGCATTTGATGGCGGGATAGAGGCAGAGAATATGAAAGGCCTGGAGTTATGTTTAATATAGTCTATTACATCCTGGCTAGCTGCGACGAAGCCTCCGAGACTTGCCAGAGACTTGCTGAAGGTGCTCATGATCAGGTCGACTTCCTTTTCGAGCCCGAAATGCTCTGCGGTGCCTTTGCCATGCTCGCCCAATACTCCGAAGGAATGCGCATCGTCCACCATTACCCTGGCTCCATACTTTTTAGCCAGCTTTACGATCGCGGGCAGATCCGCTATATCACCTTCCATACTGAAGATACCGTCAACGACGATGAGCTTTCCATGTTCGTCGTCGATTTTACCCAGAAGTCGCTCGAGATCTTCCATGTTGTTATGTTCGAATTTTAGTATTTTTGCAAAACTCAAACGGCAGGCGTCAACGATACTGGCGTGGTTTTCGCTGTCACAGAGAATGTAATCGTTTCTGCCGGCAATAGCCGTTATAATGCCCAGATTTGTTTGGAAGCCCGTGCTGAAGGTTAGGGCTGCGTCCTTGCCGACAAACTCGGCCAGTTTTTTCTCAAGCTCCAGATGAAGTGTCAGCGTCCCGTTCAGAAATCTTGAACCGGAACAGCCCGAGCCGAATTTCTCTACGGCTTCGATAGCCGCTTTTTTGACCCTGGGATCGGAGGTAAGTCCGAGATAGTTGTTTGAACCGACCATTACCGTTTTGATGCCTTCTATCATTACTTCAGTATCCTGCCCAGTTTCGAGAGCGTGGAAATAAGGGTAGAGACCTGCCGCCAGAACTTCCTTGTAATCCATGTAATTAAAACATTTCTCAAAGATATCCATTGTCAAATAATCGCTCCTTCTTTGTCTAATGACGGAAGAAATAATTCCAGACTGCATCCATTTTACCACATTCTATCAAATAAGTATATATGACGGCGGAAATGTAGCGTTTCCGGTGTGTTGCCCGTTTTTATAATTATATTTGCACCCCCTGGGACTATATACATAATTACAGTTTTATTGTGAAAAAGGACCTATCAAAATAGGCCTGTCATACGGGACAAAATAAGTATAACGGTTGATACCGGGCATACAGTACGACATGGTAAAATCAGGATAGATAAGGAGGCGTTGTATGAAAAGAATAGCTGCGTTACTCATTACTATACTGATATCGACCGCACCCAATGCGGTATTCGCCGCTTCGCAGGCCGGCAGTCCAACAACGGCGCCGGTCATCAATATAAACAATGAATGTATTTACGTAAAAGTCACTGAAGGGGATACGTCATTTTCGGTGTACAATGTTGTATCGAGATTCAGCAAGGCGCCTGCCAAGATCGGAAACACCCTTTTTGTCCAGGCGGATAAATTTTTAACGACGCTAGGGTATACCGTGAAATATGACCGCAAGACGAAGACTCTGACAGCCGGCCTGGGAAATGAAACCCTCAGCTTTACTGCAAAAGGTAAAGACAACCCTGCAGCATTCAAGGAAGAGAAGGGCGTTCTGCTGATAGCCTTCGAGGAATTCATGAAGAAGCACAAATTTACGATAGCCTGGGACGTCAGGACCAAGACCTGTTCAGCCACGAAAACTGTGGATTACAAGCTGGGGAACATGTTCATATACGACAAGACCTCAAAGGAGCAGGTCGTTTACAGCATAGCGAAAGAAGGGCTCGAAACAAGCAGCTACGCGGACATCAAGATCAACGGGGTTTACCCTTATAAAGGGAAGCTTGCGGTATATGGATATAACAAGGTGTCCAAATATAACAGCCTTTATCTTTTTGAAAACGGAAAATTCACAGAACTGATCAAGAATTTCGATATAGTCGACAGCTATGATTTCGGCAATTACAAAGTGTTCTACGGCTATGCCAACGACGTAAAAAAGTATCAGCTTTACCGTTTTGACGGTACGTTGTTCATACTTGTCGAAGGGGATTGCTATAGCCCCAAGCAGACCATACTCGGCGATACGGTTATTGTCGGCACCTTCAACAAGGACAGGCGTTATGATATAAAAGCGATTGACTGTAACTGGCAGATCAAAACCCTCAGTACGGATATCGTTCCGGGTCCCGAGTCCATGCACCCGGGCCTGACCTTGCTGGATACACTGGTAAGCGGCGAATGGGCCTATTTTAAGGCTATCGTTCAGGGAGAGCAGGACAAGGTTTATTTTATAGCCTATAACGGTCGGGATGTGAAATGGGTATCTGTCGAAGCTAAAGAAAAGGAACTTGATTTCAACCATGTCAGAGTCTGCGGCAATTACCTTTACATTGCCTTCGACCGGAACAAAGACAGAAAACGAGAGTTGCTGAAGGTTGATACATCGGCTCAGATGACCTCGATGATTTCGGACGCTCTGTCAACGGATTTTGATTTGATGGCTATAGAGTCATACAAGGATAAACTGTATTTATCCGCCTCTGTAAAGGAAGGTAATAAAATGCTCAAGAAAGCATATTTATATGAACCTTCGACAACGGCGACTACAGTCCTGACATATCAGCAGTCCGTGCTTTCTTCAGGCTCTTCGGACACAAAATCGGTTTCGTATGCAGCATTCAAGAACTCCTATGTGGATAACGGCAGGATGTACCTGATGGCAGGCAGTAATTCGGCTACAAAGGACTTGTATATATATGACGGGACCACCTGGGCTTATCCCGTATTCGGCATCACAAGCATAAACTCCTTTATCGACACTCCTGCGGGAACGTTTTTAAATGTCAAGGACACGGATTCCATGACAAACCGAGGCAGGAACACCGTTCTACTTGTCAATAATTCCATGAAGGTCGAAAACGTAGCTCTGGACTATCTTATGAAAAACTACTACGTCTACGGCCAGACCTTGATATATTCCGGCGCCAATACAGCACCGAGCAAGGTTTCCAGCAGCCAGAAAATCAAGGAGTCCGTAAGCAGCTATTTCTTCTCTTCCAGAGAGGTCATACCCGGGTTTGCAGCCAAGTATTGGGAGCCTGTTACGGATACCGTCTATATTACCGGGACAAGCGACGAGGGTTCGCGTTCCTATGCGGTCAAAGGAAGCGAAGCGGTTATGCTTAAGGAGGGGTTTGTACTTACAAAAGCGGCTGCTTCGGGAAATCCCCGCAAGCTGCTGATGGCGGGGACAGAGAAGGGCAATTTGGGCTTGTCCTTGTCGGTTCTGTATGTATACGACCTGGATAAAAAGACTTACTCACTGATCGGTGCGGGAGTTGCGGTCGAAAACATTGTTTTATACTGATAATAACGTTGTACAGTTCCTCCGGGGTTTTATGCGGCGGTTTCCCTTAAAGCGGTTCTATGGTAAAATAAGTGAAAAAGCTATTTCTGGAGGTACATATGAGCGGGCAATATGGCAAAGTAGTATTTGTTACAGGTGCTTCTTCAGGGATCGGCAGGTCTGTCGCCGTTTATCTGGCCGGCAAAGGCTACAAGGTGTATGGGACATCGAGAAAATCCCGACCGGAAGGAGCGGACGAACCCGAAAGCTTCGGGAACTCCGGCGGTTTCATAAAAACGCTTCAGATGGACGTATGCTCCGAGGCTTCAGTTAAAGCCGCCATAGAGAAAGTGATAGAACTCGAAGGTGAAATCGGGGTTGTTGTCAATAATGCCGGTATGGGCATTGCGGGTTCTGTCGAAGACACCTCGCCGGAAGAGGCTTTTTTACAGCTCGATACCAACTTTTTCGGAATGCACAGGGTCATAAGGCAAGTCCTGCCGTACATGAGAAAGAGGGGTAGGGGACTTATCGTCAATATGTCCTCGGTCGGAGCGCTTTTTCCCATCCCCTATCAATCCATGTATGTTGCCAGCAAGGCTGCTATCGAGGGAATGAGCGGTTCGCTCCGCAATGAACTCAAGCCCTTCGGCATCAAGGTTTCGATGGTTGAACCGGGCGATACGAAGACCGGCTTTACCGCGAACAGGATTTTCGCGAAGGAAGGCGGAGAAGGCTCGGCTTACAAGAAATACAGCGACAAGTCGGTAGCGGTGATGGAGCACGACGAGACTCACGGACCCGATCCGATAGTAGTTGCAAAAGTAATCGGAAAGCTCATGGAAAAAAGAAATCCTCCCGTTGTCAAAACGGTAGGACTTCAATATAAGCTCCTCGTATTTATGAAACGGCTTATCCCTAAAGCATTGGAATCATTTATAGTAGGGAAGATGTACGAAGGATAGAAGCCCGGCAGCGGAGCATGAGAAACAGAAGCCCGACAGCCGACCATCATGTCATGCCGGGCTTTTCATCTTAAAAGCGGGGAGAAGTGCCTTTCCATATCACCGGTGTCAAGCACCTCCGCGATCTTGTCGACGCCGAGCTTACGGGCGTACAGGAAACCGTCCCACGCGGCAAGCGAAAGTTTTCCGTCCGTAAGATAATCCATTATCCATTCGCTGCAGTACTGCGGGTCCGATTGATGCAGACCGGCCCCGAGATCCCTGAGCCAACGCTGGTTATAAACTTCATGCGGACCTATCGGCGGCGCTATTATTATCGGTATGCCCAAGCCGCAGTAGAATGACAGTTCGGAGGGTTTGGTCCATAGGATGTCCGTATCGTGCATTATTTCATTGAATTCCCTGAAATACTCGTTTTTATCCTGATTGTAAATAATCCGCACGCCTGTCGTCGTTGACAGGCCGTTTTTCTGCAGCAGCTTTTCGAAATACTGCTTTACTTCCGTCCGGTGTGATGCGACCAGATTGAGACGCATCTTACCTTCCTTTATTTTATTCGACAGGCTCTTCAGGACTCCTTCCGCTATCTCGGCCTGGGCACCCGCGCCGCCGACGGCATAGGTCAGCGTTATGGGGCCTGAGGGCAAATCGGGGTTCCAGCAGTCGCCAAGATAGAATTTTACTTCCTCTCCGTGAATTACCCTGAAGCGTTTCGTCGGATCGAGTCTGATTAGCCTTTTTGCAATGTCGGTTCTTATTATGTGCATGTTCTTCCCGATGTTTTCCTTGGGAAGCGGAAAGCCTGTGAGGAAGATCCTTTCGTCGGGCACTCCGTATTCCTTCAGGCGGCGCATTGCATTGCCGCAGGGGGCGAAGTATATGATCCTGCTTTCGCGCGGCCTTTCGGCAACCCATACCCTGTTGATATCGGCGTCGCATATTATGCAGTATACCGGCAGGTCCGTCATCTGTTCCGCCGCAATGGCGGCCGCATAAAAAGATGTGATCACGGGCAGTCTTTTTTCAGCCAGCTTCATGCTCATACCCTTGCCCATTCCCCGGTCTATCAGCGTATACAGCGATTTTACCTGAAGCGAAGGCTTCGACTGGTCGCGCCGAGGATAATACGGCGATATGTTCTGCACTTTTTCAAGTACGTTGAACAACGACGGACCGATAAGTGGAATCTGCCTGGTTCTGGACAGCGATTCGTAGGAATTCTGGAATATCCTCCATTGCCTTTTCTCTTTTTTCTGGCATATTTCGTTTTCTCCGAAAAGCTGTATGCCGCCGTAGGCTATTTCTCTCAAAGGGTAGGTGGCTCTTTGGTGGCCGAGCCCCATATTTGCGGAAATGATCCAGGCCTCGTTGTTCATATTGAACGCCTCCGAAACAAGTCGAATTTATTTATATTTTACCAGAAAAATGTACAATGAAACAAGTGCGTCGTATAGGATACAAACTTCCTGAAACACAGGCGAACCGTCCCTGCGTTTCATAAAAAAGGGGCAGATCCAGCTTGTGAATCTGCCTCAAAGGGTGATAATAAAATTTTCTGGGGATTTTACCAGTCGTGATACTTGCAGCTGCTGCGCCTGGGTATCACAATCCATGCGATGAAATACGCGAGCAGTCCGAAACCGTCGAGGAAGATCGAGAGGAACCATAACAACCTTACTATTGTAGGATCTATACCAAAGTATTCGCCGATACCTCCGCAAACGCCGCCAATCTTTTTATTACTGTCAGACAGGAATAATCTTCTATCCATAATCTTGCACTCCTTTATTTCAATATGCTTGTTTTAATGTTTACACTAAATCATACGAAAGGCGGAATGCGGTGTCTGAAAGAATTATTCTTTTATAGCAAATTGTTTTGAGCGTTCAGGTCTGTATGAATTCGATATTGCCGCTCTCCAATATCGCGCGTGCAAAACCACCGGATCCGATGCGTCCGCCAACGATTATTCCGCCCCTCGCGGCATCCTGCACCTGATGGAAATCCGAGCCGGACAGCATTTTTAGTCCGTTGTCCTTTGCATATTGCAATGCCAGGTCGTTCGAAGAATCATGCCTCGGATTGCCGTTGTATATCTCGATACCGTCAATGAGTGAAGGTTTGGCCGGTATCATCCGCGGTCTGAAGGGATGAGCCTGAAATATAAGGATGCCGTTTTCGGCCGCGAGCTTTCTGAACGCTTCCAGACCAAGCTTGTACAGCTTTTTGTGTGTGCGGAGAAATTGCTCGTCAAAGCCATAGACCAGGTAGTCGTTCGGATTTTCATTGAATTGTATCTCCATGCCCAGGTGGACGTCCAGGCCAAGCCTTGCACCCTCTTCCAGAGCCTTGCGGTAGCCTGCCAGGTACAGGTCGATTTTTTCATCCCAGCTTTTGAAAAGCTGTTTTTCAAAAAAACCACGGGTGTAATGATCTGTTACGACTATTCCCGTATAACCGGCTTTTTTGTATATGCGGACTGCCTCGACGGCCGGTACTTTGCCGCAGGGACTGGTTTCGTCGGTATGCAGGTGCGTCTCGTATTTAAACATGTTTTAATCTATCCTTTACTTTGTTTTTAACATTATAACACAAGAGTTATGTTATTATAAATTATGGTAGACTAACAAATTTTGGAGGCTGTATGAACGGATTGAAAAGGGCATTGGTTTTGGCAATATCGGCGGTAATGCTTGTTGTTAACGCTTCCTGCAGCAGTGTTCAGACTGTAGGCAATATGCAGGACACCGCGGAAAATACCGCGGCAGTCACGGAAACAGCCGCAGGAACGACCGCAGAAGCGGCTGCAGCGACCGGAACAACCGATGCCGAAGGAACCTCGATCGGCAAGGATACATTGAATACGGAAAAATCAATGCTTTACCCTGCGCAGGAAAATTACCTGGACGGCAGTAAATGGGGCTACATCGACGATACGGGCAGATTTGCCGTCGAACCGCAATTTTCGCAGGCGGGGGGATTCCAGGACAATGGGTTGGCTATTGTTTGCAAGGATAACAAGTATGGTATTATCGATGGGACGGGCAAACTTATTGCTGAGCCTGTATATGACTATATAAACGATTACAGCGAAGGTTTTGCCATCGCTTCGGATGCCGGCGGAAGCGTTGTTTTGGACGGGACCGGAAAGGAAATTTCCAATAAATACGGCTTTATAGGCAGTTATAAAAACAAACGCGCGATATACCTTACGAAAACAAAGGATGGCGCATACATATACGGCTATCTGGACGAGAGCGGAAAACCCGCGATCGAGGCGGCTTATCAGAGCGCCACGGAATTCAATGACGGCAAGGCGACCGTAATGTACTCCGAGCAGCAGTTTGCGCTTATAGATATTTCCGGAAAGGTTATTAAGACATTCAATTATACGTACGTGGGCAAGGTCTCCGAGGGTATGATGGAGTTCCGCTCGAGCGACAATGAAAAATACGGGTATATGGATACAGCCGGGAATATTGTTATTAAACCTGCTTTCTCCTATGCCTATAGCTTTGAAGGGGGGAAGGCTGTAGTAAGTAAGCAGGACGCCTCGGGAAACAGCTTGTACGGACTTATCGACAAGACAGGTAAGTTTGTGATCGAGCCGAAATACAGCGATGTAAGGCAATTGGGGGAGAACAGGTTCGCGGTAGGCAGGGCTGTGGATCCGAATTTCCCGCCTGCGGGCACCCGGTATGCACTGGCGGATCAGGAAGGCAGGTTGCTGACCGATTTCATATATTACGACATATTACAACACTTCGAGGACGGGACCGCTTCTGTCAATGACGGCAAAGAGCTGTACTTTATCGACACAGCCGGTAAACGCGTCGATACGCTTCCCTCGGCGGAAGGCTCGGGAGCTTTGGAGAAGACAGGCGACCTCATCTGCGCAAATGTAGATCAAAGGCTTTATTATATGAACGGTAAGGGCGAAGTGGTCTACAAACCCGCTTCATTGATTGAACTGGGCGGGGGATTGACGGTCAGCGAGAATAAATTTAAACCGAACAGGGATTACCTTGTTTATTACCCCGTATTGAGCGGCATGACCGATACAAAAGCCCAGGAGTCGCTGAATAAATTGCTGGGCAGTGAAACCGGCGATACTTCCGCAGCGTCCATAAAGGTGGAGGACAGTCTTGACTATCAATACGACAGTAATTTCTCCGTCGGACTCCGACAGAAGGACTTACTCGTGATACTGAAAACGGGTTATTTTTACCCGAAGGGCGCGGCGCATGGGATGCCCAGTAAGGAGTGCCTCCATATCGATCTTAAAAGCGGGGCGGTATACCAACTTAAGGATCTGTTCAAAAGCGGCAGTAATTATACCAAGGTTCTTAGCGATATCGTCGGAAAGCAAATGAAGGACAAGATGGCGTCGGATCCCGATAACAATCTTTACTGGACTGAAGATTACAAAGGCATAGGAAAAAATCAGCTGTTTTATGTTACCGGGCATTCGCTCGTACTCTATTTCACACCTTACGAAATAGCGCCTTATGCGGCGGGCTTCCCCGAGTTTTCCGTCAAATTCGATGAGATTAAAAATATCCTGGATAAGGAAGGAGCCTTCTGGAATTCGTTCAATTAGCCGCTTTTGCTGATATTCCGGGACGGTTACTCCCAAAGTGGATAACCGGCCTTTATAGTGCCAGCGGTAATTTGACCGTATGGGAAATTATTGATACTATTACTTGATAATAGTCACATTAGTGTAACTCGGCGTACCAATGCTATGGAGCTTTGGATAAATAAAGTTATACAAAGAAAGCATAGAATGAAAATATATATCGTCGGTGCTGTTTCCAGCGGCAAATCCACACTTGCAAAAAAGCTGTCAAAGGCGTCGGGCATACCTTTTCGATCGCTTGACGAGGTCGTGCATATTCCCGACAGTTCGAACCCATGGGGTAATATGAAGCGACAGGCGGAGGAACGCGATAAGCTGTTTTCATCGATAATACAGGAGTCGGACTGGATTATTGAAGACGTTGGCAGGCCCTGCTTTGAAGCCGGCATGAAGGAATCGGATACCATCGTACTGCTCGAAATCCCCTCTTCCATAAGGAATTTCAGGATAATCAAACGCTGGATCAGACAGCGTTTAGGGTTAGAAGAGTGCTTCTATACTCCTAGTATCAAAATGCTGAGAAGCATGCTTAAATGGTCGAGAGATTACGACTTGCAGAAGGACGGCTTGAAAAGCCGGATAGACCGTTATTCGGGGAAAGTTGTCAAGCTTGGGGGCAATAAAGACATCGAGGCTTTTTTGGACACTATTGGCGAGCAATAGTACGATATGACTAAGTACTTATTATTTATATTTTGTACGTATAATGTGCACGAATGGAGGAATAAACTTGGTTGAATTTTGGGATATATTAGATAAAAACGGTAATGTAACAGGACGTGTTCACGAGCGTGGCAAACCCATGAACAAAGGCGAATTTCACCTTGAGGTTTATGTTTGGATTGAGAACGACAACGGTGAATACCTTATATCGCAAAGGTCGCCGAACAAGACGTTACCAAATATGTGGGAATGTACGGGCGGAAATTCGGTTGCGGGCGATGATAGCTTGACTACGGCATTGAAAGAAACAAAAGAAGAATTAGGTATTATTCTTGAGCCGCGGAATGGACGAATGATTAAACATCACTTACCGTGCAGAGACGTTGAATGTCACGGTTTGGCTGATGTTTGGTTATTTCGGCAAAATGCAGACATATCAACCGTAATTCTTGCTCCTGATGAAACCTGCAATGCAATGTGGGCAAGCCGTGATGAAATTAACCGTATGATTGACGAGGGAACATTCACAACATGGGAACAATATAAATACATTGACGAATTGTTTGAGGAAATTAAAATGGATTGATGGATTGCACACAGTATAAGCATTTTTAGTACCAAACTACTACACGACATTTACAAATTGCGAAGACGGTTCCGTTACATGGGATATTACCTTCATTTGCGGTAGTGAAGTAATATGTTTCATAAGATTGCTCATTTTTCCAATTAATGGGCAAATTTGAACAATAAAATCTGTGTTTTAGCACTATTTCAATGATTTTTAGCGATATAAAGATACAAAGCTCAGAATTATGTAGACCAATGTTGCCCATTAATTGAAATTTTGGACAATCTCAGAAATTACGTTTGCCTCGACGCTGACTTGTTCCTGTACTTCTATAAGAAACTAAAACAGGTTACCGCATGAATTGGCCTATAAACGGCATTATATAGGGGTTATACAGCAGGTTCACAAACAGGTAGATAACTATCCCGGCGGCGGCGCCCACTATGGAGCCGTTGATCCTGATCCACTGCAGGTCGTTTCCGACCTTGTCGTCGAAGAATTTATTCAGCTTTTCATTGGAGAACGAACCGAGCGTGTCCTTTGCGATCTCGCCTATAAGATGGTGTTCGTTTATGATAACGCGCTGCAGTACTGTCCCCAGCATATCTTCCGTTGCGCTGCGGATCGTATCGTCGTTCTTGAGGCGCTCTCGGTAATTGTCGATGCTGGTGTTAAGCCAATGCGCCGCTTCCTGTTTGCGGAAGCCGGATTCGATCGCGGAGGTGAGAAGCTGCTGCAGGGCTTCGAGCAGGCCAAGATGTTCCAGTATTCCGTTTTTCCAGGTCTGAAGCAGCTCGAGCAGGGTCTGGTCGCCGTCGAGACGTTTCAGCAGATCCCCGGCGCATTCCGTCAGCTTCAGGAATATGGGACTGGAAGGCTCCCTGATGGATTCAAGCGTCTTCACGAGTTCGCGCTGCAGCAGGTCGGTAATGCTGAACAGGTTGCTGTATTTGCTGTTCCTGGACATATTGAGCAGCATCTTCACAAAAAACGAGCCTGCCCGCGTACTTGACTCATTGTAGCGCTCCTGTTCACGCAGCAGCCTGTAAATCTTCTCGCGGGTGCTGTCCTTTTTGGCTATTTCCACAGCCTTGCCGACAAGTCCGGAAAGCCATTCCTTATGTCTGCCTTCTTCGAATGCCTTGACCAGCAGGGAACGGATATCATCGGACAGCTCCTCCTTTTTAAGCCCTTCCTTTATGAAATTGTCGAGGTAGGCTGCGATTTTTGTTTTATCTAAACTATCGGCCTTATCGCCGAGCATTTCCTGAAATTTTTCCTCCGAAAGCAGTTCGTCCAATTTTCCAAGCAGTCCGTCGACTATGGTATCGACGAGATTCAGCGATTCCAGCTTGCCCTTTAAGGCATCGACGCTCAGGAGTTCGCTGCTTACGAGGTTTGAAACGCTCGCAACGATACGTTCGCGGTTGTTCGGTATTATGGCGGTGTGCCAGGATATACCCAAAGGCTTCCTGAAGAGAGCCGACACGGCGAACCAGTCTGCTATGCCGCCCACAAGCGCAGCCTCAGCGGTGAACGCAAGAAGCCCTGCGGCAAAGCTGCCGCTGTACAGGTGCTTGATTACCGTCGCCGCGACGAACAGTGCGAAAAATATGATCAATAAAATATTTGCTATGGTTTTGTTGGGCTGTCTGACCTGCTCCATTGCTAACCTCCCATTACGATCCCGACAAGTGAGGAGATAAGGTACAGGGCCACGCCTGCGAGACCTCCCACAAGGGAACCGTTGATTCTGATTATTTGCAGGTCATTTCCCGCTTTGTTTTCGACGAGGTCGACTAGCATTTCATCCGAAAAGCTGTTAAGCTTTTCACGGACAAGCTGCCCAAGGACATCATGATTATCTTCTATTAGCTGGGTCAGGGCTGCCTTTATATAGCGGTCGACTTCGGCTTGCTTCTGCCTGTCGTTTTTAAAATCCTCCACAAGACTGTCTATAAGGCTGTTTATATAATTAACGCTTCCATCCGCCGTACCGCCTTCCCTGAGGAGAGGATATACATAGTCGGCGATCGCAGTGCCGCTGCCCTTGTGTTCAAACAGACCGCGGCCCTTGTCTTCGATCCTGTCCTGGAGCTCATTGTTGTGCAACAGGTCGTCGGAGGTCCTGACAAGCCATGCCTCAAGGCCTTTTCTCTGTTCGCTCTCAGGCTCCTTCAGGGAATTCAGGTATTCGAGACCTTCGGTCAGGAGCCGTGAGGAAAGCTTCATCGGGGAGACCTGGGATACTTCGGCCAGGGCCATTGCAAGCCTGAAGAACATCTTCTTTCCGGCGGTTTCCTTTTCGGCGTTCTTCGAGATCCCTGCATATACGTCCGAGACGAAATCATTGACGAGCTTTCCGAACTGGGGGAAGAGCATGAATTCCTTGAATTCCTCGACTGTGCGTTTTATGAGCCTTTCATCGGTGAGATTCACAGACAGCCATTCGACGGCTTCCGAAACAAGGGGCGCCAGCTTTATGTTTTCCGTATTATCCTTAAGGAGCTTTCGCAGATATTCTCCGGTTTCTTCCATATCGATGCCTGACAGCATGTCGCCTACAATCTTGTTGGCAAGCTTTTTTATCTCTTCCTTGCCGGCGCTGTCGTCAAGATATCGAATTATGCTGGCAGAAAAGCTGAAGTTTTGAAATTTCTCCAGAATGGCGTCCTTCGTAAGCAGCTCGTCCTCGACCATGAATACGAGGGAGTTAAAAAGCTTTTCCCGGCTGTGCTGGACAATCTCAGTTTTGAACGGAATGCCGAGAGGCTTCCTCGTCAGCGCCGTTATTCCGAACCAGTCCGCGAAACCGCCGATCATCGATGCGCTGAACAACGCGGTTAACAGCCCGCCGGCAAAGCTGCCGCTGAGGGGGAGCGCCAGCAGGAAGCCGATCGTTACGATTATCAATATGACTGTTGCTATATACCGGTTGTTCTTTTTCAAAGGCTTATCCTTTCGATATTTCTTCATATCATATATTATTTACGATAAAAAAGCGTTTAAGTTTGCAATAATTCAATAAAAACATACCAACATTATACTATATACTATGATAAAATTGGTATGAGCAGTTTAGCAAGGAGGTCGCAATATGATCAGAGAGAGTTTTCTGAGGTTCATATACCAGTCTGCCAGCATGCAGCGCTGGAATGACCATAACAGGCCGAACAAGGGTTTTACGGAGTTGGACAAGCAAGCCCAGAAGCTGTTTTTTGCCTATGTGATCGGGCGCTTCGAAGAAGAGACGCAAGCCGTAGACTGGACCGCATTGATAGAAGGCGCCTTGTTCGAGTTTTTTCAGCGCACATTACTGACCGACATCAAACCGCCGATATTTCACATGCTTATGGAAAAGCACGGCGAAAAGCTGAACGGCCTTGTCTTGCAACAGCTTGACGGTCTGGGACTCAATGACATACAAAAGGGCTTCGGAGAAAGAATGCGCAGCTATCTTTACGATCCTGGCTACAGCAGGCATGAGAAGAGGATATTGAGCGCATCGCATTATATGGCGACCAAATGGGAGTTCGATATCGTATATCGCATGAGTACGGGCTTCTTTGGAATAGAGGAAACAAGGCGGAGCATTGAAAGGCAGCTTGAGGAGCACCAGAACATAGACGGCGTCAGGAAACTGGTATTCAACCGGGAAGCCGTCGATTTCCTCAACCTGGTTGGGCAGCTAAGGTTCCAGCAGAGGTGGGCGCAGACGCAGAGGATACCGGAGACCTCCGTTGCAGGACACATGCTGATCGTTGCGCTTATGACCTACATACTGACACTGCAGCTTGATGCGTGCGAAAAACGCAAGTATAACAACTTTTTTGCTGGGCTGTTCCACGACATGCCCGAAGTGCTCACTAGGGACATAATCTCGCCTGTCAAGAATTCTATCGAAGGTCTCGGCGATCTTATCAAAAACATAGAAGACCTGCAGATGGAGGAAGTTTTGCTCCCGCTGCTGCCGAAAGGCTGGAGGCCTGAGATCAGATACTTTACCGGGAATGAGTTTGCAGACAAGATAATTCTCGACGGCAAAACAATCGAGGTAAATACCGAAAAGCTCGGCGAATATTACAATGAGAACCGATTCTCACCGGTCGACGGCAGCCTGATAGAATTCTGCGACAAGTTTGCGGCATACATGGAGGCTTATCTTTCAATCAAGCACGGCATAACTTCGCAGAATCTGCTCGAGGGGCACAGGAACCTGTATGAAAATTTCGGGCATAAGAAGATAGCGGGCATGGACCTGGGAGTGCTGTTCGATTACTTCAGGCTTTAAGCGGACGGGGACAGGGAGCCTTAACAAGTGGGCAGAAGGGTAGGACAGTGGGACAGGGACTCTGTCACGTTCTGATGAAGCGGATTTGCCAAGAGGAAGGTGGGACAGAGGAAAGCAATATTGTCCCACGCCTGAGGGCTGGATACTTTTTGTATAAATTTTTACAGAGGATGACTGATGAATAAATACATGGGTTTTTACGAACTTAAAAATATTAACATGCCGACGGTGCCCTGGCGGGAATTCGATGCAGGGACAAAGCTGGACCCGGGACTTTTGTGGACCGTAAGAACTGCAGTCGAAAGCGGCGGGGATATGAGCCTGCCCAGAGCTGTGGGTGCCACTGCGGCCGAAGCCGAGGAAAAGGGCGGACAATTCCTGAAGAATTATGCCGATATAGGTCTGGTAATTTATTATCCGTACTTTATAGCCGAGAAAAGCGGGGTTCTCGACATTACCGGAGAGAGAACAGTCGTAGAGGCGGTGGACAAGGATCTGTGGAATCTTGTGACTGACGGCAAAAGAGACGTCACCGTAATAGTTCCGAAGGATTCACCTGTGATGCAAGATGCGTCCCTCATTACGTCCCTTGTAAACGAAGTGTCCGCCGACTGCGGAGACTACCGTATAAGCTTTGAAGGTAACAGGTCGTTCCTCGGCGGGGACGAACTGTCCGAGCTCCTTAAGTATGCTTCGGTAATAAGGGGAAGGTTCAGGGAGGAGATCAGCGAGGGCAGGTCCGTGGTAGCGGAGTGGAGCTACGCCTATAATACCGATATTAACCATGAACCGGTCGGCAGCAGGTATATTGTCTTTTATGAACTGAGGAGTATATAGGGCGCCTATCCCTGGGCCGACGCCTGTCCACTTTCGGTCGCCTGTTCAGGTTCCTGTTCCGATGCCCGTTCCTGTTCCGGCACCGGTTCCGATCCCGGTTCCGCGTGATTTCCTGTTGCCGGGGGCAAATGGAAGATACAGCAGTGTGAACAGCAGCAGCGCCACGGCTTCCAGTGAAAGTATATACCAGGGCCATGGCCCCAGCAGGTCCAGCAGCGTCCCGCCTTCAGGCTTGCGGCTGAGAAAAAGATAATTCCCCTTGGTGAGTATATTCACAGGAAAGATAAAAACGGCATACAGATTAGTTATCAAAAACGTCTTCAATACCGATTTCCCGGACGGCCTGAAGCCTTCGACCGCAATCATGTAGATGCATGTCAGCAGTATGACGGCATGCGAAACAAAAAACTGGTAAAATACGAAATGCGGAAACGTGTACGGGCCTATATCGGGGGTCAGTATGGCCTGGGTGGCGCCTCCTACTCCCCAGAAATATAGCAGTTCGGCGGGAAGCCGGCGCTTCGTCAGCAAAACCGCGATCGTAAGAAACAGTGAAAGATCGCATAGCTGCAAAGGCAGCGTAACTTCGAGAGACCATTCTCCCGAAACCGTATACCATATATAGATAGAGGCCTGCTGCAGCGTTATAAAGGCGGCAAAAGCATACCTGAAATTCTTTTTCGAACGGTCGGTTGCGAAGCATTTCCTGCAAAGCAGTAGCGCGATGCAGGCAGCCGATATGAACGCTATTGATATAAGATGCGGCGCGGAATACGATACCAAATACCCATTGCTTGGACCGAAGGATAACCAACCCTCCATTTGACCACACCCCCCAATTCATTTTATTATAACATGCATTCAGCGTTATAAAAATCGAATCGTACAGGTTTCCCCTGCTATTGCGGCTGAATATATTGATAGTGATAAACGGCGGCAGCAAAACGCAGCTCGGGAGATAAATTATGGACAGGAAAAGAACCCGTAAGAAAAAAAGCATGTCGGAATTCGCTCTATCTCGGATACCGGACAGTGCGGTAATTCAGTTTATTTTTTATGAGGATTTCGATAATGACGGTATAAAAGAAGCAATTATAGGCTTCTCCCGGTTTTCGCCATTTCCGCCCGATTCGGCCATCCTTCTTATCAAGCGCCAGGAAGAGGAATTCAAGTATATATGGCTTCCGTTGGCAGATAATCCGGCGCTGCCTGATCAGACAGGGATATTGGATAATGCGGCTGCAGTCGACACCGACAACGACGGTACGCCCGAACTTATCGTATCAAGGTCCTTGAACAGCGAGCACGAGATAGAAGTCACCGTATATGACTGGAACGGAGACAGCTTTGCACCCGCATGGCGCAGCAGCGAAGTTTTTTATCATGGAAGTATGGAAGTGGATGATACGGAGAATGGCAATATTCCTGGAATAATCATCGAATATGGTGTAAAAACGGAAAATGGTCTGATAGAGGTCAATGATTCCTCCTACCATGTCAGGGCAGCCTGCTCTTATAAATGGGACGGCGTTTCATACATCCGGTCGGGATATAAAGTCCGGGCGCCCTATGTAAGCTTCAATGCCGCTGCCGATTTCCTGCTGGCAGTCTGGACCGGGGATTTGGATAAAGCATACGGTTCGGTTGTCCTTCCTGGGTTTTTAGGGCTTGAAGGGCTGGATGACAGCAGCCCCGCAGCATTTAAAAGCCATCTTGAAAGAAACGTGCTCCCTGTAATCGGCCGAAACCTGGAAAAAGGCAGGCTTATGCCGGCTGAACCAAGCGATACGTGCTGCCAGTTCTATGGAGCGGAGGATACTTTCAGCGTGGAGCTTGTGCGGGAAAACGGCCGTGTGAAGGTGTACAGTCTGAATATAATCAAAATAATATAAAAATCCTTTTTATTTTATATTATTTTCATAATATGGAACCTCGGATTGCTAAAATTCGTCAAAAATCCAAGGCAGCATCGTTGTATTTTATTGAATACATGGTATAACTATGGTATTATACTGGTAGACAATTCTTAACATACCCGGTTTGTTTCGGCTTTACAGAAGATGAGGGGGGATACATATGGAAAATAACATAAAAATATCATTTTCCGCAGCAACCCACATAGGCGCAGCGTGTACGACAAACAACGACAGAATATTCGCCAACGGCAAATACATTTATAAGAGTCCGGCCGATTTCGCACAGGTCTCGCTTGAGGTAAGCGACGACAGGTGCTTTTTTGCACTTTCCGAACATATGGAAGATGAAGAGTCGGGCATTTCGCTCACAAATGACCTTAAAAGATTTCACCAGAAGGCAATGGGCAGCACAAAGGACATACATGTCAAGCTGGACGATCTGGTGCAGTGCGTCGAACAGTCGAGCAATCTGCTCCACAGCATTTCACTCGGCGAAAACTATTTCAAGGACAGGAAGCCGTCCTTTGCAGGTGTGATTATAGACGACGGCAGTATAGCAGCCGTGAACCTCGGTAATTGCAGGATATACAAGCTTGACGGCGAGACCTTCAAGCTTCTTGTGAACGATTATAAAAAGGCAGAGCGTCTCTTGAAGATGGGCATAATCAGCAACGAGCAGGCTGAAATGCTGTCGGGGCAGCAGAAAGCATCGACGGAGGAAGGCGCGTCGACGGTTAAAAAGTCTGATATCAATCCTCTAAGGGCGGGGATCGTGTATCTTATATGCAGCAAAGGCCTGACCAATGCCGTCAGCGAAGATGTGATATACGACATAATGCAGTCGGGCGATAAACCGGACGAAATAGCAGGAAAGCTCGTAGAAGCGGCTATCGACAATGAATCCGAATTCAACATAACAGCGATGGTCATAAAGGTCGAAAGCATGGGCGAAAAGAATGATGATGTACAGATACCGAGGGTGAACCAATACAGATCGGCCAGGCCGGTACCAAGCTCCATCCCGCCCAGAAATGCAAGAGTCGTTGCTGGAAGGCATAAAAAATCACCGGATTTCGGCAGGATAGCATCGATGGCGATACTGTTCATATTAGTAGCGGCGGTTTTGTACGGAGGGTTCCAGCTCTGGATGATGCTCAGCGGAAGGGATACCCAAGGTACCGTGGCTGAACAGCAGACAACACTGTCGCCTGAAGATACGGCTTCAGGTGAGGATACCTCGATCGACGTCACAGATACAGCCGGTGAAGAAACCACGCTGAACGAAAATGCCGGCACTTCCGAAGACGCAACCGGTACCGACAACGCCGGTAACAAAGATACCGATACGGCTGCAGGCAGCAATAACGATAACGGTACGGGATCCGGAAAGACGGGCGACAGCCAGACAAAGGCAGGGGGTACTACCTATACCGTTAAGGCAGGCGATATGCTTATGAATATCGCTAAGAAATTCTACGGGAGTGAAAACAAGTACAAACTGATCATGGACGCCAACGGATTGACGAATCCGGACAAGATAACGGAAGGTCAGAAGCTCATCATCCCGCCGGCGGATTAAGCTTTATACAGCATGCAGAAGGGCTCCGATTCCTAAGCGCATTGAACCGGCGTAAGTTGCCTCAGTTCAATTCACAGTGGGAGAGGGGCTTTTTACTTGTAAAATAATTCTTGATTTTTCGTAGTGGCGGAGTATAATTGTAGATAGGTCAAAGAAAGTCAAAGTCAGCAGAGAATAAACCTGGGTAAGTGGAAATCAGCGGGGATTAGCAGAGGTTAGCAGAGGTTAGCAGAGATCAGCAATGATCATCGGCTTATCCGGGTTGATTGAAATGCAGAAACATTTGGATAACCCGGAATTATCGCTTGTAACCTTTAGCTGGTGTGAGACTGGGCAAGTTTATGTTGAAGGCGTTTGAACATAATATAGGAATATATTCTCTGTGTAACGAGGTGGTTTTATGAAATACAGAGACTACTACGAAATATTGGGAGTTGATAAGAAGGCGTCCCAGGATGAGATAAAGAAGGCGTACAGAAAGCTCGCCAAAAAGTATCATCCGGACGCGCATCCCGGGGATAAGGCGGCTGAGGAAAAATTCAAGGAAGCCAACGAGGCTTATGAAGTTCTTGGAAATGAAGAGAAAAGAAAAAAGTACGATCAGTTCGGCAGTGAAGGACAATTCAGAAACGGCGCCGATTTCGATCCTTCGCAGTACGGCTTTGGCAATAATGTCAGATATGAGTTCAGGCAGGGGAACACCGGGGATTTCAGCGATTTTTTCAATATGTTTTTCGGTGGCGGAAGCCCGTTTGATCCATTTAGCAGTGGCAGCGTATTCGGCCGGGGACAGGGTAGGCAGGGCAGCGTACCACGCAGCAGGCAGATGCCGGGACAGGATAACGAGGCATTGATGGAAATTACACCGGCAGAAGGCTTTGCCGGTGCGGAAAAGAGAATAAGCCTGAGGACGCCATCCGGCGAACGGACAATCTCGCTCAGAATACCGGCAGGGATCAGGCCTGGCGAGAAGATAAAGCTTTCTGGTCAGGGGGGACCGGGGAGCAATGGAGGAAGAAGCGGAGACCTCTATCTTGGCGTGGAGTTTACCAAAGATTCGGGCTTTGAACTCAACGGTCTCGATCTGGAAGCAGCGGTGCCGCTGTACCCTTGGGAGGCTGCCCTGGGCTCGGAGATACCCTTCAACACGCTGGATGGAAGGATCTCAGTCAAAATCCCCCCACGAATACAGTCGGGAAACAAAATAAGGGTAGCGGGCCGTGGATACAGGGACAGGTCAGGTGCGCGGGGCGATCTGTATCTCAAGGTGACGCTTGTCAATCCTGAAAGGTTGAACAGCGCGCAGCTCGAGCTGTACGAGAAGCTGAGCAGGATATCGCCGCCGCACAGGTAAGTAGGCGGCGCCGGCAGTGCCAGGGCATGAATCAAAATGAGTCAAAAATAAGTCGGAAATCAGTCAAAAATGAGCCGGAAATGAGTCGGTAATGAGTCAAAAATGAGTCGGAAATCAGTTGGGGACGGTTCTCTGAAGCATTCGCGAGCCAGGCACTATCATCGGGTCACTTGGATGAAATAAGGAGGTACATTGATATGATGGATTTGGATAAATTTACGGAAAAGGCCCAGGAGGCGCTAGGAAGCGCACAGGAAACGGCGCTTCGCATGAATCATCAGCAGGTGGATGGAGAGCATCTGCACATGGCCTTGCTAAAGCAGGAAGAAGGCCTTATTCCGCGCCTTATGAATTTTATGGGGGTCAATACACAGCTGCTGATAAACGATGTTGAGAAGGAGCTTGAAAAACAGCCCTCGGTATACGGAAATACCGCGTCAAACATTTATGCCACCCGGCGCCTCAATGAGATATTTTTGCACGCGGGCGATGAAGCCCGTAAATTCAAGGACGAGTACGTTGGAGTCGAGCATCTGTATCTGGCGCTGATAAGGGAGAGGAGCACCCCTACCGAAAGGATACTCAGGCAGCATGGCGTCAACAGGGAAAATTTCCTCGCTGCTCTTGGAAAAGTGAGAAGCAACCAGCGCATAACCTCCAAGAATCCCGAGGAGACATATGAGGCTCTGGCCAGGTTCGGTTCGGACCTTGTCGATATGGCGCGCAAGGGGAAGCTTGACCCTGTCATCGGCAGGGATGCCGAGATCCGGCGTGTAATCAGGATACTTTCCAGGAGGACCAAGAACAATCCCGTATTGATCGGCGAGCCCGGAGTTGGAAAAACGGCTGTAGTAGAAGGACTTGCACAGAGAATATTGAAGGGCGACGTTCCCGAAGGACTCAAGGACAGGACCATATTCGCACTGGATATGGGATCGCTTATAGCGGGAGCGAAGTATCGCGGAGAATTTGAGGAAAGGCTCAAGGCGGTGCTGAAGGAAGTTGAAAAATCCGAGGGAAGGATAATACTCTTCATCGACGAACTGCACAACATTGTAGGAGCAGGTAAGGCCGAGGGTTCGATGGATGCGGGCAATATACTGAAACCTATGCTTGCGCGGGGAGAGATCCATTGCATAGGCGCGACAACGCTGGATGAATACAGGAAATATATCGAAAAGGACGCGGCGCTCGAAAGAAGGTTCCAGCCTGTAATGGTGGACCAACCCGATGTGGAGGATACGATATCCATCCTCCGCGGTTTGAAGGAGAAATTCGAGATACATCACGGCGTAAGAATAACCGATAGCGCCATCATTGCCTGCGCAGTCCTTTCGAACCGGTACATCAGCGACCGTTTCCTGCCCGACAAGGCAATCGACCTAATGGACGAGGCAGCTGCAATGATACGTACGGAAATAGACAGCATGCCTGCCGAGCTTGATGAGACAAGCAGGAGAATCATGCAGCTCGAAATAGAGAAACAGGCGCTGCTGAAGGAGACTGACCGGAATTCGAAGGAAAGGCTCGCGGACCTCGAGAAGGATATTTCAGTCCAGAAGGAAAGGGCCGACATTATGAAGGCGCAATGGGAAAGTGAGAAAAGCAATCTTTCCAGGGAAAAGGAATTGAAACAGCAGATAGAGCAGACAAACCGGAAGATAGAGGAAGCTGAGCGCCGTTATGATCTTAATGAGCTGGCCGTACTGAAACATGGAACCCTGCCCGGGCTTGAAAAACAGCTGCAACAGGAAAAGGAACGACTCGGCGGCTCCGGAAGCAAACGGCTTCTCAAGGAAGAGGTTACCGAGGAGGAAATCGCCGAGATTGTTTCAAGGTGGACGGGTATTCCCGTTACAAGGCTTGTCGAAAATGAAAGGGATAAGCTGCTGCACCTTGAAGAGTTGCTCCACAAACGTGTAATAGGGCAGGACGAGGCCGTCGAAGCCGTATCGGGGGCAGTTCTCAGGGCGCGCTCGGGACTCAAGGATCCGCGTAAGCCGATCGGTTCCTTCATTTTCCTTGGGCCAACCGGCGTAGGCAAGACTGAGTTGGCAAAAGCGTTATCTTCCGCATTGTTCGACAGCGAGGAGAACATGGTGAGGATCGATATGTCCGAGTACCAGGAAAAACATACTGTCGCAAGGCTTATCGGAGCGCCTCCCGGCTATGTGGGCTACGAAGAGGGAGGGCAGCTTACCGAGGCAGTGAGGAGGAAGCCCTACTGCGTCATACTGTTCGATGAAATAGAAAAGGCGCATCCCGAAGTATTCAACGTGTTGCTGCAGCTGCTTGACGACGGCAGGCTGACCGACAGCCAGGGAAGGACGGTCAATTTCAAGGATACTGTCGTGATAATGACGTCGAACCTCGGAAGCAGTTTCCTGCTCGAAGGTATACGCTCCGGCGGAAGCAATGAGGAAAAGCTCAGGGAGACTGTCCTGGCGGAGCTGAGACGCAGCTTCAAACCCGAGTTTCTTAACAGGATCGATGAGATAGTGATGTTCAAGCCCCTGCAAAAGAAAGAAATTGTTAAAATAATAGACCTGTCTCTCGACGATATCAGACGCAGGCTCGAAGACAGGCATATTACACTCGATTTGACCGACGCTGCCAGGAACTTTATAGCGGATACGGCTTATACGCCGGAATACGGCGCAAGGCCTGTAAAACGCTTTCTCCAGAAGGAACTGGAAACCGAGCTTGGAAAGCTCATAATAAAAGGAGAAGTATCGGAGGGTTCGAAGGTTATGGTGGATGCAGGGGACAATGCGCTCATAATACGCAAGAACGATCTTATGTAACCTTTTTCAATTGCTTCTCATAAACTATACCAGACCTTTAAAGGAGTGGTATAGGATGGATGAATATTATATAGTACGTGACCCGCAGCCCTTCGGCAGCGCGCCCTGGCAGGATCCGGGATATCAAATGGCACAGGGGCCGGGGTTCCCGGGCGGTGGTCCGGGCGGATTCCCCGGAGGAGGCCCAGGAGGATTCCCCGGAGGAGGTCCAGGAGGATTCCCCGGAGGAGGTCCGGGCGGATTCCCCGGAGGAGGCCCGGGTGGATTCCCGGGAGGAGGCCCAGGAGGATTCCCCGGAGGAGGCCCGCCGTCAGGCCGTCCGCCGGCGTTTATACCGAGCCAGGCTACGGCGCAGCATGCAGGACAGCTTGGAGTCGGTGTATTTGCAGTTAATCCGGGTTCCATCAGGCCGTGCCTGTTCAGATACACCTATATATGGCTGAATAATGGGGAGCAGTTCTGGATGTGGCCTGTATTCATCGGCAGGAATTCCATTTCAGGTTGGAGATGGACCGGGTTCAGATGGGTCTTCTTTGGTACGGATCTGAGGAGGATAGCGGCATTCACTTGCTTCTAAAATCGAGCACCAATGGTTTTTGAGCAAAATTGCTTTGTGTTCCACTAAATCAAAAGGCGCTGGCCGGGGCTAATTTAGCCCTGTTGACCAGCGCCTTGCTTATTCGCTTTTACTTGTTCAAACCAGGTAACGCTATTGCCTCGTCACACTTGTCAAAATTGTATCTTAGGAGCGGCCGACTCGTTCTCATCGAGGGTGAAGAAGGGCTCTTCCATGAAATTGTAGCGGTTTGCAAAGATGTTCGTGGGGAACATCTGTATGGCGTTGTTATATTCCATAACCACGTCATTGTAAAACTGCCTTGCAAACATGATCTTGTCCTCGGTTTTTGAAAGCTCATGCTGGAGCTCCTGAAAATTGGAGTTCGCTTTCAGTTCAGGGTAGGCCTCGGTAACCGCAAACAGCCTGCTAAGCCCCTGCGTAAGCTCGCCGTTGGCCTTCATGACGTCTTGACGCGAGCCTGAAGCCATATAATTGCTCCTTGCCTGCATTACGGCTTCAAAGGTCTGCTTCTCATGTGCTGCGTAGCCTTTTACTGTCTCCAGCAAATTGGGTATGAGGTCGAACCTTCTCTTTAGCTGAACGTCTATCTGGCTCCATGAATTCGCCACCTTGTTACGCTTGCCGACGAGGCCGTTATATGAGCCTATTGCAAATATTACGACTGCCAGGACAACCAGGACTAAAATTACCAGGAATGGTACCATTTTAATATCCTCCTCTTGTTTATTAAACCTGCCGTCCTTAACAGCAGGATCGTGACTATTAATTGATTCGCTTTTTAGGTTCCGGCACCGACTGCATCCGCCGAAACTCGCCTGCTGGAGCACGCTTTCCAGTATGCAGCTTTCTGAACAAGCCTTCTTGATTTCGCTTTCTCGATTGCGTCTGTTGAAACGCGTCTGCTAGTTCCTGCTAGTTCTCGCCTACGTTTGCTAGAACGCGCCGCCTCCGCCACCGCCGCCACCGCCGCCGGAGCTACCTCCGCCACCGCCGCCGCTGAAGCCGCCGCCTCCTCCGGAAGCAGATGAGTTGGTCGAATTTGCAACTGAAAACGCATTGCTGATCGCGCTATCGACAGAACTTACCGTCGTATCGAAAGCGTTTGTAAACGCCGCAAAATTATTGAAGCTATAACCATACATGAAGGTCAGCCGCGTATTCTGCAGGTCCGTATCGGTGAATACGAGAGGAAGTTGTCTGATGACTTCCTTTGCAACACCGAGCGAGATCGCGTACACGAGGTAATGCTCCCACATCACTATTGAAGGCATCTCAGCCTTTTCAAGATTGCTGAAATCCTTCAGGAAGTTCTTGAAGGCATGCCACATTGCATGCTGTTCGTTTCCGTAAGCAGTACGCCTTTTGAAACTCGCCGAGTAGATCAACAGTATGACCGCCTGTATCACCAAAGCGACGCCAAAGGTCGATTTCAAAGCGGTAACAACCAATATTCCGAGTCCGAGACAGGCAAGCGCGGAAAGCACTCCGATCGTTCGTCCCGTACTGCAGGTCTCGTCTAAGAAGTTGTTTTTACCGGCTTCTGCTTTGGCAAGACTTTGCCATCTGGAATAATCCTCGGTAAAATGTCGCGCGCCCGATGTGGATCTGCAATAATCCGAGATATCGTCCAGACGTACGCTGTATCCGTTTCCGACGCTGCCCAGGAACCAATCCATCAGGAATGCCTCATGTCTTTTAAGGCTCACATTCGGCGCTTTAGGATTGATCGCCAGACTGTAGTCCTGTACCTCTTTGTCCTTGAAGAAGCCGTGCTTGACGTAGGTGTCATTGTTGAGCAGGAGCTGCTCCTTTCTGACGAGGTCCATCAGCGTTGCCGTGATGTCGCGCGTATCGACACTACCCATAGACATGAGCACGCTCATTTCCGCGGGAGTATATTCACCGGGGAGCTCCCTGTAATATTTGCCTTCGAAGCTTGGCTTGAATTCCTTGTCATACTTGAAATACAGCCAGATGATTAGCACAAACCACAGGCAGAACACAGTTGCGCCGACTGCACTGCCGATTGGTCTTATGGCCGCATCCCTGGCCCGCTGAGCCTCCTGCTGCTTCCGCTGCTCTTCCTGCCGCATTTGATATTCCTCGACCTGACGACGCGCTTCCTCCCTTTGCTTGTTTGCTTCATCTGCCAGTTGTGCCTCGTTGGCCAGTATCCCAGCAAGTGCATCCTTGTTTACAACTCTGCCGGCCTGTGGTATCAGCGGGGTGGGGAACAGCACGAGCGTCTCCATCCAGTTTCCCGGAGGAAGGTAATCCAGCGTGAATTGTACGTTCCTTCCGTCTATTATTTCGCTTTTGCCCGTCAGAGGGCCATGACCGTACACCTTTATATCGCTTGCCGATGCGCCCTCGGGCAATTGTATATTTACTACTATATTGCCTAAAGCCACTGTCCAGCCCGAATCTATTATCTTTCTGTTGAATTCGGCAATATCGTTGTATCTGGTGCAGACACTGAGCAAGGTATATCTGTAAATAAAGGTTTTACTTTGGTTGCTCGATTTCTCATAGACCTTGAACCGCTCGAGATTGCCTTCAGCCACCATGTTATATGTCCCTGACGGTCCATCTGCGTCGAGACTGTTTTCCGAATTGACAGAAAGCTCCCTTTCCGTGCCGTTATCGTCGACGTAAAGCTTTACGTTCTGTATTCCGTCGGTGCTGCTGAAGTCGATATCGCGCAGAACTCCGTTGAAATCCCCGTTGAACTGGTAGGTGATCCTCTCTTCGATATTTGCTGAGCCGTCGGGTTGTACGTCTACATTTACCGTATAACCTTCTACGGAATAATACCTGGAGTCGGCATTGACCGTCCAACCGGATGAAAATACAGCCAATAGCGTGACTGCCGCAAGGATCAGCGACGTCAGTTTCCTTTTCATTTAAAACCTCCTGTCATATGGTGCCGGAATGTGTATTTTGTTCCGTCTGTTTAAATTCTATCACATTATACTTTATATTTATTAAGTTTGTTTTTATTTTAAGTCCGATTTATGATGCAATTATCCGTCTGCTCTTTCTGTAACGATATTACACGCAACAGCGCTTGTGACAAAGTGGAGGCCGAATAGCCGTATAAATGTAAAAGAAGGGTCCTGCTATTGCTTTAATAAGCGGAACCCTTCCTTTACTTTATTCTATTTACTAAACGAGTTTCCTGTACTGTTGTATATCACTGCGGGAAACACCGTGATAAGGCAATCCGATTCTAGTGCGCCGTATATCCTCCGTCAACGATCATAGATGTACCCGTGATAAACCCGGAAGCATCACTTAGCAGAAAAGCAGCCGCTTGGGCAACATCTGTGGGTTTTCCGATGCCCAGAACCTGTCTTTTCATAAGTTCGGCTTCAAAGTCCTTATTATTGACGATTGCCTTTAACCCGTCATATATTTTAGTTCCTATCATAGCGGGAGCAACTGAGTTGATTCTTATTTTCTTTGGGGCAAGATCCAGCGCCATCGATCTGATAGCGCTTTCAAGAGCTCCCTTGCTAGCGCAATATGCAGTCAGGCCTCTGGCGCCCACCTTGCTTGATATGGATGAAATGGCAACTATACTGCCTCCGTTATTATTATTCTTCCGTTTTGAAAAATTTTTTGCAAGCTCTACAAAAGAAAAAAAGTTTACTGACATGATACTTCCTAAATCGCATAGTTTTAAGTACTGCAAAGGCATGGTTTGGGATATTCCTGCCGAATGTACCAGTCCGTTGAGCTTTAGCCCGTCAGCACAGACATTGTCCATCAGGCTTTCAATTGCTTCAGGATTATTAAAATCAAACAGGTAATAGGAATGATTGCCGGGTTCGAGTTCGTTATATGTTTCCTTCAGCCTTTCCTCATTTCTTGCCACCATAACAACGTTGGCGCCCAATTTACTTAAAAAGATGGCGATCTCCCTGCCGATGCCGGAGGAAGCACCTGTGACCATTATATTTTTACCACTCAGATCCAATGGATTTATCATTATATCTCATCCTTCTTTGTAATAGTCATTGGTATATATCATTGGAAGGCAAACAGATTTGTCCATTTCCAAGTAAATGCCTCCCCAGGACAAGCCAATACCGAAGCCGCACAAAAATAATTTCAACGGTCCGCTTGATTCCTCATTCCCCAGCGCGTCTACAAGCGTAATCGGGATGGACTCTCCGCTTGTATTACCGTATCTTTCAATAGATAAAGGCACTTTTTCCATTGGCAGATTCAACTTTTTAGCCAAATGCCTTAGAATAAAACGATTGGCCTGATGGAACGCAAACATGTCAATATCATTCATATCAATACTATATTGAGACATGAAGCGTTCAACAGTCCGGGGGACATCTGTAATAGTAAAAGAGAAGATGGCCGAACCATTCATAGCCAGTTCATATTCTGATTCATCTACGTCTTTTCTGCTCCTGCTTCTTGCATGGCCGGCAGGAACAATGATATTTTTGTAACCGCTTCCCTTAGTCTTTAAAAAGTATTTCATATTTTTACCTGCTGTTTTTTCAAGTGCTGTAGCAGATCCTCCGTCGCCAAAAATCATGGCTGTTGCGCTGTCATTCTGATTAATCCCGTAGTTGCTGGTATCTCCGACAAGCAGAAGTACTCTGTTCAGATCCTGAGTAGAGATCATCGTAGCCGCCAGCCAGATACCGTAAACATAAGCCGAGCAACCCAGATTTACGTCAAAGGCAATACAATCTTCACTGAGCCCCAGCCTGTGCTGCAGAACGCAGGCGCTCGCCGGTACTGCATAATCGGGTGTCTGAGTGATGAGGATCAAAGCATCAACGGAAGAAGGCTCCCAGCCCAATTTTTCCAGCAGCCTTGTCGCTGCGGCATAGCACAAATCCGAGGTACATTGCTCATCCAGAGCTACATACCTGGTTTCTACGCCTGTCATATTAATAAATTTCCGGACATTTTCCTCCCCGAACACTTCGTTATATTCCTCGTTTTTTACTATATGATCGGGTACCGCACATGCTATTCCTTTGATCTCCACATCTTTCAATATTCCTGTTGCCAATTGATCTCACCTCATCCCATTTTATCAGTGATGTCTTTTATCGTTTTAAACCCCTTGACTTCCTCCGGTGTGAGCTCTTTCTTGAACATGCTGTCAAACATGGCAATTATAGTTATCGAAGCTATCGAATCCCATTCTGTGAGTTGATCCAGCACAGTTTCCTCTCTTAACGTATCCTGTTCGACATCCAGTAAATTTTCGAGAATATTCAACTTTTCCTTAATGACCATAAAAACTCTCCTTTTTGTCATAATGAAATATTCAACCGGGGTACAGCGTATGGTTGCATTTGCTTTACATAATAGAATATGCTGCCTTTTAAAATGTGTGAAGTATTTGAAGAACATCCGAAGCAGTGAATATGTCGGCATAGAAGGCTGTTTTATCTACAGCCTTCTATTAATTCACTTCTGATACCGTCAAGGAGCTTTTCGAGCTTTTCTTTTCTGACGGAACCTTTGTAATATCCGGTTGCAAATGTCAATATACCGTTATAGCTGGAAGCTACGAGTATAATTCCAGGCATACGAATTACAGGCGGAATAATGTAGGCGTCAGTTACCGCATTATCACCGAAATTTATTAGAGCCTTTGAGATAATACCTACATTGGATAATCCCGGAGAGCAAAAGCAACATTTTTTCAATAATACATCTGAAGCCTTTGAAATAAACTTTGAAAACGCCAGGAATTGATAAAAATCTATCATCTCCGCACGCTCTGCTCCTGTGGCGCATTGATAACCGGGATTTTTGCTTTTTTTACGATTCATCAGAGCTACTACTCTCGACAGCGTTCCTTCAAAGGGTTCATTCTTTATTCTTGGGATTCTTAATACAATCCCTCCAGATAAATTTCGCATTGCCGAAGACTTATTCTCGGGAAGATACCGGCGCAGATCTATTGTCAGGCCGATATCCATTGGAACATGATATGGAGGTCGGGACATTTTAAACATTGCTCTATAGAATGCAGTAAGAATAAGATCATTGATTGTTGCTCCCCGTTCCTTGCCGTATTTTGACAATGTATCCAGCTGCCCGCCGGGGAGCCTGCAGATCACAAAGGAAGTACTATCCCTCTGCCCCGCAGACTTCCACAGGAAGGGCCATACGGTCCTGGGGGCTTCCACCACGGAATTGTCCAACATCGGATGCTTTATTCCGAGGTTTTCAAGAATTTTAATATGATCCTTGCTGTCACGTATACTAGGTTTCGCCGGATAAGCGCCATTTCCGGCAGCCATATCGGAATAAATACGGGAAAGAAGGTGTATATATTCCTTTGCGCCGGCCCCGTCACAGCAAGTATGGTTGAGTTTTATACCTATAGTATCATATTGCTCCGAACGTATCAGCTTTACTTTAACCATGGGGTCATGATCCATATCCAAAGGACTTTCCAAAAACCTTTGAGCAGCTTCTTCAGCATTATCAGTCTCCTCCATTGAGCAAAACGTTACATTATCAATATCCTTCAGACGTTTCCAATACGGGGGGGAATGCTCTACAAATCTGCACCCCAGAACCGGCTCTGCATCGACGGATAATCTTACTGCAGCGGTTAGCTTATCGAAATCAATTCTGCCCTCCAGCTTCATTATCGCCTGGATCTGGAAACTACCCATTCCGTACCGGGCGGCATAATTGCCGTAATCATGTGCGAAAGCCGGCATGATATCCGGACTGCCATCTGAGCTGCTATTCAAAACCGGTTTATGCAATTTTGAAATTGACTTGCTTATAATGTTTAAGTTCATAACCAAATACTCCTCATAAATTGGATTTGCTGACTTTGGGGATTACTTTACATAATATATCCTGCCTGCAATACCATATTATGATGTTATGAATTCAAGTGTCACAAAAAGTTAACATAAACGAAAGATGTAACACATAGGCCAACACAGCAATAGTATAGTATTACAAGCGATAATGCTGTTTCTAATGTGATTTATGTTGACATATACACTTTGGAAGCATCAACATCCGGTAAATATATTATTAGGAGTGTAATCATGTATGGAAATGAAATTTGGCGACATAAAAATTACAGTTCCTTATGAAAAATATCTATTGAAATACAAAATGGAGAATCCTTTTGGCGCTATGTTTTCAAAACGTAACCAGGATTTCTTCGATGAATTTTTTAAAAGGGCACAACAAGACTACATCAATTTTGCAGAAGAATATAAAAGGCGGATGGAAAAATTCGTTAAAACGAGTAAGCCCGATAAAAGCGAGGAATAGCTGAAATGACAACAAAGACAGAATTTCCTGTTCTATATACTGAAATAGACAGGATGGGTATCGTACATCATTCGAATTATCTTCTGTGGTTTGAAAGAAGCAGGCGGGATTATTTGAGAAAGGCCGGAATTTCAAATTCAAAAATTTCCGGCCTGGGCTTTTTTCTCCCTCTTATTGAACTGGAATGCCGATTTAAGCGCCCTGCGAAATATGGCGACGATTTACAGGTCATTACGAAAATTTCCTCTATGTCCTGCGTTAAGACTGTGTTCGAATATGAGGTGCTCGAAAAGGCCAAAGGAAAGCTGATTGCAACCGGTAAGACGGTTCATGTATGGACTAATCCGAGGGTTGAACCGATTGATATTGAAAAGGAAGCGCCGGAAGTTTACAGGCAGCTTAAGCGGTTTTCCGAATCTGAGGGTACTGCTTAGGCAGGCAACTGTTTTACTGCACTGATATTTAAGCCCCGGAGAGGGAGGTATGTATGGAAAAGGGAGAGCTTTTGGGCAAAGGCATGACGGCCGAAGTATATAAGTGGGGTCAGGATAAGGTATTAAAGCTTTTTCGGGACAATTACAGTGAAGAATGGGTAAAGTTCGAGGCTGAAATTGGACAAAAGGTTCATGAAGCAGGCGTTTCTTCGCCTAATGTATTTGAAACGGTGGAGATTGACGGGCGTAAAGGTATAATATTTGAAAGGATACCCGGGAAAACGTTAACAGGTATAATATTGAAGCAGCCCTGGCTATATGGCAACTGCTTATATCAAATGGCAAGATTCCACAACAGTATCCATAAACATTTTTCAAACAGTATACCTACTCAAAAGGAAAAGTTCACACGAGTTATTTCCCGCTCCTCTGAAATACTTGGCGACAAAGTTGCAAAAATTCTGGATTATGTCGATAGATTGCCGGATGGAGACAATATTTGTCATGGAGATATGTATCTCAGCAATATAATCAATTCCAACAATAGGCTTGTAGCTATAGATTGGAGCAGCGGTTACAGGGGAGATCCTGCGGGAGATGTTGCCAGAACGTGTCTGATAATCAATTCAGCGGCGGTGCTTCCTGGAACCCCCGATATAATGGCAGCTATGTTAAAATTCCCGAAATCACTGACATGCCATACTTACCTAAATGAGTATATGAGGCTTGCAGAAATTGAATACAAGGACATTGAGGCATGGATACTCCCGGTGGCAGCTGCCAAACTCAAAGATAAAATACCGGGAGAAGAAAAGTGGTTGATGAAAATCATAGATAAACGGTTGGAACAGCTTGAAACCTAGAATTGATTATGCTAGTTTGGAGTGGACAAAATGGAAATAAAAATTAAATTTGACAATGCCGCACTGAAAAAATTCTATGGTGATTATTTCGGAAAAGCCAATAGTACAGGAAATCCTTTTGAAATGATTACCAGGCTTAATATGGACCTTTATAACAAGTTTTTTGAAAATATGCCACAGAACATACTTGGATCCTATAAATTGTTTAGCGAAATGTTTGAAAAATATTTGGACATAACCAAGCCCGGAATCGGCAAAATCCCGGACAGCCCTGATGTCTTGCCGGCAAACGGACATGATATTTATAATTATGTAGCCCGCTACGGGATGGGAAATTACCATTGTCAAGCCATCCTCAAGCTCGATGGTAAATTGGATTTTGATAAGTTGAAAAAGGCAGTAAGGCTGTCTTTTGATGCAGAACCTGTTTTAGGCAGCAAATTTGTCGAAGGAAACCCGCCGTACTGGAAGCGCATGGAGAACATCGACAATGTGAAGTTTTGCACTTTCGAGGAAGCCGATGACGTTGATGCTGCGGTTCAGAGGTTTCTGGAGAGTCGCTTGGATATGGATAAAGATACCAAGGTAAAAGTAAAGCTGATCCGGTCAGAGTCATATGATACCCTGGCAATAAAGTCCAACCATGCATGTTGTGACGGAACCGGGATCAAAGAGTATGTCCAGCTTCTCTCGGATATATATACCAAAATCCTTACTGATGCTGAATTTGCACCGATACCGTCAAACCGGGGAAGGAATGACCAGGACAGATTATTGAACACTCTGGGGATAACGGACCCGGATCCTTTCTGGATCCCGGGGTCGGATATCACGATACCTACTTGGGCGTTTCCGTGGATGCAGGGCACATCCAACGTAACGCGTATTGTAACATGCAGACTGTCGCCGGACCAGCTGAATATGATCAGCAGCCATGCAAAGTCCAGAGAAGTTACAATCAATGATCTGATCATTACCGCATACTGCAGGGCTATGCTTGGCATGGGGCAGCCGGTGTACGGCGTCCCTATGGGGATAAATGTTACAGTTGATTTGCGCCGATATCTCCCGGATAAAAAGACTGAGGCCATAAGGAATTTTTCGGGATCATCTAATATCTGGCTTTCCATGGTGGAAAACGAAGCTTTCGACGATACATTATCCAGAGTTGCCTTTTTGACGAATGAAATGAAAAAGGGCTATCCCGGCCTGCAAAGCGCCATAGGTCTGGAACGTCTGGAAAAGATCAGCTTTAGAGATACCCTGGCCTATTATCAAGCTACAACAAGAGTCGGGAAAAATATGCCGAATTGCCCTGCTTTTTATGGCAACAGATGTGTTCCGGCTTTATCCAACCTGGGTATTCTGTCAAAAGAATTGATTAAATTCGGTGTTGTAAGCGCCGTCGACTACTATATTATACCTCCTGTTGTCAGTGCACCCGGAATACTGCTGGTCGCCGGAACTTACAACGGCATAATGACCATGGGGGCAGGTTTTTTTGAAAATACGCTTCTCCATGATGATGTGAAAAAACTTGTTAACAATGTTAAGGATGAATTGGTGAAAGGCTGCTGTCAAAGTAACTTACCGGATAATTGATCCTAACCTCTGGTGAAATCAGTCCAGGCTCTTCCTGAACCTCAGGACGGCGACTGTCAGTATGAACACTGTGAACAGGCACAGCGCAAGTACATCATCCCATAGAATGCCTATCCCAACGCCTTTTAACATGATGCCGCGGACTATATCGAGGAAATAGGTCAACGGTATGGCATAGCCCAAAGCCGAGACTGCAACGGGCATTGCCTCCCTCGGGAAAACGAATCCCGAGAGCAGTATACTTGGAAGCAGTACTAGAACCATTACCATCATGGCCTGCATCTGGTTGCTTGCAAAGGTCGAGATCAGCATTCCTATGGACAGAGAGCAATAGACAAACAGGAAACCAAGCAGCAGCAGCAGCGCCAGGCTCCCGGAAACTCCCACGCCGAACCAGAATATGCATATGGCAAGTGTGAATAAAAAGCCCGAATAGCCTATTATAATGTATGGAACCAGCTTGCCGAGGATCAACTCGGGCGACCTTATCGGAGTAACTATCAGCTGTTCTATCGTACCGCGTTCCTTTTCACGGACCAGGGCAAAAGCGGTCAGCATGATCGTAATATTCTGCAGTATAAGGCCGACAAGGCCCGGGATGGTAAATCTCGTGCTCTTCAGATTTGGATTGTACCAAACCTTGGGATTGAGGCTGACACCAGGCAGTTTTCCCGCCGACACTCCGAGCTTTTTCATTTCGCCGTTTTTTATGTCGAGAGAATACATCTGCGAAACGAGCAGGCCGCTGTTCAGGGCTGTACGGGCGGTAGTCGGATCGGTTCCGTCGATGATCAGCTCCGTCTGGGGCTCGTTGTTCTTTTTGAGCTGCTTTGCGTAATCCGAGGGTATTATGATAGCCGCCTTTGCCTTTCCTGAGTCTATTGCGTCGGACAGCTCGCCTTCGCTTGTAACGTAATCTGTAATATAAAAACTGCCCGAGGCCGCAAATTTGTCGATATAGGCGCGGCTTTCCTGCGTCCTGCTCTGATCGAATACGACGGTGGAGATATTATCGACCTCCGTATTGACGGCGTATCCGAAGAGCAGCATCATTACTATCGGCATGGCAAAGGGAAGGCGAAGGCTGATAGGATCCCGCTTGACCTGTATGAATTCCTTTTTGATTATAGTTATGAATCTCTTCCAGTTGAAATTTCTCATCGTACTTCACCTCCGTGCAGGAATTTCATTTCCTTGAAGGTAGAGCTGACTTTCCGGTTCGTTGCTTTCTCCACGTAAAGAATGAATACGTCTTCAAGGTTCGATGCGTTGTTTCTGGCAAGCAGCTCCTGCGGGGCTGCAATGTCCATTATGCGGCCGTTGAATATGAAGCCTGTGATATCGCAGCTTTCCGCTTCATCCATGTAGTGTGTGCTGACCAGTATCGTAATGCCTTGTGAGGATAATTCATGTATGATTTCCCAGAATATCCTCCTCGAGACGGGATCGACTCCCGCCGTCGGTTCGTCGAGTACCAGGAATTCGGGCTTGTGTATCAGAGCGCACCCAAGCGCAAGCCTCTGTTTCCAGCCGCCGGAGAGCGAGCCCGCCAGGCTTTTTTCCTTGCCCTCGAGGCTGGCCATCAGGATAAGATCCTTTTTTCGCTCGTTGACGGTCTCTTTGCCAAGACCATAGATACCGCCGTAAAAGTCCAGGTTTTCCTCTACGGTCAGATCCTCGTACAGACTGAAGCGCTGGGACATATACCCGAGATTCTGCCTGATCCGTTCGGTGTCTTTGACGATATCCAGCCCCATTACCCGGCCGCTGCCCGAGGTGGGGGTAAGCACGCCGCACAGCATGCGGATGGTGGTCGATTTACCCGAACCGTTCGGGCCTAGGAAGCCGAAAATCTTGCCCTTTGGTATCTGAAAGCTGATATGGTCGACTGCTGTAAAGCTGCCGAATTTCTTTGTCAATTGTTCAACTTCTATAGCGTTTGAGGTATTCTGCTTATCCATGACCACACCCCCTCAGGCATGAAGCGGTATGATCGCGTCGAGTGTCATGCCGGGCCTCAGTAAATCTGTCTTTTCGAGTAGCTTTATCTTTGTTCTGAACACGGTATTTTCTTTTGCATCTTCCGTTTCGGTGTTTTTTGGAGTGAATTCGGCATTCTCGGCTATCTGTACTATCCGGCCCTTTATGGTCCCATTGCCGAGAGCCTTGACGCGCAGGTTCAGTTCCTGCCCGTTTGCTATATCCGCCAGGTATTTCTGAGGGACGAAAACATACGCCCACAGATCGCCCTGATCGGAAACGGTTGCAATGCTGGCGCCTGTATTGACAAGATCGCCGACATTCACATTCTCCATCGATAATATGCCGCCTGAAGCCGCACGGACCTGGTATTTGTCAAGAACAAGCTTCGCCTGTTCGAGCGCCAGCCGCGACTGTTCGAGATCAGCCTCTGCAGCTTTTATAGTTTGACTCGTGGAGCCTGATTTCAGCAATTCTTCCTGTGCTTTGGCGGATTCGAGCTGTGTTTTCTGGGTATCAAGCTGCTTCGCGGCGATATCCAGCTGCTGTTTGGAGGTGTCCGCCTTGTATTTTGCGTCGTCGACTTCGCTCTCGGTAGCCGCATTATCGTCGTGAAGCTTCTTTACGTCTTCATATTTTTTCAGTGCATAATCATAGGTGGTCTGGGCATTTTTCAGGTTTGTCGAAGCATTTTTCACTGCAAGCTCGGCGGACTTCACGGACAGTCCGGCCTGTTCCAGCTGCTGAGGGCGGTTTCCCGCCTTAAGCTCCTCGAGCTTAGCTTCTTTCATATCTACGACGGCCTGCTGCTGCTTGACGGTGATTTCCTGCATGCTTTGATCCAGTACAGCTAGGATATCGCCTTTCTTGACGGCTTCGCCCTCCTGCTTTTCTACGCTCATTACCTTGCCCGACACTTCTGAACTGACCTCCGTCTGAGTCGCTTCGATCGTACCGCTGAGTTCGAGCGCGCTTATACTGCCGCAGCCTGAGAATAGGAACGTTGGGGTGAGGATTGTCAGAAGAGCGAGGATATAGGCAAAGAGTGATTTTTTTATCATAGATTTCATATTGGATAGCCTCCTTTTACAGTCCGATTTATGCGGACAACGATATGGTACTTGGCTCCATGTATGTGTGGACAAGAGGAGTTGTTCTCCCGACCGTCCTGTCACTTTTCAGGGACTCGCCTTGGAACGAGCCCGTATAGAAGAATGTCTATCACCTGATCGATTTCGGATTCGAAACCCGCGATGCTTGTTTTGTTATTGAACAACAGCTTCTGTGCTATCAATGAGGCAAGACAGCCCATCGTACTCCTAAGCATTGCGGTAGATGATATGTCGCTCCGAATCAGGCCGCGTTCCTTGAGTTTTTCCTGTGCTGTGCTTATCATTTTTATTCCTTTCGGGAGGATACTCTGATATAGTGCTTCTCTTATATCTTCGTGGAACATTGCTTCGGAAATCATTATCCTCGCAAGAGGGAAGAACGATTCGGCCAGCTTGAGCCGGTCGTACAGCAGTTCCTTGAACAGGGAGCGGAGATCCTTCTCATCCGCGTTTTCAAGAATTTTCTCGATGCTTGAAAAAATCAGCCTGCTGCCGAAGGAGTTTATGAAATGGATCAGGATACTGTGCAGTATATCCTTTTTAGTCTTGTAATACCTGAAGATTGTACCCTCAGCCACTCCGGCGTTTTTGGCAATTTCGCTCGTGGTGGAGGCGCTGTACCCCTTTTCCGAGAAAACGGCTATTGCTGCTTTAAGTATCTTTTTTTCCTTTTCCGGCATATCAAGCCCGGAAAGATCGAATTCTTCCATTGTTGACCCTCCTTTGCGAAGCCTTGCTTTCGTGCTTCGGATTTTCGGCCAAATTATTTTCTCACAATAATGAGTGAGTACTCACTCATTATTGTAAAACCGATTAACAAATTTTGCAACAACTTTTTTTATATCGCTGGTGAATAGAAAGCCGCCGATGCAAATTTTATATTAATGCCGGCGGATTGTATATTTGAGCATGCTTTAGTCAGACAATATGTGCATGGGATTGTTTTACAAAAGGCGGTTGAGGTTTCGTGAAGAAAAAAGCGAAGGAAAATGTAAAGGAAAACAAATTGATAAAATACCTGAAATATGTTGCCATAGGTCTGGTTACTGGGGCAGCGAACGGGTTGTTCGGCTCGGGCGGCGGAACGATTGCCGTACCGGCTATGGTACATTTTCTTGACGCAGAGGAACACAAGGCGCACGCGACGGCAATTTCCGTCATACTGCCTCTGACGGTGGTGAGCTCCGTATATTATATTTCAAAAGGCTATGCCGACTGGGGTCTTACGCTTAAGGTCACCATCGGCGGTCTGGTGGGCGGTTACATAGGAGCCCGTCTGTTGAACGTTTGTCCGGAGAAGTGGCTTAGAAGGATTTTTGCAATTTTTATGGCTGCAGCCGGGATCAGGATGATCCTTTAGCGGTATATGGGCGGGACAGGATCCCTGTTCCCATGTGACACCCATGCCGGCTGCGGCGGAAAGGCTGATATTTTGCTCGATACACGTACGGTCATATTATTCCTGATTGGGCTGGCTGCAGGCGTTATAAGCGGGATGGGGATGGGCGGCGGCGCCATACTGATACCTGCGCTTGTGCTTGCAATCAATCCCGAGCAGCACATCGCACAGAGCGTGAACCTGTTGTTTTTCATACCAACGGCAGTAATTGCGCTGATAATACATATCAAAAACAAACAGATCGATTTCAAAATGGCATGGCCTATAATCATTTTTGGCCTATGTGGGGCGTTTCTCGGCTCTCTGCTGGCCGCCAGGCTCGGAGGAGGGCAATTGAAAAAGCTCTTCGGCTGGTTCCTCATTGCGATGAGTGTTTATGAAATGTTCAGAAAGGGAAAGCAGGAGAAGCAGGGGGAACAGGGTAAACAGGCAAAAGAGGCAAAGCAGGGGAGGCAGATAAAAACGTCAAATCGGGAAGGACATGCCGGGAGGTAAAATCGAATTAGCAGGGCAGACTGGAAATATAAAGGCTGTTAAGGACTTCACAAAGCTGATGTATTAATGGTATAATATTTAATCAATCCATGACATGAAGGAGGATTTCTTTGGGCATCGACAAAATCGCAGATAAGGCATATACGATCCTTGAGGACAAGAAAGCCAGGAATATAGAGATAATCGATATTACGGAGGTTTCCACCCTTGCGGACTATTTTATGATCGCAAGCGGCACCTCCACTACACATATAAGGACCATAGCGGATGAATTGGAGTTCAGGATGGGTGAGGCAGGTTACAACCTGATCCATAAGGAAGGTTACGAGAGCGCCAGATGGATTTTGCTCGATTTTGGAGAACTTGTAGTCCATGTTTTCCACGAGGAGGACAGGAAATTTTATAATCTGGAGAGACTCTGGTCGGACGGAAAATTCAGGACACCTGACGATACAAGGATGTAACGCGAAAGGAGCTGTTCATATTGTCTTATTCAACAAAGACGGACGAAAAGTGGCAAAAAAAATGGGAAGATACCGGACTATACAAGTTTGACGGGGAAAAGGCTGACAAAAAGCTATATTGTCTGGAGATGTTCTCATACCCTTCGGGTGCCAAGCTTCACATAGGGCACTGGTATAATTTCGGGCTTGCCGATAGCTGGGCAAGATTCAAGAGGATGCAGGGCTACAACGTTTTCCATCCCATGGGTTTTGATGCGTTCGGCCTGCCGGCTGAGAACTATGCTATAAAGACCGGTATCCATCCGAAGGATTCTACTTATCAGAACATCAGGACGATGGAAGGACAGCTGAAAAAAATGGGTGCGACGTATGACTGGGACTACGAGGTCATTACCTGCGACCCTGAATATTACAAATGGACCGAATGGATATTCCTGAAGCTTTACGAACGCGGGCTCGCCTACAGGAAGAAGGCGCCGGTAAACTGGTGCCCAGGCTGCAAGACCGTCCTAGCAAACGAGCAGGTCGTCGACGGCGCTTGTGAAAGGTGCAAGACCGAAGTCACAAAGAAGGATCTTACACAGTGGTTTTATAAAATAACCGATTACGCACAGGAGCTGCTGGATTGCCTGCCCGGACTGGACTGGCCCGAGAAGACGAAGAAGATACAGCAGAATTGGATAGGCAGGTCGGAGGGAGCCGAGCTCGTATTCGAAGGTGCTGACGGAGGCTTCAGCTTCAAGGTGTTCACGACCCGTGCGGATACGCTGTACGGCGTGACTTATGTGGTGCTGGCGCCGGAGAACGAACTCGTCGACAGGATTACTACGCCGGACCGCAAGGCCGCCGTGGAGCAATACAGGGAATTTGCAAAGAAACAGACCGAAATTGAGAGGCTTTCGACCACACGTGAGAAAACCGGAGTATTTACGGGAGCTTATGCAATAAATCCGGTCAATGGCGACAAGGTTCCGATATGGATAGCGGATTACGTGCTGGCCGGTTACGGAACGGGCTGTGTAATGGCAGTACCGGCGCATGATGATAGGGATTTCGATTTTGCCAGGAAGTACGAACTGCCTGTAAAGCGCGTTATCAGGAGTGCTGACGGAGCGGAGGATACATTGCCGTTCTGCGACGACGGTATTCTTACGGATAGCGCCGAGTTCTCAGGAACGGGCTCAGACGACGCCAGAAGGGCGATAGTCGATAAGCTCGGTAAAGTGGGCAGGGGAGAGATGAAGATCAATTACAGGCTCAGGGACTGGCTCGTCTCGAGACAGCGTTACTGGGGTGCGCCTATACCGGTGATCCATTGCGAACACTGCGGCGTCGTACCGGTACCCGAGAAGGATCTGCCTGTAGTACTTCCATATAATGTGGAATTCAAACCGGACGGTGAATCGCCTCTAGCGAAGTGCGAAGAGTTCATGAACGTACCTTGCCCGAAGTGCGGAAAACCCGCCAAAAGGGATCCTGACACGCTCGATACCTTCGTGTGTTCCTCCTGGTATTACCTGCGCTATCCCGACAATAAGAACTCCGATAAAGCTTTCGATACCGAATGGATAGACAAGATTCTGCCTGTAGACAAGTACGTCGGAGGCGCTGAACACGCCGCAATGCACCTGCTGTACGCGCGTTTCTTCACCAAGGCCTTGCGCGATATGGGCTACCTGCATTTCGACGAACCTTTCCTGTCGCTGGTTCACCAGGGAACGATACTCGGGCCTGACGGGAACAGGATGAGCAAGTCCAAGGGAAATACGATTTCACCGGATGATTATATAGTGGAGAACGGTTCCGACGTATTCAGGATGTACCTGGCCTTCGGCTTCGCTTATACGGAAGGCGGGCCCTGGAGCGACGACGGTATCAGGGCTATTTCGAGGTTCGTGGCAAGAGTGGAGAGGCTGGTCGAGGGCGCGGCGGAGCTTAAGGCTGCTCCGGCAGGCGGGCCGTTCGGCAGCGACGAAAAGGAACTCAATTTCGTCAGGAACATGGCGATCAAAGGCGTCACCGATGATACCGAGAGGTTCCAGTTCAACACCTCCATCGCAAGGTTGATGGAGCTTGTGAACGCGCTTTACAAATACGAGTCTCAGGGCAGGAAGAACGCTTCGCTGTATGTGGATACGATAATTGACGTGCTCAGGCTCATGGCTCCGTACGCGCCGCATCTTTCAGAGGAGCTCTGGGATAAAATGGGCGGAAACTACTCGATATTCAATGAGGAATGGCCGTCTTGGGATGCCTCCGCGCTTGTGAGGGACGAGGTCGAGATCGTAGTCCAGCTGAATGGTAAGATCAAAGACAAGATAACGCTCCCTTCGGGACTTGACAGCAAGCAGACCGAAGACATGGCAATGAAGCTCGACAAGGTCACGGCTTTAATTGAAGGCAAGACTGTGGTAAAGGTTATCGCAGTACCTGGAAGGCTTCTGAATATAGTTGTGAGATAGCAGGATGACAAAAACCGGAGATTCGTTTCTCCGGTTTTTTATTTTTGAAAAGAAAATTCCTATCCGAATATGAAAAAACCTTCATTATTGCCGAAATATCCGTTTTACAATAATTTCAGGATCATATCATGGACCTATCCATTTAAGCAGGATAAAGCCTTCGGCAAAACCGTCCCGCTTTGGATCGGGAAGGTCTCCCCGGTCCAGGCTCCCATTGAGGTTCGTCAGGATCAGACGAATATCCAGTTCAGCTGACGCACCATCTATGGTCAGCTCTTCCATAGGCACAATTTTCCCTCCGTCCGTAGGGTAACGTTCATGCAATGCTTTCAGCGTTTCGGACAGATCCTTCGAAAAGGCTTTCTTCCCGTCCAGATCAATCTCCAGGAACAGATTTTCCATTTTGCAGCCTACCTTATGGTTCCCTGGATTAATTACGCCGATTGCGCCATCCTGCATCGGAAGCATGTAATCATACCCGGATATCGGATAGGACTTCTCATAGGGGTCGATATAGTATGAGGCATATTCTGTCTGCGAATATTGGGATGACTCATTATAATCAAACCCAAGCACCGACTTTGTCCTGTCGGGGGTGAAACCAGCGGGAAGGGAGTCCAGCATGGCCAGTTTATGATATCTCTCAAAATATTGTATGATTGAGGCCAGATCAGAACGGTCGCGTTTGGAAATAGGTTTTGATGCGGGTACGGCATGGCCTTCCCTCAACATCCCGTTACTGGCCAGAATTGCCTCAAACCGTCGCTCCTGGCTGTACTCCGAAACCGAAAAGGCGCTTGCGGGGCCGAAGGCGGAAAGAACCGCCACAATAGAAAGAGAAACGGGCAGGACCGTAAGGAATTTCCGTTTGGAGAAGGTATAATAGAGCATTGCGCCGAAACACCATAGCGCGAGGACAAAAGCAAAGTATCGGGGTTCCGTGAACCCATACTCGGCCAACCGGATTCCAAGCGCTGCAAACAAAGTAATAAAAAGAGGTAATGACACACGGGGATACCAGCCTGTAAAGATCTCCGCAATCCGGTTCCCGGATTTGACGGGCAGGACAAGGAACATCAAAAGGATACCCACGGTGGCAAAACCAAGCACAAGATTGGTCACCAGGCCTTTCGGCCAGGCCATGTTGATCAGGATCCTGGCGGAATATGCATACAGGATCAAAGCATACACTGAAATCAACGGGATCTGGATATATATCATCAGTATACGCAGCGTCAGCGGGGAATTGGAGAGGTCCGGTTCTTCCCCTTCAGGCGGAATATAGGAAACGAACAAGGTGGGAGCAAACGCCGCCCACACGATAATCGCAGTATAAACATAGGTATTTTCCGTAATATGAACGCCCAGCAGCTTATCCAGGGTAAAAAGTATGGCAAACAGGCTCAGCATAAGGATTAAGGAATATAAGGCAGTGATCAGAAGCCGGATAATCAACCTGGTGGCATATAATGCAAATCCCTGCCTCCTGAGGAAGAATGGCACTGTGAGAAAAAGCAGGACCAGTGCGCCGGTCAGCAGGAAATACCGTGTCATTGTAACCATCTTGAATTCGGGAAGCAGAAAAACTCCATATCCAGCAATGGCGATCCCGGAAAACAGCATTATGGCAATCCTTGCGGCAAAGGACAGGGAGGTTCGCTCAAATGCCAGCCCGATTCCGAGGAACAGCGGGATTCCCATACAACAGGCCATCATAATCCGGACCAGGGTATCTTCGACCGGTTGGTCAAGGTTACGTTCACTGTTCAGAACCAGAAGGATCCCTGCCGTAACATAGGCAAGCAACAGCGGGATCGGGAATCTAAGGAAGCCTGTACCAAATCCACGGAAGGTCGTTTTTATACGCTGTAGGAACTTCATATCCGCACCTCGTTTTCTGATGGCTCATGGTCGGCAAACCGGAAGCTTTGTTCGCGTATCCGGTAAACTGGAACCGTCTTCATGTATCATCTGTATGTCGTTCAATTTTATTCTGTCATACAACAGTAAAAAAGGTAATCAGAGATGGCTCGATTTCCCCAGTTTCCTTCCACCATCAACCGGGTACCACAATATATGGCAATGAAGAGAATCCACTACTTTAGAATGTATCTTTCCAGAATGGGGAAAGCGTGAAACGCAGGGAAACGCAAGGGACGGTTCTTTTGTTTCACTTTACGAAAAAAAGTGAAACAAAAGAACCGTCCCTGTGTTTCGTTAGCCTATTTTTTCAATGTAACGTTTGATCTTTTTGGTTGAAGTCTTCGCGAACTCCTCTTCACGAATAGTAAAGCGGCGGATGCGTTTATACAACGTCATGTTCCTGTTCACGTTCTTGACTTCGTTGTCGATTATCCTGAAGACTTCGTCCTGAGTTACCTCGGTTTTTTCAAGCTTCTCCCTGATCACATCCATCGCAGGGACTATCATAGCGTATACGAAGGTCTCCTCTGAGGCTTCGTCGTCCTTGCCATAAACCATGGACTCCGCGATGAACGGTGATTTGTCCAGGTATGCTTCGACCTCTTCAGGATATATGTTCTTTCCGTTCTTGGTAACGATGACGTTCTTCTTTCTTCCGGTTATGCTGAAGAAGCCTTCCTTGTTCATTTTCCCAAGGTCTCCGGTGAAGAACCAGCCGTCTCTTATTACTTTTTCGGTGGCAAGCTTGTTTTCGAAATAACCCAGCATTACGTTGTCGCCTTTTACGATCAATTCGCCTATGCCTTCCTTGTTCGGCTTGTAAATCATTACTTCGTCTATGGGGAGAGGCAGGCCTATAGAATCGTCCCTGTATTTTTCAAGCTGGTTGACCGTTACGATCGGGGAGCACTCGGTCAGGCCGTAGCCCTGGAGCATGGCGATACCGAAGCTGCGGAAGCCCTTTGAAACGGCGGGATCTATAGCCGCCGCGCCTGATATTATAAGTCTGACCCTTCCGCCTATATTGTCGTGAATTTGTTTGAAAAGCTTTCTCCTGATATCGATACCCAGTAAATTATATGCCAGATCGCTTATGAACAGCGCGATTTTTGCCTTCCTCGCCGTAGCCTTGCTCTTGTTTATATTTTCCCAGACCTTTTTATACATGGATTCGAGCAGCAGCGGCACTGCGAGCAATATCGTCGGACTGGTCTCCTTCATGTTCTTCGCTATGTGCTTGAGCCCTTCTATGAACGAGATCCTGCAGCCGTTGTAGAGCATCAGCAGAAAGCTAGTCGTGCATGCGTAAGTATGATGCAGCGGGAGCATACAGAGTGTCGAATCCTTGTCGTCTATATAGAGCACCGAACAAACGGACATGATATCGGATACCAGATTCTTATGGGAGAGCATTACTCCCTTTGCCAGATCGGTAGTGCCGGAGGTGAAAATAAGGATACTGAAAGCATCCGGATCGACAGTCGCATCGAGGTAAGATCGGTCGCCCCCGTCCAAAAGAGAATTGCCTTTTCCAATCAGCTTCTTAAGGGACAGGAAGCCGTCCGTGTCGTCTTCCGCATCCATATTGATATAATACTCGCAGGATGTGATGGAGCTTGCGATGACCCTCATATCCTTTTCATGTTTTCCCGAGAATATTATTGCGCTTGCGTTCGAACGCACCAGCAGGTTTTCGACCTCGGGCAGCGGCAGTTCCCTGTCGAGAGGGACGGCTATGCCCGTGCCGTTTGCTGTGGAAATATAGGAAAGACACCATTCATACCGATTTTCACCGATAATCGCAATAAATTTGCCTTTTAGACCGAGACTGATCAATGCAGTTCCCAGCGCGTCGGTTTCACGTTTGAAATCCTTATAGGTAACTCCCTTGTAGCCGTCATTTGATGTCTTAAGCCAGAAGGCGTCTTTTTCGCCGGACAGGTTTACACTCTGCTCAAGCATGTCTTTCAGATCTGTAATTTCCCGGACCTTGCGAATAGCTTTTGACGTCATCCTCACAACACTCCTTGAAGGGATATTACTTGAAAATCGGCATTTATTGCGATTCTCTGCTTCTATATTATATATTATGTAACGCCAAATAGTAAATACTACAAAAATCAGGAGTATTTACGGGAATGCACCTTGCGTGAGATGCGCCTAAGAGTGGCGCGGAGCAGAATGAAGAAGAGAAGGAAGCCGGCTATATATAATCCGATCCTTACAAAGATGTTGTTTGCGAAAGCCTTTATCTTACTTGCCAGGGTGACAGGTTCGGGCTTGGGTTCTATGCTTCTGGCTGCGACCAGGTCGACCTTTCCTATGGAAACGTCATTCTTTACAAATTCGACGTAACCCATTATGTCATCCTTGTTGACCGGTGCAGTGACGTTTTCCGAAATGTGTGGTATCTCTTTTACATTCTGCCGGTCGGAAGCCTTCGGCACTATGCACGAAAGACTGTTGGTGGTCACAAGGTCGAGGCCGTAGATATCCTCGGCATTTTCAACCTTTATATTTCGATAGACCTTTCCCTTTTCAAGCAGGTTCACCTTCTTGAAATTGTTAAAGCCGTAGTCGAGCAGCTCCTTCGAATAGGTCCTTACGTTTTCCTGCGCGCCTTCGTTTTTAACTCCCATTACGACGGAAATAAGCTCCAGACCGTTTTTGTCCTTCGCGGCCGAAACGAGGTTGTAGCCTGCCTGGCCGGTATAGCCGGTTTTAATCCCGTCTATGACGTAAAGGTCGCTTTTGTCGGTGATCATCAGTTTATTTGTATTGGCCAGTACGGGCCATTCGGGATGCTTGTTGGTCGGAGGCATTTGAAGGTTGGGAGAACTTACGATCTTCCGGAATTCGGGGAGGGTCATGGCATAGCGAGCGAATTTGGCCATGTCGGCAGCGGTCGTATAATGCTCCGGGTCATGCATTCCGTTGGTGTTTGCAAAATGCGTATTCGTTGCGCCGAGCTCTTTTGCCTTTTCATTCATCATATTTATAAATGCCTGACGGCTGTCGGCAACATTTTCTGCAATTATATTGGCGGTTTCGTTGGCGGAGCATATGAGAAGCGCCTGGAGCAGGTTTTCAAGCTTGATCTGCTCTCCGGCGATAATGCCGATGTTGCTGCCGTCCGGGCCGATATCTTCTATAGCGGACTGACCGGCTGTCATGACTTGATCCAGACGACCGTTTTCCAGCGCAAGTATGGCTGTCATTATTTTGGTCGTACTGGCCGGATAAACCTGTGCATCCGGATTTTTTTCACACAGGATGTCGCCTGTTTCGGAATCTATCAGGATATAGGCGCCTGCATTGGGAGCGGGCGGTTGCTCGATCGCTAAACTGGTATTAGTCAGGAAAAAGAACAGTACCATTGCCAACGTAAGCAGCCTTTTCATCAGTACCTCCGGGTATTTTAATACATTTTAAGTATATCAGAAAAAGCGGGCATTTAGTTAAAATATATTTAAATATTTTTAGAAAAAAAAGGAAAAAGACATTAAAAGGAAGAATTATACAATTATGGAGGATGATCGTAATGAAGCTCAAGATATTCGGCAGGGAAATAAGCATGAAAAAGGAAGCCGTTGTGGTCGTGGCAGCGATACTTCTGCTGCTGGGATGTCTGGCCGGCTATATCTTTTTGAGGCAGGATAACGATATAATAATTGAAGCCGGCGGCGATCCTGACGGTACGTTAACTACAGGCTCCGCAGTCATTCCGGGTGTGGGCGGTAATGCGGCGCCGGGCAGTTTACCCGAGGCACAGTCCGGAGGTATGACGGCGGCCGGCAGTACCGTTCAAGCTGAAGATACGATCTGCGTTTATGTCGTCGGCTGTGTAAAACAGCCGGGAATAGTGACCATCAAAAAAGGCCGGCTGATCGACGATGCGGTAAAGGCAGCGGGCGGGCTCACGAGTGACGCGGATGCCGGGAATATAAATCTTGTCTATTCACTGAATGAAAACGTAATGCTGAACATAAAATCTAAACAGAAGCCGGAGCAGGCCGATACTTCAAAACAACCGGCGGCGAATGTGAAGAATACCTCCGCAAAGCAGTCGGAGAAGGTAACGCAGGATACGTCCGGAAATTCGGACGCAGGACTTGGCAGCGGAGCCGAGCTCATAAGCGAAAGTGGGAGCGGAGCAGTCATATCGGGCGGAAGCGCTGCCGGCAGCAGTCCGGTAAAAGACAGCGGCGACAAAAACCTTGTCAATATCAATACGGCGGGTGCGGACGAACTCGATACTCTTCCCGGGGTCGGTGCGGCAACGGCAAGGGATATTATTGCCTTCAGGGAAAAGAACGGCAGCTTCAGCCGCATCGAGGATATCATGAAGGTGCCGAGAATAAAACAAAGCCGGTTCGACAGCATCAAGGACTTTATAACTGTGGGCTGATGCCGCTGTGGAAGCAACGGGAACGGCTTAAGTTAAAACGGGAACAAATGCCGCTGCGGGATCGTCAAATATCCGAAGAAAAGGTCATTGCAGGATTTTTACAAATAAGCTGAGGTTTGGGGAGGGTCAATGTGAAAAGGTTATTTCTATCCGTATTACTGATAATTGCAATATTGTCGTTTTCAGGCTGCAGCCTGCCTGGCGTCAATAATAACGAGAGCACAGGTTCCGAGAGCACACTGCAGAACGGCACACCTGCCGAAAGCACGGCGGACGGACAGCAGGGCGGCGCTTCCGTAAATCCGGGTCAGGAGGAAGAGACCGCGCAGAGCTCGGCAGTCAATGCAAAAACAGTAAAGGTAACGCTGTATTTCCCGACAGAAGACAACAGCGGCATAAAAACCGAAGAACGCGATATACAGGTAGTGGACGGAGCCATTCTGAAAGCATGCATCTCAGCACTTGCCGAAGGACCCAAAACCGAAGGACTGCGCAATCCGATACCCGAGGGTACCAAGCTCCTGGGTATATCGGTACATGACAAAGTGGCGACGGTGGACTTCTCAAATGAATTTCAGAAAACTAACGGCGTTTCCGAAATAACCACGAGATTCTCCGTTGTAAACACTCTCACCGGGATCAGCGGGGTCGAAAAGGTCCGCCTCCATATAAACGGGGGAGAGATGATCGGTGCAAGCGGAATGCCTCTTGGTGAAATCGGGCCTGTTTCTCTTGACGAAAACGGCATGCCTGTCGAGGGCGAAATGAAAACCGTTATGCTTTATTTTTCGGACTCCAACGCGGAATTCATCGTCGGAGAGAAAAGGGACATAGCTGTGGAAGCCGACGAATCCATAGAAGAGGCGGTTTTAAGGGAATTGTTCAAGGGTCCGGTCGCCGAGAACCTGTGGGACGCTATCCCGGACGGTACGAAACTGCTGTCGGTCAGTACGAAGGATGGTCTTTGCACTGTGAACCTTTCAAAGGAATACGTGGATAAAAGCCCCGGCGGTACGGCAAGCGAACGCATGGCAATATGGACGGTAGTCGACACACTCACGGAAATCGATGGCGTTAAAAAGGTGCAGTTCCTGATTGAAGGCAAGAAACGCGAGATTTACACGCATGCCAGCTTCGACAAGCCGTTTGCGAGAGATGAAACGATAATAGCGAAGTAAACATTTTTCAGGACGCAAAAAAGCCGGCTTACGACCAAAGCCGGCTTTTCAAAAATATTAAAAAAGGAGGAAAACTATCTTTACTATGATTCCATTATACGCGCATGGGAAATCAAATAGTAATGGCCTTAATACACGACTTTTACGATATGCCGCACAAGCTTTTTATGCAATTTCAACAAACCGGTGCAATTATACGGAATTCAAGACATTGACGGAAGTATGACTACGGAGGCGAGCAGATATCCGGCGAGCACAAGCGCGGAAGGTACTATAACTGTTAAAAGCAGCAGGCCGCGCGCTCTTTTATGACGTAATTTTTTGAACCGTTCTTTCCTTTTGTATCTCATATGCAGCTCCGTAAATAAAGGAGGGGGCTTCCGCCATTATGACGGAAGTTTGCCCCGAGCCAAATGATCTATGGTATGTAACAAATAATACCATAAAAGGTATATAACTACAATACCCTATTTTTCCTTTATTATATCCAGCATTAGCCCGTCATAGTCGCCGGCCACATTTTTTACGGCAAAAAGATTGTTGGTGAGATAGACCGTATCGCCTCCCGCATCCTTTTCCGTTGCCACGATCAGGTTCTTCTGCCTGAGTTCCCTGATAAGAACGGGTATGTCCCTTGCATTGCCTCCGATGTCTACTATCGAGAATTTGTCCATTTCAGTTCTCCTTTCCAGTGCTCCTCTTTTCGTCTTTATGTTTCTTATGCAGTCTGAAACCGTTCATTGCAAGCGAGAACGTTGTAAGCATGACCGATAACGGATCCAGTGCCAATTGAACAGGTATTATGCCCAACTGCTCGGGGTTGTCGTCAACCATGTAGGTCCAGGTGGAGGACGGAGCCCTCAAACCCTCCTTCTCCATGTCAATCCCCTTGCTTGTGATCTCGGCTCTTTCGAGAACAGCAAGGGTTTCGCCGGTGATATTCTGTAAAAGCTTTTCGTAGCCTTCGATAGCGATTTTGTTGAATTCGCTGATGGGAATCTTTCCTGCCATATTCACCAGGTGGATGCTTTCCCTGGTATAGGACAGGTAATCCAGATACTCGGTCCAGCAGGAACTGATGAAATGCAGCAATACCTGCCATTCCGCCCTGAGGAGCGCGGCTTCGCCGACCACGGGCTTTAAGCTTACATACCTTTCGGGGAGCTTTGCCTTGAACAAGCCGGGCAATCTGCCGAAAAGCACATCGGAGCGCTGTCTGAAGATCATTTGGCGCTGCCTTTCCATAAGAATGTTGTACTTTTGAAGGGTGCGCCTTATCTGGAAATTCTGGCCTTCTATGATTCTCTGCGCGCGGGAGGTCTCCCTCCTGATAACCTTGTTTTCAATCGGGCCGGAGCCTGAAGTAGAGTAAAGAGCCTCCGGTATAAGCTCCTTCAGCTTGTACTGCTTCATCAGATCATCCTCGAGGCTTATGAAGAAACGGGTCGAACCGGGATCGCCCTGCCGTCCTGCTCTGCCGCGCAGCTGGTCGTCTATCCTCCTGCTTTCGTATTTGTTTGTGCCTATTACGTAAAGCCCCCCGAGACCAGCAACCCTGCCGTGCTCTTCTTCATGCTCTCCTCCAAGTCTGATATCGGTACCTCTGCCGGCCATGTTGGTCGAAACTGTCACGGCGAAAGGACGCCCGGCATTTGCTACGATACCGGCCTCTTTTTCGTCGTTCTTCGCATTTAGGACTGTGCACGCGATACCGGTGGCAGCAAGCCTTGAAGCCAGCTCTTCGGATTCCTGCACGCTCCTTGTGCCTATCAGTATCGGCCTGCCGGTATTGTGGACAGTCTCTATTTCCGTTACAAGCGCATCCATTTTGGCGTTCTGGTTCGCAAAAATCACATCGGGGTGGTCGATACGGATGCATTCCCTGTTGGTCGGTATTACCGCGACACTCAGTCCGTAGAATTCCAGCAGCTCCTCCGAGGAAGACCGGGCTGTGCCCGTCATTCCTGAGATCTTGGGATACTGTCTGATAAAATTCTGCAGCGTCACCGATGCGATGATCTGGCCCTTCGTCTCGGAATAGATGCCTTCCTTGGCTTCTATCGCCTCCTGGAGCCCGTACGGCCACTGCCTGCTGTCTGCGACGCGGCCTGTGAATTCATCCACCAATTCAATTTTATTATTGCGTATTATATAGTCAATATCCTTTTTCAACAAAGCTCTCGCGTGCAGCGCGTTACCGACGTCTACGAGCAGCTGGAGGTTCATTTCGTCATACAGGTTGCCGCAGCCAAAGCTTTTTTCAATCACGCCGACGCCCTGTTCTGTCAGAAAAACGTTCCTTTCATATTCGTCGAGGCTGAAATCCTCTTCCGGTAAAAGCTTACCTACAACATCCGAGATGACCCTGGGATCATAACTGCGGTCTTTTTCCGTTTTGCCCGCGATAACGAGCGGGATTCTTGCCTCGTCTATAAGGATGGAATCGGCCTCGTCTACGACAGCGTAATTGAACGGCCTTTGCACGAGCTCATAGGGACTTTTGACAAGAAAACTCCTCAGATAGTCGAACCCGCATTCCTTTGCGGTAAGGTAGGTTATGTCCGCGGCATATGCCGACCTTCTCCGGTCTTTGCCCATGCCTTCCTGTACGTAATCCACGCTGACGCCGAGAAAGTCGTACAGAGGTTTCATCCAGCCCGCGTCCCTACGGGCTAGATAGTCATTGAAGGTCAGTACATGCACCCCCTTGCCGTAAAGGGCGTTGAGGTACACAGGAGCGGTCGCGGCAAGGGTTTTACCTTCACCGGTCTGCATTTCGACCAGCGCGCCGTAATGCAAAGCTACCCCGGCCAATAGCTGGACGTCGAACGGCCTCATTTTGAGCGTCCTCGACGACGCTTCCCTTACCAGCGCAAAAGCCTTCACGAGAAGCTTCTCCGCAGGGACGCCCCCCAAAGCCTGCTGACGCAGCTCCTGCGAAATCGCCTTCAGTTCCGTATCGGACTTAACCCTGAGGTCGATCCTGTTGATTTCTTCCAATAATTTTTTTGCAGGGTCAAGATTAAGCTCGGTTGACTTTAGCTCGCCGAGCATTTTAAAGATATTCGATTTACTTTTTAGCATGCTTGCCTCCTGTTAGTTATTTTTAATTAACTACAATGAGGCTGAAGGGATGAACCTTTAATCTGTGGAACAGCACAAGAAGCATGCTGCTGAGCATGTACAAAATATCCAGGGTGAGAATCCACAGGGTCGAAACCTGAGCATATGCTCCTGAGAGAATACCGGAAGCTATGGCCGCTGTGAACGAGAACATGAAAAATGCCACCTGAGCCGGCGAATTGGCTACGCACAGGTCAAATTCAAACAACAGCCGCGCCATGGTGCGGCCGGAATGTCGTATTCTCAACGCCGCCGCGGATACAGCAATGATCAAGGCCGCCAGCGGCAGAAATGCGGAAAGAAATTGCAGCATAATTCCACTTTCTAAAAAACATCAATGGGTATATTTTACTTTATCCAGAATATTATCATTATAACTAGTTATACGCAAGTGAAATAATGATGTCTGGTCTAATTATACCAAGTCCCGGTATCAAAAATTACTGGAGGTATGGGCTTATCCTCTCGGGAACGGGCGCGAATTCCACGAAGCCGGTCCGGTCAATGCCGTCCACATATTCAATATGCTTGGATTTTATGGAATCGAGTATGCGAAATACAGTTTTTACATCGCCGTATTCAATCTCCGGAGTTACCCTGATTTCCTCGGTACCGTTGAGGGCGTTGTAGAAATTCAGCAATTCATTGTAATAGCCTCTTTCCGGCGTGAAGCTTATGGTTTCCTTCATTCCACCGTTATAAGCGACAGTGATGACGCCCGAGGTCTTATCCTCGAGAAATATCTGACCGCCTGTCCCGAAGATCCTTAAACCGACGGCAGGCTTCAGTGCTTCAATTCCCGAGGGGTAATAAGTGTACTGGCCGATGACGCCGCTTTTGAAAAGAATATTGCTGCTCACCGACACGTATGGGTTGAAATCCTGCTTCTGCGGCTTGCCGAAGGCCTGCACGCATTCGATTTCACCGAATATATGCCTCATTCCGGCCAGATCATGCAGCGCCGCATCCAGGAACGCACCGCCTTCGAAGTCGGGATGCTGCCGCCACTCGGTACCCGCGTATGTGTCCTGCCCCATGCCGCACGGAAAGCAAGTCGTGTTGTTATCCATGAAATAGACGATATTGCCTATTCTGCCTTCATTGAGGATTTGCTTTATCCTGTTGTGCTCATCGTCATATCTGTAGTTCTCCGCGATCATGATTTTAAGGTCGCTTTTTCTGCGAACAAGTTCAAGAAAGCTGTCCGCCTGCTTCATATCGGGCGCCATGGGCTTTTCACATATAAAATCGAAGCCTGCTTCCGCAACGTCAGCCGATACTTTATAATTCTGCCCTATGGGCACCAATATGTCGATTGCGTCGAGGTCGGTACGCTTCAGCAGCTCATGGTAGTCATTATAAACGTTTTTCAAATCCAGACCGATCTTTCCTGCAAACTTCTCCGCGTCCGACTTTGTACGGTTTGCCAGCGCCGCTATCTCATATTTGTCCTTCAGCTCCTGCAATGCAGGGTAATGCAGCCTTTCCCACGCCAAACCGGTCCCGATCACTCCAAGCCTAATCTTTTTCAAAATGCTTCCTCCGTATCCTATTGATTATTATGATTTGTCCCGAATATAGTCAATCTGCAGTTTAGTGTTTTCACTTTTATCATATTTAAACGCATCGGCGAAGGACGCAGAGGCAGATTCCCGATGGTGCCGCTCATACTTGCGTTGATTTAATGAGGTAAAGTGATAGCGTTATACTTTGTTGCTTTTCAACGACATAAATATCTGATATAATGGCAGCAAAATGGAAATGAGGGGGCGTATAAATGATTGGGGCTTCATGGCAAATAATTATCGCGATGGTGGCATACCTTGCTGTAGTGATAACAATAGGTTTTTATTTTAAGGAAAAAGCCAATACGAATTCCGATAATTATTTTATCGGTGGCAGATCGCTCGGCCCTTGGATAGCATCGATGAGCGCCGAGGCATCCGATATGAGCGGCTGGCTATTGATGGGCTTGCCGGGCGTCGCATACTGGTGCGGTTTGAGCGATGCCGTATGGACTGCTATCGGGCTAGCCGTAGGTACGTATCTGAACTGGCTCATAGTTGCAAAAAGACTTCGCCGTTATTCTACAGTAGCAAACGCAATCACTATTCCCGACTTCTTCAGTAACAGGTTCAAGGAAAACAAAAAGGTCATACTTATGATAGCTGCCGTATTCATACTGGTGTTCTTCGCAGTTTACGCAGGCAGCTGCTTTGTCACCTTCGGCAAGCTTTTCAGTACTCTTTTCAGCGTCAAGTATCAGATCGTAATGATAATAGGCGCAGTGATTGTTTTAGTTTATACATTCATGGGCGGCTTCCTGGCCGAAAGCGTATCGGACTTCATGCAGGGCGTCATCATGATAATCGCCCTTTGCACCGTCTTGATAGTAGGGACAGTAGCAGCGGGCGGCGTACCGGCTATCCTGGAAAATATGAAGGCGATCCCCGGTTTCTTCGATTTCTTCGGAATAGCTCAACCTCAGCTCGCCGACGGTGTCCAGCAGCTTGATGCCGCAGGTAAATCGCTGTTTGGGGCAGCCGGCGGCTATGGCCTGCTGACCATAATATCGACAATGTCATGGGGTCTCGGCTATTTCGGCATGCCTCAGGTTTTATTGAGGTTTATGGCTATTAACAGGGCCTCGGAATTGAAAAAATCGAGAAGGATAGCGATAGTCTGGTGCGTGATTTCACTTTTCTCCGCCGTTGCTATAGGTTTGATCGGCAGATCTCTGTACCCGGCGGCACTGCTGACCCAGAGCCAGTCCGAAAACGTCTTCATCACGATGTCGACAACACTGCTTCCTCCTCTGCTCGCCGGCGTTATACTTTCCGGCATAATTGCGGCGACCATGAGTTCATCGGATTCTTATCTTTTGATTGCAGCCTCGGCATTTTCAAAAAATATCTATCAGGGGATAATGAAGAGGGAAGCGACTGACAAGCAGGTCATGGTGGTATCGAGAATCACCTTGCTGGTGGTATCGCTCTTCGGCATAATCATTGCACTTGATGAAAAAAGCGTTATATTCAAGGTGGTATCCTTCGCGTGGGCGGGCTTTGGCGCAACCTTCGGGCCGATAATGCTGTTCTCGCTTTTCTGGAAGAGGACGACGAGGGCAGGCGCTATAGCAGGTATGCTGACGGGCGGCGGTATGGTATTCATCTGGAAGCTCCTGCTTAAGCCAATGGGAGGCATTCTGGGGATATATGAACTGTTCCCGGCCTTTATACTGTCCGGCATTGCAATCCTCGTTGTTTCGCTGCTCACAAAGAAGCCGGATAAAGCGATACAGGATGAATTCGAGCTTTCAAAGACATTTGAGTGCTGAAATCAATTTGGCAGTTGACTTTAATTGCAGTTGGGTTATAATAGATAAAAGCTCACTATGATGATTATGGCTTAAATGATATATCAGTATCATACGTTGAAGGGAACAGTAAGCTGCCGCAAGCCTTGAAAGAGAGATGCCGCCGTGGCTGGAAGCGGGATCGGAGGAAGGCAGACGAAGACCAACCCGGAGTATGAACGACGATAACGTTATAATCGCAATAAGACCAAATTAGGGTGGAACCACGGGAGAATGCTCTCGTCCCTTGCTATCGCAAGAGACGGGAGCTTATTTTTTTAAGGAGGAGCAGATATGATAAAGGTTACACTGAAGGATGGAAGCGTAAAGGAATATGATGCCGGAACTACTGTGATGCAGGTGGCCGAGAGCATAAGCGCAGGCCTCGCGAGAGTCGCCCTTGCCGCTGATATAGACGGTGAGGTGAAGGAGCTTTCCACCGTGCTGGATAAGGATTGCAGCCTGAACCTTCTCACCTTCGACAGCGAAGGCGGAAAGCATGCCTTCAGGCACACTGCGTCCCATGTGATGGCACAGGCTGTGAAAAGGCTGTATCCCGATGCCAAACTGGCAATTGGCCCCGCAATAGACAACGGCTTCTACTATGACTTCGATATCGACAAGACCTTCGCTTCCGAGGATCTCGAAAAGATAGAGAAGGAAATGGAGAAGATCGTCAAAGAAGATCTTCCGCTCGAGCGCTATACCTTACCGAGGGCGGAGGCTATCAAATTTATGGAGGAAAATGGCGAACCGTACAAGGTCGAGCTTATACGCGACCTGCCTGAGGATGCGACGATATCCTTCTACAAACAGGGAGACTTTACGGACCTGTGCGCCGGACCTCACGTACCCTCGACGGGTAAAATCAAGGCGTTCAAGCTTACGCAGATCGCAGGCGCATATTGGCGCGGAAACGAAAAGAACAAGATGCTGCAAAGGATATACGGCACTGCCTTTACCAAAAAGAACGAGCTCGACGAATACCTTGCGATGCTTGAAGAAGCAAAGAAAAGAGACCACAACAAAATCGGGAGGGAACTCGACTATTTCACCACGGTCGACTATATAGGACAAGGCCTGCCTATCCTCATGCCGAAGGGGGCCAAGGTAATCCAGATACTGGAGAGGTTCGTGGAGGATGAAGAGGAACGCCGGGGCTATTTGCTGACCAAGACTCCGTTTATGGCAAAGCGTGAGCTCTATAAGATATCAGGCCACTGGGATCATTACAGGGACGGTATGTTCGTAATGGGCGACCCGAAATCCTTCGAAGACCCGAATGCGGAAATATTCGCGCTGAGGCCGATGACCTGTCCGTTCCAGTTCCAGGTCTACCTTGCTCATCTGCGGAGTTACCGTGATCTGCCGATGAGGTTCAACGAAACCTCGACACTTTTCAGGAACGAATCTTCAGGCGAAATGCACGGGCTCATCCGCGTGAGACAGTTTACAATCTCGGAAGGCCATCTGGCATGCATGCCGGAACAGCTCGAGGAAGAATTCGCGGGCTGTGTGAACCTTGCGTTATTCATGCTGAAAGCGGTCGGTCTTGACGGCGACGTTTCGTATCGTTTCTCGAAATGGGATCCGAACAACAAGCAGAAGTATATCGGGACCGAGGAGCAGTGGAATGAAGTTCAGGGCCGTATGCGCGAGATACTGAACGATCTTGAGATACCATACACCGAAGCGGATGGAGAAGCGGCTTTCTATGGCCCGAAACTCGATATCCAGATAAAGAACGTTTTCGGCAAGGAAGACACGCTTATAACCGTTCAGATAGACTTCCTGCTGGCTGAAAAGTACGGAATGGTATATGTCGACCGCGATGGACAGAAGAAATACCCCTATGTTATACACAGAACCTCAATAGGCTGCTATGAAAGGACTCTGGCACTCCTTCTGGAAAAATACGCAGGCGCGCTTCCTACGTGGCTTGCCCCGGAACAGGTAAAACTGCTGCCGATAATCGACAAACAGCACGGATATGCCAAGGAAGTGCGTGAAAAGCTGCAGTCCTATGGCTTGAGGGTCGAGACCGATCTCAGGAACGAGAAGATAGGTTACAAGATCCGCGAGGCACAGATGGAAAAAGTACCGTACATGCTTGTCATAGGCGATAAGGAGATGGAAAACGGCCAGGTGGCAGTAAGGTCGCGCAAGGAAGGCGATCTTGGACCTATGCCTCTGGAGAAGTTCATCGAAAAGATCACTGAGGAAGTAAGAAACAGGGTACTTTAAGCAATACCGTTTTAGAATAACCTGATCATTCAATGAAGGGAACAGTAAGCTGCCACATTCCTTGACAGAGAGATACCGCCGGAGGCTGGAAGCGGGATTGAAGGAAGGCAGACGAAGACCATCCCGAAGACTGAACGCCGATCACATTATAATCGCTGTAAGACCAAATCAGGATGAAACCACAAAAAAGGCTCTCGTCCCTTGCGAATCGCAAGAGACGGGAGCTTTTTAAATCTGTAAAATAGGTTAGGTAAAGTGAAGGAGCTTTCTCCTCACTGACATATGCTTTTTGGACAAAGTACGATATAATGATTTATGGATTTATGCAACCGATAAATGAACGAGTGAGGTACAACCCATATGAGCAAGGCGGACGCAATTTTCATACGGATGTGCAGGGATATACTGGACAACGGTTATTCTTCGGAGGGCGAGAAGGTAAGGGCGGTCTGGGAGGACGGAACTCCTGCCTATACTAAAAAAAGCTTCTGCGTAGTCAACCGTTACGACCTATCAGAGGAATTTCCTATCCTGACCCTGAGACCTACCAATCTGAAGGCGGCTATAGACGAGCTGCTGTGGATATGGCAGAAAAAATCGAACAATATACATGACCTGAACAGCCATATCTGGGACAGCTGGGCGGACGAGACGGGCTCCATTGGGAAAGCCTACGGTTATCAGCTCGGAGTGAAGCACAAGTATGCGGAGGGCGAATTCGACCAGGTCGACAGGGTATTGTACGATCTGAAAAACAATCCCTACAGCAGGCGGATAATAACAAACCTTTACAACCATGGCGACCTTAATGAGATGCACCTTTACCCGTGCGCTTACAGCGTTACCTTCAATGTCACGGGTAAAAGACTCAATGCCATATTGAATCAGCGCTCGAACGACGTGCTTGTGGCAAACAACTGGAATGTAAGCCAGTATGCCGTTCTCGTACACATGATCGCGCAGATCAATGGGTTCGAGGCAGGCGAGCTCGTTCATGTGATAGCCGACGCACATATTTATGACAGGCATTTTCCGTTGGTCGAGGAGCTTATAAAAAGGCCTGTCTATCCGGCCCCGAAGCTTGTGATAAATCCGGACGTGAAGGATTTCTACGATTTCAGGGTGGAGGATTTCGTACTGGAGGGTTACGAAAAAGGGCCGCAGATCAAAAACATACCGGTGGCGGTCTAGTTGCGACGGCTCTGCGGAGCAAAATGGCCGGTTGATACGATATTATATGAAGATACTCAAAGTAAGAGATGCCCGATAACGGACGAGATGAGGTGGATTTACATAAAAGCGATACTTTCAGCGGATATGAATTGGGGTATAGGCTGCGGAGGCAGGCTTCTGCAGCGAGTTCCAGAGGATATGAAGTTTTTCATGCGGATGACTACCGGAAAGGTAGTGGTCATGGGACGCGAAACGCTGGAATCCTTTCCGGGCAAGCAGCCTCTCAAGGACAGGATAAATATAGTATTGAGCCGGAACGGCAGCTTCGATGACGACCGGCTTATAGTCTGCCGCTCGCTCGACGGGCTTTTTGCCGAGCTTAAGGAATACTCTTCCGACGATGTGTTCGTCATCGGCGGGGAATCCGTTTACAGGCAACTTCTGCCATACTGTAGCGAGGTCTATGTGACGCGGTTCGAAAAGGAGTTCGAGGCGGACAGGCATTTCCCGGATTTGGACGAAATGCCGGGCTGGCAGCTTTCTTCGGAAAGCGAATGGCATTTTTATAATGACATGGGCTTCAGGTATTTGAATTATGTGAACGCAAACGTGCAGATGCCAATTTAGTCGGGAAGCGGCGTGGTTGCCGGCTATCATAAAATTCTTACAGGACCGGCTGCTATCGGTGAACACCACAGCCGTATTTTTCTTCTTGACTGAATGCGGCTGGATATATTACAATAGGAAATGTATCAAAGCGGAATACGGGGGTGTAGCTCACCTGGGAGAGCGCTTGACTGGCAGTCAAGAGGTAAGGGGTTCGATCCCCCTCATCTCCACCAAACAAAAAAGTACCGTCCAATAAATCAGGACGGTGCTTTTTTGTGCCAGGAAACTAGGAGGATCGAACCATGCGGGTTCGAGCGTGAAGAAAACATGCTCAACGCATGTTTTTGGCAGATAATCTTTTTTACCTGCGAAGCAAGTCTTTCAATCCGTTATCGGCAAATCCGACAAAGCTGCGTCCCTGCCTTTAGACAGGTTTGCCCAAACCTACTGAAGAAATACGGCCAGGCGCTGGGCACTTAACCTACATCGGAAGTATGGACGGTTCGAATGGGCCGTACCAGCGATTCTGTTTGCCTGCTTGGTGCTCGCGTTAACGGTTCCGCTCTATATTTGGAAGATGCTTGTGATATAGGCAGAAAAATCAACAGAGCGGTTTGTGTAGACCGCCCTGTTGCATCTGTAATTAGCTTGACCGTGGTAATCCATCCGATTACTTGTTTGTTATAGGGTTTAATGAGATTTGCCCGTTTTCATAAACAATATCTGAAATAAAACCTTTTTTCTCAATTCCGAAATTCACAAAGTTGTCCATTTTATTTATGGCGGCGTTATAAAGAGATAGTCCCACATCGCTGTTTTTTGTGATAATCATATCTTTATTCAAATGTGTGTAATCAAAAACAACAACTTTTTTTGCAACTGGGTCAAAATATGCAGCGTTGGAACGGTGAAGCCCGGAGCCAAATGAATAGGTGAAATACAATTCCGGTTTTTGGTCGCCGTTCAAATCGGCAAGCGACATGCTGGTTAAGCCATAGCCGCCAAACCATATGCCAAGCGGGTATACTTTGCCCTCGTATAGCAGGAACGAAGCACAGGAGGTGTCATATTTGAAAACCAAATAATCTGAGCTTTCTTGAATATAGTCTGGGGTGATGTTATAGCATGTGTCCGTGTTGTATCCCGACCTAAAATCCTGTTGTAGAGATAAAAAGTCTTCGATGCAGTCCTGTGTTCCCGATATAGTGGCTTTCATGGGTATTTCCCCGTCAAACCTCGTGATCTTATAAATATTCCAGATATATTCGCTCTTTTGAGTATTGGCGGTGTCCTTGTGTATTCGTGCCAGCCATATCTCATCGTCCAGCCGATAAATTCGATAAACAGCAGAACTGGAAGCATCGGTCAACGTGTACTGATATCGTTCCTTATATGCAGCAATATCAGGAACGCCTATGTTAATCATAAAGCTATTCTTAAACTCCGGCTCATCCACCTTGTCTTGCTTATAGGTAACAGCAAATCTTTGCTGGATGCCGGTCTCATCCGTCAGAATAAGCAGATTTTTAGTAAGCGTGTAGTATTCTCTATAACCATCAAAGGCCATAAAGGAGCTGAGAGGATTCATATAGACCTGCTTTTCAAACACATAATTACCGTACGGCATGTTGCTTGCCTTTGTCACTACTTTTTTCACTGGGTTCGCGGCGCAGGTAATGATGGCAGTAACACAGAGAATAGCGGTGAGAAAAATCATCCATTTTTTCGGCGTCTTAAATCGCAGAATGTTCTTCACACGCTCCCGTATACCAGCCTCCCCAAAGGCAAGTGGACTTGCTGCCGGAAAGCGTCGGTTTGCTGCAAAAGCCAGAAGTGATGTGCTGTAATCATGAACAATATCTGTGCTGGTTTCTGAAAGTACCTTTTCATCACAGCTCATTTCCATGTCTTTTGTCATGAGAACGAAGGCGAGCCAGACAAGTGGGTTAAACCAGTGAATGGTCAGCACATAAAAACTTAAAGGCTTTATCAGATGGTCTTTTCGTTTCAAATGGAATCTCTCGTGCTGGAGGATGGATGCTCGCTCCTTCATACCCAAACCGAAGGGAATATAAATCCTAGGCATGAGAAAGCCAAGAATGAAGGGAGACCGGATTTTGTCCGATTCAAAAACATTGCCTTCCATGCGGACAGCGGTGGCCACACGATGTTTCAGACGGATATAGGTGACGATGTAGTAGACAAGGAGCGCGGCGATGCCTGTGCACCAAAGGACTGTTCCGAGAAAAATCCATATTTGCAGAGGGCTGACACTGGCGTATGGTGTAGCTGGGGGCAGACTTCCACTGATGATGGAATTCATGGTCGGGATCCCCACAGTTACTCTCGGGGTCTTCATATACCCTATATCGGCGGGGATAAAACTGAGCGATGCGCCACCACCTCTCAGCGCTGCTGTCATGTCAAAGGGTTTCGCTTGAAAGATGCTGAATACAGAGGAAAAGGATACGGGGCAAATAAGACGAAAAAGCACGACAGACCATAACAGATAGCAATACTTTTTCGGGGCTCTTTTCAGAAGTAGGCGGATGAAAATTACGGCGAGTATGATATAATTAGCCGTAATGCTCATGTTTAATATTTTCAAAAACAACGCTTCCATCTTCACTTCTCCTTGTGTAAATCAATCAGGCGTTTGAGTTCGTCAGCTTGCTTTCCCGAGATGGTTTTACCACCGAGAAACGAGGTGAGAAACTGTGGCAGTGAACCTTCAAAAGCTCTTTCAACAAAGCATTCGCTCTCAAAAGCCTGCACCTGTTCCTTGGGAATGATTGCACTGACAATGGTATTCTTGTTTTTCAGGAGTCCCTTTTCGCACATTTTACGCAGTACGGTATAAGTGGTGGGCTTTTTCCAGCCGAGCTTTTCGGCGCACAGCGTCACAAGGCGGCCCGACGCCACCGGCTCGTTCTCCCATACCACCAGCATAAAGCGGTAATCGCTTTCGCAAAGCTTCAGGTTTTCCATCTATGTACCTCCAAATTGGGTTTATGGTTATAAACCATATAATTAGTTTATGACCATAAACCTGATTTGTCAATAGAAAAAGTGTTTTCTGATTATTCATTTCTCGGGAAGTGAACCAAATATGAGGTTAATGCCGCAATGCCTATGGAAGGTATACAGCTAACGAAAGCTGATAATAAATTCACCATAAATGCGTGTTTCCAAGTCCAGCCAAGTACACCGTTGGGAATTGCACGTTTTGCGTGCAGCTGAAAGGTGGTTATTGTCATTTCCATTCAATTATTGATTTAATGGAAAAGGAGAATAAGCTTGTTCCAGTGAAAGCTTCAGGGAAGAATGGAAGGAATCCCACCCTGTATAACCGATACAGAGTTGCTGATGAGTATGAGGACTCTGCTGAAAAACACAGTAATATGATAAATGAAATTATGGCTTTTCATCCGCGTATGAAAAAGGATTATTATTTAAAGAGTATTGACAAATACCAAAAGGATAGGGAAAGTATAATAAAAATCAATTCGTGCCTGACAGGTCTTCAGGAGGTCAACATTTATGCGCAGTTTGACGTAGTCTACAGCCTTGTACACAGGATGCTGTCCAACATGAGCGTGATACAGTCCCGGGCGGTGAAAACCGCCGCCGGGATTGAATCGGCATACTATGTTGTTAATCAGGAGCAGATGTCGATTTTTTCAACATTTAATGATGAGAATAGGGAACATTAATAATTTCATTGAGCAAATAAATGGGGGGTGCACACCAGATGTATCAGGCGGCCAATAAATTAAATTCGGAGAATTATGAGAATATAAACAAAGAGCTTTTTGATGTTAAAAGCTCTTTGTTTGGTGCGGTCGATGGGACTTGAACCCATACTCGTCAGAATACGCCCCTCAAACGTACGCGTCTGCCAGTTCCGCCACGACCGCATATAAATGATATGACGATTTATTACAACTCAGACTTGCAAAATAAATAATACTATCATAGCATTTCTGTGTCAATACTTTTTCTTTGGATATGTACGGCTTCAATGACAGATGTATTGTATTATGGATCGGTGGGAATTAAAATGTCCTTAAAAAGACTTTTTAGGTTGGGAAAATGATAAAAATAACAGGCATAATAGTACCACTTACTTACGACATGAAAGTGCTCGAGGAGATTGTGGTAAAAAGACTTCATATTGACCACAGTCGCATAAAGAGCCTCCGCATTGAAAAACGTTCGGTAGATGCGCTTGATAAACAGGATATTCATTTTAAAATGAACGTTTTTGTTCACGTTTCTGGAGATGAAAACGAAGTTATTTCACTGACCAGGGACAAGTGTATAACCAAAGAAACAGAGGCAGTTTATATCATTCCTGAGAAAAGCCGTTTGAAAGAGCGTCCCGTAGTTGTAGGCTGCGGCCCGGCGGGTATGTTTGCAGCGTTGATTCTGGCGCAGGCTGGAGCAAGACCGATTCTACTGGAACGGGGTCTTGACCTGGATAATCGAAGGAAAAGAGTTTCTGAATTTTGGAGTACTGGAGTTCTGGATACCAAAACAAATGTGCAGTTCGGTGAGGGAGGTGCAGGTGCCTTTTCGGATGGCAAACTCAAGATCGGATACAGAGATTTTCGGAAAATGAAGATACTTAATGAGTTTGTAGAGGCTGGCGCACCACCTGAAATTATGTATTTGGACAAGCCGCATATAGGCACTGATCGTTTGAATGAAACGGTCAAAAGTATCAGAAGAAAAACAATAAGTCTGGGTGGTGAAGTGCACTTCAACTCAACATTAACACAAATACTGAGTAAGGATGGAAAGGTAACAGGGGTAGGCTATAAAGAAAACGGGGAGTATACGGAAATCTCTACTGATAATGTTGTTCTTGCCATCGGACACAGTGCAAGTGATACTTTTGAAAAGCTGCTTGACAGCGGTATATGTATTGAGCAAAGACCTTTTGCAGTAGGTGTGCGTATTGAACATCCACAAGAGTTGATTAACAGGATTCGATATGGAGATTTCTCGGGACACCCTAAACTGGGTGCAGCTGATTACAAGATGGTAGTTCACCTGAAAAATGGCAGGGGAGTATATACTTTCTGCATGTGCCCAGGTGGGATGGTAGTTGCTTCGTCGTCAGAGGAAAACGCTTTGGTGACAAATGGTATGAGTGAGTTTGCGAGAGATGGCAGAAATGCCAATAGTGCGCTTTTGGTAACCCTTGAGAAGAAAGATTTGGGGAGCGAGCATCCGCTAGCTGGTGTTGCATTTCAGCGCAGGATTGAAGCAGCTGCCTTTGAAGCGGGGGGCGGGAATTATAAAGCACCGGTTCAGAGGGTGGATGATTTTCTCCAAAAGCGTATGACAAAAACATTTGGAGATGTTTTGCCTACCTACCTGCCAGGAACCGGGTTTGCCGAGGTGGATTCATATTTGCCGGACTATATAACAAATTCCTTACGGCAAGCAATCTCAGAAATGGGTGAGTGGATGCCCGGATTTGCATACCCGGATGCGGTGCTGACAGGGGCCGAGACTCGAAGTTCTTCCCCAGTGCGCATTATAAGAGGTGATAGCTTTGAGGCTATTGGTATTAAAGGTCTTTACCCCTGCGGAGAGGGCGCAGGATACGCTGGAGGCATAATCTCGGCGGCTGTGGATGGAATACTATGTGCAGAACATATTCTAAACGCTTGATGCTGAAAAAATCGATATAAACGGTCAGAACAACTGGAAATTTGGCTGCGTGAATATGCTTATTATGATTATGTAAGTACTTGCAGCTCAACATATTGGTTATCTAAGGCAAATACATCGTTTAGCAAATCTAAGGGGTTCGAGCGTGAAGAAAACATGCTCAATGCACGTTTATAGGCGATAATCTTTTTTATTTGCGAAGCAAGTCTTTCAATCCGTTATCGGCAAATCCGACAAAGCACCTGGCTGAAAAATATCCGATTATATGGGTTGTAGCAGCTATAAAAAGATAGGGCAATACAGCAAGGTTTACAAGACGAAGTGTAAATATTGTCAGTACAAATGCTGCAAACACAAGTGGCCCAAGCGACTTGCCAAACCCACCATTAGTGTTTGCATCCTTTGAGACCTCAAATCTGGTAATCAACGCAAGATTGGTGGAAAAACCACTGAGATAGCTTCCCATAATTACAAGCAGTATTAAAAGGTTTATGTTAATAGCTTGAATCCAATGAGTTGAAATATCTGTAAACAGGGCAATAACAGCTGCAATTGAGAGCAATGGGCTTAAAGTTCCAATCGAAGAAGGAATAATATTCAATAGGCCGCTTATAAAAACCGAAAGGGTAGGAGGGATGACAGACAGGAAGGTCTTTCGGTACGCCACGAAATTCGCCGCAATTATGTTAAATGACTTTTCTTTTAAGGGAATTATATTGATGGATCCATTGCTGTCCCTGATATTTCCTTTGAATAAATCGACAAATACCGGTATAACATTATCCATTGAAGGATATTTGTTTTTACTGAATGCGTCTATCAATTCAGGCTGTGCGAGGATGACTATGTCCATACTTGCCATTTTGCTATTTTTCCGGAGCGCTTTTTCCAGCTCGTATGCAGGCCAGATTTTTTCGATACTTTTTTCGTCCTCAATTCCTATGAAAACATTAATGTTACTGAAGGTTGCATTCAATCTCCTTCTCCAGTTGATCCCCCGTTCTATGTCATTACAGTCGAGAAAACAATAGACGCCTATATCCGCAAGTATGGTATGCAGGGCTTTTGCAGTATTGAAAGAAGCCTGAGAAGAATGGGTATAACTTATGAAAGCTCTGGTACGATCCGGGTTGAGCATGGAGCAAAACCAGGGGAGTAATAGTTCATGCCACTTGCTTGAATAACCAAGAGAAGATTTCCCGTTTTTGTATATAACACCGAAATCCTCGAAAGCAAAAGTATCGTTGCGTTTAGCTGTTCTTTGACGCCTGAGAAAATCAAGCACAAACCCTCCGAGAACTGCCGTAAGGTAGTTAATCCCCTGAATTGACGGTGCCGATTTGAGCAATAGCAACACCGAAGGCACAACAAGTATTAGAAGCAACGAAGTCCATTTCCTTCGATTTCTTGACCATTGGCTTGGTTTTAATATAAACAGAGATGGGATGATTACCGTCGGCACGGAGAAAATTCCAGCGGTAACAGACACAAAAACTTCATCGGGTGAGATTCTTCCCAGATATGATTCAAATAAGTTCGGGACAACTGTCTTATTCAAGTATAACAAAACCAAAAAAGCAATTGAAAGCGATTGAATGATTACTGATAAAATTCCAAGTATATTAATCACTTTTCGTTTGATGTTTTTGTAAAAAGACAGTAGCCTGATCTCTCCAATCCTTCCAAGATAGTTTAAAATGTTCGTTTGCAAGCCCTGCGGCGTGAATTCTCCCGCGCCTACTGCTTCTATGAAAAATTCGGGTATATGTATGGAGTCGATTATGCTGTCCGCAATGGAATATACATCATATTCCATGCTGCTTCCATCTGTCTGCTTCATGTGCTTTCCGGCATAAACCTTCAGGTCTTCTGGTTGCATGTCGTAAGGTATGAAGTATATTCTGAAATCATCTTTTTTTAGAGTACGGTTTATACAAGCCCTGACAATCTGGAGATAATGCCGGTTTTGAAAGCCTGAACGCTCGAGCACTATAACAACCGCCACTAAATCTTTGATTCTATCGAAACTTTCCTGTAACTGACCGTTCTCAGACAAAAAACAGGCACATTCAACCTTTCCGCCAGCTTCAATCACTCGTATCGTTTGATCCGCCTTTTGCATACCAGCTGCAGTATCGGCTAAGAATATACATTTCAAGCGCCATCACCTCCACATACCCTCAATCGATGTCATTACAGTAATTTAAAAGCTCCTGTATGGTTGTAACATCCTTCCTTGTGCCATGCATTTTAGCAATATTCAACGATTGTTGTAAGTACTCCTCTGCTGGACCGAACAGTTTATGAAGAATGGCATTCATACCCATATAGTAATAGCAATCGATACTAAGGCCGTGCTTTGAAGCTTTTACTATATTACTTCCGATTTCTATCGCTTCATTGAAATTTTTTTGACTTTCCTCATAATTGCCTTGTCTCATTTTAACGATTCCAAGCTGGTATAGTGCCGAGGCTACATCATCATAACGGGTAGCAGCTTTTGACAGTACCATCGCTTGAAGGAAGCATTTTTCCGCTTCCGCAAGATTGGGATCCTTTTGAGCTTCAATAAATATTTCACCCGATCGTTCTATTATTTCTTTAAAAGAGGAATAGACTGCGCCAGGTCTATATTGTTCGAGATACTTCTTGCCCCTGACGAAATATTCATGCCTTGAATCGGTTTTTGTCGCCATCCATTCATAAATACGTTTTAACATAGAATTCCCCTTTCAAATATTGAAATGCCTACGCAATATAGCTGCCGTATTATAATCATGTCTCAGTGAGGCATGTAAATTTTTCTTTCTGGAATCATTATACAAGATAATTCTACAATATAGTATATATTTTGGTATTGTGGTATGAAATCAGCAGAGCTGAAGGGAACAATTTATAAATACAATATTTACAGTTTGTGAATCAAAATTGACAACTTTTATCAAAAGAAGTCAACTGGCTATTACGGGTGGCTTCTTTAATTTATGCGCTAGCATGGATATATATTGTTTATATGCTGCACGCCGGTTTTTGAAATTCAGATGTGGTCGAAAATGATTATAGCCGTTTTATAGATTTTTTTCATACATAATCAGTCATAAAATATTATTAATTACAGTCATATGTTCTAATTGCGGTTATACCGTTATACTGCGTAGGTACTTGTGATGTAATAATTTATAAAGAGAAAGGATGTAAAACATGAAACACACAGTTATAGTTACCAATCGAAAATCAAGGAGGGTGACTATGCTTTAGCCCTCCTATCAATGGAGGATTGTATGACATTAAGCAAAAAAACTCAAAAGCTACTTAAATTTTTATCGTATTATGCGCCATATAAGGGATTGCTGACGGCTGATCTCTTTTCCGGTATTTTAGTTGCGGCTCTTGCGCTCATTTTACCCGTCTGTGTAAGATACATCACGAAAGATGTTTTGGAAATCGGTATGGAAAATGTATTAGCCGCTATTTTACAAACAGGTGCGCTGATGTTGTCTCTAATCGTGGTTCAGACCGGGTTTGCTATGTTTTTTGACTACAAGGGCCATGATATGGGCGCAAAAATTGAGCGTGACATGCGAATGGAACTGTTTGAGCATTTTCAAAAGCTCTCGTTCAGTTTTTACGACAACCAGAAGACGGGTCAATTGATGTCGCGTTTGACAAATGACCTATTGAACTTTACGGAGTTGTATCATCACGGGCCGGAGAATCTCGTCATTTACGGAACGCAATTTATCGGCTCGCTTGTTATCCTGCTCCACATCAATTTAAAATTAACATTGGTCGTCTGTATGTTTTTGCCTGTTATGGCTGTATATTCGTTTGTCTTTTACCATAGACTCCAGGAGGCTTATGCAAAGAGCCGCAGTCGTATCGCCGATGTCAACATGCAGGCGGAAGAAAATTTATCCGGTATGCGGGTAGTTAAAAGCTTTGCTAACGAGGAACTTGAAATTGAAAAGTTCTCTGCGCAGAACAGCCGTTTTTATCAAAGCCGTGCAAATATATATAAGAGCGAGGCGCTACATTTTACTGTTATAGAAAAATTTTTTACTCAGCTTATTACAGTGGCGATTATTGCGGTCGGCGGAATTTGGATTGCCGGCGATGCATTGGATGTGCCCGATCTTCTGGTATTCATCCTGTATGCCGCCTATCTTACGTCGCCCGTACCGAAGCTTGCATTCATGGTGCAGCAATATCAGGATGGATTATCCGGCTATCGGCGTTTCCGGGAAATTATGGATATGGAGCCCGAAATACATGAAGCGAAAGACGCTCCAGAAATACAAATTACCAGCGGGAGCGTGGAGTTTCGCAACGTAGCGTTTCGGTACAACGAGGGACCGGATTATGTGCTGAGAAATATCAGTTTTGATGTGCCAGCGGGCGAAACTGTCGCCATTGTAGGTCGTTCCGGCGTCGGGAAAACGACCTTGTGTTCACTTATTCCCAGGTTTTATGATGTCATTGAAGGTGAAATTCTCATTGACAAAACAAATATCCGCAATGTGGCATTACGTTCGCTCAGACAACAAATCGGCGTCGTGCAGCAGGAGACATTCCTGTTTGCGGGCACGATTATGGAAAACATTTTATATGGCAGGCCAGGTGCAACAGCGGAAGAAGCCGTTGAGGCGGCGAAAAAGGCAAACGCGCATGAGTTTATTATGGAGCTGCCGGACGGATATGACACCGACATCGGGCAGCGTGGTGCAAAGCTCTCCGGCGGACAGCAGCAACGGATCAGTATCGCTCGGGTTTTCTTGAAGAATCCTCCTGTTCTTATTTTTGATGAGGCAACCAGCGCCTTGGATTATATGAGCGAAAAAGCTGTTATGGATAGTCTGAGGATATTGGCGAAAGGACGCACGCTGTTTATCATCGCACATAGGCTCAGTACGGTGAGAAATGCCGATCGTATAGTGGTGCTCACAAAGGAAGGGATTGCGGAACAAGGTACGCATGAACAGTTATACGCTCTGAACAGCGCATATACAAAGCTCTACAATACACAAGAAATATAAAGCTTTGCAGCACCGCTACAAGTTCGCGCTTATAGGACAGGCTGCTCGAGGAAGGTATCCCGGGCAGCCTGATACTTGTTAATATAGCAAATCGTTGACTCTCCCCTTGGTGTACAGTGTAAACTGGAAATAGGGAGGGTAATTATCATGCTAATAGAATATGTTTTTTTTGTGGCTTTCCTGGTCTATTCCACTATTCTCCAAAGTATTTGGGCGGTGAGCAAATACAAACAGGTCAAGGCTGAGCTTATTCAGAGTACAAGGAGAAAAATATAATTACGACTGGCTTTATTGGTCTGGTATATGGGATTTTCTATATCGCCGTTGGGTCAATTGTCCCGGTAATGGGTTTGCATTTCCTGCAGGATGTTAGTGCGGTTGACTTTAAAACAGTCAGAGCGTCCGGTAATTTGGCTGAGTGAATATGCTTTGATTATAGCAGTACTTGCAATTCAACATATTGGTTATCTGGAGCAAATACATCGTTTAACAAATCAACCTGTAAAATCAGGGTCGGGTTTGATTTGTTTTGTTCAAGGTAGGAATACAGCTTTGCCAATTGCTCCTGATGATTTTGCTTGTTATAGCATACGCAAAGGAAGCGTCCAGAAGGAATAGTGGTCAGTTCGGAGATATTCGATTCTTCATTTGCCGTTACTGTATTGAAAAGACGGGTAGGAGAGAATTTGCCCTGATCATCGGGGTCAAAGAGGATACCGGTTTCATAAGCATTGACAAGCTTGTTTTCATCTATCTGCTTGTAGAATTTTGAATACTCGATAAGGAGCTCTTTTTCATTGGCGTTTTCATCGAATTTGCTTGTAATGACGGTACGCAAAGGTATTTCTCTAAAATAGAGGTCCCGGTTTTCAGCAGATGAGATAGAACTTTGAATGTTGTTTTGAACCATTTTGATCAACGAAATGGTCCTCTGCAATTCGGAAATTTTCAGGGCAGCGTTAGCTTCTTCCCGGCTTAAAAACGCGAGCAGTGTATTGTTATCCCTTTGATCCAGCATCACCTTTATATACTTCGGACTTATTCCCATAACACGCGAAGCCTTGATGATTTCGAACTGTATATACTGCTCCATGGAATAATACCTGTATTTCGTCGAAGGATCTTTATAACGTGGTTCGATCAAGCCAATCCTTTCATAAAAGCGCAATGCTTTTATGGTGATGCCTGTAATTTGAGAAATTTCTCCAATAGAAAAAAAGTCTTTCTTCATCTTATTGACCCTCCCCTTAGGGGATAGCATATACTCAAAATATGGAAATGTAAATAAGGGGGAATAAGGTTGACGAATTTAAAAAATGCGATCTCATTATTCCGGCAGGGGGATTTTGCTGCGGCAAAGGCTGAATTCTCAGAAATCGAGATCGAATTACCCGAGGATAAGAGCTTATTGCTATATTCCGGATATATAGCTCTGCTGGAAAACAGATTGAAAGCCGCAGAAGATTATTTCCAGAAGGTTTTGGCACGGATGCCAGGGTCAAAAAGTGTAAAAGCGCTCCTTATCGATGCGTACTATCGACGCGAAGACTTTGTGAATGCTTCCCGTCTTATGAAATCAACCGGTCGAAAGTCACATGCTGCAAAACTGGATTACCTGGGGACAAGAAAAGCTTATGAAACGATATCTTCTACTAACAGGACAGAATTGATGTTTATAAAAAAAGATCCTCTCCCGCTCATTAAAATCAGTATTAATAATGCAGCTCCCGTGTATTTCATAATCGATACAGGCGGGGGTGAGCTTATCCTCGATTCGAAATACGCCGGAAGCCTTGGACTCCCCGAGTTTGGTACAGATGCGGATATATTCGGCGGTGGGAAAAGGGGAACCTTTATTCATTCCTGCGTTGAATCCATCCGGTTAGGTGATTTTCAAGTAAAGCATATACCTATAATGCTCATGGATCTCAGTAAGTTTTCTGATCGGTTGTTTGACGACGGGCTTCAAGTTAAGGGTATATTAGGAACATGTATCTTTTATCACTTCTTGACTACACTGGATTATAGAAATGATAAAATAGTGTTTGAATATTTAAACAGCAATTCCGGGCCAGAACGGGAGAATGGACAAGAGAAGGAAGGCATTCAGCAGATTCCGTTCTGGATGGCAGGGGATCATCTGATGCTTGCCAAAGGGAAAGTAAACAACGGTAATGAAATGTTGTTTCTTGTTGATACAGGACTCGCCGCGAGTTCTTTTACCTGCCCCAAAGCCACGCTGAATAAATACGGCTTTCATTTACAAAAGAACAAAACCGGATATGGTTTTGGCGCCGGAGGAAAGCTGAAGGTCATTCCATTTGATATCGAAAGCTTAAGTCTGGGTGGCATCCAGGAACACAAGCTGCATGGAGTATTCGGACCATTCCCGCCCTCTTTGGAGCATGCTTGCGGCTTTAAAATAGGTGGATTGATCTCTCATGAGTTTTTTAGGAACCACACGGTTAAGTTCGATTATCGCAGCATGACGCTGCATATAAAGTAGCTAAGTTTTCTTTTGATATATGAGTGCAATTCCAACTCACCCGGGAGAGTGCTTGAATGGCAGAAGGTACCATCCGACGAGACACTGGTGCAGACCTGCTCGACCAAGACATCCATATTTAATGAGATATTTCCGCTTGTTTAGTTGAGCATCAAAAAGTATTTTGCTAAAATTTAAATACTGTGATATATTATCACAGTTAGTCATTTTATATAACACGGATTATTTTCTAAATACAACTCTCTTTAATTTATTGGAGCGGGAAGTTAGAATGATATGATCCAAATAAATTAAGGAGGTATATAGACATGGCGGATAAGGTAATAACCTGTAAGGATTGCAATTCAGAATTCATTTTTAATGAAAGCGAGCAGGCTTTCTACAAGGAGAAGGGATTCGACAATGAACCGCAAAGATATCCTGATTGCAGGAGAGCAAGAAAGCAGCAAAGGAACAATGACAGAGGCGGTTTCAGTGGAAACAGAAGCATCGGCAGCAGGTGGTAAATAAAAGGAGAGTGCATTTGCTCCCCTTTTTTATATATTCAAGCGAATTGTCTGGTAGTATAATGAGACAATAAAACACGACAGCATATGAACAGCTGGGAAGGTGGAGGGTTAATGGCTTTAAATTCTACACAAATTACCGTTTTATACTGGTTTTATACCTGTCATAAAAATGGAGAGACAGCCAACTTTAAAGGCACTATAGAACATTTTGCATCGGTTATGAGAATCAGCGAGCCAATGGATGTGATAAAATCCCTTTTGGATATGGGTTTCATCAGCTTGCATAAGGTGAAGCCGGAGGTTTCCATTACAAAAGAGGGGATTCAGATGGTTGAGAGTTTGAAGAAAAAATGAAGGGCAATATGGCGATTTGTTGCTGTTTCAATATTGCGACGCTTTATGAGGCCATTGACGTCTATCGTACCAGTAAAAGGATTCTTTAAGTATAGCGGAGGAATTCCTTTGCTGATATATTGACAAATAATACCATAATATAATATAATTGTATTAATAATACAAAATATGTATATGTGGAGGGCGTACTATGCTGAATAATACAATAATATCGGGGAGGTTGACAAAGGATCCCGAACTGAAGCATGTTACGGAAAATCAAACACCTGTGTTGAATTTTTCACTTGCAGTCGACAGGGATCCATTCGATGGAAACAGCGAGAAGAAAGTGGACTTTATCCCGGTGGTCGCGTGGAGTGGGATTGCCATGTTTATTTCCGATCATTTTGGAAAAGGCGGAGCCCTGACTGTACAGGGACGACTCCAGTCCAGGACCTGGGACGATTCGGAAGGGAAGAAACGCTATGCTGTTGAACTTGTGGCGGACAAGGCTTATTTCTCCGGCCATAGTAAGAGAAATGACGAAGCGGTGGCAGAAAGCGAAGCGGAGGATTATTCGGCATAAGAATATGGCACAGATTCAGATATAAATATATGTTCTAAACAAAAGCTGAGGCAGCCGGCGCCTTTGGTGCGGCTATCTCGGCTTTTTGCCTGTTTAATTCCATTATAAGAGTCTACCGATGTACTGACGGTGTGTTACAGCTTATGAAAGGAATAAGGTTTTCATAAGAATTTATTAAGATTTTGATAAGTTAAAATTCCAATATAGCCTGCCTGATTTCGGTAAGATGAGATTGCCGAATCGGACAGGCTTTTATATTGCGTCGAGAGGCATCTTCGCGAGGTTACGCCTCGTTGTATTCCTGGAGGGAGAGCCGGATATGAAAATAAAACAGATCATTGAAACGCTACTATTTCTACTTACTGCGAAAGGATAAGTCCAAACATGACAAAAACGGGAATTACAGTATACGGGTGCGGGCAGGATGAGGCCGTTTTGTTCCGTGAGATGGCGCCTCGCTTTGGCGTTTTGCCAACTATCACAGCCGCGGCGGTATCTGAAGTTAATGTTGAACTGGCGCTTGGAAATCGATGCATCAGCGTCGGTCATAAAACTCAAATTACAAATTCCATACTTCTTGCGTTAAGCGGAGCCGGCGTAAAGTATATCTCCACAAGAAGTATCGGGTTTAACCATATAAATGTCGACTGTGCCAGGAGCGTTGGCATTTCTGTCGAAAACGTAGCCTATTCGCCCGATAGCGTGGCTGATTACACATTGATGCTGATGCTTATGGCGGTGCGGAATGCAAAATCAATTATCAGACGTGTAGATATTCATGATTTCAGATTGAGTGATGTGCGCGGGAAAGAATTACGCGATATGACCATCGGAGTAATTGGAACAGGACGTATTGGTGCAGCTGTTATGGACAGGCTGCGGGGTTTTGGCTGCCGCATATTGGCCTATGACTACTATCCCGTAACCGCTGCGAATTACGTTCCCCTTGATGAGTTGTTACAGCAGAGCGACATTGTGACGCTTCATACACCGCTTAACGCGGATACAAACCATCTTTTAAACAGCCAACGTATCGGTCTGATGAAGCGCGGCGCGTTTATTATCAATACCGGACGCGGTTCACTTATTGATACGGAGGCTCTTATTCCGGCGTTGGAAAGCGGTAAACTGGGCGGTGCAGCGTTGGATGTCCTCGAAGGAGAGGAAGGAATATTCTACTTCGACTACAGGGAAAAACCCATTAAAAGCAAACTGCTGCTGCGGCTGCAGGAATTACCGAATGTGCTTGTCACTCCGCACACCGCCTATTACACAGAACATGCCCTGAGCGATACTGTTGAAAATACAATAATAAATTGCCTGAAATTTGAAAGGAGAGTGCAGAATGGATAGGTTGAAAATCGCAATTGTATTCGGAGGCTGTTCCGAAGAACATCCCATCTCCGTTAAATCTGCGCAGGAGGTCGCAAAAAACCTTGATGTTGAAAAGTATGAACCGTTCTATATCGGGATTACGAAAAATGGTGTCTGGAAGCTTTGTCACTGCCCCGGCGCAGATTGGGAAAACGACAGCTGCCTTCCGGCTATTCTGTCGCCGGACAGAAGCGTACACGGATTGCTGGTTCTGGAACAGGGACAGTATAAAACGATCTGTCTGGACATGGTGTTTCCCGTTCTGCATGGCAAGTTTGGCGAGGATGGCGCGATGCAAGGTCTGCTGGAGCTTTCCGGCATCCCCTATGCAGGCTGTGATATCCAGAGCTCCGCTCTGTGTATGGACAAATCCCTTGCTTATATCGTCGCCAGGAACGCTGGAATTGCTACGCCCGATTTCCGGATTGTCACGGCTTACGAGGGTATCGACGCCGACAGGCTTACTTATCCCGTTTTTGTTAAGCCGGCCCGCTCGGGTTCTTCTTTCGGCGTCAGCAAGGTGGAACGAAAAGAAGAATTGCCGGGTGCGCTGGAAGCCGCGAGACAGTATGACTCCAAGGTGCTGATTGAAGAGGCTGTCGTCGGCAGCGAGGTAGGCTGTGCGATATTAGGGGACGGGGCGGATTTGATTACAGGCGAGGTTGATCAAATTTGTCTGTCTCATGGGTTTTTCAGAATCCATCAGGAGAAAAAGCCTGAAAACGGATCCGAGAACTCAACTATAATCGTTCCTGCCGACATTTCGCCAGAGGCGCGCCTGTTCGTCCAGGAGAAGGCAAAAGCCATATATCGTGCACTTGGCTGCAGGGGTCTTGCACGAGTGGATATGTTCCTGAAAGAAAACGGTGAAGTAATACTTAACGAGGTTAATACCTTGCCCGGCATGACCTCATACAGCCGTTATCCGAGAATGATGGCGGCCGCGGGACTGCCGCTTTCCGAAGTGATCGACCGGATTGTGTCGTTGACCCTGAAAGGAAAATGATTATGAAAAATGATTTTGTATTTGTAGACGAGTTTGTATCCGGGATACGTTGGGATGCTAAATACGCCACCTGGGATAATTTTACCGGCAAACCGGTGGACGGATATGCAGCGAATCGAATTGTCGGGACAAAAGCTTTGTGCAAAGCACTGGAGAAGGCGCGCGAAAACGCCGCAGCCTACGGCTTTGGCTTGCTGCTTTGGGATGGTTATCGCCCTCAAAGCGCCGTGGATTGTTTTCTGCGCTGGTCAAAACAGCCGGAAGACGGTCGGACGAAACTTAGGCACTATCCGAATATTGATAAAACCGAGATTGTCGAAAAAGGATACGTGGCTGCCAAGTCGGGCCATAGCCGGGGCGGCGCAATTGACCTGACGCTTTATCATTTGACTACCGGCGCACTTGTTCCGATGGGCGGCTACTTTGATTTGATGGATTCAGTCTCACACCATGGGGCAAAAGGTATCACGCAAATTGAAGCGAAAAACCGTCAATACCTTCGCTCTATCATGGAGGCCTGCGGTTTTGCTTCATACGATTGCGAGTGGTGGCATTACACATTGAAACACGAACCTTATCCGGACACTTATTTTGATTTTCCCGTCGCATGATACTACAGCGTGAACTGCCGGATTATCGCTGTAATATTAATTGAGCCGGCCAAAGAAATTGCCAAAACAACATTATCCATAAAGAAGAGGTGTTTGTACAATGGAAATGACGGTACGCCAAATCGTTGCCGCGTGCGGCGGAAAATTGCTCTGCGGGAACCCGGATACGGTGGTGACCTCGGTGGTAACCGACAGCCGGGCGGTTGTGGAAGGTTCCCTGTTTGTCCCGCTCAAAGGAGCAAGGACGGACGCCCACACCTTTTTGCATGAGGCATTCGCCTCGGGTGCGGTCGCGGCGCTGACGCAGGAGCATATGCATATGGAAGCGGAAGAAGTCTGGATCGCTGTGGAGTCGACTCAGTTGGCGCTCCAGGACATTGCCGCCGCCTATCGGAAGAGATTTCCCATTCCTGTCGTTGGGATCACGGGTAGCGTCGGGAAGACGACAACGAAAGAAATGGTCGCGCTTGCACTTTCCGCAGGATACAACGTTATGAAGACGAAGGGAAACTACAACAGCGAGATCGGACTGCCGCTGATGATGTTCGAACTTTCCAGGGAACACGAAGCGGCGGCGGTGGAGATGGGAACAAGTAATTTCGGTGAAATGGCGAGCCTTGCGCGCGTAGCCGAGCCGAAGTACGCTGTCATGACCAACATCGGCGTTGCCCACATTGGCCAGTTCAAAACGCGTGAAAACATCCTGGAGGAGAAGCTGCACATTACCGACCGGTTCAAGCAGGCTTCCGTTCTGTTTTTAAACGGTGACGACCCGATGCTCTCCGCCCTCAGGGGGAAAATGCAGTATGAGACCGTCTTTTACGGCACGGCGTCCTGGTGCGATTTCCGCGCGGAGGGGATTACGGTTCAAAAGGAAACCACCGCCTTCCGCTGCATTGCTCCAGGGGGAGAGCGCATCGATGTGACACTGCCGGTACCTGGAAAACACTATGCTTTGGATGCTCTCGCCGGTCTTGCCGTGGCAGGGCGGCTTGGTGTGCCTCTGGACCGCGCCGCTGCCGCTCTCGGGGATTACCGCCCACTCGCCATGCGCCAGCACATTCACCATGTCAACGAGATCACAATCATCGACGATTCCTACAACTCCAGTCCCGACGCGGCCAAAAGCAGCCTGAGCGTCCTCACGGGGTTCCGGACCGGCCGCAGGGTAGCCGTGCTGGCGGACATGCTCGAACTGGGGGAGTATTCCCGCCAGGCGCATTTTGAAATCGGCGTCTTCGCCGCAGAAAGCGGAGTCGATATTTTACTCACCGTCGGTCCGGAGGCGAAGGCCATTGCAGAGGGCGCCCGCTCCGTCCGATCCGGGTTAGACTGCCGTGTTTTTGACGATAACGGGAAGGCCGCAGCGGAACTGAAATCTTTTCTGTCTCCAGGCGACGCGGTTCTTGTCAAAGGCTCCCGCGGCATGCATGCGGACGAGATTGTCCGCGCACTGCTTTGATAACCGCCAGAATACGTGGGTTTTGTGGGTCTTGCCTTAACCTATGGACGACTGCTACAGGAGTAGGAGTGAATATATGAAAAGGAAAAAAGTTGCAGTCTTATTCGGAGGATGCTCAAAAGTGTATGAAGCGTCTCTCCAATCCGCCTATACTGTAATAACAAACCTGAATCCCCAAAAGTATGAGCCCATATTGATCGGCATCACCCGGCAGGGAGCTTGGCTTAGATATTATGGTCCGGTTGAAAAAATACTGAACGATACATGGATGGATGGCGGTGAGTGTGTTCCGGTAGCTATTTCTTCTGATCGGAACATTCACGGACTTCTCGAATTCCACGGTGACGGTACGGTTATGACCAGAATTGACGTGGCATTTCCCGCCTTCACGTATTAATACAGCCGAGCGGGATTTTATTGTTGACAATGCAGGAAATCCTTAGTATTATTTTAGCTAGTTAAATATAGATAATTTTCAATACCTAAGGGCAAACTTATTGAAAAATAAGGACGCAAAGCCGTAATCTAAGGTGAAATACTATGATCGACAGGCTGCAAGGGTAATTTATTTGTTTGTTTACGCTATTGTTATTATGCCTGTCTGATCTGCGCTTCATTATTTGAGCTTTATCCTTTGCCTGTGGTATAACGGGAAAGGATAATATTATGAAAGTACTGAACAAAATCCCTATTCGCTCCAAACTCTTTTTTTTGATTTCCATCATGTCGGCAGCAATACTTATCGTCGGGTTTATAGGCTATCGGAGCAGCAACGATATGGCAGATTCCTTGAAAAGCATGTATAATCAGAACATTATTTCTATTAAAGCTTTGACCGACATCCGGCAGCAAACCAGGGCCAATTATGCCAATATGCTGAAGCTGGCGGTTACAACTAGTAGAGAAATGAAAAAAGAGATTATTGCCGATATCGATAAACGGAACGCCACACTCAATAATGATTTGAAAGAATATGAGAAAACTAATCTCGATTCGTTTGAAAAGAAAAATCTGGATCTGATGAAGGATAAACTGGATAAATGGCAGACGATTTCGAAATCATTAATCGACCTGGCCGACTCGGGGAAAGCGGATGAGGCAATAGGGCTTTCGCTTGCATTGGGAGATAAAATATTCGATGACGCGCAGAATACCATAAAGGCACTGCATGATTATAACATTACCGAAGCCGATAATGTCTACAAGCGGGAAAAAAATGAGGCGGATGCGGCCATTCTGACCGAGATGCTCATAATTCTCGCGGCTTTCCTTATCTGCGCGGTATTGGCTGTTCTTATTACAAGAAGCATCACCTCTCCTCTGAAGAAGGTGACAGAATTAATCAAGAAGACCTCTGAACTGAATCTGATCGATGACCCGTCCTATAATTCGCTCCTGAAAAACAGGGACGAAACGGGTGCAATGGTCAGGTCCGTCGCAGAAATGCGCCAAGCCTTAAGGAACCTGGTCAGAAATATCTCCGCAATATCCGGTGATTTGACGCAGAATGCCGGGGAACTGAATGTATCGGCGGATGAAAATACCAAGACTGTCAACCAGGTTGTTACTGCAATCAATGAAATTGCCGAAGCGAACGGCCATCAGGCTGAAACAATCAATAAAGCAAGCGGTACGTTGAACCACATTGTGGAAAACATAACAGGCTTGAATGAGGATACCGCCGAGAATGCTAAAATAGCGGATGAGTCCAAGAAAGCGATAATTGAAGGACAAAAAGCTGTTGATATTACATTGGAAAGAATGAAAGAGAACGTTGATATTGCGGTAGAAGTTGCAGATTCGGTAAATGAATTGAGTACTTCTATCGGGAGAGTAGGAGAGATCACGGAAGTAATCAATTCCATATCGGACCAGACCAATATGCTGGCGCTGAATGCAGCTATTGAGGCGGCCAGGGCAGGTGAAGCCGGAAAAGGCTTCGCCGTGGTAGCGGAAGAAATCCGGAAACTTGCGGATGGCTCTTCAAAGGCCGCTCAGGAAATTGCAGTAATAGTAAGGGATACTATCGATAAAAATTCATTCGCTTCGGAAAACATGAATAAGGCAAAGGAGATAGTCGCTAATCAGAACCAGGCGGTAATCAATACAAAGGAAGCATTTTTAAGGATGGAGACATTGCTGGACAATATTGCTGCGAGAACCATGAGCGCGGCGAAAATGCTGTCTGAAATAACCGACCATTCAAAGGCCTTGTCTGTACATACCCAGGATATGGCGGCAGTCGCGGAACAATCTGCGGCAAGCTCGGAAGAAATATCGGCGTCAAGCGAGGAACAGCTTGCAGCAATAGAGACGATTGCGAAAGCAGCAAGCGATCTGTCTGGTATGGCAATCGATTTGAACAAGGAAATAGGTGCGTTCAAAATATAAAATGCATTGAAAAGGAAAAAACCGTCCCGTAAAGGACGGTTTTTTGTGTGAATCATCATTAAAATTTATCCATAAATCTGCCGAAATATAAAATAACAAAAAGGTTTTCAAAAAGTAAATTGAAAGAGTAGGGGTTAACTGTGGACCTGAAAAAACTTTTGGTAAAATTCACTTCAAAGTGGCGAATACTGCTTGTGATTTCAGTTCCAGCCCTGATGCTTTTCGGCTTGGCCATCATGCTTACGCCGGCCCCCACCGTTGCGGATAATGGCAGGGCTGATCTGTCAGCTATCGACTTTCGCCATAACAAAACAGTTTCATTGGACGGTCAGTGGGAATTCTATTGGAACAGGCTGCTTATGCCTGAAGCTTTCATCTCCGGACAGAAGCCAGAAATGGATTCGTTCATGAAGGTTCCCGGCGTATGGACCGGTAATACCGGTACTCATTACACGCGTCAGGGTATCGCCACCTACAGGCTGTCGCTTTACTATCCGGCAACCTTAAAAGACCCTGCTCTACGTGTTCAAAATGTAGGTAATGCTTATAAACTGTATGTAAATGGACAACTGGCCGAAAAAGTCGGAGGCTCGCTGGACGACAAGGTAAACGGTAAAAACGATGATAAAATAGCTATTATAGATTTGCCAAAGGATACGCGGAAGCTTGAGCTGGTTTTTCAGGTGGGCAATTTGAATTGCGCCTCGGGAGGTCTTCGCGCTGCCCCTGTTTTTGGATCGAAGCAGGCGTTGGAACGGCAGAGAATGATCATGTTAATCCTGCAGATGCTCTTCATCGGCGGCGCTTTAATATTTGGAATCCATTATTTTTTTCTGTTTCTCCTCCAGACCCAAAATAAGACAGCACTACTTTTTGCGGTTTTTTGCATAATAACGGTTCTGCGTTCGCTGATATGGGGTGAAATACCTCTGCAGATACTCTTACCTGACGTGTCCCCGGAGATGAGGATGTATATAAACTATTCGACCGGCTACAATTATGTGGCGATTGTAATCCTGTTCATTCACAGCATCTACCCTTTGGAATTCAGTAAAAAAGTAATGACCTTGTTCCTGCTTCCAAGTCTTGTCTTTGATGTGTTCCTGTTGATCTCAAGGCCGCAGGCTATGACGTTTTACACAAATTATATCTATATTATTTTGTTCTTACAAATGGTATTCACTTTAGTGGTGCTGATGAAAGCTGTAATACATAAGAGAGACAATGCAGTTTTAATGTTAATCGCCATTAGCGTCCTGATTTGGGCTATGAATGAAGATATCATCAATTATATTTTTATTGGAAGCATCTATTTATCATGTATGTTTTTATTCGGTAATTTTGCCGTGATTCTGGCGGTATCTTACGTTCAGGCGAGACAGCAGGCCATGGTCCGCAAAAAACTTGTTATGTACAATGAAAATCTACTGGAATCGGACAGATTGAAGGATAGAATAATGGCAACGGAAATGTCGTTTTTGCAAGCCCAGATCAAGCCTCATTTCCTTTACAACGCGCTCAGCGCGATTGCCAATGTATGTGAAAAGGGCGAGAAGCAGGCGGGAAAATTGATTCTCGATCTGGCTGTCTATTTACGAGGCAGCCTGGAATTCAACAATCTTGACAAAATGGTGACTATCGAAAAAGAGCTGGAGTTTATCGATACCTACTTTCATATCGAGCAGGCCCGTTTCGGACAAAAAATACAACTTCAAAAGGAGATTGAAATACTTCTTGATGTGCAGATACCGGTGCTTATACTCCAGCCTCTGGTTGAAAATGCCGTAAGACATGGGATTTCAAAAAAGCCCGGCGGCGGAACCGTAACCGTGCGTATGCTGCAGAATGATAATAACATTGGCATTGAGATTGAAGACGATGGCGTCGGCATAGACAGTGAAAAACTGGCGTCGCTTTTAGACGGATCCGGCCTGAGTCAGGGAGTTGGACTCCTCAATATTCACAACCGGCTCCTTAAGATGTATGGAAAAGGTCTTGAAATCAGCAGCGAATCAGGTCATACCCACGTTAAATTATGGATCCCGGAGGCCCGATGATGACTAAGAGGATCGCGGCGGTAGATGATGAAACACACGTACTGGAACGGTTTGAAAGAATGGTTTCGGATAGAACGGAGCTTGAACTGTGCGGTTTGTTCGAAACAGGAGAACAGCTTCTCGTCTATCTAAAGGAAAATCCGCTCGATGCGGTATTTCTGGATATAGAAATGCCGGGCGTGAATGGATTGCAATTAGCTGATCATATACAAAACCTGAATGAAAATATAGATATCGTTTTTGTCACCGCTTTTAACCAATACGCGGTGGAGGCTTTTGAATTGCAGGCGGTGGACTATATTATGAAGCCCTTGACGGAAGAAAGACTCGGCAAAACCATAAGGAGGCTGCTAAAAACCGGCAGAACCGAGGCACGCCCGAGAAAACCGTTCATACAATGCTTTGGCGATTTTGAAGTGTTTACGGGCGGAGAAGCAATGACATGGAAGAATTCTAAAGCAAAGGAAGTATTGGCATTTTTGGTTCATAAAAACGGAGTGCCGGTCGGGTGGGAAAAGATAGCAGCCGCTGTCTGGCCGGACTTTACTTCCGAAAAAGCCCAAACGAACTTTCACGCAACCACCTATCTGCTGCGGAAAAGATTGGCGGAGGCCGGGCTGTCACAGATTCTTGAAAGCGTGCGCGGCAATTACAGGATCATTACTGATAAAGTCGATTGTGACGCCTATCGGCTTGAAGAAATGCTCAATACGAACCGGATGAAAAGAAAGGAAGACATGTATCTGCTTGAACAACTGGTGCTAAAAGGGTACATGGAGGCCAGCGGGTATGACTGGGCTTACCCGAAGGCTGCCGAGCTTGACGCTCTATGCAGAAACGCCATGGCTGGAATTAAAAAATAGCAGACCTATGAGAATACGATAAGAATTGCGAGAGCCAATGAAACTTAAGGCTTTTCGGGAAGTGCCCCACGGGAGAAACCGCTCCTGTGGGGCGCTTTTCATTTATGGTTCATTTAGGGTCGTTATTTTATCATGAAAAGAAAGCTCGTAATAGAGGGCATATCCAAAACAGTAATGAACTGAAGAAAATCCTGGATTATAAAGACACATAAGGAGAATGCTAATGAAGAAGCGGATTTTCAGCATCATTTTGTGCATATCGTTGGTCTTGACTACTCTGGTAGTCGCAGGTCCGGCGGTTAACGCGGCCGACGGTGACCATACCGGCACTGCCGGTTTTACAGTAAACGCCTATCCCAATGGCGTGCGTATGAACATGATACCCGTACCGGGAGCTGCAGACTATTCGGTTTATATGAGCACGAGCGGTTCGCTGACGGCGGCCGACGTCACCGGTGCGTTCTGTCTGTTCAGCAGCGGCTCATATCAGCCTAACGCATACTTCACAAACGGAGATATGGACAAAATCGCCACAACTACGGCGGTTACCATCGATGCAGATACTGCATATTATTTCTACTATGTAACTGACGGCGCTACTATATCTGCCAGATACGAAGCCCGTACACAAACCGTCGGTACCAGCTGGACAAGTGCGGGCAATTACGACATATCCTGGTATACGTCGGGGAGCAACCCGTATACAATTTCCACGGCGGCTCAGCTGGCAGGGCTTGCGTATCTCGTGAACAGCGGAACGAACTTTTCCGGGCAAACCGTTAATCTCGGCATATCTGTCGATATTTCGGCCTATCCGTGGACTGCAATAGGAAAAAATTTAAAATCTTTTAATGGTATCTTTGACGGGCAGAACAACGTAGTGAACAGTATGTATATTAACGCAAGTGCGGAATATCAAGGCTTGTTTGGTTATACATACGGCGGAACTGTGAAAAACCTCGGTGTTGTAAACGGCTTTGTCAAGTCCGGCAATAACCGGGTGGGCGGCGTTATAGGTTATTCCGATTCTTCTGTTCAAAACTGCTACAATACAGGCTTTGTAATAAGTTCAGGGCATTATGTAGGCGGGGTTGTGGGGCAGACAAATTCCGGTTCCGTTCTAAACTGTTACAACACCGGCAGCGTAACAACCTCAGACTACAATGTAGGCGGAGTTGTGGGCGCAGCCGGTACCACTTCCATCCAAAACTGCTATAACTCAGGCAGTATAACCATAACAAAAACAAATGGCAATAATGCCGGCGGAGTCGCAGGAGGAGCGTCTAATGTTCAAAACTGCTATAACACGGGCAGCGTGACAGCTACAGGATCAAACAGCTGTAATATCGGCGGTGTTACGGGCTATTGTACGGGCTCAATTCAATACTGCTATAATACGGGCAGCGTGACAGCTACAGCTGTAGGAACAAGCAGCTATAGAGTCGGCGGCGTTACAGGTCTGGGTGTTTCCGTTCAATACTGCTACAACCTCGGCAGTGTGACGATTTCAGGCAGCAGGTCCGGCGGAGTTGCGGGAGAGCTTTTGAGCGGCAGCATAAAAAATTCTTATGCTGCCTGTACAGTCACAAAGAGCGGTACTCCGACCGTAACAAAAATTTATTACGACACTGCCGGTTCCAGCGATACAACAAATGGTACAGGAACATTCAGCGGAGCTGACGAAGCTGCGGCTGCAGCCGATTGCCTGGCAAAAGTCGCAAGTACAAATTTCTGCTCGGCTCCGACCAAATACGCGGACAGCGGCGTATTCAGCGACTCGAACCAGGTAAATAAGGGATATCCCGTATTGAAAGTTTTTGGCTATACCGGGGACAACACCAGTATTGACTCCGAATTCTTCAACGATGGCACTATTTTTTCCATTTCCAACGCATACCAGATGGATCTCATACGAAATTATCTTGATGGGGCGAATAATACAAAGATCTTTCAGATGACAGGAAATATCGATATCTCCCCTGCGCAGTACAATCAGACGATATCGGGCGGCGCAGACGGCGCCGACAGCTGGCAGCCCATCGGTTCCGATCGACAGTTTTATGCAACCTTTGACGGCGCCGGCTATTCTGTCAGCGGGCTATATATCAATTCCACCGGAGATTTCAGAGGTTTGTTTTACCGTGTTGTACAAAGCGGGTTCGGAGCCAGCGGGGGAGTGATTAAAAATGTCGGCGTCGGCGGATCGATTACCTCGAGCGGTAATGCTGCCGGAGGCATTGCCGCTCAAGCCACTTTCCTTCAAAAGTGCTACTACACCGGCAGTGTGACGAGCAGCGAAGACGGCGCCCTTGTCGGCGGCGTTGCAGGCGCTGCGGGCGTTAACGGCAGTACAATGCAGGATTGCTATAACGCGGGCAGCGTAACTGCCACAGGCGATAACAGCCAGGGGGTGGGCGGCGTCACGGGTATGGCTGTCAGCGGTTCGACTGTTCAACACTGCTACAATATAGGCAGCGTAACAGACACAGGAGCAAACAACAGTTTTATCGGCGGTGTTACCGGCGGTTCAGGCGCGACTCTCCAGGACTGTTTCAACACCGGCAGCGTAACAGTCACAGGGGCAGGCAGTTCTTGTGTCGGCGGCGTTTTAGGTTTTGCAAATGAAACTGTTCAAAATTGCCATAACATGGGCAGCGTGACCGAATCGGGAACAGACAGCCAATATGTCGGCGGTGTCGTTGGTAATGCAAATTCCAGTGTTCAAAACTGTTACAACACGGGCGAAGTAACAAACACCGGGGCCGGCGACAGCGGTATTGTAGGAGGCGTTTTGGGAGCCGCATATTCTACTGTTCAAAACTGCTACAATGCAGGCAGCGTGTCGGCCACAGGAGATAACAGCGTTTCAGTCGGCGGTGTCGCGGGCTATACGAATACAACCTCGACGCTTACTTACTGCTATAACACCGGCAGTATAACAGACACGGGAGTAAACAGCCAGTCTGTGGGTGGTGTTGCGGGCGCTGCGGAAGGCCCGGTTCAAAGCTGCTATAACACAGGCAGCGTGACGGATACGGGGGCAGGCAGCAAGGCAGTGGGCGGCATTGCGGGAAATGCGCCTTCCACCATTGCCAATTGCTATAACATAGGCAGCGTGACCGATACGGGGTCAGGCAGCCTATATGTCGGCGGCATTGCGGGATATAATCCCGGAACCGTCAGCGACTGCTACTACAGCGGATATAACGGCGGCGTAGGAAACGGTAGCGATAATACCGCGGCTGATACTGCGGGACAAACCGCGCCGTTTGCGAAATTGGCGCCGGCTTCCATCCTGACAGGGGATACCGCCACTGTAACGGAAAACAACGCCGACGTACTGAAGGGAGCTTCAAATATCGGCCCGGACTTTACCGTAAGCTTCGGCGCTTACTCCTCCTCAGATACCGATGTTGCCACAGTTTTGGGCACAACCGTAACCGGTGCGACTCCCGGTGTCATTCAAATCACCGCTACAATAACCATAACGCAGAACGACCTTAACATGATTTCATCCACACCGGCCTGGACCGGTACGACCGGGACATATATCGCGACGGTTTCGATGCCTTTGACAATAATTGATTCCAGTCCTTATACCGCCACGGTCACGGTAAATAAGGACGACACGGCATGGACAACCGACACACCGGACATACGGCTGTCCAAACAGGATACATCATTGACAGATGAGGTAACAGGTTCATGCACAGACGGTGTATACACCTTTACAGGCCTCGCAGCCGGTCAAACCTACTATGTTTGGGATACGGCAAGCGACAAATATACAGGCCGAAGCATCACTAATTCAAGCACTAGCGCTACTGTAGACTATTATACGGTCACCCTGACGACCGGCACGGGTATTGTTTCAACAACAGGCAGCGGTGCATATTTCCGCGGCAGCGATGTATCGATAGATGCGACGGTTGCATCCGGCTATGCCTGGAGCAAGTGGACGCAGACCGCGGGCGGTGCGGTTGTTTCAACCATACGGAATTATCAGATAACTGATATTGCGGCGCCTATCGGCTATACGGCAAATGCAACGCATACCGAGGTTCCCAGTACGACGTCGCCGATGGCATCCTTCGAACCGGTTACTTTAACACAGACAGGCGACGTAGCGCACAACAATGTGCAATATAAAACGGCGGCGGCTGTCATAGGAGCATTGCCGACCCAGGTGGAGGTAACGCTGATCAATAACTCGGTCGTGAACGTACCGGTGACCTGGGCGGACACCGATCATTACAATTCAGGGAGAGCGGCTGATTATACTTTTAACGCGACATGGGGCAAGATACCGGCAGGGGCAAACAATGACAACGATTTGGCCGCGCCGACGGTGGAGTTGACAGTTGCCGCGGGCGTACCGGGGACGTCGCCGCTGAAAGCCTTCACACCTGTGACACTGACACAGACAGGCGACGTAGCGCACAACAATGTGCAATATAAAACGGCGGCAGCCGTCAAAGCAGCCTTGCCGACCCAGGTGGCGGTGACGCTGGTCAATAATTCGGTCGTGAATGTACCGGTGACCTGGGCGGATACGGATCATTACAATTCAGGAGTAGCCGCTGCCTATACCTTCACCGCGACCTGGGGAGCTATGCCGGCAGGCGCGGACAATGACAACGGCCTGGCCGCGCCGACGGTGGAGTTGACAGTTGCCGCGGGCGTACTGGAGACGTCGCCGCTGAAAGCCTTCACGCCTGTGACACTGACTCAGACAGGCGATATAGCGCACAACAATGTACAATATAAAACGGCGGCAGCCGTCAAAGCAGCCTTGCCGACCCAGGTGACGGTGACGCTGGTCAATAATTCGGTCGTGAACGTACCGGTGACCTGGGCGGATACCGATCATTACAATTCGGGTGCAGCCGCTGCCTATACCTTCACCGCGACCTGGGGAGCTATGCCGGCGGGCGCGAACAATGACAACGGCCTGGCCGCGCCTACGGTGGAGGTGACGGTTGCCGCGGGCGTACCGGGGACGTCGCCGCTGAAAGCCTTCACACCTGTGACACTGACCCAGACAGGCGATATAGCGCACAACAATGTGCAATATAAAACGGTGGCAGCCGTCAAAGCAGCCTTGCCGACCCAGGTGGCGGTGACGCTGGTCAATAACTCGGTCGTGAACGTACCGGTGACCTGGGCGGACACGGATCATTACAATTCGGGAGTAGCCGCTGCCTATACCTTCACCGCGATGTGGGGAGCTATGCCGGCAGGGGCGAACAATGACAACGGCCTGGCCGCGCCTACGGTGGAGTTGACAGTTGCCGCGGGGACGCAGCCGCCGGAACCACCGGAGCCGTCCGTACCTTCGGCTCCGTCTGCACCGCCGGCTTCCGGCGTCGATATCATAGTCAACGGAAACAGGGTAAACGCAGGTACCGCATCGGATTCCACAGAAAACGGCAGATCGGTTACAATGGTGACCGTAGATCAGCAAAAGCTTGAGCGGAAGCTTGCGATAGAGGGTAACAATGCATTGGTAATAATTCCTATCGATTCTGATTCGGACAAACTGGTAGGAAGGCTCAATGGCCGGATGATCAAGGATATGGAGGACATGCAGGCTACGCTTGAGCTTCGGACCAATTCGGCGGCATATACGCTGCCCGCTTCAGAAATCGATATAGATGCGGTTTCTGCCCAACTCGGCAAGAATCTGACGCTCTCAGACATAATCGTTCTGATTGAGATAGCCTCGCCGACCGACCTGACAGCGACGGCGGTGAAGAGTGCCGCCGGGAACGGCGGTTTCTCGGTAAGCGTACCTGCAGTCGATTTCAATATCAGCTGCGAATATAACGGCAAAACGCTGGGTTTATCTACCTTCAACACCTATGTGGAAAGAACCGTGGCAATACCTGAAGGAGTCGACCCCGCGAAAATAACCACAGGCATTGTGGTGAATCCGGATGGTACGGTGCGTCATGTTCCCACGAAGGTTACCCGGGTAGACGGCCGCTATCATGCGGTAATAAAAAGTCTGACAAACAGCACATATGCCGTAATCTGGCATCCGGTCGAGTTTTCTGACGTGAGTACCAACTGGGCAAAGGCTTCGGTAAATGATATGGGTTCCAGAATGGTAATTGAAGGGGTCGGAAATAACAAATATGCTCCGAACAGGTTCATAACCCGCGCCGAATTTGCCGCAATCGTCGTCAGGGCTCTGGGGCTGCCTCTGGGAACGGGTAGCAGTGATTACAGGGACGTCGGCGCCTCAAAATGGTATTGCGGATATATTAAAACTGCGAGCGCATACGGAATTATCCAAGGCTATAATACGACTGCATTCGGCCCGGATGACAGGATAACTCGCGAGCAGGCAATGACAATGATTGCGAGGGCAATGAAAATAACCGGCTTGAAACCGGAAATGAAAGACAGTGAAATAAACTCGCTCCTTTCCCGGTATTCAGACGGAAAGGCCGCCTCTGATTTTTCAAGGATAAGTATAGCTGCGTGCCTGAAAACTGGTATCGTAACAGGTAGAAGCAGCAGCGCCATAGCGCCTAAGGACTATATAACCCGCGCAGAAGTAGCGGTTATGGTCCAAAGGCTGCTGCAGAAATCCGGCTTGATCTAGAGATTATTTCAAATAGGAGAGCGCTTAACAAAAAAACCTTACTGGTTTTCCAGTAGGTTTTTTTTGTTTTGTGAATCGAAAGTATAGAGCTTTGTAACACGCCTATATTCAACTTCATATATATAAGGGGAAGGGGTCTGTTAAGTATGAACCTGAACAGCCAATACTCTTTTTATCCTGTCCAGCCCGATAATCCCAGTGATGCGGACAGATATACGCTGGCGTATGACGCGCTTACCCGGAAGGGCTGGCCCGAGGATTTCGGACAGATAATGAAGCTGATGTCCCCGCCGCCCGATATCACCAACTATGCGAAGCCGGGAGAATTTAAGTCTGTCAGGATCTGCGTAATAGGTGGTGGCTTGGCGGGGCTGGCGGCAGCTTTCGAGCTGCGGAAGCTGGGCTTTGACATTACTGTTTACGACGCTCTCGAGGACAGGGTCGGAGGACGCATCTATACCTATTATTTTGACAGGCAAAAAAGGCTGTATAACGAATTCGGCCCGATGAGGATCCCAGTAATCCATGAGGCCGTATGGCATTATATCAAAACCTTTGATCTGCCGACAAGACCCTTTATTCAGTACAATCCCAACGGTTATGTCTACCTTAAGAATAAACGTGTTCGCAATGATCCTGACGGTTACAATGTATCAAAGTACATTTATCCGGAATATCCACTCAGGGACTGGGAGCGAAAGCTTAACTGGCAAAGGCTGCTGGCCATCGGAACCGATGATATCCTGCTGCATGCTTCACAACAGGACAGGGCGGAGATACTTGAGGTAAAACCGTATTATGGCAGGAATGCTCTGGTGTGGAGCGATAACAGCAATATCAGGATGATGCAGTACGCGGGCTTGAGCCAGGGTGCCATCAATCTTGTCACCAATTTCAATCCTCTGTTGAATGGCAACCTTTATAACAGTTTTATCGATTTTATCGAGGAGGATTATCCTGCAAATCTGACATATCTTTATGAAATACCGGGCGGTATGACAAGACTGCCGTCTGCATTCTTTGATTCCTTCAGGGACTCCAGCCGATATCCGGGCATTGCCGTGGAGGACCTCGGAAAAGTAAGCTACAAGGCGGGGCGTCTGGTCACCGGCATTTATTATGATAGTTCCGACGGAAAAGTAATAATAAAACATAAGAAGACAGGAGCAGGCGGAAATGTCAAGGAAAGCTTCGATTACGCAGTGTGCGCGATCCCGTTTTCTACTCTGAGGACCATTGACATAGATCCTCTGTTCAGCTGGATAAAAATGAGGGCGATTCGCGAGGTCAATTATGCGCCGTCCCAAAAAACACTTTTGCTGTTCAGCGAAAGATTCTGGGAAAAGGAGTGGATTGCGGGGGGCTCATCTTTTACCGATCTCCCTCTGGCGTCCATTTGGTATCCGTCGGATCACGCCCGATATGTCAATGATCCCGCAAACGCCGTAAATCAGTTGAAAGGATTACCTTCAAACGAGCCGGGCGTCCTTATAGGCTCGTATAATTTCAACCTTGATACGACGCGTTTAACTAATCAACCTCAAGAAATTCGTTTCAGTGAGATCAAGAGAGAGCTGGAAATGGTGCATGGCTTGAAGCTTGGGTCTCTTGACGCGACCGCTGTGGCATACAAAACGCTCAATTGGGATGATCAGCCGACGATAAGAGGGGCGTTGGCCTTTTTCTCGCCTGAGCAGAAAAGGATTTTTTCATATGGCATGGCTCTCCCGGAATACAATGAAAGGATTTTCTTTGCAGGCGAGCACATATCGGCCGTCCACCGCTGGATGCAGGGTGCGCTGCAAAGCGGGATGCTGGCGGCAAACGAACTGGCTGCCGCATGTAAAAAGCATTCTTAGCTTACCCGGGTCGAATCTAAACCCTTCCGTAAAATCCTTCTGTTCATAATCAACAGAAGGATTTTTTATTTTTAATAACGAATTATGGAAAAAGGAGGTGCGGCCATGTCGCTGAATATTCTTTTGGTGGAAGACGACGAATCTCTGAACAGAGGGATCAGCTTCAAACTTAAAAAGGAGGGCTACCAGGTATATCCTGCGTTCAGCCTGGGACAGGCACGGGATATTTTCAATGCCGAAGGTATCGATTTGATCATACTCGATGCGGGCCTGCCGGACGGAAGCGGTTTCGATTTCTGCAGTGAGATCCGTGAGCACAGCAGCGTATATATATTGTTCCTGACAGCCTGCGATCGCGAAACCGACATTGTGACCGGGTATGATACGGGAGGCGACGATTACATAACCAAACCTTTCAGCCTTGCCGTACTTATGTCCAAGATCGCCGCGTTCGCCAGAAGAGCCGCCGAAACGGCAAAAGCCCCCGTATCCGGCCAAAACGTACTGGTATCGGGAGACATAACACTTTACACTTCGGAAATGAAATTGTTGAAATCAGGGGAACAGATTGAAATAACCAAGAATGAATTCAAGCTGCTTCGGCTGCTGCTCGAAAACGCGCAGCAGGTTTTGACCAGGGAACGGATATTGTCGGCTCTATGGGACATCGATGGCAACTTTGTGGATGAAAATACGATAGCAGTCAATATAAGGCGGCTCCGGGAAAAGATCGAGGACGATCCCTCGAACCCGGTATTTATAGGTAATATAAGGGGAATGGGCTACAAATGGCAGGAAGGGTGCAGCAGGATATGAAGAAAACGATCCTGGCGTTTTTGATTTTTGCGGTGTTTTGTGCGGCCGTTACATCGGCGTTTTGTCTATCGAGTGTTAACATGCTCCGCAGCGGCCAGCTTCAATTGACTTATGAAATAGCGGGGAAAATGGTCGCTGCGTATCCGGAGAAGGAAGAAGAAATATCCCGGGCGGTATTAGGCGCAGCGGACGGACAAGCCTCCGAACTGGGTGAAAAAGTATTGCGGAAATACGGATATGACGGTAATCTGAACGTCTTGGACGACATAAGGTACAGAGACGGTTATTCAGGTATAATCCTGGCGTTTTTCGCTTTTTTAGCTGTTATTGCGGTATCCTGCCTGTTGTTGCTCATTGGCGGCAAAAAGGGGACCGACCGGGAGCTGAAGGAGCTTTCGCAGGCTTTGGAAGGGGTGTTCGAAAACGGACCCGCAGCCGATATCAGGGAAAAGGAGGGCACGGCAGGGCTTCTTTACTCGCAGCTCACGCAGATAGCGGGCCGGATCAGACTGAGCATCGGGAAGCTCAACAGGGAGAAGGAAAACGTGCAGGCTCTCGTAACAGATATATCCCATCAGGTAAAAACGCCGCTTTCCTCAATCAAGCTTTTCAATACGATGCTGCTAAACGGCGACGCCGACGAGACAGAAGCGAAGGAATTCCTGAGCAGAAGCCGGGATGAGATAAACCGCCTTGAATGGCTGACGGGGTCGCTGATAAAAATATCAAGGCTGGAGTCGGGTATGATCGAGCTCGTGCAGGAAAACCGCAGCCTTAACGAGACTGTGAGGAGCGCAATGGAGGGAGTTGCTCAGAAAGCCTGCGAAAAGAGCATCTCGATCGAACTGAACGCCGAGCGTGATTTTTACGCGCTGCATGATCCTAAATGGACCTGCGAGGCTATTTTCAACATACTGGAGAATGGCGTCAAATATACGGGAAGCGGCGGTAGGATACTGCTGCAGGTGGTGGAGACCGAGTTTTTCATCCGGCTGGACATTACCGACAACGGGATCGGCATACCGAAAGAAGAGTTCAACGATATTTTCAAGCGCTTTTACCGCGGCAGGTCTGAAACGGTCAGGAAGACCGAAGGTTCCGGAGTCGGACTCTACCTGGCAAGAAAAATACTGGAGGAACAGGGCGGCAGTATCATTGTCGGTTCGGCCCCCGGAAGCGGCACGCGGTTCAGTCTTTTCTTACAGAAATGTAAGCCTCTTTGAAAGAGTCCTGTAAGCCTGCCATGATAAGCTTATGATAAATGCTGCGCCGGTCGGTTTCATATTGAGAACATGCTACAAGACAAAGAGCCTGTAAATTCACGCCCTGGTGCTGACAAAATCGTAGGTGCATCGAGCACCTGCAATTTTCGAACAAGACTGCGCTATGTTCCATTAAATCAAACGTGCCTCGCCCAGGGATCCTGGTCGCTCGAACAGGACGTGATTTTGCCTTGTATTTGCTGAAATTAACAGGCACTATTGTCTCTACGCATACGTTCTCATCATGAAACCGACCGACGCCACAATATAATTCATATTTCGGAGGTCGTTATGATAATTCTTGAAACCAGATCACTTAAAAAATATTATGGCAGGGACGAATACCTCGTGAAGGCGGTCGACGATATCGGTATTTCGGTAGAAGAGGGCGAGTTTATCGCAATTGTCGGAACCTCAGGCTCTGGGAAAAGTACGCTGCTGCACCTGATGGGCGGCCTCGATCGGCCGACCGCAGGAACAGTGGTCATCGAGGGCAAGGATATTTTCAGGATGAATGACGAGGAGCTTGCGATTTTCAGGCGCAGAAAGATAGGTTTTGTTTTTCAGGCGTATAACCTTGTCCCCGTGCTTAATGTCCTGGAGAACGTTACGCTGCCCCTGGGGCTTGACGGAGTCGATGCGGATGAGGCGTACATCAGGGAGCTTATGGATACCTTGAATATCTATCCCAAAAAGGACTGCCTGCCCAACGTGCTTTCGGGGGGACAGCAGCAGCGCGTTGCGATCGCACGGGCCTTGTCCACCAAGCCGTCGATAATACTGGCGGACGAGCCGACCGGAAACCTGGATTCGAAGACCGGGGAGGAGATGATGGCCTTACTCAGGAAGTCTGTTACCAAGTATCATCAGACCCTCATAGTCATTACACATGACGAAAAGATAGCACAGGTGGCGGACCGGGTCATCCGGATCGAAGACGGACGGGTGGCGGCTGCCGGAAGCGGGTTAGCCGTCGGCGGAAGCAGTACGGCTGTAAAAGGGGGTGCCGGAATTGAATAGCATTTCTAATCTGGCAATAAAAGGACTCAAGTCCGGGAAAAGCAGAGTCATACTGACGATTCTTTCCATAATGCTGTCCTCCTGCCTTTTGACCTGTATAGGGATTTTCGGCTTCAGTATCCGACAGATGCTGATCGACCAGGTTATTACGCAGACCGGGGATGTCCACGCCGAGTACAGGAATGTCAGTGACGAGCAGGCTGCCATACTCAAAAATCATGTCAAGGTCGAAGCTGCCTCGGAAGTGCTGGGCGGCGGCATAAGCCCCCGGTCGGACAAACTCGGCAGTATTTCTCTCGCCGTACAGTACATCGATAATATCGGAATGGTGGGGCTGTCATTGACGAAAGGCAACATGCCTGTAAATAAGGATGAGATTGTGCTCGAGAACTGGATACTTGAGAAGCTGGGCGTCAAGCCGGAGCCGGGCGAAACGGTCACGCTGCCGTGCACAGTTCACGAAGCTGATGGGAAAGCATACATAAAGGATTTTACCTTCAGGCTGAGCGGTGTCCTTAAGGACTCGCCCGTCGCGGTCAATTGGAACACTTCGGTTATGCTCGTATCGGAGGATTTCATACGCGAAACCGCAGGCCTGTCAGGACCGTCGAGCCATAATGTCGAAGTACGTCTGAAGAATAAATTCGATATATCTTCCGAAGCAATCAAGCTTGGAAGATCGGCCGGGGTAAAGGATGAAAACATAAAGCTGAACGACAGATATATCGCAGTACTTGCGGGCGACGGCAATTCATTGGTTCCGTATATCCTTGTAGCGCTGGTGGTCTTGTTAGCGGCAGGCATCGTGATTTACAACATATTCAACATTTCAGTGGCACAGAGAATAAGACAGTTCGGCCTGCTGACCGCGGTAGGTACGACGCGGCGGCAAATCAGGAGGATCATTCTCATGGAAGGTCTGTTCCTCTCTGCCGCGGCCATTCCGGCCGGACTACTGGCAGGGTATTTGCTGAGCCTGCTCGTCATCCCCTCGATAGCCCAGGAAAGCCTCGGCGTCCATGCTACGCCCGTCATCTTCCCGGTTGCGGCGGTAGTTTGCCTGCTATCGATAGCTGTTTCGATCGGGAAGCCTTCGAGGATGGCGTCTTCCATATCGCCCGTCGAGGCCATACGCTATAACGCCTCGGAGTTTTCCAAAAAGAAGACCGCCAGGAAGGGCAAAAAAACAGTCGGGATTTCAAGAATGGCCTGGCTGAACCTTTGGAGGAACAGGAAAAGAACGGTGGTGACGCTTGTGTCACTGATAATGAGCGGTATTCTGTTTATAGTGATTACCACGATATTATCCGGCATGAATGTTCAGAATCTCACGGATACCTACGCTACAGGCGATTTCCAGTTGACGTCCGGTTATCTGAGACTCGGGCAGTGGGAGCCGGGCAAGGATCCTTTGGGAGGCGGGCTCGACGATTCGATAAGGGACATCGACGGCGTAAAGGAAGCGGATACGGTAATGTACCAGGGATTGTATCTCAAGTACGACAAAAACTATATATATACCGAAGTAAAGCCTGAAGCGGACGCCGATCTGAACTGTTCCGCCTATGGCTACGACGACGCTTTTATGCAAAAGCAGTTGGAGAATGTTGTGGAAGGAGGGCCTTCCATAGACCAGCTTAAGAACACGGACAGTGTCTTGGTAACGGCTGCCGATGACGGTTCCTGTCCCTTCAAGCCGGGGGATAAGGTGCAGTTGAAAAAATACACAGGCGATGGGAATTTTGAAATGATCGAATTCACTGTGGCGGGAATCGTCGGCAAAAATGTCACGTGGTTGGGTTTTTCAGGGTTCGGGCCGACTTTTATAGCGCACCAGGATACCTTCCGCAGGCTGAGCCTTGACGAAAGGCTGGCAAGAATCTGTGTTTATGCGGATGAGGATAAATATGCCGCCGTAGAAAACGCTCTAAAAAATATATCCGGAAATATACCCGGAATCACTTATGTATCGCAGAAAGAGACGAATGAGACCCTTGGAAGGCAAATATCGGGCATCAGGCTGGCTGCCCTGTGTCTTGCCGGAATCATCGGACTTATAGGGATTTTGAATCTTATGAATACCATGATCACTGGTATCCTTTCAAGAAAAAAAGAGATCGGAATGCTACAAGCTGTTGGCCTATCAAACAAACAGCTCGGCAGGATGCTGCAAATGGAGGGAGCTTATTTCAGCCTGATAAGTGCTGTCATTTCCGTAACGGCCGGAACAGCAATCGGTTACGGCCTATTCCAGCTGTTCAAACAGGAGGCAACCTATGCCGAGTATGTTTTCCCAATAGGACCGATATTGTTTATTTTGATCGCCTATACCCTGATACAGGCAGTAATCACCTTTGCAGTGAAAAACAATCTCGGAAGCGAGTCCATCATCGAAAGGATAAGGCTGAATGAATGATCAGTCCGGGAATTCATATTTCTTTGCCGATACTCACAAAATATCGGCGAAGGGGTGAATGAAATCGGAAACGATAATGCAAAAGGCAATGTAAAAGGCAATACAAAAGGCGAAGGAAATACCGGCGTAGTAACCGCCGAAAAAGTGGGCGGCGGGCCGGATACAAAGGGCAAAGGCTTCAACAGGAACAGCCTGATTATTATGGCTCTTGGAAATATCATAGGTTCGGGTATTTTCCTTGGCAGCGGCAGCGTCATATCGCTGGCCGGACCGGCAGCGGCGCTGTCCTATGCCATAGGCGGGTTTATCATGATTTTCGAGGTCATGTTCATTACTGAAATGACAATTGTCAATCCCGCTCCGGGTTCGTTCAGGGTGCATGCTTCGGAGATATTCGGACCCTGGATGGGCTTCGTAAACGGCTGGATGTTCTGGACCAGCGGCGTCCTCGGAATGGCGAGCGAGGTGGCTGCGGCTGCAATTTTTACCAGGCTGTGGCTTCCTCATATACCCTTGTGGATTTTCTGCATATTCTATGCCGCCCTGATGACGGTCGTCAACCTAACCGATAAAAAAGGCCTGAGCATGATAGAGAGCTGGCTTGCTTCAGTCAAGGTCATTGCGCTGGCGCTGTTCATACTGTTCGGCATCCTTCTGGCTGCCGGAATAATCCACCTGGGCTCCATCAAATTCTCGAATATCTTCGGATCGCCCGGTGATTTTTTCCCGAAAGGGATAAAAGGCGTGCTGGCTTCACTTATAATGGTCCTGTTTTCATTTACGGGGACCGGAATCATAGGATTATCCATAGCCGAAGCTGACGATCCCGCTAAGGATGCTCCCCCTGCAATATATGTAACTACGATATCAGTTATCATCATTTATTGTCTTTCCATACTTTTCATTGTTCTCCTGACCCCATGGGACACCGTATCGACGGATTCCAGCCCCTTTGTCGTCATATTGCAAAAAACGGGGATCGGGTCGGCGGGAGATATACTTAATTTCATTGTGCTGACCGCTTCGCTATCGGGGCTGAATTCAGCCATGTACAGCGCCTCGCGCATGCTCAACTCGTTAAGTATCGACAAGCAGGGGCCTAAACTGTTCCTGGTCAAAAACAAAAACGGCGTACCGGTTTATGCCCTGGGCCTCAGCAGTATAGTTCTAATGTTTACTGCAATATTGTCTTATATCCTTCCGTCGAAGGTATTTATCATTCTGGCAGGTGCGAGCGGATTTACGGCAATGTTCAACTGGCTCACTATCTCGACGACGCATTTCTTTTACAGGCGTAAAACCTTGAAGGAAGCGCCCGCAAAACTAAAATTCAAAGCGCCCGGTTACCCGTACACGTCAATTTTAATGGTTGCCTTGATCATAATGGTTTTTGCGACGTCGCCTCTGTACGAGGGACAGGTTTCCGGGCTTATAGGCAGCATAGCGTTGTTTGTGGCGCTTGTTCTGACTTACTTGTTTTTGAGATCTGCAAAAAAGCTGAAATAGTGTTTGAAATTATGAACACGATGCACTTTTTGTTATAATTGAAACATGACAAAAAGAATCGAGGTGCATTATGACAAGAAAAAATCGTACCTTTAGGGAAATCAGGCGGTATGTCTTTCTTTTGCTTGGTTCGGTGCTGGCAGCCACCGGGCTTGAAATCTTTCTGATACCCAATAACCTTATAGATGGAGGCATTGTGGGTGTTTCGATTATCGCAGGCTATCTGACAAAATTGCCCTTCAGTGTATTTATCGTGTTACTCAACCTGCCGTTTCTGCTCATGGGATATAAACAAATAGGAAAGACCTTTGTGTTTTCATCCCTGTTTTCGATTGTAGCACTGTCTCTGTGGACGATGCTTCTGCATCCGGTTCCAGGGCTGACGGAGGATGTGCTGCTTGCATCGGTATTCGGGGGCATTATACTGGGAATAGGCGTAGGTCTTATAATAAGGTATGGGGGTTCGCTCGACGGAACCGAGATGGTTTCGATAATAATAAACGAAAAAACACCTTTTTCCGTAGGTGAGATAGTGATGTTCTTCAACATTTTCATATTGGGCAGCTCCGGCCTGATATTCGGCTGGGACAGGGCAATGTATTCGCTGATAGCATATTTTATAGCTTACAAAGTAATCGATGTCACTATAGAAGGCCTGGACGAGGCAAAAGCCGCAATTATAATATCGGACAGACATGTGGAAATAGCAGACGCCATAATGGCGCGACTCGGCAGGGGAGTTACCTATCTCGAGGGGAAGGGCGCCTATTCCAACGATAATAAAACCGTTCTCTATTCTGTAGTGACTCGTCTGGAAATAGCGAAGCTCAAATCGATCATACTCGATAAGGATGAAAACGCTTTTGTGACCATAAACGACGTATCGGATGTTATGGGCGGCAAGCACAGGAAGAGAGCGATTCATTGATATTACTTATGGCACAGCATTCTAAGGTTTTCATGAAGTTGATTTTCCATATCTTCTTCGGATAAGATCACAAGGTAGTCTCCCGGCAGGATTTTCAGGCCCCCGTTGGGGATTATCTCTTTTTCTCCTCTTTTGACGGCAACGATCAGTGCGCCTTCCGGCCACTCTACGTCACGAATCATTCGGCCCGCCGCCATACTGCCATATTCGACCGGAAGCTCGAACAGACCGCCCTTTTGCTGTACGGTCAGATCATGTCCGTTTCTGCTCGCAAAACGTTCCAGGAGCTCGTCATACAGAGGGGAGACCTTCAGTACGTCGGAAAAAAGCATCGCAATAAAGGAGCATGCGGCCACGGGCATCAGATGCACAAGAGAACCCGTCATCTCAGCCGCCAGTAATATACTTGTGACGGGAGCCTTTACCGAGCCTGAGAGAGCCCCGGCCATTGCGCAGACGGCAAAACCGGATATGTATGCTTCCGGCACGCCGAATTGCGCCGCGGCCATTCCCACGATGCTTCCGGATAATGCGCCTACCGACAGGATCGGCAGGAATACGCCTCCGGGTATGCCGCTGCCGAAGCTTGTGCTTGTGAACAGGAGCTTTGAGACGTAAAGTATCAATAAAAACAAAATGCTGCTTCTGGCGGTTTCTGCATAGCCAACGAGCCCATGTCCGCCCCCGAGCACCTCCGGCAGGAACAATCCGAACGGCAGCGCGATCAGAAGTGAGATAACAGGTCTTATTTTTGCCGGAAGCCTGCCGTATAATGTCTGGAAGCCCAGTAAAGCCTTATTAATCAGGACTCCGGAAAGCCCGGAAACCAATCCCAGCGGTATGATCCAAAAATATAGGGAAACAGGCCATTGCTTGATTGTCGTAAAACTCAAAACCGGTTTCAATCCAAGGAAATACTTCGATATCAGGTCGGCGGTAAGCGAGGCTGTCGTGGCGGCTATCAGAATAAGCGGTGAAAAGCTCCTGTGTATTTCTTCGAGCGCAAATACCATTCCTGAAAGCGGGGCGCTGAACGCTGCCGAAAGTCCTGCCGCCGCACCGCCGGTTATGAGATAATTCTCTTCGAGCCTGTCTTTTGCCGCCTTGCTTGACACCATTTGAGCGCCGGCCGCACCAATTTGTATCGACGGTCCCTCTCGCCCCAGCGAAAGGCCGAAGAACGCGCCCAAAGCCCCCCCGACAAACCTTGCTGCAAGTATCGTATACCATTTCATTTTCATTCCATATAGCACAACACCCTTGACCTGCGGGATACCACTTCCGGACGCGGCAGGTTCAAGCTTGACGATCCAGGCAACGAACAGGCCTGCACACGTTATAACGAGCAGCCATGGCAAAATAAGCAAGGGCCGGTTTCTGATGATTGCATACATTCTGACAGAAGTTTCCGTTCCGTATTCAATGAGCACACGATAGGCGACTGCCAGCAGACCCGCAACTGCGCCGCATATAATTCCCTTTACTGCGATATTCCACTTAAGCTTGCTAAGACCTGTCAAAAGCTTGTAAGCTCTTGTTCTCGATTTCTGCAATTTGTCCGCCTCTTTTATACATTGTTACCTGCAAACATACAAAACAGATTATAGCATTTTTTCTTTTTACTATCCATGCCCAATTCTTTTGTTTATAATAAAGGGATAGGGGGTCGGCATTTATGAATATCGATGTAATCGGAGTTCCGGTAGATCTCGGATCCGACAGGAGAGGCGTTGATATGGGCCCGAGCGCCATCCGCTATTCGGGCCTGATGAAGGCAATAGAGAATTTAGGCATTAATTACAGGGATCTTGGCAACATAGAGGTTCCAGTACCTGAGAGCAAGGATACGGTCGGCCTTTCAGGCAAACCGAAATATGTAAAGGAAATTACACGGATCAACAGCGATCTGTTCAATAGGGTCGGCAAGAGCCTGAAAGCGGGCAATATGCCCCTTGTGATCGGCGGCGACCACTGTATTGCGACCGGTACGCTGCTCGGAGTGCAAAGTTACTATAAAAATATAGGCGTCATATGGCTTGATGCTCACGGGGATTTCAACACGGAGCATACTACGCTGACAGGCAACCTGCATGGAATGTCGCTGGCTGCCGCAACGGGCACTGGCATGCTTGAAATGGCGGATTTCAAACCTCGGGACGTAGAATATATAAATCCTGAGAAGGTAGTTGTGATCGGAGCCAGATCGCTTGATCCAGAAGAGGCAAAGCTGCTGAAAAAGCGTCGGGTTACGGTGTTCACGATGGAGGATGTGGATATGTACGGCCTCCGAGCCGTTATGCAGAAGGCGCTGGATATAGTTGAAGCAGGGACCGAAGGCTTCCACCTGAGCTTCGACCTGGATGTGGTAACGCCTTCTGACGCACCCGGCGTAGGTACGCCTGTTAAAGGCGGGCTGACATACAGGGAGGCCCATCTTGCTGCAGAGATCATTTCTACGAGGCCAAAGCTGCTTTCGATGGAACTCGTGGAATTGAATCCTATTCTGGATAATGCCAACGTTACGGGCGAACTGGCAGTTTCGCTGATTTGCTCCGTATTGGGAAAGAGGATAGCCGGCAATATGGCCAGTAATTTTTAGAGCAGCCGGTATACTGAGATAGAGCTGGAAATAGTGGTATGTATTGAAAAGCACCGTATGCCGGTAAGTGAGCCCGGCTGAGGTGCTTTTTTGGCGCGCGGCGGGACAGAGGGCAGGTACCTGCCCCACATGGGAATGGGACAAGGTCCCTGTCCTGCTACCCCATCAAAAAATTTTATCCTAAGACTTGACAATCGCGTCACAGTGTATTACTATGATAGTACACTAGTTTAATAGCAAGGAGGTTAATGTATGCTATGAAGTTTAATGACAGCACTCCGATCTATTTGCAGATCGTTGAAAAAATCAAGGCTGACATAGTAGCCGGTAAGCTCAAGGGCGGGGATAAACTTCCGTCCGTCAGGGAAATCGCCGAAAATTTCAAGGTCAATCCGAATACGGTACAAAGAGTCTATATGGAACTTGAACGCGAAGGAGTGGCTTATCCTCAAAGAGGAATCGGAACCTTCATAACCGAAGGGGAGGAACTGGTCGAAAAGCTGCGGTCCACTCAGGCGTACAAATACACAAGAAGGTATGTCGGCGAAATGAAGGAACTTGGAATGGGTAAAAAGGAAGTAATCGAAAATGTAGAAAGTGTTTTGGAGGAAGAAAACAATGATCACGCTGAAGGCTGATAATATCACCAAGAATTATTTTAAAAAAAGCGCGTTATCCGGCGTCAGTATCCAGCTCGAACAGGGCAGGATCATCGGGCTGCTCGGGCCTAACGGAAGCGGTAAGACCACCTTCCTCAAACTGGCCACGGGTCTTGTGCGCCCCACCTCAGGCAGTATTACCGTCTGTGACAGGGAGATCGGATATAAGTCGAAGGAACTCGTCGCTTTACTACCGGACAGTGATTTTCTGTACGATTGGATGACGATCAAGGAGGCAAAGGAAACGTATGCCGCATTTTTTGCGGACTTCAACCTGAAGCGCTTTGTTGAATTACTTGAATTTATGAAATTGTCCGAGAATATGAAATTCAAAAGCCTTTCGAAGGGTATGAAGGAAAAGCTCGCGCTGGCGCTGACACTTTCGAGGGACGCCAAGCTGATAATCCTCGACGAACCGCTGAACGGCGTCGATCCCGTTGCAAGGGAACAGATACTCGGCGCGATAGTGAAATGCTTCAACCAGGAAAGCACGATACTTGTAACCAGCCATCTGATAAATGAAGTCGAGAGTATACTCGACGAGGCATATTTCCTGAAGGAAGGCAAAATCGTGCTCTATGGCCTCACGGATGTACTGAGGAGCGAAAGAAACAAATCACTTGATGAACTTTACAGGGAGGTGTTCGCATGCTAGGAAAACTTATCGCATATGAACTGGCTAAGAAGTGGAAGTCGTCGAAGTTCCTGCTGATGGGCTATATAATGGTACAGGCGGTCATATTGCTTGTAACGAGGGTATTTCTTTGGAACGGCGAAATTGAACGAGGGTTTTTCGTAATCGGAGGAACCGCCCCGGCAGGCGACGGTGTAAACTTTGCAGCAAACAATGGCGTCAGCGCCACCTTTGTGATCCTGTCCGCGGTATTTTTCCTGCTGGCATTGTTTATCGGTGCATATCCCTTTGTTGAGAGCGTTTACAGATATGAAAGGGACCTTTCAAGCAAGCAGGCTTATCTGGAACTGATGATTCCCGCAGTAGGCTGGATGAAGGTGCTGTCCAAGCTTATCGCAACAATGGTCGGCCTTGTAATCTGCGGGACACTGTCGCTGTTTTCGATGTTCATGTATCTTATGGTCAATAGTAATTTCAGGTATTTTGCTGAATTGTTCAGGCTCTTCATAAATAATATAAGGAGCGGCGGTCCGAAAATGGCGCTGATAATTTTGTTTATGCTGTTCAGCTTCGCAGCGACATACATGACTATATTCTTCTGTATCTCCGTCGCAAAATCCTTTACGCATAAAAATACTGTAGCAGTACCCATAGGGATATTTGTATTCATAATCATCACCGCATGCCTGGGGTTTGTTACGACCCAACTTGCCGGACTGCCGATCGTGACCTGGAATATCGGAACAATAACCTTCACATTGAGTTCGACGTTGCTGGATATCGCAGTATTCCTGGCGTTGCTTGCCGGAACCAGCTGGCTGATAGAAAAGAAAATAGAGCACTGATTTACAGGCTCTTCATATACAAACATAATGTAACAAGTGGTCGAAAAGGCAGGCTGTCGGAAATTAACCGGGCTTGCCTTTTCGATTTATTTTCAACTAAAATAAGGCAAAGGTTCAGTCTATGTCGGACTGCAGGTTTTCGGGCGGCGCCTCGAGTGTTTCGGGATGCTGTATCAGGTTCCTGTAAAGCTTGAACGCCGAAGCGTAATAGTGTCCGTCGACCGTGCGTTCATCTGTGACGACCTTCATCGTTATGAATTTTCTGTCCAATATACTATTGTCCGCATCGATGACCTTTTCCCTGATTTTTGTGCCGAAGGCGATAAAGATGGACGTAGTGCCGAAATCGTAAAGATGGTGATGAACCGGCTGAATACCGAGCGAGCCCAGATCCGTTATGAAAAAGCTTGTGTGGAAAGGGCTTACCCTGTTGATGATGCGCGGCATTACACCGAAATAATCCATTGTACGAAGCACGAATACGACAAACTTCAATAGCCACCCCGGGCACATCATTAATAATTTTGCAGTTTTGTCGGTATCATTTTTCATATCGAGAGCTTTATTTTCTACAACCTGCTGACTGATCTTTTCAGCGATCTCAGCAAGTGTATCGGTGGGTTCGAACTTCAATTTCACTGTCGTTTCGGGGCTGTTGATCTTAAGCTCCTTTTTTATTGCGAGAGATACAAGTATTTCATTACGCGCATAAATCTTCTGCCCTGCAATGAAACGGTTCAGGGCCGGGCGCATTGCGATCGTACGAACCATCGCTGCTATAAGGACGTGGAGCATGCTTACGTTAGCATCCGAGGTCTTTTTCCTCCTGCGCAGGTAAGCTTCGGTATGGCTTATTTCGATTTTATCTTCGAAAAAGCATTGAGAATCGGACCGGTATCTCATAATGTACGGTATGAGACCGAAAAGTGCATCGAGAGACCGCAAGCGCCTGCCGTCGTATCTGTCGCCGAAACGCCTCTTGTATTCTGCCATCCTTTAACCCCCATCAAAATGTAATCTGAAAGTCATATCGCTCCATATACAGTGCTTCTGATCCTTGGTATGTCGTATTCCTCCATATGCGGAACATTTGCTGCATTTAGACTACCGCCAGATCCTCATTGTTGGCCGTATACCTGTAAACCATCGGAGCCCGGAACTCCGGAGGGTATTCCGACACGGGATCGTTAAGCTGGAAAAGTCCTCTTACGTAAAGCTTTAGGGCTGCGGTACAGGTTGTCACTTTTGTCGTCGAATAGATACGGTAGAGGGTCCTTGTCCGCATAACCTAAGCATTCCTGATATTTTAGTTCACCCTTGTGATATACGGAGCAGGCACAGCCTGCAGGACCTTTATCGGTCAAAGTGCGAAGCGGAGGTGTAAGCCGTGAGAATTGATCCATGTATAAGACCTCCCGTTTTGGTTTACAATAAATAGTTTACCATCAGACATGCTATTTTGCAACGATATAGATGTTTGGCCACACAATGGGTGTTTTCCGCTTCATGGTTTGATATGGTACAGATCCGGTTTATCTTAATTGTCTTTTCAGTTCGATTGAGAATTTGCTCCTGTCGCCCCTGTATTTTGCAAGGGAATAAACCACAGGAGTATCGTTCTCAAGATATACGACGCTTTCGATAAACTGTATGGGGAAGCCCTTTTTGATTTGTAGCAGTTTTGCTTCGAATTCACCGGCAGGTATCGATTCAAGTGTTCTGTCGGCTCTGGCAACAAGCATTCCACTTTCTTTTTCTATGGTTTTGTACAAGGATTCGTTTTCCATATCCTGCGATAACAATCCAGGACAAATACCATAGGGAACGTAAGTTATGATAAAGACGACAGGCTCGTTATCGGCGGATCTGAGGCGTGTAAGTCTGATCACGTCGCTGCCGGGTTCGACCCCGAGAGCATTGGAGACCTTCTCATCGCTTTTGACGATTTCCTTCTCGAGCACCCTGGTCGAGGGCGTAAGGCCTTTTTTCTTCATCTCGTTGCTGAAGCTGTCCAAAACCGATAAAAAATCCTGTGTTATTTTAGATTTTGTGATGAAAGTTCCCTTCGCCTTGATCCTGTAGAGGTAGCCCTCTACCACAAGCTCATTGATCGCCTGGCGCACGGTGGGCCTGCTTATGCCGAAGTGTTCGCTGATTTCGACTTCGGTCGGGATCGGTTCTTCGAGGTTTTCGCGGCGATCGTTTATATACTCGAGCAAAAGAGTTTTCAACTGATAATACAGTGGGATCGGTATGTTCTTATTAAGCGACTTGTTTGCTCCCAATAACATATTTTCCCTCGATTTAACTATATTTAGTGAGAATTGTTATTACATAATAACATTAAGCGCCTAATAATTATATCCCTCGAAAAATAAAAAGTACATAGCTAAAATAAATAGACCGGTCGTTTCTGCTACAGTATATCTCCAGTGATTAAACTATTTCTCGGTTTTTTGTATTTTGGAGAGGTTCCAGTCCATTACAAGGCTTGCTCCATACGCAGGGTGATCTTTTGGCATTTTCCCGGAACTTTCACCCTCTTCGCACATATCATAGAAGGGGGGTGGTAAGGTGCTTAAGGGAAGGGTAAGAAACATGTTCCCGGGGGGGAACACATCCGTGGGCTTTTTCAGCTTTTACAATTACATAATCAACAGGGAAAGCGCTAAAAGGGTTTTTATACTAAAGGGTGGACCCGGCGTCGGCAAGAGTACTTTCATGAAAAAAATCAGCGAAACTATGCAGAACCTTGGGTATGACGCCGAACACATGCACTGCTCGAGCGACAACAACAGTCTGGACGGGGTCGTTATTCCAAGCATAGGCGTGGCCCTGATAGACGGGACGTCGCCTCATGTATGCGATCCGGTTTTCCCCGGCACGGTGGATGAGATCATACATCTGGGGGATTTCTGGAATGAAGAGGGCTTGAAAAAAGGCAAGGAAAATGTGATTCGGATCAGTAAGGAAGTAGGGAGCCTTTTTTCACGCGCATACGGGTATCTCGGAGCAGCGGCTCGTATCAGAGAAAACACCGCGGCGGTTTATTCGGCTTCTATCGACGAATCCAAGGTAAACAAGACTGCCAAACAATACATAGATCTGCTTTTCGAAGGGGTGCCGGTCGCAGACAGGCCGGGCAGGGCGCGCTGCCTTTTCGCGAGCGCTATTACGCCTTCCGGTCTGAAAAACTACATCGACGAACTTGTAGCAACCGATAACGTATATATGCTTGCGGGTTTTCCGGGAGCAGGCACCGAAACTGTGCTCGAAAGGATAAAATCCGCGGCGCAGGAAAGAGGTTTTTCCGTCGAAGCCTATTATTGCGCATTCAAGCCCGACAAACTAGAGCATCTTTTAATACCCGGGCTAAAGACCGCATTCACAACTGCTGAAAAATATCATGCCTCGGATGTCTGTACCATCGGAAAGACAGATTTCAGGGACTTCCTTGACGGCAGGATAGCCGACCGGAATAGGGCTGCCCTCGAGTATAACCAGAGTATGGTGGACAACCTGCTGGACAAAGCTGTTGAAACAATCCATGAGGCCAAGGCTCTGCACGATGAGATGGAGACCTATTACATACCGAATATGGATTTCGGCGCGGTTCAGAAGTGTTGGGAGAAAACAATGCAGAGGATAATGATTTACGCGGATGAATAACAGTCGGGAAATATTGCGGCTGTAAAGGCTAATTAAAGCTCCTGTGGCCGGTCGATTGATATTGCATGAGTTTTGTGAATTAGAGCATATTGAGAAGCATTTTTAAGGGCAAATCGCTAGTTTGAGCGACGCCAAGGCGGCGCAATATGAAATGCTTCGCATTTCGTTTCAGCTGTGAGTATTTGCGTAGCAAATACTATTGTTTGATTTGCCGCAAAGGCTGAATCTATATACTCTATGAACAAAACTCCACAATAGAAATCGACTGGCCACAGGAGCTTTTCTATTCTATATTGACTAATTGCGGTTGTAATATATACTAATATTGTAAACTTTATCTTCAGGCAAGACCTGAAAAGGAGGAGTGCGAAATGTGGAAGCTTAGTGTCAAAACTGTAGTTGCAATCGGTATTGGTGCCGCAATATTCATCGTATTGGGTATGTTTGGTTCGATCCCGACCGGGATACCGAACACCAATCTGGATACTTCGTATGGTCTGCTGGCAATGATGTCCGCAATTTTCGGACCTGTTGCCGGACTTCTGATCGGCTTGATCGGACATTCGCTGAAGGATATTTTCCTATATGGTTCGGCCTGGTGGAGCTGGGTCGTCTGCTCGGCGCTTGCAGGCTTCTTCATCGGACTCTTTGTTAAGAAATATGGGGTCGAAGACGGCAAATTCGGTATAAAACAGGCTGTCCTCTTCAACGTCGTGCAGATCGTCACCAATGCCATATGCTGGTTCGGACTCGCACCGACGCTCGACATTCTTATTTACGGCGAGCCTGCAAACAAGGTTTACACGCAAGGGCTGGTAGCAGGCACTGTGAACATGGTAGTCATGCTGATACTCGGCACAGCGCTGTTGTTCGGTTATTCCGCAACACGCCAGAAGGCTTCGAGCCTGAATAAGGAAGCATAATCACTCACCCTGGAGCAAAAGGGATGGCCCTTGCCCTGTTTATGGCAGTATAAGGGACCATTCCTTTTTTTATGAGGTCACGTATGAAAAAGGCGGCAATATGTTTCAAGAACTTCACATTCCGATATAACAGCCAGATCGAGCCGACGCTGCACGACATAAGTCTGACTGTATATCAGGGGGAAAAAATACTGGTCATTGGTCCTTCGGGCTCGGGAAAATCGACGTTCGGCAGCTGTATCAACGGGCTTGTCCCATTTTCCTACAAGGGAGAGGTGTCCGGCAGTCTTGAGATCATGGGTCAGGATGCCTTAAAATTGGGCATTTTCGGATTATCCCAGCATGTCGGAACCGTTCTGCAGGATTCGGACAGTCAGTTCATCGGCCTCACCGTCGGCGAGGATATCGCATTCTCCATGGAGAACGAATGCGTTGAAAGCGGCAGTATGAGGGAGCGCGTATTATCTTCGGCTGTGTTGGTCGATATGGACAAATTCCTTGCGTCAAACCCCCATGAGCTTTCCGGAGGCCAGAAGCAGAGGGTCTCATTAGCCGGAGTTATGGTCGACGACGTTGACATACTGCTTTTTGACGAACCTCTTGCCAATCTCGATCCCGCCACGGGGAAATATGCGATAGAGCTGATAGATGAGCTTCAGAAAAAAAGCGGCAAGACTGTAATAATAATAGAGCACCGACTGGAGGATGCGCTGCACAAGGGCGCCGACCGGGTCATACTGTTCGACGAAGGACGTATAGCGGCCGATATGCCGCCCTCCGAGCTCTTGGCCGGAGGTATGCTGGAGAAGTATGGAATACGCGAGCCTTTGTTCATTTCAGCATTGAGGAAGGCGGGCTGCCAGATAGACGCCGCCGATAACCTGCAGAATGTTGAAGCGCTGTGCCTTGAGCCATATGAAGAGAAGCTGCTCGAGTGGGCAGCGCAGACAGACGGGGCGCGTTCGCTCAGCGACGCCGGGCCGCTGCTCGGGATAGAGGGGCTTGAGTTCAGGTATCAGTCGGGTATGCGCGCAATAAAGGATGTCTCGCTTGAAGTAAAACGAGGAGAAATGCTTGCGGTGGTGGGAAAGAACGGTGCAGGCAAATCTACGCTGTCCAAGCTGATCTGCGGGATGGAAAAACCGGAAGGCGGGAGGATTGTCTTCGAAAGCAGCGACATCACCGGCGATTCGATCAGGGATAGATCGCTCAGGATCGGTTTTGCCATGCAGAATCCGAACCATATGATCTCCAAGACGATGATATTCGACGAAGTGGCGCTTGGCTTGAGAGCCAGGAGGACGCCGGAGAAGGAGATAAGGGAAAGAGTCGAAAAAACGCTCAGGATCTGCGGACTTTATCCGTTCAGGAACTGGCCCATAGCAGCGCTGAGCTACGGTCAGAAAAAGAGGGTCACCATAGCGTCGATACTCGTACTCGAACCTAATATGCTGATATTGGATGAACCGACAGCCGGGCAGGATTACAGACACTATACCGAGATAATGGAATTTCTTAAAAGCCTGAACCGTGAGAACGGAATTACGATAATGATGATCACCCATGATATGCACCTGGCTCTTGAATATACCGACCGGGCCATAGTTATGGCAGATGGGGTCAAGATCGCTGACAGTACGACTGCCGCTATATTTTCGGATGAAAAAGTGATTGCTGGTGCCAATCTTAAAAAGACTTCTCTTTTCGAACTGGCAGTCAGGCTAGGACTATCCCCCGAAAAAGTCATAAAAAGGTTTATCGAGACTGAGAAGGGGGGAGTGTGCAAATGAGCAGGTTACTGTCATTTATCCGTGTGGATTCGCCGCTGCATAGGCTCAACGGCGCTACCAAGCTTATCATTTTCCTGATCTGGTCTTTTACGGGAATGATGACGTTCGATGCGCGTGCGCTAGTCATAATGCTCATAACAGGGGCCGTAATCTTCAAGGCATCGAGGATATCCTTCCGGGAAGTATCCTTCGTACTGGCGTTCATCAGCGCTTTTTTGCTTCTGAACTTTATCACGATTTACCTGTTTTCTCCCGAGGAAGGCGTGAGGATATACGGCACAAGGCATTTGCTGTTCAGCTTTTCCCGGCATTATACCGTTACTGCCGAACAGTTGTTTTATGAACTGACGGTCATTCTGAAATATTATACTGTTGTTCCCGTGGCTCTGCTTTTTGTGCTGACTACCGACCCCAGTGAATTTGCCGCGTCGCTAAACCGACTTCACGTTTCCTACAAGGTGTCCTATGCGGTAGCGCTTGCACTGCGCTATATACCGGACATACAGACGGACTTCGTCAACATATCGCATGCTCAGCAGGCAAGGGGAATTGACCTTTCAAGAAAGGCCAGGCCTTGGACGAGGCTCGTGAATATGCTTGCAATACTGATGCCGCTTATTTTCTCAAGCCTCGACAGGATAACGGTGATATCGAATGCAATGGAATTGCGAAATTTCGGAAAGAAAAAGAAACGCACGTGGTACTCAGCCAGGCCCTTCGGCAAAAATGACGCATTAGCGCTCATGCTGGCAGTCCTGCTGTCCGGAGCCGTGCTTGTATTCACGTTTTACGACGGCGCCAGGCATTTCAACCCCTTCGTTTAGAAAGTATAAGCCTGCGCGGGGGTTAATGCCAGGGCATTTCAACACACTCGTTTAGAAAGTATTAACTCCTAATCGGGGTCGAATGCCAGGTCATTTCAACCTATTCGCTTAGAAAGTATTAGCTCCTGCGCCGGTTGATTTCTATTGCGGAGTTTTGTTCAAAGAGCATATAGATTCAGCCTTTGCGGCAAATCAAACAATAGTATTTGCTACGCAAATACTTCCAGATGAAACGAAATGCGAAGCATTTCATATTGCTCCGCGTAAACGCTCTGCTCAAACAGTGATTTGCCCTTAACAATGCTTCATCAATATGCTCTATCTCGCAAAACTCATGCAATACCAATCAACCGGCGCAGGAGCTTTTCTCAAGGCTTGCCCCACCTAAGTGACCTTTTGTTACTATCTCGGGGCGGAGTTGATCAGCTCGACCGCGACCTTGGCGTTTTCGAGTGACTTCTCCTTCAGTTCGGGTATTGTTTCCCTCAGCCGGCGTCTTATAGCATCGCGGTCGTTCCAGACTTCTTCCGATAGCCTGACCAGATTCCCGAATTCGAGGAAACGCACATCGCCTGCGGAGGGCTGACCGATATAATCCAGGAAGCCCTGTATCTTTGGATCGTATACAAGCCCTACCATCGGTACGCCAGCAACAGCTGAAAATACCAGTGAATGCAGCCTCATGCCAAGCACCATGTCCATTCTGGATATAAGGTCATAGGTTTGGCAGACATTTAGCTTTTCCCTGATAATAGTACTCTTTTCATGCATTTTTTCCGATACGTTCTCAAGTATCGGAATGTCCTCAGGATGCTGCATTGGAAAGAATACAGGATGCAGGCCGAATTTTCCCACCATGTGATCAATCGTCTGCGCGATGACCGATTCATATTTTTCATGTTCTATTTTTTCGTGCCCCGGGTATTTCCTTAGTGAAATGCCCAGTAGCGGCTTTTCGTTATTCAAACCCAGCAACTCCATAACACCTGTGTCGAAGCCGTCCTTGAAATCAGTGGCAGTCAGCGCGGCGTCAGCCGTCAGCATGATCCTCGGCTTACCGATTTCCATCTGTCTGAGTTCTTCAAATGACAGCTTCTCGCGCAAAGTGATAACATCGACCTGGTTCATTATCTTTTTTGTCAGCAGCCTGTTCAGCCTCTTCTTGAGAGGCCCGATGCCGTTGGCGTAGAACATTACCTTCAGGTTCAGTTTCTTTGCGAGCCAGACACAGCTCAGGTAGAAGATGAGTGAACGCGTATGAGTGGTGTCCTGCAGCAGGTTTCCGCCGCCGTATATGAAAGCCCTCGATTTTTTCATAGCCTGTAGTATGCCTCGCATATGAACCCTGCTGATCGAATCCACGCTGTAATCCTTCGAGGTTCCGTAAGGAACCTTTGATAGAACCAGCAGGCGGATATCGGGCTTGAACCTTTTCAAATCGTTTATAATGGACATAAGAAGAGCTTCGTCACCTATGTTCCTGAAACCGTAATACCCTGATACGATGGCGTCATACGATTTCCTGCCCGATTTTATGTCTTCGTTTTTCTCGAGTATGCTTTTATATATATTGCTTTGGGTCCTTGCCATGCTTTCTACGGAAAAATCCCTCATAGCCTTGTCATAAAGGCTTTCTCCCATAGCCGCGCGTTTCTTTTCATCCGACGCGAGTTCGAGAATGAGGTCGGAGAAGCGGGAAATGTCGCCGGGCTTAAAGAGATAGCCATTCTTTCCGTTCTCTATAAGATCGGGTATTCCGCCTACATCCGTAGATATCGTAGCTTTTTTGAAACGTGCGCCTTCCAGTATTGAATAGGGGAAGCTCTCGCTTATCGAGGTGAGCACGCTTATATCGATACTGCTCATAAGTTCCTTGGGGTCGTCCAGCCAGCCGATAAAGTATACCGTATCTCTCAGATCCAGTTCGGATACCATCGCTTCAAGCCGCTTGCGGTCTTCACCGTCGCCGCCTATAACGAACTTGACCTTCGAATTCCTGTCTTTTACGTGCCGGGCGGCGCGAACTATCGTTTCAATGCTTTTCACAGGGTAGAGCCTTGCCGCTATACCGACGATAACTTCATCGTCTTTTATATTGAGCTTATATTTGTTTATAAGGCTTTTTCTGGAGTAACCCTCGGCAGGAGTTGAAAAATCCATCCCGTTGTACAGCACATAAATGTCCGCAGGGTTGAATTTCCTGTTTATGAGCATTTCTTTGAAATTGCCGGAGACGGCTATGTAATTGTCTATAAATCTGAGAGCCACCGAATTCAGAAAACCTATCGAAAGTCTTTTCGACAGGCTGTGCATATAGTCCAGGCGATAATCGCTATGAACTGTAGTTACTGTGGGAAGGGTTGCTTCGCGCCTGGCCAGAAGCGAGAACACATTGGCTTTGGCGCCGTGTGAGTGTACTACATCGAAACCTCCGCCGGCTATCATCTTCGCTACTTTCTTGATATCAGAAAATATATTTCCTGATTTGACGACCGTGACGTCAATACCCATTGCATGGGCATCGTCTGCAAAAACACCGGGCCTCAGGCTGATGAGCTTGACTTCCATATGCCGGGACAGCTCCTTGAGGAGGTAGAGGACGTGTGTTTTCGCTCCTCCGGTATCGCCGCCGCCTATTATATGTACTATTCTCATCATTTCCTCCTATCAGCAATATGCCGCATTATAATGCGGCATATTGAGTATTATCATTCGTTATTTTTTCCAATTTTTCTGGCGGCAATCAATCTGCAGGCTTTCTCGAATTGCTCGGAAAGCTTCTGGACACTGCCGTCGGGTATGAAGGTAACCGTTTCTCCTGACGTCTGGTCGGGCCGTTTAGCCTGCAGCTCTTCATAGATCACCCTGTTTCCGGTTATGATACAGTCAGCCTCATTCAGGATCCTGCCCGCCAGCTTTCTTTCATAGCGTTCCCTAAGTGTTACCGGGCTGCCCGGCGAGGGACTGCAGATATCTGCCACCCAAGGTATGCCGGGGTATCTTTTCTTCAGCCGGAGACCTATCAGGTGTGCGCTCGAAGGAGGGGAGACGGTATACACGAGATCCACGCCTTCAAATTTTGCCAGCCTTGCAGCTTTCCTGACGCTGAAAACCTCCCAGAGGCGTTCACTGTCAGGTACGAGCAAGGCTGATAAAAAGTTTGCGAAATTCCGTATGTAGCCAGGTAAATTCTTCGAATTCCATGAGCTTGATCTGATTACGTCTATACCCTCCGGAATCTGCCCGTCATTATCGGGCGCAGACTGAGAGCGCACCGAATGCGTAAGCACAAGCGGCTCCCAGCCACAGCTGTGAAGCTGGTTTATAAAGCTTACAGCCCTTTCGGAACCCGCGTTTCTGACGGGCGGGTAGGAGTAAACGACCATCAATACTTTTTTCATATCGATTACTGCTCTTTGTTATCTTCCGGTTTATACGGGAAAATTTTTGTGAACAGCTTTATTAGAAAGAAAAATATAATCAGTACTACGAATACTCCAAGCATTCCTCCAAGTGTGACCCAAAGCCCGTTTTGCAAATTTTCAAGCATATCGTAACCTCCTAATAAACATCGGTTGGCTTAAGTTCAAAATAATCCGGATCAGCGCACCAGCAGCGGTACCAGAGCAAGTACGAGACCGCCCGCTACGATCGAACCGAGCTGGCCGGAAACATTTGCACTGACGGCCTGCATAAGGATGAAATTCGTGGGATCTTCCTTCTGGGCCATTCTCTGGATAACTCTCGCAGACATCGGGAATGCCGAAATACCGGCTGCACCCACCATAGGATTGAACTTGTTGCCTTCCTTGCGGAACAGGTTGAGGAACTTTGCGAAAAGAACGCCGCCTGCCGTGTCGAACACGAAAGCTATCAAGCCCATTCCGAGTATCATGAGAGTTTGAACGTTCAGGAAGTCCTTGGCGAGCATAGTCGCACCTATCGTTATACCAAGCAGCAGTGTCACGAGGTTGGACAGCTCATTCTGCGCCGCCTGTGAAAGCCTTTCCAGAACGCCGCATTCCCTTATGAGGTTTCCGAACATCAATGAGCCTACCAGGGGTACGCTGATCGGAGCAACAAGAGCGGATACGATCGTGACTGCAATCGGGAATATTATGAGAACGGTTTTTGAAACCTTTTCTTCCTTGTATTCCATACGGATCATGCGCTCTTTTTTGGAAGTAAGCGCCTTGATAACAGGGGGCTGTATGATCGGTACGAGAGACATGTAGGAATAGGCCGCCACCGATATCGGTGCGAAGTATTCCTTTGCGAATTTACTTGCTACATATATGGCGGTCGGGCCGTCGGCAGCGCCTATTATTCCGATCGCAGCCGCGGGCTTGAGATCGAAGCCCAGAGCTATGGCAAAGAGCATCGTCGCAAATATACCGAACTGTGCAGCGGCGCCGAAGAATATCATGACAGGATTTTTAAAGAGAGGAGTAAAGTCGACCATCGCGCCTACGCCAATGAATATAAGTATCGGGAACAATTCGTTCAGAATACCTGAATGCAGCAATATGTCAAGCACTCCGGGTTCATAATGGAAGGCTTGTCCCGCTTTATCGAAAATGTAATTGTTGTTTTCAAACATCGTCTTGAAGAACGGGTTGTCCCTTACAAACTGAGTTACAAAGTTATCAGGTTCCAGCGGTGTCGCATATCTTATGACCGCCTGCGGCAAGTTGACCAGAATCGCGCCGAACCCTATGGGCAGAAGCAGCATCGGTTCATAATTCTTCTTGATAGCCAGGAAAATCAGCACCAGGCCAACAATGTACATGATGACCATCTGGAGCGTGATCCCCGTAAAGCCCGAAAGTAAATCTTTAAGTCCCATGATATCTCTCCTGTACTTTATAGAATTCTGAAAATAAAACAAAATCAGCCCTATTTCCAAACTATAGTATAACTAATCGCGGCATATTAATCAATTAAAAAAGCATACTGTCATAAAAATATTAGGTATTATGTAGACGATAAATGTAAAGCTGGAGGACGAATAAGCAGTCTGCTGTGTAATGTCATTATAAATAGAAGGAAATGTAGCTCTTTTGTTGAATAATATATTAGGTTGTCAGGAGGTGAAACAGCTATGATCATGGTTGGGACGGCAGGATATTCATATGCGGACTGGGTTGGCCCCTTTTATCCGGAGGGTACGAAACCGGTTGGTATGCTCGAATATTACGCGCAGAATTTCAATTTCGTGGAAGTCAACTCCACCTATTATCATATGCCCGGCTTGAAGCTGTTTGAAGGGATGGACAGAAAGACCCCTCCGGGTTTCAAGTTCGCGGTGAAGCTGTTTGGCGGCTTCACTCATGAAAGAACCTCGGGCAGGATCGAGGCAGAGCAGTTCAAATATTCGCTCCAGCCCATCATGCAGAACGGCAAGCTGTCTTGCCTCCTCGCGCAGTTCCCCTATTCCTTCCATCGCAACAGCGAGAACCTGGATTACCTGAAGGGTCTCAGGCAGCAATTCGAGGAATATGAGCTTTGCGTTGAATTCAGGAACAATGAATGGATCGGCAAAGAGGTTTTCGATGTATTAAAAAAGGAAGATATGGGATTCGTATGCGTGGACGAGCCCGGCGTCAGAGGACTGATCGGGAACGTTACGGCCGTAACGTCCAATATAGCCTATCTAAGGCTCCATGGGAGAAATGCGGCAAAATGGTATGGGAGCGAGGGCTCTGACCGGTACGATTACCTTTACAGCAACAGTGAGCTTCTGGACTGGGTGAACAGGCTGCGTGACATGGAGGATGATTCCGGTGTTACGCTGGTATCCTTCAATAACCATCCCAAGGGTAAAGCCATAGAGAATGCCAAGGCGCTTATGGGTTACCTTGGACAGGCGTGAGGTGCGTCATTTGATCGAAATAGAGGTCGCGGACAACCTAATAAGTATAAGGCCCCTGAGCGTCATCCGTAATGATGAGATAAACGCTTTATACAGCAACAGCGTTGAAATGCGCTATGCTACCGGCGCCGACTTCCACGTTGCAGCCGGGGATAAGGCGGGAGCCGTCAATCAGCAGGCTGCAGTCGTGCTGCCCGCCGTGAAGGATAACGAATTCATATCTGGAATATACTTGTCAGGCGCCGCTGCCGGACGGAACAAATTAGCGGGTATCATATCCGGCACGATTTTGGGAAGGACACTGTGGATAAGACAATTGGCCGTGCACCCCGGTTGCAGGAAACGCGGCCTGGGAACCAGATCGGCCGAGCTTGTCCTTAAATATGCCAGGGAAAGATACCAGGCCGAGGTGGCATACCTCTCCGTAGTCGAAGACAATGCTGCGGGTCTGGGATTCTGGAGTAAACTCGGATTTACCCGGATCAAAAGGATAAGTAAGGTTTTATCCGGCGATGAGAAGCCATATTGGATAGTAATCATGCAAAAGATGCTGTAAGCAGGCGATAATGGCATTATTTAACATATGGGTTTACATAATCTGCTAAAAATAATTCTGGCAATTATTTGACAATTATTTTTCAAATAGGTTATAATGTTACTGCAACGGTTCAAATTGCCGCAAATAAGCTGAATCTCCTTGTAAAAGGAGTACGGAGGAACCAAGAAAGGGGTTAATCCGCTCACGTTTTCAACGTGAACGGTAGGGTAGTCCTATTATCCGCACCCGCCAGCTAACTTCGGAAGCATATATAGGAGGGCGAAATGCCGGTATTCAAGAAGCTGATAATCTCATTATCAGCCACGCTGCTGGTTGGCATGCTTATGTCGGGCGCAGCGCTGGCTGAAACTACAAAAACGGGCGTTGTAACTGAGGATAGTGTAAACTTCCGGTCAAGCCCGGATACTTCAGCAAAAATTCTTGACCAATTGAACAAGGGAGTCAAGGTTTCGATCCTCGGAAGCGAGGGCGATTGGTTCAAAGTGAGCTACAATGACGCTTCGGGCTGGATAAATGACCAGTTTCTCACTGTGCGCGACGAGAAGACGGCAGTCGGAGTCGTCACCGAAAGCAATGTAAATGTGAGAAGCAAACCGAATACCTCGTCTGAAATAATGACCAAGCTGGATAAAGGAACAAAAGTTGATATTTACGAACACTCAGGCGACTGGTACCGTATTTCGATAGGCGAGGAAAGATACGGCTGGATAAACGGCGATTTCGTTAAATTGGACGACGAAAAGACGTCGAGAGGCATAGTCGAAGACACTGCTGCAGCAGTTGGCGCAGCAGTCGACGAAAGCCTGGACATCAGGCAGCAGATAGTTTCATATGCCAAGAAACTGATGGGTGTCAGGTATGTATCGGGCGGATACTCCACGAAAGGCTTCGACTGCTCCGGTTTCGTAGGTTATGTGCTTGACAGGTTCGGTATTTCCCACGAAAGGACCGCGGCGGACCTCAGCCGGAGCGGCGCTTCAGTAAATCGCGACGAGCTGCTGCCGGGCGACCTGGTATTCTTCGATACGAACGGTGGACATAACAGCATCAACCATGTAGGCATTTATATCGGCAACAACAAATTCATCCACGCGTCGTCGTACCTCAACAGGGAAGTTACGATCAGCAGCCTCGGCGACAGCTACTACAACAAGCGCTATATGAAGGCAAAGGATTACCTGTCGTAAGCGAAACAATAGCGAAACAAAGGGACGGTTCTTTTGTTTCGTTCGGATCAAACAGAGTGTTGTCCATCAATGGTTGGGATTCAATAAAATACTGCTTAAGTTATTTACCAGCGGGTGCAATAAGCTCGCTGGTTTTGTTTTTGGAGAAAGTGAGTTTAGGTAAGGCAAGGTAATCAGTTTTCCGCAGCGCATTTCGCATCAAACAGGCCGTAGGCGGCTGTAGGCAGCACGGCTCGCTGCAATACCTAGAGAATTAGATGCTTCGATTTATCTATTGGTAGATACATCACGTTTGCTATTGTCGATCATTCGCCGTCCATGCTTCATGCTGCAGTGCCTGCGGCCTACATGCTGCAGTGTCTGCGGCCTACATGCTGCAGTGCCTGCGGCCTACATGCCGCGGGATTTGGTTCCTGAGTAGAAGAATTATTTTTTATATAGATTGTTCATTTTTTGAATTAATGTGCAATGATCGCACTAAAATTCTGAACTATCACATTACTTAACTATTTTTTATCGCTGTAAAGATACACTGTCCCAGGATTATGTAGACTAATATTATGCAAAAACTAAATTTTTGCACAATTTATTAGTAGAAATAGAATTATTACCGCAACTATGGGTTGTGATGATGTTATCGGCAAAGTGGCGCTTTGGTGATAAAGCTACTGCCGTATAGGATTTTAAAGAATAGGAGAGTAAAAGATGCCACTACTTAAAAATAAACATTACAGACTTTATCAACCCTCAATGCCAGCCTGATGTAGGTGTTGCCTTACGGAGGAGTCTAAGCATTATTTAGGATACCAGGAAAAATGCAAATTTCTTAAATGTAAAATATTTACAATTAGGATTGTTTTTTATATAATAGAACAAAAAAGGCATTAAAATGAGTATTATTTACAAGCGCCCCATCGTTTCCTTTTGCATAATGCTGATAACCGGCATCCTAACGGCGTTTTTGTCGGATTCGCTGTTGCTTGTCCTAAGCCTGTTTGTTTTGCTGCTCGTGCTGCTGGTCACCTTCCGGAAAGCATTGGAGAAAGGCGTCTTTGTGCCTGCGGCAATGCTTGCTTTCTTTCTCCTGGGGGCACTGGAGTTTCTCGTGACGGATCGTATTCAACTCAATGCTTTTGCCGGTTTCAACGGCAGCGATGTGACTGTCAGGGGTTTTATAACATCGGAACCGGAATTGAAGAACGGGAAAGTGACCTATACGGTCAAAGTTGCCGGCATTAAGAAAGGTTATGACGGATGCTTCGAAAAAGCCGGCGGAAAAATACTGCTGTCGACATTGCCTGATAATGAAGCGGGTTTCTTCGATTTCGGACGCGAGATCAGCTTCGAAGGTGTGCTGACACAGCCGAAGGGCGTCAGAAACCCGGGAGGCTTCGATTATAGAAGATACCTTGCGCAGAAAGGCGTCGGGGCGTCAGTTTTCGCCTATCCCTATACCATTGAAGCAGGGAAGGGGAGAAAGGGCAATTTTCTAGTGCAGACAGGACTTTTAATACGAAACCGTATCGTAGACGTCATTCAACGAAGCTTGCCGCGCCAGCAGGCAGGTCTCCTGAACGGTATGCTCATCGGATACAGGGAGGGCCTTTCAGAAGAAGTGCAGGCGGCTTTCAGCAACGCCGGGCTTACCCATATAATGGCGGTTTCCGGAGCAAATGTGGCCTTTCTCATTCTTCCGCTTTCCTTTCTGCTCAAGCTGCTGCATATGAAAAAGAGCGTCGCAAACATAATGATAATAGCTTTCCTGGCTATGTTCGTATATATTACGGGGTTTGAGCCCTCTGTGCTCCGGGCGGTCCTTATGGCGGACGTGCTGCTCATGGCGGCGGTACTTTACCGCGAACCCGACGTATATGCCGCGTTGGCAGTCTCCTGCATCATACTGCTTGCCGTTAGTCCCGGCATGCTTTTCAATATAGGTTTTCAACTGTCGTACGGCGCAACGCTCGGAATAGTCATGCTTTATAAAAATATCAGCAAGCTGCCTGTTTGCAGGTTTGTCCCGAAAAAGGTCGCTGAAGTCCTGTCCGCCACAGTGGCGGCGCAGCTTGGAGTCCTTCCGCTGACGCTGATCCATTTCAACAAGCTCTCGCTTATTTCAATAATCCCCAATATACTTGCCGCCCCTCTGCTCGAACTGATAACGATACTCGGCACGTTGATGGCGGTACTGGGACAGTTAAGCATTGCCCTCTCGCAGCTCATAGGCTATCTGAACAACGTTTTTTTGAGCGCCCTGTTATATATTACAAAGTGGTCGTCAAGCGTTCCGTTTGCGTCCGTAAGGACCGTCACACCGCCGTTTTTCCTTGCGGTTCTATATTATGCATGCGTCTGGTTCCTGCTATGGTATAGGCCTTTAAAGGGTATACGGGTGAGGTTTCCTCCTGTAGCCGCAGCAGTAGCTGCCTCTGCGGTCGTGTTTACGGCCTTCAGCTTTGTACCGGGCAGCCTTGAGGTGGTGTTCCTTGACGTAGGAGAAGGGGATTCGGCTTTTATAAGGACTTACACGGGGAAGACCGTTTTGATCGACGGAGGAGGCAGCACCAACCCGACTGTGGCTTCAAGGGTGGGAGAACTGACCGTTGTACCGTTTCTGCTCGATAGCAGCGTCATGAGCCTGGATGCGGTCATTGCGACACATCCTCACGCCGATCATACGCAAGGCCTGAAAGTTGTCCTGGAGCTGATGAAGGTGGAAAGACTCATAATTCCGTCGCTTTCGGATGACAGCGAGTTCTCGGGGCTACTCGGGGTATCGGAGGAAAGGGGTATAACTGTGGCAAGATGCTCGAAGGGAGATGTCATCCATCTCGACAAAAAGACAACGCTGCGGGTTTTAAGCCCGAAACGCAATTTCAAGGTCGATGCAGACGCTTTTAATAATACATCACTCGTGTTAAAATTGTGTTATGGGGATACCTCTGTTTTGTTTACGGGGGACGCCGAGACGGAAGTGGAGGAAGAATTGGTCGGCGAGGCGGGCTTAATTGCGGATAGTGGAAAAGCGGAAGTCGGCGTCAGAACGGTGCCCGGCGGCAAAACGGAAGAAGGCGGCAAAACGGGAGATGGCGTCAGAAAGGCAGCCGGGTCGGCCAGTGATGCGAACCTTGCTGCAGATGTCATAAAAATAGCTCATCATGGTTCTACGTCCTCGACAAATCCCGATTTTCTGGATTTGGTGGATCCCAAGGCAGCCGTTATAAGCGTCGGCAAAAACAATTTCGGGCATCCGTCCGGACAGACGCTCGAGCTGTTGGAAGATAGGGGCGTGGAGTGTTTCAGGACGGACGAATGCGGTGCGATATTATTGAAAAGTGACGGGAAGACAATTAAAATAAACAGGACGGTAGAAGAGAAAGCGGGTTGAAAGCGATTTGGCGGGAAAAGACCAGTATGCCGTAAATGAAAAGACGCTATGGAAAGAGATAAAGGGTAAGGATATCGGATGTCTGTATCTGTTTTACGGACAGGAGGAATATCTCAAGAGAAATTATACGGAGCAGATAGAAAAAGCCATCCTTACGGATGAGTTCAGGCTGCTGAACAAGGTCGTGCTCGAAGGGAAGGTCTCGCCTTCGGCAATCATCGATAATTGCGAGACAGCGCCAGTTTTCTCGGAACGGAAACTGGTCATCGTGAAGAATTCGGGTCTTTTCAAAGGCGGCAAGAAATCCGAGGTTACGGGTAAAAAGAGCGGCGACAGCAAAAAATCGGGCGAAGGCAAAAAGGCCGGAAGGTCGGACGAGCTTTCGGATATGCTTGCCGGTATGCCTAAGCACGCCTGTCTGGTCTTTATTGAGCCGGAGATCGATAAAAGGATAAAGTATGCGGATTTGATCGATCAAAACGGGCTTATTGTTGAATTCAATTATAAAAAGCCCGACGAGCTTGCGGAATGGGTTGTCAAAAGGGTGAGGGAGCTGGGACATGAGGCGGATCCTTCCGTTGCGGCGATGATAGTAGAATATGGCGAAACGGGAATGGATGATCTGTACAATGAGATCAGAAAGCTATGTGCATATGCTGGGGATCGCGTACGATTGACCGCCGCGGATGTTTCCAGGGTATGCACGAAATCTGTTAAAAGCAAGGTGTTCGACCTGACTGATGCCATAGCGGCAGGACATTGCGCAAAAGCCCTTGCGCTTCTCAACGACATGGAGGCTCTTAAGGAGCCTATGCCTAAGGTAATGTACATGATAGCCAGACAATTCAGGCAGCTGATGCAGGTAAAAATGCTGGCCAGGGACGGGGCGACACAGGGAGAAATTGCAGCTCACTTCAAAGTGCCACCGTTTATTGCAGGCAAACTGGTGAGCCAGGCGAAAAGCTTCACTTCGGATAAGCTTGAGAAGGCGATCTCGACGGGGCTAGAACTCGATCTTGCCATCAAGACCGGAAGGCTTGAGGATAAGGCTGCGGTTGAACTGATGATAACCGGGCTGTCGCGATAGCGGGCGGCTGCGATAGCGGCTGCCATGTTATTCAGCTGTTGTTATACCTGACTGCAATGATCCCCCGGACTGCCTTGACAACCGGGCTGTCGCGATACGGGCGGCTGCGATAGCGGCTGCCATGTTATCCAAGCTGTTGTTATACCTGACTGCAATGGCCCCCCGGACTGTCTTGATAACCGGGTTGTCGCAAAAACCGGGCTATCGGCCAACGTAAAAAAGAGAATTAGAATAAATAAAGAAATCGAACCGGCACAATTGAACAAGCCGTAACATACTGGCACAATTAAACAAGCACAACAAGCGCATAAAATAAAAAAGCCCGGCCACCTGGAATATTCCATAAGATGCACGTGCTTTTTTGTTTGTTTTCCGAGTTTATTATATCGATATGTTCCCGGCTTTATTTGTTTGCCGTGTTCAGAGCCTTTGCAAGCCTGGATTTTCTTCTCGCAGCGGTGTTCTTGTGAAGTAAGTTCTTTGCAGCCGCCTTGTCTATGGCCTTTGCAGTGTTACTCAATACGGATGAAGCCGATGCGTCCTTAGCTGTGATTGTTTCGTCGCATTTCTTTATAGCAGTCTTGAGGGCGGACTTCTTTATCGTATTCTTGATAGTCTTCGTCTTTGTGACGTCAACTCTTTTAATTGCTGATTTTATATTTGGCAAACCTTTCACCTCCTGCGATCTTATTTATCATTATTAACATCAGATATTCTACCATGAAAATTTTTAAAAAGCAAGGCAAATAGCAAGTCAAAATCTTTTTTACTTATTTTTCGGGCTTTTGTGTGGAAAACTAGTAAAAAGAACCGGCTTGGCGATTTTTGGGTAAGCGCCGGAATTTTAGGAATGAGAGGTTTTATAATGTCCGGATTGAAAAATGTCAGAACAGATTTAACACTTGAAGCTCATGAGCTGTTAAGGGAACAATCCCTTAAGGAGGGCGGAAGCCAGGCGGATATACCCGGCGTCATGGTCGAGGAAGCAGGAGACGACGAGATAAAGATAACCAGGGTGCGCGTTACTACGCCCGCCGGAGAGAAGAGTATCGGCAAACCGATGGGGAATTATATCACGCTTGAGATACCGGGTCTGCGCGACAATGACCAGGAACTTTATGAAAATACGTGTAAAGCTCTTGCAAAGGAGCTGTCATCGATACTTGAGCTGAACGAAAAAACTATGACGCTCGTGGTCGGCCTCGGCAACTGGAATGTGACTCCAGATGCGCTCGGCCCGAAGGTCGTTTCAAGTATGATGGTCACCAGGCACCTGCTCGAATATGTTCCCGAACAGGTGGACAAGGGAGTTCGGCCTGTTTGCGCTGTTGCACCGGGAGTTCTGGGCATTACGGGGATTGAGACGGGCGAGATTGTAAGAGGTATCATAGACCGCGTAAAACCCAATTATGTCATTGCGATCGACGCATTGGCTTCTCGAAGGATGGACCGCGTGAATACGACCATTCAGATCGCCGATACAGGCATCTCACCGGGATCGGGCGTAGGAAACAAGCGGATGGAGCTGTCAAGAGCCACGCTGGGGATACCTGTGATAGCCATAGGAGTGCCAACGGTTGTTGACGCTGCTACAATGGCGAACGATACGATAGACCTGGTGCTCGACAGCATGATAGAACAGGCGCCAAAGGGTACCGAATTCTATAACATGATGAAAGGCATAGACAGAGACGAAAAATACGGAATGATACAGGAGGTCCTCGAGCCCTATATAGGCAACCTGATCGTCACGCCTAAGGAGATAGACGAAGTCGTCAGGAAAATTTCCAAGGTCATTGCCAATGGTCTCAATATAGCTCTGCACCAGGGGATTACTCTCGACGACGTCGACCGTTATGTGAATTAGAATAATGCCTGAGCCTCCAAATGGAGTCGGGTACCAGGTAAAGTAAGACATTACAAGTTTTGATTATCACAAAGACTGGTCCCATCATATAATGCTATTAATCTCTTTGCACTGCATTTTTCAAGGCTGTCTGTTCTTTGGCAGACGGCCGCTACAGTACAAACTGAGCAGGCGATGGACCCTTGGGGGTTCGTGGGGCCGGGTCACGATTCTAGTGACAGCGGATGGCTTATTGGCACATCTGTGGGACAGTGGTATGTCCGCAGGTGTGCTTTTTTGTATTCTTGAATCCAGAGATACCTGCGGATATTGAAAATTATACTTCAGGATGCAAGCTGCGAAGATATGATTACAAACTCCTGAAATTCGCTCATCCCACCTTCGGGCAGCTTGCGGCGGCTGTAGGCGCAGCTTTTGCGTCGGTGCTCTGGTATGAGCTCGTCAAGGCGGTGAAATAGCTGAGGAAGGCCGTCCGCAAGCCGGACATACAGCAGGGATTCTGAGTTTAATTGAGTTTATAATGATTCAGCTTTTCAATGACAATCCCGTAAAAATAACGTATAATTTTATAAATACGTTATTCTTTTGGCGCCAACGCGCCGGGAATATTTTATGGAGGACCGGAATGAAGCAGACTGGAAGATACCTTGTCATACTTGCGCTTGTCGTGGCACTTTGGAATACGATCGTTATCAAACCGCTCAAAATATTTGCCGTATTCCTTCATGAATTGGGGCATTCTCTGATGGCAGTCATTTTCGGCAACGGTATACAGGGCTTCAGGATAAGCCTGGATGAGAGCGGTTATGCTCTGACTCTTCCCAAAAGCGATTTCTCCGCTTTTATGATCGCCAACGGCGGTTATCTGGGAAGTGTGCTTTTCGCGCTGCTGATACTATGGCTCAAAAGAACCGCACTAAAAAAATATATACTCGGAGCGTCCGCCATGCTTCTGCTGGGCGTATCCATTGCATACGGCAAATCCGTATTTACGATCATCTACGCGGCAATATTTGCAGGTATGGTGCTGCTGCTTTATATGCTCCACAATGAAAAACTGAACGACTGGGTGATCGACATAATCGGTGTGGCAAGCGCCGCATATGCCATCTATGATACCTTTGTCGACACCATACTGCTGCAGATAAACCTTCGCTTCGCCCTGATACCCGGCTGGGGCGCTTCCCAGCCGCTGACCGACGCCGTACAGCTGCAGAAAATGACACATGTCCCGGCAGTCGTATGGGGCGTCATATGGCTTGTGATAGCCTGCGTGGCATTCTATTCCACGGTAATGCACGGTAAAAGATCGACTGCTTCGTCAAGGAGCAAAAAGAAAGCCGCTTAAAGCCGCTTAAAGCCACTTATTGATAGAGCGAAACGCGCGAAACTGGGGACGGTTCTTTTGTTCCACCGAAACGCGGGGACGGTTCTTTTGTTTCACTGTTCGCCCGCAGCAGGTTACCTGCAACAAAAGATGTTCATACTGCTAACGTACTAATTACTGGAGGTTAATTGCACTATGCCTGATAAAATGAAACTGATGCGAGAGAAAATAGACCTGCTCAACAAGGCAAGAATGGCCTATGAACAGGAAAACAGGGAGATAATGTCCAATTTAGCGTACGATAAATTGTATGACGAGCTGGTGGAGCTTGAAAATGAGACGGGAACCGTGCTGTCGAACAGCCCTACGATCCAGGTCGGCTATGAGCTGCTCACAGGCCTGCCGAAGGAGCGGCATGAGAAGCCCATGCTATCACTCGATAAGACAAAGAATGTCACGGACCTCAAGGAATGGCTCGGGAACCAGAAAGGGCTGCTTTTCTGGAAACTGGACGGACTGACGATCGTTTTAACCTATTCCGACGGCAGTCTGGCCAAGGCTGTCACAAGAGGAAACGGCGAAGTGGGTGAGGTTGTTACTAACAATGTCAGGGTTTTTCGCAATATACCGCTGAATATCCCTTACAAAGGCGACCTTATCATCAGGGGGGAAGCTGTCATCAGCTATTCCGACTTTGAAAAAATTAATGACCAGATAGACGATGAGAGTGTAAAGTACAAGAATCCGCGAAACCTGTGCAGCGGCTCGGTAAGACAGCTGAACAACAAAATTGCGGCCGGGAGGAACGTCAGTTTCATGGCGTTCTCACTGGTCAAAGCTGACAACGTGGACTTTGCCAATTCGAGGCGGGCGCAGATGGAGTGGCTTGGATCGCAGGGCTTTGACACTGTGGAATTCAAAGAGGTTGATGCGTCGAATATTGAAGATACGGTTGCATGGTTTGCACAAAACATTGAAAAAAACAACATACCTTCGGACGGTTTGGTCCTTTCATATGATGATATCCAGTATGGGCAGTCGCTAGGATCGACAGCAAAGTTTCCCAGAGACTCGATAGCCTTCAAGTGGCGCGATGAAATAAAGGAAACCAAGCTGCTCGAGATAGAGTGGAGCGCGTCGAGAACAGGCCTGATCAACCCTGTCGCGATCTTCGAACCTGTGGAACTCGAGGGTACAACCGTCAGCCGGGCGAGCCTGCATAACATAAGTATAATGGAGGAGCTTCAGATCGGTATAGGGGATACGGTTTGCGTATACAAGGCAAACATGATCATACCGCAAATCTCAGACAACCTCACCAGGAACGGCTCACTGAAAATACCGGACAATTGCCCCGTGTGCGGGGAAGAGGCGCAGATCCGCCAGAACAACGACGTCAGATACCTGTACTGCACCAACGCGGAATGCCCTGCAAAGCAGATAAAGCTGTTCAGCTTGTTCGTAAGCCGCGACGCCATGAATATAGAGGGCCTTTCGGAGGCAACGCTGGAGAAGTTCGTGGACGAGGGCTTTATAAAAGAACCTGCCGATATATTCGATCTGGAAAAGCACAGGGATAAGATCGTAAATATGGAGGGCTTCGGCGAAAAATCTTACAGCAAGCTCGTCGCGGCGGTCGACAGGGCCAGAAAGACTTCCGCCGTACGTCTGCTTTACGGTCTCGGCATACCGAATGTAGGCTTGTCGAACGCCAAGCTGATCTGCCGCAAATTCGGCTACAACTGGAGCAATATCGAAAACGCCACCTTTGAGCAGCTGACCGGTATAAACGGCATTGGTGACGTAATGGCAGAGGCTTTTGTGAGCTTTTTCTCCAATGAAAAGAACAGGAGGCTTGTCCACGATATATTGCCCAAAATAGAGCTCGAAGTCGTAGAAACTAATGAAAGCGAGCAGATATTCGACGGTGTGACATTCGTGATAACGGGCTCGCTCGAACACTTCGCCAACCGCGACGAACTTGTAGCGGTCATAGAAGACAAGGGCGGGAAAGTATCGGGCTCCGTATCTTCAAAGACGAATTACCTTATCAATAATGACAATTTGTCGGGCTCGTCCAAAAACAAAAAAGCAAAGGAACTGGGCATCGATATAATTACCGAGGCACAGTTCCTCGATTGGCTCAATAGGTGAAACTTCAAGGGACGGTTCTTTTGTTTCGTTTTAAAGAGCAAAAACGAAACAAAAGAACCGTCCCTGCGTTCCGCTTTCGATCCGCTATCCTTTTTTAACTTCCTTGCCCCACGAATCCTTGAGTCCGACGGTTCTGTTGAACACGAGCCTGTCCGACGAGGAAGCCTTGTCCGTACAGAAGTAGCCCATGCGCAGGAACTGGTAATGCTCGCCCGGCTTCGTTGAAGCGAGGTTGGGCTCCAGCTTGCAGCCTGTCAGCACCTCGAGCGAGTTCGGACTGATTATCGAATGCAGATCATCCGCGGCTCCCGGATCGGGATCTGTGAACAGGTGATCGTACAGGCGAATATCAGCGTCTATCGCGTGCGCCGCCGATACCCAGTGGAGGGTGCCCTTGACCTTGCGGCCGTCCGGCGAATTTCCGCCTTTCGAAGCCGGGTCGTAAGAGCAATGAAGCTCGGCTATGTTTCCCGCGCTATCCTTGACGACACTGTTGCACTTGATGAAATAGGTGTTTTTCAGGCGTACTTCATTGCCCGGGTACAGTCTGAAATATTTATTCGGGGGATTCTCCATGAAGTCGTCCTGCTCGATATATATTTCTCTTGAAAACGGAACCTTCCTTGTTCCCATTTCCAGGTTTTCCGGATTGTTCTCAACGTCGAACCATTCGACCTGACCTTCGGGGTAATTGTCGATGACTACCTTCAAAGGCCTCAATACAGCCATCATCCTGGGCGCTCCCGCGTTCAGGTCTTCGCGCACACAGTGCTCGAGCAGCGCGTAATCCACCATGCTGTTGGTCTTTGCCACGCCTATTCGATCGCAGAAATCGCGCACAGCGGCGGGAGTATAGCCTCTGCGCCTCAAGCCCGAGAGCGTAGGCATTCTCGGATCATCCCAGCCTGCGACGATTCCTTCGGTGACGAGCTGCAGCAGCTTTCTCTTGCTCATCATGGTATATGAGAGGTTAAGCCGGGCAAATTCTATCTGGCGCGGTCTTGCGGGCAGTCCCGCGTTGTTTACAACCCAGTCGTACAAAGGTCTGTGATCTTCATATTCGAGGGAGCAGAGGGAGTGCGTTACATTCTCGATCATGTCTTCTATAGGGTGCGCGAAATCATACATGGGGTAAATGCACCATTTGCTGCCTATCCTGTAATGCTCCACACGCATTATTCGGTAAATGACCGGATCCCTCATGTTTATATTCGGGGAGGCCATGTCGATCTTCGCTCTCAGAACCCTCGTGCCCTCGGCGAATTCCCCTGCTTTCATCCGTGCCAGCAGATCCAGATTTTCCTCGACAGAACGGTTCCTGTACGGGCTTTCCTTGCCGGGTTCCGTCAGGGTGCCCCTGTATTCGCGTATTTCGTCGGCGGAGAGGTCGCAGACATATGCCAGGTTGTTTTTGATAAGCCTTACCGCGCATTCGTACATCGTATCGAAATAGTCTGAGGCGTAGTAAAGTCCGTCCCAGTTGAAACCGAGCCACTTTATGTCCTCCTGCATCGATTCCGCGTATTCGACGTTCTCCTTTATCGGGTTGGTATCGTCGTAACGCAGGTTGCAGCGACCGTTGAACTTCTGCGCCGCAAGGAAGTCTATGCAAAGAGCCTTTGCGTGGCCTATATGCAGGTAGCCGTTAGGCTCCGGCGGGAAACGCGTGGTAATGGCGTCCTTATTTGCTTTACCGCTTTCTATGTCTTCAGCGACAAAATCATATATGAAATTCGAGGCGGCTTCAGGCGCTTCCGTGTTCTTCAAAGCATCGTTTCTTATGTCGTCAGCCATATCATCCGTTCCTTTCAAGTTTTTCTATACCGGTTTTTACCCTGCGGATGGACTCAGCCTTGCCAAGGATCTCGGCAAGCTCCGTGGCTCCGCCCGGGGTTGCCTCCTTGCCTGAGAGCGCGGTCCTGATAGGCCAGAGTATCTGGCTGTTTTTGACGCCCAGGCTTTGTGCGAGCTCTGTAAGAGTATTGTACAGAGTATCGTTGTCCCAGGACGAGACGGCTTCGAGTACGGGAAGCGCTGCCTTCAGACCTGTCAGCGAATTAGAAGTATCGGTTTTCATCTTTTTGTGCTCGTACATAGCTATATTGTAATCCGGCAGCTTCTCAAAGAAATCGACAATCTCCGGTATTACTGTCAGAACCTCGGTCCTTGGCTGCAGCAACCGGCTTATCCTGAAGAGGTCGACGCCGGTCGCCTTGAGCGCCTCGCTGTAATACGGGCTTGCGAGCTTGTGGAACTGCTCGGCCGTCATGCTTCTAATATACTCGCCGTTCATCCAGTTCAGCTTGTTTATATCGAATACAGCGGGAGACTTGCTGATCCCATGGATATCAAAGGCCTGTTCGAGCTCCTTAAGTGAAAAAATCTCCTGTGTCGTTCCCGGGCTCCAGCCGAGCAGCGCCACATAATTGATGACCGCTTCGACAAGATAGCCCTGTGAGATCAGATCCTCGAAGGAAGGATCGCCGCTTCGCTTGGACATCTTGCGGCCGTCGGGCTTGATTATGGTCGATACGTGGATGTATGTCGGTATGTCCCAGCCGAAGGCCTTATAAAGCAGGTTGTACTTGGGCGTCGAGGATAGATACTCATTACCTCTTACGACATGTGTTATCTTCATCAGATGATCGTCTACAACGTTCGCAAAATTGTATGTAGGGAGCCCGTCGGACTTTATCAGCACCTGATCCTCAAGCTCGCTGTTGTCAACGGTAATGGTGCCGTAAACGGCATCTTCGAAGCTTGTGCTTCCCGTATCGGGCATTTTCTGACGGATGACGAAGGACTCGCCCGCGGCAAGCTTTCTATCGATCTCTTCCTTGCTCAAACCGAGGCAGTGCCTGTCATACCTGTATGTCCCGCCGTTTTTCTCGATCTCCTCTTTAACGGCGGCAAGGCGCTCCTTCGAGCAGAAGCAGTAATATGCCGCTCCGACGTCGACGAGCTTTTTTGCATATTCCATATATGAGCCCTTGCGCTCGCTTTGTATGTAAGGGCCGCACGGACCGCCGATGTCCGGACCTTCATCATGCTTTAAGCCTGCCATATCGAGGGTTTTGTATATGACATCGGTTGCGCCTTCGACAAAGCGTTCCTGATCGGTATCTTCTATTCTGAGGATGAACTTTCCATTGTTTCTTTTTGCTATCAGGTATTCGTAAAGAGCTGTGCGCAAGTTACCGATATGCATGTAGCCCGTGGGACTCGGTGCGAACCTTGTCCTGATCTCTCCCGCCATAGCCGGTCTCTCCTTCTTTGACCGCAAACACTGGGTTTGCGCTGATTTTTCTTATGATTATATTATTTACTATAATATTAGTCAAGAAACAGGGCAAAATGCAAGGTGCGTTCAAAATTTGATTTTACCGCTCAACCAAATTCATATTGTATTTGGGCATCGAGTGGAATAATATAGTAATGTAAATGGTCGTTCCGATGAAAGGAGAGATGAGCGTGTCGGTGCTGGATAATATAACTAGAAGGGTGACAGATACGGCTAAGGCTGCTGCTAAAATGTCTGGCAATGTTGTAGAGGTAACCAGGCTGAATATGAGCATCAATACCGAAGAGGAAAAAATAAGGAAGATATATACGGAGATGGGAAAACAGCTCTACGAGGATTACGCCGAGGGAAAGATCGTAGGGGAAAAGCAGCTTGAGCACTGTACAAAGATAGATGAGATAATCGGCAATATCGACGACATGAGGGAGAAGATACTGGAACTCAGAAATGTAAAAGCCTGTCCTAATTGCGGCATGGAGCTCGATGTCGAAATGGTCTACTGTTACAAGTGCGGCAAGAAGCAGGAAATGCCCGTAGTACAGGAAGTGCAGGGCAAACCGGAGGACACGCCGCAGGATAAGGAATAGGCTGGGCAGCGCGTACATCGGCGTAAAATGCGAGAAGCAGCCGCAACGAAAAGCCACTAGGAAAACCCGCAAGGATTAGCCACAAGTAAAACCCGCAAGGATTAGCCACAAGTAAAACCCGCAAGAAAAACTGATGGGTAAAGCTGCAAGAAAAGCCGCAAGAAAAACTGCAAGGACCGATGAGTTTGTCGATTCGGTTAATTTCCGGAGAATAGGGCGTTGGATCAATAAAAGGATAAAACGTCCCTTTTTCATATATAAAACATAAAACTGGTAAAACTGATGAAACTGGAAAAACGGGGAAAATGATGTTACTGTACGAAACACTGGATAAAATCACAGGTCTTGACGTAATCGCCCAAAAAGCGGCGCAGGCGCGCCTCGACAGCCTTACCAAGCCGCTGGGGAGCCTCGGAAGGCTCGAGAACCTGGTAAAACAGGTTGCAGGTATCACCGGGCAGGTCAGACCTTGCATAGATAAAAAGACAATCGTGATAATGTGCGCCGATAACGGCGTAGTGGAAGAGGGCGTGAGCTCCTGTCCGAAATCGGTCACGGCGTCTGTGACCGAAAATTTTACAAGAGGTATAACGGGAGTCTGTGTCCTTGCTGAAAATGCAGGCGCAGATATCCATGTAGTAGATGTCGGAGTCGACGCCGAGCTTGAATGTGAGGGCATCGTCAACCGAAAAATACGCCGCGGGACCTGGAATATTGCCAAAGGGCCTGCAATGACCCGGGAAGAAGCTATCAGGGCTATCGAAACGGGGATCGAGACGGTGAACGTACTAGCTCGGAAAGGCGTCGAGCTGTTCGGAACCGGCGAAATGGGAATAGGCAATACGACTACAAGCAGCGCGGTAGCTGCGGTCATTACGGGAAAACTCGTCGAAGAAGTCGTAGGTCGTGGATCAGGCCTCACCGATGAAGGGCTTCGGCATAAAACTGAAGTGATAAAAAAGTCTATCGAAGTAAACATGCCGGACAGTAACGATCCCATAGACGTCCTTTCAAAGCTCGGAGGCTTCGATATCGCCGGGCTGACAGGCTGTTTTCTGGGCGCGGCGGCGCTGAGAAGACCTATATTCATCGACGGCTTTATTGCTTCGGTTGCCGCGTTGGTCGCATACAGGCTTAAGCCTGAGGTCAGGGAATACATGATAGCGTCCCATGGTTCGGCTGAACCTGGCAGCAGAGCTGTTCTGGAAGCGTTAGGACTTGAGCCGTTGCTGGCGCTTGGTATGAGACTTGGAGAAGGAACCGGCGCCGCGGTGGCTTTCCACATAATCGATGCGGCCTTTGCTGCGTATAACGGGATGGGTACGTTCGGCGATGCCCTGATAGAGCAGTATAAGCCGCTTGAATAGGACAAGCCGCATGAGCGGTATATGAACGATACGAAGGAACGGTACAAACCAGTGGTATAAATGAACGATACGAAGGAACGGTACAAACCAGTGATATAAATGAACGGTACGAAGGAACGGTACAAACCGGTGGAGGTCGGCATGCAGTACAGGATAAAACTTCATGTAAATGATACGGAAAGAACGATACCGGCCGGAGAGGGCGCCGATTTGCTCCGGCTGCTGCAAAACAACGGAGTTGCCATGAACACGCCGTGCGCCGGCAAGGGCACGTGCGGTAAATGTGCCGTCAGGATAAAGGGGAATTTGGAAGCGCCCCCGGATAAGGAAAAATTGCTGCTAGGCGCGGAAAAGCTCGGGAAAGGTTTTCGTCTGGCCTGTTATACCCATGTTTCCTCCGATTTGGACGTGTACATCGAAGAAAATATAAGGGACGCCTCGATAATAACCGCGGGAAAAATGAGGGACATACCGCTCGAGCCCTCCATACGGAAACTGTACGTCGAACTCGAGCCCCCTTCACTGGAGGATCAGAGACCTGAGCTAGAAAGAATGCTCGAGGCGCTGGAGCTTAAGGGTGTAGCCGGCGCCTGCGAGGTTGGAAAGTCGCCCGAGCTTACAGCGGGAACTTTGGAGTTGTCCGGAATACGGGGCAGTCTCGATCTGATGAAGGAACTCCCCGGAATATTAATGGCCTCAGGCTACAGGATAACGGCGGTTTTGGCGAACGGAAGGCTTGCAGCCGTCGAGCCCGGCGATACAACGGACAGAATGTACGGGATGGCTGTGGACATAGGCACCACAACAGTGGCGGCTTATCTGTATGACCTTGTCTCAGGCAGGCGCGTTTCGACAGGCTCCATGCTCAATCCCCAGAGGAAGTACGGCGCGGATGTGATATCGAGGATAGATCATACTATCCGTTCCGAAAACGGCAGAGTTGAACTGCAGTCGCTCATAGCAGGGTGCATCGGCGGTCTTGCGGCTGAAATGGCGGCAGCCGCGGGGATCGGCAGAGATGACATTTACACCGCGGTTTTCGCAGGCAATACTACGATGCTTCACCTGCTGCTGGGCCTTGATCCGGCGGGCATCGCGACGGCTCCCTTCATACCGGTTACGACGGGACTTGCGTATCTTCCTGCAAAGGCTTTGGGGCTCTCGTTCAGCCGGTGCGCAACAGCAGCGGTGTTTCCAGGGGTATCGGCATACATAGGCGGGGATATCGTGGCATCGATATTATCGAGCGGCATGTATGAGGAAGAAGGTATTTCACTGCTGGTCGACATAGGCACCAACGGAGAAATAGTCCTGGGCGGCCGCGAATGGCTGCTTGCCTGTTCTACGGCTGCGGGACCGGCATTTGAAGGCGCGAACATAAAGAACGGTATAGGCGGTGTGACGGGCGCGATAGACTCAGTTGGCCCCGCGCCTGATTTTGAATATTCAGTGATAGGCAATGCGAAGCCTGCGGGTATATGCGGTTCGGGAATAGTAGATGCAATCGCGGCTCTGCTCGATGCCGGACTCCTGGATGAAACGGGCCGAATGGCCGACGCCGACGAAGCAGCGGCTGCAGGGGATGCCGCAAAAAGGCTTATCGACGTTGAAGGCTTAAGAACGTTCATTTTAAGCGGCGGGGTCGTTCAAACCAGCAAGAGTGCAGAAATCGGAAGGATAGCAGAAGCCGGCGGGACAACAGAAGCCCGCGGAGTCGTTCAAGACGATGGGACAGTTCAAACCGGCAAGACAGTTAATGACAGGGCGGCTGGTCCGGACGAGCCTATTGTCATAACGCAGAGAGATGTGCGGGAGATACAGAATGCAAAAGCTGCGATAGCGGCGGGAATAGATACTCTCATAAGGGAAGCGGGCATTTCGCAGGAGGATATCGGAAGAGTATATCTTGCGGGAGGCTTCGGAAGCAGTCTTCATATCGGCACGGCAGTCAGGATAGGGCTTTTGCCCAAAGCTTTGGAAAACAGGATCGAAGCGATCGGAAACGCTTCCGGGGCGGGCGCAGCCGAAGGCTTGTTATCCGTCGCAAGCCTCAGAACAGCCGAAGTTCTGGCGAACAGGGTTAAATATGTCGAGCTTTCGGCGTCGGCATATTTTACGGAGAAATATGTTGAGAACATGCTGTTTTAAAAAGGATTTTTTCCTGTTAAAGCGAATAATAATATAAAATAAGCACGTATATATGTCTGATCGGATTAATGCAAGGAAAGTGAATAAAGCAGGGAGGAATATTTTTGAATTATAATAACGATTCTCAAAAAAAATGCGGCTTCTGCGGCGAAACCATTCCGGCGGGCGCCAGCCGTTGCCCTTATTGCGGCAGTCTGTTGGAAGTGACCTTCGATAACGGTTACGGCAGCAGTCAGCCGAATCAGCCTGCCGACACTGGTATGAACCCGTTCTCCGGCGGACCTGCCGGCTTTGATAACGGTCAGGTCAGCGGTAATGAGAGTACCCCTGTGAACAATGAAGCCTCAAATCCCGCTCAATCTTCCGAAACCCCGTGGGGTCAGGGTCAGACACAGCCGCAGGAGCCGGCTTCAGCCCAGGCACAATCGCAGGAGCCTTCCCAGTACCAGGCTCAGCCTCAGTCCCCGGCTCCGGCACAGTACCAACCGCAGCAGGGAGGACAGGGACAGTGGCAGAATCCCGAAAGACCCATGCAGGATTACCAGAGACCGTATTACCAGAACAGACCGCAGCAGGGGCCAAGGTATGACAGGCCTGCGCTCAGCAACGGACTTAAGGTCTTCCTTACAGTGCTGTTCACTTTATTGCCCGGCATCGGCCAGCTTGCGGGCATCATCACGGCTATAGTCTTCATGAGTTCGGAAGGCGATAGTGACAGGAGGTCCTTCGGCGTAGCGCTTCTGGTTGCTTGCATAATAATGTTCGTACTGGCCTGCATCGGCTGCTTCATAATATCGATCGCATCAGCGTCGCTGCCTTTCGGCAACGGCAACTTCTGATAAATCATGGACATACTTGAAAGGTTTTTTGATCTGGCAGGCTCGCTGATATGTCATCAGCTGCCTTCCAGGTCATTATTTGCTGGAACGCATCAATTGCCGGTCTGCGCCAGGGATACGGGGATATACGCCGGCATTTTAGCTGCTGCTTTGTGTATTGCCCTGTTCAGGAGGTTCGACGCACAAAGGCCGCCTCGCTTGAGCTCATCCATATTGCTTTGTCTCATGATGTTTCCGATGATACTTGACGGAATTTTATCATATACCGGCGTGACTGAGTCAAACAATACGGTTAGACTTTTTACAGGGTTGCTGTTCGGCCTTCCGATACCCTACCTTCTGGTGCCTGCGGCGCATTACGACGCCGAAGGTAAAAATGAAAAACAGGTATTGAAAAATATCGCCGAATTCGTACCTGCTCTGGTGACAGGCTTGCTGTTATGCATTCTGCTGCTCGAGGGCATGGCGCCGTATATACTGGCCGGAGCGGTATTCCTTGCCGGATTGCTTTTTTTGCTGGGCAGGCTCACGTATACGATCTTTGCCAGGATGCGCAGCATTACTGGCATAAAACTGTTGGCCTTAACGGCCATGGGAACGATCAGTGTGCTGACTTTCCTGTACCTGCTCTCCACACTGGTGCTCCAGCCTCTGAAAGAGGTGTTTTTAAACCTTTGAAACGTTTGATTGAAGAGGATACGAATGATGGAATCAAAACCATGTATACGCAGGATAGCGCTCGATAGAAGAGATCTTTTGAGCCCTGAAGAAGTAGCGGTTAAAAGTGAAGCTATCCGGGAAAGACTTTTTTCTCTTGAGAAATATGAACAGGCAAATATGGTGATGGCCTATATGTCCTTCAAAAATGAAGTGTCTACGGAGCAATTTATCGCCCGGTGCCTGCGAAGCGGCAAAAGCGTTGTTGTCCCGAGGGTCGAAAAAAGTACCCCCGCGGCTTCCGGCGGTGTGGTAAAGTCACTCGGGGTATATGAAATAAAGGAAGCGGGAAAGCATATGGTAACCGGATATATGGGTATTGCGGAGCCAGACGCTTCGATTCTTCACAGAGTCGACCCGTTGGAGATCGATATGGTGGTCGTGCCTGGAGTTGCCTTTGATATGGCCCGGAACAGGATCGGCTACGGAGGCGGGTATTACGACCGCTTTCTGTGTACTCTCAGGCCTGACTGCCTGAAAGTGGCCGTTGCATTCGAGCTTCAGGTGTTCGATTCCATACCTGCGGCTTCCTATGATATTCCCGTTGATATTATTGTGACTGAAGAGAGAATAATATAATACCTCAGTTTGAGCTTTTAAACCGAAAGGATGGGGCAGATGGAACAAATATTCCGACATACGGAACAGTCCGGCAATACCGGTAAATGGCAGGGGAGGCTGACACTGACCGGCGCAAATGTTTTGTTTTTCATATTTACCATAATATTCATGGCTTATCAGTTCATCGCAGGGATAATGCTGGGAACTGCGGTCTACGACAAGATATACGCTTTTGTACTTGTAAACGAGTTTTTAATTCTGGCCTCCGTGCTTATTTATTGTTTCATAAAAAGGGTAAACATCTGGAAGACCTTCAGATTCAATAGGGTGAAGGCGCTGCCCGCCATACTGATACTACTGATTGCTGTGCCCGCCTCATACGCTGCAAGTATGTTCAACAATATTGCGATATACCTGCTTCAGTTCATAGGAGATATTCCCAATCCGGGCATCCCGACGCCCAGGAGCCTTCGCGAGCTTCTGGTCGGGATACTTGTGATCGCGGTTGCTCCGGGCATATGTGAAGAAATGATGCACAGGGGCCTGCTGCTCAGGGCATACGAGAAGCGCGGCACCTACAAGGCAGTTATCATCGTGTCGATTCTTTTCGGTCTCTTCCATTTTGACATTACCAATTTGCTCGGCCCCATACTGCTTGGCCTGCTGATCGGCTATTATGTGGTAAGGACGAACTCGATACTCGCCGGGATGCTGGCGCATTTTTTGAACAATGCCTTTGCAGAAATAATGCAGTACGCCGTAAAGCAGCCTGATACCAAGACGGTCACGATCTCGGGGACAGAGCTGCTGCAATCGGTAATATACGGGATCATAGGCGTCGTCGTGGCCGCCGGACTGCTTTATCTGTTCAAAAGGGTCACGACCGGCACGGAAAAAGTCGTTCCTCCGATCTCACGCGCGGGCCAGGACGTAAAAGCCGTACTGACTCACTGGCCTATAATACTGGTGATCGTTATGTATTTCCTCATGGCGCTGTTCTATATTTTCACGATAGTCCTGACTAAATACCTTGGCCTCTAGAAAACGCTTATATTTGGTGCTTGGCAGCATTACTAAAGTCGGAAGTGAGGTTATATAATACTATATAACCTTTTTTCGAGGTGGGATCCATTTTGGACTTCAACACAGATTTTAACGCTGTTCGTTCACAAAAGCTTTTGCTGATCCCTCAGCTGAAGCAGGCGATCGAAATCCTTGAAATGAACTCCGGCGAATTATTCAGCTACATCAAGACACAGATGGAAACCAACCCCCTTCTTGAAAATGCCGCAGACAGCGGAATACCCAGGGATTATTCCTATGAGGAAACCATTGCGAACATTGATGAAGACCAGGATGCGGCAATCGACGATGTTCCCTTGAGAGAACCGACGCTGAAGGAACATCTGCTGCTGCGGCTGGATTCGGTTTGTCCTGATAAGACGAGCTACAGGATCGGAGAATTCCTGATTGACAACACGGATGACAACGGCTACCTGAAGGTCGATACCGGTGAAGTGGCATACTGCCTGGAGGTGCCGGAGGAACTGGCAAAGGAAGTGCTGAAAAAGCTTCAGGAGCTAGGCCCGCCCGGGATCTGCGCAAGGGATCTGAGGGAGTGCCTGCTCATACAACTGAGGCAGCTCGACGAAACCGATGAGGAGGCAATGCTCGTAGTGGAGGGATATCTGGACGCCATCGCACGCGATGATATCGAAACTGTCGCTGATCTGACGGGCATCCCGGCTGATAGGGTTGGAAAGATATTCAGCAAGGTAAGGGAACTCGAGCCAAAACCGGGACGGGAGTTTTACAGCAGTAAAGCTGAAAAAACCGAACTGCCGGATCTGTATATTCATGAGACGTCGGGTGGGCTACAGGTTCTGCTTAGCGAAGAAGCTTTCCCGGATATATGTATTGCTGAAGGCCTGACCTTTATAGCGGCTGCGGACGAAACGGCAACTGGGAACACCGCCTTCCACGACAGGCTGAACAACGCGGTCTGGCTGCTCAAATGCCTCGAACAGAGAAAGGACATCATATATTCGATAGCCCGGAAATTATGCGAACTCGAAAAAGAATTCTTCGAAAAAGGTTCGAAAGCCTTAAAATTACTTGACAAATCAGCATTTGCGTCTTCACTCTCGATGCATGAATCCATTCTTGACAAGGCCATATCGGGGAAATATCTTCAGAGTAGATGGGGTACGTTCGAGCTGAGTAGTTTTTTCAACAGAAAGCAGCGCATGTAGGAAAAAAATACAGGTCTGACAGGTTCCTTGCAACAAAAAGGAGCCGGTAAATGAATACGCCGGCTCCTTACGCTTTACACGTTTTTATTAATTACTGTTAAAATGGCCAGACCGGTTTTTGCGGATTGCCGTGATCCGCCTTAAGGTATCCGGGAATGCCACGCGTACCGAAATGCTCCTTTTCGATCTCAAGTATCCTCTCCCTGGTATAGTGATTGATTTCGCCGACTTCTTTCACCTCGTCGGCGTATTCGCGCAGAGCGTCGATTTCCTTGGGAGAGAGCGCTTCCTGGCAATCCTCCGAATTCAGTATCCTTCTAAGCTCGGATGAATATTCATAACCGTCGTCCACATCATCAAGGGCGGTTTTCAAAAACGTCGAAAGCTTTCCTGGAATTTCCCGCGACATAACTGTCAACCTCCTATTCAGCATAAATCTATTATACAACTTTTGCATGGGAATAAAACATATTTTTATTGCGGACTTGCGCAATATCGAGTAATCGGTTGAAAACGCACCGATTCATTACCCAGGACGCATGGGCGAGCAGATGACGTAGTCATCGACCAGCCCAGGACGCATGGGCGAGCAGATGACGAAGTCATCGACCGGCCCCCCAACCCGTTATAAAGGACAAATTTCTCTCAATATAAATATAGTATGAAGCAAATAATGGGGTGCTGTCCGATGGGTAGAAATTCCGGACACAGGAAGATAGAGGCAAGGCATTCGGGAGAAGTCCCGGCGGAAGATATAGGCTTTAGACTGCTGAAACTGCTGGCCGAGGATCATGAGAGGGGAATTGCCGGAGGTGCGGGCATTTGCACAGAACCAGATAGGGATTTACGTAAGGATCAGCAGGGATGAAAACGGAGAAAATTTTGAAACCGTTGAAAACCAGAGGGAGCTGCTTCTCGAATATGCCGGGAAGAGACAGCTTGGAGAAGTTTTTGCGGTTTATATGGATGACAATGTGTCAGGCTCCGCTTTTGAAAGAAAAGGCTTGCTGAGACTCAAGGAGGATGTGCTCGCCGGAAGGATAAACCTGCTTCTGCTAAAAGATCTCTCGAGGCTTGGCAGGAACAATTCGAAGACGCTGCAGTGGATCGATTTCCTCGAGGAATACGGCATCAGGATATTGACCGTCGACGGGCGCTATGACAGCCTGCTTGACAATGATACCGTCGGTATCGAAACCTGGGCAAATGAAAGGTATATAAGGGATATATCCAGAAAGATCCGCTCATGTCTTCATTTTAAGATAAGAAGGGGGGAGTACCTCGGAAAGGCTCCCTTCGGCTATAAAAAATCGGAAAATGAGAAAAACAAACTGGTCGTCGATGATACTGAGGCTGAAACGGTTAAATTGATATACCGGCTGTACCGTGCGGGATTGGGATATACCGCTGTGGCAAAGCGCCTCAACTCCGGCGGGCGTCCCTCGCCGGGAGGCATGGGCTGGAACAGGATTTCCGTCCGGCGTGTGCTTTGCTCTGACGTCTATATAGGAAATACGGTACAGGGTGTAAGTGAGAAGGTCAGTTTCAAGAGTAAAAAGACAAGACGCCTGCCAAGGTCGGAATGGGTAAGGACCGAGGGGACCCACCAGGGTATAATCTCGAGTGAAGAGTTCATGGAGGTGCAAACGCTTCGGCAACAAAAGAATGCTGTCAATGAGCTGCACAAGGGAGGCATCCATACACTGAAGGGCATCATCAGGTGCGGAGGCTGCGGGAGCGGCATGTATGCGCGTTCGAGGGCCGGAGGTACCGCTTATGTTTGCGGGAATTACGCGAGGAACGGTTCGGCGGCATGCAGCAGTCATTTTGTATATGAAGACGGAATCGTTGAATTTATCTGCAAAGAGCTGTCAAAAATATTTTCGAAGGAAAAGGACAGGAACGAGTTTGCTCAAAAACTTGGCGGGTGGCTTGAGCAAGCCGGCGAGAGCAAAGACAGCCAGGCTGAATTGAAGAGAAAAATAGAGTCCTGGAGAAAAAAGCAGGAACTGCTTTACCGGGACAGGTTGGATGGTATGGTTTCCGCGGAATTATTCGCGAGGATGAACAGCAAGCTTGAGGAGAGGCTGAGGTTGCTGGCTGAAGAGCTGGAGCAGGCAATAAATGCGCCGCGGCAAAGGGAAATGTGCCTGAAGCTGGTCGGAGAGGCTGAGAAAAGGCTTGCGGAAGGCAAGCTGAGCAACGAAATCGCAAGACTTGCCGTCAAAAGCATAACCGTATTCGAGCATGACGAATATCTCAGCTTCATCGCTTCGGAAAAGGCTGGGGGAAAGGCGTGCGGGGCAGAAGCACCGGCCGGTTCCGAGGGAGCAATTGTAATTGATTTCCGTTTTTAAGGAGGGTATAATGTAAGGGGACACACCGGATATATTGAGCGAAAGGAGTTCAGATCGCAGATGAAAAAAGTAATGCTTGTATACAACCCGCTTTCGGGGAACAGAAACGTTCCCAAGAAGCTCGATTATATAATCACCAGATTCCAGGAAAACGGCGATCTGCTTGTGCCTTTCCGCATAGACGGCGACAACGGCGGAGAACTGCGCGAGATACTCAAGACGCGCGAGTATTCGTCCGTGGTGGTATCCGGAGGAGACGGTACGGTCAACATGATGGCAAGCATACTTCTATCTTCGGGGCTGGAGCTTCCCATGGGCATAATCCCTGCCGGCACCTGTAACGATTTTGCCAGGAGCCTCAATATACCCTCCGATATTAAAAAGTGTATCGATATAGTATTGGGCGGTAAAGTCGCCGATATAGACGCAGGGCTGATCAATGACGAGAAATACTGCCTGAACACCTGCGCGGGCGGCAATCTTGTAGATGTGTCATACAACACCAACAGTGAATTAAAAAGGAATTTCGGACCGCTTGCATATTACCTTACCGCATTGAGCGAGGTCACGACCCTGAAATCCGTGAAATTGAAGATCACCACAGATGACGAGGTAGTCGAGGGCGATTTTCTGCTTTTCCTCATATTGAATGGCAGACATGCGGCCGGTTTTTATAACCTCGTAGGCGAGGCTGATCTTTCAGACGGCTATATGGACATTCTATTGCTGAAAAATTGTCTTCATATAGAACTTGCGGGGCTTGCTTTCAAGGTACTGAACAATGATTTCGTTAACGACAGGAACGTAAAATGGCTTAGGACCAGGAAATGCACTATCGAAGGAGACGCGGGCTTCATGCTCAGCGTTGACGGCGAAAAGTGGAAAGGGCTTCCTGTCTCGATAGAATTCCTCCGCCAGATATTGAAAGTCTACGTCAGGTAAATTCAAACCCTTCAACACTCTTCTTTTTGTAATAATAACCCTATACGGACATATATTTATATTGTGAATCTGAAAAGAGGACACACATATACTTTTTTCAGTGCACTCTTTTCATGGTCATGCTCTGCTGACAGCGATTTTGCTTAAGCAGGTTAACTGATAAATGCAGGATCAGTGCATTATCAATAGATTAAGGGGGGTTAGCGGGTGGAAAAATACAGCATATATCAGCAGATCGCTGAGAGGACGCAGGGGGATATTTATATTGGTGTTGTCGGTCCTGTCAGAACAGGAAAATCTACCTTGATAAAAAGGTTTATGGACTTACTGGTGATACCGAACATAGAAAATGTATACAGCCGTGAAAGAGCCAAGGATGAACTGCCGCAAAGTGCTACCGGCCGGACTATAATGACGACGGAGCCGAAATTCGTACCGAATGAAGCTGTCGAGATCACACTGGATGAAGCTCTCAAGCTTAGGGTAAGACTGGTCGACTGTGTCGGCTATCTGGTAAAGGGCGCGCTGGGTTATCTTGAAAATAACTCCCCCAGGATGGTTTCAACACCATGGTTCGATTACCAGATACCCTTTGAACAGGCCGCCGAGATGGGTACCAGAAAGGTAATAAACGATCATTCCACCATAGGCCTTGTAGTTACGACCGACGGCACTATCACGGACATTGCCCGGGAGGACTACATCGAAGCTGAGAAGAGAGTAATATCCGAACTCAAGGCAATCAACAAACCGTTCATAATCGTATTAAATTCGGTCATACCGAACGACCCGGAGACGGAAACACTGAGGCAGGAGCTCGAAGTAAAATATGAAGTCCCCGTCGTCAGCGTCAACTGCGCCCAGATGAGGAATGAGGAGCTTTCTGCGATCATGGAGAGGATACTTTATGAGTTCCCGATCTGTGAGATTGGCATCAACATTCCCAGGTGGGTCGAGGCGCTCGACCAGGATCACTGGCTCAGAATCGACATGCTTCAGGCGATCAGGGATACCTTCGCGGGAGTACGTAAAATACGCGAGGCTAGGGATTCGATGGCCCGGTTTGCCGACTACGACTTCATCAACAGGGCCAATCTTATGGAGATCGATGCAGGCATAGGCAACATGCTTCTCAATATCGAGACGCCTGAAAACCTGTTCTACCAGGTGCTTAGCGATACGACGGGTCTCCAGATAGAAGGCGAGCACAGGCTTATTGGGCTTATGAAGGATCTTGCGAGGATCAAGAGAGAGTATGAGAGAGTGGAATTCGCACTGCATGAAGTCAAGGTCAAGGGGTATGGCGTAGTGACGCCGCAGATGGGCGAGATGACACTCGACGAGCCTGAAATAATAAAACAGGGTAACCGCTTCGGAGTCAAGCTGAGGGCGAGCGCACCGTCGATACATATGATCCGCGCCGATATCGAAACGGAGATAGCGCCACTTGTCGGCACAGAGAAGCAATCGGAGGAGCTCGTGAATTACCTGCTAAAGGAATTCGAAAGCGAACCGGGCAAGATATGGGAATCCAACATATTTGGCAAATCGCTGCACGAGCTTGTAAGCGAGGGTCTGCACAACAAGCTCAACAGGATGCCCGAGGACGCGCAGCTCAAACTCCAGGAGACGCTGCAGAGAATAATCAACGAGGGCAGCGGCGGGCTGATTTGCATTATACTCTAAGAACCAGATGAAATAGATTGACGAGGCCGGCAGGAATGCCGGCCTCGTTGGTTTTAATGAAATAAAAGTTCTTGTTGGGGCAGGCAGCGAATTAGCTGTCTATGGAATAGTTTTATGAAATTATCGCGGTTACGAAAAATCGCAATTCCGTTGCGAGAATGGGGGTGGCCGCACATAAGAAATATTATGAGCGGACCACGTTGCTGTTTTCTCTTTTGCGATTTCCAGGTTGTATGCTATACTAATCAGTGTAATTATAGGAAATGATATACGAGATTGGGAATATACGATTTGTGGAGGTTATCATGAACAGCAGGGCTTTGTACGATTTCTGGAGAAGCAGCGACTACTTCGATTCCGATACTAAAAAGGAGCTCGAGCAGATAAGGGACAACCCCGCCGAGATAGAAGAGCGTTTCTACAGGGACCTGGAATTCGGCACGGGAGGCTTGAGAGGCATAATCGGGGCGGGTACGAACCGCATGAACATATACACGGTAAGAAAGGCGTCGCAGGGCCTTGCGAATTACCTGAACAAAAACAGTAAGGACGCCGGGAAGCGCGGCATTGCCATAGCTTATGACTCGAGACATATGTCGCCTCAGTTCGCCGCGGAGGCTGCGGGAATATTTAATGCCAACGGCATAAAAGCATACCTTTTCGATGAGCTTCGGCCCACGCCTGAGCTTTCGTTTGCGGTAAGGCATCTCAAGGCTGCAGCGGGCATAGTTGTCACGGCGAGCCACAACCCCAAGCAGTACAATGGATACAAGGTATACGGCGAAGACGGCGGTCAGCTGCCGCTCGACGGTTCGGAAGCCGTATTCGGGGAGATAGAAGGCATTGCCGACATTACCTCCGTGAAGCCCATGCCTGAGGAGGAAGCTGTTAAGACAGGCCTGCTCGTAAAGATAGGGAAAGAAGTGGACGAAGCATACATAAACAGCCTGAAAACACTTGCTGTCGACCCGTCGGCAGTTATGAAAGCCGCGGATACCATGAAAATAGTCTATACCCCTCTACACGGCTCGGGAAACAAGCCGGTTAGGAGGATATTGAAGGAAACAGGTTTTAAAAACGTTCTCGTCGTGCCCGAGCAGGAACTGCCCGATCCGGAGTTCAGTACGGTCAAATCTCCGAATCCCGAGGAGAAGGACGCTTTCAAACTCGCGATCGAACTTGCTGAAAAAGAGGATGTGGACCTGATCATAGGGACCGATCCGGACAGCGACAGGATCGGCGTTGTAGTAAGAAGCTCTTCGGGGGAATACATGGTGCTTACGGGCAACCAGACGGGATGCCTGCTGCTGGAATATATCCTTTCACAGAAAAAGGCCAACGGCAGCCTTCCGGCCAACGGTTTTGCCGTAAAGACCATAGTCACGAGCGAGCTTGCTCGAAAGATCGCGGCATATTATGATATCGAGCTTATGGAAGTGCTCACGGGCTTCAAGTTCATAGGTGAGAAAATAAAGGAGCTTGATGAGACAGGAAAGAAAAAATATCTGTTCGGCTTCGAGGAAAGCTACGGCTATCTGGCCGGAACGTTCGCCCGAGACAAGGACGCCGTGGTCGCAAGCATGCTTATAGGCGAAATGGCAGCCTGGTACAGGAACCGCGGAATGTCCCTCTATGAAGGTCTGCTTGAGCTGTTTGAGAAATACGGCTATTTCATTGAAGGCATTACTTCATTTACGCTTGAAGGCAAGGAAGGCGTCGAGAAAATCAGCAGTGCGATGGATTCCTTGAGATCGAGCAAAGCTACGTCCTTCTCCGGCTGCAAGGTAAAGGCTGTCAGAGATTATGAGCAGAAAGAGGTCACGGAGATACTGACGGGCAGGAAGAAGCCTCTTGAACTTCCGATTTCCAACGTGCTCTATTATGAACTGTCCGACGGCTCCTGGTTCTGCATCAGGCCATCCGGCACGGAGCCCAAGATCAAGATATACTATGGAGTATCCGAGTCGTCAATGGAAAAATCAAGGGATAAGCTTGAAAAAATCAAGGAAAACGTGGTAGCAGAGATCAAACAGCTGCTGTATTGAGCAACAGGCGACAGACAACAGGCAACAGGCAACATGTCACGATAGTTGTGACAGGACTTGAAGAAAATAGAATATCAAAGTGTCGTAAAAGGTTTCATGATGCCAGTAATAGCATCACGAAACCTTTGTTTTTGCATCCTTGTTGCAGTAAAACGATTTGAGCTCGGCATCGATGCGATTGCAAGGTGAGTCCGTTTCAAAACCCTCCTGTGCCGAACAGCGTTTATACAGTTCATAATCGGCGGCAGCGCATACGTGGCAGGGCTTCGATCCGGCAGACAGACCGTTTTCAAAGCCTTCGAGCACTTCAAAATCATAGATGCCCGCCGGGCTTATAGCCGAATGCAGGTTTTTGAAGTATTTTTTCTGCGAAAGTCTTTTAAAATGGCTGCAGGTCTCCCTGAAATACCATGGCACGCGGTGGTTGTCCGAATCTTCATTCTGCTTCGCTTCATTGTATAAGATCCCGGGAAGCGAAGGGCTGCACCTTATATACGTTCCCACGCCGCATTTCAGACAGTGCCTGTGGCACCCGGTTTTTACAAGATTTGAACAGAATACGCAATTTATATAATTTTCATCGATGTGTCTTTCGTAAAGCTCGTTTCTGAAGTATCTCACGAAATGCCAGACATACTTGAAATCACCGCTTAAAATGCCCGAGTTCAATATCGAGCCTACGGCTCCCTTCAAGCGCCTGTAAAGATATGCGGGCAGCTCCGGCAAATCGGTATCCTGAATATTTACAGCCGAAGATTTGATCATAATGACTCCTTGCATCATATTGTTTTATATATATTTTACCATGATATGTAAATTAAAACATTTATTGCCCAACGTCACACTGTGGAGAAATAAGCCTTCGCGCTAATTTGATAAAATTACTGTTTTTTTCGTTCATTTTGAGAAATACAGGAAGGAATTAATTATATTATGTCGAATATGTATTTGGTACTAATGACAATTCCTTGGAGGACGAAATGCGCAAGGTTAATATCGAATCGATACAGTACGGCGTTAAACTTGCCCGCACGATATTCAGTTCGGATGGCGGAGTATTGCTTGCGCAGGGAGTCGAACTCAGAGAAAGCTACGTAGACCATCTTAAAAATCATGGGATCAGTGAAGTATACCTGGAGGACAACATTTCTGAAGACATAGTCGTCAAGGACGTCGTAAAGGATCAGACGCGGAATGAGGCCGTCGTACTAGTCAAGAAACTGATGTCGAATTACAAATTCACCGAGTCGATAGATGTCGAAGAAGTCAAAAAAACCGTAAATAAAATACTTGACGAGCTTCTGGGAAATAATGATATTCTTTATAACCTTTCGGAAATAAAATCCGTCGACGATTACACCTTCGAGCATTCGGTAAACGTGTGCATACTTTCGCTCATTACAGGAATAGGACTGGGGTTTGATATATCCAGACTGAGGGAACTGGGAACCGGAGCAATGCTGCATGATATCGGCAAGCTCTGTATCCCGAGCGAGATATTGAAGAAACCTTCGCAGCTCACAGTCGAGGAATTTGAAGAGATCAAGAAGCATACGATATTAGGTTATGAGCTTCTTAAAAAGAGCGGCAGGGTAAATCTGGCTTCGGCATATATAGCGTTCGGCCATCATGAGAGGTTTGACGGCAGCGGATACCCTTTGCAACTGAAAAACGACAATATACAGATATATGCGAGGATCGCGGCAGTGGCTGATGTTTACGACGCACTGACCTCGGACCGTGTTTACAGAAAAAAGCTTAAACCCAACGAGGTTTTTGAGTATATCACTTCTTTAGGAGTCCATCATTTCGACCCCAGGGTCATTGAAAGCTTCGTAAAATATGTGACGGTTTATCCCATTGGAACGGGTGTACTTCTCAACACCAGGGAGAGGGGCATTGTCGTCAGGGACAACCGGAGTCGACCGACAAGACCTGTCGTACGCATAGTCTATGACGACAGGATGCAGAAGCAGTCGATCCCAAGGGATCTGGACCTTTCTGAACAGACTAATATTTTCATTGTGGACGGTTGTGAGGTATAATGTAAGGGGAATTCAATGAAAGGGGACACACCTTAAGCTACCATTGCAAGGAATGTCCCCTATAATAGGAATGTCCCATTTTGACGCTGAAGCAACCCATGAAGCTGTCCATTATGGAGGTATTTAGGCTATGTCCGAACTGCAAACTCCTGTCCGGGATTTTGTCCATTTGCACGTCCACACCGAATACAGCCTGCTTGACGGAGCGAACAGGATACCGGCACTGATAGAGCGTGCCGCCGAGTTTGGCATGAAGAGCATGGCTATAACGGACCACGGCGTCATGTACGGAGTCATCGAATTTTACAAGACTGCCAAAAAAAACGGCATCAAGCCCATACTTGGGTGCGAGGTATACACAGCCAGACGCACTCGCTTTGACAAACAGCCCGGCATCGATGCCGACCAAGGCCATCTTGTGCTGCTCGCAAAAAACAACGAAGGCTACAAAAATCTGATGAAGATAGTCTCCGCAGGTTTTACGGAGGGTTTTTACTATAAACCGCGCATCGATACTGATCTGCTCAGGCAGTATTCCGGCGGCTTGATCGCGCTGAGCGCCTGCCTCTCGGGAGATATACCGAAAGCGCTACTTGAAGGCGATCATAAAAAAGCCAGGCTGAAAGCCCTTGAATTCAATGAGATTTTCGGCCAGGGCAATTTCTACTTGGAGCTTCAGAATAACGGCATAGAAGACCAGAACCTCGTAAATCAGAGCCTTATCAAACTGTCCAGGGAGACGGGGATACCGCTCGTTGCGACAAACGACGCCCATTACCTCAGGCGGGAGGATTCGAAGGCGCATGAAGTCCTGCTCTGCATACAGACGGGCAAGAAAATGACAGATGAAGACCGAATGAAATTCAATTCGGATGAGCTTTATGTAAAATCGCAGGAGGAAATGGTTTCGTCGTTCAGAAACATACCCGAAGCAATTGAAAATACTGCCAGGATAGCGGATATGTGCAACGTGGAGCTTGAATTCAATAAGCTTCACCTGCCGGAATTCAAGGTTCCCGAAGAAAAGGATCCCTACGATTACCTTCACAGCCTCTGTATCGAGGGCCTCCGCCGTATATACGGGGACGACGCTTCAAAACCGGAGTATACGGACAGGCTCGAATATGAGCTGCAGGTCATCCGGCAGATGGGTTATGTCGATTATTTCCTGATCGTTTGGGATTTCATAAAATATTCGAAGGACAACGGAATAATGGTAGGGCCTGGCAGGGGCTCCGCAGCAGGCAGCCTGACTGCATACTGCCTTGGAATAACCACCATTGACCCTCTTAAATACAGCCTGCTCTTCGAAAGGTTCCTGAATCCGGAAAGAGTGACGATGCCGGATATAGACATTGACTTCTGTTATGTGAGAAGACCGGAGGTCATCGAATATGTTGTGCGCAAATACGGCGCGGATAGGGTGGCGCAGATAATCACCTTCGGAACGATGGCGGCACGCGCTGCCATCAGGGACGTGGGAAGAGCGCTGGACATTCCCTATGGAGAAGTCGATATCATTGCCAAGATGATACCGATGCAGCCCGGAATGACTATCAGCAAAGCTCTCGAGCTAAACCCCGAACTGAAAATCAAATACGGGGATGACGAGAAAGCGACGGAGCTGATCGACACCGCCCTGCTGCTGGAAGGGATGCCTCGTCATGCCAGCACGCATGCCGCGGGCGTTTTGATCTCAAAGGATCCCGTTACCGAATACGTTCCGCTGCAGAAAAACGACGAGAGTGTGACGACGCAGTTCCCGATGGGGACGCTTGAGGAGCTTGGACTTCTGAAAATGGACTTCCTGGGCCTCAGGACACTGACGGTTATACGCGACGCCAAGGAACTGATTTTCAAAAACCATGGTATCGGGCTCGATATGGACAAGCTCGACATGGATGATCCGGATGTCTACAAAATGATAGGCGAAGGCAAAACCACCGGCGTATTCCAGCTTGAAAGCGCGGGTATGACGCAGTTCATGAAGGATCTGCAGCCTTCCTCCCTCGAGGACGTCATTGCGGGTATCTCACTGTACAGGCCAGGCCCTATGGATTCGATCCCTAAATATATAAAGAACAAGAACAACCCCGGCGAAATAACCTATGAGCACCCGATGCTGGAGGGCATACTGGACGTGACATACGGCTGTATGGTCTACCAGGAGCAGGTCATGCAGATAGTCCGCGAACTGGCCGGCTATTCATACGGCCGTTCCGACCTCGTAAGGCGCGCCATGTCGAAGAAAAAGCATGACGTAATGCTCAAGGAGCGTGAGAATTTCATACACGGCATAGTGGACGAGAGCGGAAACCTAACGGTCAGAGGCGCAGTGAGAAACGGTGTCGACGAAAAAACAGCAAGCCGCATATTCGACCAGATGATCGATTTCGCAAGCTACGCCTTCAACAAGTCCCATGCCGCGGCATATGCCGTAGTGGCGTATCAGACGGCATGGCTCAAGCATTATTACCCCGTGGAGTTCATGGCGGCTACGCTGAACAGCTTCCTTGGCAGCGCCGAAAGGGTTTCGCACTACGTTCACGAATGCAAAAAGATGGGCATAGACGTTTTGCCGCCCGATGTGAACGAGAGCGATGTTATGTTTACTGTAGTCAAGGGCAAGATCAGATTTGGGATGGCTGCCGTAAAAAATGTCGGTGAAAGCGCGGTAGGCGAACTGATAAAGGAGAGGATCGAAAAGGGCTTGTTCAAAGGCTTCGGAGATTTCTGCGAAAGGATCGGGCCGAGGGATTTCAATAAGAGGTGTGTCGAAAGCCTGATAAAATGCGGCGCTTTCGATTCCTTCGGAGTTTACCGGGCAAAACTGATGGCTGTCTACGAGAAGCTCCTGGAAGGCGCGCAGCAGAGCAGGAAAAGCAAGGTGGACGGGCAGCTCTCATTATTCGAGATACCTGGCGACCTGAAGGATATGACGCCGGAGGAAAGCTATCCGGAGCTCAACGAGTTTACCCCGAGGATGCTGCTCGCCATGGAGAAGGAAATGCTGGGACTGTACGTTTCGGGTCATCCTCTTAAGGAATATGAGAAAGAACTGGAGGAGCAGGTCTCTTTATACAGCTATGACCTGGGAGATTCGCCTGCCGAAGGGATAGATACCCTTGAGGGCAGTTTGGCGCAAGACGCTAAAAACCTGGCTGACGGCATGCTTGTTACCGTCGGCGGTATAATTACGGAAAAGAAGACAAAGACGACGAAAAGCAACAATCTAATGGCTTTCATCACACTGGAGGATCTTTTCGGCAGCATGGAGATAATCGTTTTTCCGACAATCCTGACAAGGTATTCGGCGCTGCTGGTTAATGAAAACGCTGTATTTATTGACGGACGTATAAGTATAAAGGAGGAAGAACAGCCCAAGATCATATGTGATTCCGTCAGGCCTATCAGAAGGCGGGAAGCCGCCGCTGCGGACTCCGGAGGCAACGGAAGGGGGCAGCAGTATAAAAGGACGTCGCCCCAGTATGGCGCGTCCAAACGAGACGGTATTCCGCAGGCAGACGGAAAGGAACGATCCGACAAAATATTCGTCAAATCCGATGAACCGCTCGACAGCGAGATTATGAAGTCGACGGTTTCATTGGTCAAATATTTCAGTGGCAACACGCCGATTTGTTTCTGCAGTCCGGATAGCGTGGGAAATATTACCAAAACAAAAATGGAGGAATATCGTGTTGACTTGTGTGAAACACTGCATAGAGAGTTGATCGAGCGATTTGGGGAAGAAAATGTGAAGATTGTAGCAAAGTATAGATAAATAGTGGCTTTTAACCGTTTTAGGGACAAATTGTGTTGATTTTTCAGATGAAATAATATATAGTTATCTCGAGGTGGTTTGATTGGATTGTGAGCTGGATAAGATACTCGGAGAATACGTAGTTATCAAGGCTGAAGAGAACGGAGTAAACGTTATCGGTCTTACCAGAGGAAAGGATACCAAATTCCATCATACGGAAAAGCTTGACAAGGGCGAAGTATTGTTGGCACAGTTCACTGAGAACACTTCGGCGATCAAGATCAGGGGAAAATCAAGAATACTAAGCCGCCACGGCGAAATTTTATCCGGTGAATAGTCCAAAAAGGGGCGTGTTAAAATGTGGACAGTCGTATACATGGCTCAGAGTAAGGAGATAGCGACAGCGCTGCAGGAACTGCTTACTAAAGAGGGAATTCTTGTTAAGTTGAGACCGATCAGTAAAAACCACGACAATAACGACAACTATTTTGAAGTGCTGGTGCCGGAAGCCGAGGTGGAGGAAGCTCACAGCGTGATCATCGAAAAAGGCTACTGATGAGATAAAATCATAAGAAAATACCGCAGGTTAATCCCGTGCCTATTAAAATAGCACGGGCTTAATATTTTCAGGATATAATTCGGAGAGCAGACAATGATAGTATCAGAGACGTATATAACAGTTAGATATGCAGAAACTGACCAGATGGGGGTCGTGCATCATTCTAACTACGCAGTGTGGTTCGAGGCGGGAAGAACGGATTTCATAAGGAAGCTGGGACTGCCCTATTCAAAGATAGAGGAAAGCGGGGCCATGCTGCCGCTTATTGAACTGAAATGCAGGTTCAAGGGTTTTGCCAGATATGAGGATGAAATAATAATCAGGACAAATATTCAGGAGTACACAGGTACGAGACTGTTGTTCCATTATGAGATCGTTAAGGCAGGTAGCGACAAGATCATTACAGAAGGCGAAACGACGCATTGCTGGGCAGACGGTAAACTAAAGCCTGTCAATCTTAAAAAATTCAGACCTGATATCTACGAGCTTATCGAAAAAGCAGCCCAGGAATAACAGCAGGTAAGTTTCTTAAATGGAACATAGCGAAATTAATACGCAAAATAATTAAGTAGCTTATATGCCGGCGCAATAAGCTTTGATGCGTCGGTGATTTTTAAGTAGCAGCATTGCAACATATAGTTTTAATATGGTAAACTATAGAATATTACTACTCAGGTGGTGAGTTATGAACGTCCCGAACATTCTGACAGTATTGCGTTTTTTACTTATACCGTTATTTGCCGGTTGTCTCAGTACCCGTCATTATGTGACCGCTGTAATCGTTTTTCTAGCGGGCGGACTGACTGACGTACTTGACGGATATATTGCCAGAAAATTCAACATGGTAACATCGTGGGGGAAAATAGCGGATCCTTTGGCTGATAAGCTTATGCAGCTTACAGCCATGGTGATTTTATCAGTAGTATTGAAACTTGTTCCGCTCGAGCTTATTGTGATTGTACTTGCGAAGGAAATCTTTATGGGTATCGGGGCATTGGTCCTCTACAAGCAGTTCAATTATGTGGTATCGGCCAACTGGTACGGTAAGGCTACAACAGTGGTCTTTTACCTTGCGATTGTGATGATGCTGTTTAATGAGCCTTTCGGCCGGTGGACCGTCTTCGGGGTACCTTTCAACCTTCTTTTCTTCATACTTGCTGTAGTAATGGCGCTGTTTGCTTTTATCATGTACATCAGAGCATACGCAAAGATAAGAGAGCAGAACGAAAACGAAGGATAATAGAAAAAATATATGTTTGGATATATAGTTCCGGAAAAGCCGGAGATGAAGATAAAGGAGTACGAGCTTTTCAGAGCCTATTACTGCGGTGTTTGCAGGTCGATAGGCAAAAGGCACGGCCAGCTTTCAAGGCTGTCATTGAACTATGACTCGACTTTTCTGGCAGTTTTACTTTCAGCAGTCGCCAACGAACGGGTAAAAGCACTGAGAAAACGGTGCGTTGCCCATCCCGTTGAAAAGCGGCATATCGTCTGTGACAGCGGTATTGTCGACTATGCCTCAGACATTAACATATTACTGGCGTATTATAACCTGGAAGATAAAAAACGCGATGACGGCGATTTTGTTCCCAGAGCGGCCATGCTGCTTTTGAGAAGGGCATTCAGGAAGCTGAGAAAACGTTATGCGGCAAAGTGTTCCGTCATGGAGCAAAGGCTGAACGACCTGCTTCTGCTGGAAAAGGCGGAATGCGCTTCAATGGATAAGGCTGCGGAGCCATTTGCCAGGCTTATGGAAGAGGTTACGGCGTATGAACCGCTCTGTGTGGATGAAAAGCACGAAAAGGCACTGAGATGGATTGGCTACAACCTGGGAAAATGGATATACCTTCTTGATGCATACGACGATCTGGAAAAGGACATAAAGAGCGGAAGCTATAACCCTTTGATTTACCAGTATAAATACGAACGGCAGGATACAGGCAGATTCAAACAGGATATACGAGACAGGGTGGAATTCAACCTGACATATTCTCTCAACGAGATAGCACGGGCGTTTGAGTTGCTCGATCCTAAAATAAATAAAGGAATACTTGAGAACATAATATATATGGGTATGCGCAGAAAAACAGAAAATATTCTGGGGATAGGGAGTTGTAATAAAGTTGAATAATCCGTATGAGGTTCTTGGAATCAGAGAAGGCGCAAGTGAAGACGAAATAAAGAAAGCATACAGGGAAATGGTCAAGAAGTACCATCCGGACCAGTATCAGGACAATCCCCTGTCGAAGTTGGCCGAAGAGAAGCTGAGGGAGATCAATGAAGCGTATGATTACCTGATGAAGAATGCCGCTCCTAGACAGGAGACAAATTATAACAGAAACTCAGGCGCCAGCAACGGCTGGAATGGACAGAATGTCGGCGACTTTTTCAACCAGGTCAAAAGCCATATCAATACCGGAAATGTGAAGCTTGCGGAGGATATGCTCGACAGCAGCGGGAACCGTAACGCGCAGTGGTATTATCTGAAGGGCTTGATATTTATGCGCAGGGGCTGGTACGACGAGGCATATAACCATATCCAGAGGGCTGTCAATATGGATCCGTCCAATTATGAATACCGAAGTGCTCTCAACAGAATGAACACTTCCAACAACGCATACAGGACAAATTCTTTCAACAGGGGTTACAACAGGCAGAGTCCGGATCTCTGCACTATCTGCCAGTGCCTGTGGTGCTCGGATTGCTGCTGCGAAATGTCGGGCGGCGATTTGATAGGCTGCTGCTGAGATAGTGGAGGACATTCATGGGTGAACGTTCCGGAAAAACAAAAAAAATAGCGCTCAACGGAATATTGGGAGCTGTTGCCGTAATATGCCTGCTGCTGGCGGTCATCATGCCGACGAGCAGGATTTCGTTATACGCGCTGAGCTCCTTTTTTGTTGCAGTTTCGATAATAGAGAGCGGGGCCAGGGCGGGCTGGCTGTTTTATGCCGCTACGAGCCTTCTGGCGTTGATCATCGTACCCGATAAACTGGGGATTGTTCCGTATGCAATTTTTTTCGGATTGTACGGTATAATTAAATTTTACATTGAAAAGCTTGACCGCATAGTATTAGAATATATCCTGAAGTTCTTATTTTTCAATGCCTGCATGGGTATTGCGGTCTGGGCTGCAAGAGACCTGTTCGGTTTCCCCGTTTCGTCGAAGCTGCCGTGGTGGGCCTTGATAATTGCCCTCGAGGTTGTATTTTTCATCTACGATTACGTCTATACGCTATTTGTGGCGTATTACAGGGAAAAGCTCAGGCCGAAGCTGAAAATGGTTTAGACAGTGCATTGAACGGGAGATAAAGCCATTTATGGCATACTTGAAAGGTTATTGCGGCATTTATGGATGATAAAGCATTACGTATACTCGAATTCGATAAGATAAAGAGCAAGCTTGCGGGATTGTGCGCTTCGGAACTCGGGAGGGAGATCGCAGGAGAGCTGACGCCCAAAAGCGAGCTGTCTGCCGTTTCCGCCATGTTGAAGGAAACGTCCGATGCAACGGATTTCATACTGCGAAGGGGGAGTCCTCCGTTAGGCGGGCTGCACGATATCAGGGGCAGCCTCAAGAGAGCGGAGATCGGCTCTGTGCTGAATCCCGGAGAATTGCTCAGAGTAGCAGACACTTTGCGCGCTGCGCGCAATATGAAAAATTACTCGTCCATTGTCGACGCGAAGGGCGCTGAAGAAGCAAACAGCATAAGCGGCCTGATAGCTTCCATTACTACAGATAAGCGGCTCGAAGACAAGATCGGTATGGCGATTGTCAGCGAAGAGGAGATTTCTGACGGAGCAAGCACGACCTTGTCCAATATCCGCAGGCAGATCAAGGAGCAGCAGAATTCTATTAAGGAAAAACTCAACAGCATGATGCATTCCGCGAAATATCAGAAGCTCATGCAGGAATCCATAGTTACGATACGAGGAGACCGTTATGTCGTCCCGGTCAAGGCGGAATGCAGGGGCGACGTGCCCGGACTTGTGCACGATTCTTCGGCGAGCGGGGCGACCGTATATATCGAGCCGATGGCTGTAGTTGAGGCCAATAACAGCATCAAACAACTGAAAAACAAAGAGCAGCTTGAGATAGAGCGTATTCTGCAGGAACTGTCGGCGGATGTCGCCGATATCGTGGAAGCGTTGAAGTCCAATATGACTATCTTTGCAGAGCTGGACTTCGCATTTGCCAAGGCAAAATTAAGTCTTGACTTTAAATGCGTATGCCCGAAGCTTAACAGGGATAAACGCGTGAACATCAAGAAGGGCAGGCATCCCCTGCTGGACCAGGGTACAGTGGTACCTATCAACCTTTGGGTCGGGGATAGCTTCGAGACTCTTGTCGTCACTGGCCCCAACACCGGCGGAAAGACGGTTACCCTAAAGACTCTCGGACTGTTCACGCTGATGGCCCAGGCAGGATTGCACGTTCCTGCCGCCGAGGGTACGGAGCTCAGCCTTTTCAATAAAATATTCGCGGATATCGGCGATGAGCAAAGCATTGAACAGAGTCTAAGCACCTTTTCCTCCCATATGAAGAACATCGTCAGGATATTGTCCGAGGCGGACGACAGATCGCTCGTATTGTTTGACGAACTCGGCGCCGGAACCGACCCTACAGAAGGCGCAGCGCTTGCGATGGCGATTCTTGAAAGTCTGCACCGCTTCGGCGCTGTGACGGTTGCGACGACCCACTACAGCGAGCTGAAGGTTTACGCTCTGACGACCGAAGGCGTTGAAAACGCCTGCTGCGAGTTCGACGTAGAGACACTGAGGCCGACCTACAATCTTTTGATAGGAGTTCCCGGAAAGAGCAACGCCTTTGCGATATCGCGCAGGCTCGGACTACAGGCCGGAGTGCTCGACAGGGCTACGGAATTCCTGTCGGGAGAGGAAATTGAATTTGAAGATGTCTTGCTGAAGATAGAGAAAAACAAGGCCGAGTCGGAGAAGGAAAGGATCCAGGCCGAAAGCTACCGGCTGGAGATAGAAGGCCTTAAAAAGGAACTTGAAAATCAGAAATATAAACTGGACGCCCAGAAGGATAAGCTTTTGCGCGAAGCCAGGGAAGAAGCGAGAAGGATTCTTCTCGACGCTAAACAGGACGTTGAGTCCATGCTCGACGAAATGAAGCGTGCGGCAAGGGAGCAGGACGAGATACTCAGGAATAAAGCGACCGAGGAGATAAGAGCCAGGCTGCGCAGCAATATAGGAGAACTTGAAGGTTCCATTTCAGAAAGCCTGTTTCCAAGGCAGGGCTATGTAAAGCCCCCGGAAAGTCTTAGGCCCGGGGACAGCGTCATGATCGTAAACCTGAACCAGAAGGGTACTGTGGTGACGCCTCCTGACAAGGATGGGGAAGCTATCATACAGGCGGGCATAATGAAAATAAATGTCCATGTTACCAACCTAAAGCTGATAGACGAGCAGGCCGCGGAGATCAAAAAAGCCGGCGCGGGCAGGATCGGCATCACAAAGGCTATGAATGTGTCTACGCAGACCGACATTAGAGGGATGAATGTCGAAGAGGCTGCCCAGATACTGGGCAAATTCCTCGATGATGCCTCTATTGCGGGGCTTTCGGAGGTTACTATAGTGCACGGCAAAGGTACGGGTATGCTCAGAAACGGCGTCCAAAGATATTTGAAAACGAACTCTCACGTGAAAAGCTACCGTCTTGGGGCATATGGCGAGGGCGAATCCGGCGTTACAATTGTCGAACTGAAATAGTTTTTCATAAAATTCTATATATTTTTATTAATTTGTGAATTTTAGCAAAATTTCTCATTTATCTATTGTATTCGTTTCTGAAAAACAATATAATGTTGTTGAATAGAATTTTATGTAATATTATATATTTGGCATATTACGCTGTGTTCTACTAATGATAATGAGGTGGTTACCTTGGGAAATGGGGTCGAATATTATCCTCTTACGCATCCGCAAAAGGGTATTTGGTATACTGAAAAAATGTATCCGGGTACCAGTATTGGAAATATCGCGGCAACTCTTAAAATTCACGGTAATATAAATTACGATATTCTTGAAAATGCTATCAATCTATTTGTAAAAAACAACGAAGCTGTCAGATTGCAGATTACTGAAAAGGATAATGAGCCGTATCAGTATTTTGTCGATTTTAAATATTCCCAATTAGAGTTCTATGATTTCACTTCAAAAAATTCTGAAGAATTTTTTGCATGGGATAAAAAGCAGACGGAAAGGCCATTTGAGCTGCTTGACAACAAGCTGTTCTATTTTGCTTTAGTAAAAATAGATGAGGAGACCGGCGGGTTCTACGTCAAAATGCATCATCTGATTTCAGATGCATGGTCCATGGGGATTGTCGGGAATAGTATCATAGAGTATTATTCGAAGCTTAAGAATGAAGAGGAGATAGACTTTTGTCCCAAGCCTTCCTATGAGGAATTCATTTTAAAAGAAGACCGTTACTATATGTCGGACAGATTCAAGTCGGATGAGGAATACTGGAAGACAAGACTTATCGACTTTAACGAAATAACTTCGTTAAAACCCCGTAAAGAGATGGATATCAGAGCTAAACGCAAAACCTTCGTTATTCCTAAGAAGTTGACGGATAAGTTGAAACGATATTGTTCCGAGAACAACGTATCGGAATATTCGGTTTTTTTTGCCGCCCTTTTAATGTATATCAACAGGGTCACGTCGAAGGAAGACCTGACTATAGGCACGCCTTTGCTCAACAGGACAAATGCCCGGGAAAAAGAGACGTTCGGCATGTTTGCAAGTACCGCAGTACCTGTCAGGACCAGAATAAGTGAGGAAATGAATTTCGAAGAGCTGATGGGAAATATTTCAAAAGAGGTATTATCGGTTTTCAGACACCAGAAATACCCGTATAACCTGATGCAGAAGCTTGTTCGAAGCAGTAACGGAGCAAATGACGCGTTGTTTGATATAGTTTTGTCTTATCAAAACTCGAAATTCAGAAACGATCTGTATGAGAAATTCTTTACAAGATGGCATTTTAACGGATACCAGATAGAATCACTAATAATCAATATTAATGACAGGGATAATGATGATAAGTTCATTATTGATTATGATTTTCTTGTCAGCTTATTTAGCGCTACAGAAATAGATTTCATACATCAGCACATCGTAAACATATTATGGCATGCTCTTGATAACCCCAAAAAGACGATATCCAGACTTGAAATGATATCGGAGATTGAAAAGCACAGGATACTGGTGGAATTTAACAACACTACAGCCGAATATCCAAGGAACATGACGATACATGAATTATTCGAAGAACAGGCTGCGAGGACTCCAGACAGAATAGCCGCAGTATTTGGGGAAAAAGCATTGACATATGACGAGCTTAATAAAAGATCGAACCAGCTTGCCAGGTTGTTGAGGGAAAAAGGTGTTACTCGTGACAGTGTAGTTTCATTAATAATCGAACGCTCGCTCGAAATGATCGTAGGAATCCTTGGGATATTGAAGGCTGGTGGCGCGTACCTTCCGATAGACCCCAAATATCCGCGGGAAAGAATACAATACATTTTAAAAAACAGCAGATCAAAGATCATTCTGACACCTACGCCCTTTTTACATGACGCCGGCTTCAAAGGTTCTATTATCAATCCCGGTTCAAATATTATCGGTGATTATGATAACAGTAACCTCGCGTGTATTAATAAGCCAGGAGATCTGGTCTATATAATTTATACTTCGGGATCGACCGGGAACCCCAAGGGCGTCATGATAGAGCACCGCGGTTTGGTAAACAGGCTTAACTGGATGCAGAAAGAGTATCCTCTCGATGAGGAAAGCAGGATTTTACAGAAAACCACGTACACCTTCGATGTATCGGTATGGGAATTGGTATGGGCGCTGATAACCGGGGCAAGATTGTGTTTCCTCAAGCCGGACGGGGAAAAAGATCCTGAAGAGATCATAAAAGCAATAAGCGCATATGGGATAACCACCATGCATTTTGTACCCTCCATGCTGAACGCATTCCTTAAATATATCGAGGAAACCAACAGCACCGACAGGCTTACGACCTTGCGGCAGGTATTTGCCAGCGGAGAGGCATTGAGTCTTGCCCAGGTCGGTAAATTCAACGAACTTCTGAACAGACCGATAGGCTGCAACCTGTTTAATCTGTACGGCCCTACAGAAGCTTCGATCGACGTCACATATTATAATTGTTCACCGGAAGTGAAATATTTACATAGTATACCTATCGGCAAACCTATAGACAATACGAGGCTGTTCATACTGGATAAGCATATGAACATGGTGCCCATAGGCATTGCCGGGGAATTATTCATAGGCGGAGTCGGTGTAGCCCGTGGATATATCAACAATGACGTGTTGACAAGAGAGCGTTTCATAGAGAACCCGTATTATCCCGGCGAAATAATTTATCGTACGGGAGACTTGGCAAGATGGTATCCCAAGGGTGATATAGAATATCTTGGCAGGATAGATAATCAGGTGAAAATCAGGGGATTCAGAGTGGAATTGTCTGAAATCGAAAAGGCACTCCTCAATAATAAAGATATTTCAAACGCCATCGTGATAGGCAAACCAAAACCAAACGGCGAGAATTTTCTTTGTGCCTATTACATTTCAGATAATCCGGTATCCTCGGAATTTTTGAGGTCATACCTGTTGGAAAGGCTTCCTGACTATATGGTACCGTCGTACTTTGTCCGGATAGGCGAAATGCCTATGCTGCCCAATGGGAAGATAAACCGTAAAGCGCTTCCCGATATAGACACAAGTAAAACCGATGTTGAGCACAAGCTGCCCGACAATGAAACAGAGAGCATATTATTCGAAGCTGTGGCCGAAGCATTGAAGGCCAGGGATTTTGGAACCACCGACAATTTCTTTGATCTGGGCGGCGACTCGCTTATGATAATCGATATTTTGATCAAACTGTACAAATACGGTTGGGGACTATCAGCGGCAGATTTTTACAAATACCCGACAATAAAATACCTGTCGGCTAAAATACTCGGAAATACGGCGAGTGAGAAATTGCCGAACGGAGCTGAAGTATTTATTGATCTTAAGCGGTTTAAAGAAGCGTATAGCAACAGAAGAAATATAAAACCCCATAATATACTCCTTACAGGGGCAACGGGATTTTTGGGGATACACCTGCTGAAGGAATTTATCGATCACACCGATGCAAATGTTTATTGCCTGGTCCGAGGCAGAGATGTTTCGGAAGCCCGGAACAAACTGAAGAACGAATTGTCAAGCTATTTCGGCGAGGACTGTTCGTACTTCTTCAAAAATAGGATTTCTATAGTTGTCGGAGATATAGGACAGGATAAATTTTCTTTATCGGACAAGGCTTATTCCGAATTGTCGTCTGTCATAGATACGGTGGTCCATTCCGCTGCAATTGTAAAGTATTTCGGAGCTTATTCCGAATTTGTCAACATTAATGTTAATGGAACAAAGAGGGTTATTGGTTTCGCAAAGGAGCTAAATAAAAAGCTTTATTATTTATCGACGCTGGCGATATCCGGAAGTTATCTGATCAGTCATGAAAATGATGTAAAGGTATTTGGCGAGGATGCTTTCTACATAGGCCAAAACTATAAGGAAAACGTATATGTGAGAAGCAAATTCGAGGCTGAAAACGAGATATACAAACACATTGAAAAGGGTCTTAATGCGACTGTCCTCAGAATGGGAAACCTGACAGGAAGATTTTCCGACGGCCGGTTCCAGGACAACATTGACGATAATGCTTTCTACAGGATTATCAAGTCTATATATCAATTGTCACTGATGCCTGAAAACCAGCTTCATACAAATATCGAATTCACGCCGGTCGATTTGGCGGGCAGGGCGTTAAGGCTGATCATTATGGAATCGAAACGCGACAGACTGGTTTACCATATACTTAACCATAACGAGATAACTGTACGTCATTTGATAGATCTTTTCGATTCCATCGGTATCAGTATCAATGTTGTCAAAAGTGAAGATTTCAGATCATACATAGAAAAAATATCCATAGATAAGAAAATGAACAAGGCCTTAAGCGGTATCATAACAGATATAGGCAAAGACAAGGATTTGGATTATAATACCCCTATAGTTACAAACTCGGATGAAACCCAGAAATGCTTGAAGAAGTTGGGCTTTGAATGGCCCGTAATTTCCAGCGAATATATAGGAAAAATAATTGAGCATATGCGGATGACCGGTTTTATAGAGAAGCTTGGATAGGTGGTGAGATAAATAGTCCAGGTAGATTTGATGTTTTTGTTGATGCTTTTATCAATCTTGTTGATAGTGTTTATCGGCGTTTACATATATGGAATGAGAAACAAGCGTCAGATCCATTATGTGTTCCTGTTGAACGTTGTTTTCATGTTTATATGGAGCTTTTGCAGGTTCATTCAGCTGATACTGAAGGACAATGAGCCGGTTGTTGTATTTTTGGAGCATATTTCATATATAGGCGTCATATTTCTTCCGATTTCTTTGTTATTTACCGGTCTTATATACGCAAAAACCCAGGTGAAATTTACCGTAAAATACCTGGTATTATTGGTTATTCCGGTTATATCACTTATAATGGTTTTCACAAATGGCTATCATCATAATTTTATAGAAAAATACAGCTTGGTAAGCACCGGCTTTGTGTATGGGGAATATTATATTGTACATGAATTGTATTCTTACATTTGCATTGCCATAGGGTTATATTATCTATTATATTTCTCTATAAAAAACTCCGGCTTCTTTTCAAAACAATCCATTTTGATTTCTATCGGAATCCTTCTGCCTCTTATAGTAGTGCTTATCAGTACTCAAGGCCTGATAGAGATGCCTGTTTTTATTGAGAACATATCTTTTTCCTTTGCAGTTGTTTGTTTCGCCATAGCTATATTCAGATATCAATTTTTGAATGTCGTACCAATAGCGCTGCAAAACGTTGTCGATAATATTTCGGACGCATTTGTAGTTATAGACAGCGAAGCCAATATTATTGATTTTAATAAAACCTTCAGACGACAATTTAACGTATCAATAAACAGAAATCAGAATTTGATAACGCTGATTACATCCGTACAAGACATAAATATAGAAATTACTAATTTTAGGATTTTGCTGGAAACTTCAAAAAATCAAAACAGCACCATATCTTTTGAAAAAAATATTATTTTCGGTGATTACAATAAGTTCTTTACAATTGAGATCACTCCGATTATATCTTTAGAAAATTATTTGGGGACTTTGATACTTCTGAAAGACATCACTGAGCATAAGAAAAACATTGAAGCAATTAGGGAACAGCAGGCTATACTTCTCGAGCAGGAACGTCTTGCTTCGCTCGGGCAGCTCATCGGCGGCATAGCGCACAACCTGAAAACACCAATTATGTCCATTTCGGGCGGGATCGAGGCGCTGAAGGATCTCGTATACGAGTACCGGGATTCCGTCGGTGATAAAAGCGTTACCGATCAGGATCACAAGGATATAGCCAAGGATATGCTGACATGGCTCGAGAAGATGGGACCTTACTGCGCTTATATGTCGGACGTCATTTCGGCAGTCAAGGGCCAGGCCGTGCAAATGATCTCAACTTCAAACACCGTTAAGTTTACTGTGGACGAATTGGTCAAGCGTGTCGAGCTGCTGCTGAAACATGAACTCAAAAAATACCACTGCGCTATGAACGTAGATTCGAAAGTCGATATGAGTACTGAGATAAAAGGAGAGGTTAATAATCTCGTGCAAGTTTTCGATAATATTATTATAAATGCCATGCAGGCATACGGGGGAGAGAACGGTACTATCGACCTGGGCATAGTGCGCAGCGGAGACTGTATAGAATTCACTTTCAAGGACGAAGGAAAAGGCATTCCCAAGAACATAGCTGACAGGCTGTTCAAGGAAATGGTAACTACAAAGGGTAAAAACGGAACCGGTCTGGGTTTGTACATGTCATATTCCACGATAAAAGGACGTTTCGGCGGAAATATGTCATTCACTACAAAGGAAGGGTGCGGCACCACTTTCTTTATATCCGTACCGTGTATAACGTATAGTAATCAGGAGGCAGGATAATGAGGAAAAAGCTTAACACTACCGCATCCAACTACAGGATACTTGTTGTCGACGATGAGATAGGCATAATAGATTCACTTTCCGTAGTCCTTAAACGCAGCGGTTATGATTTTACAGGCATTATAGATCCCATTGAAGCGGTCGAAAGGGTGAGAAAGGAGCATTTCGACCTCTTGATACTGGATTATCTGATGTATCCGATCCATGGGGACAAGGTGGTTCAGAACATCAGGGAATTCAACACCGAATTGTACATACTCCTGCTGACAGGGCACAAGGATCTCGCGCCGCCGCTCGAAACGATTAAGGCTTTGGATATACAGGGCTACTGCGAAAAAAGCGACAGGTTCGATCAACTTTTACTGCTGGTCGAATCAGGGATCAAATCAATTTCACAGATGAGGACGATAAAGAAATTCAGAGACGGTTTGAACGAGATACTGCAGGCTGTTCCGAAAATATACTCGCTGCAGCCGATAGATATGATACTGGAGGATATTCTGTCGGAGTTATTACCTTTGGTCGAAAGCGAAAACGCTTTCATACTGGTGGATGACACTACCGACTTTATAGCGGGCAACAAGAGCATCTTCAAAGGAATTGGCAGATACAAGGCCGAGATCAATCATTTCATGGAAATGCTTAGCCCGAATCTGATGGAGCATATAGGCTTTGCCAGGATAACCAGGCAGAAGGTCAATCTTGAGCAAGGCGTAATATTGCCGCTTATAAACGATTTACACCAGGCGATAGGCGTTATATATGTAGAGAGTAAAAATATTGAGGACGGGATAAAGCTTCTGGAAATTTATACGAACCAGGCGGCTTCTTCAATAAACAACGCGTTCCTTCATTCGCTCGTAAATATGAAAAATGAAGAACTGAACAAGACCTATGACCAGCTCAAGCTCAGATACATGGATACCATCGAGGCGCTGAGGCAGGCCGTGGACGCAAAGGATTTCTATACCCGCGGCCATTCCGACAGAGTGGCTTACTTTGCTGTGAAAATCGGAGACGCGCTGGGTCTGGACGGCCAGGATCTTGAAACACTGCGAATAAGCGGGATTTTCCATGATATCGGTAAAATCGGGACGGCAGATGATATCCTGCTGAAAACGGACAGGTTGAATGAAAGGGAATACATGGAAATACAGAAGCATCCGCTTAAGGGCGCGAGAATATTGTCGGCGGTATCGATGTTCAGGGATGTAGTGCCCGTAGTAAAATGCCATCACGAGAGAATCGACGGGACAGGCTACCCTGAAGGACTTAAAGGCAACGAAATACCCTATCTTGCCAGGATCATTTCTGTAGCCGACGCTTTCGATGCGATGATGTCGGACAGGCTGTACCGCTCCAAGCTCAATCTCGAGGAAGCCAGGCAGCAGCTGATAGGCGGGGCGGATGCCCAGTTCGACAAGGATATGGTCGAAGTATTCGTGAAGCTCATAGATGGAACGGGTTACAGCGAGATGCTGAAGGAAACGGCCGCAACTTATGAATAGCAGTATCCTGTACCGCAGCCGAACAACAAATGAGTGAATTTATGAAATAACTGAAACGAAACGGTCCGCTTCTTTCAGTTATTTTTATTATTCTGACTGTTTGACGCTTATTTACCTGCATTTCCTTCATTTTATTTGACATTATTTAATGTATAATTTATTATTTATCTTGTTGCATTCGGCAACCCCTACGGGTTTATAATAAGTATGGATGCAACAAAATTTATTATTTATAGTCAAATATATTATCTGTATTTGCTTAAATGGACTGGAAGGGAAAAATAGTGCCGGACAATAGACAAGATATCAGGAATATTGCAATAATCGCACACGTAGACCACGGCAAGACTACTCTTGTTGACGGGATGCTGCGCCAAAGCGGTATATTCAGGGCCAATGAACAGGTCCAGGAGAGGGTCATGGATTCCAATGACCTCGAAAGGGAGCGCGGGATTACGATCCTCGCAAAAAATACCGCAGTTAATTATAAAGGAACAAAAATAAACATAGTCGATACGCCCGGTCATGCGGACTTCGGCGGCGAAGTCGAGCGCGTGCTCAAAATGGTCGACGGCGTGCTTTTGCTTGTCGACGCTTTCGAAGGGCCTATGCCGCAGACCAGGTTCGTTTTGCGCAAAGCCTTGCAGCTGAACCTGAAACCAATCGTCGTGGTGAACAAGATAGACAGGCCGGAAGCCAGACCTGCGGAAGTGGTGGATGAGGTCCTCGAGCTTTTCATAGAGCTCGGAGCCGATGACGAACAGATCGAATTCCCGGTCGTTTATGCCTCCTCCAGGGACGGATATGCAATGCTGGATCTGAATGATGAGAAGAAGAACCTGGAACCGCTGATGGCAACTATCATAGAAAAGGTGCCCGCACCTTCGGGAGAACTGGACCAGCCGCTGCAGCTGCTCGTTTCGAATATCGATTACGACGAATATGTGGGCAGGATAGCGATAGGAAGGATAGACCGAGGCCGGATAAAGTACGGGCAGCAGGCCGTGATCTGCAAAAAGGATGGAAATACGGTGCAGTCCAAGGTCACCAGGCTTTATGAATTCGAAGGACTTAAAAGAGTTGAAACGCAGGATGCTTCTCTCGGGGATATCGTTGCCGTATCGGGGCTCGGTGAGATAAACATAGGCGAGACCATCTGCGATGTTGAAGCTCCCGAGCCGCTGCCGTTTGTCGACATCGACGAACCTACCATCAATATGACCTTCAGCGTAAACAACAGCCCGATGGCAGGCAAGGAAGGCTCCTACGTGACCTCGAGGCATTTGCGCGACAGATTGTTCAAGGAGCTTGAAACAAACGTAAGCCTCAGGGTTGAAGAGACCGAGACACCCGATTCCTTCATAGTCTCGGGAAGAGGCGAACTCAGCCTTTCCATCCTTATCGAGACAATGAGGAGACAGGGCTTCGAGTTACAGGTTTCCAAGCCGAAGGTAATAATGAAGGAAGTCGACGGTATGCAGTATGAACCGATCGAGCTGCTTATGATAGACGTTCCGGAAGAATTCATGGGGATCGTTATGGAAAAGCTGGGCGTACGTAAAGCTGAAATGATAAATATGCATTCCGCTACGGAAGGCTACATGAGGCTCGAGTTCAAGATACCGGCAAGAGGCCTTATAGGCTATCGTTCCGAGTTCCTGACGGACACGAAGGGCAATGGCATAATGAATCACGTTTTCTACGGACATGAGCCGTTCAAGGGCGAGATACAGAGCAGGCCAAGAGGCTCCCTCGTGGCGTGGGAAGCGGGAGAAGCGGTGACGTACGGCCTGTATAACGCTCAGGAGAGAGGCAATCTTTTCATACCTGCGAACACCATGGTTTACGAAGGAATGATAGTCGGTGAAAATGCGCGAAATGAAGACATAGTGGTAAATGTCTGCAAAAAGAAGCATGTAACAAATATGAGAGCGTCAGGTTCCGACGAAGCACTGAGGCTCACTCCGCCCAGAATACTGAGCCTGGAGCAGGCTCTCGAATTTATTTCGGACGATGAGCTTGTCGAGGTCACTCCAAAGAATATCCGTCTAAGGAAAAGGATACTCGATACGGAACTCAGGGCAAAAGCGAGAAGTAAGCTCGGCTGAGCCGATGCCGCTAATGGCGAGGTGGAAAATGGAAAGACGAAATACCCAGGCGCCCGTACAGAATAAAAAAAAGAAGAAGAAAAAGCACAGGCTGCTTTTCTGGCTGATCATGATATTGATGTTCGTTGCGATAATTCTTATAAGCGGAGCGATATCTTACAACTATGTGATAAAGAATTATCTCGACACGAGCACGGACAAGCCTGTTGTAATAAGTGAGAATGACGGCATCGAGTTCGTTATTGACAGGGGAGCGAGCACCAACGAGATCGTAAACAATCTTGTCAAGCAGGGGCTTATAAAGAATGAGACGATTTTCAGGCTCCTCTCGAAGGTAAACGGATACGACGGAACCTATAAATCCGGTACTCATATTGTCAGCAAAGCCTTGAGCTATGACGAGCTGATGCGGGTGCTTTCATCCGCTCCGGCAACGAGGACCGTCACGATACCGGAGGGTAAAACCTTCTCACAGATAGTCGATATCCTTTACGACAAGAAGATCATAAAAGACAAGGAACAATTTATAAAGACAGCCAATACGGATACCTTCGACTATGATTTTCTCAAGGGCATTCCGCAAAGGGAGATCAGGCTGGAGGGCTACCTGTTCCCCGATACATACGAATATGATTACAACGCAAGCGATCACGCAATTATTGCAAAGATGCTCGATAACTTCGACGCCAAATTTAAAAAGGAATATCGCGACAAGATAGCTGCCCTGCCCGGCGGAATGACTTTGGACAAGATAGTGACGCTGGCCTCGATCATCGAGAGGGAAGCAAAGAGCTCGGACGACCGTTATCTCATTTCCGGCGTACTATACAACAGGCTGACGAGCAAGGACAAAACGCTGCGCAAGCTGCAGGTGGACGCCACGATACAGTATATAATGCTGAAGAAAACAGGGGCGTATAAGGACAGGCTGCTGTATGATGATCTTAAGGTGGACGATCCCTATAACACCTACTTGCATGAAGGCTTGCCTCCAGGACCTATCAGCTGCCCGGGAGAAGCGGCGATCAAAGCGGCGTTGAATCCCTCGGATACACAATACCTGTATTACGTTGCCAAGGGCGATGCTTCGGACAGCCATGCATTTGCGAGAACATACGCGGAGCATCAGGCGAACATATCGAAATACGGCGTAAGATAATGAAAAGGGCTGCCCTGGTGGCAGCCCTCTTTGATATTCGGTGCGTCCGGCGTAGAAGGAAAGATTTATGACAGGTAATGACTTTATAGCAGAATACATAAGAAGTACGATGGTACACAACGAGGGTATTCTCAGAGAGCTCGAACAGTATGCCGTGGAGCATCGCGTGCCGATCGTCAAGCCCGAAACGGCAAGGCTGCTGACTGTTCTGGGAAGGCTTGTGAAGCCTGATCGCATACTTGAGGTGGGGACTGCCATAGGTTATTCGTCCATGCTGCTTGCAAAGACACTGTCTCCCGGCGGAAGGATCGATACGATCGAGAGGCAGGAGGATATGCTTGTTAAAGCACGTGAGAATATTAAAAGAGCGGGACTGGAGCATACTATCAGTGTCATTGCCGGAGACGCCGAAGAAGTCCTGCGATGCCTGGACAAACAGTACGATATGGTTTTTCTGGATGCGGCAAAGGGACAGTATCCTGAGTTTCTGCCGGAATGTCTCAGAATGCTGAAGGCCGGAGGACTTTTGGTTTCCGATAATGTATTGTTCAAGGGGATGGTTGCAAACGACGACCTGGTAATAAGAAGAAAAAAGACTATTGTCAACAGGATGCGTACCTACCTCGACATGCTCTGCAGCGATCCGAACCTGGAAACGAGCATACTGCCCGTTGGAGACGGCGTTGCGCTGACATATAAACTGAGATAGTAAATATAGACATAAAGCCAACCGATACAAATAGGTCTTATTATAAAACCGGACAGGAGATAAGCAAATGGCTGTTGCAGACGGCGGCAGGCCGGCAGTGGAGTTGCTGGCGCCCGCGGGTAATCTTGAAAAACTGAAGATGGCAATAATGTACGGCGCCGACGCCGTATACCTCGGCGGGGAAGAATTCGGCCTGCGAGCTTCAGCGGGGAATTTCGGCAGCAATGATTTGAAGGAAGGGATCGAATTCGCCCATTCCAGAGGCAAAAAAATATACGTTACTATGAATATCATTCCTCATAACGAGGATTTCAGGGAGATGCCCGGATATATATGGGAATTGAGGGACGCCGGTGCAGATGCGGTCATTTTTTCGGATCCCGGGGTGTTTGACCTCCTGAGGGGCGAAGCTCCCGAGATGGAGCTGCACCTGAGCACGCAGGCCAACAATACGAATTGGAGAAGCGCAGCCTTCTGGCATAGGCTTGGAGTAAAACGGGTCATTTTGGCAAGAGAGCTCTCTCACGATGAAATCCGGGAAATAAGGGACAATGTTCCCGAGAGCCTCGAACTTGAAATGTTCGTACATGGAGCCATGTGCATATCCTATTCCGGCAGGTGCCTGCTGAGCAATTACATGGCCGACAGAGATTCGAACCGCGGCCTTTGCGCGCATCCGTGCAGATGGAAGTACAACCTTGTCGAAGAGAAGCGGCCAGGAGAATATATGCCGGTCTATGAAAACGAGAGGGGCACTTTCATATTCAATTCAAAGGATCTTTGCTTGATAGAGCATCTTCCCGAGATAATAGAAAGCGGAGTAACAAGCCTTAAAATAGAGGGCAGGATGAAGAGCTCCTATTACGTCGCAACAGTGGTAAAGGCATACCGTGAAGCGTTGGACGCTTACGCGGCGAACCCTGCGGAGTACCGCTTTGACAGCCGCTGGCTCGATGAACTGTCCAAAGCAAGCCACAGAGAGTACACCGCCGGATTTTTCGGAGGTAAGCCGTCAGGCAGGGAACAGAACTATAAAACCAGCTCATATATAAGAGAATACGAATTTGTAGGTCTTGTGACCGGGTACGATCCCGCTTCCGGGATCGCTACCATAGAGCAGAGGAACAGATTTTCCGTCGGAGAAGAGCTCGAGGTGGTAAGCCCAAAAGGACCCTACAAGCTCCAGAAGGTGCTTTCGATGAGAAATGCGGACGAAGAGGCCATCGACGTAGCCCCGCACCCGCAGATGACGGTTTACATGCCTGTTGACGAGCCGGTTGAGCCATATACGATGCTGAGACGTAAAGAATAATAAGAACCGTTTGACAGTATTGATTCCGGAACATGGGGGCAACATAATTCTACATTAAAAAAATTATGTGAGGCAGATAAGATGAAGCTGCGCAAAATTGTGTCGCTTGTGATACCTATTCTTCTCCTATTCCAGTTGGCAGTCTATGCGAATACCGGAACCGAGTCGGCAAACCCATTGCTGGAGCAAAAGATTTTGTGCACTCAGTCGGATCCGGACCGGATGCTTGCATATGTGGTTTCGGACCGTTCAGTATTCATGGTTCTTGATAATAAAACACCTGAAAAGCCTGTTATTATGGCGCAGCTGGATTTAGAGGCTCAGGAGAAAGTCACTGCGATGCAAATCCATGACGGTTTTATTTATGTGACGGCCGGCAATAGACTGCAGCTAATCGATATTTCCGATCCATACCATCCATCAGTATCATATTTTACAGAGGTCGAGAACGGAGAGAGTCTCGCAGGCCTTGTGATCTGCGGTAACCGGGCTTATTTGTACGATAGGCGCAATATTCATGTTTATTCATTGGAAAATCCCGCGCTGCCCGGATTGCTGCAATCCTACGAAGTGAACAATCCGGACTCCGTCTGCAGCATCTCGGGTATCGCGGTCGCTGAGGATATCGTATATGCCGATTTTGGAGCTGCCGGAATACACATTTTCGATTTTACCGATTTGAACGATATCAGGTATACAGGCAAATTGAACCCGAGTGGTGTTAGTATATTTAATGCCGACAGCCTGCCAATGCAACAACCGGAGAGCGGTACTCCTGCCGAAAAACAGGGGCTCGAAGCCGGGAATAAAATTGCGTACCTCACCATCGACGACGGACCTTCCAGAAATAATACTCCAAAGAATCTGGATACGCTGAAAAAGTACGGGGTTAAGGCCACGTTTTTCGTATTACCCAGGAAGCACCTCGACGATATTTATGGAAGAATCCTTGAAGAAGGTCATGTTATCGGCAATCACTCGTATGTTCATGATTATAATTATCTTTTTGGCTCGGTGGATAATTTCAGGAATGATGTTCTAGAGGCTCAGAGTTTTATCTATGAGAAATTTCAATATAAATCGACTGTTTATCGTTTCCCGGGAGGTACCATGGGACGGAGTAAAAATGCGGTTGGGGAACGGTCGAAAGTCCTTGAGGAATTAGGATACAAATATTTTGACTGGAATGTTACTACGGCCGATACGGATCCCAACCTCAAAAAAATTGGAAACGAGGGGCAGATAGTAGAAAAGCTGGCGAACAATGTGATAAACGGTGCGAATGGAAGAAGGAAACTGATAATCCTGATGCATGATTCGGCAGGGAAGTCCTATACTGCAAAAGCATTGCCGAAGATCATAGAAGGTTTGCAAAAACAGGGGTATACCTTCGACGTGCTGACTAATTATTGAAGGTTATTGAATACCGGCTCTTTTAAACGGCAAGAATGATGTAATAACCGTTGAAAGGGGCCTTTTATTGACTGCAAAAAGAACATACATAACGATAGGGGCTATTTTATCCCTGTTTGCGGCTTTGCTTGCCAGATTTGCGTATATCCAGTTCGTTTCGTATGGGGAATTGTCCGAATCTGCCTTTGAACAGAGGCTTTCCAATACTCAGATCGAGAAAATGAGGGGTAATATAACTGATCATAGCGGAATACCTTTTACAAACCGGGAGCGAAGCTATACGGCCTTTATCAAGACCGCTTACATGCCCAAATCGCCCGCCGACAGGGAAAAGGTCTGCGATGCGCTCGGTATAAGCCCTGACACCTTAAACAGCCTTACGGGAAAAAGCAAGCCAGTTTTGATAGACACGGACGAGACCGGAAGCAAAGCTCTGGCGGAAATCAATACAAACTGGGTTACCATCTTGAATTCCTTGAAACGGTATGATGACGGAACGCTGGCAAAGCATGTGGTGGGATATCTCAGCAAAAAGGACAGGGTAGGTCAGTCGGGTATCGAAAAAGCATACGAGAAAGAGCTCAGGGACAACTCGGTATATGAGATAGGAACGGTGACAGATGCGGCTAAAAATCCTATTAAAGGGCTCGGTTACAGGATCAGGGACCTTAGCTCCGATAAAAAGCAAAATGTCAGGCTGACTTTGGATTACCATATACAGCAGATAGTAGAAAATGCATTGGACAAATACGGAATATCAGGCGCGGCAGTCGTGGAGGATGTAGTGACCGGGGATGTGCTCGCGATGGCAAGCAGGCCGGATTTCGACCAGAACGCGGTCGAAAACTACCTGAACAGCAGCGGTAACGAGCTTTTCAACAAAGCCACCGCCGCCTACAATCTGGGTTCAGTTTTTAAAATAATAGATATCGCCGCGCTTTTTGAAAATCCGGATATTGTTCTGGGCGACACTAATGCTGCGGGGACCGGTGAGAACCTGACGGGCAGGAGCCACTTTATCGACAGCGAGCATTATTACTGTGAAGGCGCCGTAAATATAAACGGATTGACTTTCAAATGCTCCTCATATTATTCAGGAGGACATGGGATAGTGAACCTTGAGCAGGCATTCGCGCTTTCGTGCAATTCCTATTTTATCGAACTTTGCCAGAAGATCGGGTACAGGGAGCTTATCGGTATGGCAAGAAAGTTCGGGCTTGGCAGCCAGACAGGTGTTTTTGGGCAGGGCGTCTCCGAATCGGCAGGCAGCCTTCCCAAGTCGGACGTCTATTACAGCCAGGCGGATATAGCAAATCTGGCCATTGGTCAGGGTGCCCTGCTTGCGACGCCGTTGCAGGTAGCCGACATTGTTGCTACGGTGGCTAACGGCGGGATTAAAAACAGGGTAAATATCGTCGACAGTATCACGGACGAAGACGGGAACGTCGTCAGAGAAGTACGAATAAAGAGCGGGCAAAGAATAATTTCAACTTATACCGCCAACAGGATAAAGCAGCTGATGGAGGCAGTCACACAGTACGGGACCGGAATCGATGCGGTAATAGGCCTCTACGGGGGGGCGGGCGGCAAGACCGGAAGCGCCGAAACAGGTGTTTCCGGCAAAGTGCACGCCTGGTTTGCCGGGTATTTTCCCAAAAAGGAACCGCGTTACTCGATAGCCGTTTTCGTTGAGAATGGGCAACAGGGCGGAAAGATAGCGGCTCCGGTTTTTGCGGAGATAGCCTGCGGGATGACGAAAATAGGATTTTAGTGCCTGCCGGGGCTAATACCTGCCGGGGTTAATGCCTGCGGGGGCTAATGCCTGCCGGCTGCGCAGCAGGCTGGTGACGGGTTGTTATATATTGACACTAATGCTTTTCGTATGCTATCTTATATAAGAAGCCGGACCATGAAGGTTCGCAAAACGAGAATGGTAAAACCACAGAAGAAAGCTGTATGAAACAGCTTGTTTTGTGGTTTTTTTATTTTTAATAAAGAGAGGTCAGTCAAATGAAAGACAAAAACAGAAACCGAATAAGAGAAATCACAGCCTCGGGCTTGTTTACAGCCATCGGGGTACTACTTCCCGTCGTATTTCACGCATTGGGGCTGGGAAGCGCCTTACTTCCAATGCACATACCCGCGCTGATGGCCGGATTTGTCCTGAGCGTTCCATATGCCGCAGCCGTTGGCGCGGCTACGCCACTGTTGAGTTCGCTCATGACAGGTATGCCGCCGGCGTTCCCCGTGATGCCGTATATGGTATTCGAACTTGCTGCCTATGCGGCTGCAGTCAGTATTCTTGGCAGAAAATTCAGGCTTAACCCATACTTGTCGCTGATCGTCAGCATGGCAGTCGGCAGGGGCGTATCAGGAATTGCCGTTTGGATCCTCACGGTCGTATTTGGCGCGCAGCTTCCCGGTCCGCTTGTCTTCGTTGCGGGGGCAGCAGTTACGGGATTACCCGGAATAATACTGCAATTAGTCGTAATTCCGCCTTTGATAATGCTTTTAAGAAAGAAAAACATGATAGGAAACGGGGTGGCTTCAGATTGAACAGCCGTGAATTTTTCAACAGCCGGGCGGAGGAGTGGGACAGCTTTGTATACCATGATGAGAGCAAGCTCAGGAACATACTCGGACAGGTTTGCCTGAAAAGCGGCGATAACGTCCTGGACGTCGGGACAGGTACCGGCGTTATGATACCGTACCTGCGTGAGATTATCGGCGACGGCGGAAGAATAACAGCCGTCGACATATCCGAGAATATGATCAGGGTGGCGGAAAGCAAATTCAATTTCAGAAACGTAGCTTTCATCACTGGGGACGCGCTGGAGATCGCTCTGCCGGAGAGCAGCTTCGACTGTGTCATGTGCTATTCCATGTTTCCTCATTTCAACGATAAAAGAGCGGCCGTACTGAAGCTGGCAGACTATCTTAAGAAGGGCGGCAGACTCGTCATAGCGCACTCGCAGAGCAGGGACGCCATCAACGGGGTGCACAGGGAAGCGTCGGAGGCCGTAAGAGACGACGAGCTGCCGACAGCGGAGACCATAAAGGGGTATTTCACTCATGCGGGGCTGGATACAGCTGTGGTAACAGACAACGAGGATATGTTCTTCTTGATCGGCAGTAAGCCGTAAATCAGGTGTCAAACCGGCGCCGAACCGGTGCCAAATCCGGCCCAAATCAGGCGTAGCCAAGCCTTGGACTGCTGCGTAAAAGTTGTGAGCTTATACTTTTGCGGACGGTTAGTCTACCCGTGATAAAATGGAAAACCACTGCTACATGTGTTATAATTGCATCATATTTTGGAGGTGTTCTATGAAGATTGCGGTGATAGACGGCCAGGGCGGAGGAATAGGAAAGGCGCTGGTGGAAAAGCTCAGGATGGAATTCGGCAATGACGTCGAGATAACGGCGCTGGGAACGAATGCCCTGGCAACTTCACTGATGCTAAGAGCCGGGGCCGACGACGGCGCGTCGGGTGAGAACGCCATTATTTACAATGCCGGCAGGGTAGACGTAATACTTGGCCCGATCGGAATTATCGCCGCCGACTCGATGCTTGGAGAGCTTACGCCATTGATGGCAAAAGCAATTGCGCAGAGTACTGCCAAAAAGATACTCATACCTATGAATCGCTGCAATATACAGGTATCCGGTGTCAAAACAGCGGCATTACCCCAGTACGTCGACGAGGCTGTTGCGTTGGTCGGGGAGCTTACCGGAAACCGCAGCGGCAAGGGACCAGGGAAGGTAGGGTAGCGCCGGCAGGATTATAACCGAAGCATAAAAAAGCTGCCATTTAATGGCAGCTGTCGGGTTCGAGTTCCTTACTCAATTTTTTGATCGCTTTCTTTTCTATCCGTGAAACATAAGAGCGGGATATGCCCAGCATACTTGCGATTTCTCTCTGCGTCTTGCTTGTTCCGTTTAAAAGCCCGTACCTCAATTCAAGAACGGTTTTTTCCCGCTTTTTTAGTACGGATTTCATTTTATTATAAAGACGCTTTACCTGGATTTTCAGTTCCACTTCGTCAATAACCGATTCCGTTTCATTGCCGATCACGTCTATCAGTGTTATTTCGTTGCCCTCGCGATCTACGCCGATAGGGTCATGAAGTGATACTTCACTTTGTATTTTTTTGGTGGATCTGATCTGCATCAAAATCTCATTTTCGATGCAGCGTGCAGCATATGTTGCCAGACGTGTACCTTTTGACTGATCGAACGTGGATATTGCCTTTATCAGTCCGATCGTTCCTATGGAAATTAAGTCGTCACTGTCGCTGCTGAACGTGCTGTACTTTTTTACAATGTGCGCTACGAGCCGGAGATTTCTTTCTATCAGTGTATTCCTGGCATCCTCATTGCCATCCTTGTACGCTTCTATGAATTTTTGTTCTTCTTCTGCGGATAATGGCTGCGGGAACGAGTTCGAGCTTGAAACGTATCCAAGCTGAAAAAAGACATTGCCGAGGACTTCATTCATCATGGTGAATAAGAAGTGCAGCAAATGGAGCACCTCCCGAAAAATTAGTCACCATATAAGTATATGAGAGATATGCCGATTATTTGCCTGTCCTGTATAAAAAATATTTTAAAATTTAACCATTACAGCGACTGCACCGAAACAAAAGAACCGTCCCTGCGTTTCGATTGAGCGTTTCAGTCTAAAAAAATTATTTGCTAAAAAAATCATCTCGTGTTATACTATGTAACGAAAAAATACACACATGGTTTGACTGCCGGAAAAGTGCCGATTGGCCTTCCGACCGGATGAGGACCGTGGAGGTATAAACTAAAGGAGGACATTTAAATGTCAGTTATTTCTATGAAACAGCTGCTGGAAGCTGGTGTGCATTTTGGCCATCAGACCAGGAGATGGAACCCCAAAATGGCCGAATACATCTTTACGGAGAGAAACGGCATCTACATTATCGACCTTCAGAAAACCGTCAAAAAAATTGAAGAAGCTTATTTCTTCATAAGGGAGATCTCCATGAGCGGAGGGGACGTCCTTTTTGTCGGTACGAAAAAGCAGGCCCAGGATTCCATCAAGGAAGAAGCTGAGAGAAGCGAACAGTATTTCGTCAACGCAAGATGGCTCGGCGGAATGCTCACAAACTTCAAGACCATCCGCAAGAGGATCGACAGGCTCAATCAGCTCGAAAGCATGGAACAGAACGGAATGTTCGAAGTGCTGCCCAAGAAGGAAGTCATCAAGCTCAAGGGCGAAATGGAAAAGCTCGAGAAATACCTTGGCGGAATAAAGAACATGAAGAAGATCCCGGGAGCAATGTTCATCGTTGACCCCAGGAAGGAAAGAAACGCGATACTTGAAGCCAGGAAGCTCGGTATACCGGTAGTCGCAATCGTAGACACGAACTGCGATCCTGACGAAGTAGATTATGTAATTCCCGGCAATGACGACGCTATCAGGGCGGTCAAGCTGATCGCTGCAAAGATCGCCGACGCCATTATCGAAGGACGTCAGGGCGAACAGCTTTCTACCCAAAGCAGCGATGCGGAGGACAAGATCAATGAAACCGACGCAGAGGCTGAAGGGGCAGTGGAATAAACGCCTTATCAGAGGCTAATAATATGATTACTATTGTTTGGAGGAATTTGGATGATTACTGCTGAAATGGTAAAACAACTCCGTGAGAGAACCGGCGCCGGAATGATGGACTGCAAAAAGGCTCTTACCGATGCAGACGGCAATACCGACAAGGCTATCGAGATCCTCAGGGAAAGAGGCCTGGCAGCAGCCGCAAAGAAAGCCGGCAGAATAGCGGCGGAAGGACTTGTTGGTTCTTATATACACGATAACGGTAGAATAGGCGTACTGGTTGAAGTCAACATCGAAACCGACTTCGCTGCCGCCAATGAAGAATTCAAGCAGTTCGTTAAGGATATTGCGATGCAGATTGCTGCCGCGAAACCTGAATTTGTCAAGAAGGAAGACGTTCCAACAGAAGTGCTCGAGAAGGAATTGAACATTCTAAGGGCGCAGGCAAGGAACGAAGGTAAACCCGAAAAGATCATCGAAAAGATGGTCGAGGGCAGGATCGACAAGTATTATAAGGAAGTCTGCCTGATGGAACAGCCCTGGATCAAGGACCCCGACAAGACGATAAAGCAGCTCGTCACTGAGAAGATCGCTACGATAGGCGAGAACATCAATATAAGACGATTTGCCCGCTTCGAAAGAGGAGAGGGACTTGAAAAGAAAGATGAGAATTTCGCGGAAGAAGTTGCGAAACAAATCGGTGGTTGAATTAATGAGGGAGCATACAAGTTATGTTCCCTTTTTAATGCAGTACTGTCAATGGAGCAGGAATTTGTGAATTTTTGTAGAACAATAAATAGAGAGCGGGGGTTGTTACCAACATGACACCAAAGTATAAAAGGATATTGCTCAAGCTGAGCGGAGAAGCGCTGGCCGGAAACCAGAAAACAGGCATAGATACCGAGACTCTCGGCGCCATATCCGAAAAGATCTCCGAAGCGTACAAGCTTGGAGTGGAAATATCGATAGTCGTCGGCGGAGGCAATTTCTGGAGAGGCAGGAGCGGAAAGGGCATGGATCGTACTACTGCCGACCATATGGGCATGCTGGCAACCGTTTTAAACTCACTGGCATTGCAGGACGCTCTGGAATCGCGGGGGATCCCGACAAGGGTTCAGACAGCCATCGAGATGAGACAGATCGCTGAACCGTATATCAGAAGGAAGGCGGTAAGGCATCTCGAGAAGAAGAGAATCGTCATTTTTGCGTGCGGCATAGGCAATCCATATTTCTCGACCGATACCACAGCGGCGCTGCGTGCTGCGGAGATCGATGCGGATGTCATACTCAAGGCGACGATGGTGGATGGAGTGTATGACAGCGATCCCAAGAAAAATCCCGACGCCGTAAAATTCGAAACCATCAGCTTTGCGGACGCTCTTGCCAGGAGACTTGGTTCGATAATGGATTCTACCGCATTGTCGCTTTGTATGGACAACAAGATTCCGCTTATAGTTTTTGATCTGAGCGATCCCGAGAACATACTGAGGGTCATCAGTGGCGAAAATATCGGAACGACCCTATTTTAAACTTAATCATACCGTTAATTTATTTGAAGGAGGTTTTCATATGGCAAACGCCGCTTACAAGGACATTGAAGACAAGATGCTCAAAGCGATCCATGTGCTCAAGGAGGAGCTTTCGGGGCTCCGAGCGGGTAGAGCAAACCCGGCGATACTCGACAGGATAACCGTTGATTACTACGGCGCACCGACTCCTATTAACCAGATTGGCGCGATTTCCGTGCCGGAAGCGCGTGTTATCGTGATTCAGCCGTGGGAAGCCAAGATGCTCAAGGAAGTTGAAAAAGCGATACAGAAATCCGACATAGGCATAAACCCCAATAACGACGGCAAGGTCATCCGCCTCATTTTCCCGATACTTACAGAGGAAAGAAGAAGAGAGCTGACCAAAGGCGTCAAAAAGTACGGCGAAGACTGCAAGGTAGCTGTACGTGCCATCAGAAGGGATGCGATGGAGCATTTCAAGGCCCAGAAAAAGAACAGCGAGATAACCGAGGACGATCTGAAGGATGCCGAAGACGATATTCAGAAGATGACCGATAAATACATAGTCGATATCGATAAGATAGTTGAACTGAAGGATAAGGAAATAATGGAGGTTTAATGCTGCAGGTAAAACTGTGGAAGCGTTCGTCCTCCGCAGTATTGCAGTTCAGGGATGGAGCATAACGATATACCTGACGTCTCCGGATACAAGCTGGAGACGGCTGAAAAATTGCTGGCCTCGCATGGATACTCCAGGATAGAGGTGCAACTCACGGCTTCGCCGAGAATGAGGCAGGCCGGCTATGATAAAAATTCTCGTGTCGTCAGACTGAGCAAATCGGCTGACGACACGATATTATTGCTCGTGTGCGGTTCAGCTTTAGCGTCGGAAAGGGACATTCCTTGTAACGGTATTTGAAGGTGTGTCCCTTATCCTCAATATCCTCAATATTGACACCGTGCCAAGGTTGGAACATAATGGATTGGGAGAGGACACTTCCGCAGGAATCGGTCCGATGGATTTGAACCGCGGGATTGTCTTTTTTTGAAGGTCGGAGGTAGTACATGTGGTTTTCGGGACTTAAAAAGGCAACACAGCCTCTGTTTGATGTGAAAAAGCAAATACCGGTGCACATAGCGGTATTCATGGACGGAAACGGCCGATGGGCCGCACGCAGAGGGCTGCCCAGGAGCGCCGGCCACAGGGAGGGCGCAAGTACCCTCAAGAGAACTGTGAAGGAATGTAACGCACTGGGGATAAAGTATTTGACCGCTTATGCATTTTCTACGGAAAACTGGAACCGGCCCAAGGAAGAGGTCGATTCGCTGATGTCGCTGCTGTTGGAATTTCTCAAAAACGCCGAAAGGGAGCTTTCCGGACAGAATATTCAAATAAGGATTATCGGGGATGAGCAAGGGCTTTCGCAGGAGATAAGGAACGAAATAGCGAGAGTAATAAAAAATACTTCAAAAAATACCGGCTTGACGCTGGTAATAGCTTTAAATTACGGCAGCCGGAGCGAAATCTCAAACGCTGCCGCAAGAATCGCGCACGACGTGAAACAGGGCCGGTTGGATCCCAAAGATATCAATGAAAAAGTGTTTTCAAATTACCTTTATACCGCCGGCATCCCTGATCCGGACCTGGTGATCAGGCCGAGCGGCGAGCAAAGGCTCAGCAATTTTCTGCTCTGGCAGTCTTCCTATGCGGAGTTCTGGTATTCCAACATATTATGGCCTGACTTTTCAAAGAAGGATCTTTTTGAGGCGCTCGGAGAGTTCCAGAAAAGAAACAGGCGTTTCGGAGGTCTATAGGAATGAAAACAAGGATATTAAGCGCTGCAGTCGCAATTGTGCTGCTGGCAGGCGTAATGTACCTGGGGAGTACCGCTGTCGGCCTCGCCATTTTTGTATTGGCGCTTGTTGGAATTCATGAATTTTATAACGCGTTGGAGAAAGCGGGCTTCAAGCCGGTCTACCAACTCGGTTATATTTCGTGCCTGCTGCTTTTGTACCCTGTGGTTTCGAGTTGGACGGAAAGCGGCATGAAAGCAATGCTTGGCGGAGCGAGTGCTTCACCCGGTGGAATGAATGCTCTGGTCATCGGGATGAGCACTCTGACAGGCGGAAATACGCTTGTAATCGCAGCTATGTTTGTTTTTGCTTTAATTGTGGTGTTATTCTGCCTGATGATGTTCTCAAACGGCAGGTATTCTATTGCAGACATAGCTATAACGCTGTTCGGCATTGCATATGTGGTATTTTTGTTCTCCTTTGTCACACTGACAAGGAACATGGAAAAAGGTTACCTTTACATATGGCTGATTTTCATCGGAGCCTGGGCGACCGATACTTTCGCATATTTTACGGGAGTGTCGATAGGAAAGACCAAAATACTTCCCAAAATCAGCCCGAAAAAGTCGCTCGAGGGCTCTATCGGCGGCGTACTGGGCTGTATGCTGGCTATGCTGCTGTTCGGGATATACTTTCAGGATACACTGAAAATACCGGTATTGCATTTTGCGATACTTGGCCTGCTGTGCGGCGTTATTTCGCAGATAGGGGACTGGTCCGCGTCTGCGGTCAAAAGGTCCGCAGGAGTCAAGGACTACGGAAACATCATGCCCGGGCACGGAGGCGTGCTTGACAGGCTTGACAGCATACTGTTTGTCGCGCCGGTCGTTTATTTTTATGTCGAGCTGTTTTTTTAGGTTAACGGTTACTTTCAAATATTTAGGCTGCCTGTAAATGAACGATGGTTTACGGCGGCAGGGAGCATGGATCATGGCAAAATGCATATCGATTCTCGGATCGACCGGTTCGATCGGGAACCAGACACTGGACGCTGCAAGAAATCTTGGCATAAGGGTGGCAGCTCTGACAGCCAATTCGAATATAGACCTGCTCGAAGCGCAGGCAAGGGAATTCAAGCCCCGGCTCGTTTCAATCGGAGAAGGTGCGATGGCGCTGGAGCTTGAACGAAGGCTCTGTGAGCTTGTAAAAACTAACCAGATTGAAGTTCATTACGGAATTGAGGGCTTGAAGGCGGCCGCGTCCATCGACGGCGCGGATACCGTGGTCACATCGATAGTGGGAGTGGCCGGCCTTATTCCTACCATGGAAGCCATTAAACACGGCAAGGATATCGCGCTCGCAAACAAGGAAACGCTTGTCACGGCAGGCCAGTTAGTTATTTCCGAGGCTTCTGCACACGGAGTTTCAATATTTCCTGTGGACAGCGAGCATTCCGCCATATTCCAGTGCCTTGCGGCAAACCGCAGTCAGGACGTCGCAAGGTTGATACTGACTGCTTCAGGAGGGCCGTTCAGGGGTAGGACAAAAGCGGAGCTTGAAAAAGTCACGGTTTCTGAAGCGCTGAAGCATCCGAACTGGAAAATGGGCAGCAAGATAACAATAGATTCCGCAACGCTTATGAACAAGGGCCTTGAAGTCATCGAAGCGCGCTGGCTGTTCGGGTTCGCACCCGACAGGATAAAAGTGGTAGTGCATCCCCAAAGCATCATACATTCGATGGTAGAATATATAGACGGCTCCGTCATTGCGCAGCTGGGTTCGCCCGACATGAGGATACCGATACAGCTGGCCCTGACGTGGCCGGAGAGGGCCTCGAACAATTTTGCAAGGCTGGATCTTCTGAATTGCGGCAGCCTCACCTTCGAGGAGCCCGATATGGAGAGCTTCGAATGTCTCGGGCTTGCGCTCGAAGCATTGAAGGCGGGCGGCACGATGCCCGCTGCGATGAACGGCGCCAATGAAGCAGCTGTGGAACTGTTTCTTCACGGCAGGATAGGCTTCTGCGACATACCTAGGTTAATTGGAAAGGTGATGAATTCCCATATCGTGAATACAATGCCTCGCCTCGATGATATAATAGAAGTAGACAGTTGGGCGAGAAGGATGGTTGGAGAAAATCTATGAATTTAGTTTTGTCAATACTGGCTTTTAACATAATCGTAATAATACATGAGCTGGGGCATTTCATAATAGCCAAGAAAACAGGCATCAAAGTGCTTGAGTTTTCGCTGTTTTTTGGCCCCAAGATATTTAGCTTCCAGCGCGGAGAAACGATGTACTCGCTGCGCCTGATACCCATCATGGCCTATGTCAAGATGGAAGGTGAAGAGGAGGCCTCGGACAGCGAGACGTCCTTCAGCAACAAGCCCAAGCATGTGCGTGCGTTGACGGCTCTTGGCGGACCGCTGGCGAACATCATACTGGCATTGATGCTGCTTACGGCAGTTTACACAATAGTAGGCTATGACTCGACCGAGATAGGCCTCGTTGTTAAAAATTCGCCCGCGACCGAAGCAGGTCTTCAAAAAGGCGATAAAATTGTTTCATATGACGGGAAGGCAACTTATCTTCCCATAGATGTAGTGCAATTTCTTTATGTATCCAAAGGTACTCCGGCTAAAGTTTCATACGAGAGAAACGGCAAAGCATACGACACGGTACTCAAACCGATCCATCACGCGGCTGCCTCGGCTCCGAAGCTAGGGGTCAGTCTAGGCAACGAGGGTACGGCCGATTCGAATGTCATCAAAGCTCTGACGCCGGGTATGCCGGCTCAAAAGGTCGGACTGCAGGTTGGCGACAGGATAGTAGAGCTCAATAAGCAGACAATTTCGACCTCGGCCGAGCTGATCGGCGTGGTCGAGAAGAATGGATACAAGCCGATCGAGGTAAAGGCACTGAGGGGCAAGTCCGAATTGACAGTAACGATTGATCCCCAGGAGGTCAAAACGGATGAATGGTACGACGCAGGCCTGGCTTTTTCGCATAAAAACGGAGGTATCATCGAATCGCTGGGGCAGTCGGCCGTATTCACATATTCCATAATACGAAGCGTCGGTTACAGCCTTGTATGGCTGTTTACAGGCAAAGCCAGGCTCAGCGAGCTAATGGGACCGATCGGCATGGTCAGCACCATGACCTCGGCGATGCAGCAGGCGCCCAATCTCGGCGATATGTTGCTTTATCTGATGAATACCACTGCCTTCATGAGCATTGCCATAGGCGCAACGAACCTGATACCGTTCCCGATGCTCGACGGCGGAAGGATAACTCTCATAGGGCTGGAAGCAGTGAGAGGAAAGCCGCTTAGCCAGGAAAAGGAAGCTTACATTTCCATGGTCGGCTTTGTGCTCATTATTTTGCTTGGCATTTACGCTGCGTATAATGACATCGTCAGGATAATTACAGGATAGCTTATATGGGGAAAGGGAATTTTTCTGAAACTGAAATTCTCTGATGAACCTATATGTTATAATAATAAGTGATTTAAATAGATATAAAAGAGGTCGGATGTTTTGAGTCAGGATATGGAGTATACCTTCAAAAGAAAAAATACCAGACCGATTGTGGCCGGCGGCGTAAAAATAGGCGGAGGCGCTCCTATTACGGTGCAGTCGATGGCAAATACGGATACAAGGAACGCGTCCTCTACCATTGATCAGATAAAAAGACTTGAAGAGGCAGGCTGTGAGATCATCCGAGTCGCTGTACCGGACTTGGAGGCCGCAGAAGCGTTCAGGACCATCAAAAAAGCTATAGGCATCCCGCTTGTGGCAGATATACATTTCGATTACCGGCTCGCTCTTGAATGCATAAAGAACGGAACTGACAAGATCCGCATCAACCCCGGCAACATAGGCGGCAGGGACAGGGTCATGAAGGTTGTCGAGGAAGCCAAGCCAAGGGGCATTCCCATTCGTATCGGTGTCAATTCCGGTTCCGTGGAGAAGCACATACTTGAAAAGTACGGCGGCGTTACGGCCGAGGGTATGGTGGAAAGCGCTATCGACCACGCACGGATACTTGAAGAGTGCGATTTCTACGATATCGCAATCTCAATCAAGGCATCCACGGTACCTATGACGATAGAAGCTTACAGGTTGATATCGCAAAAATGCGATTATCCTCTCCATATTGGCGTGACCGAGGCAGGCACACTGTTCGGCGGGACGGTTAAATCAGCTGCAGGCTTGGGTTGTCTGCTTGCGGAGGGCATCGGCGACACGCTGCGTGTCTCGTTGACAGGCGATCCCGCCGAGGAGGTCAAGGTGGGTCTTGAACTGCTCAAGGCCATGGGACTGCGAAGGACAGGAGTGGAGTTCGTATCCTGCCCGACCTGCGGAAGGACGCGCATAGACCTGATAAAAGTCGCAAATGAAGTGGAACAAAGGTTGGCTGGCTGCAAAAAGCACATACGCGTTGCGGTCATGGGCTGCGCTGTCAATGGGCCGGGCGAGGCTCGCGAAGCCGATATAGGCATAGCGGGCGGCGACGGTGTGGCGCTCATTTTCAGAAAGGGCGAGATCGTCAAAAAAGTGCCCCAGGACAGGATCGTTGAAGAATTGATGGCAGAGATAGAAAAACTATAGGAAAACCGCATAATATCAAAGGGGAATGTACGAATGTCGGAACCTGCAATGAACAAAAGCTTTGTCGAGATCTTTCCAACGCTGGAACTCGATAATCAGGTGATGGATTTTTTCAGAGATGTCATGATAGAACGCCTTGGCGTAGTTAAAAAGACGGGCAAATTCGTTGTTAAAGCCACTGCAGAAAAACTTATACCTGCCTCGGTAATAGAACAGGTCGAGTCGGCGCTGTCAGCGGCTTTTTCGATGGCTGTCGAGATCAGGCTGAGGTTTGATATGGATATTTCCCTGGGCGAAGCTATAAATGAATACTGGGAAAGCATAGTTTCAACCGTCAACGGCGCTGTAGCACTGAGCCGCGGTATATTGAACGGCTGCAGCTGCGAGCTCGAGGAGGATCTGCTGAACGTAAGGCTGTCGAGCGGCGGCAGTGAAATACTCAGATCGCAGGGCTGTGACAGGATCATAGCGGATACTGTTGAAAAAGCGTTCTGCAGTAAGATCAGGGTGGCTTTTTATGACCGGGAGCTGGATCAGGATTTCCGGGAGAAATATGAAGAATTCAAGGAAAATGAAGAGAACCGGGCTCACAATCGCCAACTCGAAGAAGAGAAGGCTCAGGCCTCCGGGGATAAGAAAAAAAGCCGGAGGAAACAGACTGACGAGAGCGATTCCAGAGTCCTCGAGGTCATACTGGGCAAGAATTTCGGCGACAGCCTGATGAGTATGAACGAGGTTACACAGGACTCGGGCAAGGTGGCTGTCGAAGGCGACATTTCGAACGTTGAGTTTAGGGAGATACGTGGAAATCGTTACATCTGCACCTTTGACATTACGGATTATTCAAATTCAATAACGATAAAGCTTTTTGTCCCGAAGGACGATTATGACCTGCGTGCGGAGCAGATAAAAAACGGCCTCCACTTCAAGGTGCGCGGCGAAGCGCAGTTCGACAAGTTTTCAAAAGAACTGTCCATCATGGCGACGGATATTCTTGAAATGGAGAAGCATGTCAAGATGGACAACGCTGAGGTTAAAAGGGTCGAACTGCACCTGCACACGCAGATGAGCGCCATGGACGCCATAACTACCGCGGAAAAGCTCGTGGAGAGGGCTGCAAAGTGGGGGCACAAGGCCGTCGCCATCACCGATCACGGCGTCGTGCAGGCCTACCCGGAAGCATACAGTGCGGGTAAAAAGAACAAGATCAAGATAATATACGGCGTGGAGTGTTATCTTCTCGATAACGAACCTCCCGTTGTTTTCAGGGGTTCGGACCAGGGTATGGGTTATCCTCTGGACGGAGGCTTTGTCGTATTCGATATCGAGACCACCGGACTGTATGCCGAAAGGGACAGGATCACAGAAATAGGTGCGGTCAGGATATTCGAGGGGAAGATACAGGACAGCTTCAGCACCTTCGTGAATCCGGGTATGCCCATCCCCGAATTTATAACGAAGCTGACAGGCATAAACGATGGCATGGTGGCAGGCGCGCCGTCCCAGGAGCAGGCGTTCGACAGCTTTATGGAATTTGTCGGCGGGCTGCCGGTGGTTGCGCATAACGCCTCCTTCGACACGGGCTTTATGAAGCATATCGCCCGAACAAGCGGTAAGAGCTTCGACAATACAATAATAGATACGCTGCAGCTCAGCCGGAATCTGTTCCCGAAGCTCGCCAAGCACAAACTCGACGTAGTTGCGAAGCATCTGGGAGTGAAGCTTCAAAATCACCACAGAGCGGTAGACGATGCCGCGGCTACTGCCGAAATATTTGTAAAATGTCTGGAATTGCTGAAGGAGAAGGATGCAAGAACCATCGATGATATAGACGGGGCTTTTTCGGGGAAATTCGATTATAAGAATGCGGATTCCTACCATACCATACTGCTCGTAAAAAACACGACAGGACTGAAAAACCTTTACAAAATAGTATCCGAGTCGCACCTCAACTATTTCTACAAAAAGCCGAGAGTGCCCAAGAGCCTGCTGATGAAATACAGGGAAGGCCTCATCGTAGGGAGCGCCTGCGAAGCGGGAGAGCTGTTCAGGGCCATGTTGAACGGAAAAAGCCCGGAAGAAATAGAGAAAATAGCAAGGTTCTATGATTATCTCGAGATACAGCCGCTCGGCAACAACGAGTTCCTCGTATTGACGGGGAAGGTCGATGGCGAGGAAGGTCTCAAAAAACTGAACAACAGGGTGGTACAGCTCGGCGAAAAGCTCGGCAAACCTGTTGTCGCGACCTGCGACGTGCATTTCATGGATCAGCGGGATGAAGTATTCAGAAGGATACTTATGTTCGGCCAGGGCTATACTGACGCAGACAGGCAGGCTCCGCTCTACTTCAGGACAACGGAGGAGATGCTTGCCGAATTCACCTATCTGGGCGATCAAAAGGCTTACGAGGTCGTTGTCGAGAATACCAACAAGATCGCCGACATGGTCGAGGAGGTCATACCGATACCTCTGGGGACATATCCTCCCAACATCGAGGGCGCGGAGGAGGAAATACAGACACTGGCATATGAAAAGGCGCATGAGCTTTATGGAGATCCTCTGCCGGAATTAGTCGCAAACAGGCTCGACAAGGAACTGACTTCAATTATAAAGCACGGCTTCGCCGTCATGTACGACATCGCGCAGAAGCTCGTGGCAAAGTCCAATTCGGACGGATATATAGTGGGTTCAAGAGGTTCGGTAGGCTCGTCGTTTACCGCGACGATGACCGGCATTACGGAAGTCAATCCGCTGCCGCCGCACTATCTCTGTAAAAAATGCAGGTATTCAGAGTTCATAACCGACGGCTCCATAGGCTCGGGCTTCGACCTGCCTCCGAAAAACTGCCCGAACTGCGGAGAGCTGTTGAAGGGCGACGGGCACGATATACCGTTCGAAACGTTCCTGGGCTTCGACGGAGACAAAGCGCCCGATATCGACCTCAATTTCTCGGGAGAATACCAGTCGCAGGCTCACAAGTACACAGAAGTGCTGTTCGGAAGGGGGAACGTCTTCCGCGCCGGTACGATAGCATCCGTTGCGGATAAAACTGCCTACGGCTTTGTTAAAAAATATGTGGACGAAAAGAGCATGGCAGTGACCAATGCCGAGATAAACCGCCTGGTCAGGGGCTGCACGGGTATCAAGAGGACGACCGGACAGCACCCGGGAGGAATAATTGTTATTCCGAAGGAATACGATGTGCACGATTTCACGCCGATACAGAGGCCGGCGGACGATACCGAGTCGGATATAATCACCACGCATTTCGACTTCCATTCGCTGCATGATACGATATTGAAGCTCGACATACTCGGCCATGACGACCCGACGATGATCAGGATGCTCACGGATATTACGGGGATCAGCATTTATGATGTGCCCGTCCATGACGACAAGGTAATGGAGCTGTTCCTGTCGACGGAGCCGCTCGGGATAAAGCCGGAGGATATAAACAGCGAAGTGGGGACGTTTGCGCTTCCCGAATTCGGTACGAAATTCGTAAGGCAGATGCTTCTCGACACTAAACCGAAGACCTTCTCGGACCTCCTGCAGATAAGCGGACTTTCGCATGGTACCAACGTTTGGCTCAACAATGCGCAGGATCTTGTCAAGCAAGGCATCTGTACGATCTCCGACGTAATAGGGACCAGGGACGGCATCATGACGTACCTCATGTACAGGAACCTTCCGCCCAAGAGCTCGTTCAAAATTATGGAGGACGTAAGGAAGGGCAAGGGCTTGAAGCCCGAATACGAGGAAGAGATGAAGGCGCACGACGTGCCGGAATGGTATATAGAATCATGTAAAAAGATCAAATACATGTTCCCGAAAGCTCATGCCGCCGCATACGTACTGACAGCCATAAGGATCGGCTGGTTCAAGGTCTACCAGCCGTTGGCCTTCTATGTGACCTACTTTACGGTAAGGGCCGACGAATTCGACGCGGAGCTCATGACACACGGGAAGGAAAAGGTGCGCAGCAAGATATCGGAACTCGAAAAGCAGGGAAATACCATATCGACCAAGGATAAGAACGTATTGACCATCCTGGAAATTGCGAACGAGATGTACTCGAGGGGGTTCAAATTCCTCCCGATAGATCTTTACAAGTCTGACGCGACAAAGTTTCTGATAGAGGACAACGCGATCCGCCCGCCGCTCAATTCGCTGCAGGGCCTGGGTTCGGCCGCAGCCAACGCAATCGTCGAGGCTCGCGCGGGCGGGGAATTCATATCGGTAGAGGATCTCAGGATGCGTTCCAAGGCAAGCAAAACCGTCATCGAAATACTCCACCAAAACGGGTGCCTTGAGGGTATCCCTGAAAGCAGCCAGATGAGCCTGTTCAGCATGCTGTAGAAAATGGCGGCGAGTTCGCTGTGAGCGCGCGGACGCTATTTGTGAGCAGGTTGGTACTGTTGGCTTATAATTATATTTTCGTAAATAAATGATTGATAAATGTAGATAATAATGTTATAATACTTTTTGGACTTAAGCATATGGTTTAACTGTCAAAGAGTGGGTCGACCCCACTCTTTGTCTTTACATGAGAGCGTTG
>JAEZRE010000010.1 GCA_023412915.1 Bacillota bacterium
AAGCTCAAAAAGCTGGTTAAAAAGGCCGGCATCGGGCAGATCGACATGAACGGCAAGTTCGTTGCGATCAAGATGCATTTCGGCGAGAAGGGGAATATCAGCTTCCTTCGCCCCAACTACGCCAGGGCTGTCGCCGAAGTTGTGAAGGAACTGGGCGGCAAGCCTTATCTGACCGACTGCAACACGATGTATCCAGGTAGTCGGAAAAACGCTCTGGAGCATTTGGAATGCGCCTGGGAAAACGGGTTTTCACCGCTGACGGTGGGTTGCCCGATTTTAATCGGCGACGGGCTGAAGGGTACCGACGATATAGCGGTGCCTGTAGCGGGGGGCGAGTACGTAAAGGAAGCTAAAATAGGCCGCGCTGTCATGGACGCGGATGTGTTCATCAGTCTGACGCATTTCAAAGGGCATGAAATGACAGGGTTCGGCGGCACTATAAAAAATATCGGAATGGGCTGCGGCTCACGAGCCGGAAAAAAGGAACAGCACTGTAGCGGCAAGCCTTACATTGATCCGACGTTGTGCCGGGGCTGCCGCAAATGTCAGAAGGAGTGTGCCAATGAAGGTCTTGAGTTTGACGCCGCAGGTAAAAAGATGACGGTCAACAGTAAGAATTGTGTTGGCTGCGGGCGCTGTCTGGGCGCGTGCAATTTCGACGCAATCTCGTTCAACGGCGACGATGCCAACGAACTCCTGAATTGTCGCATGGCGGAATACGCCAAGGCGGTGGTGGACGGCCGTCCCTGTTTCCATATCTCGCTGGTGGTGGACGTATCCCCCAACTGCGATTGCCATGGAGAAAACGATGCGCCCATTCTGCCCGATCTGGGTATGTTCGCATCCTACGATCCGCTGGCGCTCGATCAGGCTTGCGTGGATGCCTGTATGAAGGCTGCGCCGCTTCCCGGGAGCCAACTGTCCGACAATTTAGCCCAAAAAGGCTTTGTTGACCGCCACGATCACTTCACCAACTCCGCACCCGAATCCGAATGGCGCAGCTGCCTGGAACACGCGGAGAAGATCGGTCTGGGTACCAGGGACTACGAGTTGAAAGTAGTCAAATGAAGATTTATTTGTTACGATAAGAAATATACGACACTTTGACCTATCGATATGGAGGCTGGAATGAATATGCCTGTAACAAAGAAGAACTTCATGAGTGATTATATGGAAGGGGCGCATCCCTTGATCCTGCAGCGTTTACTGGAAACGAACATGGAAAAGACGCCCGGCTACGGACTGGACAAATATTGCGAGACCGCCAAGGAAAAAATCCGAAGAGCATGCAACTGCCCACAGGCAGAAATACAATTTTTAATGGGGGGAACGCAGACAAATGCAACCGTTATAGATGCACTCCTACGTCCCTATCAGGGCGTCATTTCTGCTGAAAGCGGCCATATCAGCACGCATGAAGCGGGAGCTATCGAATTCTGCGGCCATAAGGTCCTGACTCTGCCGCAGACGCTAGGCAAATTGAAGCCGGAGGACCTTGAACGGTACTTGTCTGAATTCGCTAGTGACGGGAACCGGGACCATATGGTAATGCCGGGCATGGTTTATATCTCTTTCCCGACCGAGTATGGAACAATATACTCAAAGGATGAATTGGAAAGGGTCAGCGGCATTTGCCGCAAGTATAACATACCGTTGTATCTTGACGGCGCGCGTCTCGCATACGGTTTGACTTCGGAAAACTCGGATGTGACCTTGGAGGACATAGCCAGGCTCTGCGACGTCTTCTACATCGGAGGTACGAAATGCGGGGCTTTGTTCGGGGAAGCGGTGGTTATAACGAAACCGGGCCTGATTCCGCATTTTTTTACCATTGTCAAACAGCATGGCGCATTGCTGGCAAAGGGATGGCTTATCGGCATCCAATTCGACACGCTGTTTACAGACGGCCTATATTTAAAGATTGCAAGACATGCCAACGAAATGGCCGTAAAAATGAAAGAAGGCTTGCTTGAGAATGGCTATCGCCTCTGGTTCGATTCTCCGACCAATCAGCAGTTCGTTATACTTGAAAACCGTCAAATGCAGTCCCTGTCGGAAAAAGTAGGCTTCAGCTTCTGGGAAAGGCATGATGACAAGCACACTGTAATACGGCTGGCGACAAGCTGGGCTTCAAAAGAGGATGATGTTACCGAACTGATCGTAATTTTAAGCAGCAGCGCCGAGCACACCATATAAAGAAAATTGCCGGATTCAGGGGCGGATATATGAGTATCCCTCGGACTGCTTTTTAACAAGCTCTCCAACGCCTGATGGTACAACGATTGCGAAATCCAGCAGCGATTCCTTTGTAATACCCATTTCTTTCATGGTGTTGGCGCAGGCTGAAAAAATAACTTTTTTTGCAGCAAGGTCCCTGAGCTGTGCTTCAAATTGCGCAGCCGTTTTAATAAGCATATGAAGACCCTCGGAGTTAGCAAGCAGTTCGACTTGGACGTTGCTCTCTCCGAGTTCTAATAGAAGATTCTTAATATTTTTTAGCGCCAGACCTGCTTTCCCGATTTCGTCCACATGAAATATTGTTTTATACATTGCCGCCACTCCTTATTTTCTGGTATTGCTGTTCTAATATTTACCACAGTCGATTCTATATAACACAAAGAAAAAATAATTGAGATGGAATTTTTTAATATTAAAAAATTCCAGTATTGTTACTATGAATTTCCTATAATCGTTAATAAATTACCACTATTTGATAATTAACTCTATTCTTGATTGTCATAACTAAGCATAAAATTTATATTAATAATTTTTATTATGGAGGAATAGTTATGGCAAAAAAGTTACTTGTACTTGTATTGGTGCTGGCAATGCTGGCAAGCTTATTCGTCGGCTGTAGCCAGGGGAAATCGTCTTCTGGTAAGCTCGTCGGTGTTACAATGCCTACGAAATCTCTCCAGAGATGGAACGAAGATGGCGCCAACGTTAAGGCTGCCCTGGAAGCAAAGGGATACAAGGTAGACCTTCAGTATGCCGACAATAAACAGGATGTTCAGAACAGCCAGATCGAAAACCAGATCACCAAGGGCTGCAATGTTCTCGTAATCGCTTCGATCGACGGCGGCGCGCTGGGCGGAGTTCTTGCACAGGCTAAGACCGCAAAGATCCCCGTAATAGCTTATGACAGACTTATTACAAATACCGACAAGTGCGACTACTATGCCACATTCGATAACTACGGCGTAGGTAAGATGCAGGGTGAATTCATTGTCAGTTCTCTCAAGCTTGACAAAGGCGAAAAGGGTCCCTTCTCGATGGAATGCTTCGGCGGCGACCCGGGCGACAATAACGCAAAACTGTTCAACCAGGGCGCTATGGACGTTCTGCAGCCCTACATAGACAGCGGCGTGCTCGTAATCAAATCCGGTCAAACCAAATTCCCGGACCAGATCGCTATAACGAACTGGGAGTCCAAGGGAGCTCAGGACAGAATGGATAACCTCCTGACGGCTTATTATGCCGACAAGAATATCGATGTAGTTCTTTCACCGAATGACAGCCTTGCACAGGGTATCGTAGCATCCCTGAAATCCGCAGGATACGGCTCGTCCGCAAAACCCTTCCCGATACTTACCGGACAGGATTGCGACAAGATCAACGTAGGCCAGATCATTCGCGGCGAACAGTCGATGTCCATCTTCAAGGATACCAGAGTTCTGGCTGACCAGGTCATAGCTATGACCAACGCTATACTTGCAGGAGAAGAAGTTCCGACAAATGCAAGCTATAACAACGGAAAGATCGATGTTCCTTCGTTCAACTGCAAGATCCAGTTTGCCGGCAAAGACAACTGGAAGCAGCTGCTCGTTGATAGCGGTTATTACAAGGTAGCCGATATACCGGACGCAAAGTAATATAATCGTTTGAATATGGCGGCAGCATGGCTGCCGCCATTTTTAACGTACGGCGGACCTGAAAGCTAAAGCTTTAGTTGAAAAAGGAGCAGACGAATGTCGGAATATATTCTGGAAATGGAGAATATCACTAAGGAGTTCCCTGGCGTCAAGGCTCTCAGCGATGTCACTTTTAAGGTGAAAAAGGGCGAGATACACGCTCTGGTTGGGGAAAATGGAGCCGGCAAGTCTACGCTGATGAATGTTCTGAGCGGAATATATCCCTACGGTTCATATACCGGGGACATAATTTTCAAGGGGACGGAATGCAAGTTTAAAAACATACGTGACAGCGAAGCTGCGGGAATCGCCATAATCCATCAGGAACTGGCGCTAAGCCCGTATATGACAATCGCGGAGAATATTTTTCTGGGAAACGAAAGAGCGAAAAACGGTGTAATAAACTGGGACGAAACCAACAAAGAAGCTATCGCATTGATGAAAAAAGTCGGCCTTAATGAGAAATATACCGCGCAGATAAAGAACATCGGCGTCGGCAAGCAGCAACTGGTCGAGATAGCAAAGGCGCTGTCGAAAAACTGCGAGCTGCTTATATTGGATGAGCCGACAGCGGCGCTCAACGACGATGATTCCGACCACCTTCTTGAGCTTTTGCAGACGCTTAATAAAGAGCATGGTTTGACGTGCATAATGATTTCTCATAAGATCCATGAAGTCATAAAGATCGCGAATAATATAACCGTTCTGCGGGATGGAAAGACGATAGAGACTCTGGACAACTCCGTACATGTCAGCGAAGGCCGGATAATCAAGGGGATGGTAGGCCGCGAGCTTACGGACCGTTTCCCTAAGCATTCGGCAAATGCCGGTGAGACAGGCTTTGAAATAAAGGACTGGGTGGTGCATGACCCTCTTGATGAGGAAAGGGTCGTTATCAACAATGTCAACATGTCCTTTAAAAAAGGCGAAATAGTCGGACTCGCAGGCCTTATGGGTGCGGGAAGAACAGAGATTGCTATGAGCGTATTCGGCAGAGCGTACGGCAAAAAGATCAGCGGTAAGCTCATCAAGGATGGCAGGGAGATAACGCTGAATAATATCAGCCAGGCGATAGACAATGGAATTGCTTATGTTACCGAAGACAGGAAAACGGCAGGGTTGGTGCATATACAGGACATTAAAAGGAACATAACCCTGGCAAAGCTGAAAGCAATTACAAGAGGTATAGTCGTAGACGAAGATGAAGAGATCCTAATCGGAAAGGATTACAGAGAGCGTTTCAACATTAAGTCGTCGAGTGTATTTCAGAAAGCGGGCAATCTCTCGGGAGGAAACCAGCAGAAGGTAGTACTAAGTAAATGGATATTTGCCGCCCCCGATGTGCTGATACTCGACGAACCTACAAGAGGAATCGACGTTGGCGCGAAGTATGAGATATATAAAATAATCATACAGTTGGCAGAGGCCGGTAAATGTGTCATCATGATCTCTTCCGAGCTGCCTGAGATATTGGGAATTACCGACCGCTTATACATAATCAACGAGGGACGTGTCGTAGGAGAAATGAAGACGAGCGAAGCGACCCAGGAGGAAATCATGTCCACAATAATAAGAAGTTCAGCAGGGCGATAGGGGGAATATAAATGAACAACGTTAAGGAATTTATGAACCGTTACTTACGGCAATATGGGATGGCTTTTGCCCTGGTTGTTATTGTGATCTTTTTCGGGGTCGTGACCGGCGGCAAGCTTATCTGGCCGAGAAACGTGCAGATGCTGGTTCGTCAGAACGCGTATGTGCTGATACTCGCCATAGGAATGATGTTTTGTATATTGACGGGTGGTAACGTCGACCTTTCGGTCGGCGCGCTGGTCGCGCTGGTAAGCGCCATGTCGGGTTTGATGGCCACGACGATTGGTCTGCCGACCGGACTGGCAATCATCTTCAGTATTATAACGGGCCTTTTGGCTGGCATATGGCAGGGCTTTTGGATAGCGTATGTCAAGGTGCCGCCATTTATCACAACACTGGCAGGTATGATGGTTTTCCGGGGGATCAACAATATTATACTGGACGGTAAGACCTTACCACTTTCCGGTTTGTATACTACTATCGGAACGGGTTCGGTTCCCGATATCGCTCCCAAAACCGTCCCGGACTTTTTACGCATAGGCGATTTGCTGCAGCTGCAGAATAAGCCTGATTTTCTGAATGTAACGATGCTCATTGTAGGGCTTACTTTATCCATCATTTACGTTTTGTTTGCTATTTACAACAGGAAAAGCAAGCAAAGCCGCGGATATGAAGTAGCATCTTTAAATTCGGTCGTCACAAAAGCAATTTCGTTTTTTATTGTTATAAATGTTTTCTCATACTGGCTGGCGATGGACGAAGGCCTGCCCATAATGCTGATCTTACTGGCAGCTTTATACGCACTCTATACGTTCATAGCGACCAAGACCATACCTGGGCGCCATATTTACGCCATGGGAGGAAATATCAAGGCGGCGGAGCTTTCCGGCGTCAACACAAAAAAGATGATGTTTCTCGTGTATTCGAACATGGGGCTTCTATCAGGTGTCGCAGCAGTAGTAACTGCCGGTAGAATGATGGCCGCCTCACCCAATGTCGGAGTGAACTTTGAGCTTGACGCCATAGGCGCGTGCTTTATAGGCGGCGCTTCCGCATACGGCGGCATAGGAACGATATGGGGAGCTGTCGTGGGAGCTCTTATTATGGGCGTCATGAACAACGGTATGTCTATAATAGGTTTGAACGTCTTTTTGCAGTCTGTCGCAAAAGGTATGGTTGTGTTGCTGGCCGTTGCATTCGATATGTACTCGAAATCAAAGTCCAGGCTCGGCTAAACCGCGTCAAATACAGGAAAACAGGGACGGTTCTTTTGAACCGTCCTTTTGTTCTGCCTTTTTTCGTTATACATAATTTAGCTTTCACATCCCATTTATGGTATAATGGATAAGGATTATACAAGCCGCAGCCCCTATTAAAGAGGTGGTGACGAAATGAAATGGCTTTATAAAATATCATTGGCCTTTTTAATTGCAGTTGTGGTTACATCGGCGTCGTTGGCTGTGTACTATTTCTGCATGGTCAACAAGGTCTATGGCGGAAACAACGCAAATGTACCCGGTATTAACCCTAAATATCATTTTTCATTAATAATAAATTCCGGAGATGACGGATATTGGCAAAACTTTGAAAAGGGAGTATTTGAAGCCGCAAAAGCCAATAATGCCGCAGTCGAATACAACCCTGTTACCGACCCTGACATCAATAATAAAACAGTAGAGTACATAAATATTGCAAATAAATCGAGGGTCGACGGCATCATCGTTAACGGCGGAAATTCAGTAGAGTATTCGGACGCTATCAACAGCGCCGCCAAGTCGGGCATCCACATAGTGGTTGGTATAGTCGAATCCGTTGACAGTAACCGTCTATCATATGTGGGAACCAATTTTTATGATTATGGAGTAAAGGCCGCAAAGCTGGTATCTCAGGCAGTTGACAAGGATAAGCCCGTCAATCTGGCCGTAATTTTATCGGATGAGGGCCGAAGCAAAACCGATAAGACTGCAATGTCACAGAGCGATATCATGATGAGCGGCATAACAAGCATTATCGAAAGCGAGAAAAAAATCAACCTGCTGTGTACATTGCCCAGGAACAGCGATCTGCTGGGAGCTGAGGATTTGACGAGAAGCATATTGACCGATCACCCCGGCGTCAATGTGATATTCTGTACCAACGCCAAGGATACGGCGGCGGCGGCACACGTGATTATAGAGCGCAACCTGGTGGGAAAGGTCGTAATAGTCGGCACGGATATCTCGGATGAAATCAGGTACTATATCAAAAAAGGGATCATATACGGCGTGCTGGACAGGAACGGATATAATGCGGGGTATAAGAGCGTAGAAGTATTGTGCGGCAGCGTAGGGGATTCATTTCAATCAAGTTATTCAAACATTGCTACAGACATATATACAGCCATAAATATCGACCAAAATGAAACTGACAGGTAAATATGCTATGAAAAAGATTTGGGGTAGAATGTTCAACAGCATAAAGTCCAGGATCATCGCCACCTTTGTTCTGACTATGATTCTAACCAGCGTTACGAGCATATTTATTCTTGGCTTGTCAAGCAACATTATAGAAAAGATGGATGATATGTTTGCCGCCAGTGTAGAAATTAAGGAATTTCTCGGCGATATGCAGAATGTGAGTACCAATCTGACGAATTACCTCGTTACTGCCGATTCGGACAACCTGCTCAATTATTATAGATATAAGGATATTTTTAACGAGAAGGCGCAGAGCATGTTTGACGAGTTGCACGGGATATACAGCCAGAACGACCTGCTCTACAGGGATATCGCCTACATGGTCGATTCGTATTTCAATGAAACTGATGCTGCCGTTGAGGCAAAAAGAATCGGCAACGCAGATGAGTATATTGCAAGGTATGCCGAGGCCAACCAGACGGCCGGATACATCCGGACATATACCGACCGTCTGAATATGAACATCCTGAACATCAATACCGCTCAGTATCTCGGGATGTCGGAGAATCTCAACAAGCTGCGGACCACAAATCTGATTCTCATTATATCTATTATATTGTTGAACATGCTTGTGCTTTTCTACCTTACATACAATATGACGAAACCGATAATAAAGCTTGCGCATTCGGCTGAAGAAATGTCCAAGGGCAATTTCGAAGCCGACGACGTCGAAGTTTACTCACAGGATGAGCTCAGCATAATGGCAAACGCCTTCAACGCGATGAAGCACAGTATCAGGAATTACATCAGCGAACTGCACAACAAGGCCGATACGGAATCACAGCTTTTGGAACAGCAGATAGAAAATCTGAGGATACAATCGCTGCTGGCAGACGCGGAAATGAAGACTCTGCAAATGCAGATAAACCCTCATTTTCTGTTCAATACGCTCAATGCCGGGGTACAGCTTGCAATGATCGAAGGCGCCGACAAAACCTCGGATTTTCTTGACAATATGGCTAAGATATTCAGATACAATGTTAAAAGCCTGGACAGAAAAGTCAGAATCAAGGATGAAATAGATACTGTCAGGGCATACGAAGACCTGTTCTACGTAAGGTTTGGGGACATCATGAAATTTGAATATAGCATTGATCAAAGCCTGCTCAATATCGAGGTCCCGCCTCTGATCATCCAGCCGCTGGTGGAGAATGCCACGATTCATGGCATAGGTAACCTCGAGAGAGGAGGCACGATCAAAATCTCGCTCGACAGAAGCGATACCGAGGTCAGAATGAGCGTTCAGGACAACGGGGCCGGGATGAGCGAGGAAACAAGGCGGAAGATATTGAAATGCCACAAGTTTGAAAGCGAAATATCAGGGCATACGACAGGGATAGGAATATATAACGTGGTGCAGAGATTGAAGCTGTTTTTCAGCTGCGAAGATGTGATAGAAGTGAACAGCGCTCCAGGCAGGGGAACAGAGGTAGTTTTAAAAATACCGATAAAAAACCGGTTCGATATTGTCGAAGGAACAGGCAGGTAGAAGAGGGTGGTGGTTCCTATGTATAGTCTTATGGTATGTGATGATGAACAGATAATGATAGAATCCGTAAGGCATGTTGTAGAAAATGAATTCAGCAACATAAGAATTATCGAAACAGCAAGATCGGGAAGAGAAGCTATAGAAAAAACTCTCACCATAAAACCGGATATAATATTGACGGATATCAAGATGCCGGGTATTAACGGCCTTGATGCAATCAAGGAAATAAAGAAAGTTCATACCGATGTAAAAATAGTCATAGTATCGGTCTACGAATTTTTTGAATACGCCAAACAGGCTGTTGAACTGGGAGTCAGCGAGTATCTGATAAAGCCTGTAAAAAAAGATAGACTTGTGGATACCCTGCAAAGGATAATGGTCCAGCTGGATGCCGAAAGGCGCAAATACAGCTGGGAGCTCGAGGCGAAGGAGAGGATCGAAAAGATGCTCACTGCCGTAGAGCACAGCTTCATTTACTCTTTGCTTTTTAATCAGGTACGTAAAACCGATATCATCAAATACAAAAAAGAATTTTTTGATATAGATAATGAGACCGGCTATATTTTTGTGCTGACATTCAACAAAAAAGGTAAAAGCAGCAATTACGAAGCCCAGTTGGGCGATAGCTTCGACAACCAGGAAATTTATACCCTGTTCAAGGATAATTTGAAATGCAGGTGCAAGTGCATAGTAGGTCCGGTAATGCTGGACAGGGTCGTCGTCTATGTTGCGGAAAGCATAGAAGATTTGTATGAACAGAGGGTACAGGCCATAACCGGCATAGAGGATATCATACGCTTATTGGAAGAAAAATCCGATATGGAATTCAAGGCCGGGATAGGCAGGATTCACAACGATCAGGATATAATGATTTCCTATCAGGAAGCGCTAAAGGCGCTCAATTGCAATGAAGGCGGCAGAATAGTACATATCGACGATATAGCTCCGAATGTGTACAACGTGGGGTTTGAAATTGTGGCCCAGGAACATAAATTGATAATCGGCATCGAAAATGGAGATGTACAGAAATGCTTGACAATTTTGTCGGATATTTTCCGGAAATACCCCAATTTCTTTGAACAGGAGAACCAGCACTACAGGATCATAGAAATGATGGCGGCAGTACGCCAGGTCGCTATGGAAAACGGAATCAACGATGATATCGAACCCGGACATTACATTAAAAAGATTCTATGCTGCAAGTCCAAGGAAGAATTTGAGCGGATATGTACGGAGGAGATAAGGCATATAGCCGGCGCAATAAGCGTCGGGAAGAAATGCAATATTGGGAAAATAGTTGAAAAGACAAATATGCTGATAAACGAGAGATTCAATCAGGACCTGACTCTCGATGACGTTTCAAAAGAGCTGTATATCAGCCCTCAATATTTGAGCCGGCTGTACAAGAACGAAACGGGCGAAAATTTCATTGAAAGGTTAACGTCAGTGCGAATTGAGAATGCAAAAAGGCTGATGAAGGAAAGCAGGTATTCCATAAAAGAAATCTGTTTCATGTCAGGATACTGCGATCCCAACTATTTCAGCAAATTGTTCAAAAAGCATGAGGGTATATCTCCTTCAGACTATCTAAAACAGGTATAGGTAGGATGTTTAGCGCCAGGCGCGAGGTTTGGGAGGTTTGTTATGAAGAAGCTGCTTGTCTTGTCCATGGCTGTGCTTTTAATTTTCTCATATGGCTGCGGTCCGGCCAAGACCGTTAACACCGAGGATGACGAGGTGAAAATAGGATTTATTTACGAAACGATGACGGTGGAAAGGTGGCAGAGGGACCGGGATATATTTGTAGCGAAGGCCGAGAACCTCGGCGCCAAGGTTATTGTGAAGGATGCTTATGAGGACAGCGCGCGCCAGAGAGAGATCGGTATCGAAATGATTGATCAGGGGGTCGACGTGCTTGTGATCGTGGCCTTTGACAAGGATAGCCTTAAAGATCTTGTCAAATACGCTCATAGCCATAAAGTGAAGGTAATTGCGTATGACCGCATGATAAAGGATGTCGACGTCGACTTTTACATATCTTTCAACAACTCTGAAGTAGGTCGTTTAATGGGCAAATCAGTGACGGAAAATGTACCTGAAGGGAATTACCTGATTCTAAACGGTTCGCAAAGGGACAATAATTCCTTCATGCTGAACGAAGGATATCACAGCGTCCTTGAGCCTTTTGTCGCCAAGGGCGACATAGATGTCGTCGGAGAGACCTGGATAGACGCCTGGCGTGACGAGGGCTCCTACGATTATGTCAGTAAAATACTGAACAGCGGTCAGAAGATAGATGCTATAATTGCGGCGAATGACCAGCTTGCCGAAGGTGCGATAACCGCTTTGAGTGAAAACAGGCTCGCGGGTAAGGTGTTTGTTACGGGGCAGGATGCTGAACTGGGCGCCTGCCAGAGAATAGTCGAGGGGACGCAGGGTTCTACAGTTTACAAGCCTATCAATACCCTCGCTGAAGCGGCGGCTGAAATAGCCGTAAAAATGGCTGATGGAGAAGATGTAGGCTCCTGTGAAATGATGTCGAACGGGACCTTTAATGTCCGTTGCAGGATTTACCGACCGCAGCTTGTGACAAAGGACAATATCGATGCCACGGTAATAAAGGATGGCTTTTTCACTGCCGAGCAGGTATATGCAAACGTCCATTAAGCTGAATGATGACGATGCGAGGATCGTATTCGTTATTAGAGGACGAGGAGGAGACGCGCGGGATTACCCGCGCGCCCAGTAGTCTATAACCATGACCTTGTCTATGACCGGCTTCAGCACATTGCCGAAGGCCTTGTGGGCCGGGTGGGGAAGATAGGCGTCCCTGTCCTGTTCGCTGTCGAAGGTCACAAGGAAGCAGTGGGTGAAGCCCTGGCTTATGCCTTCCGGACTGACATCCGTGCCCCATTCCAGGGAACGGACCAGCGGGATGCTGTCCTTCAGACCGACGAATGCTTTTTCGACTGCTTCTATCCCTTCCTTTGATGCGCCTTCCTTGAATTTGAACATTACAACATGTCTCAATAATTTTTGTTCCATAATATCCTCCATGATATGTTACCGCAGACCCGCTTTTGTCATATGGTCGGCATTACGGTACCGCCGTTTACAGGGATGTAGGCTCCCGTTGTAAAGCTGGCGAGATCGGAAGCGAGGAATGCCACCATGTTCGCGACTTCCTGATCCGTGCCCCTGCGTCCCATCGGTACCATTTTCACATAATTCGGGTTATTTTCCGTTCCGTTAAGCCTGTCCCTGTCGCTTACCGTATAGCCGGGCGCGACCTGGTTTACGGTGATCTGGTATTCGGCTACTTCTCTTGCAAGGGACCGGATAACGCCGTCCATACCCCTTTTACCGGAGGCATAGGCTGATTGTCCTATGTTGCACTGCATTGCGGTTTCCGTATTGATCGCGATAAAACGTCCGGCCTTTTTTTCGAGCATGAAGGGTATGAACGCTTTTGCCATGAGGACATTCTGCATTACACATGAACGGAACTGGCTTTCATAATCCTCGGGGGCCTGTTCAAGCACCGGCTTCCACGTGTATTGTATAACGGCGTTGTCCACGATGATGTCAGGCTTTCCAAGACCGGACACGATAGTATCCCTCATTTTCATGACAGAGTCGTAGTCCGTAATATCAGCCTGTACCATGATTGCTCTCCTGGAGAGTCTGCCGATCTCCTCTAGAAGCTCCTTTGCCTTTTCCTCGTTCCTGTGGTAATGAACAGCCACATCAGCGCCGCATTTTGCGAGGGTGATAGCCATAACCCTGCCGAGCTCACCGGTCGCTCCTGTGACGACTGCAATCTTACCTGTCAAATTTATTTCCATAGTTCCTTCACCTCATAAACAGATTAAATCGGATAAATCGAATCGGATCAGATCGAATCGACCTCTTCGCGGGCTATCTCCACCCATCTGGTAATGCGTTCCGGCCGGTTTAAGACGGTGTGTGTATCCTTCATTATGATTTCCAGCACGTTGTTCTTCGCTATTTTTAACGTATTGCGAATATCGTCCCGGATGATCTCCTCGTTAAAATCAGTACAGACAGGAGAGGGATTGGGCTTACGGCTGAAAATATAATTTTTCCCAAGATAGTCCGCCATTTTTTCCTGGTCGCACCAGGGCGAAACCGACAGCCTCCTGAGGTTTGGGATAGCCTTGATGTACTGCCAGCGGTCCTGTATGGGCTCGCAGCAGCCGTAGCAATTCAGCCCGAACAGCTCCATCATGGGCATCTGGTACTGGAAAACGAATTCGTTGAACATGGCGGGCGATGCACCAATGGTCTCCTGCGAGTCTGTCCGTCCCCAGGTGTCGATCAGGCGTACCGGAGATCCCGCCTTCAGGTCCTTTTGGGGCAGCTCATCTGTATATCCTACGCCGCCTGTCCCGACATAGTCGTTTTCATTGTCCAGCATCAGCAGGTTTTCCTTTTCCAGCCATTTGTAGTAGCCAATCCAATCGTCCGACAGGAACTTGATAAGCCTGTGAAGATTGTCCGGATCATCGTACATGTTGGTGAACATGTTTTCCATGCCGATGAGCTTCATCGCCTCCCACGTAATGGAGCAGGTGTAATAGGTATAGCCGCGGACTCTGGAGGGGAGGAGGTCGCCGAACAGTTCCCGGGCAAGAGTTAAATTCTGCTTTACAAGCTCCCTGTCTACCTTGAATTCCCTGAAATGCAGCTTCTCGAAGTCCCTTTCGAGATCGGTGATCGGCGGTTCGTAACGGAAACTGCCAAGGCCTTCTCCATGGACTTCCTTTATTTCTACGCCGTAATCCCCGGGTGTGATTTCCCAGGGTATGTTGAACCAGGGCTCGAGTGTGTTGTCGTCGTTGATATGCTCCCACCAGTAGATCTGGCTGCGCAGTTTCCATTCCCAGGCCCTGAGCTTCGCATCCTCGCAGGTCATTTCGCTTTGGGGGAGCAGTTCCCTCCATGCTCCCTCCGGGAAACAAAGCACAAGAGGCTTTTCAGGTTTTAGAGCGTTGAATTTGTAAATACTTTGCCTGCGTTTCTCCATTATTGGCAATTCCGCTATTTCACGGACTCTTCCTGCCAAACTGCGTATTGTTTCTCTATCCTTCTGACTAATCATTCAATGCATCCCTTTCCGGTATTTTTATAGGATAACAGTGCGGGGCGTCAACGGAACGGTATGACCATTTCATCTTTCCTTTCCAAAACCATCGTTTCTTCCTTTATCCTGACAATTACCTTTTTTGCGGCCGGATCCGGCTTAAGTAGCAGATCCCCCGGATTGTCCGCAATGATTTCCAGATACAGCTTATCCCCGTCCAAACCATATCCTCTGATCATAACGGGTATTTCAGTTTTTATTATTTCGTCGCCGTTGCGGAGTACGGACAAACCTTCATCCATGGTCACGTCGTAAAGGTCGTTGCTTCCGACAGGGAAGTTTTTTATGGCTGCGTATACGCCGTTCAGATTCCCGAACCGCATGCCGGCCCAAGGTTGGGCTTCGATCAGCTCGGAAATGGCCAGGTAGCCTAGCAGACCTCCCCAATGATAAACCGGGTCTGCGTTTTTGACATCACAGCCTTCGCCGGTGACGGCATTGTAATTTTCATGGATATGGTTCTTTTCCTGCCATTCCTGCTGGAAAAGCAGCTGGCTCTTCTGTGCAAACCGGTAGGCCGTATCGTGGAAACCGTACCTTTTAAGGCCTTCTCCCACAAGGAAATTCATAGGCCCCCAGATCCTGCCCCTCCAATAGTTGTTGTCGGTGAAGGCTGGATCGTTTCTCGCAATGCTTGGGATGACATAAGTACCCCAGAATTCCTCTTCATTGAGCAGATGTTCCTTCACCATGCGTTCGGCCTGCTCCTGCGTTGCGATCCCGGCTATCAGCGGGTAGAAATTCGTAGGGGACAGCCTGTAGTTGAAACGGCCGTCCCAGTGTCGGTTCAGGAAGCTCCCGGTCTTTTCATCCCAGAGTTGCTCCTGAATGGCTTCGCGCATCCTGACATACTCCTTCTCCAGAAGCGCCGCCTGCTCCATTTTCCCGAGGATGCGTGAGATCTCGGAAAGAGCCCAGCAGTCAGCGGCATATAATGCGTTCAGGCCTACGTCCGCATATTCCATGGTGTGCGTTCGTTTGTTGAATTCCACTCCATCGTACATCGGGCTGTTGTCGAGGCCCGATTCGTACATCGCCGCCTGATGGTTGTCAGCTTCATACTGCACCCTGCGGCCTTCCGGATATGGGTTGGAGCCCCATTCGAGCAAACCGTCGCCATTTCCGTCGCGGTTCTTCATCCACCAGGAATTCCACCTCGTCAGCTTTTCATATGTTTCTTCAAGCAGTCCGGTTTCCCCGAACTGGCGGTAAAGCTTCAGTATGCAGTAAGCGCCGACCGGCGGCTGGGAGCGGTCGATGCTGCAGGCGTTCTGTGCTCCGAAATTCGGTATCATTCCGTCTTCGGTCATTTCCTGCAGTATGCTGCGAACCTGCCGGCGGGCAAAGTCCCTGTCCTGTGCCGCACTCATGAGCCCCGCGAAAAACGTATCCCACTCGAACAGCACATAGGAGCCGAAGCCGGTACCGTTACCGGTGCACCATGCACGGGACACCGGCGAGCAGACGCGTTTTCCGATCGGTTCGTAAACCGTGTTCCAGGTGATCCCCTTTATGATCGCCTGGGGCGTGTCAGACAGCATGCCTTCACCCTGGCTGTAGGAATCTATACACTCCTTGCGTTTGATCCTCAGGAATTCGTCCATTTCGTCCTTTGTAAGGTCTGAATTGCAGTTGATATAGACCGGGGAGCAGGTATCGAACAGAATACCCTGGTGGCTTGTATTGACAAGGGTGTCCCTGTCCTGGTCTCCGGTAAAGGAAAACCGGTAATTGCGGCCTTTTGCATACATGGTGATGGAGCTGTCGTCCATAAGGATATTGCCCTTGGCTCCCCACCGGAACATTGCAGCGACGTTCAGCCGGTATTTCGGTTGTGCTTCTTTAAAAGCGATTTTATATACGAACTTTTCCCCCTGACTGGCGAATTCCAGAGAAAATACCGCATCTATGAATTTCAGGTCGATGTCGAAATATTCTCCGTTGGGGTGGTGATAGCCGAAACGTACTACATTGGACCAGAGAAATTCATCCTGGTACAGGTGTGTGTCCGTATCATACGCCGCGACACGGAGCTCGGCCATCTCGGGTATTTTCATAACAGCGTTCAGACACCGGATATCCCATGTGTTCCAGCTGGATAAATTCAACATTGTCCGTCTCCCTCCTTATCCCTTCAGGCCTGAGAATGTGATTCCTTCGATGAAGTAACGCTGGGCGAAGAAGAACATTACGATCATCGGTACTATAATAACCGTCGACGCCGCCATCAGCAGATGCCATTCGGAATTATACTGGCCGATGAAGGACTGCAGCCCAAGCGCAAGAGTATATTTCTCGCCGGTGTTTAGATAGATCAGCGGTCCGAAGAAATCATTCCAGTTGTACATGAAGGTAAACACCCCGACAGCAGTGAGCGAAGGCTTCGAAAGCGGAAGGATGATCCTCCGGTACACAGTGAAATAGTTGCCACCATCCAGGAAAACAGCTTCATCATATGCTTTCGGTATAGTGTAGTTGAATTGCCTCAGAAGGAAGACAAAAAACGCATTCCCGAAAAATGCGGGCATGATGAGGGGCAAGTAAGTATTGTATGCTCCCACGAATTTCCACCCTATGAACTGCGGTATCAGGACCGTCGAATTCGGGATCATCATCGTTGTGAGCAAAAGCGCGAACCATAGATTCCTTCCCTTGAACCTGATCCTGGAGAACCCGAAGGCGATAAAGCTCGAACTGAGAATACACCCGACCATGTTCAATATGACGATTATCATCGTGTTTTTAAAGTAAACCGCGAAGGGAAGCGCTGTGAGAGCCTCCTTGTAATTTTCGAACCGAAGCCGTTTGGGCAGCCATTGCATTGGCATTGCAAAAATTTCCATCGAGCTCATGAAAGAGCTCCTGATCAGCCAAAAGAACGGGAAGAGGCTGAACAGCGCAAGTAGTATTAAAATCAGATAAACAACGCCTTGTCCAGGCTTAAATTTATTTTCTTTTGCCATTTTTATCCTCACCTTCAATGAACACCCACGTATTGGAAGTTTTAAATGCTATCAAGGTCATAATGCCGATGAGTACAAAAAGTACCCAGGACATTGCGGATGCATAACCCATTTCCTGGTTCCTGAAAGCCGTCCTGTACAGCAGCAGTACGATGAACATACTGGCGTTGTCCGGCCCGCCCTGCGTCATGATGTAGGGCTGTGTAAAGACCTGCATGCTGCCGATTATTCCCATGACCACATTGTAAAATATAACGGGGCTTAGCATTGGGAGCGTTACATTGAAGAATTTGTGAAAAACGTTCCCGCCATCGATGTCGACAGATTCGTACAATTCATGCGAAATTCCCTGTAAACCGGCAAGATAGATAACAATCGTATTTCCAGCTCCCCAGACGGCCATAAGCGCCAAAGAGGGAACTACAGACTCTTTTGCAAACACCCAGTTCTGCGGGGGTATGCCGAATAATCCTAAAACGTAGTTCAAAAGCCCGAAAGCCGGGTTATATAGAAACATCCAGAGAGCGACATTGGCCACCATGGGAACGATCGAGGGAATGTACAATGCCGTTCTGAAAACTGACAAAGCCTTTATCTTCGTATTGAGCAATACGGCTGTCAAAAGCGCTACAACGGTTGTGGCCGGAACAGCGAGGAGTGTATAGTAGAGCGTTACCCCAAGGGATTTCATTGTCAGCTCATCGCTGAACACTCTGGTATAATTGTCGAAGAGTATCCATTCCGGCGGACGGACAACATCCCACGAATTGAAGCTTATGAAAAAGCTGAACAGCATAGGCCCGAAGTAAAACAGGAGCAGACCGAGGACAGCCGGCAAAATAAAGAAGTAGCCCCATAGTGTGTCCGAGTGTTTTGAAAAAAACGTGCGCCTGTTTGGTTTATCCATTTTCTCCATGAGTTTTCACCTTTCAATAGAAAGGTTCCCTCCGTAAGCATTCGTATACGATTGTGCCTTTCCGGAGGGAACCCCTATAATCAAAACTTCTGATTTCTGTTATTTATCCCAGTATCCCTGCCACTTGCCGGCTGTCTTGTCTTCGAGTATCTTGACCATATCCTGCGCAGTCTTTTCACCCAGCCACAGTTTATCCATTTCAGGGCTGATGGTCTGGTCTACGATAGGTCCAAAGTTCTTCAGGTCGACATTCTCAGGCGTGATAGAAATGTTCATTATTGAAGGAACTGCCTTGAGGAAGTCCGCGCTGTGCTTGTTCAGGTCAGACCACTGTTTGAATTTGCCGTCGTCCGAATAGTAGTTCTTCAGGTTCGGCAGATTCATCTTGAGCACGTTTTCATTCTGTTCGCCGTCAGTCACATACTGGAGGTATTTGAATGCAGCGTCCGGATATTTGGTGGTTGCCGACATCATGTAGCAGGATGCCCATGCGATCGAAACAGGTTTCTGCATTGTAGGATAAGGTGCTACGCCTACGTCGAAATTCTCTGTTACAAAGTTAACGTCATCCCAGGTACCGCTGGGAAGTATGCCGAGCTGTCCATTCATCAGCATCGATGCTGATGCCGGAAGTGATTTCGTAACAGCGATGGAGGGAGACACATGATCCTTGTTCATAAGGTCGGAAATGTTCTGCATGACCTTGGTGGCTTCCGGACTGCCAAGTCCGAGTGCTTTTCCGTCCGTAGTAGCATAGGATGCATTATTGCTGTAGAGGAGCGTCATATTGTGGAGCCAGAAGGTGGGAGCCAGAATACCGTAAGTCTTGATAGATTTGGGATCGAATCCCGCCTCATCGGCATGCTTACCGTTTTTATCCGTTGTAATCTTCTTTGCCGCAGCTATCATTTCGTCCCAAGTCCATGAGGAGCTTGCATCTGTGGACGGAAGAGCGATACCTGCATCCTGGAACAGTTTCTTATTATAGTATACCATCATGGTTGCAAGACTGGAAGCAACGCCCCATATCTTGTTGTCGCTCGATTTGAACAATGATGCGCCTACATACCTGTCTTCAGGATTGACTCCCGCCTTTTCATAGAAAGGCCTGATGTCCTGGCCGATTCCCTTTTGTCCCCATTCAACGGGCAGGTACTCATTGATGTAAAAAATGTCCGGTGTGGAATTTGCTGCGATCAGAGTGTTGATTTTGCTCAGGTAGTCGTCATACTTAATGACTTCACCCTTTACTTCGATATCGGGATTCGCTGCGTTGAATTTGGTTATGCTGTCCATATCGAGGTCTCTTTCAGAGCCTTCGCCCCATTTCAGGAAATTTATTACTGCCTTTTCCTTAGGCGCCTCCGATGTGGAAGCCGTAGCTGCCGCAGATGCCTCCGGGGCTGTCGATGACTGGGCTCCGTCGTTTTTAGCGGTACCGCAGCCCGCAAACATCGATAAGGATACTATTACCGGCAGAACAATACTTATAATTTTTCTACCTTTCATTTTTTCCATCCTTTCTGAATTTCGTAATTATACCTCTTTTTATATACCGTTACGAATGATAGAATAAAGCTGAGTGCTGGTCGACCCGTAATTAGTATAGCAAATGCATTTCAGGAGCAATGGTAATATTTTTAGCTTTGAACAGGTAAAATATTTAGTTCCGTGGGGTCCTCACCATGAAGAAAATCATTTTGAATATAAGAGAATCCTTCCGCAGATTGAAAATCAGAGATAAGGTGTTTATGCTGGTTTTGATGGCGACTTTTCTGTCGACTACCATCTTTTTCACCATATCCTACTTCATATATCTCAATTCGGTCAAGACAAAGGCGCAAAGCTACAGCTACTATATGATCAGCCAGATGATCAAAAACACCGATTCCTATTTTAAAGGAATCGAGAGTATAGCCCTTTCGCTGGCATATAACCACTACATCCAGAAAATTGCCGACAGCAACGCGGATAACAAGGATTTCTATTCCTATCAGGATTCCGAGTACATCGACAACGCGCTGAAACTCTTCGTCTATTCCAGGAGTAACCTGCAGATTGCAGTTTTTATGGAGAACGACGTCAGTTCCTTTTTTACGCTTTATACCAGTATCAATCAGAACCCGAACTACAATTTCAAGGAAGACAAATGGTATAGGGAAGCAAAGAACTCGAAGGAGCCAATGACCATTCTCCTCGACAACCCGCAGAACTATTACGCGGAAAAGGACAGAAAACCGGTATATACCATGGTTTACAAGATTCACAGCTCCTTTACCCAGGACGTGATCGGATACATACTGATGGATATCGACAAGAAACAGTTCGAGGACTTTTTTAAAAACGAGTATCTGGACATAGCACATACCATCATATTGGATGAGAAGGGTAATACGGTGTACAGCTACCCGGAAAACCCGTCCTTCAAGATCGCGCAATACCTGCCGAAGGATCAGAAGTGGGGGTACTTCAGCAAAACCATCAATTCGAACGAATATATGGTGATTTTCGGCACCTCCGAATATACAAAATGGAGAATTGTAAACATCCTGCCGTACAAATCGATCCTTAAGGATGTGGGCAATCTGAAAACGCTGTTCATATTGCTTTCACTGTCCCTGCTGGTGGTTACGCTCATAATCTCCTACCGGTTTTCGGCACGGATCACCAATCCTCTCGTGCAATTGTCCCGAGGCATGGAAAAAATCAAAAACGGCGAGTTTCAGTTCACCGTGCCGGCTGCGTCCGACGACGAGATCGGCGCGCTCGTACAGGACTTCAACAGCATGACGAATCAGATAGATTACCTGATGAAAAAGAACGAAACCATCGAGCTTATCCGTAAGGAGACCGAGCTTCAAGCGCTGCAGCAGCAGATCAACCCGCATTTCCTTTATAATACGCTTGAGATAGTGATCGGACTGTCCAGCGAGAACGAAAGTAAAAAGGTAATTGCGATATGCAAGAACCTGGGCAGCATGTTCCGGTACAATTTGAACAGTCAGCGGGTGGTATACATCCGGGACGAGCTGAGTCATGTCCGGAGCTATACACAGATACTCGAATACCGTTTCGAAGGCAAGTTCAAGGCGGCATATAATATCAATCCGGACGTTTACGAATACAAGACGGTGAAATTCATACTGCAGCCCTTTGTGGAAAACGCAATCAGCCACGGATTCAAAAACATCACCAGGGACGGCTTGTTATCCTTGAATGTGGATTGGCATGAGGAACGGATCCGTTTCACCATTTCGGACAACGGGTCGGGAATCGATGAGGAAACACTGGGTACGATCAATTCCGCGCTGCTCCATTACGGCGGGAATTCCATCGAGAAATCCGACATACCGCAGCATCTTGGCATCATCAATGTATTTATGCGGCTAAAGCTGCTGTTTCAGGAACGTTTCCGCTTCTCCATAGAAAGCGTGGCGGGTCGGGGAACCACTGTAATAATAGAGATACCGCCGATCACGTAGCCTTTTGCCTTGCTGCATATAAATTTTCCGGGTAAGCCGGGCGGATGGAGAAAATGAGAGTCCGTGCCCGAGGACCGGCAGAATCAGGGGTGGATGAAATGTACCGCGTAATGATCGTAGACGATGAAAAATTCGTTAGAAAAAGTATAATAAACAGGATCGAATGGGAGCAGAGAGAGCTCTTCCTGGCCGGAGAGGCCGATAACGGCGCGGATGCCCTAGAGCTTGTCGGTTTGGTGAAACCGGATATCATACTGGTCGATATCAAAATGCCTATCATGAATGGGATCGAACTTATCCGGAAGGTGAAGATGGGCCATCCCGATATCTATTTCATCATTCTCAGCGGGTATGACGATTTCGAATATACAAAGGAAGCTATCAAACTTGGGATTACCAACTACATCAAGAAGCCGATCGACGAGAACGAACTGAATGAGACATTGAGCCTGATCGTCGACCTTATAAGGCATCAAAAGGAAAACGAGGAGCAATTCCGGGATATTTCCAGGCAGATCAAAAAAAGCAAGGCCATTATGCATGAAAAATACCTGAACAATCTTCTGTATCGTCAATACAACCTTCTGTCGGAAGAAGGGATGGAATTCGCCTATGGTAATTTCAGCCTGCTGCTCGCTTACATAAAGCAAGCCCCCGGCGCGGAACGTGCACAGGGACCGGCGGTGGAAGCCGTTCAGCAGGGAGTATCGGACATTTTGAAGGCAATACCGGATCCACGGTTGGACGCTTATGTCTTTCCCAACCCACTTCATCCTGAAGAAATACGTATCCTGCTCAACGGGGAATCGCTGTCCGGCCAAGCAGCCAGTATAGCCGTCAGGCTGCATAACTCGCTTCAGAAAGAGCTCTGCCCGGCGAAAGCCCGGTGCATTTCCATATCGGTAAGCGCCGACTGCAACCGGACGCAGTCGATTCCACAAATATACCTGCAATGTCTCGACCAGCTCAAGCGGAAGATCCTGCCGGGACAGCCGTCTGTGCTGCAAGGCGCGGATATGGTCTTGGCGGATTCCGTTTTTTCGGAGTTTGTATACCGCTCCGTCAACCTGCTCAAAGAATTCATGGAAAAAAGAGATTTGCAGAATGTCTATCGTACATTGGAAAAAATATTCGACGGCAGAAATGAAAAAAAATTCTCTGTCGCTTTACTGGAAAGCATTATACTGGAAATCCACAATACGATCAAAAGGTCTGTTGTGAAGCTTGACATACAGATTCCAGGGTTATCGGTCAATGACCTTTTTCAGCCGGATTATCTGCTGAAATTCGGCGACCTGGCAGAGCTGAAGCAGGACCTTGTTTCATTGCTGAACCAGTTCCTGGGGCTGTCTCGCATCGAGGAGGGTACCTTGATAAACCGGATCCGGCAGTATATGCACGAGCATTATGCAGAAAACCTGTCATTGTCGAAAATAGCGCAGGAGCACTATCTGAACCCAAGTTACCTGTCGCAGCTGTTTAAAAGCAAGACCGGCGAAAACATCTCCCGGTTTCTCGAGGATATCAGGGTCGAAAAAGCCAGGGAACTTCTGTCGAGCCTCTCGGTTTCGGTCGTTGACGTCGCATTTCTGGTGGGATACAACGATGCGAGGTATTTCAGCAAGGTATTCAAGAAGAATACCGGCATGCTGCCATCCGTCTACCAGGAGAGGAACAATCCGGATGCCGTGCGTAAACAAACCGGACGTGATTGAACCGTATCGATATTGTTATCGGTCAGCGGTGATGCCGGAGTATTCTTCCCGTAGGTTCAGGCAGTTACATAGGAGTGAATAATGGGGTGGATTGCGCGGAAGGATAATAAATATCAAGTATTTCGCCGGGCGGCGGAAAAAGCGAGGCAGGTGCTCCTTTGATGGCTGACTTTAAAATGGATCCCAGGGTCGATGAATTTTTGAGCAAGGCTAAAAAATGGCAGGAAGAATTTGAAAAATTAAGAATGATCCTCCTCGATTGCGGGCTGAACGAAGAACTCAAGTGGGGTAAGCCTTGTTACACGTTCCAGGGGAGCAACATTGTTCTGATTCATGGCTTTAAGGAATACTGCGCGCTTCTGTTTATGAAAGGCGCACTGTTGAAGGACGCCGAAGGCATCCTGGTCCAGCAGACTGAAAATGTACAGGCGGGGCGCCAGATCCGGTTCGCCGGTGTGAGGGAAATAGCCGAACTGGAGCCCGTCCTGAAAGACTATGTTAATGAAGCTATCGAAGTTGAAAAAGCCGGCTTGGAAGTTAGCTTTAAAAAGAGTACTGAATTCGTTGTATCTGAGGAATTTCAAAAGAAACTGGATGGGAACCCTGACTTGAAGACCGCTTTCGAAGCATTGACGCCGGGACGGCAGAGAGCGTACCTTCTTTATTTTTCGGCGCCTAAGCAATCCAAGACCCGTGAGTCGAGAGTTGAAAAATATGTGCAGCAGATTCTTGCCGGAAAGGGAATAGACGACTAGCAGTTTTTCTCCTGCTATAAAGATTAAGCTGCTTTGCGTTTATATGCCCTCATCGCAAATATATAAGCAATAACTATGATACCGACACACCACGCGAGGGCTGTCAAGATATCATTTCCGACGGGTTCAGAGTTCAGCAGCGAGCGAACCGCCTCGACGATTGACGTTACAGGCTGATTCTCAGCGAATACGCGAACGACTTTCGGCATTGTTTCGGTCGGCACAAAAGCAGAACTGAGAAAGGGCAGGAAGATCAGTATATATGAGAACGAGGACGCGCCCTCCATAGATTTTGCCGTGAGCCCCGGAATGACCGCGATCCATGTCAGCGCAAGCGTGTATAGTACGAGTATTCCCGCTGCCGCGAGCCAGTTAAGTATTCCCGCGCTTGAACGGAAGCCCATGATTAACGCAACGAGGAAAATAACCACGACGGTAAGCATGTTGGAAACAAGGGAGGTCAGTACATGACTCCACAGAATCGATGAACGGCTGATAGGCATGGAATTGAACCGCGAGAAAAGCCCTTTCTGCATATCCGTAAACAGCCGGAAGGCAGTGTACGCTATGCCGGACGCGATAGCCATCAACAGTATCCCCGGCAGTTGATAATTAATATAATTCACGTCGGCGCTCATACTCGTTTTTACCGCGCCTCCGAACACATAGACAAACATCAACATCATTGCAATCGGCGTTAGCGCCACCGTGATAATAGTGTCCGGGCTGCGCAATATATGCTTCATTAAGCGCCCGGTCAGTACTCCTGTATTGTTTTTCATTTTATTTGACCTCCTTTACCGATGATCGCAAGGAAAATCTCCTCAAGTGTCGGCTCTTTTTCGATATATTCTTTTTTTACTGGCGGAAACAGCTTTTTGAGTTCTTCAAGCGTCCCGTCGACAATAATTTTACCCTCGTTCAGTATTGCGATTTTGTTGGCAAGCTGTTCCGCTTCATCCAGATACTGTGTTGTGAGCAGAATCGTCACGCCGCTGCTTGCAAGCTCCTTTATGGTTTTCCAGACCTCAAGCCGCCCTTCCGGGTCAAGCCCTGTTGTCGGCTCGTCAAGAAAGATGACGGCAGGAGTTCCCACAAGGCTCATCGCTATATCCAGCCTGCGTCTCATGCCTCCGGAATACGTAACAGACCGTTTGTTTGCCGCGTCGGTGAGTCCAAAGCGCTTGAGCAGGTCGTCGGCAACTTGCACTGGGTTGGGAACATTCCTTAGCTTTGCGATCAGTAAAATGTTTTCCCGTCCGGTCAGTACCTCGTCCACAGCGGCGAACTGCCCGGTCAGGCTGATATTTCCACGCACCTTTCCCGGCTGACGCGAAACGTCGAAGCCGCAGACGCCTGCGGTTCCCGCGTCAGGTTTCAGAAGTGTCGAAAGGATGTTGACCGTCGTGGTCTTGCCTGCGCCGTTGGAGCCGAGCAGCGCGAAAATCTCGCCGCGCCGGACTTCAAAATTAACGCCTTTCAGGACTTCTTTGTCCTTGAAAGATTTTCGTAAACCTTTTACTTCAATTACTTTTTCCATCTTGGTGTCCCCCTCTCACTTTGCTTTATCTGTGAACTTTTTCATGGCTTTGCCAACTGATTGGTCAACGGATTCCTGACAGATGTCAGCGTAAGTTTTTGAATCCTTGATCAGCTCGTCGCAGAAAGCAGCCACGTCACTGCCGGTCACTTCGAGCACACCCTTCCCCAGGGAGGCGCCTTCTTTGAACAGATCGACGATCCCCGATAACAGGTCCGTCCCTTCGGTTAGCTCAACAGGGCCGACCTTGAAGAGATATTTTTGAAGCTCTTTGTAAACAATCTGATAATCCTGGGGGAGAGCATTGACACGCGCCATATGTGCCCGCCATTCTTTTTTGCCTTCGATGATATCCTGTATTTTCATTTTATCCTCCTATTGAATGTTTAAATGTAATCCGCGCCGTAGGCGCTAAACATTCTGCTATTTGCCTAGTTTTTTAGCGATATTATTGTTGAGCTGCTCCCGCCACTTGTCACGATAGGACTTTGCCCCTTCTTCGCCGGCCAGCGCCGAGCAGAAGCCTTTTATATCGTCGCCCAAAACCTCCTGGACGCTCTGACCGTCCGCCGCCGTTTCTTCTAGCAGACAAAGTACGCCGTCAAGGATCGGCATGAGGTTTCGGCCGGTGAGATCCGAGTGCGGCCAAAGGTTGGCTTTGATTTCCTCCCACGCCGCCTGATAATCAGCCGGCAGATTTTTAGTCCGCGATTCAAAAGCTTTAAATTCTTTAGTAATGTCGTTGCCTGTGATTTTATCCCAGAAATTCATTGCCTTTCTCCTTTAACTCATTGATTTTCGATGCTACGAACTCCCATCTTTCCCAGAACTTCCGCAGTTCCTCGCGTCCCTCGTCGTTAAGTGCGTAAAATTTTCGCGGCGGTCCCATATCGGATGGCTTTTTCGTAATTTCAACCAGCTTGTTTTTCTCAAGACGCACCAGGATTGTATAAACCGTCCCATCCACGACGTCCGAAAACCCGAGGGCGTTCAGCCGCCGCGTGATCTCGTAACCGTAGATTTCCTCATGGCTGATGATTTCAAGCACACAGCCTTCCAGTACGCCTTTAAGCATTTCCGTAAGGTTCTCCAATGTAACCCCTCCTTACTATTCTGTATAACCGGTATGCAGTATAACTGATTACTGGTATATAGTAACGCAGAATAGTGTGGCTGTCAAGGGGCATTTTGTATTTTTCAGGTTGCTTTTGTTATGAACGTTATAGACAGTGCTTTACAGTATATTGAAAATCTTGGCAGATTGAGGTATTTTATTAAGATAACAGTTGATATAGGTGAATAAAGATAATTTATGGCATCGATTTTTTAGCTGTTATTACTTATATGAAGGAGAAAAAAATATGGGTGAAATTATTTTGTACAGAGGTCCAGTGGAAGAAACTCCCGAACTGGCGGGCTATGACAGCAGCAGGATAGAGGCGCTGAATATGCATTTATGGAAAATGATCGATGATAAGCGTCTCATGGGTGCAAGCTATTGTATTGCCAGAAATGACAAGGTCATCGCCAACAATGCATTGGGCTACAACAGCTATAAGAGAGAGCAGGGTGGGCTGATGAAACCGGACACCGTCATGCGGATAGCCTCCGTTACGAAGTTCATAACTACGGTAGCTGTGTTCAAGCTCGTCGAGGATGGTTACATCCGTCCGGACGAGCAGATGTCGCGCTACATTCCGCAGATGGATAAAGAGCCTTTTAAAGCCATAACTATCGCACAGGTGCTTTCACATTCGTCGGGCCTTCCGTTCGGTTCGGATGAAGCGACTAATCCCTTCGCGTACATAGATAAATGCAAGAAGGGCGAGGATTGGATAGAAGCCGGACTCAAAGCGGGAGTATCCTGCAAGCCCGGAGAACAGTGGATCTATTCCACCTTCGGTTTCGTGCTGCTCGGAGCTCTGATCCGGAACGTTACAGCGGTGAAGGCAGAGGAATATATTACTAAAAATATTCTGGAACCTTTGGGCATGAAGGATTCCAGCTTCAGCCCCGGTCCTGAACTCGGCAGACGCCACCTGAGACAGTTCGAGGAGTATGAAAAAGACATCGACAATATGATCAGCGGCATATCGGACCCGGAAACCGAAAACAGTATCTGGAGCGAAGTGCCGCAAACAGGAGGAGGGCTCCATTCGACGGCTATGGATCTGTCCCGTTTCGCAAGGATGCTCTGCAATGGAGGCCGTTTTGGGAATGTCAGAATTCTGGGGAAAATGGCTATTGAAAAAATGCGCACGAAGTATCTTTTCAACGTACCGGATTACTGCTGGGGCGCAAACAATAAAGACAGGCTGTACGGTATGGGACCCGATCTGCGCAGGGGAGACGCAATCATTACCAGCCCGGATTTCTTTTTCCACGAAGGCTGGGGATATTTGTCGGTAGTAATCGATCCGAGGGAGAAGCTGTCAGCTGTCTGGATGGTTCCCTACACCGACGGTAACGTCTGGTATCCGGAAAGCCTGTTGAACGTCAAGAACATTATCTGGTCGGGGTTGATATGATTATACCGATGGCGAAAGTTGTACAGACGAAGTGACAACCGTCGTGCGTGGTGGGAGCCCAGTCTCCCCCCGCGGCCGGTTCAGTCAAAAACAAGCACATTACTCTCTTGCATTATATTGCTGTTTGCTAATCAAATATTGCTTTTAACCGGTCGGATTATTGTTTGCCGCCATCATTTTTTTGCTTTTTATTGCTTTTTTTTGCTTGCTTGTTGCCTACCTATTTAATTAATCAAATAACTTTTATATACTATTTACATACAAAAGAGATTTTTATTCATAAATACCAAACATTATCACTTTACGGCATTCATACGTTCTTCGGCCGGTTGAAATATCGATATTGGATGACACTTTAAACCGCAAATCAAAATTGGTGAAAGAGGGATAATTCTTTGATTGAGATTTTGAATGGAATCCATGAAACTGTAGATTACCACGGAGATTTCAAGATCCGCATATTTCAAAACAAGGAATGTGAAGATTATCCGCTGCACTGGCATACCGACGCCGAAATCATCATGCCCATTGAAAACAGTTATAAGGTTGCCGTAGACGAAAAGACATATGAACTGGATGCCAGGGATATGATCATAATCCCCTCCGGCGAACTGCATCGGATGTATGCCCCTACCGCCGGACACAGGATCATTATCCAGTTCGACTGTAACATGCTTTATAGCCTTAACGGTTTCAATCCGGCCTTCAATATGTTCCATCCCTGTGTAATTGTAACGCCTTTAACGATGCCCGATGTATACGATGAACTCTCAACGCTTGTTTTAGATATAGCTTCCGAATATTTTTCAGCGCTGCCACTAAGAGAAGCCTCGGTCTATTCATTGCTGATACGGTTTTTTACGATACTTGGCAGGGATTGCATAAGCAGGAGCGATGAGGCTTCAAATATGAAAACCCAAAAACAGCTTGAATATGTAAACTTATTTTTTAACGTATGCAATTATATTAACGATCATTGTACTGAAAACATCAAACTGGATGACATCGCTAATATCGCCGGCTTCAGCAAATTCCATTTTGCCCGGCTGTTCAAGCAGGTAATGAACATATCCTGCTATGATTACCTGATCAGCCGCAGGATAATGCTTGCGGAAAAGCTGTTGACCAATCCCGATATGTCGATAATGCAGGTTGCGATGAAGTCCGGTTTCAGCAGCCTTGCGACATTCAACCGTTTGTTCAAGGCTAAAAAGTGCTGTACCCCTACGGAATACAAGTCGCTTTACGGTGTACAAACCCAATTCCGCGACAAAAGCCAGAACGTTACGTCCCTTTAGCTCCTTGCACAAGGCAATCCCATATCCTTGCGCTTAAGATATAAATAAGAAGAACCAGAAGTGAGGTGGTAATTTTTAGAATTCATTAAGCCAAAAAACAAGCAATATTTGATTAGGAGATAGCAATATACAAGGAGCACTTTTAGGAAATATGTTATATAATTCAAATGCAGTTGCACTTAAAATTGTGCATTTTGCATAAATTAAAAGGAGGGAAACCATGAAACGTATTCTTTCTGTTTTACTCGTTGTTATGATGCTTGTTACTGTAGCATTCACAGGCTGCGGCAAAGCAACCACCACCGAAGAGCCCGCTGCCACACCGGCAGCCGCTGAGGCCACTGCTCCGGCAGCAGCCGAAGCTTCCAGTGCACCGGCTGAGCCCGTTGCTGCTCCGGCAGTAGCTGATGATCCCAGTGTTAAAGTACTCAACCTCTGGAGCTTTACCGACGAAGTTCCGAAGATGGTTGACAAGTACAAAGCAACTCATCCCGACTTCCCGTACGAAGTCAAAACTACCATTATCGCTACCACTGATGGCGCTTATCAGCCCGCTCTCGACCAGGCACTTGCTGCCGGCGGAGCAGATGCACCTGATATCTACACCGCAGAGGCTGCATTCGTCCTCAAGTACACACAGGGCGACGCCTACAAGTATGCCGCAGCTTACAAGGATCTCGGCATTGACGTAGACAACGCACTGAAAGCAGCTGAAATAGCTCCTTACGTTTCCGATATCGGAACTAATCCCGATGGCAACCTTATAGGTCTTGCTTATCAGGCAACCGGCGGCGCATACATCTATCGCCGTTCGATAGCCAAGGACGTTTGGGGAACTGACGACCCGGCAACCATCAAGGATAAGGTCGGACCCGGCTGGGATAAATTCTTTGCAGCGGCAGCTGAACTGAAAGCCAAGGGTTACGGCATAGTTTCAGGCGACGGCGATATCTGGCATTCAATCGAAAACAGCTCTGAAAAGGGTTGGATCGTTGATGGCAAGCTCTATATCGATCCTCTGCGTGAACAGTTCCTTGATCTGTCCAAGAAGCTCAAAGACGGCGGTTACTACAATGATACCCAGGACTGGACCGATGCTTGGTATGCTGACATGAAGGATGCCGGCAAGCAGAAGATACTCGGATTCTTTGGTCCTGCATGGCTCATCAACTACGTAATGGCTGGTAACTCCGGTGGAAAGAAACCCGGCGAAGGCACTTACGGCGACTGGGCAATCTGCGAACCTACAGTTGGATTCTCCTGGGGCGGAACATGGGTTCTTGCAAACAAGGACACCAAGCTCAAGAAGACTGTTGGCGACATAATCAATTGGATCACTCTCGACACTTCCGATACTGGTCTCTCATATATGTGGGCTAACGGCACTCTCAACGGACCTGGCGGAACGAAGGATACTGTCGCTTCCGGTACCGTTATGAAGAAGTCCGATGGTAAGCTCGACTTCCTGGGCGGACAGAACATGTTCGACGTATTCGTACCTGCTGGCGCAACTGCTACCGGTAAGAATAAGACCCAGTACGACGAATCCATCAACAGCCTCTGGCGTGATCAGGTACGTCAGTACACTGGCGGCAAGAAGACCCGCGATCAGGCTATCGCAGACTTCAAGCAGCAGGTTGCTGATAACCTCGGTATCACTGTAGAGTAAAAAAAGTAGTAAACAGGGGCGGGCGGATGCCTTTCCGACCGCCCCATTTTATATTGTTTAGTTTATGCCCAAACCCTTTACCGGAGGTGATCCAATGCGACGCAAGAGTGTCAGCTATGCCAAATACGGCTATATTTTTTCTATACCTTTCGTACTTGCGTACATCATTTTCTCTTTATACCCAACAATCTACACGGCAGTTATCGGTTTTACCGATTTAAGAGGTTTAACTAAAACGGATTGGAAATTTTTATCAAAGCCTTTTGCGAATTTCCAACAAATATTGAAAACTCCAGCCTTTATAGAATCATTACAGAATACGGCAATTATTTGGATCATTAACTTCATACCGCAAATACTGCTTGCGCTCCTTCTCACTGCATGGTTCACCAACCATCGCCGCAATATAAAAGGGCAGGGCGCGTTCAAAGTTATATTTTATATGCCGAATATAATTACGGCTGCTACGATAGCAATACTTTTCAGCTCGCTGTTTGGATATCCCGTAGGCCCTGTGAATGACTTGCTCCAGTCTTTGGGTATATCGAAAGAGTCGATTTACTTCCTTAATGAGAAGTGGACGGCCAAGCTTATCGTTGCATTCATCCAGTTCTGGCAGTGGTACGGATATACGATGCTTATATTGATCTCGGGCGTTTTGGGTATTAACCCTGAACTTTTTGAAGCAGCAGAGATGGACGGCGCTTCAAGCTCACAGTCTTTCTTCAAAATAACCATTCCCAGTTTGAGGACTATTATGCTCTATATGCTCGTAACAAGTATGATCGGCGGTTTGCAGATGTTCGATATCCCGAAGCTGTTCATACCGAACAGCGGTCCCGATAACGCTACGCTTACCACAAGCGTGTTCATCTACAATCAGGCATTCAGCGGGAGTTATATGTATAACCGCGCGGCGGCTGCAAGTATGATTATGTTTGTGATCATAGCCATACTGTCAGGAGTACTTTTCTTCAGTATGCGGGACAGAGCTGCGGCTAAGCTGAGAAAAGCGGAGAAGGACAGATTGAAAGCTTACAACCAAGCCAATAAGACAGCGACAAGGAGGGCGGAAGTATGAGAAGCAGATCGAATGGATATGCAATGAATACGGTAATATACACCGCCTGTATTTTCCTGGCGTTGTTGAGTATATTGCCGTTCTGGATAATGATCATGAACTCGACGCGCGGGACTTTTGAGATACAGCAGCACGCCGTATCGCTTTTTCCTTCGACGCATCTGATGGACAATGTCAAAATTCTAGTCGGCAAGAGCTTTAATCCGGTCACCGGATTTACGAACTCGATGATAATCTCCATCGGTACTACGCTTTGTGCGGTATATTTCTCTTCGCTTACCGCATACGGACTGGTAGCTTATGACTGGAGGATGCGTCAGCCGTTCTTCACTTTTATAATGGCTATACTGATGATACCTGCACAGGTGTCGGGTATCGGATTTTATCAGTTTATGTACAAAATCCATTGGACTAACAACTTTTTGCCATTGATACTTCCCGCAATAGCAGGGCCGGCAATGGTGTTTTTCATGAGGCAGTACCTGCTGGCCACGCTGCAGCTCGATGTCGTGAACTCGGCGAGAATAGACGGCGCAGGTGAATTCTATACTTTCAACAGGATAATCATGCCAATCATGAAACCTGCCGTTGCGACACAGGCGATATTCGCATTCGTCGGCAGCTGGAACAGCTTGTTCACGCCGATGGTTCTGCTTACCGCCAAGGAAAAATATACTATGCCGATAATGGTAAGTCTGCTGCGAGGCGATATTTACAAGAAGGAATACGGTTCAATCTATTTAGGCTTGTCACTGACAGTATTACCGTTGTTTGTAGTATATTTCCTTCTGTCGAAATATATCATAGCCGGTGTCGCGCTGGGTAGTGTCAAGGAATAGTCTCGAGAATTATTATAGACAAGGCATTATAAGCTGCGAAATGAGAATATTAGTATTAACGTAAAAGACTTCCTGTTCGAATAGAATTATAGGAGGTCTTTTATTCTTTTTCTAAAGCTGGCGTCGGGCTTTAGCTATAGGTTTAGGGTAACAAAGTGAGTCATAGGGGAAAAGAAAAATGTTTTACAAATATCTTGACATATTGGTATTTCCTTGGTTATACTATCTACTAATTAATCCGGATTGACTAACTGCAAAATTAAATAGAGTGTAAGGTTCAATCTCAAAGTGCCAGAACTGCATGACATAGGCGTCTTAGATTTTCTAGGACGCTTTTTTGTCGTATTCAAAAACGAATAGCGGCCTGATTACGGGCGCTGAACTAAATTTAGTATTTGTTTTGAAGGAGGTAGTGAAAATGAAAAGTTACACAAAGACCGGGTATACGAATTGTGGAATCTCATGGGTAAAGAGATTGTCAGCTGTTTTTCTTATTTTCACAATGATATTTACCTCGGGTTGTGGAAAAAAGGAAGAGAGCACGCAGATACTCATTGGCGCTGCCGCAAGTCTGAAACCGGCGTTGACTGAGATACAGAATGCATATGCCAGGGAGAATCCGAAGATAGAACTCAGCTTCACTTTTGCAAGTTCGGGCACACTGGAACAGCAGGTCAGGGAAGGTTCATCGATAGACCTGTTTATCTCGGCTGCGGCAAAACAAATGAATTCATTGGAAGCGGACGGATTGATCATAAAAGCTACAAGAACCGATCTGCTTAAAAATGAAATCGTACTAATCCTCCCAAAGGAAAGCAAGCTTGAAATATCCGGTTTTAACGATATCCTGAAGGCCCAGGCGATCGCGCTCGGAGAACCGGAATCGGTACCGGCCGGTCAATATGCGAAGGAGGTTTTCGAGAAGCTCGGGATATGGGATGCTGTAAACAAACAGTCCACCTTTGGAACGAATGTAACGGAAGTTCTCTCCTGGGTCAGCTCAGGGAATGCGGACGCCGGAGTGGTTTACAAAACGGATGCGTTAACGGATGACGGTGTAAAAATCATCGGCGCCGCGCCGGCGGGAAGTCACAGCGATATCGTTTATCCGGCGGCAGTGATCAAGGGCAGCGATGCGGAAAAGCAGGCGAATGCTTTTCTTGAGTTCCTGGGGGTTGAGGAAGCAGGCAGGATATTCGAGAAATATGGATTTACTGTAATCGATTGAGCATTTGAGACAATTGAACTATGATGTTGCGCTTACCCGGAAACGGAAGCGGTTGATATCATAGGATGACGTGTAAGAGAAGGAGGAAGGGAAATGGACTGGTCGCCGTTATGGATATCACTTAATACTGCAATTCCTGCTTCTGTCATTACCTTCTTTCTGGGCATTTATGCGGCGCAGGGAGTGATGAAGCTAAACAGCCGGATTGGCCGTATATTTGACGCATTGCTCACAATGCCTTTGGTATTGCCGCCAACCGTTGTTGGATTTATTCTTCTTCTGCTGCTCGGTAAAAACGGAGGCATTGGCAGATTGCTAATAGGTCTGGGTATTCAGGTCATATTTACTCGAATTGCCGCCATAATCGCGGCAGTAGTCATTTCACTGCCGCTGATGTACCGTTCCTCCAAGGCGGCTTTTGAGCAGGTGGACCACAATCTGATCTATGCGGGTAGAACACTGGGAATGTCCGAGAGCAGGATATTCTGGATGATCATTATACCAAACGCATTGCCCGGAATAATATCCGGAGGTATCCTGGCACTGGCACGGGCGCTGGGCGAGTTCGGAGCAACATTGATGGTAGCCGGTAACATTGCGGGGAAAACGCAGACCATGCCCCTGGCGGTCTATATGGCTATACAGTGCGGCAATAAACAGGAAGCGGCAGTTTGGGTTATTATTTTAATTGCGATATCATTTCCAATGGTGTTTTTTTTAGGACGGCTGGCGGTCGACAGCAGAAAGAAACGGGTAAAGGAGGAGGGCTTATGAGCCTGTTTGTACAGATCAGGAAGAAGTATGGAAACTTCAGCCTGGATGTCAACCTTGACAATACCGGCAGCAGTATGGGGCTGCTCGGCGCTTCCGGCTGCGGCAAGAGCCTCACGCTGCGGTGCGTTGCGGGGATTGAGATGCCGGACAGCGGCAGGATCGTCCTCAATGGAGAGACGCTTTTCGACTCAGAGAAGGGTATCAGGTTGAACGCCCGGAAAAGAAGAACAGGCCTGTTGTTCCAGAATTATGCCCTTTTTCCCAATATGACTGCGGAGAAAAATATCGAGGCCGGAGTCAGGAATAAAAAGGAGAGGAAAAGGACTGTTGAAGAACTGGCTGCATTGCTGCGCATCGGGAATAAACTGGACAGGTATCCTTGGCAGTTATCCGGAGGCGAACAGCAGAGGGTCGCAATAGCAAGGGTCCTGGCATATGCTCCGGACATACTGTTATTCGACGAACCGTTCTCCGCACTGGATTCGTTTTTGAAGGAAGGACTACAGCAGGACATCCTGAAAGCTTTACAGCGGTATAAGGGTGACGTGCTCATGGTTTCGCACAGCCGGGAGGAATTGTACCGTTTCTGCGGAACTATAGCCGTGATGTACAAGGGAAGGATCATAGAGTCCGGTGGCAAGGCCGATATCTTCCATAAGCCTGCAAACCTCACGACAGCTAAACTGACAGACTGTAAGAACATCTCCGCTGCGAGGAGGATTTCCGATCACTGTGTTGAGGCGCTGGACTGGAAGCTCTGCCTCAAGACAGAGCAAAGGGTGCCTGAGAAGACAGGCTTCGTGGGAATCCGCGCACATAATCTCAAACCCTGTTCCGAGGGCAGGGGGTCGAATGTTGTGCGCGTGACCCTGGAAGACATTTTGGAGGGCCCCTTTGAAAACTGCATTACCCTTCGGATAGACGGCATTTCAGAGGATCGGCGCAGGATAAACTGGACCGTTTCGCGGCAGGATTGGAAAGACGTGTACGAGGGGCGGCCGCCGGAGTTCATATCGATTCCCGCGGAGCATGTATTGCTGTTGACCGGAACATAGTCGGAAACAAAGCTGTAGTGTAAAATATTCAAAAATACTATTAAAAAATATGGGAATTTTGACAATCCGATGCATTGATACACACATTTGTAGATGTTAGAATTGCAGCATATAATTCTTAGCCATATCCAGACGAAGATGTCGTTACTTTTCAGAAAGTAATGGCGTCTTTTTTTATTGGTAACGGCAGCTGGCACAACTGATTTCTGAAGGAGGTAGTTAATATGAGACAGGTTGCTATTTACGGGAAGGGCGGTATAGGTAAGTCCACTACGACGCAGAACCTTACGGCGGGACTGGGAGAGATGGGCAAGAATATCATGATCGTCGGATGTGATCCCAAGGCGGATTCCACAAGATTGATCCTTGGCGGTCTGGCACAGAAAACGGTACTGGATACCTTGAGGGAGGAAGGAGAGGATATCGACCTCGAATTCATCATGAAACGCGGCTTTGCCAATATACGTTGCGTAGAATCCGGAGGACCTGAACCCGGCGTAGGCTGTGCGGGGCGAGGAATCATAACCTCGATCAACCTGCTGGAGCAGCTGGGAGCCTACACCGGCGATCTGGATTACGTGTTCTATGATGTGCTTGGCGACGTCGTGTGCGGCGGATTTGCAATGCCGATCCGCGAGGGCAAGGCCCAGGAGATATATATCGTCGCTTCAGGCGAGATGATGGCGCTGTATGCGGCAAACAATATTTCTAAAGGCATCCGGAAATATGCCAGTACAGGCGGCGTAAGGCTCGGGGGCATCATCTGCAATTCCAGAAAGGTAGATGGCGAGGCGGAGCTTGTATCGGCCTTTGCGAGAGAATTGGGCTCGCAAATGATACATTTCGTGCCCAGGGACAACATGGTACAGAGGGCGGAGATAAACAAGAAGACGGTGATCGACTATGATCCCGGAGCAAATCAGGCCGAGGAATACCGCGAATTGGCCAGGAAAATCGACGGAAACGACATGTTCGTAATTCCTGAACCGATGAAGCAGGAACGGTTGGAAGAGCTTTTGATGGAACACGGAATTCTCGATGTTTGATTATTGAATTTTGGAGGTGTGCTTATGTTAATGGTTAGAGCGATCATTCGCCCCGAGAAGGTTGGGATCGTACTGTCGGAACTGTTATCGGCCGGATTTCCGGCGGTGACAAAAATGGATGTATACGGACGCGGTAAGCAGAAGGGCGTCAAGGTCGGTGAAATTTACTACGACGAAATACCCAAGGAAATGCTCCTCATGGTTGTTGAAGACAAGGATAAGGATGACATTGTAAAAATCATAATGAAATACGCCAGGACTGGTGAGGAAGGGCATTTCGGAGACGGCAGGATATTTGTCAGTCCTGTTGAAGAGGCTTATACGATCAGTTCCAGGAAAAAGGGCTTGTAGGAGGGCTGACTATGAAGGAAATTATTGCGATCGTCAGACAGAACAAGGTCAATATAACGAAGGAAGCGCTCGCGCAAGCGGGGTTTCCCGCCTTTAACTGCAGGAAGGTGCTCGGCAGGGGGAAAAAGCTCATTGACATGAGTATGTTAAGAACCATTGTGGAATCCGGGGAGGTACCGGCAGTGCAGGGAGAGTATCTATCCGAGACGGACAGGATGATACCGAAAAGGATGTTTACCATCATCGTGGAAGACAGGGAGACCGACGCTGTCGTGGAAAGCATCATGGAGGCCAACTCCACGAGCAATCCGGGAGACGGCAAGATATTTATTCTTCCTATTTGTGAGAGCTTCAGGGTGCGGGACGGAGAATTGACCGCGGAAGCATATTAAGGATTGGTTGATTCGCATTTGAAAGGCCTGAATGACAATGCCGCCGCAAGGCGGCGGAATGGAGCCAATTATGGATATCATGAACAAGGTTTTGGACCAATACGGTTCGAGGGTCTACAAAAACCGTAAAGAGCATATGGTGAGCGTTAATAATAACGACAATAATAATGGAATTGCCGCCAACGTCAGAACCCTTCCAGGGATCATAACGCAAAGGGGATGCTGCTTTGCAGGCTGCAAAGGCGTGGTGCTCGGACCTATAAAGGATGCATTCATCATCGTTCACGGACCGGTCGGCTGCGCGTATTATTCCTGGGGAACCAGGCGTCACAAGGCGAAGAAGGAGGAGGGCGTGGCAAATTATCTCCAGTACTGCTTCTCCACGGATCTGCAGGAACCGGATATCGTATTCGGCGGTGAGAAAAAGCTGAGGAAAGCGATCGAAGAGGCTATGGACCTGTTCCAGCCATCGACCGTCATGATCTGCTCTACCTGCCCCGTAGGTCTCATAGGCGACGACATCCATGCCGTTGCGAAATGGGCCGAGAAGGAATACAAAATAAAATGCATCGCTTTCAGCTGCGAGGGCTATAAGGGCGTCAGCCAGTCCGCGGGACATCATATCGCAAACAACCAGCTTGTGAAATATGTCATAGGCGAGGGAGACAGGGAGATTACAAACAAATTTGCGATCAATATTCTCGGCGAATACAACATCGGCGGCGACGGGTGGGAGACAGAGCGCCTGCTGAAACGGATCGGGTACGAGATAATCTCAACCTTTACAGGGGACAGCAGCATCGATGATATAAAAAATGCGCATAAGGCAAATTTGAGTCTGGTGCAGTGCCATCGTTCCATCAACTATATTGCGGACCTGATCGAATCAAAATACGGTATTCCGTGGATGAAGGTCAATTTCATAGGCGTAAACGGTACCATGGAATCCTTGAGGAATATCGCAAAATACTTCAATGACCCGGAACTGACCGCCAGAACCGAAGCGGTAATCGCGGACGAACTGGACCTCGTCCGGGAGGACATGGATTATTACAGGAGCAGGCTGAAGGGAAAAACCGCCGCTATATATGTAGGTGGCTCCAGGGCGCATCATTACCAGTATCTATTGAATGATCTGGGCGTTCATACCGTACTTGCGGGATATGAGTTCGGTCACAGGGAGGAATACGAGGGCAGGGAAGTGCTTCCATTCATCAAAACCGACGCCGACAGCAAGAATATCGAATCGATCACGGTCGAGCCTGACCGGGAGAAATTCCACGTTTATTTGTCGGAGGAGGATATGAGAAAACTAAAGGAGGAGAAGCTCCTCGATTATTACGGCGGCATGGTAAAGGACATGAAGGACGGCACTTATATGGTGGATGACCTCAACCATTATGAAACGGAAGAATTTCTGAAGCTTTTGAAGCCGGATATATTCTTCTCGGGTATCAAGGATAAGTTCGTGGCGCAGAAAAGCGGTGTCTTGTCGAGACAGCTGCATTCCTACGATTACAGCGGGCCATATTCCTGTTTCCGCGGGGCGGTGAACTTCGCGAGGGACATCACGATGGGGATTTACGCTCCGGCCTGGAGCTATGTCAAGGCTCCGTGGAAACTGGCGCCGAGTATAGAGGGTACTTTGGGAGGTGAAGCAGCATGTTAGATTACACGAGGAAAGAGGCTTACGACAGAAGCGCTCTCAGGATAAATCCAGCCAAGACCTGTCAGCCGGTAGGAGCAATGTATGCGGCGCTCGGCGTACACGAATGCATGCCGCACAGCCATGGTTCACAGGGCTGTTGCGCGTTTCACAGGATGTTTTTGACCAGACATTTCAAGGATCCGGCGATGGCGTCCTCCAGCTCCTTTACTGAAGGCGCTTCCGTCTTTGGGGGAGGTGCGAATCTGAAGACGGCGGCAAAAAACATATTCGACATCTACAACCCGAGGATCATAGCAGTTCATACCACCTGTCTCTCCGAAACCATCGGAGACGATCTGAACGCGATTATCCAGGATATCGACATCCCGGAGGGAAGGTACATGGTCCATGCCAATACGCCGAGCTATAAGGGCTCGCATATCACAGGCTTCAGTAACATGGTGGCGGGCTTCATCAGTTATTTGTCCTCACCTTCGGCTAAGAAAAACGGTAGGCTTGCGATACTGCCGGGCTTCGTAAACCCGGGCGATATGAGGGAAATGAAAAGGATAACGGAAATGATGGGCATTTCCTATACGATGCTGCCTGATACAAGCGGTGTAATGGATAGCCCGATGACCGGCAAGTTCAGCCTGTATCCCAAGGGCGGCACTACAGTAGAAGAGATCATCAGGCTGGGTGCTTCCAGTATGACCTTCGCGATCGGGAGCACCGCCAGCGAGACTCCGGCTGAGACGCTAATGAAGAAATGTCAGGTCCCGTTCAAGTTGCTGGCGCTCCCGATCGGTATCTGTAGAACGGACGATTATATCATGGCGCTGCACAGGTTCTCAAAAAACAGCGTGCCGTATGAATTGGAGGAAGAACGAGGTCAGCTCGTGGATATTCTGATCGACATACACCCGTATACCTATAACAAAAAGGTCGCCATATTCGGCGATCCGGACACTGTTTTAAGCCTGGCCGAATTTACCCTGGAGATGGGCATGATACCGAAATACCTGGTGACCGGCACTCCCGGCGATAGCTTTATACAGGAGGCCGACGACCTATTTATGAAGTTCGGCATCGAGGGCGGCAGGGCCAAATCGTCGGGAGATCTGTTCGAGCTGCACCAATGGATCAAGGAGGAGGGAGTGGATCTCCTGATAGGCGGCACTCACGGAAAATACATCGCCAGGTCGGAAAATATCCCGTTTGTGAGAGCAGGCTTTCCGATCATCGATCGCTATATCCATTCGTATATGCCCCTTGTCGGTTACAAGGGCGGCATGAGGCTGGCCGAACTGATCACAAACGCGCTGCTTGATCGGCAGGACAGCGATGCCGCGGAAGAGGACTTTGAGATGGTAATGTGATAATGACGGCTGTGAAATCACAGTTCAGACATATAAGGATGTGTGTCATATGGAGAGCACAAGTGTTTTGGATGCAAGACAGGACTTCATTTTACTGAAACAGAACGGCTGCAGCGGCAGCGGAATTAGATGCGACAGCAACAGCGTCTCCGGGTCGGTGAGCCAGAGAGCTTGCGCATACTGCGGCGCTCGTGTGGTGCTGAATCCCATAACGGATGCATTTCATATCGTACACGGGCCGATAGGCTGCGCCAGCTATACCTGGGATATACGGGGAAGCCTGAGCAGCGGGTCGGAGCTTTACCGCAACAGCTTCTCCACCGATCTTGAGGAAAGGGATGTAATTTTCGGCGGTGAAAAGAAGCTGATCTCGGCAATAGAAGAAATTGTAGAGAAGCATCATCCGAAGCTGATATTTGTTTATGCCACCTGCATCGTCGGGGTTATAGGAGACGACGTGGAGGCGGTATGCAGGGCGATGTCGGCGAAGCATGGAATACGCGTGATACCGGTGAAATCGCCGGGTTTCTCGGGCAATAAATCGACAGGCTACAAGCTGGCTTGCGACGCCATCCTGGAGCTGATTTCACCGCATAAGCAGACAAAGCGGAGAGGCATCAATATTCTCGGGGACTTCAATCTTGCAGGTGAACTATGGATCGTGAAGGATTATCTGAAGACAATGGGAATACCGGTGATCTCGACGCTTACCGGCGATTCCTGTTACAACACGCTGATCGAGGCTCCGGCTGCAGAACTGAATGTGGTGCAGTGCGCCGGCTCCAGTATCTATCTGGCGAACCGGATGGAGGAAGAATTCGGCATTCCGTTCATTAAAATCAGCTTCTACGGGATCGAGGATACACTGAACTCTCTCGTCAGGATTGCCGAAGCTCTGAGGGATGAGCAGGCGAGGCAGAGAGCGGTTGCTTTATGCGAGGGCGAGACTTCCCAGCTGGAGCCATTCCTTCGGAAATACCGCGGGAATTTGGAAGGCAAAAAAGCTGCTATCTATGTCGGAGGAGGCTTTAAGGCCATCTCGCTGATCAAACAGTTCCGCTCGCTAGGTATCGAGTCCGTGGTTGTCGGAACTCAGACCGGAAAAAAGGAAGACTACGAGATCATAACGAGTCTGGTCGGGGATAACACCGTTATACTGGATGACGCAAATCCTGCAGAACTGGAGAAATTCATACGGGAAAAGCACGCGGACATCCTGGTCGGGGGAGTAAAGGAGCGGCCGCTGGCATATAAGCTCGGCGTCGCCTTCTGCGATCACAATCATGAGAGAAAACGCCCGTTGTGCGGCTTTGATGGAGTAGTCAATTTCGTCGAGGAAATAAATCGCAGCGTGAATCATCCGGTATGGAAATACATCAAGAAGGAGGCGGCCTTATGAAGGGAAACCTGGTCAATTTAAATGTCAACCCCTGCAAAATGTGTATGCCGATGGGCGCTGTGACAGCCTTGTATGGTATAAAAAAATGCGTATCGATACTTCATGGCTCCCAGGGCTGCAGTACTTACATCCGCAGGCATATGGCCACCCATTACAACGAACCGGTCGATATTGCTTCCTCTTCGCTGACGGAGGAGGGCACTGTATACGGCGGCGAGAAGAACCTGATCCAGGGACTCCTGAACCTGATCAGGGTCTACGCCCCGGAAGTGATCGGCGTTGCAACAACTTGCCTTGCCGAGACGATAGGAGAGGACATCCGCAGTATGATCGGCCGTTTTTACGAAAATTACCCGCAATACCGCAATATCGTCATTATCCCGATCTCCTCCGCAGGATACGGAGGGACCCAGTTCGAAGGCTTCCAGGAGGCACTTTGCCAGATCGTCAGGACAGTACCGATGGACACCGGGCCGAACAATAAGGTGAATGTTGTCACAGGCTTTCTCTCGCCGGCGGATACAAGGTACCTGAAGGCAATTCTCGGGGAATTCGGACTGGATTATATCCTTCTGCCCGATCTGTCTGATAATTTGGACGGGGTTTATCAGCCCTCTTATTCGAGGCTTCCGGCTGGAGGCACTGATATACGCGAAATCCGCAAGGCAGCTGGAGCGAGAGTAACACTGGAGCTCACATCCTTTACCGGAGGGTCGAAATCCGTGGCGGGTTACCTTAAGGATACCTACGGTGTTCCATATATCCGGTGCAATCCTCCGGCATGCCTAAGGGATTCGGATGATCTGCTGAAGATCCTTGAGAGGATATCGGGGAAAAGGATACCGGAAAGGCTCAGGCTGGAACGCGGCCGCTACATCGACGCCATGATCGATTCACACAAATATTGCGCGGAAGTTAGGGCGGCTGTTTATGGGGAGCCTGATTTCGTATACGGTACGGTCAGGCTCTGTGTGGAGAACGGAGTTCTTCCGGTAATTGCCGCGACAGGAGCAAAATGCGAAAGCTTTAAACCGATGCTGACGGAAGAAATACAGGGATTGGCGGACACTTATTTCATGGATAACTATAAGATACTTGACGATGTGGATTTTCAAACGATAGAAGAAAATGCGCGGGAGCTCGGAGTAAATCTGCTGATAGGAAACTCGGACGGCCGGAGAATCGCGGAAAAGCTAGGCATCAAGCTGGTCCGGAGGGGTTTCCCCGTGCATGACCATGTCGGTGGACAGAGACTTAGAAGTTTAGGATATGAAGGTGCGCTGACGCTGCTCGATGAAATCGCGAATTCAATACTGGATATCAAAGAGACAGGCTTCCGGGAGGAATTGTTCCGCAAATACTATAAGGGAGAGCCGTGCAATAAGGAAGAGCTGAATAACCGGGAAGAATCGGGGAAAAAGGCTCCGGACGGGCGAAAAGTGGAAGAACCTTACGAAAAAGCTTCCGAAAAGGCATTCGAAAAAGAAATAATACCAGCCGGAACAAAGACTGCTACAGAAAAGACTGCCGCGGAGAAAACGGCCAGGCATCCGTGCTTCAACTGTCAGGCTCATAAATACGCCAGGCTTCATCTGCCTGTTGCTCCCAAGTGCAATATCAGCTGTAACTACTGCCACAGGAAATATGACTGCCCGAATGAAAGCAGACCCGGGGTCACTACCGAAATATTGAAACCCGAAGAGGCGTTACGGAAGTTTCTACAGGTCAGGAAAAAGGTCGAAAATCTATCTGTGGTAGGGATTGCCGGGCCTGGCGATGCGCTGGCTAATTTTCCCGAAACAAAGAGGACGCTGGAGTTGATCAGGGAACACGATCCTGATATAACCTTCTGCCTCTCGACCAATGGCCTGATGCTTCCGCAATATGCGGAAGCATTGGCCGTTCTCGGGGTCTCCCATGTTACGGTAACGGTAAACGCTATTGATCCGAAGATAGGGGCGAAGATCTACAAATATGTCGATTACATGGGCCTATTGTATTACGGTGAAGCCGGCGCGGCCATTCTTATGTCGAACCAGCTTGCCGGGATCAGGCTTCTGGTCTCGAAAGGAATTGTCTGCAAGGTGAACATTGTAATGATAAAGGAGATCAATGACAGCCATATCCCTGAAATCGTAAGAAAGGTCAAGGAACTGGGCGCTACAATGACAAACATCATGCCAATGCTTCAGGTAAAGAAGAGCGTCTTTGAGCAACTGCCGACTGTAAGCGAGAAAGAGCTCAAGGAAATGAGAAAAAACTGCGGAGAAATATTGAAGCAGATGTATCACTGCAGGCAGTGCCGGGCGGACGCCGTAGGTACGCTGGGCGACGATCGCTCCTGTGACAGTATCGAAGCTTCGGTAAAAAAGGCGGCCGCCGAATTGAATCAGTACAAAGCTCCGGCTGTGGAAGGAGGTCTTTATGATTAATATAAAGCATCATATTTTTATATGCACAAGCTGCCGGATCAACGGGCAGCAGAAGGGATTGTGCTTTTCCAAGGCTTCGGTTGGCATTGTCGGTAGATTTATAGAAACAATCGAGGACATGGGCCTGTCCGGCGATGTAATGATCACCAATACAGGATGCTTCGGAGTTTGCGATAAAGGACCGATCATTGTCGTTTACCCGGAAGGGATCTGGTACAAAAACGTATCGGAGGACGACGTCGAAAGGATAGTGGAGGAGCATATCGTCAACGGAATTCCGGTGGAGGAACTGAGACTATAGAATTACAGCCGCTGCCGGCTGTGACCGGGGGGTGGAAGGATGCTACAACTGATCGATAATACCTTGATGGCTTTGGAGTCTCCAATGCCGTCTAAAGAAGAGCTGCGGCTCTTCTGCGAATTATTGTTTGCGATCGGTGCTGACGCGATCGAATTGCCCGTAGGAGTGTATGAGACGATGAAGCCCATGCCTGCCGGCAGGTTTATTCTGAATGTGGGGTTCAGCGACGAAATAGGGAAGTACCCGGGATTCTACAGGTATGCATGCCATGGAGAACGAGAGCTTGATAATGTGATATACGAGTTCCAGCTCAATGACGTCAGGGAGATCATCAGGCTCCGGGCGCTTGACGGTCACAAAGAGGTTCGCATTACCGGCTGTGACGATCTGCTGTGCCATCCTTGCGAAAGGCTTATGGAAGAGATCCAAAACTCCCTGCCGAAGACAAACATATATTTCTGCCCGGAAAATGCCTTCGGCTGCGCAAGCGCTCTTGCCGTTCTGTGGGCGTTGAATTACGGCAGCAATATAACCGCAAGCTTTGCCGGCTGCAATAACAATGCCGCCACAGAGGAGGTGCTTATGGCGCTGCGACTTGCGATCAGGCACAAACCGAAACGTGATCTTTCGCTGCTTCCCGGGCTGACAAGGCTATATGAGAAGTTCATGAACAGATCCGTCGGCAACCGCAAACCTATCATCGGTAAAAATATCTTCAGGGTGGAAGCCGGCATCCACGCGGACGGAATCCATAAAAATCCCGCGACTTATGAAGCCTATTCGCCGGAGAGCGTGGGCGGAAGAATGGAACTTGTCATCGGAAAGCACTCCGGGACCAAAGCAGTAAAAATGAAACTAGAGGAATTGAAACTGCCGGTGCCGGATGATGAAGAAGTAGAAAAAATACTGAAGTTTTCACGAAATATCTGCACGCAGGAACGTAAAAGCCTGAACGACGAGGAATTCATCCGGTTGGTCACGGGGGTGGTGAAGGGTGAAGGCATTCAAGCATATTGTTGATACGACATTGAGGGATGGAGAGCAAAGCCCCGGTATCGCTCTGGGGATCGAAGACAAGGTAAAAATAGCCGGGCTTCTGGATGCTCTCGGGGTCTATGAAATAGAGGCGGGGATCCCTGTTATCAGCGAAGCCGAGGAGGCAGGGATATGCCGGATCCTCGAAAACAGGAGGCAGGCCAGGATATCCGTTTGGAGCCGAATGAATGTCAGCGATGTGAAGCGCTCCGTCGCATGCCGGCCGGATATCATACATATAGGCGCTCCTGTTTCCTATGTGCAGATATACAGCAAACTCAAAAAGAACAAGGATTGGGTGGTAAAAAGCGTCCTGGAATGCGCGGAAGCGGCAAAAAGCCGGGATATAGCAGTAACGGTAGGCCTGGAGGACGCATCCAGGTCGGACATCGGCTTCTTGTTAAGCTTGATCAGGGAATTGAAAAACGCCGGCGTGGATACAGTACGTGTCGCGGATACTGTCGGCGTACTTACGCCGAATAGAACAAGAGAATTAGTAAAAACGATCAGGGACTACTCTGATATTAAAATAGAGCTGCATATCCATAATGATCTGGGCATGGCGGTTGCAAACTCAATCATCGGCGCAAAGGAGGGGGCCGACTATATAGACTGCACGCTGTTCGGCATAGGTGAAAGAGCCGGCAATTGCAATCTATACGATTTCGTCAACGCCGGCGAAGCCATATTCCAATTCGCCATGAACAGAAAGCAGATACGCGCGGTGGAAATGCAGACCTGCAGCGAACTGCGTGGAGCGCTTTGACTAATAATGGACAAAGGAAATGAAAGGTAGTAGACTACATGTGAAAACGTAAAATTGGAGGAACAAATGACCCAAAATATATCGCAAAACCTTAAAACAGGGGATTCGAACCAGATAACACGCGAATATTTCGATTCGCTGCTCGTCGAAATGCGGCTGTTTGGCTCTGTAATACCGTCTACTACGCTCGAACTGTATGGTGAGACCTTCTCAACGCCCATTATGACTGCCGCATTATCACATCTCCACAATACCTGTCCGAACGGGGCGGCTGAAATGGCAAAGGGTGTATTTGCCGCAAACGCGGTCATGTGGACAGGCATGGGAGACGAGGCGGAGCTCGAATCGATTATTGCCACCGGAGCAAGGACCATTAAAATAGTCAAGCCCTACGTTGATAACGATATTATTTACAGTAAGCTCGAACATGCGGAGAAATCAGGGGCTTTCGCCGTGGGAATGGATATCGATCATTGGTTTGACAGAAAAGGACAGTATGACAATGTCCTTGGTTCTCCGATGTCCGTTAAGTCGTTTGATGAAATCAAAAGCTTCATTAAAGCGACCGGATTGCCTTTTGTAGTCAAGGGAGTGTTAAGCGTACAGGACGCTTATAAATGTGTCGAAGCCGGAGCAAAGGGCATAGTTGTTTCACATCATCACGGGATTATGAATTACGCCGTGCCTCCTCTTATGATATTGCCCGAAATAGTAAAGGTAATAGATCACACTATTCCAATATTTGTGGACTGCGGCATTTCAAGCGGCGCGGACGCGTTCAAGGCGCTGGCGCTTGGAGCTGATGCCGTATGTGCGGGCCGCGTGCTTATGGAGCCTCTCAAAAATGAAAAAGCTGACGGCGTCCGGAAAAAGCTCGAAGAAATGACGGGAGAACTGGCCGGCATGATGGCGCGCACTTGTTCTTATGACGTCAGGCATATTGATCCGACCGTAATATGGAAGCGGTAACTTCAGGAGGCAAGTCTTAGCGGAACCTTTGGCAATGCGGATATATTACAGATGCTGTAAGCCGATTTTGCTTTATTTATTATCGCCAGATGAATTTATTTGAGTTATAATAGGTTTCATTGTATAAAATGGGGCAGTACAAAACGAGGTATACAATGAAAATAGAGTGGTTCCGTCTTAACAAAAAAGCGGATAGGGAAATAATTTCACTGGCCTGGCCGTCGATTACAGAGCAGATACTCGAGATGACGGTTGGAATGGTTTCTACCATATATATGGGCAGCATTGGTACTTATGCGGTTGCAGCCGTAGGTATGATTAATATGCTCATGGGGTTCATGCAAACTGTTTTTTCAGGCCTGTCGATAGGCACGACGGTCGTCATAGCGAGGGTCACGGGCGAAGGCAACAAGGCGGAAGCTAAAAGAGCATTGGTACAGTCAGGGTACATGGCCATTGTTGTCGGAGTATTGCTGGCGGCGTTCGGCAGGCTGTTTTCCGTCAATATACTAGGCCTGTTTTTCGGGGGAGCCGAAAAACAGGTTTTCGACGCCGGGATAAATTACTTTAATATTGTACTCTTAAACCTGCCTTTCCTTGTGCTTGACATAATAGTTTCAGGAGCAATGAGGGGAGCGGGAGATACAAAAACGCCGATGTACATCACGGGCGGGGTCAACATTCTGAATATCATATTGAATACTGTCCTGATATTCGGCGTACCATCCCTTCATATACCCGCTTTCGGCATCGTCGGCTCGGCAATAGCCGTTACGACTGCGAGGATAATAGGCGTCACCGTCAGGGTTCTGGTTTTGTATAATTTCAAGGGACTCAAGCTGAATATGAGCCTGAAGGAAGATTACTCGATCAGGCCGGAAATGATGAAGAGAATAATAAATATCGGCGTTCCGGGCTTCATAGAGCAGATGGTCATGCAGGGTGGTTTTCTCGTACTTCAGATAATAATCGTCACACTGGGCACGGTTTCGATGGCGGCGTACCAGATCGGTTTAAATGTCAATGCGCTGGCCTTCTTCCCCATATTTGGTTTTGCAATAGCCAATACCACGCTTGTCGGACAAAGCCTTGGCGAAAAGAATTACGAAAAGGCGGGGACCTATGCCTACGAAGGCTTGAAAATAACCATGGCGGTTGGGTTCGTCATCGGCATGCTCATGTTTATTTTCGCAAAACATCTTGCCGGCTGGTATTCAAACGACCCGCTCGTTATAAAGGAGTCGGTCGGGATAATCTGTACTTTCGGACTCATAGAGCCGCTGCTTGCCATACTGAATCTTTGCTCGGCGACACTGAAGGCCGCGGGTGACATCAAATATGTAATGGTCACTTCCTTCGTGGGACTGTGGACATTCAGGGTCATTACGTCCTACCTGCTGATAAAATATTCCGGGATAGGTCTGACTGCGGTTATGATAGGTATTTTCTTCGACTTCAGTACGAGATCGTTCATGTATCTTGTCAGGATGAACAAGGGTAAATGGAAGTACCTTAAGGTTTAACGAGGCAACCGAGCGCCTTAAAGAGGCTAGATAATACTGTTTACCACAACGCCGAAAAGTCCCCAGGCGGTGCCTAGCGCAGCACCTCCCATCACATCGCGAGGGTAGTGCATTCCGACGTAGATGCGCGTTATACCTACCAGCAATGCGACGCCGTACAGTATCAACCAGGCTGGAAGAGAAAGCTGATGATAATGAGAGATCAATGCAACCAGAAAAAAAATCTGGCTGGTATGACCGCTTGGAAACGAATGCCCTCCGGCCCGCGAACCTACAATTCGCGCGTCTGCCAGCTTTATATAGGGACGCGTCCGGCATATCAGGACTTTCATCAGCTCGACAACGAGCCATAGTGACAGACTCCCCAATACGATTTCATACGCGAGCAGATGGTTTACCTTCAGGAAGAACACTACCGCGATCGCCATGGCAAAAATGCCGCTTCCTATCTGTGTGATGCCGAGCATTGTCCAATCGAGCCAGCGAGTATGCAAACCGTGCAGGTTGAAAACCTTGAAAGCCCACACATCTATGCGTTGCCCTGTTTTCCACACAAGTGAGACGGCTACAAGGCAGAAAATCAAAACAAGGGCGACCAGATGCTTCTGCGCCCTTAACCGGGTCCAGAAATATTCCCAAAGATAGCCCGGCATAAAGATCAAGGCGATTGTCAAAAGGATGCCGAGGCCGATTATCCAATAAACAATACTGACTTTCCTGAACCAGTCGGCAACCCTGATACATTTTGTGCGTATTTTATGCACATGCCCGCCCTTTATTTCACCGTTATGCTCTGGTTTTTTGTTTTCCATGCCTTTCACCCGTTTCTGCCGTTATAACTGTTGCTGCAGGCAGTATAACCGCCAAAGCCTGCCGCTGCATTTCGATGTGCACCGGGCCTTCTCCAAGCAGAATCCCATCCGCCATCACAGCCATGGCTGGCTGTGTTTCGATACTTATTTTACTCACTTGATAATTTCTGATTCGCGGATCGCTTTCCGCATTGATCCCCGGCGCTTTCAGCATATATCCGACAAACAGGTCCAGTTTTGAAATGTCGGAACAGAAAAGCACGTCAAACAAGCCGTCCTTGAAGCAATCCGGCGTCCCGACCTGAAAATGGCGGCCGACATACGGCATATTCGACACCAGTATCACATGGCCCGTGTTTGTTATCTCCTTCTTTTCATCGAGTAATATATGCATTTCAGAAGGAGGCGAGGCTGTCAGAGTAGCCAGAAAATCGCCTATGCGTGCAAGATTGCCGTGCTGTATATCGTCCCCCGCTTCGAAAAGCGCCGAGAAAAGCCCAACCGAGCAAATTTCCAGAAACGGCATGCTTTTACCGTTGCAGGTGGCTACACCCATATCGACCTTATGGCGCATCCCGGTTCGAAGGATATCGATCGCGGCCGGAATATCAGTGGGAATACCCAGCCCGTGAGCAACGTTGTTCTGGGTTCCTGTGGGGATGATTCCGAGCGTTGCATCCAAACCCTGCATTGCTCTTGCAACGGCAGATACCGTACCATCTCCTCCGCAAACAACGAATATCCGGAAACCGTGCAGGACGGCATCCTTCACGACGCCCGGCAGATCCGAATCAGGCTCGGTAAGGTACGGCTCGGCCACAAAATGCCGCGCCTGCAATTCTTTTATAACATTCATGAGCTGCAGCGGCGATTCGCGATTTGCACCGGAAGCAGGATTGAATATCAGTTTGACACGCTTTCTTATATTACGAGGATGTCCTTGTTTATTCATAGTATTATTGTTTCTGCTCAGTACCTGATTTTATCCATAGATTAACTATGTCCATTTTTTTACTGTTTTATGGTACAATTATGTAGCTGAACCAAGATGGTTAATTAGGGGGTGTTCGTTTATGAAAAAGGTCGTTCCGTTTCTCATTGCGTTTCCGGCTCTGCTTTTGGTCTTTGTTTTCAAAGTGATACCGGCTTTCTATACGGTTATGATTTCAACGAAGGAATACAATATTTTTGAAGGTATGTTCGGCAGTAAATCTGTTGGCATGGCTGCATACTCTGAGCTTTTCAACCAGGAAGGGTTTTCGGGCGTGATCCGGAATACTGCTACACTTGGTACGCTGTCGATTATCCTGACCTGTATTCTTGCCGCGGTGCTGATAATCTGCATTTCAAAACTGCGCTGGGTATGGCTGAAGACGGCGTCCATTGCCGTATTGGCCATACCTGCCTTCATACCCGTAACATCATTCGTCTGGGTATTCGGCAGCGCGTTCTCCGCTCAGTCGGGCTTCATAACAAGGCTGTTCACATCTCCGGGGGCTCAGCCCAGGCTGCTTTTTGCGGAACCCGCGCTGTATCCGTTTTTATTCGCAATCATGGACTCCTTGAGAAGTGTTTTTATTCCGGTCATCATAGGAGTGCTTGTCTGTGAGTACGGCGAACGACTGGATTTTTGGGAGGATAGGGTTTGTAATCATAGGGTATGTCGCAGCGAGGGCGACAATGCTCATGTCCCCCGATATCGAAAATATATTGAACTCATCGAATCCATTGATCGTCAATACCTCGGAGGTTTTGGATTCGCTTCAATACAGGACGGGATTCGCTTTAATGCAATACAGCTCCGCCGGCGCGGTTTGGGTGTTGAAAACGATAATTCAGCTGATTATAAATATCGCAGTCTTTTTTGTACTGTATTCGCTTATGCCCTCCGTCACCAGGGCAGTCGACCGGCTTTCGAAAAAGGCCGGGAGCGTATCTGTCACAATAGCAGGCGTGATAGGATATTTACTTTTTGCAGCCGGCTCGATTACTATGGTGATACTCACGTTCATACCGGCGTCGGGTAGACTGTGGGAAGGGATTAAGATATTGCTTTCGGACAGGATTTTCGTTTTGTCTTTTGTTAATAGCCTGATATACAGTATTTTGGGTTGCATTATATACGGTTTTACGGCATTCATGCTGGCATGCCCGCTGAGTACCGGTTCAAAGGCATATTCCTTTCTATTGGTCATTCTTCTTTCACTTACAAACAATTTCATTGGAGAGTATCTGTTTTTCAGAAGTTTAGGTATGTTCGATACTGCGCTTCCCGTGATAATAAGCTCGGGACTATCGATAACGGGGGCATTTGCCCTGCATTTCTGCGTTTGTGCGAAATTAAAACAATGTTCCTTTGAATTTGCCGATTATGTCAAGGCATCCCTTTTACCGCTGCTTACGCTTGTTATAATAGCCTTTATCGTAAATTGGGGCGGATATTTGTACCAAATGATTTATACAGCCCGTGCCGATCATTATGGAATAGGGATGTACGGCAGAATGCTGCTTTATGGAGGACTCGGCGCGGCAACGCAGAACGCATCGGCAGGTGAAACCGTACAGCTCGATCCCGCGGTTATAAAATCAGCCTTCGTTTTCCTCTCCTCCATAGTACCTGCCGTGCTTGGAGCGATAATTATAGCCCTGAACAAATTCCTGCCGTTGACCGCGTTTACGGCACAGGTAAGGAAGGGCTGAGGCCCAGGCTGCGCAATAAATACCGGAGGTAAGCTCTATTGGAAAAAGTCAAAAAATACAGTGCGGAAACATTCGATTTGATGCAATATTTCTACGGCTCCGTTCATGATCCGCTAATTCACTGCCTGATTCGCCTTTCAGTACACATTGACGAGATGCTGCTCAAAAAAGCAGTTACCTTGTCGCTGGCGGCTATTCCAATGATACGCTGCTGCTTTGACAGCTCGTCGAGGCGCCCGGCCTGGAAAGATAATGGCTTTACAGGGGATGATATTGTACGCATGTTTCCCTGCGAGGCCGATGATACCGGGCAAAGCATGGGGCTCCTTGTTTCAACGATAGATATTGCACACGAACCGCAGTTAAGGATCAATGTGATCAGGGGTAAGGAGAGCGGCGATACGCTTTGTTTGGTCATTAACCATATGGTGTGCGACGGTTCCGGCTTCAAAGAATATATCTACCTGCTCTGCGAGCTTTATACGAAATTGTTGAATGATGTGGAATACAAACCGGATCCGAAATTTTATCCGAGAGGCGCCGGACAGCTTTTTAAAGGTATAGGAGCAGCGGAGAAGCTCGGCATTTTGTTCTCCAAATATGACCTTTCATGGCAGAGTCATAAAACCTCGATGAAGCTGGCAGGAGACACAAGCAACCCGTTTATTGTGACACGCCGCATTGAGAAAGCTGAGTTGGCTTCAATAAAAGCATATGCAAAGAGCATGGGCGCATCCGTAAACGATATGTTTATGACGGCGTATATCAGATTGTTGAGCAGGAGGACAGGTAAAGAGAGGATTGTGATCCCATGCCCGGTGGATCTGAGAAAATATATCCCAAAAACTCAAAAGCATGGCATCTGTAATCTCACCAGCAATTATTGCTGTGATGTGACAGTCAGGGGTGAGGATTCGTTCCGTGATACACTGGCGGAGGTATCCCGGCAAATGAAGCTGCAGAAAGACAGCAGCAAGTCTTTGAAATCTGTTATAATGCTGGAATTGGCTTTCCGAGTATTGCCATATCGCTTCCTTAAAAGAAATTTTGAAAAATTTTTTACAATCCCGGTTGTTTCCTATACCAACCTCGGCGTCATGGACGGACAACTGCTCAGGTTCGGGGATATAGACGTTACCGAAGCTTTCCTTACCGGAGCCATCAAATATGTGCCTTATTTTCAAGTAGCGGTCTCCACTTATGACGATTGCTGCACGTTAACCTGCAACCTGCACGGAACGCCCGGCGACAGGATATGGATAGAGAGCTTCCTTGAAGGACTGGCGAAAGAGCTTTTGGATCGTTCGGGGGAGTAGCTCTATTGAAACAGTGTGTTTATTTGAGTTATTATTATAGGAGTCTTTATTAAAGCTAAAGAAAGTGTGATAAAAATGAACAGCGATAAACCGACACGAGAATATGCATTTGATGTTTTCAAAAAGTACAACAAAAGCGACAGCCTTATTAAGCATGCATTGTCAGTTGAAGCCGTGATGAGGCACTTGGCGGAACTGCTTGACGAGGACCCCGAAAAATGGGGCATAATAGGCCTGCTGCACGATATAGATTATGAGCTGTATCCACAGGAGCATTGTGTCAAAGCCGTCGATATACTTCTCGAGAACGGATTTGCCGACGACTATATTCATGCTGTGGTAAGCCACGGTTATGGCATTTGCAGCAAGGTTGAGCCGACGGCAAGGATGGAGAAGGTTCTGTACACTATCGACGAGCTTACGGGACTGGTCACAGCCACGGCTTTGATGAGGCCGAGCAGGAGCGTTCTTGACACCGAGACGAAGTCGGTTATGAAAAAGTGGAAACAGAAGAGCTTCGCCGCAGGCGTCAACAGGGAGCTCATAGAGGAGGGCGCAAGGATGCTCGGAATGGAGCTCGAATTCATTGTTGAAGAGACCATAAACGGGATGCGTAAGGCTGCCGACAGCATTGGCCTGAAGGGCGAGCCGAACGGCCAATAAAATATTGTGAATCAGAAAATTACTATAGGATAAGGGGAGTCCAAAAAGTGTGAACGGTGGACTCGTAACAGGGAAAAATGGATACTAGAAAACGAAATATTACCGTAGCAATAACAGTCGCAATGTTCCTGGGAGCTGTGGAAGGGACGGTCGTCACTACCGCGGTCCCGACCATTGTCAAGGAACTGAGCGGCTTTGAACTGATAAGCTGGGTCTTTTCAATATACCTTCTGACGTCTGCCGTTTCCATCCCCATTTGCGGCAAGCTCTGTGACCTGTATGGCAGGAAAAACATACTTACCGTCGGGATAGTAATCTTTCTGGCAGGCAGTACGATGTGCGGCCTGTCGTCAAGCATGTACGAACTGGTTGCTTTTCGCGCCCTGCAGGGGATAGGAGCGGGGGCGATATTTACCGTGACCTTTACCATAGTGGGCGATGTTTTCGAGCTTGAGGAGCGTGCAAAGGTGCAGGGCTGGATGAGTTCCACCTGGGGGGTGGCAAGCCTTGTCGGGCCTTTTGTCGGCGGCTTCCTGATCGACAATCTTTCGTGGCACTGGATCTTTTTTATAAACATACCCTTCGGTGTATTGTCGATAATACTTCTGCAGAGGAATCTTAAGGAAAGCTTCGCAAGAGAGAGGCACAGGATAGATGCTGCTGGCTCGGTATTATTGTCGGCTGGCATAATTGCTCTTTTATACGGATTTTTGATGTTCGGGGAAAACGACTTTGCCACGTTGGCATCTCTGCTGGTTTCCGCCGGCTTTCTGGCTGTTTTCTATGTTGTTGAAAAAAAGGCCGGGGAACCGATCGTACCTTTCGATGTCTTCACAAAAACCAACACGATCGTGAATATAGTCAGTTTTCTGGCTTCTGCAGTGTTGATAGCCATCAATGTATACATGCCCCTGTACATACAAAATGTACTCGGCTTGAGTGCCACGGTGTCGGGCCTTACTATGGCGCCCATGTCCGTGACCTGGCTGCTGGCATCGGTGTATGTGGGGAAAGCCATTCCGAGGTTCGGTGAGAAGGCGGTAATAGCGGTTTCGTCGCTGGTGGTCGCGGCGAGCTGCCTCCTGCTGCCTACGCTTGGCCTGAATTCCCCGCTGTTTCTGGTAATCGTATATACATCGGTGATGGGTTTAGGCTTCGGGGCCGGCTTTACGACGCTTACGATAGTCGTACAGATGTCGGTGGACTACAATAAACGCGGGGCCGCCACGGCTTCCAACTCTTTGGTCCGAACGCTGGGGCAGACGATAGGGATCAGTATTTTCGGAAGCGTTTTCAACCTGGCGATAGTGAATTATCTGACCGGGGTCGGAATCCGGGGAGTGGACGCCGGAAACCTGTATTCCACGACCGATATCAACAACGCGGCTTACCTGGAGCAGGTCAGATCGTCCCAGGTTTCGGGGCTTCATATCATTTATGCCGCAATGATCCTCATCGCGCTGGCCAGTCTTATCTTATCCTTCATGCTCCCTAAAAATCAAACTGCCGAACCCGGGTAAAGGATATAATATCATCAGAAACAATGGAGCGGTGGAAAGGAGACAAACATGTTCACTGACAAGGTGGTAGTCGTGACCGGAGGCGCCAATGGCATTGGAAAGGTCATATGTGACGAGTTTGAAAAGCAGGGAGCACACGTCTGCATTATCGATAAGGAACCCAATGCGTACTTTATCGGAGATATAGCCGACGAGAGCTCCCTACGGGCATTTTCGGAAAAGGTCCTAGCCGAATACGGCAGGGTAGATTGCCTCATAAACAATGCATGCCTTACGCGGGGCGGGATCGAAAACTGTTCATACGAGGATTTCAACTATGTCCTGCGCACAGGGGTCTCTGCTCCTTTCATGCTGGCGAAGTTGTTCAGGGAACACTTCAGCGATGAAGCGGCGATCGTAAATATATCTTCGAGCAGGGACAGGATGAGCCAGCCGAATACGGAAAGCTACACTGCGGCGAAAGGCGGAATAGCGGCGCTGACCCATGCGCTGGCAGTAAGCCTGTCCGGCAGGGTAAGGGTCAACTCCATAAGCCCCGGCTGGATAGAAACGCAGGGAAACGAATTACATGGGGCTGATAAAACGCAGCATCCCGCAGGCAGGGTAGGGAACCCTCTGGATATAGCCAATATGGCGCTGTACCTTTGCAGTGAAAAGGCGGGCTTCATTACAGGAGAAAATATATCTGTGGACGGCGGGATGACAAAGCTCATGATATACCACAACGACTACGGCTGGACATATGACGGCGGCGAAAAATAACGGCTTTATAAAGCCGCTTTGTTATTTTAATTCACTCAATATGGGTAAAATACTCATAAATACATAAAAGGGGTATATCCATATGAGTGAAGAAATCAACAACCGCAAATACCGCCAGGAAGTTATAAAAGATGTGATTTCGCAGCTCCATGCCGGAAAAAGCGTGGATGAAGTAAAAGGCAAATTCGATGAAGTATTCGGGAACGTTTCCGTCAATGAGATAACTCAGGCGGAGCAGGCGCTTATCGCCGACGGTCTGCCGGTCGAAGAGATTCAGCGCCTCTGCGACGTACACGCCGCGGTGTTCAAAGGTTCGATCGAGGAGATACATCAGCCTGCCGACCCGACGGAGATACCGGGACATCCGGTAAACATCCTGAAGGCGGAAAACCGCGCTATCCAAAGGCTGATAGAAAATATGGGCGCTCAGCTCTCCGCGGCCAAAGAAACAGGCATCGGCAAGGAACTCGTCGATAATTTCGAAAAGTTGGGCGAGCTTGACCGTCATTATCTTAAGAAGGAGAACCTGCTGTTCCCGTTTATGGAGAAGTACGGTATAACTGCGCCTCCGAAAGTGATGTGGGGCGTTGATGACCAGATACGCGGCAAGCTGAAGGAAGTCAAAGACTTGTTGAAAGGGAATGCCGGTTTCGATTTTTTCAGGGATAAGGCGGATGATCTGCTTACAAGCATAGGTGAAATGATATTCAAGGAAGAGAACATAATGCTGCCCATGCTGCTCGAAAATCTGACACAGGACGAATGGAGGCTCGTTGCGGACGGCAGCGGAGAATTCGGCTATTGCCTGCTTCCAAGGGCGCCGGTATGGAAGGCCTCGGATCGCGGCGAACAGGCTTCAAATGCTGAAAACGGCACAAGCAACACAGGAGAAGACGCCGGGGGCAAGGATACTGTCGGGGTGGCGAAATTTCCAACCGGCGAATTGAAAACCGAAGAACTTGTCCGGATGCTTGACACTCTGCCGATAGACATAACGTTCGTGGATAGGAACGACTCCGTCAAATACTTCTCCCAGAATGCGGAGAGGATATTTCCGAGGGTAAAGGCCATAATCGGCAGGAAGGTCGGCGCCTGTCATCCTCCGGCGAGCGTGCACATAGTGGAAGGCATAGTAAACGATTTCAAGGCCGGGAAAAAGGACCATGAGGATTTCTGGATAAACATGGGCGGAAGGTATGTATACATAAGGTACTTTGCCGTCAGGGGAGATAACGGGGAATACCTGGGAACGCTGGAAGTGACCCAGGATATCAAGCCGATACAGGATATTGCCGGGGAAAAGCGTCTGGTATCTGAGCAGCAGTGAACTAATTGGAATTGGTCGGAACTTCAGGGACGGGAACGGAGGGACGGTTCCAACGCCCTCCGTTTCAACCTCATATATGCCTGAGCGCGTCTATCGGGTTCAGCCTGCTTGCCTTTCTCGCGGGCGCAAATCCGAAAACGATGCCAACTACGCTTGAGAAGCCGACTGCCAGGAGTACGGTCCAGATGGAAAACGGGAACATGAAGCCTATAAGCACCGCCGCCGCTGCAGCGATAAGCAGGCCGAAGACCATTCCGATTATGCCTCCGAACAGCGAAATGAAGATGGATTCGATCAGGAACTGGAGCTGTATCCTTGAAGGCTCGGCCCCAAGCGCTTTCCTCAGACCGATTTCGGCCGTCCTTTCTGTTACCGATACGAGCATCATATTCATTATTCCAATACCGCCGACGATCAGGGAAATAGAGGCGATGCCTGCAAGCAGAAGCGACATCAGGCCCGTTATATTTCCGAGAGTATTGATTATGTCCTGCATATTGTAAACTTTGAAGGTGTTTTCGTGGTAATTGAACGCCTGGTTAAGTACATCGTTTATGGAGGATATGATCTCATCCGCTCTGCTCGAATCCGCCATATATACCTCTACGCTTGCCACCGTACTGATGCCCAGATTGCTCATGGCAGCCGTGTAAGGAATCAGAACAGCGTCGTTTGTTGAGGTCGTGCTGAGCCCGCTCTGCTCTTTCAATACGCCAACTATGGTATATGAGCTGCCATTTATCAGCAATTTCCTGCCCAGAGGCTGAACGCCGAAAAACATATCCTGTTCTATCTGGCTGCCGATCACGGCTACGTGGTTTTTACAGTTCACGTCCAGTATATTGATACCTCTCCCCGTTTCGACAGTTTCAGCGTTCTTTTTGAAGTAATAGTCATTCTTGCCCTGGATCGAAACACCGGTTTCAACTTCCTTGCCGAATACAATCGACGAGCTTCCCGAGACAGTCGGAGAGACCCCACCCACGTATTCCAGCTTTGACAGCCTCTCAAGGTCCTCTGTGCTAAGACCCCTTTTCAAAGGTGTTCCTGCCGCCTGAATTATCAGCTTGTCGGCGCCAAGCGAGGATATCTGGCTCGTGATGCTTGAGGTTGCGCCCTGAACTATGCTTATCAGGGCTATTATTGAAGCTATGCCGATAACTATGCCCAGGACGGTCAGAAAGGACCTCATCTTGTTATGGATGATGTTGCTCCAGGACATCTTTACGCTTTCTTTGAACATCAGCTCAATTCTCCTTCGCTGAGCCGCCCGTCAAGGATATTCACTATCCGGCCGGCATGCTTTGCAATATTTATATCATGAGTGATCATAATAATGGTCCGGCCTTCGGAATTGAGTTCTTCAAACAGCGACATTATCTGAAGGCCCGATTTTTGGTCGAGTGCGCCGGTAGGCTCGTCAGCCAGCAATATAGCCGGCTCAGTCACAACCGAACGCGCTATCGCCACACGCTGCTGCTGCCCGCCCGAAAGCTGGTTGGGGTAGCTCTTGAGCTTATCCGCCAAACCTACGCGTTCCAGAATGACCTCTGCCTTTTTTGCGCGTTCGGATGGCGGGATCTGTGAATATATCATGGGCAACTCGACATTTTCGAGCGCATTCAAGCGCGGAAGCAGCTGAAAACTCTGGAATACGAAACCGATCTCCCTGTTGCGTATCCTGGCAAGCTCTCTTTCATCCAGTTCCTCTACGTTTTGCCCGTCGAGGATGTATCTGCCGCTCGTAGCGACATCGAGACAGCCTATTATATTCATTAGCGTGGATTTGCCGGAACCGGAAGGGCCAAGGACCGAAACGAATTCGCCCTCTCTTACCTGCAGGTTTACATGGTCGAGCACCGTTTGCCCGGTCTCACCTACATAATAGCATTTGACTATGTCCTGCATGTTGAGAATATCTTTCATCAACCGCCTCCGCTGCCGAAGGCCCGGGCGCCGGAAGTGTCGGTGCGTGTATTGCCGTTTGCGGTACCGCTGTTGCCTGTGCCGCTGCCGTTAGCCCCGCCGGCGCCGCTTTCTCTGCGGTTTCCCCTGGCGCCTTTGAACATGCCTCCGAAGGGATCGCCTCCGGTCATTGTGGAGGACGCCGAAGCGGGCACGAGTACGGTATCGCCGCTGCTCAACCCTCCTTTGATCTGGACATTCGTTCCGTCATTGATTCCGAGCGTTATGTCGACCCTCCTTATCCTGTTGCCTTCGTACATATAAACGAATGGATTATTTTCCCCATCAAACTGTATGGCCGTCATCGGGAGCAACACCGCATTTCTGACGCTTTTATCCAGTATCGTCGCCTGTGCCGACATTCCTACCAAAAGATAGTTTTCAGCCGGCAGCGAAATGATGGAGTTGAAATAGGTGACGCCGTTCTGATAAACACCATCCCTGGATACGCTGTCCACAGTCCCGGTTATATCCTTACCCAGCGCATTAATGGTAACGGTAGCCGATTTCCCGACAGTTACTGCCGGAAGATCGTATTCGTCGACCTGGACAGCCAGCTGCAGTTTGCTGTAATCGACTACCTTGCAAAGCTGTGCGCCGGGCGTCAGCTGCGCATTGGGCACCGCGTCGATCTGTGATACCGTGCCATCGAACGGCGCGGTTATATTTTGACCTGACGTGGTCGTCATAAGGACATCTCCGTCTTTTACGGACTGATTCAGCGAAACTTTTATCTTCTTGATCTGTATCGCCCTGTCCGCATACAACACCTGACTGTTCTTTGCCGCCACATAGCCGGAGAAGCTGAAATTTGTGGTTATATTGCCTGTTACCGCTTTTTCTTCGGTAAAACCGGCGCCTCTCTGTCTAAAAAAGCGAAATGCGATAAATCCAACAATCAAAATTATTAATATGAGCCATATTATGATTTTTGCTTTTGATTTCCTTTTCATACTCATTTTTCTATGTTGTACTCAAATCTGAAATATTATTCCGTCCTGTGATATAATAAAGGCCGGAGGCGGATGATCGACTTATGAGAGGCAAATTGGACCGGTTAGCTATCGATGGGCGAAGCTGTGCGCTATACCTGCCGCCGGATTACAGCGGAGACGGCCGTTATTATCCTGTTGTTTATATGAATGGCTCGGAGGGTATCTCCGATATCCTCGAAAGGATCGAACCTCATTTCGGTTACGATTGCGAGGCTTTTATTCTTCTTGCCGCCGAGCCCCGTGATTGGAACGACGATTTCTCGCCCTGGCCTACACCGGCCTTAACGGCCAAAAGCAAGGCGTTTGGCGGTCAGGCTGAAGCTTATCTCAAATTTTTGAGTGAAAATGTCAAACCGCTGATAGATGCTGATTATCGTACCAGACGGGACTCTTCGGACACTGCGATCGTCGGATACTCGCTGGGTGGGTTGGCTGCGCTTTATGCCATGTATACCTGTCCTGCCTTCGGAAGATTCGCGAGTTTGTCCGGTTCGCTGTGGTACGACGGCTGGGTCGGGTTTATGCAATCAGGAATTCCATTGCATACCGATTCGCGGGTGTACATATCTTTAGGCAGGAGCGAGGAAAACAGCCGAAATCCTCGAATGGCGCGGGTCGGGGAGTGCACGCGAAAGACCTTTGTAGCTTTGGAGAAGCAGCTCACGGATGGCGGAAATCTGCAGTTCCAACTGAACGAGGGCGGACATTTCACCGATATTGCCGGCAGGCACGAACTCGCGCTTGCATGGTTGATGAACCCGAATAATTACTGTTCAAATTGTTGAAAATATAAGTAAACATAATAGACAGTGCAGGAGGGTTCAGATATGAATATCCATAAAAAAGACCTTGACCTAAAGCAGACGTTTGATATAAACAATATTTCTTTTAACAATGTCAGCGGCGAGTTCGAAAAAAACTTCAGAACACAATATGCGGACGCATTGGAGCGCATATCCGACAACGACGATTGTCTGAGAGACGCATCGGGAGCAAGCAAACTTGGTATTTTGGAGCAGATGGCGAGGCACATCGGTTCATATGACCGGACTTCTGATTTCAATACGAGCTACGAGCAGCTGATAAAGGAATATGAGCCTTTTACCGAGACCTGATCTGCCGGAGCAGGGCGCAGCCAAGGAAATTCGGGCGTCGGCGATATAAGCCGGCGCCTTCTTTATGTAAACTTTTTTCTTTTCATTAACAAATTCTGAATAAACCTATGTTATAATGTAGAATGCAATGTTAAAATAACTTGTTAAGCGTATGCGGAGCAGTTATACAAGAAATGTTATGGAATCGTGATTGTGGTTGCCTGCGGAGTCTTGAGACCCGTGTCTGAATTTTTTTCCAAAGTCATGAAGATTCCCATTCGGAAATAAGCGGAGTATATATGAAAAAGACAGCGGTTGCGATAATAATACTGAGCCTTGTTTTATTTGGCGCATCTTTGGGTGTATACGCCCAATCGCAGGATTTTAATTTTCACAAGATGTTTGACGATAATGGGGCGATAATGCTCGTTTCGGATGCGGGGACAGGTTCGATAGAGTATGCAAACAAGGCGGCGGCAAGGTTTTACGGCTATTCAGCGGCTCGGCTCGAAGCCATGGCTATGGCACAGATAGACCTGCTTTCACCTGAAGAGACCAATGCTGCGAAAAGAGCCGCATCGAAGGGAGACCGAAATTATTACGAATCGAAACACCGGCTTGCAAACGGCGAAATACGGACGGTTGAGGTTTATTCCTCACCTCAGGTCGTAGACGGCAGGGACTGTATCCTTTCCGTCATCTATGATATCACTGCAAAATCGCGGCTGGAACTTATGCATTCGAAGCTGACCGACGCTTTCAACATATTTCTGATTGCAATAATTATTATATTGTCGTTGCTTAGCGCTCAAATATATGCGGAAAACAGAAAATCAAAGGAAAAGAGCCTTGAAATCAGCAATTTCAATGAATTGCGCAGTTCATTCCTGGATTCGTACGATAATTTCATATATTTGAAGGATGAAAAACTCAACTATGTTTTTTTGAACAAAGCGCTGGAGAATTTCTTCAATAAGGAATCGGACGAAATTATAGGCCGCAATGACTATACGCTTGCCGACAATGATTTTGCCAGGAAGATGGAAGCTACGGACGTCGACGTTTATAAAAATGTGACTGTGCGCGAGGATGTGTTCAACTGGAAAAACAGATTTTTTAAAACTATCAAGTTCCCCGTCAGATTGGTTTCGGGCTTTTATGGGGTAGGCGCATACATAGAAGACATAACAGAAGAACATAACGATAAAATAAAGCTGGAGAAAAACCTGCTGCGCAATCAGATACTTGTAAGCGCGCTAAACCAAAACTTTGGATCGACGCAGGAGCAGTTCGACTTCGTATTGGAGGAGTCGCTGAAATTGACAGAAAGCAAATACGGCTACATATATCTGTATAGTGAGGACAGCCGCGAGTTTATACTCAATTCCTGGTCGAAGGATGTAATGACTGACTGTGCGGTGGCCGGCCAGAAAAAACACCAACTGGAAAGGACAGGCCTTCTTGGAGAGGCAGTCAGACAGAGAAAGCCAATACTCATCAATGATTTTAAGCTTCCGAACCCCTTGGTGAAAGGTTACCCGGGGGGCCATATCGACATAGACCGTTTTATGTCCGTTCCGGTGATTATAGATAATGTAATTGTAGCGGTCGTCGGGTTGGCAAACAAGGAATCCGATTATGACGATAACGATGTATACCAGATAACTGCCCTGATGAACGGCATATGGAATGCGAAGGAAAGAAGAGAGGGGCTTGCCAGACTTGCAGTCGAAAGGAACAAGCATTTGCAGACGCTTATTTCCATTGGTGACGGAGTAATGGTGGTGGATCTTGAGGGAAAGATAACAATGCTCAACAGGGTGGCGGAAAAGTTGACAGGCTGGCCGTATAAAGAAGCCTTGGGCAGGCATTACAGGGACGTGTTTTTTCTGTCGCATGAAGATGGCAGCTCCCCGATTAAGGATCCGATCGAGGGAGTTCTAACCGAAGACACGGTGCAGGAACTGGGCAACCATGCAATACTGACTTCAAGGGATGGCGCCGATTACAACCTTGAAGACAGCGCGGCTCCAATAAAGGATGACAAGGATTCCACCGTCGGAGTAGTCCTTGTATTCAGGGATGTTACGGAGAAAAAGGAACAGAGAAGGAAAATAGATTATTTAAGTGCACACGACTCACTTACCGGACTTTACAACCGCGTATTTTTCGAGGAAGAGCTCAAGAGGCTCGACACCGCCGGAAACCTTCCGATCACGCTTATAGTAGGCGATATGAATGGACTGAAGCTGACTAACGATATATTCGGTCATGCAGCGGGAGATCTGCTTTTGAATAAAGCGGCCAGGGTTTTGAAAATGAACTGCAGGGCCGATGATATCATTGCGAGGATCGGCGGTGATGAATTTACGATCCTTCTGCCCAGAACAGGTGCGGAAGAAGCGGCAACGATCATAACGAGGATCAAGAGCCAGCTTGAGCAGGAAAGAGTAAGGACGATAAAAGGCAGCATATCGATGGGCTTCGATACGAAGACAGGTATGTATCAGGATATAGCACATACCCTGGAAAATGCCGAGGCCAGGATGTATGCCGAAAAAACAATCGATCGCGTCAATGCAAAAAGCGGTACGATAAAAACGATCATCGGTTCGCTTCATAAGGCAAGCGCCAGGGAAGGGCTGCATTCCGAGAATGTCAGCAGGCTGAACGAAAGGTTGGGCAAATATATGGCTCTTCCTGAAGCAGAGGTCAGAAAGCTTAAGGAAGCAGGCTTTTTGCATGATATAGGAAAGATAATATTGGACGAAGCGCTAATCGAAAAAAACAGGGTATTGACGGAAGACGAAAAAAAGAAGCTCAGACAGCATCCTCTAGTAGGATACCGGATATTGAACTCTTTTGCCGAAACCTTGGATATTGCCGAGATCGTGCTTGCCCATCATGAGAAATGGGATGGTTCCGGCTACCCCAGAGAGCTGAAGGGCGAGGAGATTCCTCTGCTTTCCAGGATACTGGCGGTTTCCGAATGCTACGATGATATGACGAACCGTTTGAATCAGAATTCTTTGGACAAAGAAGAAGCTCTGAAGGAGATAAGGAATATGGCGGGCTCCAGGTTTGACCCTGTAATAGTAGATATATTTTCACGATTGTCGGTGGAAAATGTATTGAATTAAAGAGACGAGCCCGCAAATGATGCACGCTGCCTCGCAGTTGACATATTATACAGCAGATATGTTATTTGTGAGGCTCAAAATGGAGAATTATCCGCAGCATTCTCATGTTCCCGTTATACGGCCGTGCGCCGAACCTTGTGCGTGTGATCTGAAGGTCGAGGGGACGGGCAGGGTAAAAGTGAGGCCTGATACGGCTATCGCCGACCTCGGAGTCGTGACTGAGAACAGGCAGCTTAGTATGGCGCAGGAAGAAAATTCAAAGAGTATGACTGCAGTCATAAGGACCTTGAACGCGATGGGAATCCCACCGGCTGACATTCAGACTTCCTCCTACAGCATAACGCCGCAGTATGATTTCATCGAGGGGAGGCAGGTGTTCCGAGGGTACAGGGTCGAACACATGCTCAGGGTCACAATGCGTGATATGGCTGGGATTGGTAATGTCGTTGACGCTGCGGTACAGAGCGGCGCCAACCAGATAGGCAGCATCACGTTCTCTGTCAGCGACCCGTCGCCTTATTACAGGCAGGCCCTCGATGCGGCTGTCGACGATGCGTTGGCAAAGGCAGGGACTATCGCCGCCAGGTTGAATATAAGGGTCGTCCGTGTTCCTGTGCGAATAATCGAAACGGGGTATGAACAAGGCGCGCCAGCTCCTTTGGTTTATCAGACGGCAGTTCCCGTCACGCCTGTCCAGACGGGGCAGATAGAAATAACCGCACGGATTGAAGCGGTATTTGCTTACTGGCGTTAATAGCATATGCTGCTGTTTTCTTTCAACTTTCGACTTTGCGGTATACGGTCTTGGTGATTAAAATTCCGATTGCACCGATCCCGGCAATGGATACGGAATAAAGGTTTATCAAAACGATCGCTGAAACCAAGGCCCAGCCTGCGGGATTGGCAGCTCCTGTGGCAAGCCCGGTTACCTTTGCAAGAATCAGGCTTCCTAGAAGGAATAATACCGCGGCAGCTGCTCCCAGACATACCGGTTTACGGTATGCATGCGTCAGCATCGCCGCAAGCAGGAGCAGTATGGTTCCTGCCAGCGCCAGCAGGAATAGCTCCGCAGGCATCAAGTAATCGAATAGAAGCTCTCTGTTTACTATCGATCCGATTATTGCTGTCAAAACTGTAAAAAACAGCGGGATCCAGACTAAAATAACTCCTGCCAGCGCAAAGACCTTGGTTAAAACATTTCCGCCTTTCATTGCAATATCCCCCTAATGACCTTACGAATAACACATATTACCAATATAATTATACATAATCTTGTGATTGTGTAGAAGTAGCCGGTTAATAAATTGTTGATTAACTGTCCGTATCGTTCTATAATATAATAAAACGTTTGGCTGTTTTATGTAGCACGGTTGATAGAACAATCAAATTCTTTTGTTATGTTTGCAGGACGGGAGGATGGTAATATGCCCATCACTGAATTTTTGTCGCGTAATGCCGAATTATACGGGCAGGAAAAATGTCTTACTGAAATTAATCTCGATCTTCAGGAAAGCCATAAAGTCACCTGGCGTGAGTACGAACTTATAGAAAACAACCCCGCCGGAGAATATCGCAGGGAAATGACCTGGCGCGTCTTTGACGAGAAAGCGAACAGGCTTGCGAATCTGCTGCTCAAGAGGGGTATAAAGAAGGGCGACAAGGTAGCCATACTTCTTATGAATTGCCTCGAATGGCTGCCGATCTACTTTGGCATACTGAAAAGCGGCGCCGTAGCGGTTCCGTTAAATTTCAGATATACAGCCGAAGAAATAAAGTACTGCCTCGATCTGTCCGACTCCATAGCGCTTATTTTCGGCCCTGAGTTCATTGGACGCGTCGAGGCCATATACGATCAGATACCGAAAATCAAAACCATATTCTTTTCCGGGGAGAATCGCCCTTCGTTTGCGGAAAACTACGACCGGCTGACTGCCAATTGTCCCTCCGAAGCTCCTCGCGTGATGCTTTCGGATGAGGATGACGCCGCGGTTTATTTCTCCTCGGGCACCACGGGATTTCCGAAGGCTATCCTTCACGACCACCGCAGTCTTATGTCCGCATGCTATACGGAACAGAGACACCACGGCCAGACGCGCAGGGACAACTTCCTGTGCATACCGCCGCTTTACCACACAGGCGCCAAGATGCACTGGTTCGGGAGCCTGCTGTCCGGCAGCAAGGCAGTGCTGCTGCGAGGCGTAAAGCCTGAATGGATACTCAGGACGATTTCCGAGGAAAAAATCACCATAGCCTGGCTTTTGGTGCCCTGGGCGCAGGACATCCTGGACGCAATCGACAGAGGGGATGTCAGGCTCGAGGATTACAGGCTTTCACAGTGGAGGCTCATGCATATCGGAGCGCAGCCGGTCCCGCCGAGTCTGATACGCAGATGGAAAGAGTATTTTCCGGAGCACCAGTATGATACGAACTACGGACTCAGTGAATCCATCGGACCGGGTTGTGTTCACCTGGGTATCGAAAATATTCATAAGGTAGGCGCTATCGGAGTGCCCGGCTACGGCTGGGAAACCAGGATAATCGACGAGAACGGGGATCCTGTGGAGCAGGGTGAGGTTGGCGAACTTGCAGTAAAAGGACCCGGCGTTATGAAATGCTACTATAACGACCCTTCTGCGACCGCGGCTGTTATAAAGGACGGCTGGCTGCTTACCGGCGATATGGCAAGGATGGATGGCGAAGGCTTCATTTACCTCGTCGACCGTAAGAAGGACGTTATCATAAGCGGCGGAGAAAACCTTTACCCGGTGCAGATCGAGGATTTCCTGCGCGCGCATGCGGCAATCAAGGACGTCGCTGTTATCGGACTGCCGGATAAACGCCTTGGGGAGATCGCTGCCGCGATAATAGAACTAAAACCCGGCTGCAGCCTGACTGAAGAGGGGATCGAAACCTTCTGTTCGCCGATGCCGCGTTACAAACGTCCGAAGAAGGTCATTTTCGATGTAGTGCCGAGAAATCCCACGGGCAAGATAGAAAAGCCGAAGCTCAGGGAAAAATACGGCGCGGCCAAGCTAGTGGCGGCTGAAACCGAAGCTTTGAAGTGAATCGGAAGTAGTATTTCAAAGCCTGCAGCTATTGATCGGCCCTTTCGTCGACGAAGCGTCCATGGTCGGGCACAGCCCTGCTTTCGAAAAAACGGGAAAGTACATCGAGGTGCATTGAAAGCTCCTCTCCTTCCAGGGGCGAACCATGGCTGGGTATGGCCAGACTGGGTTTCAGATCCCTCAGGACACTGACTGACCTTTCAGCGGCTTTCCAATCAGTCGTCAGGTATGCGGGAGGCCCTTTGACCTGTTCGTTTTGAGTCATGACCGAAGTCAGGGATTCCTGCTTTGTAGTCGTAAAGGCGTCGCCGACTATTAACGTTTTCTCTCTTTCTCTGAAGAAAGAAACATGACCTTCCGTATGTCCGGGCGTATGGATCCATTTCCAGCCCGGCATCCCAGGCACGCTCCCATCCTGCGGCAATGTTACCGCGTAATGCCCGAGGTTTATGCTCCTGTTCGGGAAACGGGGGGACATTTTTGCTACGAGCCCTTCATCTACAGAGGAATCTCCTTCGGGATAATCCTTTTTTCCAGTGATATAAGGTATTTCCAATTCATGTGCGTACACAGGTACATTCCAATACTTCGCCAGATTTTGAACCGAACCGACATGATCAAAATGGCCGTGCGTCAGAATAATCGCTCTTGGTGTGCTGCCTCTGCCAAAGCGTTTTTCTGCAGCTTCGATAATGAAATCGCCCGAGCTTTCAAGACCCGTATCGACGAGGATCCACCCCGCGCCGGAACCGACGATGCAGGCGTTCACAATCGTAAACCTGAGAAGCAGTATGTCAGGCCTTAAATCCTGTGTCGATGAAGTTATTTTTGATACCCCGTTCAGCAATTCCTTTATCATAGTTTTCTCCTGTCTGGTGTTCATTGTAGTGAACACTCTTTGACGCCTGTCTGATATCTGTTATTTCTATGGTTTTAGGTTATCATAAAGCATCCGTTTTATACCTTCGAATACTTACCGGGGCGTAAGGTTAATATAGACTTGTAAATTAACCCGACTAACTGGAAAGGACTGATTTTATGAAGATCGAAGGTTTTTTCAGAGATATAAAAACTGCAAATCAGACTGTTGACAAGCTCAAAGGCTCAGGCTTCAAGAACGCTTTTACAGATATAAACGAGCATTTTGGCTCCGGCGGCAACGGTAAAAGAAATGTCCCTGGCACCCAAGCCGGAATAAGCCTTTCGGGCGTCGTGCTCGATTCGGCCCTGGCGGGCTCGGCAACGGATACGGCGCCGATGCTTGCGGCAAGCCCCATGGTCAGTGGTATGGGCGGATTTGAAGAGATAGCCGACATCAACTGCAAGGTCGTAGTCGAAACTGAAGAGGCCGAAGCACATAAGGTGAAGCGGATTATAGGCGAGATGGGCGGAACGCTTGAAAGTCCGAATGTAAAAAGGCCTGAAATCGAAGAGGCAGCGGAGACGAAGATACTTGAAAATCTGAACGAAGCGCGCGGCTTTTTGGACAATTCGCGATAAACAGGCCGCAGGGCATTGCAGGAGACGGCTATAAATCATATACTTATTAATGAAAAATATAGTTCGGAGAGAGATGATACCATGAAAATTTGTATTTTGTCAGGTAACCCGAAGACCGACGGCCTTTGCCAATCCGTTATCGAAGAGGCCAGGCTCGGCGCGATCGAGGGCGGGGCTGAGGTTGATGAAATCAGACTCTGTGACAGCAAGCTGATACGCTGCCAGGTTTGCGACGGAGGCTGGGGCACGTGCCGCAACGAGAATTACTGCCGCTTTGGAAACGACGGCTTTAACGAATTTACAGACCGTATCAGAACCAGCGATGCCATTATTATGGTCACGCCGGTATACTGGGGAGAGATGTCCGAAACCCTCAAGAGCTTCATCGACCGTTTGCGCAGGTGTGAATTCAACAACAGCGGCGTGCTGCGCGACAAGCAGGTCCTAATACTAGCATCGCCGGGCGGCTCGGGCAACGGCTTGCTTAGCTGCCTCGAGCAAATGGATCGCTTCTGCCGCCATACAGGTGCGATAATATTCGATTATATCGGGATAAACCGCTGGAATAACGATTACAAAAAGGCAGCTGTCAGATCGGCAGCGCGTGCGGTTGCAAGCGGAAGGAAAAACGGCGAAACAATAAACGCATAGTTCTGAAAACTCAGTGCCTTCTCAGTATCGCCCAGCAGCAGAAGCCTACAACAAGTATCAGAAGGTCCTGGACGAAGGAAATATTCTTGTGAAATACGAAATAGGAGCAGATCAGCGGGAAAATAACGCTGAGGGATACCTGAACAGGGGCGATGTTGATGATATTGCCGAACCTGTAGGCAGCCTGCATCGAAAAGCCGGAAAAGAATCCGACGATCGAATATTCGTAGGTATAAATTGTGTTGAATACCCCTGCAAACGAACCTCCCGCTCTTTTGACAGCTATATTCAGCAGGACGAAGGAAAGCCCGCTGGTCAAACCGGAGAAAGCCGACAAAAGGACTGTTTTAGTCTGATTGTCGGTTTTCTTACCGAGGACCGGCATCAACAGAAGGAAAGGCGCAAGTATCAACAGGTAAAGAGCGCTGGTATCCATATGGGAGCCCGAGGTCGGGTCTCTGGAAACACTTATTCCAAAAATGCTGAGTATGATTATGCCTGAGAATACGATATCTGAAAAATAAATGCTTTCTTTAAGAAAAAAATGCGAAAGTACTATAACGAGCACAATGCTGAGCCCCGATATGGAGGACACTATCTGGGGTGAGAGCCCTTTGGACGCGTAACCGGTCGGTAATACGGATATGACGTAAGCCAGCATTATCCCTATGAACCAGATAACAAAATCACGAGTGACCCTGAATTTCCTCAGCTGCTTCAGATCAAGGCGGTCCATTCCTTTTTTTTGGAGGACCAGGCCTGAAGAGTGCATGCCCATCCCGATCAGCGCCGCAATAAAATACCAGATTCTGGACATATGTACCTCCCGTACGATATCTATCAAATTATACCCAAAATATCAGGAAATAGAACTAGCCTTGGATAGATACCCGGAGATACCGGGTTCAAACAGTGCGGCTTGAATTATGAACAGTCATGAATAAAAAGAAGGTAATACCCGGGGTATTACCTTCCAAACATCCTTCCAAATACTCTTTGCAGTAATGATTTCTTCGGGGCTGCCTTGATAAGCTGATCATAGCTTTGCCATTTAGGACCCGTACCCGAATTATGCGCCGGCGAACCTCCGCCCGTTCCGGCCTTTTGCCTGTCCGATGCCGATGTATTTACTATGGCCGCGGCAGACTGCTTCGAAGCCTGTGAAGCAGAGCTTTGTGTGGGCGTCGGCCTTTGAGGAGCTGAAGCAGGCTTTTGCGGAGCTGCAGCGGTTCTTTGCAAGGGTGCGGCGGTTTTATCCGAGCTTGCCGGAGCCGCCGGAGCGTTTGATTGACCGGGTTTCCTGGCTATATCGGCCTTTGCTCTGCCGCCGGAAGGGGCTGCCTTACGGTCCCGACCGTCCTGCTTTATAGAAGCTGCCCGGGTATTATTACAGCTTCCGCCTGCCTGTATGTTTACTTCAATGGGGGGCTTGTCATGCCTCGGCCCTTGCTTTTGCGGACGTGCTGCATCCACAGCGTTCTGCCTTCTTTGAGTTTCGGGACGCGCCCGTCCTGTTTCGGCTTTGCCGCGTGTTCTGCGGCGTTTTTGAGGATAAGCCTCCTCATTTGCTTCAGCCGTGTTTTCACCAAGCGCATTTGCCTCTATCCACTTTTCGGCTTGTGCCTTTTTCTCATTTAATTCGGCGTCCGACGGGAGTGCTCCCTCTTGTATCATCGCCCCGATATGCTCTTCTATCTCATAAAGGCTCATGATATCGTCGCTGGTGACCAGGGTTATCGAACGGCCCGTGTTTCCAGCCCTTCCGGTTCGACCGATCCTGTGTACGTAGCTGTCTTTTTCGACAGGAACATCGTAATTTATCACAAGCGACAGGTTATCGATCTGAAGACCGCGGGCGGCAACATCCGTCGCCACCAGTATATGGAATTCTCCATGCTTGAACTGCTCGATGGTCTTTATGCGCCTGCCCTGCGGGATGTCCCCATGCAGCGCCTGGGACGCATAACCCTTACGTGTCAAAAAATTCTGCACCCTGTCCGTAGCGATCCTTGTATTGCAGAATATCAGGCAGCTTTCAGGCAATTCATAGAGAAGCAGCCTGTTGAGATGGGTGTTTTTTTCATTGTGGTTTACGCGGTAATAGACCTGCTCTATAGTATCGACCGTCAATGTCTGGGATTCTATCTCGATCATTTCGGGGTCCTTCATATGTCTGCTGCAGATCCTTTTGATTTCAGGAGGGATCGTTGCGGAAAAAAGCAGTGTGACCCTGTCCCTGGGCACTGTCTTTACGATCCGCTCGACCTGTTCCAAAAAGCCCATGTCAAGCATCCTGTCGGCTTCATCCAGCACCAGGAAACGAATATTCTTCGTAACCAGATTTCCATGCTGGATATGGTCGTAAACACGTCCGGGAGTACCGGTAACAATCGTCGCACCTTTTTTTAGATTCTGTATTTCGGTGTTCATGCTGTGCTGTCCGTACAGAACCGTGGTTTTATGCTTCAGATGCGCCGCCAGCTGCTTGATGTCGCCATCGACCTGCACTGCCAGTTCGCGCGTGGGAGTGAGGATAAGTCCCTGAGGTCCGGGAGCGTCGGGATCCGTCAACTGTAGCACTGAAACGCCAAAAACAGCCGTTTTTCCGCTGCCTGTTTTGGACATTACTATGAGGTCTTCCTTGTTCAGAATGTGCGGGATAGCCATGTGCTGTACTTCAGTGGGCTCTTGGAAGCCCATGTCTTCTATGGCTTTCAGTATCGGAGCCGAAATGCCGAGATCGTTAAAACTGTTCTTCATCAGTGTCTTCTTTCTTATTATTAAACTTCTATCATTATACCATTAACTTGGGCATTGTCCATAGTTCGTGCGCTTACGGGTTACCATACCGGTTTGGAAGCGGGTTTGGAAACACGTTGGGAAGGACATAAAGGCGCCGCGCCACATATTATACTACATAACATTGAATTGAAAGGGTGTCGTTATGTATCTTTATTCAACAAACAGGGCAGATCCTTTTATTGCAGCTTCCGCACGGGGGGATGTCAATGGGGACGGGATCCCCGACAACGTATTTCTGACCGGAACGAAAACGCCGGATTCACCGTTTATCCAGAATATCACGCTTGTGATCCAGGATGGCGCGACAGGCAGGATGACTACCGTTCCGCTGCGTGATAACGCAGGATATTCACCTTCGCTGTTTCTGGGCGATTTTACGGGAGATCGTGTCGCCGACATTCTTGTGACCATACAATCGGGCGGGAGCGGCGCCACGACCTACGATTACGTTTATTCCTTCGCAGGCAACATACTTAAGCTGCTGTTCGACTTCAACGCGTACAACGAACGGTACAAATATGACGTAAATTACCTGGACTACTACCGTGCGGCGGCCCTTAGCAAGATCAACAATCTGAGGTATATCATCGATTTGACCTACAAAGGCCAGGATTATCTCAATGAAATCTATGACAGCAACGGCAAACTAAAGGCTCCGATAAGCGGTTGGGTGGATCCGCTGAGCGTGCTGTACCCCATTGACTTTGACGGCGATGGAATCTATGAACTGCTGGCGCTTCAAAGTATTGCGGGGAGGTATCATGCAGATGGACTAGGTACTTTCCAGAATATTCTCAAATGGAAGAACGGGGGATTTGTTCTCGACAGGCAGAGTGTAGCGATCTATGGAGGCTGAATATTTGCGGAGGTATTCGGCAGCTCAATATTAACAGGCGATATACGCAGCTGATGATTTGCGGGCGGCGTTCGGCAGCTGAAGATAGTCGTTGACTTGTCCGTATCTCCTGATATATAGTGAGTACGCAGGAAAATCGTTACGGACTTCCGTGTACCCGATTCCTGTAAGTTGCCTTTTATGGAGGTAATGAAATGAGAAAGTCTTTGCGCCTTTTCTTCTCTGTTCTTTTACTCGTTGCCGTTTGTGTGTCACTTGCCGTTTTCCCGTCATTGGCGGCCTCCGGTGAGGGCAGGACGATAACCGTCCTTTTCACGGGCGATCTTCACGACCACATGCTTCCGGCCAGGGATTTCCGGGACGGAAAGGTATGCTATGCCGGAGGTTACGCACGCCTGGAGAGCGCTGTCGAAGCTGAAAAGAAAGCTGATCCAGGTGCGCTGCTGCTCGACGCGGGCGATTTTTCCATGGGCTCTGTTTTTCAGACGATTTATGAAAGCGACTCCCCGCAATTCAGGATGATGGGCGAATTGGGGTATGACGCGGTGACCTTCGGTAACCATGAATTCGACTACCGGGCTGAAGGCCTTGCCAACAGCCTCAAGGCAGCGTTGAAAAGCGGAGGTTCTCTGCCGCAGGTTGTTGCTTCGAATGTAACGTATCCGGTTGATAAAAACGGGACTCTGCCGCCCGAGCTGGCAAATCTCAAGCAGGCCGAGCAGGAATACGGCGTAAAGGAATATACGATACTTGAGCGAAATGGCATTAAAATAGGCGTTTTCGGGCTGCTGGGAAAAGACGCCGCTTCCAATGCACCGTTGTCGGGGGTGGTGTTTGCAGACCCCGTGGAAAATGCCAAAAGGATCGTCGAAATATTGAAGAACCGGGAAAAGGCTGACATTATAGTTTGTCTTTCTCATTCAGGAATTTGGGACAATAAAGCCGAATCGGAAGATGAAATACTTGCAAAAGAGGTACCCGACATAAACGTCATAATAAGCGGACATACGCATACCAGGCTGGCCGAGCCTATAGTTGCGGGAAATACGGTCATAGGGTCCGTGGAGGACAGCTGCCGTTACCTTGGAGTTATGAAGCTCTCCCGGGCCGGGGCCGGAGGCTGGAAACTCGATAATTACCGGCTTCAGCCGATAGATGACAGCCTGCCGGAAGATCCGCGTATTTCCGGGATGCTCCCGGATTTTGAAAAACTGGTGCAGCAGAAATATTTCGACCGCTTCGGCATGAACATGTACAATATTTTGGCAGCTTCGCCCTTTGATTTCAATACGGTCAATTACATGACCGATCACCATGAGGAAGACCCGCTCGGCAATCTGATAAGCGACTCGTACATCTATGCCGTGGAAAAAGCCGAAGGGGACAAATATGTACCGGTGGCTGCGGCGATAGTTCCCGTAGGCACGATAAGGAACACCTTCTTCAAAGGCGGAGTGACGGCAGCCGACGTGTATGGCGCCAGTTCGCTGGGCATCGGTCCAGACAAGGTGCCGGGTTACCCGCTGATCTCGATCTGGCTTACCGGAAAGGAACTGAAAACGGTCTGCGAGGTGGACGCATCGATTACCGCATTGATGGAGGATGCGCAGCTTTATATTTCGGGGGTGGACTTCACGTTCAACCCTAACAGGCTGATTTTCAACAAGGTCACCGATGTAAAGCTCCAAAAAAATGACGACTCCGTTGAGAAGCTGGTGGATAACAGGCTTTACCGTGTCGTTGCAGGTTTGTATTCCGCCCAGATGCTCTCCGTAGTCGGGGACAAATCCTTCGGGCTGCTTTCGATAGTTCCCAAGACTGCGGAAGGCGAGCCGATCAAGGATTTTGAAGCGTATATAGTGAACGAACAGTCCGGGGGCAGAAATTTCGAGGTGAAGGAATGGTATGCGATAGCGGAATACCTGCAATCGTTCGACAAGGTGGACGGTATACCTCAGATTCCCCAGTACTACGGCAAAGCGCAGGGCAGGAAGGTAATCGACAACAGCCACAGCATAGCGGCACTGCTGGAGGCTCCAAACAGGATTGCTCTCGCAGTCTATGGAATAGTTATCTTCCTTGTCCTTCTTGCCGCTTTCATTATATACAGGATAACTACGCGCAAAAAACGCCGTCAGAGAAAGCTGGATCGGGTCAAAAAAGGGTTGACGGGCATGTCTCAATGAATCATAATTATTAGGAAAGTCTAAGCAATTAGGCATACCTTAACAAATCAGGAATCGGAGACAATATGTATGAATTGGGACAGTAAATTATACGGTTTTCTCAACTGGTCCGGCGATATCGCAAATTATGACCAGAAGCTGCAGGTGGCTAAAACAGTAGCGGCGAAAGTCAAAGACGGCGACGTGATAGGTTTCGGCTCGGGCTCCACATCTTTCGTGGCCGTTAAAGAGATCGGGGCAAGGGTGAAGAACGAAAAGCTTTCAATACGGGCGATACCGACTTCGCGAGAGATACGTTTCCTCTGCAACGAGCTCGGAATACCTGTCGCATCGTTGAATGATGAAAAGCCGGACTGGACGTTCGACGGAGCCGACGAGGTCGATTCGAAACTAAGGCTGATTAAAGGCCGCGGTGGGGCATTGTTCAACGAAAAGCTGGTTATGAGCAGCGCTCCTAAAAACTATATAATGGTCGACGAATCAAAAATAGTAGACAAACTCGGGAGCAAATTCCCAGTGCCGCTGGAAGTTTGTCAGGACGCTTTGATGTACGTAAAATCACAGCTTGTGAATTTTGACATTTCAAGTGCCGTGCTGCGCCCGGCAAAAGGGAAGGACGGCCCTGTGATTACTGAAAACAATTGCTTCATACTGGACGTAATGTTCAATGAAATAGGAATGACGACGGATAAGGACCTCAAGAACATTTCGGGCGTGCTTGAAACGGGTTTGTTTATTGGCTTCCCTGTTGAATTGATCAGAGTCGGCGCTTAAGCGTATACAAAAAAGCGGCGTAATAGCAGCGTAAGCGCAGGAATGAGCGCTGCGGCCAACCGTCACTATGCTTTCAAAACTTGCGGGCAGTTTCCGGAAGCGCATGCCCGTAAGGACAAGTGCCGCCGTACAACATAATAAATAGTCTTTTATGATTCCACCTGGGCAGTACTGCCGCCGGGTGGAATTTATTTTTTTCGATGAGGGATAATAATCAATAAAACTAAAATGGAGATTATCCCGATATGGAGAAGCAAAAGGGTTTGTCGGCATGGCACCTTACTATGATGTCCCTGGGGACGGTCATAGGAGGTTCGTTTTTTCTGGGTACGTCCGTGGCGATACATGCCGCGGGGCCTTCCGTGATAATAAACTATGTGCTGGGAGGCGTCCTTGTATATTTCATACTTTACGCATTGTCGGAAATGACCGTTGCAAATCCGGGAGCAGGTTCGTTCCGGGCATTCGCCGCGCAGGCTTTCGGTCCCGGCGCGGGCTTCGTCGTCGGCTGGGTCTACTGGTCGGGGATGATACTTGCGATGTCGAGTGAGGCTACGGCCATATCGATACTTGTTCGCAAGTGGATCCCGAACGTGTCTCTGCCGCTGCTTGGCAGCTTGATCATCATCGGCGTCACACTTCTCAACCTCCTGGGAGCAAGACAGCTCAGCAAGCTTGAAAGCGGCCTTGCTGCAATTAAACTCATTACTATAGTCTCATTCATCATATTTGCCCTGCTTATGGTCGTAGGGTTGTTTCCGGGCACGCGGGCCGCGGGTATAGGCGAACTTGCGCGGGAACCCGCAATGCCGGGCGGTCTGAAGGGGATCGCGGGAAGCATACTTATCGTCATGTTTGCGTACGCCGGCTTTGAAGTGATCGGTCTTGCGGCGTCTGAAGCGGAAAACCCCCGGAAGACTGTTCCGCGTGCTATCAGAAATACAGTATTTAGCCTCGTCAGCCTTTATATATTGACAGCTTTGGCGATACTTCTCCTCGTCCCAACGGCTGCGCTGGGCGAAAACATGAGTCCGATGGTGGCGGCGCTGACAAGGCAGGGGGTGACCTGGGCGGGAACGGCTTTGAATGCCGTGCTGATCACAGCCATACTTTCAACGATGCTTGCGGCAATGTTCGGACTGGGCAGGATGATACGCTCTCTGGCTGATGAGGGTCTTGCGCCTGTTTGGCTCAAGGATAAAAGAGAAGTCCCGTACAGGGGCATATTGTTTTCAGGCCTGGCCATGCTGGTCGGCCTCGGCCTTGGGTTGCTGCTGCCGAAGGTATACCTGTTCCTCATAAGCTCGGGAGGCTTTGCACTGCTGTTCACATATGCAGCTATCATGGCCACGCAGCTTCGCTACAGAAAGCGCTTCGGCTGTCCGCCCGAAGGTAAGTGCCAGATGCCGGGATATCCATATACAACGTGGGCTGTCCTCGCGGTGCTCGTCATTGCAATGCTCAGCATGCCCTTCATACCGGGGCAGGCTTCAGGGCTGTTTGCAGGTGTTGCGCTGGTCGTGCTGTTTACCGCAATTTACACGGGTATGTGGTTTCGTGCCAAATACCCGAGAAGGACACTGATTGCCGGAAGTATTCTCAAACCCGGGAGTGCGCTCAATCCCGGGAGTGCGCTCAATCCTAGGAGTGCCCCCAAGCTTGGTAATAATCCCGGGTTTTCGACGGAAGCTTCGCAGGAACTGGCTGATAAACCTGAAACCGGAGAAAAACGGGAGGAACTGACAGAGCAAAAGGAACAGGCGGAAACTACAGAAGAACTGAAGGAAGGCCGGAATAACAGGGGTACGGACTGATAATTTTTGTGTAAGTGCAAATACGGTTCCATTATAGGAATATTACCTACATTGTATTGAGTATAGAAATAATATGTTTTATCAGCACCCTATAAAATGGACATTAGAAGAATTGGACAAGAGCAATGGAATGAGAGTGGTCATTTTTTCAACTAATGGGCAAATTTTTAGAGAAAATTCTAAGTTTTCGCACTATTTAACGGTTTTTTTGCGATATAAAGATATACAATGCGGGATTATGTAGACCAATGTGCCCATTAATTGAAATTTTGGACAATTTGTTAGTTGCAGAAGATTACTATCGCAGATGCAGATTGTCATGACGCTATTAGTTAAGTTGAGTTTGACGATAAGACTGACGTCCGATAGGGATTAGAAATAATGTGGGCGAAAGGTCATGCGGCTAAAGGGGGCATAATGCTAAGCCGAGTTTAGTGCTACGCTATATCGATAAAAAATGGATTGTAAAAATCGAAATCTTATTTCGCACTTTTATATAAGGTAAGCTAAAGAAAAAGGTACTATCCGGGGTTTTATCGGACAGTACCTTTTGTTTCACACTACGGAGTTTGCGTTAACTCCCGTACCCTGCAACCTATGCGAATACTACTCCCCGAGGTTTATATCTCCGCGCTGCTGCAACTCCGATACCATTTCGTTGAACATTTTCTGATCTATCTTATATTTCAGCCTGTAAATAACATATCCTATCAATATTAGCGCAAGTGGCAGAAAAAGCATAGCCGTTTTCAATGTCAGCAGGCCTTCGGGTGTTACGTCGGCTGCGGATTTAGCCCGGCTTATCCCGGATATTATGACTGTCGCTCCTACAACGCCGCTCGCGACGGCCGCGCCGATCTTGTTTATGAACGGCTGGAGTGAAAGCGTTATGCTGTCGTTGCGCTTGCCGAGCTTCCACTGCCCGTATTCGATCGTATCGGCAAGGAACATGAGCATCAGCAGCTGTATAAAGGCCTGACCCAGGAAGATCAGCACTCCGGCGGTCCCGATGTACCTCATGTCCATCGGGGCGAAGAAGAATACGATATAACCGAGGATGACGAATACCGTGGAGCCCGTATAAAGACTCTTTCTGCTGAACCATTTGCTGAATATGGGGAAGACGAGCAGCGCGACGGTCTGCGTTATGCCCAGTACAAGCGCGAAGATCGAATACATGCCCTCGTCTCCGTAGGCGTATTTGAAAAAGTAAAGCCCGAAGCTCGTGGTCGTCGTGTAGCCTATCATGAACAACGCCATTGAAATGGCTGTGTAAAGCAGCTGATCGTTCCTGAAAATGACAGTGAACAATTCCTTGAGAGACGTATTCTGCTCCTGTTTGAAGACTCCCTTGAACTCCTTTACGCCGAACAGTGTGATACACTGACCCGCCAGCATTATCAGCGCAATGACCACAGTCATCACAAAATAGGCCTTTGTCAAGCTGCCCAGGGACTTCTCAAGCATTCCGGTAACAGGCACTATGAGCACCACCACGGCAAACATGCCTATGTTGGCGCATATACGTGCGAAGGCGCCGATGCGTTCGCGCTCCTTCTGATCCATGCTGAGAGACGGCAGCATCGACCAATAACCGATATCGTTCGCTGTAAAGCTGACATCCCAGAGAACATATATCAGTGTGAATACGATAAGGTAGGCGGCCCCTTTCAATCCGAAATCGGTGAACATCAAAGTTGTTACTAGCGCTGTGCCAACGGCCCCTAAAGCTATCCAGGGCTTGAACTTGCCAAACCTGCCATGGGTATTGTCGACGATGACTCCCATGATCGGGTCGTTGACGGCGTCGAAGATACGGGCAGCCAACAGGATGCCCGTAAGCCACCACAGCATGGTGTCGGACATTTCGAGTACGTCCGTCAGGTAAAACATGAGGTACATGCTGACAAGCGTGAAAAGCATATCCCTCCCGACGGTTCCCAGACCAAAGGTGTAACGGTTGCGGCTTGATGCGGTTTTCATGAAACAGCCTCCCTTGATTGTTCAGTTTGTTTTGTGACAACGTACAGGTTCGAGCCGAAATCTCCCAGAAGACGCGTCCTGTTATTGTAATAGGTGCCCACGAACTGGTTGTTCAGCCGTACTCCCGACATAAGCAGGTCTCCGTAGCCCCTGTATGCTTCAACGCAGTCGGTCAGGCTGCGATGCCTGTTCGCCATGCTGAGGATGAAGCCGTTGGGATCCAGGGAGAAGGGGAGTATATGCTTTACCAGCCCGCCGAAGCGTTTTATGGAAAGGCTTTGTGGCCTTGTTTCGAGAGAATATAGGGCGCCCGGGTCCAAGGCCGTAAGCGGTAGAAAATCGTAACCCTCGCTGGCCCCGGCCTGTGTCTGGAAAAAGCCGGCCAGTGCTTTGCCGGAATCCTTGTCCGTGCACTGCCAGTGGACCTTGTTGGCCTTCTGCGCGGGCAGTCTGTCGAAACGGCCGTATTGCAAGGTTCTCCTGTGTTTCTTGTAAAATTCTGTCTGGCTTTTGATCTCCCTTTTTTCCGCTGGAGTCAGATATTTGAGGTCCAATTCGTATCCAAGACAGCCGAAGGAGGCGACGTTGAACCGCGTCGGGAGCGGTGTGCCGCGAAGCGTCTGTTGGTGCGGCGCTTCCGATACATGGGCTCCCATGGCCGACAGCGGATAGAGGTACGACAGCCCGCCCTGTATCTTCAGCCGCTCTATCGGATCGGTATCGTCGGAGGCCCATATTTGCGGGGAATAGCATAGCATTCCCGGGTCGAACCTGTTGCCGCCGCTTGAGCAGCTTTCTAAAAGTATATGCGGACGAGGCCTGAAAATTCTCTCGAGAATGTCGTAAAGCCCGAGTATGTAACGGTGGAAGAACTCACCCTGGTTGTCCAGACTCGTCGAACAGGCGTCGCTAATATGACGGTTCATATCCCATTTGACATAGGTGATGCCTGCTTCATCGAGAATCCTGCCGACAGAGGCTACGATATAGTCCCGCACCTCCGGCCTGCACAGATCCAGTACGAGCTGATTCCGGCCCAGTGTCGGCTTCTTGCCGGGAGTCACGACAGCGTATTCGGGATAGGCTCTGAAAAGATCGCTGTCCGGGTTGACCATTTCAGGCTCGAACCAAAGCCCGAACTCCAATCCGAGCTTTCTAATGCGTTTCGCGAATCCGCCTATCCCTCCGGGTAATTTTCTGCGGTCGACCTCGTAATCCCCAAGACCGGCCGTATCGTTGTCACGTCCTTTGAACCAGCCGTCGTCGAGCACGAACAATTCGACACCCAGGCGCCTGGCCTGACGCGCCAGCTTAAGCAGCCTGCCCTGGGTGAATTTAAAAAAACAAGCTTCCCAATCGTTCAGCAGTATCGGACGCTCTTTTCCTTTCCAATCACCGCGTACGATATGATCGTTTATAAAATCGTGAAAATTGTGGCTCATGCCGTTGTAGCCCTCTGAACTGAACGTCATGAACGCTTCGGGCGTTTCGAAGCGCTCGCCCGTCTTCAGAGTCCATTCGAAACAATGGGGATTGATACCGAGCAGCACACGTACGAGCTGGTGGTTGCTCAGCTCGGCCGCGCCGTAGTGATTTCCGCTGTATATCAGGTTGAAGCCGTAGACATAGCCGTTTTGTTCGGTAGCGTCCTTTTCGGCGAGCAGAAAACCGGGATTGTGCCGGTTGCTGCTCGCGCCCGTGGTTGAAGAATTCACATACAGCCCGTATTCGAGCGGACGGTCATGCCTGTGGGCTTCCTTTATCCAACCGCCGTCGAACGTGACAAGCTTGAAGCTCCTGTTCGGCAGATCAACTGACATACTCATTATGCGCCTGATTACCAGAGGGCTTTCGTTGTTGTTTATCAGCGCTGCGCGCCTCGTAATCACATTAGTTTTTTCGTAAACGGTATAATATAACAACAAACCGACCCTGTTAGATTCATCCACAAGGGTCAGCTCCAGGGTCGTGCAGTCGGTTTCTTCGCCGTATGCGGTGGGCAGGAAGCCTTCCATCCGGACATAGCCCGGTATTATCCTGTGCGAACGGTAGAGGAAATCGCAGGTGAAAGTGCCGTCGGGCATTTTTATCTCAACCGGCGAATGCCTGTAGTCGCCGCGCCCTATACCCGACCATTCGAGACAAAGGTTGTCGAGGCAGTAGTTAGGGTCGGCAGGATCGTAGCAAACGCTGCTTCCCAACTCCGCGGACCGCTTGAGCGCCAGCCCTTCGGGATCCTGTTCCCTGAGCCGGGGACCGTAGTGCAGTTGTTCGATATGTCCGAAAGACGTCAGGCGAAGCCAATAGCTTGTTTTATCTGTAGTCAGCCTGAAAACATTGTCGTTGAAATCTATCATGCCGCATTTGACCTCCTTATTGTTTTCACAGGGCTGCAATTTTCATGGAGCCGCAGTTTTCTGCCGGCTGCTGTCAATTATAATGGCGGCCGGTTGTATCAAAGCCGGTTGTATCGAGGCCGGAATTCGGCTTCTCCTTACGCGGGTCAGTGAGAATGACTGCTTCATAAGGCTTCAATATACCGTCGAATACCGCATTGTCTGAATTATCTGCTTTGCCTGCGTCTGCAGCGTTTAGGTCGTAGTTGGATAAAACCTGTTCTGGAAATGCTTTTAAGTTATTGTCGGTTTTGCCGGCAGTATTTGAAGAGCCGGCCTTGCCGGCCGATAAGTCGACTTTGCGCGGCTTATCCGAGAAGTTGAGGAGTATTGTAAAGCCGTCCCCGTCGTATTCGCGTCTGTATGCGAAAACGTGCCTGGTTACCAGCAGAGGGGCAAAAGTGCCATATTTCAGCACATCGCTGCCGGACCTGAGTGCAATCGCCGTTTTGTAGAAATTACGCACCGAGCCGGGAACGTTCAGCTGCGACTCCAAATTGATCCTTGTATGATTGGCGTTTACTCCAAGCCACGGCTTGCCGGTCGTGAAACCAGCGTTCGGACCGCCGTCCCATTGCATGGGTGTACGTGCGTTGTCCCTGGAGGTTGCCCTCATCATCCGCCAACGTATGGCTCCGGGAAAATGCAGGCGCTTTGCAAGACGGTATATATTATGGGATTCGACGTCCTGGATCTGCTCAATGCCTGTGAAATCGAAGTTGGTCATGCCTATTTCCTGTCCCTGGTATATGTACGGGGTTCCCCTGAGCGTCAGCAGCAGCGTGCAGAGCAGTTTGGCCGACTGAGCCCAATACGTACCGTCATTTCCGAAACGCGAAACGCTCCTGGGCTGATCGTGATTCTCGAGATAATTGGCATTCCATTCAAGCTCCTGCTGCCATTTGACAAGGGTGGCGGCGAAACGGCCCGCGTTGAACTTGCGTTTGAACCATTTGACATAGAACTGGTCGGTTTCCATATGCTCGAACGTAAATAACATGTCGAGTTCGCGGCGGCTCGCGTCGCAAAGCTCCCGGCCGGTCTGCGGTGTAACGAAGACGGTTTCACCAACCGTAAAGCAGTCGTACCGGTCGAGAACCTCCCTTCGAAGCGTACGCAGTATCTCATGCGTGCCCTCCTGCGTCAGGTAATGCTCGAGACCCGTCAGCGCCAGCCTTTTTCTGCCGTCTTCGAGCGAAGTTTTGTAAAGTATGTTGATAACGTCGCAACGAAAGCCCGCAATGCCTTTATTCAGCCAAAAGCGCATTATGTCCTTGACTTCTTCGAGTACCTTCGGATTGTGCCAGTTGAGATCGGGCTGCTTTTTGGCAAAAAGGTGGAGATAATATTCTCCGCTTGCCTCGTCGTACTCCCAGCAGTCCTCTGCAAAGAAACTCGTCCAGTTGTTCGGCGCCCTTCCGTTTTTTCCAGGCCTCCAGATATAATAGTCCCGGTACTGGCTGTTTTTATCGCGGCTTTTTACGAACCACTGGTGTTCATCCGAGGTATGATTGATAACGAGATCCATTATTATTTTGATATCGCGTTTTTCTGCTTCTTCGATCAGTCTGTCCATGTCGGCCATAGTGCCGAAATCGGGGTGAATACCGCAGTAATCGCTTATATCATAGCCATTGTCGGCATTAGGGGAGGGATAGACGGGACTCAGCCAGATAATGCCGACGCCAAGCTCCTTCAATTCGTCCAGATGCAGGATGATACCGGGAAGATCGCCTATACCGTCTCCGTTGGTATCCTGAAAGCTGCGGGGATAGATCTGATAAACGACACGTTCCTGCCACCATTTAACCATGAGGCGACGCCCCCTCGAAATACATTTTTAGAGACCCTACCGATGTGATTTGATATATTTTAGTTTAATCCATTTTGCGTCCGGCCGCAAGCTGTCCTATTTTTCAATTACTATCATGCGACGTTAGGGGTATAATATAATAAAAACGCGAAGGAGTGTCGAGAAGAATTACTCGACGATAAAGGATATGAAATTCAACTGGTGTACCATATCAGTGAAGGATCTCGACGAATCGATTAAATTTTATCAGGATATTGTCGGGCTGAGCGTCGAAAGAAGGTTCAAGGCGGGGCCGGACGCGGAAATCTGCTTTATGGGCGAAGGAGAGACAAAGATCGAACTGATATGCGACAAGGGGCACAAGGCGCCGGGCAACATCGAGGGAATATCTCTCGGGTTTGAAGTAAAGCCGGTCGACGAAATGCTGGAACTGGTCAAAAGCAGGGGTCTGAAGGTGGAGAGCGGTCCCGTGCAGCCCAACCCGCACGTAAGGTTTTTCTTCGTCAAGGACCCGAACGGGCTCAGCATACAGTTCATAGAGAACCTGTGAGCTGGCGGCACGAACCGCAGTCGCAAAACCGTAGTCACGAACCGCAGGCGTAAACCACAAATAATTATGCTGCGCAGACGATGCTGTAAAGAAACCTGTAACAAACGAAATCATAACCCGAATAATCTTATAACGTGTTGTAGCAGGGGAGAGAAATGAAAAAACAGATTTATGTGACCAGGATGCCGGATAAACCGGGGTCATTCATGCTTGCATCCAAAATCGTAATGAAAAACCATGGTAACATAGTCCGCGTCAGCTATAACAAGGCTATCGACGTCAGGACACTGTTCATAGACGTCGAAGCGGAACAGGAGAACCTCGACAGGATAGCAAGGGAATTGGCGAGCATAGGGTACCTGAATGATTCTCTCGAGGACGCAAGGGTAATCGTTATAGAAATCAAAATCAAGGATGAACCTGGAGGCGTCTATCCGGTGCTGAAGATACTCGAGCAGTACGATATCAATATCTCGTACATGAATTCCTATTCGAACGGCACGCCGTATCAGAACTTTAAAATGGGTCTGCTGATAGAGAACCCCGATATGATAAAGCTCATACTGGACGATATAAGCGAGCTGTATCAGGTAGACATAATCAACTATAACAATCTTGAAAACACGCTGGACAATACGATTTTCTACATTCGGCTCGGAAACGATATACAAAAGCTGCTCGGGCTAAGCATGGAAAAGACGATGGAGTTCATATCCGAAGCCAACAGGAATCTTCAAATGCTGCAGGACAAGGGCGAAAACCCGGAAAAGGTGTTCAATTACGTCAGGCGCTTTGCGGAATTCGTTTCCTCTCACAAGGGAGAAAGCTTCCATGCGGATATCAGCAGGTACGATATAAGCCCCGGTATCAGGCTTCATGTGATCGAGCCGCCCTGCGGCAGCAATACGTATATATTCGAGCAGCCGGACGGGCTTTTGTTTATCGACACGGGCTTCGCCGTTTATGCCGATGAAATGCTCGCGATATTCCGCAGCCTGTTCCCGGGCTTTGACGAACGCAGAAAACGCATACTTGTTACACACGCGGACGTCGATCACTGCGGTCTGCTGTCGGTCCTCAAGGACGCGGATATATACCTGAATCAAAAGAGCGCGGACAGCCTTGTCAGGCAATTCAACGGCGAGCCGGATTACAGGGAGCTCAACAATTTCTTCATCGGTTACAGCAAGCTGAGCAGGATAATAACGGACTATTCGCCGCCGTCGCCCGACAGGTTCCGTATTTTGGGCCATGATGTGCCCGAGGAGCATCATGAACTGCTGCATATCGACACTTTCGAATTCGGCGATATCGAACTGGAAATATACGAGGGAAGCGGAGGACATCTTTTCGGCGAAATGGTCTTCCTTTGCAAAAAACACCGCCTTGTGTTTACGGGAGACATATATGTCAACATAGACGGACTATCTGAGGAAAGAGCCGAATTCAACTCTCTCGCGCCTTATCTCATGACGAGCGTCAACACGAATTCAGGTTATGCCGCAAATATGCGCAGCGAGGCTTTCAAGCTGATCGACGGCGTGGGCAGGGACGGTTTCAGGATCTTCGGCGGGCATGGAGCGGTAAAAACGCTATAGAAAAAAGGTGTCTGGCTGACTAAATACAACCGGGCATAAGCCTCAGGGTCGTTCAGAAGATTACAAGCAACGTACAGACAACTGAAATAGCCGTATCCAACAGGAGTTTGACCAAAAGATGCGAATGGCTCATCCATTTATTCCATTTCAGTTTGAATTGCAGTAAAAAGATTACTGCCGCAACAACCAGCAGTAAAAAATAATATGGCGAAAAAACAAAGGTCAGATAAAAAACCACTGCTGTATAAAGTCTGGTGAGTATGCCCACCTGCTTTTCACCTTCTTTAAAAAAGGTGTTGTCTGAACGGGGAAATAGAGCGGACAATATAAACTGGGTAAGGACTGCCGAGAAAGAGGTCACAAGGACAAGAACAATAAGCAGCATGACAGTTCTGTAATCGAGCAGCTGCGAAATTTGGTAATCCGCTGCCTGTGAAATCAAAAAGAGCAGCAGAATATGCAGGAGCTGGTCAAATAAAAAGCCCTGCAGCTCTGATAAATGCAAGAAGCCCATAATATCTTTCTTATGAAAATCAAGGACAAAATGCGTCGCGCCATTTAACAAGACAAGAAAAATTAGCGGGGTACCGAAGCTGTATGAAAAAATCAGGATGCAAAAAGTGACGACAAGGACATGCAACAAGTTCCAGCTCCAGCGTCGGCCCTTATTTTCCGCGATTTTATCCGTTTGCAATACGAAGTCACCTATAAGATGTCCCAGTAATAAGTAATAAAATGCCATGCCTTACACCGCCATTTTTGCTGTTTGTCAAAAGGCCTCCCGGACTTTTCGTCAAGGAGGCCCGTTTTAACAATAAGTATTATGAAAATGCATACCGAGAGAAATGCTTAACCATGAATTTCTGATTATCCACATGAACAAATATGTTTTTCCTTGATGTATAGTCATAAAGCAGTCCTGTATAATTATGAACTATTATCGTTACATCTTTTCTAAAAGCCGGTATATCCGGGGTAAATTGTATGCCGGGCACACCGTTGACTGCTGAAATTTCCACTTTAATTCTAACGGGAAGCCTGTTACCGTCAATAAAATCTCTGGGGAATTTAATAGTTGCAAACCCTACGTTATAAACCCCGCCATGATGATCAACGGTTATTGTGCTTTGGTAAACAATCGGATTTTGTACATGGGTATTGCCATGTCCTGCGGCATATGCCGGAATTGTTGAAAATATAAACATCAGCAGTACAAGCATGAACGTTAATTTCTTAAACATACTACACCTCCAAATTAAATAGGCTTTTATTACTCTCTACAGTAATATTTTACCACCTGTCCGGCTTTCTTAAGAATGGTGTATAGTACCTATTTTTTTAAAAAATTATAGGACCGTAATACTATTTTTGCCGTCTGTTATTTTATCGGTCCAGCGGCAGGCATCAACCTTCTTTATATATCCGGCAGCCTTTTCAAGGGCGGCGGCAGCTTCGGCGTCACAGCCCTCGGCCTGTAATACCTTGTGCTTGCCAAACCAGCATTTTGCAGACTCATAATCACATGCCAGCTTTTCGGCAATGCAAATCGCAGCGTCAAATAACTGCATTGCATCCTCATACAGGCCTTTTTCCAGTAACATGCTGCCCTTATACCACATTGTCTTCAGCACTTTCTTTTCGTTCCTGCATTCGCTGAATATCTCAGAGGCCTTGTCATAATGTTCCATAGCCCGGTCGAAGCTGCCGGTCTGCTGTTCCAGGTACCCTTCGTACATATGGCAGTCACCGAGGCTTACAAGCTCATCCGCTTCTTCAAACAGGTCGCGGGCGGAATCAATCAATTCCGCAGCCTCCTTATACCTTTCACATATCAGATGAATTCTTGCAATGCCGATATAATTGACACCTTCTTCAACCGGCGCCTTTAAAACTCTCGCGAGCTCAAGAGAGGCATTGTAATATCTCTGCGCAGCTTCAAATTCACCGGTCTCACAGGCTATATCTCCGAGATTTGTCAGGCTTACACATTCATAAAGCTTCGAACCTATTTCCTTTGATATTTCAAGAGATTCGTCGAATAAATTCCGGGCTGATATGAAAAATCCATTATCCAGGTACAGTATTCCAAGGTTGATACATGCGGCTATTACACCTCTCTGATAGGAAAGCTTTTTGGAAATGTCCAGAGATTTGTTGAAGAATTCCAGAGCCTTGGATATCATCCCTGTAGAATGGTAGATGATGCCAAGATCGCCCGATACCCTCGCCATTATTTCAAGCAGTCTGTTCTTTTCGGCGTATTTGTATGATTTGTTCATGTACGAAAGGGCATTGTCGATATCGCCTTTGATGAAATATATCATACCGGCATGTTTCATAGTCTCGGAAAGGCTCCTGTAATCACCTGTTTTCGATAAAGCCTTCTCCGCCTTCTTTGCAAGCGGCAAAGCGCCCGTGTCTCCTTTTATCCTAAGTATGTTGCATTTCAGCTGCAGCCACTTCCCGTAATTCAAGCCGTCCTCGCGCATACCCGGCTCAAGCTCGTCAATAATCTGCGCCGCATCGTCCAGCTTTCCCATGTCCTTGTAAACTTCGGCGATCTGAATTTTCGTATGATTGATGTCATCCGGCAGCATTGCATGCTCCAGAGCCTTGTACATCTGTTCCAGGGCTTCGTCATAATTGGCTTTTATAATATGGATATGGCCCTTTTCTTTATAGGCGCTAAATACCCGGTTGTCGGAGGATTTTTCACTACCCTGGCCTGCGCCGGCAAGCTCCAGGAACTTGTCGAAGTATTCCAGCGAGCCGTTGAGGTTGTAGCCGTCCTTCAGCTTCAGAGCAGCCTTTAAATAGTAATCCGCCGCTTTTTTGTGCATTCCGGCCTTGATAAAATGAATGCATATGGCTTCGTAATAGTTTTCAATATCTCTTGAGTAGGTTGTTTCAAGATATTCTCCAATTTTTTTGTGAAGCTCGGTCTTGTCCTTGTTGAGTATGCTGTCGTAAATAACTTCTCTTTCCATTTCATGTGTAAACTCGTATGTTTTATCTATGTTTCTGGAGGAGGTATGAGTCGATTTAAGTTCGATAAGGTTCATCTGGACCGGAATTCCAGCGATGTCCTCACTGGTTATGGAGTTGTCCAGAAGATAGCTTACCAGAGAGTATGAAAATTCCTTCCCTATAACTGACGCAGCCTGCAATATTCTGAGGCTTGTCCCGTCAAGAGTAGATATATTGGAGCTTATCAGCTTCTGAATATTTTCAGGCAGCTTGCCGAGTTCTTTTTCATCGATGGCAGCCTGTCCATTTTTAACTGTACAAGTACCATTCCTTTTGATATTGGACAGCAATTCCTTAATAAACAAAGGATTGCCTTTTGTTATTTTTATTACTGAATCGAAAAGCCGGTCATCCACGCTTTCGGAATTCAAAAGAGCACAGGCAAGGTTTCTGACACCGGCTTTGGAAAGAGCGTTTAGCCTGAGATTGATCCTGCCTTCCGCCTCTGCTTGCAGCAATGCTTTAGGTTCGTATCTCGAAGAAAATATAAACACTGCTTTTGAATCCCTTATCATGGGTATAAGATCGTTCAATATCTGGATGGAGCCGTTGTCCGCCCAGTGCGCATCATCTATGATAAGTATCAGCCTGTGCTTACGGCAAAGATTTAAAAAAAACAATGCCAGCTGCTTCAATATCTCACGAAGGATGCTTTCATAATTCATAGATTCAAATATGCTCTGAAACTCCCTATCCCGTTCAAGGTCCAGGAGAAGCCCTAAAAAATCGTAGTTGTGCTTGATTTCTTCATCGGTGTAATCTGAAAGAATATAGTCCAGGAAGGAAATGAGCCTGTGCTTTTTCATATTCTCGCTGTCCATGGGATTAATATTCATAATACCTGCCAGTATCCCTGCGATCAGGCTGTAGGATTTGTTCTGGGAAATGGCGTTACATTCCACCCAAACCTGTTTCAGATCGTTGCCCAACTTATGGGTAAATTCCTTTAAAAGCCTTGTCTTTCCAAGACCCGCCTCGCCGGTTACAAATGTGAATTTCAGTCCCGTATTCATAGCTTCATTGAAAATCGCGTTCAATACCCCTATTTCCTTCCCTCTTTCAATAAAGGAAAGCTCCTTGTCATAGAAATACTCGGAATTTACTCTTATGGGAGTGTAGCAATTGACCGGTTTTTCCCTGTTCTTTACTTTAACTTCAATAGGCTCCGAATATTCAAACTTGTCCCTGGTCTCCGAGTACACTGATTCCGATACGAGTATTACCCCTTCTCCCGCGCTGATCTGCAGCCTTTGAGCTGTGTTTACTATATCGCCCATCACCGTATAGTCCCGGTCGAAGTAATTCCCAACGCCTCCTGTGACAACAAGACCGTAATTTATCCCTATGGATAAATTCAGTCTGACTCCTTTTGAAGAGAGCATGTTTGTCGAAAATTCCTGAACCAGGTTCATCATTTTCATCGCACACATTACTACTCTTTTAGCATCGTCGGTATGCGTATAATTGGCGCCGAAAAGCACCATTACACAATCGCCTATATACTTGTCGATAGTGCCGCCCAGCTCGTAAACCGGGCTTGTTATGTAGTTGAAGCATTCATTGATGATTTCACGGACCTCTTCCGGATCAAGTTTTTCAGAAAGCGCCGTAAACCCCGAGACATCTGCAAACATAACGGCTGCGTTTTTTCTGCTTTCAGCCAGCTTTCCGAAATTTTCGACAGAGCTTAACTGTTCGGGGTCCGATATCCTGTTGCCGCAATTAAAACAGAACCTTGCAGTCTGAGGATTTGGAAAGCCGCACGCCGAACACCTGCCCGCGAACTTGACCCCACAGAACCGGCATTCACTATCATTTTCACTATTGAGTTTAAGTCCGCAATTAAAGCAAATCAAAATCCTCACCCGTACTTTTTAGTATGATTGTAAAAGGAAAAAAATTGTCGTATACTGTAATTGCATAAGTATACGGTCATTATATTTGTCGGCAACGGAGGCCTGAATGCTAAATGATATTTTAAAGGAATTCAATGGCATAGGCATATCCCTTTCATCCGAAAAGGATACTTTGAAGCTGTTCGAGAAAATTATAAACAGTAGTATGAAGCTTACCTCGGCAGATGCAGGTACAATGTATATCGTTGTAGATAAAAAATCAGGCGATTGGTCCCATGTCAGAAACGGTTCAACCCAAGGGAAGCTTCTCAAGTTTGCAATCGCAAGGAATACGAGTATGGAGATCAGCCTCCAGGACTTTGCCGTACCCGTATCGAAAAAAAGCGTATTCGGCTTTACAGTCATCTCGGGAGAGTCCCTCAGGATAAACGATGCCTATGTAATCGGCGATGAAGCCGAGTATAAACACGATAAAAGCTTTGACCTCGATACGGGCTATCGTACTAAATCAGTACTGTCCATACCCATGAAAAACCGTGACAACGATATAACAGGTGTTATTCAGCTGATCAACAAAAAGAAAGCCTGGGATACAAAAATAGATTACCTCAAAAAAAATGTCGCCGATGAGCTTCTTCCTTTTACAGATGAAGACGAACTGATTATGAATTCTCTTGCTGGACAGGCTGCGGTTGCGCTGGAAAACAGCAAGCTTTATAAAGATATGCAGAGCCTGCTTCAGGAATATAAACAGCGGAACAGCCAGCTTGTTTATCTCGGCAGGGAAATAATGAAGGCACACGAAGAGGAAAGAAAAAGAATAGCGCGTGAAATACATGACGGCCCTGCGCAATCCGTCGTTAACCTCTCATTCGTGGTTAAATTGTGCGAGAAATTTTTAGCCGACGGAAATATGGACAGGCTTACATCCGAAATGAGCGGCCTCAACGGTTCAATCCACTCTGTTGTTAAAGAGATAAGGACTATTATTTATGACCTTAAGCCTTCTTATCTGGACGACGGTCTTATATGTGCGATTCAAAACTATATTGAAACCTTCTCCGTCTCAAATAATATCAATATAGAATTTTCTTATTCCGGCGAAGATTCAAGTATAGAATATTACCTGACTTCAGCCTTGTTCAGGATAGTTCAGGAAGCTCTTTCAAATGTAAAGAAGCATGCGGAGGCTGAAGATATCAAAATTAAGCTGACAATTGCCAAGGCATGTATCAAGCTTGAAATAGCCGATAACGGGAAGGGCTTTGATATTGAAAAATTAAAAACAGGAAAATTCGATAAATTGGAGGGCGGCTTCGGCCTGCAGGGCATCCGTGAGCGTGTGGAACTTAACAGGGGTAGCATGTCGCTTTATTCGGCGCCCGGCAAAGGTACGAAGCTGCATATCGAGATACCACTCGGTTAAAATGTCTCTTTATTTTAAGCCGGTCTTTATAGTATATTCAGCTCCGGGCTGACTCCCTTGTTTCAGGAGTCGTCCCGGACCGGTTCTCTCAAATCGACGATGACCGGTTTGTGCCCTGTGAATGGCAGAAATTTTCCCAATAGATCTGAAGTCCTTATTTTCAGGCTTGACGTGTTTATGCACGGATGGCAGCCAACATATTCGGATTCAGCTATCTCCCTGTCGATCAACAAACTGACCTTGTGCCCTTTATCATTCATAAGCCCGAGCACGCTGACCGAGCCGGGCGTTATATTGAGGAATTCCTCCATATAACCGGCGTCCGCGAAGGAAAGCCGTGAACTGCCTATCTGCTTCGATACGTCCTTTGTTACGAACTTTTTGACTCCGGGCATCATCAGCAGGTAAAATTCCGTTTTAGACTGGGTGCATAAAAACAGATTTTTGCATATTTCAACGCCCAGTACGGCTTCAATATCGGCACAGTCGTCGTAGGACCCCGCGGAGCGGTGGTCAACCCTTTCAAACGGTATTCCGAGTTCTTCAAGCAGGTCGTACGTTGCAAGCTCTTTTGCCAGCCGGTCATTGACGGCCGGCCTTCCGTGCATCAGTTTCATTTTTCTCCTCCAAAGTATCCATAATCGCTCCCTGAAACATAGGGACGGTTCTTTTGTTTCATTCCGGCCTCGGCTTGCGGCGGATAAGCCAGTACAGCACCTTGTACCCGCGTTCGGCACAGCCTACCCGGCCGCCCCCGGCACAAGCGCACGCACACGCGCACGCGCATGCGCACGACGGTCTTCCGCCTCCGCCTCCGCCGCCTCTGCCTATACCGCCACCACCATGAAAGTTATGCGGATTGTTGATGAAGATTCCGCCCCGGTAACCGCCGCCATACCTGCCATTGATGTAGCTTCGCCTGCCCGAAACTCTGCCGAAGCTTGCAAGTATGGCAATAAAAATGAATACTACAAAGAATATGACCCCAATGGCTCCGCCGCCCGAACTGCCGCTGCCGCCCGACGAAGCATTCCCCGGACCGCCGGAGTATCCAGAAGAACCTCCGGAGTATCCAGAAGAACCGGAATTGCCACCTATACTGCTTTCGTCCAGTTTGGAGAAGGAGGAGCGGGCGCAGGTGACAGTGTATAATACTGTCTTTTCTTTGGTCTTCATGTCACTGGTGACCCAGACAGCCTGCCCGGAACCGGTTTCATCCGGCTGGGGGATGAATTCGGGCGACTGCAGCGGGGAAGTGTCAAGCACCACCTTCATTTCCTTTATCTCCGCGAAATCGAACCACCCCGGCCTGAACTGGAACGAAACATTATTGCCGGCGCTGTTCAGCAAAGAGCGCTGCAATATCGTAAAGTCGAGCTGAAAACGGTCTCCCGCTTTAGGGAGCTTGGTAAAATCGAGGTGTACCCATGAACCTCCGTTCGTATTTTCCGACGCTCCTGACAAAAGAGGAGACGGGGAATAGTCAAGTAAAGCAAAATCAGGGTTCGGGACGCCTACTTCAAGATACTGTATATCTGCCGGGAAATCCGTTGTCGCTTCATAATCCATTTTGTAATTGATATTGAAGCTGCCGTCCGGCTGGGGCGTCAAGGTGACAGTCATCTGATGGATGATGTCCGGAGGGGTCGCAGCTGCTGCGGGTATCACCGGGCAGGCTAGTAAAAGCGCTATTATCAGGAGCGCCGATAACAGTTTGAGTGCCGAGAGCCTCAAAAACCCCGGAGTCTGTTTGTTCGTCTTCATACCGTATAGCCCTCCTTCAGTGCGCAAACAGGCCGTGCTGCACAGTTCCTGCGTATGTCTCTGCAGGCTTTGCCGTTCCATATGCTCTTCCAGGCTTGTGTGCGTATGTTTCCCAGACTCCGGCCGCTTACCCAGCTCTGGCAGGGAACTACGTCGCCGCCTGGCGCTACGGCCATATTCGAAAGGCACGCCCCGCAGACAGGCGAACTCGGGAGTCCAAGTCCGGTTATTTCTTCGGCGCTGAGCCAGCCGGGTGATGTGAAGGAGATATCGGATTTTAATTCGTCGCAGACCTCCACGGCTTTCTTCAATATATCCTTAAGCTCTGCGGGAGTTAGCGCTTTGCCCGCATTTATCTGTTCTACCGCGCCGCCCGCCGGAATGAGGTTGGAGCATCCGAAACAGCGGATTCCAAGACCGTGTGCAAAACGTATCGTGCTTTCCAGATCCCTGTTTTTATCGAGCAAAGGGGTGTTTATACTTGCCCCGAGCCCTGCAGCCACCGCGTTTCTGATGCCGGCGACCGTTTTCTCCCACGCGCCTTCCTTGCCGACCAATTCATCATGGATTTTCGGGTTATTTGAATATAGCGTTATCTGTATGCCGTCAAGACTTGCTTCCCTGAGAGCGCAGGCAAGCTCGGGAGTGAGAAGGAACGCGTTCGTATTGATGCGTGTCACGAACCAGGACGCATGGCGGACCAATTCCACGATATCGCTCCTCGTTAGAGGTTCTCCTCCGGTAAAGGTGAGCATAGGTATGCCGGCGTCCTTGCATTTATCTATTATCAGCTTCCAATTGTCGGTGGACAGGGGTTCACTTATGTCCATGAGACTACCGCTTTCGGCATAGCAGCATGAGCATTCGAGAGGGCAGGCGCGCATACCGTTGACTGACATGGGGGCGACCATAAGGTCCATTCTATGGGGTGCGGTCATATATTTGCAGTATTTTTCAATATCCAGTCCATTGAGCGTTCCCTCGGGGATATCACGGTTTGTTGCGATACTTACCGCAAGAGTTACGATTTCCTTGAGATCGTCCGAGACCATTTTGGGATCGGTTCCCGGATATAACTTTACAGTCCTTGTTACAACAGCTTTTTCGATCTGCTCGATCTCCTCCGGGTTAAGCTCATACTTATCCCTGCACTTCTCCTGAAGCTCCTCGAAAAATATCCTCAGTACTGCTGCCCAGGACGGTCCCACAGGCAGGAACCACGTGCCGTTTATAATCAACTGGCTCGGCGGATCGCCGAACAGAACGGGCTTCGGAGGCACAAGATGCATCCTGGCGGCGCCCGGACCTTCAGGATCCAAGGTGGCGTGCGCTACTCCGGCCTGCCATGTTTTTCTTTTCCTCTCCAGATTGGGTAGCAAAATCATAGCTTTTACCTCGTTTAACAAATACTGTTTACCATATTATACGGTAAAAAAACTGCATATACAAACCTAGTTGCGCCAAATGGCAGATATTTTATATAATAAGAATAAACCAGACATTTTTCGAATAAATGAGTATGAATCTGTAGAACCAATCGTTAGGAATAAAAGGAAGCAGGAATATGAAAATACTTATAACTACAGATGTATTCAAACCCGTGGTCAATGGTGTGGTCACATCCGTGTTGATATTGTATGAGCAATTGAAGAAGCAGGGGCATGATGTCCGTATACTGACGCTTTCCAACGACAGATGGTCGAGAAAGGAAAAGGACGTCTATTACATAGGGGCGCTGCCTGCATTTCTGTACCCGAACGCCAGAATGACCGTGCGAATCGGCCATCGTTACATTGAGGAACTTATAAACTGGCAGCCCGATATCATACATACGCAGACGGAGTTCTCTACTTATTTTTTTGCACGCAGGATAGCCAAAAAATTGAATATACCCATCGTACACACCTATCATACGATGTACGAGGACTATGCGCATTACTTCATCAAGAGCAGGAAGCTGGGCCGGATATGCGTAGCGGCGTATTCACGCATGCTTTTGTCGAAGACGCAGGCGGTCGTGACCCCGACGCAGAAGGTTCAGAACGTACTTAGAAATTACGGCGTAAAGAAAGAGATGTTCAGGATACCTACCGGGATCCAGCTGGGCCGTTTTTCGAAACCGCTCTCCGATGAGCAAAGGCTCGAATTGAAAAAATCGCTCGGCATAGGTGAAAAGGACAGCATCCTGCTTTCAGTTGGCAGGCTTGGCAAGGAAAAGAACATACAGGAACTGATAGGTTTCATGGCGAGGCTCAGAGATCGCAATATCGCTGTAAAACTCCTCATAGTCGGAGACGGCCCTTACAGGAAGGAGCTCGAGAGCGAAGTCCATGAGCTCGGTCTTGAAGGCACTGTGATATTTACTGGGATGGTTCCGCAGGAAAGAGTCCCGGATTATTACCACCTGGGGGACATTTTTGTGAACGCTTCCGTTTCCGAAACGCAGGGACTTACATATATAGAGGCGATGGCTAGCGGACTTCCGCTGCTGTGCAGACGGGACGAATGCCTGACGAACGTTATAGAACAGGGCGAAAATGGGTTTGTGTATGAGAACGAGGGTGAATTCATCGAATACGTATTGAAAATGATCGATGATCCTTCTTTCAGCAGGCAGTTAAGAAAAAACGCCGAGGACAAATCGATGGAATTTGCCGCGGAAAATTTCAGCGCGGCCATAGAACGCGCATACAGGCGGGTATGCTGTGAATATTGTCCGGAACAATTGGACCGGACCGGAGCCTGACTCAAACTTCATTTGTATTGGTATTGAAAAAGTGGGCGGTAATATGCCCTGATTATTGAAATATGAGGCTCTTAATGGTAATATGAGAGGGTCGTACAGCAGGTAATATATCTATGAGGTGACATAATATGAACAGGCCATGTATTGTAATACCAATGGGAGATCCGGCCGGGGTAGGACCCGAGATAACGGTCAAAGCGCTCGCAGACGCGGAGCTTTACAACATATGCAGACCGGTCGTAACGGGAGACCGCAAAGTAATTGAAAAGGCATTGCGATGCTGCAGTCTGGACCTCGAGCTCAACACTGTAAAATCAGCCTCCGAGGGCGTGTATAAAAAAGGCGCCATCGACCTTGTAGATCTGCAAAACGTCGACATAAATACTCTTAAAATTGGGGAAGTACAGGCACAAGGCGGCAAAGCCGCATTCGAATACATCAAAAAGTCCGTGGATATGGCGCTTGCCCATGAAGTGGACGCTATAGCCACAACTCCTATAAACAAGGAATCCTTGAAAGCCGCAAAGGTAGATTACATAGGCCATACGGAAATATTGGCCGGATTGACGGGCACGCATGATCCTCTGACGATGTTTGAAGTCCGAAATATGCGCGTGTTTTTCCTTACCCGGCATGTTTCCCTCCGTAAGGCGTGCGACCTGATCACAAAGGAGCGGCTCATGGATTACATCGAGAGATGCACCGAAGCGCTGAGACGGCTTGGCATTACGGAGGGTACGATGGCCGTTGCCGGTCTGAATCCGCACTCCGGTGAACACGGGCTCTTCGGTGATGAAGAGGTCACAAGTGTTGCTCCTGCGGTGGAGGAAGCGCACAGACTGGGGTATGACGTAACAGGACCGGTAGGCGCGGACTCGGTATTCCACATGGCGCTGACGGGCAGGTTCAATTCTGTTCTGTCGCTTTATCACGACCAGGGGCACATAGCCACCAAGACGCTTGATTTTGAAAGAACTATTGCGCTGACCATAGGCCTGCCGTTTTTGAGGACGTCGGTGGACCACGGCACCGCCTTTGATATAGCCGGGACGGGCAAAGCCAGCGAGATCAGCATGGTGGAAGCCATCAGGCTGGCAGCGAAGTATGCGCCAAACTACAATCTGAAAGCTTAATTATGATTATTAGAAAGCAGCCTGAAATTCTTCAGACTGCTTTTTTAAAGTGCATCCGGCTAAAGCCGGACCAAACTTACCTTTGTCAGGCTGACAGCGGAAGTTCGACGTAGAAAGTCGTCTTTTCGTTTATTATGCTCTTGGCATATATCCTGCCCTTATGCTGTTCTATGGTCGCCTTCGCGATGGAAAGTCCCAGACCGTAGCCTCCGAGCGCACGTGATCTCGACTTGTCGACACGGTAGAAACGGTCGAAGATCCTTCCGAGCTGGTCTTCGGGTATACCTTCGCCTGTGTTTGAAATTCCAAGCACAATATCATTGTGGCGCCGCCTTAGCGAAATGTCTACCGAACCCTTTGGATTCGTATATTTAAGCGCATTATCCAGAAGTATCAAAACGACTTCCTTGATTTCTTCATTATTCCCGTATGTTGAAAGATGCGGTTCTATATCATAGTGCAGTGAAAGGTCGTGTTCATAAATTATCGCTTCCATGGTCAGGATAGCGTTTTGGACAGTCTCACTCATATCAAATGCCGTAAATATCATTTTCCTTTCGGAACGGTCCACCTGTGTTAGATAGAGCAGGTCATTCGTGAGCTTTGCCATCCTGACCGAGGCGGATTTTATATATTCTAGCCATTTTGACTGGTTTTCGATAGTGTCAGAGCTATTTGAAAGCAGTACGTCGACATTTGTACTGATGACAGCCAGCGGGGTCTTGAGTTCATGGGAAGCGTCTGCAATAAACTGCTTTTGCTTTTCAAATGCATCCTTTACAGGCTTGATGGACTTGTTTGCAAAAAACCTGCTGATAAGGTAGATCAGTATCAGCATTATCAATGCAACTGCAAGGAAGGTATAGATCAGGTTTGTCAGTATGCTCTGCTGGGATGATATATCCAGGAACGTCACCCTGTAGCCGTTAGCCAGGGGTTTGATGCTATATGCCCAGTGATTGCCGTCGAGTTTGAATTTCCCATGTTCCTTGTTTTGTGATACCGCGACCTTTTTTGCCTCTTCATAAAAGGAAGCATCCATCTTGAATAGTGAAACTATAGTTTTAAGGTTCCATTGACTGTCCGTAACGAGCGCAAAGGTAACAAAACGGTCTGCGGGCTGCTTGCCGCCGTCTGCCGACGGCTGAGCGGAATTGTTCCGGACCGGATCGTTTTTTACCGAATTATTCTGGGTCGTCCCGTTCTGTCCCGGGTTACTCTGTCCGGTTTCAATACTTCCGCCTGCTTTACGGGCCGCCGAGTTTCCCGCCTCTGGCCTGACAAGGCTGGAAGCCGCATTCTGCGTGAATTTGGATTTATCAGACGGAATCAGCATAAATACATCCTCACGGTTGAAGGCGGATATCCTGCGAAGGTTCACGTTGATTTCGTTGTTGACGTTTTTATATGTAATAAAATATATCGACGCAAACGATATAAGCATCGTTATCGAAATGATGGCCATATTCAATATGAGAAAACGGTTCCTGAGCTTTGTGAACATTATTCCTGCCTCACCTCCAGAATATAGCCTACCCCTCTCACAGTGCCTATCGATACGGATGAATCCAGGTAGGCAAGCTTCTTTCTGAGAAATGAGATATAAACTTCGACATTATTATGTTCGGCAGCCGAATCAAAACCCCAAAGCTTTTCTATAACCAATTCCTTGGAAGTAACTGCATTTTTCCTTGTCATGAGCAGTTCGAGCAATTCGCTTTCTTTCAGTATCAGTTTAATCTCCTTAGGCCCTCTGACAAGCTTAAGATTGCCGGTATTGAGCTCTATATCCCCAAATTTTACAGCGCTGTCGGGTATTACCTCGCCCCTCCGCCTGGACGCCGCTCTGATTCTTGCCAGCAGTTCCTCCGTTGCAAAGGGTTTGGCAAGGTAATCGTCAGCCCCGCTGTCAAGCCCTGTTACCTTGTCGGCGATTTCTCCTTTTGCAGTGAGCAGGATAACAGGCGTTGATAAGCCTTCCTTCCTTAAGTTTTTCAAAACGCTTATGCCATCCATCCCGGGCAGCATTATGTCGAGCAATATCAGGTCATATATGCCCGTAAGCGCGTTATCGAGGCCGGACAGACCGTCATTCACGGCGTCGGCCGAATAGTTGTTTTTTCTGAGTATTTGCATAAGCGCTTCCGCCAGGTATGTCTCATCCTCAATAATCAGTATCCTCATAGGCAACCGCTTTCTATTATTTTGTACTTCCATTGCTTTAGACCGGAAAGGGACATTCCATCGTTAGAGGACATTCCTTGCTTATATTGTTTTCCCTTTACATTATAACACCGGGAAGCTTTAGCCAACCTTAAATGTACGCATAGGCAGTCGGACTTTGCATATGCTTATGATTAAACCGCCCATTTATGGGGATATATACAAAATATAAATGCTTGGAAGGGGATTGTAAATGGAGCAGTATAATATAGACAAAGCCAGGAATACAGGAAAGGTTAAAATGGTCAGGTGCTTGATCTGCGGTGCGACCTTCGACGCAGCGCTGGAAAAATGCCCGGTTTGCGGCGTAGGGCCCGAGTATTTCGAACCCTACGAGGAAGAGGAAACTACATACCGGAAGGACACAGGGGAAGTGTTCGTTATTCTTGGAAACGGCGCTGCCGGACTAAGTGCGGCGGAGGCGATCCGAGAGCGAAACGGAACCTGTACTGTCATAATGGTTTCGGACGAGCCTTATCTGAGCTACAACCGCCCGATGCTGACAAAATCCCTCGAAAGCTTGAAAAATGCCGAAGAGATAGCAATCCATGACCGCGAATGGTATGACAGTAATAAGATAACGAATATACTTGGCGTAAGGGTAACGAAGCTCGATACCGCCGCCAAAACGGTAAAATTGGGTGACGGGAGTGAGCTGAAGTACGATAAATGCATATATGCGCTGGGCTCGGAATGCTTCATTCCTCCGATAACCGGCGCGGACAAGCCGGAAGTAGTCGCTGTGCGACGTATGGATGATGTCCTTAAGGTCGGGGCCCTTTCAGCGAAGGTAAAGAATACCGTTGTCATAGGTGGCGGCGTCCTTGGCCTGGAGTCTGCGTGGGGGATGCACAGGGGCGGCAGCAGGGTCACCGTCCTGGAAGTCGCCGACAAGCTGATGGTGCGTCAGCTCGACGATGCCGGTGGAGAGCTGATCGCCAACATAATCGTTGACGCGGGGATAGACTTCAGGATCAACGCCGCAATAACAGAGGTAATCGGCAACGGTTCCGTGACGGGAGTCAAACTGGAGGACGGTACCGTATACCCGGCCGACCTCGTGATAATATCGGCGGGTGTACGCGCCAATATCGCGGTAGCTAAGGAAGCGGGTATCGAGACGGAGAGAAGCGTCATAGTCAATGAAAGGATGGAGACCAGCGCTCCGGGCGTTTATGCCTGCGGCGACTGCGCACAATTCAACGGCATCAATTATGCCATATGGCCTCAGGCGCTTGAAATGGGCAGAATAGCCGGGGCAAACGCAGCAGGTGATAGTGTTTCCTACAAACCAGTCCCGGCGGCCCTTACCTTTGAAGGTATGAATACGACTCTGTTCGCGGCCGGAAATAACGGCAGGACACCAGGTGTGCATTACAAAACCGCAGAGGTCAGGGATCCGGCAAACAAAGTATATGAAAAGTATTACTTTGCGGACGAAGGGCTGGCGGGTGTCATTTTGATCGGAGACACCTCAAGGCTGGGCGAACTGACGTCTGCACTAAACGAAAAAAGAAAATATAACGGTTTGAAGTTTTAATGTGGTAAAATTGGTTATCGATGCATAGAAATGGGGGGTTATTGTGAAGGACTTCGATTACAGGAAGATCGACGCATTCGCCTCGGCAGGATCAGTGGGCAACCCTGCGGCGTGTATATATATTGATGAAAACCAGGCGCTCACTGAAGGTGAAATGCAAAAAATAGCCAAACAGCACAAGGGCTTTGTTTCAGAGATGGTATACTGCCAAGTCGGCGGGCAGGGCGCGTACAAGCTTACATACTATTCCTCGGAATGCGAGGTGGAATTTTGCGGGCACGGCACCATTGCCTGCATGTACGACCTTGTAAACCGTACGCCCGAATTGTTGCAGAAAAAGGAGATACTGATTGGAACCAATAAAAAAGGCGTATTGACAGTCTATAACGAAATTTGCCGCGAAAATACGGTGTACATAACGGCGCCGCAACCGGTCCATATGGGAACCGGTCTGACTGCAGCCGAGATTGCCCCTGCTTTGGGCATTTCAACCGGAAGCATGTCGGATGAATTCGAAATCGATTTGATAAATGCGGGCCTTGCAACGCTTATCGTTCCTGTTTCCAACCTGAGGGAGGAGATAAGCATGTTCCCGGATGAAAAGAAATTGAAGGCCTTTTGTGAGACGAATAGTGTTGACATAATACTGGCATTTTCAACCGAAACCGAAGACAGCGTTAATATTGCGCATACGAGGGTATTCGCACCGAAATTCGGATACCTCGAGGATCCGGCGACGGGCTCGGGCAACAGCGCCTTCGGTTACTACATGCTGAAAAACGGGATGTGGGACGGCAAAAGCGTATCGGTCGAACAGGGCGGGAACGACAGGATATTCAACATGGTGAGGCTGACTGTCAGGGACGGAAGGGTACTGTTCGGCGGAAGCGCCGAGACGAGGATCATAGGTAGATATTTTATATAAAACGGCAGGTGTTTGAGCAGCGACATTTGTTAGGACTATATTCGATCAGGTGCCGTTCGACCGTGCAGCCTTTCTATAATGCTGCATCCTTATAAAATTTTACAGAATCAAGCAATTATGATATTGTATAATATGGGTTACACACACATTATTTTACTGGCCATACAGATTTAATAAATAATTGTGGGTGTAAAGCCGCATTATAAACATTATGCTTGAAAAGAGTGATAACATGAAAAGAATCCTTTCCAGAGCTTTTTTTGTCATTGTATTAGCATTACTCGTTCAAATTCCTTTCAATGTTTCGAAAGCCCAGGATGTGCAGAATGACAGCAGTGTAAAGCCTGCGGAAACAGTACGAAACACCGCTGTGGCTGCGGACGCTGTAATGCTGGTCGTTCCTGAAACGTCAGTCGATCACTTTTATATATATTATAAAATAAGTGACAACCAGGGTTACCGTTATCAGTGGTATTTCAATTATACTGAAGATACGGTTACAGTCGGCGATAGTACTCAAATGACTTTCAAAGGGTTTGACTGGTCGATTGCCAATGAATATATAATAGTTATCGAAACCAAGAAGGGCGTTTATAAAAAGGTTATAAAGCAGACAGATATGTCGAAGGTATCGGAACTTAAGCTCGATACTGCGTTCAGCGTGGTTTTGCCGTCCGATATGCAGGCGACATATCGATCGGTGGATCTGTGTTTGCTCGATAATAATGGTGTACGTATCACGTCTTTTCCGATTGAGTTAACTGACAGCCAAATAGAAAACGGTTTTAAAATTCCATACGGCGGATATGATGTCGATGTCAGCAACTATAGCGGCACATTACCATGTGCATTGTACAAACATAATTATGTACTGTCGGCTTCTAACAACAAAATTGTTTTTGCATCTGGCGATATTAAAAAGATATCTCTGAACCTTTTGCAAAACAACGCCAGTAAAAAAACGGCCAGGATAAAGGGGATCGGTATAAGCTATAATTCCTATGGCACCCATTATGTTTATCCAACCATAACAAGCGGTACGTCTTACATCCTTGTAAGCAAGTTATTGTGCGATATTACTGTCTTTGCGGAAGATATAGAAGATACGTACTATGAATATCGAATCAAACAAACAGGCGTCAATACAGGTAGTTTGAATGCAGCTCTCGATTTCAGCCTGAAAATGAAGACAATAATGAATCTTCCCGTAAGTATCACCGGAGGAAGTGATTTGACCGGCTTTTATATAAAAAATGATCTTAACCAGACAATAACGATGAGACAAGGTACTAAAGAATTTTCCGGCACGGTCAAATTAACCGGCTCGTCCGGAGCACCCTATGCAATTGATGTGCTTTCCTCCAATAGAATTACTACAAAAATACCATCGGTCTCGGAATTGTTCTCTGTCAGTTATACAGTGCCGGGAACGCTTACGGTCACGCCTTCGACGGGTTCGGTATTTATCTACATCCCGTACGAATCCGGCATAATATCGATAGAACCCGACAAACCAAGCCCACAGCTGGTTGGAAGCACAATAAGGTGGAACTGTAAAACCTTTGGGGACAATAGCAATAACCAATACCATTTCGAGGTTTTCAACGGAAGCACTCTCGTAGCGTCATCCGCAGCGTACTCGTCGGCCAAATACTTCGACTGGACGCCTAAGGAGCCCGGTACAAAGTACAGGGTGGTTGTATACATGAGTAATGCTCAAACTCAGGACGGCCATAAAACGGTGTCGAAAACGTCCGCTTATTATACCATCTCTGCACCTGCTCCGATAGCGATAACCTCCCTGACGCCTGACAAGGCAAGCCCGCAGTCAACTGGCACGAAGATACGCTGGACCTGTAATATAACCGGAGGTAAAGCTCCCGTATATTATTTCAGAATTTATAAGGGCAGTACTGTAGTAACGCAATCCTCCGATTATTCAACAAATAACTGTTTCGACTGGACTCCTACGGCAGCTGGTACTGATTACAGGGCGTTGGTATATGTAAAGGAAAATGGCGCTTCATATAC
>JAEZRE010000020.1 GCA_023412915.1 Bacillota bacterium
AGGGCAGTACTGTAGTAACGCAATCCTCCGATTATTCAACAAATAACTGTTTCGACTGGACTCCTACGGCAGCTGGTACTGATTACAGGGCGTTGGTATATGTAAAGGAAAATGGCGCTTCATATACAACCAGGGTAGAAAAATACTCCGGCAATTATACCATCTCTGCGCCTGCTCCGATAGCGATAACCTCCATTTTACCCGACAAGGCAAGCCCGCAGCTGACAGGTACCAAGATACGCTGGACCACCACTATAAGCGGAGGTAAAGCTCCCGTATATTATTTCAGAATATATAAGGGCAGTACTGTAGTAACGCAATCCTCCGATTATTCAACAAATAACTATTTCGACTGGACCCCTACGGCAGCTGGTACCGATTACAGGGCGTTGGTATATGTGAAGGAAAATGGCGCTTCATATACAACCAGGGTAGAAAAATACTCCGGCTATTATACCATCTCTACAACTACTCCGATAGCGATAACTTCCATTTTGCCGGACAAGGCAAGCCCGCAGCCTACTGGTACCAAGATACGCTGGACCTGTAATATAACCGGAGGTAAGGCTCCCGTATATTATTTCAGAATCTATAAAGGCAGTACTTTAGTAACGCAATCCTCTGATTATTCAACAAATAACTGTTTCGACTGGACTCCTACGGCAGCTGGTACTGACTACAGGGCGTTGGTATATGTAAAGGAAAATGGCGCTTTATATACGACCAGAGTAGAAAAATACTCCAGCTATTATACCGTCTCTACGCCGGCTCCGATAGCGATTACCTCCATTGTACCTGGCAAGGCAAGCCCGCAGTCAACTGGTACGAAGATCCGCTGGACCTGCAATATAACCGGAGGTAAAGCTCCCGTATATTATTTCAGAATATATAAGGGCAATACTGTAGTAATTCAATCCTCCGATTATTCAACAAATAACTGTTTCGATTGGACTCCTACGGCAGCCGGTACTGATTACAGGGCGCTGGTATATGTAAAGGAAAATGGCGCTTCATATACAACCAGGGTAGAAAAATACTCCAGCTATTTCACTGTTACCGCGGCCGCACCGATAACAATCACCTCGCTGACGCCGAATCCGGCCAGTCCCCAGGAAATATGCACTTCAATCAGGTGGACATGTGAAGTATCCGGAGGTATAAGCCCTGTATATTACTTTGAAATATTTGACGGAACCTCGATGATAGCGCATTCCGCAGACTACACAACTAATAACTATATTGACTGGACGCCGTTTGATAAAGGGAGCAACTACAGGGTGAAAGTATACGTCAAAGAGAAGGGCTCTTCCAGTTACGTAACAAAAACGTCCGGTTATTATACGATAACAGGACCGGTACTCAAGGTAGTCGATAATAGTGTGGCGGCCGTAGCTGCAGACAAAATTGAAGTGACCTTCGACGCGGATATTGGATCATGCTCTCCCTATGTTTTTGATGTCAGGAGCGGGCCTGACAGAGATTCGGAACGTATATCCTATTTTGATTTTTGTACCACCCAAGACAGAAGAACGTTAACATTTAGATTATTCAGCCCGATAGGAACAGATCCGTCCGGTTTGTGGCTGGTGCCAATTCATCCGGAACTGGCAAAGGATGTATATGGTACTGCTATGAGCCCAGATGCGCCGTCGATGCGGATCATAGACAAAGCGAGGCCTGTTGTTTTATCAGTCAGGGTGATTTCAGCGTCTGTTGAAGTGAAATTCAGCGAAAATGTATCGATTCCTGATATCAGTGCATTACTGAGTGACCTATCTATCAAAAAAGTTAGTGACGGCTCGGTCGTTTCCTTAAAAGCAGGAGATATTACCATAGAAGATAAAAGGATAGTTATCGAAGGCCTGGAAAGCGGCGTTGAATATAAATTGTCATTCCTTACGGGAACGAGTGTTGTTGACAATAGCCCGGCGCACAATACCCTGGTCCCTTATCAAGTTAATATAACTACAGGAATGGCAGAATTCCGCCTTTTAACAGCCCCTGACGACACAGTAATCAGGTTTCCAAGGTTGCATAAATAGGTCTGTTTTTATACCTTCCTATATACTATAATGTAATACATCTGGAGGGTATAAAAATGGACAATACCGTGACAAGCCTGCCCGGGGCGGGGGGCCGTACTGAGAAGGGCGGCCGTATAGCTTATCTGGATCTGTTGAGGATCATTACAATGTTTTCAGTAGTTGTGCTGCATACGGCGGGACAGCACTGGAACGAACTAAGCCCATCGACCGGCGCATGGCAAATATTCAACTTATTCGACGGTATTGTCAGATTTGCTGTTCCGGTAATGGTAATGATCAGTGGAGTTTTTTTCCTCGACCCGATAAGGGAAATACCGCTCAAAAAGCTTTACGGCAAATACATACTGAGGCTGGCAGTCGCTTATGTTTTCTGGTCGTTCGTATATGCGATCTACAAATATTACATATCGGGCGAGCCGTTTTATTCAGGCTCGATCAAGACGATAACCATATATACGATCAACAGCTTTTATCACCTCTGGTTTTTACCCATGATGATCGCACTGTATATGCTGGTTCCCTTCCTGCAGCTCATTACAAGATACGGCGGCGAGAAGCTGTGCAGGTATTTTATAATACTTTTCTTTGTATTCGGGGTACTGATAACTTCGGTCCTGAAATTCGATTTCCCTTATTACGATTATGTAAAGAGCATACTGACAAGATTACCTGTTGAATTGGTCGGCAGCTATGCTGGCTATTTCATGTTGGGCTATTATCTTTATAACTTTCCGATATCCAAAAAGCTTCAAACTGCCGCTTATATCCTGGGTATAGGCAGCGTCCTGGCCTGCATCGCCGGTACGAGCCTTCTCTCGCTAAAGGGGAATGCTCCTGTGGGATATATATTCGATTATTTCATGGTCACGACATTTTTCGCGTCGGCCGCCCTGTTCATTTTCTTCAAATACCAGGTTTCCAAACTGAACTGGTCGGAGGGCTCCATTAAGCGAATTCAATACGTTTCACTGTGTACGTTCGGCATTTACCTGGTTCATGCGATGATATTGTCCTACCTCGGGGAGAGGGGCCTTGATACGTTGTCCTTCAACGCTCTGCTCTCGGTGCCGGTACTTGCCGTGCTTATATTTGTAGCCAGCTTTGCTGAGACTGTGTTACTCAGGCTAATCCCAGTGGTGAACAAGTATATCACGTGAAATGGCAAACGGTAGACAGACAGGTATAAGGCGAGTTAACAGGCATGCGGCAAACGGACAGGCATATGGCGAGCAGCCCGGCATAAGCGAGCAGCCCGGTATGTGGTAAGCAGACAGCTATGCGATGAGCAGCCCGGCGCGGAAGCACATAAGCACCGGCGAGTTGCCCGACATACGGTAGGCAGCCCGAAATACGGTAAGCAGCCCGGCATAGAGTAGGCAGCCCGATATCAAGTAAGCAATCCTCGCACCCGTAACCCGGAAGGAGCATCATCAGTGGTGGTTTATAAGGACTTTCTACCCTTAACCGTAAACTCGACAGTCTGCGAGGGGAACCTTTCCGAACTCACTGTGACGCTGAATTTACCGCTCCGGCCGACGGATCTGACCCAGAATGCCCTTGCGCCGCCTATCAGCGCAAATTGTCCAGGCCCTATGATTTCGCCCACGCCCTCAGAAGAAAGCGAAATCACATCGTTTGAGAAGGGCAGTATATTGCCCGCTTCATCCGTGTGCTTTATCACGACGCGGCAGACGTCGTAGGTGTCGCCCTCGCCAAGCTCGTACGCGTCGGGCAGAACGACCAGACAGCCGCTTCCGCCGACTCCCTTCTGTGTTCTCAATACGGCTTTCCCGCCGATATAGCCTTCAAACTCATATGTAAGGGATTTGCAGCCCCAGTTCTGAATACACTTCGAATAGAGGTCCACCGCCTTTGAATAGGGCATTTTCGTCCTGAGCATCACCATACCCATTTTCAATTTGTACCTTAGGGGCAGCGATTTGTCGCCATGCCTGACTACAGCGTAAAGCACGTCCTTTACATCCTTTGCGTCCCTTTTTGACAGGCCTTCCTTTCTTTCCAGCTCGTCGCCGATAAAGTCCTCGATTATGACGGGAGGGTGAGGCAGGTGCGGAAAAGCTTTGCGCGAGGGGTAATAGGTGCCGGTATATTCGCCGTTTTTATAAAGCTTGATGTAGTCGCAGTTCGTAAATATGTAAAGCTTCTCGAATCTCGCCGCTTCAAATTCTCCAATGATCATTGAAGAGGCGGCTTCAAGCACAGGCTTTCCGTCCTGTTGCGAAAAATATGCAAAAGCGGCTTCCTTGGGTATCCTGAACATATCCATAACACCGTGATAGCATATCCGGTCTCCGCTGCCGAAATCCCTGTGAGTGTTGTAGTCGAAGGCGCACCAACCGATGGCGCCAGATATCCTTGTTCTGCCGTACATATGGTTGAGCACCCTGAGATGCCTGAGCGCATGTTCTATACGCTTCGCCTCATTGTCGAACCGCTTGGTGGGATACATGTGCCCGTTATGTTCGGTGACGAGATAAGGCACAGCTTTGCCGGCCACCTTGTCAGGGTCGCTCAAAGCCCTGTTGTTGCCGCGGTATATGAAATCATTATAGGTATATACATCCTCCAGAAAGCTGCTTCCCGCGAAATTCCTGATACCGCAGGTTTGACGCGTATTGTCGAACGCCCTTGCCGTGCCGTTGGTTTTCTCATAGAAAACGTCGTTGTCCTGCGATTCGTTGATCCGTACGCCCCACAGGACTATACAGGGCCTGCTGCGGTCCCTTGTTATCATCTCTTCCACATTTTTCACCGCAACGGACTGCCATTCCGCGCCGCCTATATGCTGCCAGCCGGGGAGCTCCTCAAGCACGAGCAAGCCCAGCTCGTCGCAGCGGTCGAGAAAATGCCGCGATTGCGGGTAATGCGAAAGCCTGACGATATTCAGACCGAGTTCGTTTTTCAAAATTTCCGCGTCCTGGTACTGTGCCGACGCGGGCATTGCATAGCCGACATAAGGAAAGGACTGGTGACGGTTGAGCCCTCTGAGCTTTAGCCTTCTGCCGTTCAGATAGAAGCCGTCTTTCCTGAAGCAGGCGTCACGGAAACCGAAACGCACCTCATAACTGTCGATTGCCTCTTCTCCGGATATGTTCGCTTCTCCGGATATGCGCGCTTCTTCAGTTATGCTTGCTACTGTCGATAAACGGGCTTCAAGCAGGTATAAAACGGGACTGTCGACGTCCCAGAGCTGGGCGTTAGCGAGCTCACCTGTCAGACGCACCTTTTGGACCGGTTCGCCCAACAGATGGCAGGTCTCCTTCAGGCTAGATGCCGTTTCGTCCCTATGCCCGCAGTTATAAACGGGATCCGTCTCCACGGAACACTCCACCGGGAGTTCGCCGGTTTTGCGAGAAGGATTTGCGATAGATATCTCAACGTCAATCAGCTTCGTATCTGAAAGCACATTGCCGGTCCTTACAAAAACATCCTCTATATAAATATCGTCTGTGAGTTCCAGGCACACTTCGCGGTAGATGCCGCCATAGGTCAGGTAATCGATGACAAAGCCGAAAGGAGGTATATCGTCCCTCTCAGTAGAATCCGCCTTTACGACCAGCAGGTTTTCTCCTCCGAATAAGGCGCATTTCGTAACATCGCACCGGAAGGGAGTATACCCGCCCTTGTGGGAACAAACGAATTGCCCGTTGAAATACACCTCCGCATATGCCATTACGCCCTCAAAATACAGCAAAACGCGCTTGTTGCGGTCTTCTCCGGATAGGTTCAGCTTCCTGCGGTAACAACTAACGAATTGGTAGTCTTCTTCATTGAAATTGTCGTATGGAAGCTCGAGGTTCGCGTGGGGAAGCATTACAGCCTGGAAGTCCGAATCGTCGAAGTCCGGCTGTACATATCGCGCTTTAAAATCGGGGGAGAACCTCCAGTCGAAATTCAAAGGAACGAGCTTTCGCATAATATTCTCCTAACGGTTTTCGGAATATCGGCGTTGCCGGCCGATTCAATTTTACCATAAATATACGAAGACAGCACACGTGTATATTGCTAAACCTCGATTGTTATGTTAAAATTACCACAATTATATAAATTGTTAAAACATGTTATGACAAAGGTGTCGGTACAGAAATTTCTCTGTCCGGCGCCTTTTTTATTTTGTACGACTCAGGGAGGCGGTAGAAATGTATATTGGTATGGATTTTTGGATCAGCGCAGGCAGCTTTATCGTTTTGGCAGTACTTTCAGGCGTATTGCTTTACAGGCTGGGCAGGAAAGCAAAACAAAAGGACGGGATGATCGAGGACCTAAGAAATGAGCTTGAAAGGCACAACTCGGAGCTGTACGTGGCCTCGAGCCAAATATCCTCGGTATCTGAACAGCTGCATATAAACATGGACGAAAATAATGCCTTTGCTCAGCAGGTGTATGCCGAGGCGTCTGAAATGGCCGAACTGAATATCCGTGTGAATGAAAACGTTCAGGGTATGCTCGATAGCGTAAAGAATATGGTCGGGCTTCTGGATGACGCTTTGAAGACCTCGAGGCAAATGGAAGCCGAGAGCCAGTCTTCCGGCGATACCATAAAAGCGAGCCTCGAAGAAATAATGAGCATAGTTGATACCATTCACGGGATCGAATCGACCTTTTTCAGGACCGTTGACTTCATCAAAAAGCTGAATGAAACGACGGACTGTATAAATTCCATCCTGGAGACAGTCAACAACATATCGAAACAGACAAATCTGCTTTCTTTGAATGCCTCGATTGAATCTGCAAGGGCGGGAAAAAACGGCAAGGGCTTCTCTGTGGTGGCCGATGAGATACGCAAGCTTGCGGGAGACAGTGAAAAGGCGGTCCGGGACATCGCACAGCTCGTGCAGGCTATGCGATCGGAAGTTGTAAGCGTCAATGAACTCATTGACGAGAACATGCTCATGATAGAGAAAGGTGTTTCAGAATCGAAAAATATCGAGGGGAATCTCGGATCGATCCGCAAATCGTTCAGCGGTGTGCTGGAAATGGCGGAAAAGGTAATAAAGGGTTCGGAAGACCAAGTCCGCCATGCCAATTATGTTATAGAAAACATGGGAAGCGTCGACGCGATTGTCAAAGCGTCCGCAAAGAGCGTGGATGAAGTGAAGACGTCAATATACAAGCAAAAGGAAGGCATACAGGAGATAGCCGAAATGAGCGGCAGGTTGAATTCGGCGTCGGAGGATCTCAACGGACTACTCAGCCGGAGCAGGACAGGCAGCGGAAACGACGCGGTAATCGGAAACGGGAATGGAAACGGGAAGGTATCCGGAAAGGAAAAGAGAAATAGAAAAGGGATCGGGGATGCGAAGCCAGAAGCTGTACATAGCATGGAAAAGATAGAAGAAGCTTTTAAATTGATAAGAGAGCTTTCAGCGAAGCCTGATTTTGTCCGCATGGAAAAGACGGCGCACATGAAAGCTCTGGAGGACCTCCTAAGCCGTTACGTTTATATCGAAGCCGCCTGGAGCAACGACGCCAAAGGCCGGTTCGTATGCTCGATACCCGAGGCAGGCATAGCGAACGCAAGTATAAGGCAATGGTTTGTCAGAGGAATAAAGGGCGAGGAGTATACGTCCGAGGTATATGTGTCGGCTATCACCCGAAAGCCTTGCGTAACGCTGTCAGCACCTATTAAATCAGAAAGCGGCTCCGTTGTGGGTGTTGTCGGGATAGACCTTAAAATATGACCAAAGTTATGTGAAATATTCTATCTCCGCTTCGGGGAAGCGTTCCCGGATGAGTGAGGATATATAGTCTTTGATATCCCCGGCTGCCTCCTTGGGGTATACATACTTGAAACGGCCATATTTACCCCATTTGACAGCACGGTTCGTTTCATCCATATCGAGTTTGGTGTTCGGAAACCGCTGGAGGATAAAGCTCTTTGCGACCGGTGTGAACCTATGCTGTATCAACTCGAAGGTAAGCGGCAGGCCGGAGCTCGAGGCATCCACCTGCTGCGCCAGGCTGTCGAACAGTTCCAGGTACTCCTGCCTCCAGTTTTCGTATAGCATTATCGGCGCGATAATAAAGCCGGTCGGATATCCGGCATGCGAGATCTTTGAAGCGACCGAGAGCCGTTCTTCGAAGGAAGCCGTATTGTGTTCGAAATTGCCAATGACGTATCTGGAATTCACGCTGACCCTGAACCTGGTATGTCCGTTGTGCCTGAGGGCGAGAAGGGAATCGGCGTTGTCGAATTTGGTTACAATCCTCAGCCTGCCGTTTTCCAGGCCGCCGAAAAATTCGACGGTCCTGGCGACGCTTCCCGTCAAATGCTCCAGTGCGAGCGGATCGCCGGTGCTGGCGATCTCAAAGGTTGTAAGCCTGTTTTCGTTTTTCTCTATGTGCTTTTTTACGGATTCAAGTATGTCTTCTATGTTGACGTAGACCGTCAGGTAGGGCTTTGCCCCTTGCGTCGTTTGGAGGTAGCAGTATTCGCAGCTTCCCGGGCAATTCGTGACAAGCGGAAATTCATAATCGGCGGATGGCTTGCATACGTCGAAGCTGAGGCTCTTTTTTGCGCGCACGACTAGAGACTTCTTCGACGCGGCATATTTTTCCTTTTCATTGGAACCGGGAATATTTCTGGAAACATTTTGCACTAAAGTCTTCGTAACGGGCACGCCAAGCTCCCCGAAATAACTGTAAAGCTTCAACCCCAGCGGGTATTCGAGGGCTCCGGGTTCGAAGAAAACCCTGTCCGGCATATACTGTTTCATACATTCCTCCATTTGGAATAATTTATATGTTTATTATGATTACTTTTAACTGTAATATTTATCCGGAAAAAATAGTTTTAATAACGTAAAAATTTCATGGACAAAAGTAAATAACGTTAATATCGAACTATTGACAACTAGTGGGTTTAAGGTATAAAATCAAACAAAATAAAGAGGTTTTTTATTATTAGCTAATTTAGCTGCAAACCAATGATGTTTTGCCTTTTAAGGACAAAACCTTTTTTGTTTCTGGAAGTAAATAAAACAAATAAATAGTAACGGGGGAGAGTGTAAAATGAAAAGGTTATTAAGTGTGATTGTAATGGCTGCACTGGTAATTACAGTTTTAGCCGGGTGCGGCTCCGCTGCTCAGAATGCCAACGAGATCAAGATAGGCATCAACTACGAGCTTTCAGGCGGTGTTGCAACTTATGGACAGAGCTCTGTCGACGGCATCGAGCTTGCAATCGAACAGATCAATGCAGCTGGCGGTATCAATGGCAAAACTCTCAAGGCTGTCAAGTATGACAACAAGTCGGAGCCTGCAGAGGCTACAACGCTCGCTTCGAAGCTCATGACCCAGGATAAGGTGGTAGCAGTACTCGGGCCTGCAACCTCGGGTTCGTTCAAGGCAGAAATACCTGTAGCGATCAAAAACAAGATACCTGTTGCCTCGGGCTCCGCAACGGCAGACGATGTCACGGTGGATGCCAACGGTGTCAAGGAATATGCGTTCCGTATCTGCTTCAATGATTCATATCAGGGAACAGCTATGGCCAACTTCGCATTAAGCAATCTTTCCAAGAAAAAAGCAGTAGTAATAATGGACAGCTCCAGCGATTACGGAAAGGGCCTTGCTGAAAATTTCGTAAAGACCTTTACGGCAGGCGGCGGCACGATAGTTGCACAGGAAGCATATGTTGGGGGCGATACCGATTTCAACGCAGTCATAACAAAGATAAAGAGCCAGGACTTCGATGTCATCTTTATCCCTGGTTATTATAATGAAGCAGGACTAATAATCAAGCAGGCACGCGCACAGGGTATCACAGTACCGGTCCTCGGAGCCGACGGCTTCGATTCCCCGACGCTTCTCGATCTTGCGGGAGCCAGCGCACTCAACGATGTTTATTTCTCGAACCATTACTCATCTCTTGACCAGGATCCGAAGGTACAGCAGTTTATAAAGGATTTCAAAGCGAAATACAACAAGGAACCCGATGCCTTCAACGCACTCGGTTACGACCTTGCCAATTTCGTTGCGGACGGTATAAAGAGAGCCGCCAAGGTTGACGGCGCGTCGATAAAGGATGCGCTCGCAGCTACGAAAGACTTCTCAGGCGTCACCGGTTCGTTCAGCGTCGATGAGAATCACAACCCGGTAAAGGCAATTGTCGTTATAGGGCTTAAGGACGGCAAGCAGGCAACCAGCGTTAAAACAGGCAACTGATCGGTCTGACGTATAAAATCATATAAGTGGGGGCGATGTGTGTCCCCACTTATATATTTTTTTGTTATTTAGTTATATAATAAGTGGGATAATAATCTACAAATCTGTGCTGAAAGCAGGGGAAACTCATGAATCAACTATTGCAGCAGATTGTAAACGGGATATCGCTGGGCAGTATTTATGCTCTCATAGCTCTGGGTTACACAATGGTGTACGGCATTATCAAGCTGATCAATTTCGCACATAGCGACGTCTATATGGTCGGCGCCTATACCGGTTATTTTTGCATGACAGTGTTCCACTTCGGGCTGCTCCCTTCACTTGTAATAGCGATGGTCGTTTGCATGGCGCTCGGAATAGCAATAGAAAAAATCGCATATAAACCGTTGAGGGAAGCCTCCAGAATAACCGTACTCATCACTGCGATCGGTGTATCGCTTTTCCTCGAGTATGGAACGATGTTTTTCGTGAAGGCAAATGTGCGTTCCTACCCGGCTATGACCGGCTTGTTCGCACAGACCTGGAAAATAGGCAGCATAGTCATTACAATGCAGCAGATACTTATAGTGACCGTTACGGTCGTTCTTATGATACTTCTCCAGTTCATAGTCAAGAAGACCAAGATAGGCAAGGCGATGAGGGCCGTATCGCTCGATCAGGACGCTGCGGAGCTGATGGGAATCAGCGTTGATACTACGATCTCCTTTACCTTCGCGCTCGGCTCTCTGCTGGCCGGAGCTGCCGGTGTGCTGGTCGGCATCTATTACAATTCGATCAATCCTCTCATGGGCGTGGTGCCCGGTTTGAAGGCCTTCGTTGCGGCTGTTCTCGGCGGTATCGGCGTGATACCGGGCGCAATGATCGGCGGTTACCTGATAGGCATTACCGAAGTGTTCGTATCGGGCTATATCAATTCAATGTACAGGGACGCGGTTGTTTTTGCCATACTCATACTGATCCTCATAGTAAAGCCCTCCGGGATCCTCGGCAAAAATACGAGAGAGAAGGTGTAAACAGTGAAGAAATTGTGGGATAACCCCGGCGTCAGAAAAACAACACTGCTGTTGGCCACCTTCCTAGTGATCCAACTGCTCATATCGACCAATATCATAAGCGATTACCTACAGGCTACTTTGGCAACCATATGCATAAACATCATTCTGGCGGTCAGCCTGAACCTCATCACCGGCTTTACCGGACAATTCTCGCTTGGGCACGCGGGCTTCATGTCGATAGGGGCTTACACCTGCGCCATAATAACGATGCGCATGTCAACCACAGGCGGATTCCTGCTGGGACTTTTTGCAGGCGCGATGATAGCAGCGCTTGTCGGTTTTCTCGTAGGCTTGCCGACGCTAAGGCTCCGAGGCGATTATCTTGCTATTGCCACTCTCGGTATGGCCGAGATCATACGAATAATTTTCCTCAATCTGAAAATAACAAACGGCGCAGCCGGCTTAAGCGGGGTTCCTCAGTTCGTCAGCTGGCCGTGGCTTTTTATATTTACCGCAGGGACTGTGATAGTCATTGTAAATTTCCTGAAATCGTCGCACGGTCGCGCGTGCATCTCCGTCAGGGAGGATGAAATAGCAGCGGAAGCCATGGGAATCAATACGACGAGGTACAAGGTCATGGCCTTTACCTTCGGAGCCTTCTGCGCGGGCATCGCGGGCGCGCTGTACGCTTCCAACTTCTATTTTGTCAAACCCGACCTGTTCGGTTTCCTCAAGTCGATAGACGTACTTGTTATCGTAGTTCTGGGGGGTCTTGGCAGTATTTCGGGCTCGATAATAGCAGCAGTACTGCTTGCCCTCCTTTCGACCTTCCTGCAGTCGTTTCCCGAGGTACGGATGATAATATACGCCGTAATGCTCGTGGTCATAATGCTTTTCAGACCGCAGGGAATAATGGGTTCAAAGGAGATATCGATGTCTGTTTTCAGCAAACTGACCGACCGTCTCAAGTCGGGAAAGGGGAGGGTCTAGTTTATGCCAATACTTAGTGTCAAAAAGCTGACCAAATCCTTTGGAGGCTTAACGGCAGTATCGAATGTCAACCTTGAACTAAAACAGGGAGAGCTCGTAGGACTGATCGGACCGAACGGCGCCGGAAAGACGACGGTTTTCAACCTGCTGACAGGTGTATATGTACCTACCACCGGAACTATCACGCTTGGCAGGGACGGCAGGGAAAAAGCGGTACAGGGTCTGAAACCGTATACCATATGCAGCGAGGGCGTTGCAAGGACATTCCAGAATATACGCCTTTTCAGGAATCTGACCGTATTGGACAACGTACGGATAGCAATGCACAAAAATGTAAAGTATGGGTTTTTTTCAAGCCTTCTGCACCTGCCCTCATACAGGAGGGAGGAGGCGAGGCTTATGGAGGAGAGCCTTGAACTTTTAAAAATAGTCAAGCTTGACCATAAAAAGGACGAATTTGCGAAAAACCTGCCTTACGGAGAGCAAAGACACCTTGAAATAGCGCGCGCGCTGGCTACGAATCCGGTACTGCTGCTGCTCGATGAGCCTGCGGCGGGAATGAACCCGGCCGAAACGGCTCAATTGACCGAATTGATCGGTTGGATCCGTGAAAAGTTCAAGCTCACCATATTACTGATTGAACACGATATGTCGCTTGTTATGAAAATATGCGAACGGATTTATGTGCTCGATTACGGCACGGTGATTGCGTCGGGGACTCCGGAGGAGATAAGGGCCAACAAGCGCGTAATTGAAGCATACCTTGGGGAGGATGTAAGCAATGCTTGAGATAAAGGACATTGTAGTTCATTTTGGCGTAATACAAGCCCTCAAAGGTATTTCGCTTACTGTCAGCGACGGCGAGATAGTCACACTGATAGGCGCCAACGGTGCGGGAAAAACAACGACGCTGCGTACCGCGTCGGGACTCAAGAAGCCCACGTCGGGCTCGATCCTGCTCGACGGCAGGGATATTACGGGGACCTCCGCAAAGGAACGCGTCGAAATGGGTATTTCACACTCTCCCGAGGGACGCCGCGTTTTTTCAGAGATGACCGTACTTGAAAATCTCGAGCTAGGAGCCTACCACAGAAGGGATAAGGCCGGGATAGCAAAAGACCTGAAAATGGTCTATGAACGCTTTCCCATATTGCAGGACAGAAAGAAGCAGGCCGCCGGAACCTTATCGGGAGGCGAACAGCAGATGCTGGCTATCGGCCGCGCTTTGATGAGCAAGCCCAAGGTGCTTTTCCTGGACGAACCTTCGATGGGGCTTGCGCCTATACTGGTACAGGAGATATTCAGCATAATAAAGGATATAAACGAAGCAGGCACCACGATACTGCTCGTCGAACAGAACGCCAGCATGGCGCTCCAGATCGCGAACCGCGCCTACGTACTCGAAACGGGATCCATTGTTCTCTCCGGGACCGGAGCAGAACTGATGCAAAGCAGTGATATCAAAAAAGCATATTTGGGAGGTTGAAACAATGTTTGTAAAAAACAAAATGACTACAAATCCGTTTACCATCTCTCCAGATCAAACCATTCCGGATGCTCAGGAAATAATGATGCAGAACGGGGTCAAGAGGCTGCCTGTAATGAAGAACGGGAAGCTTGTCGGGATAGTGTCGAAGGACGACATACTGCGCGCATCTCCGTCAAAAGCGACCACCTTCAGCATGGGCGAGATCACCTATCTGCTTTACAAAACGAAAATAAGCTCGATCATGACCAAGGACCCTGTCACTATATCGTCAAACGCGCTGCTCGAGGAAGCCGCAACGCTTATGCGGGACAGTAATGTCGGCTTCCTTCCTGTGGTGGACGACGGAAAACTCACGGGCATCATTACAGAAAGCGATATTTTCGATTCCTTCATAGAGCTGCTCGGCTTCCGTGAACCCGGTACCCGCCTGACGATCGAGGCGGTGGATGAGCCTGGCGTCATGTCGAATCTCACCAGCATAATTGGCAGGTTCGGCGCAAACATTACACACGTGGCCGTATATCGCGGGGCCGGGGGAAAGAGCGACGTAGTGATAGGCATCAATTCGCTGAACACTGCCGAAATCGAAAAATCAATAGAATTGCAAGGCTTCAGGATAATTTACAAAATGCAGAACAAGTGAGACTCCGTAGAGTCAAATATAGTACGAAGCCTGGTGTAACGAATGAAAGAGGCGGATGACCCTTTGATCACCCGCCTTTTCTTTTTTTTCTTAAACGTAACCCGCAACTATTGCCTATCATACGCAATGATGCAATTCAAATGCCTACATAGGGTAGGCACGGAATATCTCACATTTCGGCTTAATATGGATGATATGTTAATTTAATTAATGGGCAAAATAATTTGATTCTTAAGCTTGACGCACCCAAAATCGACAGTTTTTCGCTTAATAATTGAGAAAAGCCCGAGATTATGTTGATTTGAGCGTCCATTTCTTGAGAAATTGACCAATTAAGAAGAAGCCTACGCCACAGGCGTTATACTATGGGAGTGTTGCGCCCATTGCCTGCTCTCTACAAGCGGCACTATAGGCGAAGAATCATCCAGGTCTATCCAAATACAAACTGTATCAGTATCATGTATAACACCGTTCCTACCCCGATACTGAGAAGCGAATTACGCTTCCAAAGCTGCAGCAGGATTACGCAGGCTACCGAAAGGAGCTCGGGAATGCCGTATGGCGACTGCAGCAGATTAATTCCTTTGAGACAAAATATTATCAGCAGCCCGATTACCGCGGCGGGCAGTACTTTACCGAGGTAGGTTATGAAACGGGGAGCCTCCTTGTGGTCGGGGAATACAAGAAACGGCGTGAAACGAGTGATTATCGTCCCCAAAGCAACTGCGCCGATCATTATTATGGTTTGTAAAGGTGTGAGTGTCATTTAGCCACCCCGCTTTCCTGTGCGACTGTAACAGTCCCATTTGCTGCTGCCTCGGCTTCTTCAGCTGCAGTCCTTTCGGACAAAGGGCTGGAGTCATAAAGTATTCTGTTGCCGGCCGATCCCTTTAATCTGCCCTTCATGACAGTAAGTACAAAGAGGATCAGAAGCATTGAGGGTATGATAAAACTTTGCGGTCCGAAGACTATTAGACAAACGATCGAACAGGCCGCCCCGATCAAAGCGGAAATCCGGCTGCCGAGTTCCCTGAGCTGTTCTGTAAATATGACCGCAAAAAGCGCCGTAAGCACGAAATCGAGGCCCTTTGTATTCATAGTAATTACGCTTCCGAGAAAACCTCCTGTGACGGAAGCGACCACCCAATAGCTGTAATCGAGGAAGGATACCCAGAAGTAAAACCATTTGCGGTTAACATCAACGGGCACCTTTGCGCTGCTTACTATCGAAAAGGTTTCATCGCAGAGCACATATACCAGAAAATTCTTTACAGGGCCGAGCTTTTTATATTTCTTTAGCATGCATATCCCGTAGAACAAGTGGCGTGCATTGACCATCAGGCTCATTAAAAAAGCCTGGAACGGATCGAATACGGCAGTGAGCAGCGTAATCGCCACATACTGCATACTGCCACAGAAGGCAATACTGCTCATGAGCAGTGACCAAAGAGGCCCGTAACCCTTCTTTTCCATCAATATTCCATATGCGATCCCCAAAAACGCAAAACCGGTAAGAACCGGTAAAGTCAACGGGAATGCGGCTCTAAACGCCTTTGATGCTTCCTCTTTCCGCTTCAACGGAATACCTCCCGCGATACCTCAAATAACAAAACCTATTATAAAAATATCCCCCAAATTGTTTGCCTTCAATTTTACCACACATTATCGAAAAGGCAATGAATATCATTAAAATAAACGAAACAAAAGAACCGTCCCTGCGTTTCGCGCGTTTCACCGCAGATACAAAAAAGCGGGAGCCGATAAAATCGACTCCCGCCGCATGCTACATTTTGAGTTTGGGTTGTGCCAGCCGGACCAACGCCTACATTTCCACGTTTTCAGCTGCCTGCTGTATTTTTTTCTTTCTGCCTATGCTGAGTACTGCGTTAAGGAGGATTCCGAATATAGCGGCGCCTGCTACGCAGGGAACCTGTATGCCGAAGAACGGGATGTTTCCTGTACCGCTGAAACCATACTTACCGCCGATACCGATGACCATTATGGTCGCGATAACCGCGATATTCTTTGCACTAAACATGTCAACCTTTTTCTCTATCATTATGGCAACGCCCTGCGCGGCTATCGCACCGAAGAGGTATATCTCGAGTCCGCCTATGACTGCGGTGGGAAGAGCGTAGATTGCGTTGACAAGGGGAGTGAAGCAGGCGATAACCATTGCTATTATCGATGCGCCGATGAGTACCGGTATCGCAAATACCTTGGTTATGGCCATTGCGCTGATGTTTTCACCGTAATTAGTCCCGGCAGGTCCTCCGATGAGACCGGAGATCATGTCGCCGAGACCGTCACCGATCAGGTTGAGGCCGAGCTTGTCGGCGATATTGTATCTTTTACCGGAATTCTTTTTCTTGGCGAGGTCATTTACATAGATGTCGAGCTGGAATACGTGAGCAGTCGACTCAGGTATGGTTGCGATAGCTATCGGCATGATCGCCGCTACTGCCAGAAGCGTCGGCTTAGGCAGCGTGAATATCGGAAGCGCGAAGATACCGGTATTTGCTTCAGCAGGAAGCACCTTGAAGAGGTTGATGCCGGTGATCTGCATTATGACGAAAGCGGTGATAACGCCCGCTATTGGACCAAGGAGCAGAGGGATCTGACCGGCCATACCTTTTAAGTAAATTGAGAATAGTATTGTTGCGATAAGTGTTATAAGGGATATTGTCCATGCCATGTTCGTTGCCATGGCGACCTGCGCGTCTGCGACAGATACCTTGCCGGCTGTGTCTATAGCAATGGAGGCGGCGTCGTTTATAGCATTCGCAGCCAGCGTCAAGCCTATGACCATTGCAATCGGGCCTGTGACTGAAGCGGGAAGCACCTTTTCGATTGCCTCTCTCCCGAAACGCATTACGATCAGGCCTGCGGCTATTGAAACGAAACCTGACATCACAATGCCGAACTGGGCAACTGCGATCTTTTCATTGAGCGTGTAGCCCGAGAGAGCATCCGATGCCATCAGGCTGCCTATCGCTGCCACGTATGAAAAACTTGAACCATAATAGAGCGGGATCTTTCCTCTGGTGACCAGAATGAAACCGAGTGTTGCCAGACCGCTTGCGAAGATGGTTGTTGAGATGTGGAAGCCTGTGATGATAGCCACTGCTACGGTTGCCGGAAACATTACGATTACCTGCTGCAGCGCGTATAAAAGCAGTTTCCAGATTGGGGGCCTTTCATCGGGGAGATACCCGATAACGCTTTGGGACTTCGGCATAGTAAACCCTCCTTGATATATGAAATTTGATGGGAGCGCCACTTTACTGATAAATAAAAAATCTTGCCCGCGGCATGCAGACAAGATCGTTAGAATCCGAATCATGGCTTGTCCGGAAAAAGCCAATGGCTAAAACCGCCCAAACCGTTGAAATATATGATCTTGTCGGCATCTCAGTACCGTTCTTAAAGATATTTGCCTTCGTCATTATATCATTCGGTTTTCTTTTTTTCAACAAAAAGCTCAAGATTTTCAAGCAGTCATTTGTTTACTTTATATTAATATTGCATTGTTTACTTTTTGGCATTATAATGTAAAAGGCGTAATTTTTGTTTTTCATACACTTTCGAGACTCGTGTAATTTGAATGTATTTACACTTTAAAATACATTATAAATGATCTTGGGAGGCGTTAAAATGAATTGGTCGGTCGTAGCAATTTTAGTATCACTGCTCGCTCTGGGGGTAGCGGCTTGGCTCTATACCTGGGTAAAATCACAACCCTCATCCAATCCTGAAATCGCCAGGGTTGGAATGCTAATCAGAAGGGGCGCAAATACGTTTCTCGGCAGAGAATACAAAATTCTGGCGATATTCGTAGGCGTCGTAGCGGTACTCATCCTTTTGTTCCTTCCCCAACCGATCTGGAACGGAAAGCCCGCGTCAAACGTTATGATGGCGGTTTCCTACATAGTAGGCTCAGTTCTATCTGCATTAGCAGGTAAAATAGGTATTCTCGTAGCTACTATTGCAAATGTAAAAAGTGCGGAGGCTGCCACAAAAAACATCAATACTTCATTCATGTCAGGTTTCAGAGGCGGCGCCGTAATGGGAATGGCAGTTGTTGGAACGAGCCTTCTCGGCGTTGTCGGCGTACTGTTGCTTACCGGTGACTCGACAGCGGTACTCGGTTTCAGCTTCGGAGCATCATCTCTGGCTCTGTTTGCAAAAGCCGGCGGCGGTATATTCACAAAGACGGCCGACATCAGCGCAGACCTCGTTGGCAAGGTAGAACTCGGCATCCCTGAGGATGACCCGCGCAATCCTGCCGTTATAGCAGATAATGTCGGAGATAACGTCGGCGACGTCGCCGGAATGGGCGCGGACCTGTTCGACTCCAACGTTGCATCGATGGCTGCGGCACTGACGCTTGCAATGGCAATCGACGGCGGTACGGGCGTAAATACAAGCATGATCTTTGCATATGCCGCACTAGGCCTTCTGGCATCGATAATCGGAATTTTCTTCGGACGTATAAGGAAAAACGGCGATCCGAGCTCGGCATTGAATAACTGTACTTACATAACCACTCTTCTGTTTGCTGTTCTGACAGCAGGCGCTACCTATTTCTTCAACTTCAACTGGCGTTATTGGGGCGCAACGGTCATCGGTCTTGCTGTCGGTGTTGTCGTCGGTATAGCTTCCGACTATTTCACCAATGACGTTAAAAAGCCTGTACGTACAGTGGCTGAAGCCTCCAAATCCGGACCGGCATTTACAATCATCAACGGTATATGCTACGGATTTCTTAGCGCATTCCCGGCTCTTATCGGTATAGGCATATCAGCGATGGCATCCTATATGATCTGTGACGGGATAGACCCGAATTCCAATATGGACGCGCTTTTTGGAATAGCGATGGCAGCTCTGGGAATGCTCTCCATAGTTGGGATGATTATTTCCAACGACGCTTACGGACCGATCGTCGACAATGCGAGAGGCCTTGTCGAGATGGGCAACCTTGGCGAGGAAGCACTGAAGGTGACTGACGAGCTCGACAGTGCAGGCAATACCGTTAAGGCTATAACCAAGGGATTTGCGATAGGTGCGGCCGGATTGACGGTTATCGCCCTCCTTGGCGCCTATATGGCGGAGGTCAATGTCGTTCTGGCTGAAAAAGGCATGGAGCTCTTAAAGGGCTTCGACGTCATGAACCCTGTCGTATTCTTCGGTATGATCGTAGGCGTTGCAATTCCGGCAATCTTCTCCGCAATGCTGATGCTTGGCGTTGGCCGTAATGCCCAGAGAATGGTCGGAGAGATCCACCGTCAGTTCAATGAGATCATAGGCCTCAAAGAAGGCAAGGAAGGCGTAGTTCCCGAATACGACAAGTGTATCGATATAGCAACAAAGGGCGCGCTTCGCGAACTGGTACCCGCAGGACTCATGGCTATACTTTCGACACTTATAGTCGGTTTCATAGGCGGCGTACATGCGATAGGCGGCTTCCTTACAGGGAACATCCTAAGCGGTTTGCTGCTAGCATTGTTCATGAGTAATGCAGGCGGACTCTGGGACAATTCCAAGAAGTACATTGAAGCCGGAAATGTTGGCGGCAGGGGTTCTGAGGCTCATAAGGCCGCGGTCGTCGGCGATACGGTAGGAGACCCCTTCAAGGATACCGCAGGTCCCTCGCTCAATACGCAGATCACTGTCGTATCGCTTGTTTCCTCGCTGACGGCAGGACTGTTCGTATCGATCTCGATTATCAAGTAATTACGATTTTCAAATCTATACGAAAAATCCCGTTTCCTTTTGGAGACGGGATTTTTATGTCGTGCGCGCGTTCTACATTCATTTATACCTGCCGGGACGTATCGAGGTCCGGCGTATCGCTGTCGGTACCGGCGGCCCCGGTATCCTGACCGTCCAGACCTATAATCTCCTTGACAGGCTTGTTTTTGTAAATGGTTACTAGAATATTGCGGATGATCAGATAGCTGATCGGTCCCAATATCAGGCCTGCGAAGCCTATCAGGCGAAGGCCGGTATACATGGCCAGCAAAGTCATCAGAGGATAAACGCCGATCTGATGGCCGACGACCTTGGGCTCGATGACCTGGCGGACGATCAGTACAACGAAGTACAGTACCAGTGTGGATATACCCATCCGGATATCGCCTGTCAAAAAGGAATATATCGACCACGGGATCAGCACACTCCCGGTTCCCAGCACGGGAAGGGCATCAATGAGCGCAATCAGGAACGCCAACAGTAATGTGTAGTCTATGCCGATTATAGTCAAACCGATAAAAACCTCTGTAAATGTTATGGACATCATTATGAGTGCAGCCCTGAGATATCCGAATAATGCGTTAAAGAGATCCTTTCTGATAGCAAGTATTCGGTGAAGCCAGCTTTCCGGCAAATGGCGGACAAATACGGCCGAGATCCTGTCGCGGTCTTTTGAAAGAAAGAAGGTGGCAAGTATAGTGATGAGTGTAAATATCAGTATTTCAGGAAGCGATGCCGCTGTCAGGAAGGCTCCTTTAACAACTGTCGCACTGAAACCCGTTACCGTAGCCGTAAGGTTCATGAAGGCGCTGCGCAGATTGTCCGTCAGTTCCACAGGCATCCATTTAATGTATTCGGAGCCTTGCTCCAAAAGGATCATGGTTTTTGCGTAAAGGTTGGATAGCAGGTCAGGGGCAATGATGAGGAGATCCTTGAACTCCTTTATGAGCTTTAGAATTGCCAGAACGAGCAGCGTTATTGCAGAGCCCAGTATCAGGAGCAGTACGATTGGGGCTGCCGTGCCTCGCCTGAAGTGTATTTTTTTTGTCAGGAATCGTATTACCGGTTCCATCAGTGAGGACAATGCGAAGGCTATGAGAAACGGCAACAGAAAAAACGCCAGTTTGAATGTCAATAACACGCCAGCGACTACCGATACTACCACGATAACGAATAGAGCTATTTTCTTTAGAAAGACGTTGTTTTTTATATTCATTTAAATCTCCCGTATAATTATATATTAGATTATACGTAAAGCCCCGTCAATGTACTGATGGTTTATTTGTGATATAAATGCTTATTTTGATCTGAAAATGCTGTCTTTTTTGTGCACAGGCATAACAAAAAGCTGCCCGTCGCTCGAGACTTCCGCGTAAAAAATGTCTTCGGTCCTGCTGAAGCCGAGTTTGCTTAATTCGTTCCTCAACCAGTTGCGGTCGAGGTTTATTCTCCTTAAGTTATCATCAAGGATGCTGCTGTCGGTTATTACTTCGGTGGGCATATTGACGGCGGGATTTAGAGGGATTCCGAGGTCCTTCCTTACAGTGCTCTTGTATTCATCCTTTTTGAGGACCGACAGTTCGCCATTGTTTTCGAGGATCGCATAATCGACCTCCTTCATATCATATACATTTTCCTTGCGCAGCAGCATCTTCAATTGGTCAAGGTTTAACCTGGTTTTATATAACGCGGACCTTACGACCTCTCCGTGCTGTATCAGTATGACCGGCTGACCTTCAATGATCCTTCTGAGTCCTGTCGATTTGATGGACACATATTCCAGCAGCATTGTCAAAGCGCCCCATAGCAGGAGCGCATACAGGCCTTTTGCAAGTACGAAGCCAGGGGTGAATATCATTGTTGCGGTGACGGTACCAACAGTTATTCCCGTGATGTAATGGAAAAAGGTAAGCTGACTCAGCTGTATCTTTCCCATGAACCTTGCCATTATCAGCATTGCAAAATAAGTTACCGCCAGTCTTAAAGTTATTTCTCCCCAGGACATGTGAACACCTCTGTTTTCTGATTTGATAATAGATTCTGATTTTCAGCAAAAAATATCCGTTTGAATATACTGCTGCTCTGCAATATGCTAGTATATATCTGGAAAAGGTGATACAAGGAGAAATTCGGTATGAAGGATGTAACAGCCGCTGTCATTTTAAAGGAAGGACAGGTTTTTATAGCGCGGAGGGCTCCGGGGGAAAATGCAGCCGGGGGCTGGGAGTTTCCGGGCGGTAAGGTTGAAAAGGGTGAAACGCCGCAGGAATGCCTCAAACGCGAGCTTTATGAGGAATTAGGCATAAGAACCGAGATTGGTGATTTTATTGCGGAAAGCATTTACGAATACCCTAAAGGCTCGATCCGCCTCCTGGCATACAGGGCGGAGATCACTGCGGGCGAAATGAAGCTTTCGGTGCATGATGCCTGCAGATGGGTGCCTGTAAATGAACTGTACAAATTCGGACTGCTTCCCGCAGATGTGCCTGTTGCGGACAAGCTTGCAGAAATGTTTCCGGCAGGTCGCTGACGTCGTAGCTGCATAAGATCGGACCGCTGCCGCATACTAATCATAAACAGAAAAGGAGAATATTGCGGTGGGAACGATCCTATATATCAAGGCAAATGCCAAACTCGAAGGAATATCGAGGACTTTCAGGGTTTCAGACAGTTTTGTGGAAGCATATAAAAACAGCCATCCCGGCGACAACGTGGTCGAACTGGATCTTTATAAAGAGGATATAGCCTTTCTTACGGAAGAGGATATAAATACGGTTTTCGGGCCCAAAACGGAGGAGAGCCGTAAACACAGGATACTCAAATATACCTACCAATTCGCCGACGCGGATAAGTACGTAATAGCCGAACCGTTGTGGAACCTCGGTATCCCGGCGATACTGAAGGCCTATATAGATTATATAACCGTCACAGGCATAACCTTCAAATATACCGAAGCCGGTGCCGTAGGACTTCTTAGGGGCAAGAAAGCCGTCAATATCTCGGCCAGGGGCGGAGATTACCATACTGAGCCTTACAGCAATTTCGAAATGGGGGACAGGTACTTGAGAACTATTTTTGCCTTTCTCGGGATTACCGATTTTACTACTGTTACGGCGGAGAATCTTGACATAGTCGGGCAGGATGTGGATGCCGTAGTAAATGCCGCGATCGGAAGGGCAAAAGAGCTTGCCGGGACCTTTTAATTAAATTGCCGCCGGAACTTGCCTGCTGAAAATTTGTTGTTGACAAATCAGCACGGCCGATGTTACAATTTTTTCAATAAAATATTTAAACCTGTGAACAAGAGAAGTAAGAATGAGTCTTTGTACAAAGAGAGCCGCCGTCGGTGGGAAAGCGGTTGCAAAGTCATACTGAATGGACTTGCGAGGGAAGCCTGAAATCAAAAGAGAGTAGGCGCTTACGGGGATACTGCCCGTTATCAGGAGGGTGTATATGTCAGTATACATGTTTGAGTGGACGATTATTCGTCAAATTGGGTGGTACCGCAGAAGTCAAGCTTTTGTCCCTGTATAGGGGATGAAGGCTTTTTTTATTGTATTTTTTGCCGGAAGCATGTTTAGCGCCCTTGAGGCGCGGATTTAATATAAAACAGACACGAAAGGGGGAACAGAAATGTCAAAAGGAAGATTCGGTATACATGGCGGTCAGTATATCCCTGAAACGCTTATGAATGCGGTAATAGAGCTTGAAGAAGCCTATGAACGTTTCAGCAGGGATCCCGGATTTGTCGCGGAACTCGACAGCTTACTGAAGAATTACGCCGGAAGGCCGTCCTTGCTTTACTATGCTGAAAAAATGACCAGGGACCTCGGCGGAGCAAAGATCTACCTGAAACGCGAGGATCTCAACCATACAGGCTCGCACAAGATAAATAACGTACTCGGACAGGTGCTCCTGGCCAGGAAAATGGGTAAGACGCGTGTGATCGCCGAAACCGGAGCGGGACAGCACGGAGTCGCGACAGCCACCGCGGCAGCGTTGATGGGCATGGAATGCGAGATATTCATGGGCAGGGAGGATACGGAGCGGCAGGCGCTGAATGTCTACAGAATGGAACTTCTGGGCGCAAAGGTACATGCGGTGACAAGCGGGACGCAGACGCTGAAGGACGCCGTGAACGAAACGATGCGCGAGTGGACCGGCCGTGTGGCGGATACACACTATGTGCTGGGTTCCGTCATGGGCCCTCATCCGTTTCCGACAATAGTAAGGGACTTTCAAAGCGTTATAGGACGTGAGACAAAAAAGCAGATGCTGGAAATGGAAGGGAAGCTTCCCGACGCCGTACTCGCCTGCGTTGGCGGCGGCAGTAACGCAATGGGACTCTTCTATGATTTTATCGAAGATAGGCCTGTAAGGCTGATAGGCTGCGAGGCTGCAGGTCGCGGTATCGATACGGACAAGACCGCGGCAACTATGGCAACCGGGACGGTAGGGATATTCCACGGCATGAAGTCTTATTTCTGCCAGGACAAATACGGCCAGATAGCTCCCGTTTATTCAATTTCCGCGGGACTCGATTATCCCGGTGTAGGGCCAGAACATGCAAACCTTAAGGATACCGGCAGGGCGGAGTATGTTCCGGTGACAGACGACGAGGCAGTGGACGCATTCGAGTACCTCTCGCGGACAGAGGGAATAATACCTGCGATAGAGAGCGCTCATGCCGTTGCTTATGCAAGAAAACTGGCGCCTGAGATGGGCGTCGGCAAGATAATCGTAATATGCCTGTCGGGCAGGGGTGACAAGGATGTGGCGGCAATCGCGAGGTACAGGGGGGTGCAGATACATGACTAGGATAGAGAAGGTATTCTCCCGAGGCAAGGCATTCATTCCGTTTGTAACAGCCGGCGACCCTTCCATCGAAGTGACCGAGCAGTTGGTATACAGGATGGCTGAAGCCGGAGCGGACCTCATAGAGCTTGGGATCCCTTTTTCCGACCCGATTGCCGAAGGCCCGGTCATACAGGAAGCCGACAACAGGGCGCTTTCGGGCGGTGTAACCACGGATGACATATTTGAAATGGTGTGTCGTGTACGCAGGACCTGCAGCATTCCAATAGCTTTCATGACTTACGTGAACCCAATTTTCACTTACGGGCCGGAACGGTTCATGGCCAATTGCAGCGAAGCTGGAGTAGACGCGATAATCGTACCTGATCTGCCCTTCGAGGAAAAAGGTGAATTGCTTCCCTTTTGCAGGGAACACGGAGTCACGTTGGTTTCCATGATCGCTCCAACCTCGGGTGAACGCATAAAAAAGATCGCCTCTGAAGCGGAGGGCTTTGTCTATTGTGTGTCTTCCATGGGAGTCACGGGCGTAAGGCAGGAAGTAGGCAGCTTTGCGGGCGGGATGGTCAAGCATGTTAAAGAAGCGAAAAATATTCCGTGCGCCATAGGCTTTGGAATCTCGACGCCGGAGCAGGCTGCCTCGATGGCCGGATTTGCCGACGGGGTCATAGTCGGAAGCGCCATCGTAAAGATAGTCGGGCAGTATGGCAAGGACTGCGTACCTTATGTTGCGGATTATGTGAGTAAGTTGAAAAAGGCGTTGACCTGTTGACCTGAACAGGACGAGTATAAATACTGTTTGCGCACCGGTCGTTAAAATCGGCGTGCCGGACAGAATCAGACGAGAAGAGGAGAGAATAGTATGATCAAAGATGTATTGAAAAAGCTCACGACAAGGCAGGATCTGACTGAAGAGGAGGCCTACAGCCTGATCGTGGCGATCAAGAATGACGAGCTTAGCGACGTCCAGATTGCAGGTTTTCAGGTGGCGCTCCTGATGAAAGGGCCAACACTGACTGAAATTGCCGCAATAGCCAGGGCTATGCGCGACAATTGCATACGGATAAATCCGTCGGTCGGTGAGGAACTCATGGATACCTGCGGAACCGGCGGCGGACTGAGCACCTTCAACATTTCAACTGCCGTGGCGTTTGTTGCGGCAGCCGCCGGAATCCCGGTGGCAAAGCATGGGAGCCGCTCGATTTCGAGCCTTTCGGGAAGCGCCGATGTCTTGGAAGCTCTGAATGTCGAAATCAATCAGAGCCCGAAGGGTGTCGAGAAACTTATAGAGGATATTGGAATAGCATTCCTCTATGCCCCGTTGTTTCATCCCGTCATGGGCAAGGTTCTGCCGCCTGAAAAGGATCTGGGCATCAAGACGATTTTCTACACCATAATAGGACCCTTGATCAATCCGACAAAAGCATCAAGACACGTAATGGGCGTTTACAAGCCCGAATTGCTCGATACCGTAGCCAAGGTGGCCTCTGCTATAGGATACACGAGAGCGCTTTTTGTATACGGACTCGACGGACTCGATGAGATATCGCTCATAGGAAAAACAAGAATCAACGAGCTCCGGGACGGAAATATTACAACCTACGAGATCGCTCCTGAAGATTTCGGTCTTTCACGCTGCACGCTGCCGGAGATAGCTACGGGTACGCCCCAGGAAAATGCAGTTATGATCAGGGATGTCTTCTCGGGCAGAGATAGGGGACCGCGGCGCCAGGCTGTGATCCTGAATGCTGCGGGCGCATTGATGGTGGGCGGGCGCGCAGGCTCGTTCAAGGAAGGTATCGGTCTTGCAGGAGAGCTCATAGACAGCGGCGCCGCACAGAAAAAACTAGAGCAGCTTGTCGCTGCTTCGCATGATTATGGTGCAATGAAATGAATAAGTCCTTTACGATGTGTACCGACATCCTGTGGCAAAAATACAGAACAGGCACGATTCCCGTAATACCCGATATCAAGCGCAAGTCTCCCGGAGAAGGAGAGCTGCTTTCGGGCAGGGATCCTGCCGAATACGCCAAAAATCTGGCGGATGCCGGGGCGCCCGTTGTTTCTGTCGTTACTGAAACGGAGCATTACGGTGGTTCGGCCGAAATGTTCAGGCGAGTCGCCGGGTCTGTGAGCGTACCGCTTTTGAGAAAAGATTTTATCACTACAGTCGATCAGCTCCGAGAGAGCGCCGATATGGGCGCTTCCGGAGTGCTTCTCATCGCTTCGAAGCTCGAAAGGAAACAGCTGCTGCAGCTGGCTGAAGCTGCGGCGGCTTTGGGACTGGAGCCGCTGATCGAAACTCACGACAGGGCTGAGATCACATTTGCGGCTGGTATGAAGCCGACATTCCTCGGCATAAACAACCGGGACATTCGCAGCTACGAAACAGACAACGGAGGAGTTGGAACCACGGAGCTTCTGGCTTCGTATGCAGGTTTTGACGCCCTGCTGCCCGCACAAGCCGGATCCGGCGCCTTGCTGCTGAGCGAAAGCTCGATCTCCTCGGCGGAAGATATACGCCGGGCGGCAGCGGCAGGAGCTCATGCGGTTCTTGTCGGCACAGCGTTGCTGCGGGCCGGAGACCCTGCGGAAATGTACCGGAAACTGAGCAATATAGACGTACCCGGGCTGTGAAAATTATTAACGCTGTTAACAGGTATGATGGTATTCTCTGCTATCGGCAACGGAGGTCGGAGCCATGACAAGGGTAAAGATATGCGGTATTCTGAACGAGAAGGATATTGAGATATGTGCCGAGGCCGGCGTACATGTCCTTGGTTTTGTCGTCGATTATCCTGTTCCCGTTCCCTGGAATCTGACGCCGGAAAGGGCACGGGAGCTTATCGCATATGTTCCGCCGTTCATCCAGACCTGTGTCGTCACCGGCGGTGATTTAAAAAAGATCCTCGATATAGCGGCCTTTACCCGGCCCAACCTTGTTCAGCTGCATTACAGGGAATCTCTCGGGGAGATAGCAGAAATGGCCCACAGCCTGAAACAGCGAGGGATCAAGACTATTAAAGCACTAAGGATAAATTCCGACGGAAGGTGCGATTTTGATATACCCGATCCTGCGGTTGCGGCAAAAGCCCTTTCGGAAAGCGGAATTTCAGCTATTCTTGCGGATTCCTACACTGAGACTATGCCAGGCGGCACAGGAAAAGCAGTCGAGTTGTCGACATTCCGCAAAATCAAAAAGGAAAGCTCACTGCCGGTTATACTGGCAGGGGGTCTTAATCCTGCGAATATAGGAAATATAGTCTGTGAAGCACAACCGTACGCGGTCGATATACTTACGGGAGCAGAGAAAAGTCCGGGATGCAAGGACCCGGATAAAATTGGTCGTATCATGGCTGCAGTATGTAAATAACCGAACGGAGCCTGAAATATTTGTTCAGGCTGAGACGGGTTCGTATACTATGCGGTTTTTGCCCTTGTGCTTGCCGTCGTAGAGCCGGCGGTCGGCTTCAAGGATGACGTCCTGGTACATGAAATAGTTGTCGCTCTGACAGATGCCTGCGGTGATAGTAACGACCAATGCTTCTCCGTTATATTCGAAGCTGTTTTCAGCTATCTCGTTGTGTATCCTTTCGACACACGTCACTACTCCCGCCATGGAAGATTTATTGAACAGTATGAGTATTTCATCCCCGCCCCAACGGGACACATAATCGGTCTCACGCACATTTTCCCTTATTACACCTACCACATTTTTCAGAACCATATCTCCACAGTCATGCCCATAACGGTCGTTTATCTGTTTGAAATCGTCTACATCCACTATCGCGATGACAAATTCGACATTGAGATTCTGTTTCCTGTCGACAGCGAGCTCGAGCCTCTGCTTCATAGCCCTTCTATTGAGCAGCTGTGTGAGCGAATCCTTATTTGCCAGCTCCGAAAGATGGTCGTTCTGAAGCTTTAGTTTTTCCTTGTCCATTACCAAGGCATTGAAAAATATATAGATCATCAAGCCGACGGTGGCGAATGCGGCGACGGAGTTCAAGACAAAAATGAAATCGAGATACCCGTCGTTTGGATATACCCTGATTGGAGAGATATCTATATAGTTCGGGAGAAATCTTATAGCAATCAGAAGGGTGAATGCGAAACCCGTCGTTATGTAAGCGGCCTTTTTTTTGCTGTGTACTACCATTGCAAGATGGTAGCTGCCGAAAACGGTACAGACGAGAAACATCTCAAACCCGTTTCCGGTACCGATGGTAAGCGCAGCGAAAAATGCCTGAATACAAACTTCTATGATAAAGTAGTTTATGATGTTGTGAGTCTTTTTATATGAAAAGACGAACAGCAGAACCAAATAGAAAATTATGCTGAATATATTTAAAATGGACATGAATTTACTGCCGATGAAATAAAAATAGATTACATAAATGCAATGAATGAACATAAAACCGCTCAGAATCCAATAAATAACTGGGCTGTACTTTTTGATCAAGGCCGCAGAATCATTTTCCATAATACTGATTACTACCTATTACCTTTACAATCGATTACCCATGCTGTTTTTTTTTAGCATGATTATTTTATAATAAAATTCCAATATTATCAAGTCATTTTTTCTTGTCGAATATTGCCATTAAGTTCATAATTATATTTGTGGTACCGGCGAAAATACTGCCACTTCTCACAAATCAAGGAGGGACTTTGTTTGGCTGAATTGAAAATCAGGCCTGTCGCGCAGCCTGACAGGATCATTCAATATTGGAAGAGGGAAAAGGTTGTTGTAGCCTGTATTGTAGTATTCGGGATCGGCTTCAATACTGCCGCCGTTCTTAGTCCCATATTCCAGGGCAAGCTTATCGACTCGTTGGCTTCGGGCAGCAGTCCCGACTCGGTCCTCAGGCTCGCCATGACATTTGTCTCAATGGTTGCGGCCATCCAGCTTATGCGCTATTTCAAGCGTTTCTATATAAGGCGTTTTGCAAACGTCACCGGCGCATCGATGCGCCTGATGATATACAACAATATAATGAACAGGAGTACCTCTGCCCTGAACGACGAGAGCACGGGCGATCTCATGACGAGGGCTATATCGGACGTGGACCTTTGTGTGGAAGGAATGCGCAAGTTCACGACGGAGCTTTTCGATACCGGCGTCCTGATGGCGTCCTACCTCGTATCTCTCCTTGTATATGACGTCAGGATAACGCTTGCATCGATAGTCTTCATACCAGCGGCAATGTTCCTGGCGGAAAAACTCAAGAGCGTCATATACGGGTTTTCCATAGAATACCGCCGAAAGAGCAGCGAGATAGCCGATATCACCTACGACGCCGTGGAGAATTCCATGCTGTACAGGATCAACGGAATGGAAGCCGGAAACAGCAAAGCCTATGAAACCGAACTCGACGATCTTCAAAACAAGGCCGTGCGGGCAAATATACTCGAAAATTCAATGCAGCCTGTATATCAGACAATAGCGATGCTGGGCATAATACCGGTCATTTACCTGGGCGGGCTGAAGGTTTTGAACGCCGGCTGGACGGTCGGCGCATTTTCAGCCTACGTTACGATGTTCGCAGCTATGGCCGTTAAAGCAAGCAAAGCCGCAAAGCTGTTCAATTCGGTGCAGAAATCACAGATTTCGTGGAAAAGGATTAAGCCGTACCTTGCGGAGTTCAGGGCGAACGACAGTTCCTGCGGCACGGCGGAGGGCAGGGTGAGGCTGAGTGTAGAAAACCTGTGCTTCAGTTACTCTGAGGACAGGGAGCCCATAATCAGGGACATAAGCTTCGAAGCCGAACAGGGCGAGATTATTGGAATAACGGGTTCCATCGCTTCAGGCAAAACCACGTTGGGCATATCACTGCTTGGGTTGTATCAGTATTCGGGGAGTATATGCATAAACGGCAGGGAGCTCCGAGACTACTCCGACAGCGAACGCAGCGGTATGATCTCCTACATGGGCCACAGGCCGCAGCTTTTGTCAGATACGATCTACAACAACATAGTCATGGGGTGCGACCGGGATATAACGCCGGTGCTGAAGGACGTCTGCTTTGATGTTGATATAGCCGTCATGCCCGACGGGCAGGATACGCTAGTGGGAAACGGAGGGATAAGGCTGAGCGGAGGTCAGCAGGCAAGGATAGCGCTGGCCAGGGCGCTTTTGGAGCAGAAAAAAATAATCGTACTCGACGATCCTTTTTCAGCCGTAGATATGAAGACAGAGGAAAAAATCATCGAAAACCTCAGGAGCCGCTACCGTCGGAGCATTATAATAATTATTTCACACAGGCTCGCCATTTTCGATAAGATCGACCATATACTGCTGCTGAACGAAGACGGCACTTCCGAGTATGGTACGCATGTAGAACTGATGAGACGTTCAGAAATGTATTCTACTATTTACGGACTTCAGCGTGCGGAAGGAGGCGACGGCAATGAAAAAAGGCAATAATGCTGTGCTGTGCTCGGCCGGCAAAGTGCTCTCGAAAAACGCAGGGCTGAGCTTATTGCTCGTAGTCGCAGCCTGCGGCGCCGTTGCCGTAAGTTTGGTTCCCCCTCAGATATTGAAGCTGGTCATCGACCGCAACTTGGTGCCCGGACGCAGCGAAGGCTTGCTTGCCCTGGCGCTGGCATACATGGGCGCGATTTTGTTTTCCGGCTTGTTCGACTTTGTGAAGGAAGCGATACTGACAGTACTTGGACAGAAGATAATGAGGGAGATCAGAGCCATAATGATGTTCAAGCTTGGCAGGACCGGCTCCAGATTCTTTACCGACAATGAGTCGGGCGCCATTGTTTCGCGTTTCACAAATGACGTAGACGCTATTAACACGCTTTTCACCAGCGGGATAGTAGGAATGGCCGTCGATTGCTTCCGCGTGGCAGGTATAGTGGTTTCCATCTGGATATTCAGCGCGAGGCTCGGGATCATGACGATGATCCTGCTGCCTGTCATATATGCGATCACCAGGCTTTTCCAAAGCCGTATGCTTCAGGCCCAGGTCGATAACCGCGTAATAGTGGGACGTGTCAACAACCATATTTCAGAAAGCCTCAAAAACATCCTCATGGTAAAGGCATTCGGCAAAGAAGGCTTTATGGAGGGGAAATACAGGGGCTATCTGGCAGACAATTACAAGACACTGGAAAAAGTGAATTTTTACGACGCGGTATTTTCTCCCATAATACAGGTTTGCCGTGCCGTCGTAATAGGAAGCATTGTCGTATTATCGGCTGGAAAGGGCAATTACCTCGGTATTTCTCTCGGTATGGTCGCAGCCTCAATAGAACTGTTTTCCGGTCTGTTCACTCCGATCGAAAACCTCGGCATGGCGCTTCAGGATATACAGCAGGCTATTTCGGGGATACTGAGGGTCAATGAATTCCTAAGCGGCCCTGAGGACAGCGGCAAGGAGGAAGGGCTTAAAGCCGGGGATATCATACCCGACCGGAACAATGTCAAACTGGTATTCAATGATGTGACCTTCGGTTACGAGGAGGACGCAGACGTACTGAAAAACATCGAGCTGAGCGTCAGAACGCAGGAAAAGGTTACGTTTGTCGGCAGGACGGGCGTGGGAAAAACAACTTTGTTCAAGCTTATAACAGGGCTGCTCCAGCCTAACTCCGGCAGTATTACGATCAATGGGACCGATGTTATCTCCATCCCCAATTCGGAGAAACGGAAAATATTCGGGTATGTGGATCAGAGCTTCTACATGGTCAAAGGGACGGTAGCCGAACAGATAAGCCTCAAGGACAACAGCATCACCAGGAAGCAGATAGAAGCTGCGCTCGAGTTCACAGGGCTCAAGGATTATGTCGATTCGCTCGAAAATGGCATGGATACACGGGTAACAAACGGTAATGTTTTTTCACAGGGACAGAAGCAGCTGCTTGCGATTGCCAGGGCAATCGTCACTGACCCGCCGATACTGCTGCTCGATGAGATAACCGCCAATCTTGATTCCGTTACCGAAGAAAAGATACTGGGCGTACTGAAAAAAGCCTGCCGGACACATACGATATTGTCCATTTCCCACAGGCTGTCCTCGATGGTCGCAAGCGATACGGTCGTCATACTTGAAAACGGCAGGGTGAAGAATGCCGGTTCACCTGATATTCTCCTCGAGAGCGACGAATGGTACAGAAGCCGCCTTGCACTGGAGAAACTTACCTGGGGCTGATTTTCGTGCACCCCCCAAAAGACGATATCTGCTGCGAATATTATTGCATAGCTAAAACAAAACTGCTGCAGCGGTAAAAAATCCAAGGGGGAATAGAAATGAAAAAATTCACGGCAGTATTGATCGGCAGTATTTTTACAGCTGCGTTATGGAGCGGCACCGCTTTTGCGGAAGGAAACACGACGAATACGGCAATATCGACGACAAATACGGCGGCAACGACGACTTCGGCCGGTGTAACAGCCGGAACGGGTACGGAGGTTTCCATCGCACCCGATAACATATTTTACAGTGTAAAAAGGCTCGTTGAAAATATTCAGGTAGCTTTAACCTTTACACCTGAAGGGAAAGCCGAGCTGTTGGTGACGCTGGCCGACAAAAGGCTCGCAGAGGCGGATTTGATGGTGGAAAGGAACAAGCAGGAACTCGTTGAGCAGGTGATGAAGGCATATGTAAAGACGGTATCCGACGCGAATGAAAAGCTTGAAGAAGCAGCAAAGTCGGGCAGCGACGTCAATGCAGCGCTTGACGATATCCGCATAATTGAGCAGACTGCCGATAAACTCGTCATCAGGGTTATCGGCGTAATTCCGGCTGGTTCTGCCGATGCTCTTAAAACAGTAGTTTCCGATCAGGTAAAGGCTACACTTGCAGTGCAGGCTTTTGCAATAGCAAAGACGGAACTCAAGGAAGCGGATGCGGCATTGAAGGCTGCCGACAGCGCGCTTGAAACTGCTCGAAAGACCGGGGACCAGACTGCCATAAAAGCTGCTGAAGAAAATCAGCAAGCTGCGCAGCAGGCAAAAACCGATGCGGAAAATGTTAAAAGCCAGGTCGAAACTTACAAAAATGAGATCGTTAAAGCTTTAAAAGATGACAGAGACGAGAATTCCGACGAAAATAAGGAAGACGGGGATAAGGACGCACACAAGCTGACTCCCGAAGAGCTGCAGGCAAAGATCGCCCATATACAGGCTATCCTTGACAAACAGCAGCAAAAACGGGCTGAACAGATAGCGAAGCACAGCGGCCAGCCCGGCAACGCATCCGCCATGATAAAGAAAAACGCAGATAAACAGCTTGCCAAAACGCAGGCCAGGATAGATGCGCTTAAGTCTCAGCTGAGTGCAGCCCAGACCGGCTCTACGACAGGCAGCGGCATTTCCGCCGGCCAGACGGCTACAGCCAGCAGTGCGGCTGCATTCGGCACAACGGCATCATCAGGCGCGATCACCACAAATACCGGATCACATCCGATACTATCCGGCGATGAAGACCGTGACAAGGCTGAAGTCAAAGCCGGGGACCACGGTAAAGGAAAAGGCTTGGGAAAAATAAAGGCCGGGGGCAAAAGCAGCGAAGAAAACCGGGATAATCAAAAAGAAGATGAAGATAATGACAAAGACTAAGTAAATGCAGACTAATTAAATACAGGCTGGGAATGACAGTCTGCAGTTCGATGACAGTCCGCTTTTCATAGAAGGACAGGCGCCGGGGATCAGTGGATCCCCGGCTTTTCTAATTATTTAAAAAACTCTTCCCGGCTTTAAGCCATTTGCAGTACCGTGCCTCAAGAAAATCTATTATCCTGAACAGCAGCAGCCCCAGTATGCTGAGTGCCAGTATGCCGCTGAACATGTTTACATAGTTCACCATTACCCAGCTGTTCATTATGAAATACCCGATACCGTATGTCGAAGCGAAATTTTCGGCAAAGAATATTATTGAAATACTTATACCTGTGCTTATACGGAGCGCCGTGAATATTTTGGGCAGCGCCGCGGGGATTAACAGGTGACGGTAAATATCCAGCCTGCCGAGTCCCAGCGACAGCACCGAGTAAAACAATTCCTTCGGAATTTCAATCACGGAATCTCTGGCTGCGATAATGAACTGAAATATGATAATGATTATTATCAGTGTTATTTTAGGCAGATTGCCTAGCCCGAGCAGTATCATGAGTATCGGGAGGAAGGCGATCTTGGGGATGGGATAGAGAATGTACAGTATCGGCGTGACCAGTCCGTCGGCTTTTTTATTTGCTCCTATCCAGATACCGGCCAGCGAACCCAGTAGGAATGAAACGGCAAGGGCGGCGAGTACTCTGCCAAGGCTGGCAAGCAAATGGAGAGCCAGTGTTTGAGGGAATATCATAATAAAATTCTTTACCGTTTCGCCGGGAGAGGGTATTACCGGAGAACCTACCGCCAGATGCAGCACATACCAGAGGAGCAGGACGATGAGGCAGGCGTAAAGCGTCTTGATATATCCCGCGTTGCTAAGCTTCTTCATCGAGACACCCCCTCACACCGGCGCACATTTTATAGAAATCCGGATCGTTCCTAAGCCCTGCTTTCCCGAATACCGGATTTTCTATCGCCTTCTTGATTTTACCGTTTTTCATCACAATGATCGTCCTTCCCAGGAAAACGGCTTCCTCTATACTGTGTGTGGCGAGGACAAGCGTTACTTGCCTATCAAGGCATATCCGGTATATCAGGTCCTGTATATGCTCTCTGGTTATTGCGTCGAGCGAGGAAGAAGCTTCATCCATCAGAAGCAGGTCGGGCTCGAGCGCCAGCGCCCGGCCTATCGCAACACGCTGTTTCTGACCGCCGCTCAGTTCCCCGGGAAATTTTCCGGCGCACTCGTCCAAACCCAGTGATTTAAGAACAGCCGCAGCCCTTGTGACGGCTTCGGCCCTGGGATATCCCCGGGAGATTAAAGGGAAGGAGACGTTGTCACGTACGGTTTTCCAGGGCAGAAGCCCATATTCCTGCAGTATTAGGCCGGTGCTCCTCCTTACGCCCTTCAGCTGGTCGCCGTTTATTTCAACAGCGCCAGTATCAGGCTTGAGAAGGCCTGCCAAGGTAAGTAACAGCGTAGTTTTTCCGCAGCCTGAGGCTCCGATGATCGAACAGGAGGTTTTGCTTCCTATTGAAAGCGAGACATGGTCCAAAGCGGCTTCTTCTCCGTAACGTACGCTTAAATCGGTGATTTTGATCATTGCTGCGCAAATTTCCCTTCGACCAGGTCTTCGTATTTTACATCCAGCTTTATTCCAAGTGTTTTTGCATTCCAGTCGAGTATGCCCTGCAGATACTCCCGGCTGGGAATCGTTGCCCTGTTATACGAGGGCATTATTATCATATCCCTTGTTCCGGACTTTAGCTTCAGCGATTCTATCAGGATATCCCGTGCTTCACCATCGTCCTTGTTTATTTCGTCGACGGCCAGATTATAGGCCTGATGGAATAGCTTGAGCGCTTTTTCCTTGTTTTTTATAACTTTTCCCGTGAAAACCATGACGTCCGGCGAAAACTTATCGGTATTTCCAATGAGTTTTTTCGTCAGTCCGTTAAGCTCGCCACTTGAAGCCATGGGTTCCGGCACCACCGCCATATCCAGCGTACCCTTGGCTACCATCTCGAGTCTTGCGGGGATTTCATCTATGTAAACCTTGTCGACCTTGTACTTTTCCGAAAGGAAGCGGTCGGTAAGATAGTTTGTCACGCTCACTTCCGTCATTCCGGCTTTTATATCCTTCTTCTCCACGGAATCCTTTTTGATCAGGAATGGGAATACCCCGTCCGTACAGGTTGTGACCCTGATATCGAACCCGTTTCCGACATTGTTGACCAATGCTATGACGTCTGTCATGGCACCGTCGAGCTCTCCGCTCTGCAGAGCGCTTTGACGGTTCATTGCGTTTGTATACAACTGTATATCCATATTGAGTCCGAGTTTTTCAAACAAACCTTTTTTGTCGGCAAGGAGGATCGGCGCCGAGTCTACGGCAGGCATTATGCCGATTTTGAGGCTCGGCGTAGCGTCTTCGCCACCGGCGGAGGCGGTTTCTCTGCTGCAACCTGTAAACGCAAGGATGACGTTTAAAATAGTAAGGAGCATTACAACTTTTAGTGCTATGTTCTTTGCAGTTTTCATATTCATTTCATACCCCCGGGAAATAGGTCTATATTTACATTGTATGTCTCGGCGGCGGATTTATCAATATTTATGGCAAGCCAGACCGCCACTGCGGCTTAGGCAGGTACCTTACAATTTACATAATCATACGCGGGTTTTCCGGTTCAGGGCCAGATGTTCGCGGGATCGACTCCATAGACCTGGACTATCTCGAGCCTGGTGCTTTTTGCTATATCCCTGGGCGTGACCAGTATGCCTCCGTTTGTGTCGATATCCACTCCATAGTTTTTGAAGGCCTGCCACACCAGGTGTGAGCAATGTGTCCCAGCTATTTTCTCCAGCGTGTTTGCAGCGGGTTCATTTGCATCCTTTGAGCTGAATATGCCTACAGTAAGATCGTACGGGATATCATTCAGCCTTTCTGCGGCGGAGCGTGCAATTAATTCCGGACTGTATGCGGTTGACTCTTTTAGGCGAAGCAGCATGAAATTCGGATAATTGATCCATTTCCTTATATCCTGCACTGTGGAATTCGTACCCAGCACAACGGATTCCAGTGTCAAACCGCGGACCGGATCTATGACGAGAGCCGAGTGACCGTTCCTCCAGCCAAGGGTGTGGGAGGACTTGGTTACAAGTATGTCGCCGCTGTGAAGCGATGCGAACTCCGTACCGCTTATAAGATTCCCATGCTCGTCTACCAGGGATTCCTCCTTCGATACCGGGCTGTTGTTTTCACAAATGAACTTGACATCTTTAAAAAAGTAATCCTGAAGGCGTTGAATAAACTGTGCCGAATCGGGGTTTTGGACGCGCAATTCGTCTATTGCAGGCCTGCCGAGTCCGGTCTGGAAAAGCAGCGTCCTGTAGTCTGCATCCGATAGCCTGCTTTTTGCCAGGATGGGCAGGATATCAGTCTTCGGATATTGCGGGGATATGTGCGCCTGCGGTTCTATTACCGCGTTTGCGATCGTCAGGTATAATGCGGGTATCATGCATATCACAAAAAGTATTGTTATTTTCCTGATTGCTGTTACGGATATCCGTTTCAACCTGCGAAGCCTCCGATCATCTATTATTGTGAGTATTATTGCCGATATTTGATGCCGCGAATCCGAAGCATATCCTCAATCCCAGCTATAATCATTCCCTCCCTTGTAACCGGAACAGGTAAATGCTATAATGACCGAAGCTTCGGGAATTAAAACGGGAGAGATAATGGGTTTATGAATTGGAAAAAGAATACCGTGCTTTTTTTGGCAAGCCAGACAATATCATTATTCGGGTCTTCGCTGGTACAGTATGCGATTACTTGGTACATAACGCTTGAAACCAAATCGGGGATAATGATGACAATATCCATAATATGCGGGTTCCTGCCCATGTTTTTTCTTTCGCCCTTTGCCGGAGTCTGGGCAGACAGGTATAACCGCAAATTGCTGATAATGTTGTCCGATTCCTTCATTGCGTTATCTACTTTGCTGTTGGCAGTGCTTTTTTTGATGGGATACGACGCAATTTGGCTGCTTTTCGTCATATCAGCCTTCCGGTCGCTGGGATCCGGGATTCAGTCGCCTGCAATAAGCGCTATTCTTCCTCAGATCGTCCCCGAGAAAAAGCTTACACGGGTAAATGCTACAAACGGCAGCATCCAGTCGCTGGTATTGCTTGTATCACCAATGTTGAGCGGTGCGTTGCTTACGGTTGCAAGTATTGAAGCTATATTCTTCATCGACGTCGCGACAGCGGCATTAGCGGTCTCGATACTGTTGTTTTTCCTTCATGTGCCTCTCCACCAAAAGGCGCAGGAAGGTGGAAAGACCGGTTATCTCAACGATATGAAGGAAGGCGTGAAGTATATTGTCAGCCACAAATACCTTAAAGCATTCTTTTTATTCAGCACGGTTTACTTTTTTATGATAGCGCCTGCCGCATTCCTGACGCCGCTTCAGGTGACCCGCAGCTTCGGGAGCGAAGTCTGGAGACTTACGGCGGTAGAAGTGGCGTTTTCGGCCGGTATGACTGCCGGTGGTTTGATCATGGCCTCATGGGGCGGTTTTAAAAACAGGATACACACCATGATGTTTTCCACTTTTATGATCGGAGCAGGTACCCTCGCATTGGGATTCGTGCCGGCTTTTACGGCATATCTGGCCGTAATGGCTCTGGTAGGCATTGCCGTACCGATTTTCAACACGCCGGCAACGGTCATGCTTCAGCAGAAGGTGGAACAGGATTTCATGGGACGGGTATTCGGGGTCATGTCAATGATAACAGGTTCGATGATGCCGCTCGGGATGCTGGTTTTCGGTCCTGTAGCCGATATTGTCAGGATCGAATGGCTGCTTGCCGGCACAGGTACCATATTGTTTTTAGAGGGCTTTTTACTGATCGGGAGCAAATCCCTTGCAGAGGCGGGCAAGCCAGATCCGGCTTTAAATAAATGAAAGTTGTACAATTCATTGATATTTTTCTATAAATACCATATACTTATTATGAGTAAAGTTCCCGCCAAAAAATGCTAATGTTCAAATTCTAATTTAATATACCAGAGAGAAAATATGAGGTACGAATGTTAAGGTTTAACAACATCAGGCTTAGTGTAAAGCTGTTTTTTCCTTTGTTGATATCCACTCTGGCCATTATCTTTGTAGCTGCTTTTTCAGTGGAGTACGCCATAGCGGACAGGGAATCCCTTATTGAAGATCTGAACGACGAACTTTTCCAGATATCTTCGCAGCTGCTCAATGCAGACAGGGATTTTTACCAGGCGCTGGAAGCCCGGGAGAATATGGAGGATTCCGCAACCGATCAGGAGCTTGAGGCGGCGAGGGCAAGCTATGAGGAAAATGTGGGGCAGGTATCCGACAGGATAAGCAAAGGCAGACAGATATTCCTCGATAACAAGGATGAAGATGGATACGGGGAATACAGGCATGAAAAATCGGGCTTGTCATTGGAACAGCTGTTTCAGGAATTTGACCTGCACTTTAAAGAATGGCAGGAATATTCCGATATAAGCTCAAAAAATGTGAAGGACGAGGCAAAGTTCATTGCCGCATTTGATTCCGCGAGGGAAGACATCAATCAAATGGAAGAAATATTTGATCTGTGCAGCAAGGATGTAATTGCGAGAAGCCGCGCTGCGACCGCCAGGATAAGAACATCTACCGTAATGGCGGCAACCGCGTCCAGTCTGGTAGCAATTGTATTAGGGATTATTATCATTGTCTCGATAGGCAGAAGGACGAAAGCGGCAGTGGGTTACATAAAGAAGACAGCTGATCTTGACCTGATACATGATCCGAAATATGACAGATATAAAGGTGAAAAGGACGAGTTCGGCATAATCATAGGCGCTGTGGCGCAACTTCGGAAGGAATTCAGGGAACTGATAGGAAAGGTTTCGGCTGAAATAGTTGCACTCGGGACTTCCGCGCAGATTGCCAATAAAAACATGTCGGAACTCGGGAGCGACATAGGCGAGATTTCAGCCACGACAGAGCAGCTTTCCGCCGGAATGGAAGAGACGGCGGCATCGACACAGGAGATAAACGCAACTTCTTCAGAGCTCGAAAATACGGCGGCAATAATTACGGGTAAATCCGAAGTCGGCTCCAGGAAAGTGGATGAGATCAGGAAAAAGGCGAACGTGCTGTCATCGGAATTTAAAAAGTCCTATGACAACGGTGAAAAAATGTTCAATAACGTAGGAGCCAGATTGGAAACGGCGCTGGAGAATTCCAAGTCCGTGACTCAGATCAATGTGCTTGCGGACGCCATTTTACAGATCACAACAAAAACGAACCTGCTGTCTTTGAATGCATCCATTGAAGCGGCAAGAGCGGGGGAAGCAGGCAAGGGCTTTGCAGTCGTAGCGGATGAGATCAGAAAACTTGCGGAGGATTCCAAAAACGCGATCGCACAGATACAGGAAGTAACTGTAAGAGTAATAGATTCTGTAGACAATCTATCCGCGAGCGCTAACGATCTGTTGGAGTATGTGGATACGGACGTCCGCAGGGATTATGGAATCATGCTCACCGCTGCGGAGCGTTACAGCACAGACGCGGGAGATATCAGCAGCCTGACGGAGGAACTGAGTACGGCCTCGCAGCAGGTGCTTGAAGGCGTACACAATGTCGCAAATGCGATCGCCGATGTTTCGAGAGCTGCGAACGAAGGCGCTGCAGGCACCGAAAACATTGCACAGAAATCGTCGTCGATAGTGGCAAAATCCGAAGAGGTATTAAAAAGTATAAATTCGACGAAATCGGAGGCTGAGGAGCTTGCTGCTGTTATTGCGAGGTTCCGTTTATGAGAATCGCAATTCATGTAAGTATTGCATATTTATAAATAACCTTATTGACAAAGACGACCGAATCTGGTACTCTACTAAAAAAAGATAAATGCGTTGATGGGGACAACACACCGGAGATTGCGCTACAGAGAGCTGTTGGATGCTGCGAAACAGCGCGCGGAACGGAGAAGTGGCTCACCCTTGAGCAGTCGACTGAAAGCCTCATATTTACTACATAAAGGCGAGTAGGTGTGAACGGGTCTCCCGCCGTTACAACGGGAAGGCATTCATCAGGTAAAACTGACCGATGCCGTAAAGAGGGTATATTTATACCAAGTGGAGTGGTACCGCGGAATTCAAGCTTTCGTCTCTGACAGGAATGTCAGTTGACGAGAGCTTTTTTATTTACCCTACTAAAGCGCAACCAAAATACGCAGGCAGTGATTGTTGAAAACTAAACCTTAGTTTCGGGAGGGGTTCATTATGAAAATCGCATTTTCCACACTGGGATGCCCGGACTTTGACTGGCCGGACATTTACTCCATGGCGAAGGATCTCGGCTTTGACGGCATCGAGATACGCGGACTCGGAAAAGACATATTTGCAGTGCAGGCGCAGCCTTTTACGGAGCATCAACTGCCAAACACCGTCAAAAAACTAACGGAATTGAGACTGGAGATACCATGCCTGTCTTCCGGCTGCTGCCTGAAATTCAGGGATAACGATGAGAAAAACTGCGATGAGATCATACAATATATTGACCTTGCCGCCAAATTGAAAACACCGTATATAAGGGTGCTCGGAGATCTGGAACCCCAGGCGGACGGCGAGGTGGACGATGAAGTGGTCATTTCAGCCCTTAGACGTCTTGCGCCCATAGCCGAAGAAAAGGGCATTACGCTTCTTGTGGAGACAAACGGCGTCTATGCGGACACCGGCCGGTTGGGCAACCTGCTGAATACCGTTGCCAGCGATTCGGTCGGCGCACTGTGGGATGTTCACCACCCTTACCGTTTCGCCAATGAAAAAGCAGGAAAAACCGTACAGAACCTTGGCGCATATATAAAATATGTCCATGTCAAGGACTCCGTCATTGAAAACGGGAAGATATCCTACAGGCTCATGGGCGAAGGAGACCTGCCAATAGACGATTTCATGCGCGCCCTGAGGTCTATAAACTACGAAGGCTATGTTTCTCTCGAATGGGTAAAACGCTGGGCTGTCGACTTAAGCGACGCCGGCGTCGTTTTCCCGCATTTTATGAATTACATGGGAGCGTACCTCGAAAAAGGGACGCAGAGAGGCCGCCTGTTTTACAATAACGCAAAGACCGGTCAATTTGTCTGGGAGAAGGATTCATTGATCGATCTGACCTTCCCGCAGGTATTGGACCGCATCGTAGACGAATTTCCAAACCAGTATGCTTTCCGTTATACGACGCTGGACTACACCAGGACATACTCGGAATTCCGTGATGACGTCGACACCTTTGCCCGCACTCTCATAGCCCTTGGCGTAAAACCGGGGGATCACGTATCCATCTGGGCCACGAACGTGCCGCAATGGTACATCACATTCTGGGCCGCAACCAAGATAGGCGCTGTGCTTGTCACGGTCAATACGGCATACAAGATCTACGAGGCCGAATACCTGCTGAGACAGTCCGACACGCATACTCTTGTGATGATAGACGGTTACAAGGATTCAAATTATGTTGAAATAATCAAGGAGCTGTGCCCCGAGCTTGAAACCGCCGAGGCCGGCAAACCGCTGCACATTAAGAAACTGCCGTTCCTGCGCAATATAATAACGGTGGATTCGAAGCAGAAGGGCTGCATGACGTGGAACGAGGCCGTTGCATTGGCCGAAACGACACCGATAGAGGAGGTTTACCGCCGCGCTCTGTCGCTCAACAGGCACGATGTCTGCAACATGCAGTATACCTCGGGCACCACGGGTTTCCCCAAGGGAGTAATGCTCACCCACTACAACGTGGTCAACAACGGTAAAAACATAGGTGACTGTATGGACCTTTCCACCGCGGACCGCATGATGGTACACGTTCCCATGTTCCACTGCTTTGGCATGGTGCTTGCAATGACGGCTTCGATGACCCACGGTGTCACGATGTCCCCGATACCCTATTTTTCTCCGAGACAGTCGCTCGACTGCATTAACAGAGAGAAGATAACCTGCTTCCACGGCGTTCCGACTATGTTCATAGCCATGCTGGAGCACGAGGATTTCCCGAAAACGGATTTCTCGTACATGAGAACAGGTATAATGGCCGGAAGCCCGTGCCCCGTCAAGTATATGCAGGAGGTCGTGGACAAAATGAACATGTCTCAGATTACTATCGTGTTCGGCCAGACCGAGTCCTCACCGGGCTGTACACAGACCCGTGTTGAAGACTCCGTCGAATTGCGTGTAAGTACTGTAGGACGCGCGCTGCCCGGAGTCGAGTGCAGGATAGTGGATCCCGAAACGAACAGGGAGCTGCCTCCAAATGTGGACGGAGAGTTTGTCGCGAGGGGCTACAATATAATGAAGGGCTACTACAAAATGCCGGAAGCGACCGCTGCGGCCATAGATGAAAACGGCTGGCTCCACACGGGAGATCTGGCAAGAGTGGACGAGAACGGGTATTACAAGATCACGGGCCGCATCAAGGATATGATAATTCGCGGTGGAGAAAATATATACCCGAAGGAAATAGAAGATTTCATATACCATCACCCGAAGGTGAAGGACGTGCAGGTTATCGGCGTACCCGACAAGCAATACGGCGAAGAGATAATGGCCTGCGTCATCCCGAAGGAAGGCGTCGAGCTTACGGCGGAGGAGGTCAAGGATTATTGCCGCGCCAGCATGGCAAAGCATAAAACTCCGCGCTATGTCGAGTTCGTCTCTGAATTCCCGATGAACGCAGCAGGCAAGATAATGAAATACAAGATGCGCGAATGGGCTGTCGAAAGACTGGGCCTGCAGGCAGAAAGCCGCATAGTGACCGCATAAGAATGGTATAAGGGATTGACCGGAACGACTTTAAAAGCGTTCCGGTTTTTTTATGTAACAGTAGACTCCTATCCGATTTTGCGTTTACCTTCTTGAATACTTGTCGATAACGAATTTCAGGCAGTCGTTGGTCATAGGATGGAGAACCTTGCTGTATTCATGCGGGGACGTTTTCATGCCCTCCCTGGCCCACTGCGTCACTGTGCTTGTCACAGCATTGGTGAAGTAGCTGGCGGTCATACGCATTTCCTCTGAAGACATCAGGGCGGATCCGGGGTTTTTCCTGATGGACTGAATTATTGCGTCGTATACGATCGCGTAAAAATGGTCTCGCAGATTGTTCTGCACTTCGGAGGTAAGAGCTCCCATATAGAATTCCTTGTTTTTATAAAGATGATCGAGCAATTCGTCGATTATCGAATTATCATTGTTCAAGTCCTCTATGGACGCGTACTCTTTGTCGAAGATCCAGCATATCAGTTCCTGCTTATCCCTGAAATGATAGTAAAAGGTTTTGCGGTTCAAACCGCAGTCGGCGACTATATCCTGGACGCTTATCCTGTCCAGAGGCTTATTCCGCATAATCGATTTGAGCGTACTAGCAAGCAGCTGTTTTGTAAGCTCCGGCTTTGACAAGGCTCTCACTTCCTTCCGTTGGGGCAAACGTCCGTGAAAAATTACACAGAACCTCAAATGTGTGTAAAAACCGGACAATTGATTATATATATTGGTTAACAACTATATTACACCATGCTAAACTGATTGTAAATCTGACAGGACTGCACAATTTGTATCTTTGGCAGTCTTTTTTATAGAGATTGTCTATACTATATTAAAGAAATTATGCTATTATAATTTCCAAGGATAATGAAGGGGTTTTGAAAATGCAACATTATTTTGAAGAAGCAAATACCGTACTGCAAGCGCAGGAGACGACCACGAACGGCCTTGATGCCACAAAGGCCGCGGAGAGATTGAATAGATTCGGCAGAAACAAGCTCGCCGAGGGTAAAAAGAAACCGTTGATACTTCGTTTTCTTGACCAGATGAAGGACCCGATGGTTATCGTTCTGATAGCTGCCGCGATCATTTCGGGAATTGTAGGAGAGCTTGCCGATATGATCATAATACTTGTTGTCGTAGTGCTTAATTCGGTACTCGGCGTAGTACAGGAGGGCAAGGCTGAGAAGGCCATCGAAGCTCTCCAGAAAATGTCTTCTCCTTTTTCAAAAGTAAGAAGGGGCGGGCATGTAGTACAGATCAAATCGGAAGAAGTGGCGCCCGGCGATATCGTATTGCTCGAGGCGGGCGACGCAGTGCCTGCCGATATGAGGCTTATCGAAGCCGCCAGCCTTAAAATCGAAGAAGCTTCTCTGACCGGAGAATCCGTGCCTTCGGAAAAATTCAGCCAGGCGCTCGAAAAAACTGAAAAGGATGTACCGCTCGGCGACCGCCACAATATGGCCTATATGGGCACAAACGTCGTTTATGGCCGAGGAGAGGGCGTCGTAGTAGAGACGGGCATGTCCACCCAAATGGGTAAGATAGCCGGAATACTTTCAAACACGAACGATGATAAAACGCCGCTGCAGAAAACGCTCGCCGGCCTTAGCCGCGTCCTTAGTGTCGGTGTTCTGGCCATAAGCATATTCATATTCCTGTTCGGCGTCCTTAGCAACGGAGGGTTCACCGGCAGCTATGTACTTGAAATGTTTCTGGTTGCGATAAGCCTTGCGGTCGCCGCGATACCGGAAGGTCTGGTGGCGGTCGTTACGGTAGTATTGTCTATTGGCGTCACGAAGATGTCAAAACGCAACGCGATCATCAGAAAACTCACAGCCGTTGAAACGCTCGGCTGTACCCAGGTAATTTGCTCGGACAAGACAGGAACGCTGACCCAGAATAAAATGACGGTCGTAGACACATTTGGTGATACGCGTCGTCTGGCCATATCAATGTCACTTTGCAACGACGCGTCCATATCGGGCGATAACGGCGAGATCGTTGGCGAACCCACGGAAAGCGCGCTTGTCCGTTTCGCGCTGGAACAGGGTATCAACAAGACCGAACTCACCGGTATAATGCCGCGTCTGGCGGAAGCGCCTTTTGATTCGGTAAGGAAAATGATGTCTACGGTACACAATGACCCTGACGGTAAATACGTCCAGTATACGAAGGGCGCGCCGGATGAGCTGCTGAGAAACTGTACCAGCATGCTCACATCAGAGGGAACGGTAGCTCTGAATGACGATATGAGAAAGCTGATACTCGACGAGAACAGGAGAATGGCGGGCAAAGCCTTGCGAGTCCTTGGTTCGGCTCTTAAAATAACGGACCGGCTTCCCGAAGACACATCGCCCGGCAGTCTCGAAAAGGAGCTTACTTTTATCGGCCTCGTGGGCATGATAGATCCGGTGAGGCCCGAAGTGAAGGCGGCCATAGAAAAATGCCGCGCAGCCGGGATAAAGCCCGTTATGATCACAGGCGACCATAAGGTCACGGCTATAGCAATCGCAAAGGAGCTTGGGATAATAACCGACGATAGTCAGGCTATCACCGGACTTGAGCTTGACGAGCTATCGGATCAGCAATTTGAAAAAAACATATTGAACTATGGCGTATACGCGAGAGTACAGCCCGAACACAAGGTCAGAATCGTAAAGATGTGGAAAAAGCTCGGCAGGATCACTGCGATGACGGGCGACGGCGTCAACGACGCCCCGGCTTTGAAATCGTCCGATATAGGCGTAGGAATGGGTATCACGGGGACGGATGTTTCAAAAAATGTTTCCGATATGGTGCTTGCGGACGATAATTTTGCTTCCATTGTTTATGCGGTGGAAGAAGGCCGCAGGATCTACGATAATATCCGCAAGGCGATACAATTTCTACTCTCCTCCAACCTGAGCGAGGTGGTAGCGCTGTTTACTGCCACACTTATGAATTTCCGCCTGTTTTCACCGATTCATATACTCTGGATCAACCTTGTTACCGATACGCTGCCTGCTATAGCGTTGGGAATGGAAGAGGCAGAGGAAGACATAATGAAAAAAGCTCCGCGCAGCGCAAAGGAAGGGATATTTGCGGGCGGGCTCGCCATGGGTGTGGTTTATCAGGGTATAGTCATCGCGGCGCTGACACTGGCCTCATATATGATAGGCAACAGGCAGGACCACATCACCGGTATGACAATGGCCTTCCTGACGATGTCTTCGTGCGAGGTATTCCAGTCGCTGAATCTGCGATCCAGGACAAAGTCGATATTCAGGCTGAAGACCCATAACAAATATTTGACCGGTGCAATGATACTGTCGCTGATACTTACAATATCGGTCATTTATCTGCCCAGCGTCAATACCGTATTCAGTCTGACCGCACTGTCGGCAGGCAGGTTTCTAGCAGCTATGGGTCTTGCTGTTGCGATCATACCGGTCGTCGAGCTGGTCAAATTCGTACAGACATTATTTAACAGGAGATAGGGGAGATACCATGGAGTGGTTACGTAAGTTTATGATGGGCAGGTACGGAACGGATCGTCTCTCGTTTGCCCTGCTGATTTTATCCATAATTCTGACTTTCCTCGGGAGCATACTGCATTTGGCGCTTCTGACGTACTTGAGTTATATTCCTCTCATACTGGTCATTTACAGGATGCTTTCCAGAAATATAAAAAAAAGAAGCATGGAAAATTACAAGTTTTCGATGCTCACAAGCCCGGTATATGGTTGGTTCATCAAGCTGCGCAGGCGTTTTTCCGAGCGCGGCACGCACAAGTTTCTGAAGTGTCCCGAATGTAAGGCGGAATTGCGCCTTCCCAAAGGCAAAGGGACGATAATGGTCACATGTCCCAAATGCAGGGCTGAATTTAAAGCCAGGACCTGAGGTGGTTTCCTAGTGGGAACATATATTCAATTCGAAAACGTTAGCAAGCATTATAAAATGGGAGAAATGGTCATTCCTGCCATACATGATATCACCTTCGGCGTAGACAAGGGTGAATTCTGCGTCATCGTCGGCCCGAGCGGAGCCGGGAAAACTACCGTCCTGAACCTTCTCGGCGGCATGGACGGCGTGACGGGCGGGAGGATACTGATGGACGGTCGTGAGATATCCTCGTACAATACGAAACAGTTGACGGCATACCGCCGTTTTGACGTAGGCTTCGTATTTCAATTCTACAATCTCGTTCAAAATCTCACTGCCCTTGAAAATGTGGAGCTTGCAGGCGAGATCTGCAGGAGCTCCGCATCTGCAAATGAGATACTTGACAAGGTCGGCCTGGGCGACCGTACGTCAAACTTTCCATCCCAGCTATCCGGAGGCGAGCAGCAGAGGGTCGCTATCGCAAGGGCTCTTGTAAAGAACCCCAAGTTGTTGCTTTGCGACGAACCTACGGGCGCTCTCGATTATGGTACGGGTAAGTCGATATTGAAGCTTCTGCAGGATACCTGCCGGAACGAGGGAATGACCGTGATCGTCATCACCCATAACCAGGCGATCACAGCCATGGCGGACAGGGTAATAAAGATAAGGAACGGTAAGATATCCGGCATGCAGATGAATGAAGAACCATTGCCGGTCGAATCGATCGAGTGGTGATCCGCCTTATATAATGAACTGTTATAAACGGGGGCTCGGTTCAGTCTATGAAAAAAACGATGAGGCATAATGTTCTAATAGAAATAGCAGCTTCTTTCAGCCGCTATATAGCCATTTTTGCCATTGTTATGCTGGGAGTGGGCTTTTTTGCGGGCCTCAGGAGCACCTCGGCAGTAATGAAGGATTCGGCGGATAGTTATTTTGATGCGCAGGATCTGATGGACCTGCACCTGAGATCAACCATGGGTTTTACTGCGGATGATGCGGCAGCGGTGCGAAAAACCTCCGGAATACGCGAGTTGATGGCAACCTATACAGACGATGTGCTGGTCGAGCGCGAGACCGGCCTTAAAGCGGCCAGGATCATGGCTCTGCCTGACGGATCGGCCGGAAACGGCGCAATAAACATGCCCAAGCTGATACAGGGCAGACTGCCGAAGAAAAATGACGAATGCCTTGTCGACAGTAACCAGCTCAGATATACGCCCGAGCTTATCGGCTCCACCATTACCATATCCGGCCAGACTCCCTCCAGTGCGCTTGAAATGCTGAAAAACCGCGAATTCACCGTTACGGGCATAGCCGAATCACCTGCGTACATATCGCTGGATCGCGGTACTACAAGTGTAGGCAGCGGAAGTATCGCATTCTTTCTAATGATACCTGAGGAAGGGTTCAACTCCGATTATTATACGGACCTGTATGCCGCAGTGGAGGGAGCTTTGGAGCTGTCAAGCTATTCGGACGCATACGGCGATCTGGTCGGAAAAACTGAGGATCGCTTGAAAATACTCGCAGATGAGCGTGAAGACATACGCTATGAGGATATTATGGCCGATGCCCGTGAAAAGCTCGGCAATTCCGAAAAGGCTCTCACCGACGCCCGCGCCGAAGCCGATGCGGAACTGGCCAAAGCCAGGGAGGATATCGACAGCGCCGTGTCTGAAATCGAGAGAAATGAAGAGAAGCTGCAGAAATTTGAGCAGGAGCTTTTATCTGCGAAGGCTGAACTGGCGCAAAAGGAAAAGGAGTTTACAGAGCAGACCGCCGACTCGCAAAAACGGATTGACTCCGCCGCAGCTGCAATTGTCGAGGGCAAGCAGAAAATAGCCAGGAATCAGGCGGCTCTGGACAGCGGCTATGCATCGCTTGAAGCATTTAAACAGCAGATCGCTGCGCTGAATACCGCAGGGAAGACCGATGAGGCAGCCGCGCTGTCACTAAAGGCGGCAGTCACAGAGAAACAACTCAAGGTGAATGCCGCTGCTTTGGACCGGGCAAAAGCCGATATCGCAGCAAAAGATAAGGAGTTGGAGGCGGGAAAAGCCGTGCTTGACGCCGGGAAGGCCAAAGCTTATGCGGAATTCGAAAAGGCACGAAAGGATATAACCGCGAGCGAGGATAAAATTGAAAAAGGGCGGGCCGAACTTGCGGAAGCAAAGTCGAAGCTTTCCGAAGGCCGAAAGGAATACGACGCACAGAGGGTCGACGCAGACAAGCGACTGCAGGATTCGCAGACTGAAATCGACAAAGGCCGGGCAGATGTGGAAAAAATCAAAAAGCCGGTGTGGTATGTGCTCGACCGGAACACCAACCCGGGTTTCGTCGGTTACGGGGCGGACGCCGACAGGATCAACGCAATTTCCGAGGTGTTCCCCGTATTTTTCTTCCTGGTAGCCGCACTCGTGTGCCTTACGACGATGACGCGAATGGTCGAGGAGCAGAGGGCGCAGATCGGGACATTCAAAGCGCTTGGTTACGGCAGAGCTGCCATCGTATCGAAATACCTGTTCTATGCGGGCAGCGCGACAATACTGGGCAGCGCGGCCGGACTGACGCTCGGCTTTCTCACCTTCCCTTTTGTAATATATAAAGCTTATGGAATCCTGTATACTCTTCCTCCTGCAATATTGGAGTTCAATGTACGTTATGCATTAATATCATCGCTTCTGGCGATAGCGTCGACCTTCGCGGCCACCTTCTGGGCATGCTGGAACGAGCTTGCGGAAGTGCCGGCCGAACTGCTGAGGCCGAGAGCTCCGGCTCCCGGTAAAAGAGTTCTGCTTGAAAGGTTCCCTGCGGTTTGGAACCGTCTTTCTTTTTTGAGAAAAGTTACGTTCAGGAACCTGTTCCGTTATAAAAAACGTTTCTTTATGACAGTCCTGGGAGTCGGTGGCTGCACGGCTCTCCTGCTGACGGGTTTCGGGCTGAGAGACTCTATAATGGGCATAGTTGCGAAGCAATTCGGAGGCATCGATATATATGATGTTTCGATTAGCCTAAAGGACACCGGTACTTCATCTCGGGATTCGGCTCTGAACCGCGAGCTGCAGCCGCTTGCCGGCGATTCTCTCTATGTAATGCCGGCCTCGGTGGATGTGAAGGCCAATGGCAATAAAATGACTTCAAACCTGATCGTCCCGGAGAAAGCTGAAAAGCTTGAGGATTTTATTGTATTTCGGGACCGGGCGACACAGGAAGCCATACCTTTTCCACAGCCCGGCAAAGTAATATTGTCCGAAAAACTCGCTATAAAGTTGAAGGTCAGGGCAGGCGACAAAATCAGCCTGAACAGCGGAGGTCTCGATGATAAAACGGCTATAGTAGGCAGCATTACTGAAAACTATGTTTATAATTTTATCTATATGACCGCGGAGGATTATACCGCCGCGTTCGGGAAAAATCCCGAATTCGGGCAGGTACTGGTGAAGCTGTCCGGCACCCCCGATAATTCGGAGGAGGACGAAAAGGTACTCTCGGAAAAGATACTTAAAATGGAAAACGTGAGCTCTGTCAATTTTACCGCGAAAAGCCGCAGGGATTTTGATAAAACCATGAAGAGCCTGAATTCCGTCGTCATTCTGATCATTATTTGCGCGAACCTGCTCGCTTTTGTCGTGCTGTACAACCTCACCAACGTCAATATAACCGAGAGGCTTCGCGAGATCGCCACTATCAAGGTTCTGGGCTTCTATGACAACGAAGTTTCCGCGTATGTATACCGTGAAAATTTCGTACTGACTTTCATAGGCACGCTGCTCGGTCTCGTCGGAGGAATATTCCTGCACCGTTTCGTAGTACAGACGGCAGAGGTCGATATCGTAATGTTTGAAAGAAACATCGAATTCATGAGTTATGTGTGGTCGGCGCTGCTGACCCTGGCGTTCACCGCGCTCGTAAACTTCGTGATGTACTACAGGCTCCGCGGCATCAGTATGGTCGAATCGCTCAAATCCGCGGAGTGAGAGACGAAGGCGGCGCGTTAGCGTTGACTAACCTCAGGCATCCATTATATAATTAAACAATCAATTTGCGCTGCACTCTACTACAGTACAAACTGAGCAGGCGATGAACCGGAAACGGTTTGTGGGGCTGGGCCGAGACGGCAACAGATCGGAAATGAACGAATCTGTGGGACAGTAATATGTTCCATGGATTTTTTTATTTTACGAGGCTGCGCATAATAAAAAATGAGGTGTAAGAATGGCTGATATACTCATCAGGCTTTTTATCAGGGACCGCGAAAATACTGAAAACGCGCAGGTCAGGGAAAACTACGGTAAGTTTGCGGGAGTTGTCGGCATAGCTACGAACCTTCTGCTCTTCCTTCTAAAAATAACCGTGGGAACGCTTTCCCATAGCATATCGATAACTGCGGACGCGGTTAACAACCTTTCGGACTCGGGCTCCTCCGTTGTTACGCTTGTTGGCTTCAAGATATCGGGAAAGCCTGCCGATGCCGGCCATCCCTACGGACATGCACGCATGGAATATATTTCGGGCCTGATCGTATCGTTTGTCATAGTCATTTTAGGTTTTCAGCTTGTCCAGACTTCGGCAGACAAGATAATACATCCGCAGACAGCGCAATTTTCCTGGCTGACTATTGTCGTACTGGTCGTATCGGTATTGTTAAAACTGTGGCAGTGCCTGTTTTATAGAAAAATCGGGAAGACCATAGATTCCTCGGCTTTACTAGCAACCTCCTTCGACAGCAGGAATGATATCCTGGCTACCTCCTCTGTACTAATAGCAACAGTGATTACGGCTTTGACGGGATTCAATCTGGACGGTTACATGGGCGTCGTGGTCGCTCTGTTTATTATGTTTTCCGGGGGTAAGCTCATTATGTCCACTGTCAGCCCTCTGCTCGGGAATGCGCCTTCCGAGGAGCTGGTACGTAAAATATATAAAAAGATACAAAGCTATGAGGGTATCGTCGGAATGCATGACCTGAGCGTCCACAATTACGGAGTCGGCAAGTGCTTTGCGTCAGTCCACTGCGAGGTCTCGGCCGAACAGGATATAATGGTCAGCCATGACATCATCGACAACATCGAGCGTGATTTTTTAAAGGAAATGGATATCCATATGGTTATCCATCTCGATCCGGTCATTACGGACGACAGTAAGACGAATGAGCTCAAGGCCGAGGTGAAAAATGCGATAGGACAAATCTCAGAACATATAGGCATGCACGATTTCCGTGTGGTCTGGGGCTTAACACATTCGAATCTGATTTTTGATATCGTCGTACCTTTTGAATTTAAAATCAAGGATGCTGAGCTTATTGGACTTATCTCGGAAAGGGTTCAGAAAATCAACGCTTCCTATCGCGCGGTAATAACAGTCGATCATGACTACGTTCCGGCTTTTGCGGAAAAGTGAGCGTCCATCCGGCGGCTGTGCGCCGCAGAATGTCACTAACACAAGCGGGATTGACAATATAGTTCATGTTATGCTATTGTCTGCTATGTACATTTATATTATATGAAGCATATTAATAGAAATGGTGAGGCAGAAAATGAATAAAACTGAAATTTTGGGGAGATGGACCAAAGAAAAGTCCGAAGAATTATATGGAATAAAAAACTGGGGCGCCGGTTATTTTTCAATCTCCGACAAGGGAGAGGTACTGGTCAACCCATATAAAGACAGTGATTCGGCAATCAGCCTTATGGATATAATTTCGGGTGTGCGCGAACGCGGGCTGGACATGCCTGTACTTTTACGTTTCGAGAATTTGCTCGACTCGCAGATATCCTATCTGAACAATTCCTTCAGAAAAGCGATGAAGGATCTGCATTATAAAGGAGAATACCGCGGAGTATATCCGGTAAAAGTAAATCAGCAACAGCAGGTCGTGGAAGAGGTCACGAAATTCGGGCAGCGTTATCATCATGGGCTCGAAGTAGGCAGCAAGGCCGAGCTTATAGCGGCGCTTTCTCTCATGAAGGACAAGGAGGCCTGCCTTGTGTGCAACGGGTACAAGGACGAAGAATTTATAGATCTTGGTCTGTATGCCGTAAAGATGGGCTTCAAGTGCTTTTTTGTCATAGAGATTCCCGACGAACTTGATTTGATAATTGAACGTTCCCAGGCGCTGGGTATAAAGCCTAATATCGGCATCAGGATCAAGCTTTCGGCAAAGGCCGGAGGCCATTGGACCGAATCCGGCGGCGACCGCAGCATTTTCGGCCTCAACGTATCCCAGCTCATTACGACTGTGGATAAGCTCAGGGACAGCGGCATGCTGGGTTCTCTCAAGCTGCTGCACTATCACCTGGGCTCGCAGATACCGAATATCAGGGATATCCGTTCCGCCGTGCTCGAAGCTGCGCGCGTATATTCGGAACTTGTAAAGGAAGGCGCGCCGATGGGTTACCTCGATCTCGGCGGCGGCCTGGCAGTCGACTACGACGGCTCTAACACGAATTATACGAACAGCCGCAACTATACTGTCGAAGAGTATTGCACGGATATAGTGGAGGCCGTCATGACCACGCTAGATTTGGACAGCGTTCCGCACCCGATCATCGTGACGGAATCCGGGCGAACGACGGTCGCATATTATTCAGTGCTGCTTTTTAACGTTTTGGACGTGGAAAAGTTCGAAGAATACGATATACAGGAAAAGATAGACGAATCGACTCCCGAGCAGATAAGAAACCTTTATGACGTCAGCAGGAACCTGTCGCTCAGGAACATCCAGGAGTGCTACAACGACGCGCTGTACTACCGCGACGATATAAGGGACATGTTCAAGCACGGCAAGATAAACCTGCGTCAGCGCTCGCTTTCCGAAAAGATTTTCTGGAACACTATCAACCAGATCGCGAAGGAAAAGAAAAAAATCAAGAATCCTCCACCTGATCTCGAGGATATCGAAAATGCGATCGCCGACATATACTATTGCAATTTCTCGGTGTTCCAATCGATACCGGACAGCTGGGCGATCGACCAGCTCTTCCCGATCATGCCTGTTCACCGCCTGCTGGAGCTTCCCAAGCGGAGTGCTGTCATTGCGGACATTACATGCGACTGCGACGGCAAGATCGATCACTTCATAGACCTGCACGACGTCCGTACGACTCTGCCGGTGCATGAAATGAAGAACGGAGACGATTATTACCTCGGAGTATTCCTTGTCGGGGCTTACCAGGAAACGCTCGGCGACCTCCACAACCTGTTCGGGGATACAAATGTCGTAAGCGTCAGGATAGATCATGAAGGCCATTACGACCTCGTCAAGGAAATACACGGAGACAGTGTTGCGGACGTATTGTCCTACGTGGAATTCGATCCGAAGGATATGCTCGTGCGTTTCAGGGAAACCGCCGAAGAGGCTATCCACGACGGCTTGATCAGCGCAAGCGAAAGACCCGAAATAATGCGCGCATACGATAACGGGCTTCGCGGGTATACGTATTACGAACGGTGAAATGATTTAAACCTTTTAAAAAATAATTTTTTGATAATAATATATGATAAGATGTTCGATGCCGGTATGGATAATAATTCATGCCGGTTTTTTTTTGCAGCTTTCTTAATAATTAACTCAAATAATTATAGATTATGTACACAGAATATTACGGGAGGTGTTTAAAAATGATAAAGACATTTAAAACAGCTTTGGGCACTTTTGCAGCAGTATGTCTTGTTTCATCCTCGCTGGCTGGCTGCTCCCAGACGGCGAGAGCACCGGGACAGTATGGCGGAACCGGCGTCGGGCAGAATTACGGAACAAATTACGCCGGAACCAATACAGCAGGCAACCGTAATATGGCGGGTACCGGTTATGGCAGCAATGTGGGCTATAACACAGGTGCCGGTTATAACGGCAACACCGGCAACGGATATCTGGGAATGAACAGGCCCGGTTATAACGGCGCCAACACAAACCTTGGAAATCAGTTGGGCATAGGTAACAACACCGGGTACGGCATGACAGGCAACAGGACCGGATACGGAACGACCGGGTACGGCACAACCGGATACGGCACAACCGGATACGGCATGACAGGCAACAGGACCGGAAACGGCACAACCCCTTACGGCACTAACCCGGGCTTCGGTTATACCGGATACGGCACTACCGGCTACGGAACCAACACCAACATGGGTTATACCGGAGGCACCAACGTCGGCGCCAATTTCGGAACGACGGGAATGAACGGCACCGGCATGAATACCAATACCGGCACAAGTCCGAGAACAGTCGGAACGGGTGTTGATACGCTGAGATCCTCCGCACTCAGGAGGCAGGTTCTGGCTACCAAGGGAGTCAATGCCGCCGAAGTTATAGTTGTAGGCGATACGGCTCTTGTCGGGATCAAGACGAACGGTACAGTAAGTACTTCTCAATGCAAAGCTGCTGTCAGCAAAAAGGTCAAAGCTGCAGATACCTCTATCAGGAAGGTAAAAGTGAGCGATGCTACGGATATACTCTATAGGATGCGCAGGCTTAGTACCAACCTGACTGGAACTACCTCCAACAACTTTAACACCGAGTTCAACAACCTCGTTGGAACAACAGGCAGGCGGTAGTTTCACAGCACGTTATATCGTATAATTGCAGGCGAAAGCCTGCAATTATATTTTTATCATTTTGTCCGTTTGAACAAGAATATTGCTAATAATTCGAATATATGCTAATATTGCTCCTTGATACCAACTTTAGTTTCCAACTACATAAGAAACATAATAGGAGATTAAATAAATGGAGTTACTTGAATTATTGCTTATCGCGATAGGCCTTTCGATGGATGCTCTGGCTGTCGCTATCAGTAAAGGCTTATGTGTAAGCAATTTAAGAATGAAACATATTTTCACAACGGGATTGTATTTCGGCGGTTTTCAGGCGCTGATGCCGCTGTTGGGTTATTTTCTCGGGACTCAGTTCAAGGACTATATCGTTTCTATCGACCATTGGATCGCATTTGTATTGCTATGTACTATCGGCGCGAATATGATAAGGGAATCCAGAAGCAGCAATGATGAAAAACAGGAGGCTTCCTTCTGCGTTAGAAGTATGCTGGTTTTATCTGTAGCGACCAGTATAGATGCACTGGCGATCGGCGTCACTTTTGCATTTTTGAGTGTCGATATCGTACCCGCAGTCATAATGATAGGTTCTACCACATTCGTTATTTCCGCAGTCGGGGTCAAGATAGGCAACATTTTCGGCGAAAAATACAAATCCAAGGCTGAAATCATAGGCGGCCTGATTCTTATTGGAATGGGTATAAAGATCCTGCTGGAACACCTTAAAGGTTGAAGGAAATCCTGCAAAAGCCATTGACAATTAAAGAAGTATATGGCAAAATATTTTAAATGAGTATGCTTGAGGGCCGACGCCCGAGCAGCATAGGGGCGAAAGCCCTACACGCCGGTTATGAACCCTGCGGAGTCACTTGTCAGTGATCTCTGTGGGGTTTTTTATATCCCAGAAATATGATACGAATCTGACGGAGGTGGATACCATGGATAAATCTGAAACATCGAATGCGATCGTTGTAAGCGGCTTGAGGAAAGTATTCAGAACCAAAGTGAAAAAAGAGGGCTTCGGGGAAAGCGTCAAATCGCTCGTAAGACCTGAGTATAAAGAGATCGAGGCGGTACGAGGGATAAGCCTGGAAGTGCCTCGCGGGGAACTGGTCGCATTTCTTGGACCCAACGGGGCCGGCAAATCCACTACGATCAAAATGCTTACGGGGATATTGCATGCAACTTCGGGCAGTATGTCCGTACTGGGCTACGATCCTCAAAAGCAGAGAAGGGAGCTTTCCTTCAATATCGGCAGCGTTTTCGGGCAAAAATCGCAGCTTTGGTTCCATCTGCCCCCTATGGACAGCTTCAGGCTGCTCGGAGCGATTTATGAAATAGACGGCAAGGTATTGGATCTGAGGATAAAAGAGATAATCGAGCTGTTCGATATAGGTGATCTGATGGATACTCCGGTAAGAAAGCTTTCTCTGGGGCAGCGTATGAGATGTGAATTTGCGGCTTCGATTCTGCACAGACCGCAGATTGTTTTCCTCGACGAACCGACTATCGGCCTCGATGTGCTTGTAAAGCAAAAGATAAGGGAGCTGATCGTACGCCTGAACAGGGAAGAGAAAACCACGATCTTTCTGACAAGCCATGATATCGGCGATGTCGAGCAGCTATGCAACAGAGCCGTGATAATCAACCATGGCAGGATAGTACTGGATAGCTCCATAAAAGCGTTGAAATACGGTTATCTAAACAGGAAGATAATCGATGTGAAGTTCAACGAATTGGCTGATCCTAAAAGCCTTGACGGACTTAACATAATCAAGGGCAACGGTTTGGCTATGAAGCTCGAGGTGGATGAAAACGGCGGCATACAGGAGGTCATGTCGCGCCTTATGAGGGCGGGGAGCATACTTGATGTAACGATCTCGGACATTCCGATGGAGAAGATAATAGGCGATATCTACAGAAACAAGGATACAGCGGATACGGATGACGGCAGGAGTACAGGGGGCACATACGGTGCCAACGACAGTGACATAGGCGGTGTCTGTCCTGAAGAGGAATCAAAGATAGCTGAGGAGGAAGGAGGGTGCGGCTCATGAAAACCATGCGCAAATATATTCTGGTTGCAGAAACAAGCATCAGCAGCAACATGATGTATGCGGCCAATTTTCTGGCAGGCACCTTCTTCTTTGCGCTGATCATATTCATTTTCCTGCAGCTATGGAACTCGATATATCTCAATAACGGCGCCATGGAGGGCTATACGGTCAACAGGATGGTATGGTACTATATTGCGGCTGAAATGGTCATATTGTCTAAAAGCGATGTGTTCAGGAGCCTGAATGAGGAGATCCGCGGCGGAGGCATAGTTTACAAGCTTAACAAGCCGTACAGCTTTGTTGCGTACCAGCTCTCGGACGGTATGGGCCAGACCGCCGTAAGGCTTATGGCTAATCTGCCCGTTGGAATTTTAGTCGGCTTCCTGTACGTAGGCGGACTCGAGGGCTTTACCTGGCAGTCGCTGCCGTTCGTTGCCCTTTCCATACTGCTTGGCATACTTCTCAACTTTTTTATGGACGCCTTCATCGGGATGACAGCCTTCTGGACTGAAGACAATTCCGCTTTCTACTGGATCACGCAGAAGCTGTCCTTCGTGTTGGGGCTTCTCCTGCCATTGGAATTTCTACCCGGCGTCATACGGCAGATCGCCGTTTTCCTGCCATTTTCATACATCGCCTACGCGCCGGCTAGGCTTCTTACATCGTTTTCAAAGGAAACACTGCTGGATATTTTGCCCGTACAGGCGTTCTATACCGCATTGTTTGCGGCTCTGACGGCCTGGATGTATTTGAAAGGAGTGAAAAAGCTCAATGTCAATGGTGGCTGATGGAAGGAAAAATATTGTGCGAAAACATCTTAAGCTCATATGGCTGTATTTCAAATATAACCTGCAGGCTGCCATGGAATATAGGGTTAGCTTTATTGCACAGTCGGCCGGCATGTTCTTGAACGACGCCTTTTTTGTATTCTTTTGGTGGGTTGTTTTCAGCAAGGTATCGTCTTTGGGTGGGTATGGCTTCAAGGACGTCATGCTGATCTGGGCGCTGGCGGCGTCGACCTTCGGCTTCCTGCACATTGTTTTTGGGAATGTGCGACAGCTTTCAAGGATCATCATAAACGGCGAGCTCGATACGTACCTTTTGCAGCCTAAAAACGTATTTATAAACGTGCATTGCTCAAGGATGGATTTCTCGGCTTGGGGAGATTTCATATACGGATTTGTGCTGTTTTTTGTGATCTTTGGTTTTGCTCCCCTGAAACTGCTCCTCTTCATGTTGTTCGTTGTCGCAGGCGGCCTGCTTACGGGTGCGGTCATGGCGTCCGCGGATACGTTGACTTTTTATATAGGGAACTCTTCCGCCATTACGAGGCTGGTAACAGAATTCCTGCTCAATTTCTCACTTTATCCTGACAGCATTTTCAGCAGGGAGGTAAAATGGATCATGTATTCTCTGCTTCCCGCAGGGTTCATAGTTTTCATCCCATTCAGGCTGATGTCCGCCTTCAGCTGGTATGGCCTGCTTGGCCTGCTCGCTGTCGATGCGGTCTATATCCTTCTGGCATGGCTGTTTTTCAGGAATGGCTTGAAAAAATATGAATCGGGGAACCTTATCACGACAAAACTGTAGGAATACCATAGCACTCCACATATGGCAGGTTTTTGCTGACCGGACGCGCAGACCTCGCTTGAATCGGTTGTAAAATATTAAATAGACTGGTAAAATATCTATGGAAATATTTAAATGTTTACTTTAGCGAGGTACATATATGAATAAAAGGTTTACCTGTGTCTTGACAGTAATGTTTTTGCTGTTTAGCTTGTTTCCGAATATTTCATCCGCGGCGGCAAGCGATTACCTTGTAGACAACGGCGTACTGATCAAGTATACGGGAAAGGCAACCAATATCGTCATACCGAAGGGAGTGACGACGATCGCTGAGGAGGCCTTCTTTTGGACGAATAACAGCAAAATCACAAGTATTACAATGCCGGACAGCGTTACTACAATTGAAAGACGCGCGCTTCAATGCTGTACTTCGCTTACAAAGCTGACACTGTCAAAAAATCTGAAAAGCATCGGTGAGGATGCTTTTTCAGGCTGCACGGGGCTAAAAACCGTCAACCTGCCGTACGGACTTGAACGGATAGATGTCGCAGCCTTCGGTGGCTGCGATTCGCTTGTGAATATGACTATACCGGCTACGGTGAAGTATATAGGACATGAAGCGGTGGATTGCCTGGCTAAGAAAAAGGAATTTGTCATTTTGGGAGATGGAATTCTTTATAAATATAACGGCAAGGGCGGAAATGTGGTTATTCCGAAGAATGTCAAGATTATCGGTGAGCAGTCGTTTGCATATATGATCGGCGGAAGCATCAAAAGTGTCACGATCCCCGGAAACGTCCGGGAAATCTGGGACGATGCCTTTTTACAATCCGATGAGCTCACAAAGGTTACTCTCTCGGAAGGGATCAGGAAGATAAGCCCTTCCGCCTTTTATTTATGCTCCAAGCTAAAGGAAATCAATATTCCTAAAAGTCTGGAAGACACCGGCCTGATCCAATTCAGAAGCAAGGTGAAGTTCGACAGCCAGTCTGAGGATTTTGACATCCGCGGGAACAATATTCTTTACAAATATAACGGAAATGATGCCGATGTTGTTATTCCTCAAGGGGTTAAAAAAATCTATGGCGGCGCTTTTTATGGAAATAAAGCATTGAATTCGGTCATAATTCCGGATGGCGCAGTGAGCATCGGCGAAGGCGCCTTCAGCAGCTGCATCAATCTCACCCGGGTCGAAGTGCCTGATAGTGTAAAAGATATAGGCGCATCTGCTTTTGATGGTTGTTCCAGGCTAAGCGACGTCAAACTACCTGACGGATTGACCTCTATCGAGGAAAGAGTGTTTACTGGAACAAATATTACAGGCATCAACATTCCGAACACTGTCATCAGCATTGGTGAAAGCGCTTTCGGCGCCTGCTATAAACTAAGGGATGTCAATATTCCTGAAGGAGTGGTCAGCATAGGGAGGAATGCGTTTGATCTGACTTTGGTCAACGGGCTGATTATTCCGAAAAGCGTTACGTATGTTGGTAAAGAAGCATTTGGATGCAAGTATACAACCGACCTGACCTTTCTGAACGGCAATACGCGTATCGATGAGCTTGCTTTTTACGGTTCTGAAGACAGGACGAACGTTACCATAACCGCCCCGGCGGGAGGTTCCGTCCAGCGCATGGCTGCCCGTCACGAGCTGAAGTTCAAGGCGATGCAATAAATGGTTTGAGTAATTCCTTTGCCCTGCGGAGTCACCTGACAGTGACTTCTGCGGGCTTTTTATTATAAATTTTCGTTATCATCCCGGAATGATTCACATAATATATACCATATATTTGATGTAAAGGTGTGGGTCAAATGCCGGCAGCATATTTTGGTACCTTGGAATATACCGTTATCCCGGGTGATACTCTAAGCAAGATTGCACATGACTATAATTCGACGGTTGCTAACATCCTGAAATTCAACAATATACCGAACCCGGACTTGATATTCCCGGGACAAAAGGTAATAGTTCCGTTGTCACCTCCCGAAGCGATCATATATACGGTAAGGCGGGGGGATTCACTCTATGCGATAGCCAGAAGATATGGGACATACGTGGACAATCTGATAAAGTTCAACTATCTGACGAGGCCTTATATCATATACCCGGGACAACAGCTGGTTGTGACCGCATCACTCAGATAATACGGCCACAGTCGTATCACTCAGATAATGCAGTTACTATCAGCCGAGCCCCGCGCGATGTCTTGCCTGATGCTTGTGCCAATGCATCAGGCAGCCTTTTTGGCTTTTTTGAGTGGACAAGCCTGCCCCCGTCAGGGAACGGCGATGACCGTTCCGGCCACCCCTTCCATATATTGAAGAGCTCATTGTAATCGAACATATTGATTAATCGAATTATTTTCTGTATAATCAACTAGTTATTAATGGACCTCCTCCCCAAGGAGTGTTGGATGAACTCCTTGTACCGGAGGTAATATGCCAGTTTGGGGATATTTATTAATTACAGGATGGGGGGGTTTATATGGGTAAGGCATTGATCATCGGAGCAGGTGGCGTGGCAAGTGTCGTAGCTCACAAGTGTGCACAGAATTCGGATGTGTTCGAGGAGATCTGTATTGCAAGCAGGACCTTGAGCAAGTGCGACGCAATAAAGGAATCTATTGAAAACAGGGTAAAAAACAGCCGGACCAAGATATATACGGCAAGAGTAGACGCGGATGAAACGGCTATGGTAGTGGATCTGATCAGAAGCTTCAGGCCGGATGTGGTAATCAACGTAGCACTTCCATATCAGGATCTTACCATTATGGATGCCTGCCTTGAAACGGGCGTGCATTATGTCGATACGGCCAACTACGAACCGCCTGAGGTTGCCAAGTTCGAGTACAAGTGGCAGTGGGCATACAGGGAGAAGTTCGAAAAAGCCCATATAACCGCATTGCTCGGGAGTGGTTTTGACCCGGGTGTTTCAGGCGTTTTCTGCGCATATGCAAAGAAGCATTACTTCGACGAGATCCAAACGATAGATATACTTGATGCAAATGCAGGAGACCACGGCTATCCTTTTGCCACCAATTTCAACCCTGAGATCAACATACGCGAGATCACGGCGAAGGGTAGCTATTTCGAAAACGGCAAGGAGATAGAGACGGAGCCTTTGGCTTTAAAACAGGTCTATGATTTTCCTGAGATAGGGCCGAAGAACATTTACCTGCTCCATCACGAGGAGATAGAATCGCTTGCGATAAATATAAAAGGCGTGAAGCGCATCCGTTTCTGGATGACCTTCTCAGAGAATTACCTGAATCATCTGCGCGTGCTGCAGAATGTAGGAATGACATCGATAGAGCCCATTGACTTCGAAGGCAGGCAGATAATTCCTCTGCAGTTCCTGAAGGCGTTGCTGCCGGATCCGGCGTCATTAGGGCCCAGGACTAAAGGCAAAACGAACATCGGCTGTATTTTCAGAGGCATCAGGGACGGAAAGCCCGCGACATATTATGTGTATAATGTGTGCGACCACCAGGAATGCTATGCCGAAGTGGGTTCACAGGCGATATCGTATACCACGGGCGTGCCCGCTATGATAGGAGCAATGATGATACTGAAAGGTAACTGGAAGAAGCACGGTGTCCACAACATAGAGGAGTTCGATCCGGATCCGTTCATGGATGCGCTGAACAAGTGGGGTTTGCCGTGGAAGGAAGATTTTTCGCCGGTTATACCTGAATAATGATTTGATTTTTATTCTTGAGGTTTTTTAATGAATATTGATATTAAATCTTTGCCGACACCATGTTATCTGGTGGATGAACGGCTTCTCAAAAAGAATCTTGAAATACTGCAGTCTGTCGAGGACAGGACGGGCTGCAGTATCCTTCTTGCTCAAAAAGGCTTTTCGATGTTTTCGGTGTACCCGCTGATAGCGAAGTATCTCAAGGGGGTCACTTCGAGCTCGCTTTTCGAGGCCAGGCTCGGCTACGAGGAAATGGGCAGGGAAGTCCATATATACGCCCCTGCATATATTGAGGAAGAGTTTGACGAAATATTGAAATACTGCGATCATATAGTGTTCAACTCGTTCGATCAATGGGACAGGCATAAGGCGAGGGTGAAGGTACACAATTCAGCTTCACGCCGCAAGGTCGGCTGCGGGCTCCGCATCAACCCGGAGTATTCGGAAGTCGAAGTGCCGATATACAACCCCTGCTATGCCAACTCGCGCCTTGGTATCACACTGGCCAATTTCAGGCTCGACGAGCTTGAAGGTATCGAAGGCCTTCATTTCCACACATTGTGCGAACAGGGCTCCGATACGCTGGAACGTACGATTAAGGTAGTGGACGAGAAGTTCGGGAAATATATAAAAGGCATGAAGTGGCTCAATATGGGCGGCGGGCACCACATTACGAAGCCTGGCTACGATATTGAAGCATTAGTCCGTTCGATAATGTACTTCAAGGATAAATACGGTGTTCAGGTTTATCTCGAGCCTGGCGAGGCGATAGCGCTCAATACGGGTTTCCTTGTCGCGAGCGTCCTGGATATTGTTGATAACGGTATGAAGATCTGCATACTCGACGCATCGGCAGCCTGTCATATGCCCGACGTATTGGAGATGCCTTACAGACCGGAGATAATAGGCGCCGGACAGCCGGGAAAATATGAACACACCTACCGCCTGGGCGGCAATACCTGCCTGTCGGGCGATATCATCGGGGACTATTCCTTTAAAGAACCCTTGAAGCCGGGCGACAAACTGGTTTTCTGTGATATGGCGCATTACACCATGGTCAAGAACAATACCTTCAACGGCGTGAATCTTCCGTCTATAGCGCTTTACAATGAAAAAGAGGGTGTTAAGGTCGTAAGAAGGTTCGCCTATGAGGACTTCCGAAATCGGTTGTCTTAAAATAGTAAATATGGCTCATGTCGTTTTCAGTTTAGTTTTATATAATATTGATGTGGGTATATTTTTGTAATTGCAGGAGGTATGGGAGTGAGCATTTCCGGTATAGGCGCCGGCGATCCCGGCTGGTATAGCAGCCGTTCCGGGTATGGTTATGCGAACACTGCACCTTCCCAAAAAGCCGGAGCAGCCGACTCGAAGGCTTTAAAACGGTCGGGCGCGATAGAATGCCAGACCTGTAAAAACCGTACTTACCAGGATGTTTCAGGCGATCCGGGAGTCTCGTTCAAGGCGCCGGGACATATCGACCCTGCCAGTTCAGGTTCGGTTGTAATGAGCCATGAGCAGGAACACGTATCGAACGCAATAGCTTCTGCGGCATCAAATGGCAGCAGAATAGTGTCGCAGAGCGTACGGCTGTTTACTTCGGTCTGCCCGGAGTGCGGCCGTTCCTATGTATCGGGCGGGGAGACCAGGACCGTGACCAAATCCGAAGGGGGCAGCAAGCTTTCATCAGCTGCATACGGTAAAAATTCCGCAGGCTCTTCGGGAAAACACATCAATATTACCGTATAGACAGCTTTCATATAAAGCATCCCAACTGCTGCTTATTCGTATTATTCTGAATAAATGCGTACCCATTGTCAATAATTAGTAGATGATTGCCTGACTATCATCTATTTTTTGTCGCCATCAGCAGCAAAGTATGGTATGCTGTTCAAAGCCGGCAGTCAATTATCTAGGAAAAAGGAGAAATAAATGAAATTCAGGGAATTCAACATATCGGAAGAAATTCAAAGAGGTATAGACGACCTCGGGTTTGAAGAGGCGACGCCCATACAAGCCCAGGCGATACCGTACATAATGGAAGGACGGGACATCATAGGACAGGCTCAGACCGGCACGGGAAAAACCTGCGCCTTTGGCATCCCGGCAATCGAAATGCTCGATCCTTCAGAAGAAGGAGTTCAGACGCTGATACTTTGTCCTACGCGTGAACTTGCGATTCAATCGTCTGAAGAGCTAAAAAGCCTGACAAAATATAAAACCGGGATCAGGATACTGCCCATATATGGCGGACAGCCTATCGACAGGCAGATCAGGGCTCTGAGAAACCGCCCGCAGATAATCATCGGAACGCCTGGAAGGGTAATGGACCACATGAGGCGGCGTACGCTCAAATTTACCAGTCTTAAAATGGTGATACTCGATGAGGCCGATGAAATGCTCAATATGGGCTTCCGCGAAGATATAGACACAATCCTCAAGGAAGCTCCGGAAGAACGCCAGACGGTCCTGTTCTCAGCGACCATGCCCAGGGAGATAATGGATCTGACTCGTAAATATCAAAAGGATCCCGTGCATATAAAAATTTCGCATAAAGAGCTCACCGTGCCGAGTATCGAACAGTATTACATAATGGTCAGCAGTTCAGCCAAGCCGGAATTGCTTTCAAGGCTGATAGACGCTAATGACATCAAGCTTGCCCTTGTTTTTTGCAATACAAAGAAACGCGTCGACGACCTTGCGACTGAAATGCAGTCGAGAGGCTATTCGGCGGAAGCGCTTCACGGAGACATGAGACAGGAGCAAAGGGACAAGGTCATGTCGAGGTTCAGGAACGGCCAGTTCGATATACTGATAGCTACAGATGTAGCGGCCAGAGGCATAGACGTCGATGATGTGGAGGCAGTTTTCAATTACGATCTGCCAGGCGATGACGAATATTATGTACACAGGATAGGCAGGACGGGCAGGGCGGGAAAAACTGGCAAGGCTTATTCTTTCGTGGCTGGCCGCGAGATCAATCAGCTCAAGGATATACAACGCTTCACGAAATCCAGGATCCTCCCGATCAAGCCGCCTACTTTGACGGACGTAGAAGAAAACAAGATAAACAAAATAATGGCCGGTATCAAAAAAATTGTTGCGGACGGCAAGCTTTCAAAATATTCGGACTATATCGAAAGAGCCATAGAAGAGATGAATTTGCCTGACGGCAGCACGGCCCGTGACGACTCGGACAGCTCGGAGGATCGGAGCGGGGAAAGCTTTATCAGCCCCCTGGACTTTGCTGCCGCAATGCTGAAGATGATTGCCGAACCGGGCGGAAATGCTCCGGGTAAATCGGAAATTACCCCGGAAATGGACACGGCAGATGACGAAAATTATGAAAACGGATCAGAGGAAGGATACGTCAGGCTCTTTATAAACGTAGGCCGGAAGGACCGGATACAGCCTGGCAACATTGTTCAGAGCATTGCTTCCACGACCGGGCTCCCTGGTAAACTCATAGGAGCTATCGATATTTACGAAAGCTACACTTTTGTCGAGGTGCCCAGGGAATATGCCCACAAAGTACTCGATTCGATGAAGGATTACGTCATGAAAGGCAGAAGGGTAAATATTGAACGGTCAAACAAACGCGCGACCGTAAAGAGACACGTTGGCATAAAGAGAAAATAACGGGCGATGGAGTGCTGAAAATGGGATGTATGGCGGGTTTACTGCCAGATTTGCGGTGTGAGCATAAATTATGGTAAAATAATAAAAGGGCTCTGAATATGAATTGATGTACAAACATACATAGTTCAATCCAAGGAGGTATAAAGTGCGTTTTTTATCAACGAAAGCAATATTCATACCTGCCGCAGTGATTTTATCTATAGTCCTTTTATTTGCGGACCCTGTTGCCATAGCATTGGCTGAGGATACAACCACGCCGGGAAACACGGCGGTTGTCCCAGCAGCAGCCGGCACGGCGGGTGTTTCCGCCGACGTCGGAATTGTTACGAACGTTGCTGACGGAGTTTCAATTAATGTCGCCGCCACTGACGTAACTTCGGGTTCAGCCGTAACTACCGGGTCAGCCGTGACTTCGGGCTCAGCCATAACTACCGGATCAGCCGTAACTACCGGATCAGCCGTAACTTCGGGCTCAGCCATAACTACCGGGTCGGCTATAACTTCAGGCTCGGCAATCACAACCGGTTCCGCCGTAAATATCCCGGATAATACCGCCTCCACGACAAATGCTGCCATAAGTACCACCGGTTCTGCAATAAAGGCGGATGACGAAAGTCTCTGGTACAATCAGAAGATCCCTATGAAAAAAGATTACCAGAAGCTTCTATGGGAAAAGTGTCAGGAGAAAAAGCTCGATTATATCGACATGCTGGCTTTGATTTCTGTAGAGAGCAATTTCTACGAAAAATGCTCAACGGGAAAATGCAAAGGTTATTTTCAAATAAGTTCGGGTCATTTCAGTAAGTTGTCAGAGTTGCTAGGGACCCCTAACAAACCGCTCGACGGCGCAGTAAACATCGAATGGGGCACGACCATGTACAGCTGGGCTCTATACGATAAAAGGACGAAGGGACTTACCGGCAAAAAGCTCAGGGATGTTGCTTTGTCTATTTATCAGCGCGGAACAGGCGGTTATGATCGATACGGAATCAATAAAAAATATCTGGCTGCGTATTATAAAAAGAGGGATATGGTCCTTTCCTGGTTTGAGAAATGACCGGATAAAATTTAACGGTAGATGAACGGGTCCTGAAAACAGGACCCGTTTTATATGTGCCGATAATCTCTGTTGAATGAATAGTGTTACAGTTTGTCAACCTGTTAATAGAAAAACGGATAGGTACCGTAAAAACCGGGATAGCCGAAAAATCCGGGATAACCGTAAAATCCGGGGTATAAAAACGGCCTTCTGCGGATCAGGTCGGTTATTATCAGCGCGCCTACAAAATCTCTCAGAATACGTCTTCCGCCGAAAGAAAACTGCCTTTCTTCCGAGGAAGGACTCTTTTTGACCGCAGCTTCAACGGCAGGTTCGATCTTCTTGGCAATATCATTGGTCATGGCTTCAACCTCTTCTTTTGTCGGACATTTGCCGCCTTTTTTCTCCATCATATTGTCGCAAGCCTTTTCAACCTCGGGCTTAATGATATTGTATGTCTCCGGGAACATGCTCTCGAGCTGATCGGCGGGGGACACGCCTGAAGGGGCTGCCTGAGCGGGCATTGTGGGCATCGGGTTGTACATGTTCTGCATAGGCATTGCGGCTGCCGGATTGTACATATTCTGCATAGGCATTGTGGCTGCCGGATTGTACATATTCTGCATAGGCATTGTGGCTGTCGGGTTGTACATATTCTGCATAGGCATTGTGGCTGCCGGGTTGTACATGTTCTGTTCAGGCATTGCGGCCGCAGGGTTGTACGTGTTCTGTGCCGGCATTATCTGCGGGTTTTCTCGATAAAATTCATACATAACAAAACCTCCTTATATGAACTAATGATTCAGGCTTATGTTACAATTTATGAGTTTCGCATCAGAAGAGTTACGTTTTATTTCTTTATGTAAATATTCTTGTATAGAAATTATAATTTACGCCAATGTTAAGGAGCGGATAATACATATGTGTGCGTCAAATTAGTGAAAGAGAAATAAAGCGGGGAGGAGGCAGCTGATGTATTCCCTTTCGGTACCAAAGGAGAATGGAAACGATGGCGCTCTTGACATTGAAGAACACACACGGCGGCTCATGGAACAATACGGAAATGACGTGCTGAGGACCGCCTATATGATCCTGAAGGACAGGCACAGAGCCGAAGACGCTTTTCAGGAGGTCTTTATAAAAGTGTTCAAAAAATATGCAGGTTTTAAAGGCGAAAGCAGCGAAAAGACCTGGCTGATTAGTATAACGATAAATGTCTGCAGGGACATGCTTCGCAGTTCCTGGCTGAAACGGGTCATTCCGACGGACAGGATAGCGTCGCATAGAGGCGGTTCGAATATAGAGGAACGTTTGATCAGGAAGGATGAGAGCAAATTGTTGTTTGAGTCCGTAATGTCCCTTCCGGAGGCATTCAGGGAGACGGTCGTACTTTACTACTATAACGGCTGTGATACTGCGGAAATAGGCCGGATGCTGGGTACGAAGGAGGGAACGGTCAGGAGCCGGCTCCACAGGGCAAGGGAATTGCTAAGGACAAAGCTGGGAGGAGGGACAGGTCCGGATGATCGGTATGAAGGACTTTAAAAAGATAGCTGATGAAGCAATGTCTGAAATATATGTAACTGAAGAAATGAAGGATAAGGTAATAGCAAAATGTAAAAACAAGAGCAGGATACCTGCCAGGCGGCTGATAGCGCTTGCTGCGTGCGGTGTTCTCATATTGGGAGCCCTTGAGTTTTCAGGGGGACAAAGGCTTAAGAACCTGCTGGAAAGCCAGCCGAATCAGCAGATGAATATATTTTCGGCGACCAACACAGCTCCGGGCGTGGCTTCAGCCCAAGGCCCGAAGGATAACGATGGAGCTGAGAAATCCGGAATTGGAAACGGACAGGGCCCGGCTGCCGAATGGAAGCCTGCGAATCTTGAAGAAGCGGGAGCCGGTTTCGGTCCAGAGTTCCTGGTACCTGCATATACCCCGGATGACTACAAGCTTGAGCAGATAAATGCTTCCGGCTCGGATACAAAAAACGCCGTTAAAGTCGTCATTGCTTATATTTCGGGCAGCCGCTCCTTCGCAATAACCGAACAAAAAGAAAGCGGCGTGGCAAATAATCCTGAGCTTTTCAAGGATTACCGGAAGGTCAAGATAGGCGGAAGCGACGGTTATATAAAAACTGCCGCGCCTGGTGAAGGCTCAGACTCGGGCACGGCAAATACGGAGATCCATTGGTTCAAAAACGACATCCACTATTCCGTGACAGGCGAGCTGACACAGGAGGATGCACTGATGACGGCGGAATTGATGCTGCCGCTCAGTAAATAAATGAAGATAGATGGCTTTATGCCAACAAAAAATAAAAACAGAGGCTTCGAGCTTAAATAACTTAAATAAAACAGGAGGAATAATTATGTCAGGGTCAAGATTTATGAAGGGATTCGTACTCGGATTAGGATTAACCATGTTGTTGTCAACGGCGGCGTTTGCCGAGGAACAGGCAAACTCCCCGGATATGGCGGTATCGTCATCGGTGATTACAGGCACTGCAAAGGCTGCTCCGGGAATGGTCACTGCGCAGACAGGTTCGGGCGCCGCTCCGGCATCTATAGCCGCTATGCCTGCAAGTGCGCCGGATTCGGTAAGTGAGGAGATGTATAAAAAACAGAGCGAAATCGATAAATACCTGTTTGATGAGCACAAGGATGAAATAGCCGCAAAAGGCATAACCGTGACGCATACGGTTGCCGTAAAGGATTTTGTGGAAGTCGGCATTATGCCTTTCTCCAAAGAAAATGAGGATTTCATTTACAAGGCGCTGGGTACGGAAAAGGTGAAGGTGGTTGAGGGAACACAGGCGATAGCTTATGCTGCCGGCTCGGCAAACGGGGAGGAAGGATTGATGTACGCTACGGGAGCTCCGGTTGATGAAGCGAAGGATGGAGCGGTTCCGACGGATGCCAAGGTAGTATCTGCTCCGGTAGACGCACAGCTCTACACGGCGACAGCCGTAACTACCTCGAACCAAAACGGGGTGACTCTTTCCCCAACTGCTGTTTCGGCTATCGCGGCCGTTATATTGGTGCTGCTGGCAGGTATACTTTACTCGGCTCGCAGGCTAAAAGCAGCAAAACGGTAAAGCGGAAGAATCCTGGAACAATAAAGCAATCATAGAACTAACTAAATATGGGTAAAGATAGATAAGTAAGATAGAGATAGAGAAATTACTGATAAGATAAGAAACTCTGCCTGGTAAAAGAATGGGCCGCAAAATGTTTGCGGCCCATTTTATATCACTGGCATTCAGGCGCCGGACGAACGACGCCGGGGGAATTCAGAAGCAGGTCGGCGGTTTGAGTTCCGTATTTTTTTCGCCTTCATGGATATATTAATTTTTATAAATCAATTTTTACTTCGGTTTACGGAAAGGGCAACTGTAAAATGGGAAAGAACAAAAACAAAGGCGTGAATTCGGATCCTGCGAAGGAAAAAACACAGGAACTCGAGCAGACAGGAAGAATATCAAAGGGTTATCAAAAGAACAATCCGAAAAAATCCAAATAAGCCTTCAAAAGGCTTATTTTTTTGAAGATGAAGAAAAATGCACGCAGGGTACGTATATATTATTAAAAAATAACGGAGGTTTATGATATGATAATTACAACAACACCGTCAGTTGAAGGCAGAAGGATTAAGGAATACAGAGGTATTGTTTTCGGCGAAGTAGTATCGGGAGTTGACTTCGTAAAGGATTTCGCCGCAGGACTCACCAATTTCTTCGGAGGCAGGTCGGGTTCCTATGAGGGCGAATTGGTGGAGGCCCGGGACAACGCCGTAATGGAAATGGTCAGAAGGGCAGAACAGCTCGGAGCGAACGCCGTCGTCGGAGTGGATATGGATTACGAGGTGCTCGGGCAGGGCGGGAACATGCTGATGGTAACTGCGTCAGGAACAGCGGTAGTGTTGGAATAAACATAATACGAAGGAACAGTATGAATTGGGATTTATTAAAAGCCTTTGATGAAGCCGTCTACAAATTTCTCACGGGGTTTATGTCCGAGGGCTTGACGGGCTTTATGAAGCTTATGACCTTTATTGGTTCGGGATGGACTATTACAACGCTCGCCGTTGCCATCCCGTTTTTTGTTTTTATTCTTAAAAAGAAAAAATATTACAGGGCTGCTCTTTTAATACCTCTGAATATTGCCGTCGGCTCACTGCTTAACGAGCTTCTCAAACAGCTGTTCCACAGGGCGCGTCCCGATATTTTGAGGCTTGTCGAAGTCACCGGCTACAGCTTTCCGAGTGGCCACTCAATGAATTCCATAATATTTTGCGGTTTTCTTATTCATCTTATTTTGAGATTCATGCGTTCCCGATTCAAGTACCCGGCTGCCGTCGGCACTGGCTTTCTGATATTGCTGATAGGCACAAGCAGGGTCTATCTAGGCGTGCATTATGCAAGCGACGTCATTGCCGGCTTTATTACAGGAGCAGCATGGTTGGCTTTCTTTATAAATATCTCCGGGAAGTTTATGATGGAACCGGATAAAGGTTCAAAAAATAACCTGCGATCAGGGAGAAAAATGTAATGATCAACCTCGAGTATTATCGCGTCTTTTATTACGTTGCAAAGCTAGGCAGCATAACTATGGCGGCAGAGGAGCTCTTTATATCGCAGCCGGCGGTGAGCCAGGCTGTCAGGCACCTCGAGGATACTCTCGGGGGCAGTCTGTTCCTGAGGACTCCGAAGGGCGTCAGGCTTACCCCGGAGGGAGAGGTGCTTTATTCGTATGTTTCTCGCGGCTATGAGTACCTGATGCAGGCCGAGAGCAAATACAGGGAGCTGTTGAATCTGGAAGATGGCGAGGTAAGGATAGGGGCAAGCGACATGACGCTTCAATTCTATCTGTTGCCGCAGCTTGAACGCTTCCACAAGGCATATCCGAAAATAAGAATACAGGTCACAAATGCTTCGACACCTGATACACTGGAACATCTGCGCAGCGGACGGATAGACTTCGGAGCTGTAAGCTCACCCGTGACCGCTGAAAAAGGGCTAAAGCTCATCCCGGTATGCGGTATCAGGGATATTTTCATGGCAAACGACCGGTTTGCCGGGCTGAAGGGCAGGACTGTGGAACCGTCGGAGCTTTTGGAGCATCCTATTATATGCCTTGAACGCAATACGAGCACAAGAAGGCATGTGGACGCGCATTTCAGCGCCCTCGGAATATCGCTCGGCACTGAATTCGAACTCGCGACGAGCGAGCTCATTGTGCAGTTTGCATTGAGGGGACTGGGAGTAGGCTGCGTCGTGGGCAATTTCGCAGAAAAGCATATCGCGTCGGGTGAATTGTTTGAAATCATGTTGAGTAAACCGGTTCCTGAAAGAAGCATCTGCGTGGCGTATTATGAAGAGGCTCCGATGTCGCCTGCAGGCAGGAAGCTGTTGGCAGCACTGATCGGGGGGAATCCCGGGAAAGTCGGAAAGCCCTGATCGGGGAGATGCACTTAAAAGTTAGGAAGTCCCGATCAGGAGAAACCCGGGAAAGTCGGAAAGCCTGAAGAGGCATGAGAACCGGGAATAACGGGAAACTGGAGAAAGCTGAAAATGAAGCGTGGACAGTCACCCGGCGAGCACTATAACGGCATAAGCGCAACTTATGCCCTTAATAACGAATATCAATTATACTTATACAACCTCCTGTGATACTATCAAGACATGATCGGGGCAGGAAAGCGGTCTGCCTGATAAATAAGCATCACGGGAGGTTTTTATATGGTCAGGGCTATAGTTGGAGGTAACTGGGGCGACGAAGGAAAAGGAAAGATGACCGATTTGCTGGCGGGACGGTCCGACATGGTCGTCCGCTATCAGGGCGGAGCAAACGCAGGCCATACTATAATAAACGAGTACGGCAAATTCGCGCTTCACCTGCTTCCGTCAGGAGTATTCACAAAGGGCGTTACAAATGTCATTGGGCAGGGAGTGGCGCTCGGCCTGAAGAAGTTTTTTGACGAACTGGACCAATTACTGAAGAGAGGTGTGCCGGCACCCGAAATTAAAATATCCGACAGGGCTCAGCTGATCATGCCTTACCATATACTGTTCGACAATCTGGAGGAAGAACGTCTCGGCGGCCTCGGCTTCGGTTCCACAAAAACCGGGATTGCGCCTTTTTATTCCGACAAGTATTTAAAAACGGGCATACAGGTAGCCGATCTGTTCGATGAGGCACTGCTGACGGAAAAGGTACGATCATACTGCAGTGTAAAGAATCGGCTGCTTGAAGCTCTGTACAATGCCCCGCCGATCGACGAAAAATCCATTACCGATATGCTGCTCGGCTATCGAAAACGCATAATGCCGATGGTCTGCGACGTTGCGCAGCTTTTGAACAAGGCGGCAGGGAAGGGCGCCGAAATACTTCTGGAAGGCCAGCTCGGTGCGCTGAAGGACCCGGATAACGGCATATACCCTTTCACCACCTCTTCGTCGCCTCTGGCAGGCTTTGCCTCGGTCGGAGCCGGCATACCTCCGCACGCCATCAAAGAGGTCATCACGGTTGTAAAGGCGTATTCATCCTGCGTGGGGGCAGGGGCGTTCGTTACGGAGCTGTTCGGAGAGGAGGCGGATACTTTGCGGAATCTGGGCGGAGATTGCGGCGAATATGGGGCTACGACCGGCAGACCCCGCAGGATGGGGTGGTTCGACGCTGTTGCAACAAAATATGGCTGTATGCTTCAGGGCACTACAGAGGTTGCAGTGACACTGATCGACGTATTGGGATATCTGGATCAGATACCGGTTTGTACGGCTTATTCGATAGACGGAGCTGAAACAGGGGATTTTCCCGTTACGCCGCTTTTGAACAGGGCGAAGCCTGTCTATACGGTGCTGGACGGATGGAAAAGCGATATCAGAGGCGTGAGACGGTATGAGGAACTGCCTGCGAATGCCCTTAACTATATAAGGTTCATTGAGGAATACATCGGCTATCCGGTCAGGTATATATCCACCGGACCTGGAAGAAATGATATTATCGAACGAGGCCCTTCCATATAAAACCAAAAAGTAATATAATGTGACTTGTTATGTTGCTTATAATTACAGGCAAGGGGGTATATGGACGTTGTGCAGTAGAATGGGTTTACTCAAAAGAATCGTGTATTTGGTCGTTATTATCTGCTTTGCTATTTCACTGCTTTCATTCTCATATGCTGAAACAGCAGGTACCGAAGCTGAGATAACCGTAACTTTGAACAGTCATCCTCTATACTTTGATGTTCCGCCGGTCTTGATAGATGGCAGGGTGTTGCTGCCGTTGAGGACGATATTCGAACAACTGGGCGCTTCAGTTGAATGGGATGGAGCCGAAAAGAAGGCTACCGCCACCAGAGATGGCATTGTCGTTGAACTATGGATAGGTAACAAGACAGCGAAGGTGAATGGTAAAGACATAGAACTGGATGTGCCGGGAATGCTGGTGGACGGCAGGACTATGGCACCGGCAAGGTTTGTAGCCGAGAGCTTCGGCGCCAAGGTTGAATGGTTGCCGGAAAGCAGGAGGGTCGTCATTACTTACGTGAGGCCCGACTATTATATTGATTACAGCCATCCCGAAAAATACCTTGACGCAAGAGGACAATCCGGCATTCCCGAGGCATTGTTCAAAGAAATAGACAGTCAGTTGAGTATAAAGACTAAAGAGCTTTCGGACATCAAGAAAATATTCGACTGGAAAAGGGCGAATTTCAGATCTGTAGCTGCGGGCGGCAGGTATATCGGAAAAACCACCGCCCAAAGAATAATAGAGGGTAAGGAGCTGACCGGCTGCCACGACGACGCGCTGATTATGTCAGCCGTTTTGAGGAGATACGGGTTCCCTGCTGTAATGGTCGATACTACAGGCATACAATTCTCGCTTGACTACCCCGAGAAAACAAATATGTTCCTTGGACATGTATTCGTGGAAGTTTACCTGTACGGTAAATGGATATTGGTAGATACAAGTTCTGGTGAATACATACTGGATTATGACGTAAATAACCTTGTCATACCAATCACAAAACCGGGAGAGAGCAAAGGATATTATGCGATGCTGAAGGGTATCGATCCCGGGAGTTATGGCATAAGAAGCCTGGACGATTTGACAGACAAGCAGAAGGAGTACTCAAAAAAACTGAAAGAGGAGCCTTCTCTGATCAAAACTCCCAATTACAAGATAGAAAGATTCTGATTTGTGGTTCTTGCTTTCAAGAAGGTATCATGACTATAAAAACAGGAACCTGGCGCTGCCAGGTTCCTGTTTCATGCATAGATAATTTTACTTTACAAGTGTTATGCTCATTACGAGTGAGGCAAACACTATTGAAACCATTGAAAGGAGCTTGATTAGGATGTTGATGGATGGCCCGGACGTATCCTTGAAGGGATCGCCGACAGTGTCGCCGACTACTGCGGCCTTGTGGGCATCCGAACCTTTTCCGCCGTGGTTCCCTGCTTCGATGTACTTCTTTGCATTATCCCATGCGCCGCCGGAGTTAGCCATCATGATGGCTAGGATGAATCCGGTAACGGTTGCGCCGGCAAGCATTCCCGCAACGCCGTTGACACCCAGCAGGAAGCCTACTCCGATTGGGAATATGATTGCCAGAAGAGCGGGAAGTACCATTTCCCTCTGAGCGCCTTTTGTACAGATGTCGACACATTTTGCGTAATCTGCCGGTGCCTTGCCTTCCATCAATCCTACGATTTCTCTGAACTGTCTTCTTACTTCAACGACAATATTCTGTGCTGCTCTGCCGACAGCCTGCATCGTTAGTGCCGCAAACAGGAACGGAAGCATTCCTCCTATGAACAATCCGACCAATACAGGCGGATTGGTAAGCGTAAGATCGAAAGTAAATTTAGGATTTATCAGCTTGATCTGATCTGTGTATGCAGCAATGAGCGCGAGTGCGGTCAAGGCTGCGGAACCGATGGCAAAACCCTTACCGGTAGCCGCTGTGGTGTTTCCGAGAGAGTCGAGCGCGTCAGTGCGTTCTCTCACTTCAGGATCCTGATGTGACATTTCCGCGATACCGCCGGCGTTGTCGGCAACTGGTCCGTATGCGTCGGTTGCAAGGGTGATGCCCAGTGTGCTGAGCATGCCGACGGCTGATATACCCACGCCGTAAAGGCCAAGATTAAAGTTGGCTGCCCCGCCCGCAAGGTAGAAGCTGGCAAGAACTGCTCCGCCTACGATGAGCACCGGTACGAGCGTCGATAGCATTCCCAGTGAGATACCGCCTATAATAATAGTGGCCGGACCTGTAAGGGAAGTCTTCGATAGGTTTTGAGTAGGTTTATAAGTGTCCGAAGTAAAATACTCAGTAAAGAAGCCTATAAGGTTGCCCGCGATGAGGCCGCTAGCGATCGCCCAGAAAATACCCAGGTTCTCGGGGAAAATTGCACGTACCAGGAAGAACGCCGCTATCAGAATTATTACCGAGCTTCCGTATACGCCGCGTCTCAAGGCAGCGAGCAAAACCTTCTGCTCGGCTTTTTCACCGGAACGGACAAGGAATGTTCCTATTATGGATGCCAAAACACCGATTGCCGCCATTACCAGCGGAATGGTAACGCCCTTTACACCGAGGCCTGCCGCTACGGCCAGAGCACTCGTTGACACTATGGAACCAACGTATGATTCATACAGATCGGCACCCATACCGGCCACGTCGCCGACATTATCGCCAACATTGTCAGCTATGACGGCCGGGTTTCTCGGATCGTCCTCGGGTATACCGGCTTCTACCTTGCCGACAAGATCAGCTCCGACATCGGCAGCCTTGGTGAAGATGCCGCCGCCTACACGTGCGAACAGCGCCATGGAGCTCGCGCCCATTCCGAATGTAAGCATTGCGCTTGTTACGAGCTGTATTTTCAGCTCTGGAGCCTCAGCTCTATAAAACCAATCCAGGAAAAAATACCATATGCTTAGGTCGAGAAGGCCTAGTCCGACAACGATCAGGCCCATAACGGCGCCGCTTGAGAAAGCAACTCTAAGACCGCCGTTCAAACTGCCCTTGGCAGCATTGGTTGTTCTCGCGTTAGCATTTGTCGCTATTTTCATACCCAGAAAACCGGATAAGCCGGAAAAGAAACCGCCCGTCAAGAAGGCTACCGGCGTGAATGGCGGCAGGAATTTAAGTACCGCCAACACTGCAAGAACTATGACCATTGCTGCGAAAAATAATGCTACGCCTGTGTACTGCCTTTTCAGGTATGCACCGGCGCCAATACGAATAGAGGCTGCGATTCGCTTCATGTCGTCTGTACCTTCACTCTTCTTGAGCACGCTGTATGCCAGATATCCGGCAAAGCATAGCGCAAGTATCGAGCCGACAGGAGCGAGTAGAATAAGATTCATAAAATAACTCCCCCTTGAAATGACTAATTACTCAAAATCATATCGCTATTTCGCAAAATTATCAAGACGTCTGTCCATAAAATATTTGGGTATTTTGCAAAAAATGATATGACCATCTCGGGAGAGCCTGTAAACTCTACGGTTCCGGCCGTTTTTCAAATGAGGTAAACATTACGGTAAAGGATCACAGGATAACCGGCATTGAACTCGTAAAGGACGTAACAATCTCCAAGCCTGAGGTTTATGAGACATTGTTCAACAGGGTAATTGAAAAACAGGATGTCACTGTGGACACGGCATCGGGCGCAACTGTGACCGGCAAGGCGTATCTCAAGGCGATCGAAAATGCCCTGACGGGACGTTGAACAACAGAAAAAGCCAGAATAAACGCTAAGCCTGTGGTATAATTGTCAGCAGAGGTGATAGTCAGTGGAAGAATATAAAGGCATGATTAGCGTCACTTCCCCGAGAATCGGTGATGAAAATGCGCTCCGCAATTTGGAAATCGCAGCGGATGTCGAAGACGAGACCGTGTTTTCTTCCGGCTGCTTCCATGACCACAGGCTCGCGGGCATTGACGCCGAACGGCTGGGATTCAAGCAGGTACTGTTCAGAAATGTAAGCTTTTCCGACGTCAAGTTCAAGCGTATAGAGTTGATGGATGTCAAATTTGAGAATTGCGACCTTTCCAATGCCGACTTCGGGGAAGCATCTCTACATAGAGTCGAGTTTGACTGCTGCAAGCTGATAGGCTTCAATCTGAATGAATCCGTATTGAGAGATACGGCATTCGTCGGTTGCAATTGCCGGTACTCCTATTTCAGCTATACGGATGTGAAACAGGCTGCTTTTCTGAAATGTCAGCTGAATAGCTCCGATTTCAGGAATTCCTCGCTAACAAGGGTTGAATTTGCACAATCCGATCTGACCCAGGCGCAGTTCTTTTTCACCAGCCTTAACGGCATCGACTTCACCAGCTGCGAAATACAGGGAATAGGGGTAAACCTACCCGATCTGAAGGGTGCCGTGGTAACGCCCTTGCAGGCATTGACACTATCCTCGCTGCTAGGTATAAAAATAAGGGAAAGTATTTGACTTCCCCTTTTATTCGGTTTTCCCGGCCAAAGCACGGATTACTATGGAGTTTTTGCCTTTTTCCCTGGCTTCGTTGATACTTTCGATGGATTGCTCTATCATGCTGCGAACACTCGCGACATCCTTGTTCAGGCCGACAAGTCCGCCGATATAGCAGCCCATCTGCTTCCCGCAGCCTGCCGATCCGAAATCATACCGCTGCATATCATGAATGATTGCTTTTGCTGTGTTCTCTGCCAATTCACTGCCGGCTTTAGCGAATACTACGAATTCATCGCCGTGTGCGCGACCTAGAGCGCTGTGCTGCAGATATCTTTCGATATTGGATTTGATGATGTTGTAGCAAGCGACGATCACCCTGTCTCCGACTTCAAAACCATAATCGTCGTTGACCTGTTTGAAGTGGCATATATCGAACCTGAATACCGCAATGTTGTCGTTGTCCCTGCAAAGGTCGGCTATTGCCAGCGCAGATTCGAGGAACATCTCCATGTTCGGTATATTCTTTTTGATTTCGTGGACGCTTTCCTGCCGGATACTGAGCAAATCAATACTTCTATCCATTTGAAACCCTTCCCTTTCCAAAATTTTGATCAGGTTGTCGATCTCGATTTTCATTTGAATCTTCTCGTTCATTGCCGAGGAGATCTCGATACGCTTGAGCACCAGTTCGCGGACCATTTTCTGCCCGTCGATCGGACCGTTCAGCATTTCCTTTATCCGTGACAATGAAAAATCGAGGCTTTTAAGGATGATCACCCAGTTGAGATAGTGCGACTGTTCCGCGTCGTATGAGCGGTAGCCCGTCGCCCCGTCAATGCAGGACGGCTTCAACAGGCCGATTTCATCATAATGCCGCAGCATTTTGGCAGTGACATTGTTCAACTCCGCAAATTCGCCTATCTTCAATCGGATGCCCCCTGTCCAGATTCCGGCCGGAATCCCTTTATATATAAACTATAAACCTTACCATAACAGGAATGTCAATAACTTGTGGAAAAATAAAATCATGTATGATAAAATCGAGCCAATATCTGTAATATGACGTGTTTGGCGGCGCAGCTTTTTTGGCTGTAATCTGCTTTGGTTTCCTTATTTTCTTTTCGATTTTCTCCCGGAAGATTGAAGAACCGGTTGCAGATATGACATACAGCAGTCGGGAAAATAAGATATGATAAGTCTAAAGCTATTTCTTCGAGCAATAGCGTCGGGCAGACGGGGAAGGTTTTATTAATGAAAACGTCGGATTTTTTTAATGAGGTATATAAAATCGTAGCCCGCATACCAAAGGGAAAAGTAATGACCTACGGACAGATAGCCGTGCTTCTGAACGTACCCAATTGCGCAAGGCAGGTAGGGCAGGCTATGTACAATACTCCGGAGCATTTGAACATACCGGCCCACAGGGTCGTGAACAGTAAGGGCGGGCTGGCTCCGCCCTCCGCTTTCGGAGGAGAGGGAGTGCAGCGCGGGAGGCTCGAGGCTGAAGGCGTGCACTTTAACCGAAGCGGATTGGTCGACCTTAAACGTTCGATATTCCGGGACGCGGGCGACGGAAGTTATATGGGGGACTGAAGCGTCCGGCGGGCCATGAAGGCTGAGGCGGATGCGCAATTGGCCGGCCCGGCCGTTTGCCTGCGAAGGATATGATTTTGAAGGTGGCGTTCTTATTGTACGATACTTCTGAGCATTTGCGTGAAATGAAAAGAAAACTGCGTGACCTCAAAAAGCTGGAGTTGAAGATCCGCTTCGGGGACGCCTTCCACGCGGCCAATATCAAAGGTATATCCCACGAAAGGCCTGCGGGTATCCCTCTGATATGGGACAGCTTTTTTGAAGTAAATGAGAAGCCCGTACGGGGGGAAGCTGCCTTTAAAAGCGACGGAAAAGTGAAAGCAAGGTATTCCCTTGGCGAGATCGTGGCCATGAGCCGTGAAGAGTACAGGAACGTCATCGACGAGTTCTTTTTCAATGTCTATTACAAGTACTATACGGAAAACGGGATAACGGGCGCACGGCTCTACGATCCCGAAATACTCGGCCGTATGGGTCTTTCTGCGGATTGCGGGGCGGAGGATGTCAAGAGGAGATTCCGTGAACTGGCGAAAAAATACCACCCGGATGTCGGAGGGAATGAGGCGGCATTTATCGAGCTCATTGAGAATTACAGGAAACTCACGGAATGATCTTGGTTGGACGACAGCTTAAGAATTTATAGGAGGGGTCTCAATGGAAAACAGGGTTGGTAAGAATTTTGAAAGTCTGGCACAGAGGGTTATTTACAGTTATGCGGGAACCTTGCCGGGCTTTGTCCCGGTGAAGACGGAAAAGGCGTCTGAGCATTCACAGCTTGAGATGTACGGCTTTATGGAAAACTTGCTCCAAAAGCTTTATGAGGATCCTTCCCTGCTGGCGCTGTCACTTCAGAAGGATGATTTTTATGAGGACTGGGCGCTGCAGAAAACCAAGCCCAAGCTTATTGTCGAAATGAGAAACTATTATAAAAAGATCAATGAATTCCTGGTGCTGCTGATACAAATAGGCGAGCAGGGGAATATAAAGGGGAATACGCTGCAGATCGCACCGGCCAGGGTTAAATTGACGGCCAACATACTGAAGAGGCTGGAGAGCCTTGGCCTGGCTTGTTCGAAAAGCGAAGACGGGGTCGTTCTTAGCTGTGATGAGCATCCTGAACTTTTTCCGGCATGGAAGCTGCTGGCTGAAACGTCTGCCGGCAAGAAAGATCCCGTGATGTATTTTTCACATTGTATGTTCGATCCGGAGCATTCCTACCCCACCAATATCTATTTAAACCTGATAAACGATAAATCGCCGTTGCTCAAGCTGCGCAGCTATTTTGAGGCAAACGGTTATTCAAGGGTGGACTGCAGGGATAACAGCAGGGAGAATGAGATATCGCTGGACTGGGTTAAGAATTACGGTAAAAAGGATGAACCGCTGAAAGCCTCCTGGGGAGAGAGGGAACATGGCGGCCTTTCCATATGGTTCGATTACTCGAAAAGGAACCAGGTGTTCTTCGGATTGAGGGTCCCGAGATATAAGGAGCTTCTTGCCCGTTTTGACGAGATGGATGACAGACTAAAGGAGTTAGTTGTAAGGAAGACCAAGCAATGCGACAGCTGCGGTTACTGTACCCAAACGGACAAAACCGGCGCCCGCAGGCCGCAATTTGTCACTGTAGCCAATAACGGCAGCTATGACCTTTGCCCGCTTTATCCAGGCTTTACATATGTATGGACTGCTTTGAACGACGATACCGCTTCGGATATAATCTCTTTCCTGCAGTTCATTGATAAAACTTTCGGAAAGAAGATTCAAAATTGAGAAGGCAGGACAATGATCCATTCTGTCAGGCAGGATGAAAAACCTGCGTCAGCAGAAGAATTCCTCGTAAGCGGCGAAGTCCTGTCCAAAGGCCTTTACCTTTACAGACATTCCACGGATTCCGGCAATGCCTGCCGCTTTGTCCATAAGCTCACCGGGTTTGTCGTTTGATATTACATAAGCTGTATTGTATGAGACCGGATACACCTTGGTAAAGTGCATTTTAAGCACATCGGCCATATTTGGTGCTTCTTCAGGCAGATCGCATTTGGTTCCTTCGGTTTCGACCGCTCTGAGCAAAAACTCCTCCGTATTGAAAACCTTCATGACACAGAGGTCCAACCCAAGCAATTCGGCCTGCCCGATCTCTTTTTTCAGGTCGTTCCTGAAAATCTCGGAGTAATTGGGCAAGAGCAGCTTTTTTTGCTCCTCTATGATCCTGAGGTTGTATATTATCGGAGCTATATGGCCTGCGACCGTTTCCATGGTCAGGACGTTTTCCTCATCGCTTATGATACTGCCCGAGAATTCGAATACCGTTATTATTCCAAGTATCTCGACATCGGATTTGTCCAGATACACGGGTACTATCAATGCCGTGGAAATATCCCCGTAATTTTCCGAAAAATCCTCTCCGAGATAACCCTTCAAATCATCGGCCTGAAATGCTGAAACGGTCCTGCCCTTCATTACCCTGCTCCAGCCCGGCCCCGGCTTTATGACATCCGATTTCAAGCTCAAGCCGCAGCTGTTCGTTATGCGGAAGGTGTTTTCAGCCTTGTCATAGAGAGCTATCAGACATTTGTGAGCATTAAAGGATATCCTGAGCGTATTTACGGCTATTTCGGCAAGCGTCTTTATATCATTCGAGCAATTTATATTTTTTGTCAGATTATTAAGAGAGACCAGCCTGTCCAGCTTTTCCTGTATAAGAGCTTTCTGTTCGTTGACAAGCTTGAAGTGCTTCGCGTTTGAAATGGATATATAAGTAGAGGAAGCCAGGCTTTCGATAAGTTCAAAAATGCTTTGCTTATAGTCGCCTCCGGTCACGGTTGCACCGAGAGTGACAAATCCGAGGATCGAGCCTTCCTTTTCGAGCAGTACGAGATACCGCGGCGCCAGTTCTTCAAGCATTCCGGTTCCGTCGATAAAAATGCTGTTGAAATATATCCTGTCCCTTTCCTCCGACATGTCGATTATAGTGCGGTTCGGCTCTATAACTGCCGATTTTCTCATTTCAAGCTCGATATTTACGGCTTTGAGGCTGTCGTAAATAAAACGGCTCGATTTCAGCATATATCTCTCGCTCTTCTCATCATAAAGTACGAACCCTGTAATCGAGCTTTGGGTAAGCTCGGAAAAAATATCCGTGGACAGGCGGTACAGAACATCGAGGTTAAGTTCGCTCAACAGAACCTTCGAGGATTGATTTATAGCAAAAAGATTGAATATTTTTTCATCAAGGCTCACGTTGGTGGACTGAAGCTCGTTAAATGCCCTGTAATTCATCAGCGAGCTGCTGATAAGCTTCATCAGGACTTCACATATTATAAAGTCATTGTCGTCGAAGGGGCCTGTTTCTTTCTCGGGTATGAGCATAAAGCCTTCAAGCTGCTTGTCGGAAAAGACGGGCATTACTATTTTTGGATGATAAGAGGAAACCAGCTCCTCGCTGAAATAACGGAGTATATTTTCCGTGCCGGAAAGAATACTTCCGTGGAAGACTGCCAGATTATCCAGAGCTTCATTGCCGTCTATATATTTTATACCGGAAGGCCTGCCTTTTTCTCTTTCAAGCTCGTAACGGCCGTTTTTCGCATGAAACATGGCCGAGCTTTCAAGGGTAAGCAATTCATTTACAAAATCGAAGGCGGAAGCCATGATCTGCTGCGAATTCAGCTTTTGCGAGAAAAAATCCACCGCCAGTATCAATCCGGAATAGCTGAACATTTTTCCGGCTATCGATTTTTCCTTTTTCTGCTCTTCGACCTGCTTAAGTATCGCATTGTATTCCATCATGTCCCCCTGATATCACTCTTGAAGTGTATAGTTCATCAAATTTTTTTGATTTCGTTGTCGAGGATTACAAAGCAGTTACCGTATGATTCCTGCCTGATTTCTTCGACCATTCCTTTTAACTCTATCATAGTATTCGGGTATACTCTTTTTGTAATGTTAACTTCGCCTTCTCCTTTGACCTTGAAGCACTTAAGGAGCGCCTTTATTTCGATTTCGAGCTGCCTGACCTTGTCCTTGGCCTCGAAATACCGCTCTTTTGCAGCTGATGCTTCCCTGAACTGCGAGGGATCGGCTTCAAGCCCCTGGGAAAATATTGCGAATAGCTGTTTTGCCTTGGCTAGGCCGGTTTTTGCTTCCTCGAGCTTGAGCTGCAGCTTTTCAATATCGGCCTTGATCGAGTTCCTGTTAAAACCGTTTACGATTATCTGCGTGCGTTTTTCACCCGCATTTCCGACGTATGCGGCTTCTACCTTTTGCTCGGCTTCGATCACCCCGCCGATGATCTTACCCTTGTTCGACTCTATTATAACCTGCTTGGCTTTTATATTGCTGTTCATGCAGTAATAGCCTATATACACGCTGCCGCTGCATTCGATGGTAGCGTCTGATACGAATTTCGTATAAATATCCTTGGTCGACTTGACCGACGCTTTATTCTTGCCGGCTATTCCGCCTTTGATGCAAATGTTTCCGTTCCGGCTGATGATTTCTTTTACGCTTCCGACTCCGAACTCACCGAGGATCTCGACGTCGTTCTTGGCGGCAACTGAGAAATTATCGGCTATAGCTCCCTTTACAGTCAAAAAACCGTCGAAGTCGATGTTGCCCGTATTGAATCCCACATCCTGTGTTATTTCCAGATAATTTGAGACGCTTATTTTGTCGCCCTTGTAATGAACAGCTCCATTGATCTTTGAATAAAGCGTCGTAACATTATTCTCAAAAACTTCCCTTACCGTCTCAGGATCAAAAAACATAGGGAAACGTTTTCCCGGGATCGGTTTGACTATTTCGCCCTTTACGTTTTTACCGGACACGCCCTCGGTCGGTTCTGTGCGATCTCCGAGCCATGTGCCTTCGTTCACTTTATTTATAAGATTGAGCTCATAAAAATCCGCTTTGCCGTCATCCTTTATTTCCGGTTTCGGTTCTTTAAGCTCATACATCCTGATCACCGAGTCAGTGCCGTTGATGGGAGGGATTCCCTCCGCAATTAGTATCTGTTCTCCAGTAACAAGCTTGTTGAAAATGGCGTCGGTCTTTATTCCGAATATGACGCCGCTTTTCCTCAGCTTCAGCAGAATCTCCCGTACCAGATCGCTCTGGTTGCCGTCCCTCAGCTCGTTTTCGTTGATATGAAGCGTTACGTGTGCTTTCATGTCATTATCCGAAGTGCTGACGGATATCCTGCTTTTGATTTCTCCGAATTTCAAAATGGGCTGCGGAGCATTCAATAGAGAGTTTCGTATGGCTGTAAAGCTCAATATTTTTACTTCAGGATTATCGGAGACAAATTTGATGAAATCCTGTATAGGATAGCCTTTTTTATAGGTCTCGAGATACAGGCCATCATCCTGTTCCGTTACTTTTAAATACTGGTTCGATATTATGTCCATGAAAATCTCCATGACTTATACCGGCAGCTGAAGCACCGGCAGTATCCTAATAAAATTATTCGACATATTATTTAACTATCCTGCAAGTAACGATCTACCTTTGCAAATATTTTGAAAATTCATATATATCTGCTAATAAAAATCCGGATACGGAAATTTGTTTTCTGAAGTATTATTTGATTTGCTTGCCGCGTCATTGTGCTAGAATAAAAAGGAGGACATTAAAGATTGGAGAACCGTATGCCAAACATAAAAGTAGTCTTGTTCGACCTCGACGGAACCTTGACCGATCCCGCGCTGGGTATCACGAAATCGGTTGCTTACGCGCTGGAGTCCTTCGGCATCCATACCCAGGATCTCGGAGAGCTCTGCAAATTCATCGGCCCACCGCTCAAGGACTCCTTTATGGAGTATTACGGTTTCAGCGAGGAGCAGGCTATAGCAGGTATTGCCAAATACAGGGAGTATTTCAGGGAAACCGGTATTTACGAAAACAAGCTTTACCCGGGTGTGAAAGAAATGCTGGAGAAACTGAAGGACAACGGTATGAGGCTGATTCTTGCCACATCCAAACCGAAGGTATTCGCGGACATTATACTTGAGCATTTCGATATAATGAAATATTTCGAACTGACCTGCGGCTGTGAATTGGACGGTACCAGGGGCAAAAAAAGCGAAGTCATCCTCTACGCTATGGAAACAGCGGGTTTAAGCGCAGATAGTACAATAATGGTCGGCGACAGGAAGCACGACGTACTTGGGGCAAAAGAGGCGGGTATAGGAAGTATAGGCGTATTGTTCGGATATGGCGGTTACGATGAGCTGCGCGAGGCCGGAGCGGACGTGATCGTGGCGACGGTATGGGAGCTTGGCGAAGTATTGCTCGGCAATATTGAAAAGCTCTATTGACAAAATGGTAAAGATATGTAAAAATGTTTCAAAATAATGCAGAGCGTTATTCCGTCTGAAGCGGATAATAATCAAGCAGCTGTGCTGCATACAATCGAGGTGGATTATACGTCCTTAGGACGATGATCTGAACTGTGAGTTTGCTTAGGGGTCGGCGTCCATCATGCCTGCTCCGAGCGGCAAAGGGGCCCTGCCCTACACGCGGTGAACACCCCGCGGAGTCACATCGGCGGATAAAGACAGGCAGTTTTTCTGTCAGATCCGGATATGTGATTCCGCGGGGTTTTTTAGCAGACGGTAAGAGTTGAATCAATATAGATATTTAAGGATTTTATGGAGGTGTAACGTATGAAGATCTATCAGGTAGACTCATTCACAGACAGGGCATTTGGGGGGAATCCCGCGGGAGTCTGCATACTCCAGCACCCGGCCGACGAAAAATGGATGCAGGATATCGCAATGGAGATGAATCTGGCCGAGACGGCGTTCCTGTATAAAAAGGACGATATTTATGATCTCAGGTGGTTCACTCCTGAAGAAGAGGAAGAGCTTTGCGGACACGCTACGCTGGCAAGCGCGCACATACTTTGGGAGACAGGTATACTCGAGCCCGATAGGAAGGCTGTTTTCAAAACAAGGAGCGGTATCCTCACGGCTGTAAAAAAAGACGGGTCGATAGAGATGGATTTTCCGTCGGAAGCGCCGGCTGTTGCGACTGCGCCCGAGATACTGGACCGGTCGCTGGGAATACCCTTCCTGTATGTCGGACGCAACCGCCTCGATTATATAGTGGAGGTTGAAAATGAGGAAACTGTGAGGAAGCTCGATCCTGAATACACTTTGCTTAAGAAGCTGGATGCGCGCGGAGTCATCGTAACGAGCCGTTCCGGCAGCCTGGAGTATGATTTCGTATCGCGGTTCTTTGCTCCCGTAGCCGGTATAAATGAGGATCCTGTAACCGGCTCCGCGCATTGCTGCCTGGCGCCCTATTGGGGTAAAAAGCTGGGCAAGCTGTCAATGAACGCTTACCAGGCGTCAAAAAGGGGAGGCAATCTGAGGGTGACGGTGAATGGAGACAGGGTGCTCCTGGCAGGGAAGGCGGTCACCGTGTTCAGCATAGAGGTAAATGACTGAGCCGTATGGAAAAGGTCCGAAGCAGGATAATAGACATTACAGGAATATAAAAACAGGATGGTGACAGGTGTGCAGCTCGAATTGGTAAAGTGCAATATGAGATACGGGCCTGAGATTCCGGAAATGATCCGTGAAATAGGTCCCGGGGAAAATGGTTTTCAGAATAACGGTTATGGCATGAATGAGCAGGAATTCAAGGAATACATGATGCTATGCATCGATATGGCGAGGGGTATAGATCTTCCGTCGGGTTATGTGCCGCAGACGCTGTACTGGCTGTACGTCGACGGGAGACCGGTGGGGTATGCGAAGCTCCGGGAGTACCTGAACGAAAAGCTTCGTTCGATAGGCGGGCATATCGGCTATTGTATACGACCGACTGAAAGGCGGAAGGGTTATGGAAAGCTCCTGCTCGGAGAAGTGGTTAAAGAAGCGAGAAAGCTGAATATACCTAAAGCTCTGGTAACCTGTTTGGAAGAGAACAAGGGTTCACGGGGCGTTGCCGAAGGCAATGGCGGGAGGCTTGCGGATATAACGGACGGAGAATGCCATTACTGGATTGACCTTGACATTACAGAGGGTGTAAGGCAGGCTCATCCCGATGATTTTCAGGAGATGCTCGAGCTGTGGAAAAGGACGCCCGGCGTTGGCATTACTATGGAGGATTCTGAGGAGAACATAATCAAATTCTTCCTGCGCAATAAGGGGATTAGCTTTGTATACAAGGCGGACAACAGGATAGTCGGGACCTCGCTTTGCGGGCATGACGGCAGAAGGGGGTATATCTACCATACGGCCGTATCGCCTGAGTACAGGGGAAAAGGCATAGGCAGGACGCTTGTGGAAAGGAACCTCGAAAAACTCAGGGCGGAGGGAATCGCCAAGTGCCGTATATTCGTATTCAGCAGCAATGAAGTCGGAAATGCTTTCTGGAAGAGATCAGGCTGGGTAACACGCGAGGATCTCACCACCTACACCATAGATGTGTAGATTGGCAGGATAGCATGATCGAGGCGCCTTCGGGAACGGGATACGCTTTTATTACGTCTATTATGCGTATTCAAAAAAATCAAACGGGGGTCCCTCATGAAGAAAACAACCAGTATTATTCTGACTACTGTTCTTTTGCTGTCGGCTGCGACGCTGTCAGCATGCAGCGGGCGGAACGGCAGCGAACTAAATGTATCAGAACAGAACGGCAGTAATGTTATCAACGCTACATACGAAGCAACGCCGGACGGAGGAACCGGTATTGCAAAAGATGGCAGTAACGAATCCGGCTCTACAACTGTAAATGATTCGAGCAGCAAGGATATAAAGGAAGAGGTGGATGCGCTCCTTTCCGATTCTGCGTCGAAGCCTGCCGAATTGCTCAAATTTGTCAGGAAAAATATAAACGCCCTTTCGAAAGCAGACGCAAGCAGATTGCTTTTGCACCTTGAAAAGCTTCAGAATAGCGGTCTTTCTGCCATGACTGACAGATACGACGCCGAATCTTTCCAGAACGAGCTCCTGTCATTATTGGACTTAAAAACAGGAGCATTAAAAGAGGATGAAATTAAAGATACGAAGCTGATTGGTTTACTCGCTGAAGCCCGTGATAACGGTTATAGGACGGAAACTGCCGAGGGCAGCTTCTTCCCTGTGATCGACTACAGCGTATATCTGGAATTTACAAAGAATTTACCTGAGGATCTGAAGGCATATTTCACCATTATGGCTGTTGAATCCGGCAAAGCTCCGGCAAAAGACGCGGAGCTTGTTATCGGTTGGGATGAGGTAATAGCAAGGGCTCTTGAACAGCAGAAGTTCCTGTCGTCATACGGACAGGCACAGAAGGCGGAGGATATAAAGCCTATATATTCGAAATACGTCAGCTTTATATTTAACGGATTGCCCAATACGCCTGGTTTCGATCAGAAAACAGGTGTGATATCCCCGGATCTGAAGGAAAGCCTGAAGGAAGCGGCAGAGAACGGCGGCGATACCCGGCTGGAAAAGGCCTTAAAGGATTATGCCGTAGTGCTTGAGAAGAATAAATACAGGCTGACTGATGAAGTTGTAAAATTCAGAGAGAAGGCGATTGCTGAATTGAACAAGTAATTTGCCTTGGCGCATGGAAAAGGGGGACAGTGGCTTTGTCCCTCTTTTTGTCTGCCTGTGTGGACAAGGTCCTTGTCCACACGTCCCGCTTCTCTGTCCCTCTGTCCCACCTTATTTTAGCTTTTTCACGAATATCCTGTACAGGATAATGAACCAAATCGAAGTACAGGCCATACCCAGTAAGAAGTCCAGCAAATATTTGACTGTCTGTCCGCCGCCAGCCTTTATCAGAATATCCATTACCCAATATGTCGGCAGCAGGCAGCCTACGATTCTCAGGTATGAATTCGCAAACCACGCCAGCGGTATGCCAAAGAGTATAATACCGAGCAGTTTGGATACGGCGAGCCCTTCGACCTTGTTGGAGGCTATCGAAACGAGCATCATTGCCATCAGTATTCCGCTGAAGGAAGACAATACCGCAGGCGCTGGCAGCCATCCGTAAGGCAGACCGCCCAGCATGCAGAAAGAAGCGATAGCCATGGAGGTCGCCAGGGAGTATGCGAAGGGAAGTACCAGCCTGGAGGCAAAATAAGCTTTTCCGCCCACAGGAGTAACAGAAAGGTAGATACATATACCGTCATCACGCTCATCAAGCATAAGCAGTCCCACCATCATTCCGGTCATGGCTGGGCCAAGTGTCAATGTCAATGCATCCGCCATCAGAAAGTACGGCTCGATGCTGAAATTCAGGTATTTGACAAGGAGCGTATCTATCAGCGGGACAGCCAGCTTAATACCTATACCGGCAAGAAAAGGGGCAACACACAGCAGGAGCAGCATCTGGTCGCGATATATCTGAAGCGCGCTTCCCTTTAACAGTTTAGCGGCCTGTTTCATATGCTTCACCTCCTATCCTTGATAAAAACCATTTCATTCGGTTTACGGCCAGAAAGAGCGCCGGGACCATCCAGAGCACCACACCGCCTAGCATCAATATCGGGCCTGCTCCGGTATACTCTCCCACGCTCCACTGAAGCAGCCTGAAAACAAGTGAACCCGGCATTATCTCGAGCAGGACCGATCTTATCCCGAACAACAGCAGGAAGGGGGGCAGACCCAGGATTATCTCGGCCGGGACCGTTATGATCATGAACTGGTTTACAGTTTTGGCCCTCACGCCGGCTGCCAGCCCGACAAAGGTGTACAGCACCGATCCGGTCAGGAGAGACAGTGCGAGGACCGGGATGTTTGCTTTTGCGCCAAGTCCCACTACTGCTATGATTACGCCGACCAGCACCGAAATAAAGCCCAGCGACAATGCTTTCGCCAGAATGTATTCCCAGACCCGAAGCGGGGAAACGAACAAGGCATCCAGCACCCTTTCGCCTTTTTCGAGCAACAGCAGGCCACCAATAAAGAAGAAGCCCAAAGCAGCAGGATCAATGAATAGTACGATCACTGTCGCCATGCTTCTCCATGCTGCGGGAAAGATGCCGACCATAAGGATATAGAAAAGTATCATCACCGTATAGATAAAATAAAAGCCGTATTTCAACTGGAATCTCATATCATGCAGCGTAGTATTGAGGATTCTCATGCCAGACACCGTCCCGTCACTTCTATAAATATGTCTTCAAGAGTCTGTTCTTCCGAGTGAATGGAGATAACCTGCCGGTTGGCAAGTCTGACCATAAATTCACGGTTCTCGTGCAGTCCATCCAGCGGCGCTTTGTCAGAATGGCGGCCATCGCTCCCGTTGAATGTGTACGTGACTGCGTTGCCTCCTTTTCGAAGACGCAGGTTGTCGGGGGTATCAATAACTTTTATACTTCCGTCAACTATGAAGGCGACCCTGTCGCAAAGTTCTTCGGCATCGTGCATGTTGTGGGTGGTCAATAATATACTTCTGCCCTCGCGTTTCTGTTCGAGGATCATATCCTTTATCGTCCTGCCATTGGAAGGATCGAGCCCCGATGTGGGTTCATCCAGGAAAATGAGCATCGGTTTGTGTTGGATTGCCCTGATAAAACTGAGCCGCATCTTCATTCCCTTTGAGAATTCAGATACTTTTTTGAATGCGTCGTTCTTGAGACCTACCCTTTCAAGCAGCTCCATCGGATCATACCCCTTACGGTCGTATAGCGATCCGAAGAAATTGAGGTTCTCGAGCGCTGTAAATTTGCCATACAGGTTCGGGAATTCGAAATCGACGCCGATCTGCTGGTAAAAGTCACGCCCGCTGCTTTTCACCTCGGACCCCAGGACTTTGACACTGCCGCTGTAGCCCTTCAAAATACCGGTCAGTATCTTCTGTACAGTACTCTTGCCCGCGCCCGACGGCCCCAGAAACCCGAATATTTCGCCCTCACTAACGTTAAAATCCATATCGTTTATAAAGCTGTTTCTTTTTGAATACGAGAAACAAAGTTTCTCAACATGGATCATATAAAATCCTCCATTATCGATTATTGCCTTCATCCCTTAACATTTTTCCAGTAACCGCGTCGACCAGGTAATCTATGACGCTGTCCAGTATATCTGCGCCGATCTCCTCCTCGTGCAGGAGCATCAGAAAAATCGCCCGGAATACCCCCGAAACAAGCTTCGGGTCGACAGCCTTTTCTATGCCGAGTTGACTTATCAGTTCAACGGCGGCGCTGTCGTCGCTGCTCAGATGCTTTGCGACTCTTTCTGCAGGAAGCTTTCTGATCAGCAGTTCCAGTTCTCCTTTGCCCATATTGAGCATCCATGGTGTTTTTTTGACTTCATCAATAAGGAGCCTGATGACCTTGGTAAGGGTTTCTTTCTTATCGCCGCCGGAACTGCCCAGCAAATCGTATAGTCTTTCTTTAACCCTGGCGTCTATACGTTCAAATGCGTCCATGAATAAATGCTCCTTACTCGGGTAAAAAAGGTAGAACGAACCCTTCGAAATGTTTGCCATCGATACAAGTTCATCTACGCTCGTTTTTCTAAGTCCGTACCTGCCCCAGCATACCTCGGCCGCATCCATCAGCTTCTGCCGGATAGCTTCCTTTTCTCTTTCGTTGAAGCCTTTTGCCAAACAAATCACCTCTGCGTACTATATGACTAAATATAAGATTTTAGTCATATAGTACTCTAGCTGGCGCATATTGTCAACATTCATTTTATTGACTGTACATGTAAAGAAAACAGCTATATTCTAGTTATAGAAAAACAGAGGTATTATTGAGCATGGCAAACTGGACTGCAATGATGGGCAGGATTGACGGCTGTATTTACCGTGGTATTTTTCGCAGAACCCGGCGGACAGATGAAATGGCGGTGATGGGCAAAGCACCGCAGGAAAGCGGAGGTTGACATGCAGATACTTGTGGATGCGGACGCGTGTCCGGTGAAGGAAATCATTATAAAGGTTGCGAGGCAGAACGGCCTGGCAGTCACCATGCTGATCGACACCAGTCACGAACTCAATGACGGCTATAGCAGGGTAATAACGGTGGACAAAGCCAGTGACAGCGTCGATATAGCCCTGATAAACCTGGTCAGAGCCGGCGATATAGTGGTGACGCAGGATTATGGTGTGGCTGCGATGGCCTTGGGAAAGAAGGCAAGGGCTCTGAACCAGAATGGCCTTGTATTTTCGGATGACAATATCGACAGGCTGCTTTTTGAGAGACACCTCGGCCGCAAGGTGCAGCGGGCGGGAGGCAGGACCGCAAACCCGCCGAAACGCAGCAGGGAAGACGATACCAACTTTGAAAGAGCATTTAGAAAATTGGTGGATGATCAAATCGTATAACATATCGATGCTGAACAAAGGGCCTTCTCCTTCGGGAGAAAGCCCTTCGCTTTTATTCTGCCGGTTTTCTTGCGCTTCACTGTTTTAGCCGGCGGTCATACCACCTGCGGCTGCCTTATCGCGGCTGCGTAGGATATCGCGTAAAGTATCAAAGCGGCGATTATGAAATTGATCGGGGCAAACAGTATGCCGCCCGGTGTGCCATAGTAGAAAAATGCCTTTAAAAGATTTCCCAAAACCGGAGAAGCGGGGGAGAACATTAACGACATGCCAAATGCGACCCAGAATACTATCTTGAAAATTGCCCCGATTTTATAGGCCAGCGCTCCGTAAAATGTGGAAAAAGATGTAACCAGTATGAAAAGAGCGCACATATAAAGCATTTCCATACCCATATTGCTTTCCGGATATATCGCGTGAAATAGATTCATGTTGTTCCCGCCCTTATAAAGCAACTCTGCCAGGGTGTTTTCGATAAATGTGAAAATGGTTGAGATAATCGTTAGCAAAATCGATAACACGAGGTTGGATGAAAGTGAAGACAGAAATATGTTTTTTCTTGTGTTGCCAAATATCATAAGATAATTGGTTTTCGACTTGTAGTCGGCAATCACGTATACGAACGCAAATATGACAGCTGAGAAAGACATGCTTGAACTGAAACTGGAGCGGTCGTTGGAGGCTATGTTCGCGAATATAGTAAGGAGATACAGCGCGGCGCATATCGCAATATAGAACCCCAAAAAAATGGACGTACCTATGAACTTTTTCTTGATCTGGTAACTCAGACATTTGATAAATCTGCTCATTTCACTACCTCCTGATTCTGCTCGGTCAAGTAAATGAAAAGCTTCTGCACAGGTACGGGAGAGATGTCCGCTCCGCCTGCCGCGAGCTTTTTGAGCTTTTCGCCTGCGAGCTTCTCAAAAACGGCGCATATCTTTATGTTGCCGACCATTTCACTATGGACTATATTCATGCCCGAGACGGCGTCGTCGACAACTGAAGCCTTGCCGGAGACATACCTGGCCATATCCTTCAGTTCGTCTACGGGAAGTTTTTCGACCAGTATGCCGTCCCTGATGATCAGTGCTTCCTCGAAAACGTCGGCGGATTCTTCTATCAGGTGCGTCGAGATTATATAGGTTCGCGGATTGTTTTCATAATCTTCTATCAACTCTCTGTAGAAAAGGTCCCTTACCGCCGCGTCAAGTCCGAGAACAGGCTCGTCGAATATAGTAAGAGGAGCTCTTGACGCCAGCCCTATGATTATACGCAGTATAGATTCGTACCCTCTTGAAAGTGCCTTATATTTTTTGCCAGTCGAAAGCTCGAATTTTTTACAGAGCCTCTGTGCGTATTCCATGTCGAAATTGTCGTAAAAAAGCGCGGCTTCCTTCAGTATTACGGACACGCGGTTCGTATCGATAAAAAGGTCCTTCTCGGGCATATAGCAAATCTTTGCAAGCGCCTCCTGGTTTTCTACACCGTTCTGTCCGAAAAGCCTGACCTCACCGCTATCGGAGAATATCCTCGACGATATGATATTGAGGAACGTAGTCTTTCCGGCGCCGTTACGCCCCAGCAGCCCGTATATTTTGTTGCCTTCCAGTCCGACTGTGAAGTCTCTGACGGCCTTCACACCACCATAGCTTTTATTCAGCTCTTTAGTTTCAAGTATAAATTCACTCACCTGTCCGGCCCCCTCTCCTAATCATCTCAATTATCTCTTCCGTTTTTATGTCTAGATTGCCGGCCTCTTCCAGCAAGGCCTTTATGAACCTCTCGTAAAAATTGCTTTTTCTGTCGTCCTGTATTATTTTCCTGGCTCCCGTTGTAACAAACATTCCGATCCCTCTCTTTTTATAAAGAATACCGCGGTCTACGAGTAAATTGATGCCTTTGCCCGCAGTTGCCGGATTGATCCTGTATATGACGGCCATCTGGTTGGTTGAAGGGATTTGGGTCTCTTCTCCGATATTGCCCTTAATGATATCATCCTCTATACTTTCAGCGATCTGAAGGTATATCGATTTTTCATTGTCAAAATCCAACTTCAATATAACACCCCCGATCTGTTAATTGGTTAGTTACTCATGTAATTAACTATACAACAGACTAAGAGGTGTGTCAATAGCAAATTAGAAATTTATAGTAAAAGACCGGGTATCCGGCCCGGAAGCCGAATACCCGGTCTTGCTGCAACTATTTCGATGTACGCAATAGGACGAATCAGTATATTACAGGTTTATTTTTTAATCCCAAAGGAATAGTGTATGGCCTTCTTCGGGCAAGTTCCCGTGCATTCGCCGCAGAGTATGCATTCCGTGTTTTCCATGGAACCGCAGGAAACCATCTGTTCAACGTTCAGACTCATCGGACAGTTTTTGCTGCACTGTCTGCAATGCGTACATTTTCCGCTGTCGGCCTTCAGCCTGAGAGATGGCAGCCGGAGCAGGTTGCCGAGCTTTCTGCCTATTACCATGAATGGAGCCATCCAGCATATATAATGGCAGAAGGACCGCTTTCCCGCAATCAATGAGGGGAGCGCTATCAGAAGTATGACTGCGTAATAAATGATATAGGCATAGGGTTCCGAAATCGAAATGCCATGAAAGGTCATATACAGGAAGTCCGCCTTCCTGTATCCTCCGGCGCGCAAGACGGAGAATGCGATCAGCATGAGCCACGGAACCCAAATGAAGTATTTGATAAGATTCCTCCGACCACCTTTTGCCTTTTTATCGTTTGCCAGGCTCAGGCAATCCTGCAGTCCTCCCACCGGACAGATCCATCCGCAGTATGCCCTGCCGAAAAACAAGGCGAACAGGAGCATGCAGGCAAAGACTATGAAGCTGCCCGTTATCACGCCCTCAAGAGCGCCCATGATTATAAGGTAAGGCGAAAGATAATAAATTGTAATCGGAAATAGTAAAAACGAGATAATGACCAACGCTCTTCTGATTTTTTGCCTTTTCATTTATATAGCCCCCTGAATTTGGTTTTTACATTTTTCGTAGCCTTCTTCGCTGCCTTTTTTGCATCATTTCCGGCTGTCGAGCAGTCCAAGCGCCTCGTCGGCCCATTCGAGATATGCCTTCATGACCTTCTCCCCAAACAGGACAGTGAGGTAGAAATAAATATGGTCTTCCGAACGGTCAAGAATTTTCCCGAGCTCCGAACCGTACGCTTCGAAAAGTCTGAGGTTTTCCGTGTTCCTTTGCTTGAATTCATTTATGATACCGATGTTGTCTTCTGTTTTTACTGAGCTTCCAAAGAACAGCTTCAGTAATATCTCATACTTTGTCTGTTCCTTTTCGGCAGGCTTTGAGAGCCATCTGACGAGCTTCTTTCTGCCGCTGTCCGTTATCGAATAGGTGATCCTCTCCGGTCCTTTGCTGCTGGCCGTATTCCGGCATTGCACCAACCCTTTCTCCTCGAGTGCTTTAAGTCCGGGGTAGATCTGCCCGAAACCTGCATCCCAGAAGTATTTGAGTGAAGTATCGATCCTTTTTTTAATATCGTAGCCTGTCATGTCCTCATGATTCAGCAGTCCCAGGATCGCGTAGACGGTTTTGTTCTCTTTGGCCATATTTAAGCTCCTTACAGATAAAATAAAAGCTATATCAAAAAGATACACTGTGATGTTAGTATATCTTTTTGATATAGCAATGTCAATCCTTATTTGCTGATTTATCAACCTGCCGGATAACTCACATTACCTGCTGAAATAATGTACTATCCCGTCTGCCAGGCTCTTCGCGAGACGTATCTGCTCAGCCTCGCTCGTTATAAGCTCAAAATCGGACGGATTCGGTACAAAACAGTTCTCTATCAGCATGGAGGGGGTCCAGGTGCCCCTTACCACATAGAAATTGTCCCAGCGGACGCCCTTGTTGACACGGCCCGTTTCTGCCGCGCCGGCAAGCAGCACCTCCGACAGCGGTTTTGCCAGCGTTTCCTTGTAATGCACCGAGAAGCCCGTTATTTTGGATATATCTACATTGACCTCCATACTGTTTGCATGGATCGACAGGAACATATCTGGCTTTGCCCTTCGCGATGCATCGAGCCTGTCTGTCAGTGGAACTGTGACGTCGGTGGTTCTGGTCATCAGGACATCCGCTCCGAGCGACCACAGTTCGTCTCTCAGTTTGAGTGCGGTATTGAGATTGATTGTTTTCTCGGGATAACTTGTCCCGAGCGGTCCTATGGCCCCGTTCTCCGTACCGCCGTGACCCGGATCGAGCATGATGGTCAGCCCAGTCAGCGGGCGGTCTCCCATTGTGGCCCTGGCGGGGTTTTTGACATGCAATATTATTCCCGTCATCGTTTTTTCAATATAATAGCCTTCAATAGTCCGGCCCGGCGTCAGTGTCAGCCTGTACCTGCCGAGGCTGCCGTCGCGTACGAAGGAAACCGACGAAAACGGAGAACTGTCGGGCAGCGCGGGCAGCGCTCCTGATTGCAGCGCCGAAATGCTGAGCGTAAGGACATTGCCGTCAAATTTGGCTACCGCAGCCATGGAGTAGGGATAATCGAAGCTTATCGAATCCCATTTAGAGCCTGCTTCGTAATGTGCCGCACTCACCGTGGGGCTGAGCTGTGCTCTCGAAGTATAAGTTGCGATGCTGGTTTTCCTTACCCATAATCCCGATGAAAGCCTGGCGTAGCTGCCTGTCATGCCGGTAACATAATCGACCATGCCCTTGCGTAGTTCGTATGAAGCGCCGTTGCCGGATACCGGCTCGGCGAAGGTATCTATGTCTTCTTTTGAGATCTCGGCGTAAAAAGGCGACCCTTTCATTATTACACCGATTTTACCGGGCGCTTTCTGTGTCCTGACAGTACCCTTGTAATTCATTGTGTACACCGGAGCCCCAAGGTCGATGTTCCTCGCTGCGCCTGTGTATGAGGGAACGGTATAGGTATAGGTAAACTTTGCCGGGTACAGGCCGCCGCTTTTTGACGCGGTTTTCATTCCGTAGGTCTTGCCACCGACCTTGACAGTTACCTTCGAACCCGCCGGCGCCGTGCAGGAAAGCGTTATTTTTTCGCCGGGCTGCCTGTATTCCTGTGCTTGGGGAAATACTGACGACGCCGTTATTCCGGCCTTGCTCATTTTACTGGCAGCGCTTGAACCGGACGACCTCGTTATAACGCGCGTTACATATGAACCGTCCTGAGAAAACGTAAAGACGTTGCTGCCGTTCTTCAGATCGACAAGTATGCCGAAATATCCCATCAGGGAGCGGTTCGTAACGGGCTTCCCGTTCAGGTAGAGGGTTTTTCCGGGATCGGAAGTGCCGTTCAGATAATAGCGGCTGTAGCCTGTCGTTGTATTGCCCGAAGGTATCGATACCGTTACCGGCGTGCTCGATACGTTGCCGTCAAGGCGGTCGTAAACGGCTTTTATCGTGGCTGACAGTGCCGGTGAATCGTCTAGCGCCGAATAATTATAAAAGAGGCTGCCCTTGACTTCAGGATACGTGCTGTTCAGCAGCAACTGTTTTTCTACCTCTGAAACGCCATACCAGGGACTCGACTGGCTTGAGTTATTTGCCCGGTACGCAGCCTGCCCGATATACAGATCCACGGCGGTTCCGCTCACCACGTTCTTCCACCAGGTCAGCAGCTTGCTGTAATCCGCCACGGAATATCCTATATTCCAATAGAGCTGTGGAGCTATATAATCGATGATGCCGCTTTTGACCCAGGAACGGGTGTCGGCGTAATGGTCATAGTTGGATTCCGCTCCATTTGTATCGCTTCCGAGCGGGTTGGATTTCTTGTTGGCCCAGATTCCGAAAGGGCTTATGCCGAACCGGACATCTCTGCCTGTAGCCTTGATGCCTTGAGAGACTTCGCTGACGAGCGCGGTGATGTTCGCCCTTCGCCAGTCGCCCAGAGAATTGTAACCCTGTCCGTATTTTTTGTAGGTTGCCGAATCGTTAAAATCCCTGCCTGGATAGAAATAGTCGTCTAAATGGATACCGTCGATATCGTAGCGGTTCACGAGTTCAAGAACGCCGTTCGTTACGAGCTGGCGAACCTCCGGTATCCCCGGATTGAAATACAGGTTGCCGTCCGAATATTTGACTACCCAGTCGGGATGGAGCCTCGCGGGATGATTTTCCGGCAGTGAGGAGAGGGAGGGCTTTGCCTCGGAAACTGATTTTTTTGTGATCCTGTAGGGATTTATCCACGCATGGAGTTCGAGACCGCGTTTATGCGCCTCGTCTATCCAGAACCGGAGCGGATCGAAGCCTCCAGCAGGGGCCTTGCCAAGAGTTCCTGTCAGATATTTCGACCAAGGGAAGTAATCCGATCTGTAAAAAGCGTCGGCTGTAGGCCTGACTTGCAGGAAAACAGCGTTGAGCCCGGTATTTTTGGCTGTATCCAATATTTTTATCGCTTCACTTTTCAGGGCGTCTATATCCGTAGTCGGTTTGGAGGGATAATCGGTATTCACGACAGTCGCCACCCATAGCCCGCGCATTTCTCTGGCTTCAGATGTATCAGCGTTTACAGGCATCATAATGAAAGGTATGGAAACAAGTATGATCAGGACTATCGTTATTTTGAGCAGGTATTTCATTTTCGTCTCCTTTTGTCGCGGTTTTACGGCTGATATATGCTCAACCCTATTATATTTCGACATTAAACTTCTATAAATGTTCCTGGATTACCTGTCGTTTAATCTATTTTTAATATTTGTAACAAAACAGTAATAATCAAATTTCGATATAAAAATATTTATTATCCGATACGGCATATCTATCTATTAGGTGAATAATTGGTGGTGAATTTATTGAACGAAAAAAAGCTGAACCTGATATTATATCTTATTTTATTTGCCTCATTGGTATTTTATCTTTACTTGAATGTCTTTACGGCTGTACCGGCAAGAAGTGAAGAAGAATTTTGCGGAGGCAGGGAACGAACAATTGCTTTTCCGGAAGAAGGTACCGATCGTGCGGACAAGACGGACTACAAGGAAGACAAGGAAGCTGCAGCCATTGATACGGCTAATATAAGTAAAACAGGGTACCATTTGTATATAGATCTTGATGCCCTGCTTATGCATGTTTACAAAGATGGCCTGCCTATCAAAACATATGAGGTTTCCGGCGGTAAAGCCAATTCACCGTCACCTTTGGGAAAATGGAAGATCATCAGCAAGGACACCTGGGGAGAGGGGTTTGGAGGCGCATGGCTCGGTTTCAACGTACCATGGGGTTTGTATGGCATTCATGGAACAAGTGAGCCCTGGTCCATCGGAAAAAGCAATTCCTCAAAAGGCTGCATCCGGATGAGAAACAAGGAGGTGCAGGAGTTGTATAAAATGATTCCATATAATACTCCGGTTACGATAGTATATGAAAACATTCCCTTCTGTTCCATGAGAGACGGCGATTCTGGTACCGATGTGCTTTATATGGAAAGCGCGTTAAAAAAGCTCGGCTACTATAATGGCAGTGAGGATGGGGTATTCGGCAGCACTCTGAAAAAATCGGTAATGAAATTCCAAAAAGATCATGGGCTGTATCAGACCGGTATAATTAATATCAGTACCTATAAAAAGATAGTCGAACTAGAAAATGATTCCGATGAAATTAGGAATACCATTGATGAAAATTAATAATAAATTTTATGTAATATGTAGATTTTGAACTTTACACCATTACGTAACGGTATTATAATATTAATCGTGGAAATGCTGAGGCAAGGGTGAAGATATGGAAGAAACTAGCTATAGAGTCGGTGAATTGGCTGAGAGAACGGGCGTAACCAAACGGACGATCCATTATTATATAGGCAGGGGTTTGCTTCCGCCTCCGGAAGGGGCGGGTCTGGGCGCCGTGTATTCGGAAGAGCATCTCTACAAAATATTGCTGATAAAAAAGCTGCAGGACAGATATCTTCCACTGGAAGAGATACGGAAGAGGACAGCCGGCATGACACTGCGGGAGGTTGTCTTGAGCCTCGAGGGAGACGGACCTTTAGTGTCTCTTCCGGAGCCTTCGAATGAATATAAAACATCAGATGTCGGGAATAAAACTGCATATGAACGGATGAACGTCGGATACGGGCTGGAGATTCACTTTCCTTCTGATAATCAAAAGGCTCGGGATATGGCTGATGTTTTATATAAATATGCCCAAAAAATGATGAAGGAAGGTTAAAGCGAATGAAAATCAACAGAAACGAAGATGATTACTCCCTGAATTGCATAACGGATATAAAGACCGGCAGGCCGGCCTGTCCTCTGCGTAATGTGGAAATAAACGCAGTGCTGGACACATCCATGGCGGAAGTCACTTTGACGCAAAACTACATAAACGCTTCCAGTCATGCCATAGAAGCCCTATATACGTTCCCGGTCCCTCACGACGCCCAGGTGACAGGCTTCAGATGCAGTATCGGCAGTGATTTGATACAGGGCGAGTTCAGAGAAAAGGAAGAGGCCTTCAGAGAATATGACAGGGCAATTAGGAAAGGCGATAGCGCTTTCCTGCTCGAAAGCCACAGACCTGATATTTTTCAGGTTTCGCTGGGCAACATTGCCGCCGGTGAAACTGTTTCGATCACAATTTCTTATACGGAGGACGTTAAAATAACCGATCATGAGCTGCGCTGGTCCATTCCGACAGTGGTGGCGCCGCGTTACATCCCGGGGAATAAAACGGGACATAAGACCGGCCCGGGGACAGCAGGCCCTACGGAGCTTGTGCCAGACGCCGATTATATAACTCCGCCGGTTGGAAAGACTGATTACACGCTGAAAATAAAAGCGGTACTTAAAGGGATGAAAGGGCTGAAAAAGGTCTCTTCGCCCAGTCACCCGGTCGAAGTCGGCTTCGACAGGGAAAATGTGATAGTTACCTTATCCAAGGAAAATGAGCCGCTGGACAGCGATTTCGTAATATCGGCGCAAATCGCCGAGGATAACGCGGACAGCTTCATTACAGCCTCGGGTGCAAACGGAGTGTTTGGGTCGGTCAGTTTTTGTCCCGACCTTTCCGAGTACACGAAAAAGCCCGGAGCCTGCGAATATATATTCCTCGTGGACGTATCGGGTTCTATGGGCGGAGAAAAGCTCGAGCAGGCCAGGCGCGCGCTTTCAATCTCACTCAGGAACCTGTTCGAAGGAGATTATTTCAATATTATAGCCTTCGAGAGCAGCTACAGCTGTTTTTCGAAAACATCTATGCCATACTCGCAGGATAACCTCGAATCGGCGGACCAATGGATATCGGCGCTGACTGCGATGGGCGGCACGGAAATATATGAACCGATGGAGTTCGTACTTGAGCATTCGGAAGGAATAAAGGGACTTGAAAGAGTCGTTTTCCTGTTTACAGACGGACAGGTCGGAAATGAGAGCCAGATCGTCGACCTTGCAAGAAAAAACAGCGTTTCGCTGCAGCTTTATCCGTTCGGGATCGATACGGCTGTAAACAAATATTTCATCGACAGCCTGGCACAGGCCGGAAACGGCATGCCGGAATACATTTATCCGGGGGAAAGGATAGAAGACAAGGTGATCCGTCAGTTTTCAAGGATACACCAGCCTTACCTTGCCGATTTGACTGTGACCGGGGAGGCCGGAAGAGAACTTGAAACCGTGCCGTCGCTGCCTGCCAGGCTATATGACTCGGAGACCTTCAGCTTTATTGTCCGGGCGGATAAAGGCGATATAAAGGATACTGTAAGGCTCGCCGGAAAGGTCGGAGATGAAAGGCTGAGGTTTGAAATCAAGGGCGAAAATACGGGAGATGAAAGGCTGCTCGGCCTTAAGTGGGCAAAAGGCAGGATCACGGAACTCGAAAGTCAAATGAACGGTACCTACGAGCGCAGAAACGACCTTCTCAGGAAGGAGATCATCGAGCTGTCGGTAAGGTATTCGGTGCTATCTACGCTGACTTCATTGGTGGCCGTATACAGTAGAAAAACCAAAATAAACGGGCTGCCGCAGACTATAGTAGTGCCTGTTGCGGCTCCCAGAGGCTGGTCTATGCCGCTTGCGCAGGAAAAAACATTCTCCTTTGCGCCTTTATGCGTAACCGAATCCTGCATGCGGTCATATCAGGAAGAGGACGACGGGCTGAACGGCATGAACTGTGATGAAGAACCCGGTTTCACCGGAATTCCGTCGTTTCTGAGAAAAGGACGTTCGGCTCCCAATAGATCGGGTTTCGGCAGATCGATGCGGACGAGGTCGGAAAAACTCGCTTTCTCAAGTGCGCCGGAAGCCTTTGACGGCAAGTCCGCAGCAGGTGCGGCGGAAACGGCGGTCACTGATATCAAGGCATCGTTACATGAAATGATAATAACGGCTGCACAGATGCAGGACGCCTCAGGCTCTTTCGGCAGCGGCGGCGATGCTGTCTTCAGAACTTCATGTTTTATCATCGGAATGCTTTTACTTGATGAAGAGTGGAAGCCGTACAGGATACAGCTCATAAAAGCCGGGGAAGCGCTGCTGAAAGCGCTGGAGGGCGATAGACAGAGCGCTGTTGACGCTCAAACCGCACAGACTGCGACATTGTCTGCGGTTCTAACAGACAGCACGACACAATCCGCAAACCCTGTAAAAGCAGCCGCATTATCTCTCGCTGCCGCTGCGCTGGCCATGCTGACCGATAAAGGCTTACTAAAGCAGGGTATAAAAATCAGTTCATTGGAGAGTGCTATGAACGCTTTGCCGGGAAACGCCTTCGGACTTTTCAACGAAATACTTTCCGGAGCTATTGAGCACTTGCCCGATACCGACGGAAGCACCACAGCTGCCGGCGCCGATAAAAAATCGCGCGCGGCACGGTATTTGCAGGCCGTTATAAAAAAATAATGCAACTCCTAGGAACAGCAAGAACACAAATAACAGCACGTAAAAAGGCAAGTCATGTGCTATAAGAAATGTCGGATCATAAGAAAAGGTGGGACGTGAGATGTCAGCAGTTGTGTGGAGGAGCAGCTACAGCAGCCATCGAAGCTGCAGCTTTTTCAAGGGCAAAAAGCCATGGATGGCTTTTTGAGCGAATATGAGACACGACGTCGAATATGAGCGGCCTTGAAAAAGCAAAGCAAGATGAAGCTGCTGTCTGCGAGGGAACCCAACGGATGACAGCTCATGTCCCGCCTTTAAGCAGAAATCGGGCAGAGCGGTTTGGCGCTCACGGCCCGCCTTTAGGCAAATAAAGGGCAGAGCGGTTTGGCGCTCACGGCCCGCCTTTAGGCAAATAAGGGGCGGAGCGCATTGCGGCGCTCACGGCCCGCCATTAGGCAAATAAAGGGCGGAGCGCATTGCGGCGCTCACGGCCCGCCATTAGGCAAATAAAGGGCAGAGCGGTTTGGCACTCACGGCCCGCCTTTAAGCAAATAAGGGGCAGAGCGCATTTAGGCGCTCACGGCGCCCCATTAGGCAAATAAGGGGCAGAGCGGTTTGGCGCTCACGGCCCGCCATTAGGCAAATAAGGGGCGGAGCGCATTGCGGCGCTCACGGCCCTCCATTAGGCAAATAAAGGGCAGAGCGCATTGCGGCGCTCACGGCCCGTCATTAGGCAAATAAAGGGCAGAGCGCATTGCGGTGCTCTTGGCCCGTCCTCAGGTATAGAGCAGACAGAGAGCGTATGACGCTCATGCCCGCTTTAAAAAGAAAGTTGGTATAGTACGTTTTATAGAAATATTTTCTGGAAGTATAATGTAAAAAATTTCTTGACTATTAATATTTTTTGTTTTACCATAGTTGTGTGAGTCATCACAAATCTTTAAAAAGGAGGCAGGTACATGTCGCGTAATACAAGCATTATCAGTATCGTAGCAACAGTTAAACATATCGGTACGGGCGTAGTATGCGCATTTGGTTCTGCCGTCGTATTCGGCGGGTTTAACAGATCCGACATGGATAAATTTGTAACATTCGATAACCCTGCCTTACTCACTGGTAACATCTGAAAGATTCCGTTGATTACCGAAAAGAGAAGGCCGCGGTTATCACCGCGGCCTTAATTTTTTGTCAGGACGCGGCATTCGCACCGCGGCCTCTTTTATACTTCTGTCGCTTTCAACGGGTACAGGGGGTAGGCAAGGAAGTTCAAACAAAAGAAAGCTCGGTAACATGGTATATGAGCTAGGAGGGATTATTTTGAAAAGGCTTTTAAAATTGATGAAAAAGCAGTGGTGGTCATATTCAATAGCAATAGCAGCACTTTTGACAGCTATCGCTCTTGATATGTTCAATCCGTACTATGTAGGACAAATCATAGACAAGGTAGTTATGAACGGAGAAATGGACTATCTGAAAACGGCTCTGCCCGCACTGGCAGTGATCATGATCGCGCGTGCGGTATTGGGCTACACGAAGGAAATATGCTTCGACATATCGAGCTCGAAGGTCATACTCAATTTGAGGAAGAACCTGTTCGACCACATACAGAAGCTTTCATTCTCATTCTTTGATGAAAACAATACGGGCGAATTGATGTCGCGCATCAAGGAAGACACTGAAAACATAATGAACGCTATCTGCTTCGGTTTCATGCTTTTTTTGGAACAAAGCGTTTATTTTATCGTTGCATCAGTGATTCTGTTCGGAATAAACTGGAAGCTCGCACTGATAAGTCTTGTAACCATGCCGATCATCGAATTCGTAGTGTTCAAGCTTGAAAGATCTGTCGGCGCGACCTATGAAAAAATAAGCGACCAGAGAGCCGTGCTCAATACGACCGCGCAGCAGAATATCGCCGGAGTAAGGGTAGTCAAGGCATTTGGCCGTGAAAAGCATGAAATACAGAAATTCCTTCGCCAAAACGAGGAGAATTACAAGATCAACTATGAGCAGGCAACCTCTATCGCAAGATTTTTCCCGCCGATAGAGTTCCTTTCGAACCTGGTGTATGTTCTTGTAATTACAGTCGGAGGGTACTTTGTAATAGGGAAGGAAATTACCCTCGGTACTCTTGTCGCCTTCAGCAACTATATATTCATGCTGATCTGGCCGATGAGAATGATGGGTTGGCTTACTAATGTACTTGCCCAGTGCATGGCGTCCGTCAAGAAGATCAACAAGCTCTTCGACGAGGAGCCGTCGATCAAAAACTGTGATGCCCCGAAGACTCCTGAAGAATTACATGGCTGTATCGAATTCAGAAATGTAAGCTTCGATTTCTCAGGCGCCAAGGTTTTAAAAGACGTCAACATTACTGCAAAACCGGGCAGTACCGTTGCCATAATGGGTATCACGGGAGCGGGGAAGAGCTCGCTTGTTAATCTGATCGGAAGGTACTATGACTGCACTGCCGGACAGGTGTGTTTTGACGGGATCGACGTAAAGGACATGGATCTGTCTGTCCTGAGAAGCAATGTATCTGCCGTAATGCAGGAAACCTTCCTGTTCTCGGATACCATAGAGGAAAACATCCGGTTCGGGGCGGGCGCCATTTCCGACGAAGTGTTCAATACGGCCTGCAGGGATGCCATGGTGGACGAATTCGTTTCACAGATGCCCGAGGGCTATAAGACAGTTATAGGCGAGCGCGGAATCGGACTCTCCGGAGGGCAGAAGCAGAGGATATCGATTGCCAGGGCTCTCGTCAGAGACGCTAAGGTACTGATAATGGACGATTCCACATCGGCCCTCGACATGGAAACCGAATATGCGATCCAGAAGGCGATGGAACGCCGGAAGGGCATTACCCGGTTTATCATAGCACACAGGATCTCCGCGGTGAAAAATGCCGACGAGATACTGTATTTTGAAAACGGAAGGATTGCCGAACGAGGCAATCATCAGGAACTTATGGATCTGCGCGGACGCTATTACGACACGTACTGCGAGCAGTACCGCGATTACGTCGAAGCGCTCGAAAAAGAGGTGGTATAATGCCAATAAATAATTTCAGGGAAGACGAGGATCTCAAGGAGAGCCTCAACCTAACATTAATTACAAGGCTTTTGTCCTATTTGAAAGCATACAAGGGAGCGGTTGCCAGGACTTTACTGCTCATGGCGGTAGCTATAGCCGTGGAGCTATCCAATCCCTACCTGCTTAAGATCGGCATAGACAAGTTCATAAAGGCCGGCGACTCGAGGAAGCTGATTCTGCTGGGCGGAGCAATGATATTGATGAATGCTGCCGCAATGGTTTGTTCGCGTTTCAGGATACAGATAATGGGCAGGGTTTCCAACAGCATTTTGCTGACCATCCGCCAACAGCTGTATTCGCACATACAGAAGCTGTCGTTCTCGTTTTTCGATAACCGGCCGGCCGGCAAGATACTGGCGAGGATCATAGGTGATGTCAACTCGCTGAACGATCTTTTTACGAACAGTGTAACAAGCCTGGTGCCGGAACTTGTCAAGATCACGCTGGTCGCGGTTATCATGCTGACCATGAATTTCAAGCTGGGCCTGGTTGCGCTGGCTGCGCTTCCGTTTTTGATTATAGTTATGTTTTTTATATCGACTGTATCTAGGAAACGCTGGCAGATCAACAGGAAAAAGAATTCAAATATGAATGCTTTTACGCATGAGGACTTTTCGGGAGTACGCGTCGTGCAAAGCTTTGCCGCGGAACCGGAGACGTCCGGAATCTTTCTCAAGCTTTTGAACGAATGGCGCAGATCCTTCGTAAGGGCAGTTATGATGAACGACTTCTTCTGGCCGACAGTCGACTTGTCCTGGGGCGCCGGAACAATACTTGTATTCTGGATGGGAGCCTCCCTTATACAGACAGGTTCCGTCACCCCGGGTCTGCTTGTGGCGTTTACGGGGTATGTCTCCATGTTCTGGCAGCCGATAATGAACATCAGCAACTTCTACAACCAGCTGGTGACCAACATGTCGGGAGCGGAGCGTATATTCGAGATACTTGACATAGAGCCCGACATAAAGGACAGGACTGAAGCCAGGACAATGCCAAAAATCAAGGGGGAAGTTTCGTTCCGTAATGTGACCTTCGGTTATGACGAAGGTCAGAAGGTTCTGGACAACGTCAGCTTCGACGTAAAGGCCGGGCAAACCATAGCCCTCGTAGGTTCCACCGGAGCAGGCAAGACTACGATAGTCAACCTGATAAGCCGGTTCTACGAGGTCACTTCAGGCAGCGTGCTGATCGACGGTATAAATGTCGACAACGTCACGCTCGAGAGCCTCAGGGGACAGGTAGGCCTTATGCCGCAGGATACCTTCCTGTTCTCGACAACTATTAAGGAGAATATCCGTTACGGCAAGCTCGACGCGACGGACGACGAGATCATAGCTGCCGCAAAAGCCGTATCGGCTCATGATTTCATTATGAAGTTCGAAAAGGGCTACGACACTGACGTGAATGAACGCGGAACCAGACTGTCGGCAGGGCAGAGGCAATTGATCGCCTTCGCCAGGACGCTTTTGGCAAACCCGCGCATACTCATTCTGGACGAGGCAACGGCGAGTATCGACACCCATACCGAGAAGCTGGTCCAGCAAGGCATCAGGAAGCTGCTTGCGGGCAGGACCTCATTTGTAATAGCCCACAGGCTTTCAACCATCCGTAACGCCGACAGGATAATGGTGGTTGAAGACGGCGACATAGCGGAGTCCGGTACGCATGAAGAACTGATCAGGCTGCAGGGACAATACTACAAGCTCTATACTTCACAGTTCAAGTTCCTGAACGACGAGGAAGAAGCGGGCTGATAAATTAAATCGACAATGAGGCTGTCAGGTATTGTGTAAGCGCATTCACTCTACCAGCGGACAGCCTCATTGTTATCATTTTGTTATGAACAGAAGAATTTCACTGCGTCACGCAGGAACACAGCACAACCAGGTGCAATTTTGTCGTAGTATTCTGTAAAGCGCGGGTCGTCAACATACATCTGCGTCACGCCAAGATGAGCTTCCTTGCTGTAACCGTCCCAGAAATAGCATAACCAGCGTTTGTGCAGTTCGCAGGCTTTCTGAGCCAGTTCACTCGTCGGATCGCCCCGCTCAAATGCTGCTTTAAGCGTTTCATTAACCTCTTGCGTCAACCTTTCAATTTCAGCATACTGTTCTTTCGTCATTCCCTTTACTTTGGCGTTGGAACGGTCAACGGAGTCGTTTCCGTATTTGGCTCGTATTTCTTTACCATACTTAGCCTCGTTATCATCTACGAGCTTTTGCTTGAAGCCCTCGAATTTTTCATTGTCTGACATTGTGATTTCTCCTTTCATCGCTTTAATAGTATTTTCCACATTTTTTATAAGGACGTCTATCTGTTCCTTTCTGGAGCATAATGCCGCATGATGGCTTTGCAAGGCGGCAAGGCCGTCAAAATTGTTGGAGGACAGTATATGTCCGATTTCTGATAGTTCAACGCCTAACTCCCGGTAGAACATGATTTGCTGTAAACGGTCTATCTCGGGTTGTCCATAAACGCGGTAGCCGTTTGAACTTATCCGTCGCGGTTTCAATAGACCGCATTCATCGTACCAGCGTAGTGTCCGGGTACTAACACCCGCCAGCTTTGCCAGCTTATTTATGGTGTATTCCATTGGCATCCCTCCTGACATTTCGTATTATAGACGTTTACGCTACGTTAATGTCAAGGATGTTTTAAAATATGGCTGTAAAATGATAAGGTAACTTCTTGATTGCAATAGCAAATTCTACTTTCAAGATTTTAGGTATTGCACAATTTTTGCTACAATTTTCTTGGCAATTGGATTCCTCCAAATTAACTGGAGGTAATGAATATGTCTGCTAAAAAGTATGATGGAAAGCACTTAACTACCACACAGCGCATGAAAAACGAAAAAGGTCTGATGGAAGGAAGATCCTTCGCATTCATTGGGCTTCAGCATCCTTTAACTTTGCTGCTGCCCGCCCGGAGCTGATGTATCCTGAAAACCGGCTGCGTTACGGGCTTCCCGGCTGTCCTTCACCCCTGTCAGGATCGACAGCATCATGTGCAAAATATTACTTCCGAAAGATGAGACCAAGCCTGCAAACACCTGCTGCTCAACAGGCGTCTCATTCACCGCCGGAATATCGATACCTACCTGAACTGCGATCGCTATAAGTACGCCGAAAATCATGGATATGAATACTTTTTCGGGTTTGCTGCACTCCGGTGCATTTGTTTTGAAAATTTTGTTTTTCACGCTAAGGAATATTGGCTTGAATACCTCTGTTGCCCGCTCTGCGGCTACCGACAGCGCAGACACGGAATATAGAAAATCAGTGAAGCTCATTTTGCACCTCCTTTGGCCTGATCCTGCAGGATCAAGCCTTGACAGTACACGACAACAATGCTTTCCAGACGTTTGCGTCAACGATGGCGTTCGCATTTATACCGTTGGCCTTTTGATAATTCATTACTGCCGATGACGTATTTGCGCCGAATATGCCGTCTATAATTCCGCTATTGTAGCCCTGGCTATTTAATACATATTGCAGTATTTTCACGGCATCTCCGGCGGCGCCGCGTTTCAGCACCGGCAAAGCTGCTGAGCCGGAAGGTGTACCGCCTCCCGTATCCCCGCCGGAAGCGCCGCCTCCCGGGCTGCCGGACCCTCCGGGATTGCCTGAACCACCGCCTGCACCGCTGTTGAACCACTCATTGATAACGCCTGCCTGCGCCTGCGCAATCTTTTTCAACATATTATCATCCTTCAGCAGCTTTTCGTCCTCCGGGTTATCGTGAAAAGCGCTCTCTACAAGCAGCACATGAGGTACTCCTCCGCTTTGGGCCGTGTGGATCACAGTGTAATAATCCTCATTTGGGTTGGAGGAAAGAGCCCTGGTTTTTGCACCCCTGTTAGGAACGCCCAACGCCTGGGATATGGCGGCAGCCATTTTTTCCGCCCATATCCTGTCGCCGGGCAGGTCCACGCTGTAAAAAACGGTTGAACCCCTGGCTGTTCCGTTGGATGCATTGGTGTGCTCTGATATGAACAGGTTCGCCTTGTAATCGACAGCCATGCGTCCTCTTTCAGTAAGCGTAAGGTACATATCGGTTCGGCGCGTCAGCTCAACCTGAAAATCCTTGTATTTTAAAAGCTCTGCTTCAAGGTAAAGTGATATCTCCAATACTCCGTCGGCTTCGACATATCCCGTCGGTCCCCTGTTGGCCCTGTCTTTTCCGCCGTGCCCCGGATCGATTGTTATCCTGTACATATTTTATATCCTTTCTATGGTATATATTTCATACTATGCGGCAACTAAAACGGATGCTATTTTGGACAGTTTGATTATTGACGTGCACTGGCGGAAGTGCTACTATACGAAAGTGGCTTTGCTAAAGCCTAGAAATATTGCTTGTTTTATCTATTCGGACCTTCAGGGGGATTTTTTGGATGGTTATTCCGGCAGTCGGTACCCTGCTCGGGGTATCGATAATATTGTTCGTTTCTGCAGCAGCGGCTGCGTTGGTTTTCTCGCACTGGCAAAAACTCAGCAATACGGCGTCGAATATTCTTTGCACGGCAGCATCGGTTTCCGGGATATTGGCTTCGGTCCGGCACCTGTTGGCAGGAGGGGAAAGACTCGCAATAATGTCGGTTGACACCACAGTTCCTGTAATTTCATTCGATTTGACCTTTGACAGGTTGTCGGCATTTTTCATAATGGGGCTTTGCATTCTGGTCTTCTGCGTTTCGATCTATTCCATTGGATACGTATCACATTTTTACGGCAAGAGAAATGTAGGCCTTTTCCAATTCCTTTTTTCAACCTTCATTCTTTCAATGTTTTTCGTCCTTACGTCTTCAAATGCGGTATTTTTCTATATAGCCTGGGAAGTCATGGCGCTTCTGTCATATTACCTTGTCGTTTTTGAGTCGGAGCATGCTGAAAAGCAAAAAGCCGGAGTGATTTACATAATAATGACGCATATCGGTACCGCATTCTTGCTGATTGCGTTTATGCTGATGTACGCATATACGAAATCCTTTGATATGTCCGGCGATTCGTCCGCAATACCGCAGCCTGCAAGGAATATTATGTTTATACTGTTCCTTATCGGTTTCGGAGTAAAAGCCGGCGTCATACCGCTGCACATCTGGCTGCCGTACGCGCATCCGGCGGCGCCCGGAAACGTATCGGCGCTCATGTCGGGTATCATGATAAAGACCGCCGTATACGGACTTTTGAGATTCGTGCTCGTATACCTGGGAGTCGATAATACCTGGTGGGGCATGACACTGCTGATACTTGGCATGGTTTCAGCCGTGCTTGGAGTCGCATATGCCTTTGTCGAGGTGAACATAAAGAAACTGCTGGCATACAGCAGTATCGAAAATATAGGGATCATATTCATCGGTTTGGGCATAGCCTTCACAGCATTCGCAAAGGGCAGCCAATCCATCGGCGCTCTGGCGCTTTGCGCCGCGCTGTTCCATACGCTCAACCACACGTTTTTCAAGGGAGGCCTGTTCCTTGGAGCCGGCTCCATACAGCATTCTGCGCACACGCTCGAAATGGAACAGCTTGGCGGTCTGATCAAGAAAATGCCTGTAACGGCGGTATTCATGCTCGGAGGCTCACTCGCAATTTCCTCCGTTGTGCCTTTCAACGGCTTCGCAAGCGAATGGCTGACGCTGCAATCCATTTTCGGAACTATCGGGAAAGGACAGGCTGTACTGAATATAGCCGCGATCGTTGCGGTTGCGGCGCTTGCAATTGCAGGAGCGCTTGCCGCTGCAAGCTTCGTCAAGCTGTTCGGGATATCGTTCCTGGGATTGGGCAGAACGGAACATGCCGTACATGCCAGGGAAGTAAGCCCCGTCATGTACACAGGCATGGGTTTGCTGATTGTGCCCTGTCTGGTGCTGGGTGTTTTTCCTTCACTGTTCCTGAAGCTCACCGACGGATTAGTAACGGAACTGGCAGGGAAGTCGGCTGCAGGCCAACTGGCAGGGCCGTTGATGCTGGCGAATTATCCTGCTGTTGCAACGGGAAACTCGGTTTCTCCTCTTCAGATACTCGTCGCGCTGGCAGCCCTGCTGCTGTTGACTCTCATCTCACTGAGGCTTGTCGGAGGAAAATATCTGGAGAGAAAATATGGTACATGGGATTGCGGGTTTGAAGCGCTGAATTCCAGGATGCAGTATACCGCCACCGGCTTTTCAAAGCCGATTCAAATTGTTTTCCGCATATTATTCAGGCCTTCCAGGGAGCTCAAGCTAGGCGGGAATTCCCAGTATCATCCCAAAAGTATGGAATACACCACCTCGACGGAACCGATATTCGAAAAATATGTATACGCTCCGGTCGTAAAAATGATAACCGACCTTTCCAGAAGAATGAAATTTGCCGTTCAGACGGGAAGCGTGCACAGATATCTGATATATATATTCGTTGCAGTCCTGGCGCTTATGCTCTATAACAGGATCGCTTGAGGAGAAAATAAAATGAACAGCCTTACATACAGCATCCTGCAGTTGCTGGTAATCATACTTGTCGCGCCGCTGGTGAACGGCGTCATAAAGAAGGTCAAGGCGTTTACCCAGAAAAGGAAAGGCGCCCCGGTACTTCAGCTGTACTTTGACCTGTTCAAGCTGATGAAAAAGAACGCGGTTGTTTCGGAAACGTCTTCCTGGATATTCAAGGCAACGCCTTACGTGGTTATTACGACCGCCCTCGGAGCAGGGCTTATGGTACCGGCTACCACTCTTGTTTCGTATACGGGATTTACAGGTGACATAATACTTCTGGTCTACCTGCTGGCGCTGGGCAGGTTTTTCATGATGCTCGCGGGTCTCGATACGGGCAGCACCTTCGGCGGCATGGGCAGCAGCAGGGAAGCGATGATATCGTCGCTCATGGAGCCTTCCATAATGATCACGCTGTTCACGACCGGGCTTGTTGCGGGAACTACATCCATCGGCGGCATCATGGCTGCCGTTAAGGACATGCCGGCCCCTCTGTCCCAGCCGGTTTTCGTAATGGTATTCCTGGCGACGCTCATAATCATAATTGCCGAGACCTCCAGAATACCTGTGGACGATCCGTCCACCCACCTCGAACTGACTATGGTGCATGAAGCGATGATACTCGAGTATTCGGGCAGGCATCTGGCAATGATGGAGCTTGGCGCATCCATAAAGCAGCTGGTCTTTATAACGCTGCTGGTCAATATATGCCTGCCGCTCGACCAGCTACTCACCTTTGCCGGTATCGGCGCTGTTGCGGTATCACTGCTGCTGTATGCTGTAAAGGTGATAGCGGCGGCCATATTGATTGCAATAATTGAAGTGAACACCGTAAAGTTCAGGTTTTTCAGCGTGCCTAACCTTGCCGCACTGTCGTTCATCCTGGCCTTTATCGGATTTTTGGAATACTTTGTGCTCTGGAGGTAATCGTGGAGAGTTATAACCAGATTTTATCGGTATTGATACTTTTGACGTCCTTTATGCTGATGGCCAATAAAAGGATAAAGTCATATATCGGGTCGTTCAGGCTGCAGTCTGCGCTGATAGCTCTGACTGCAGGAATTATGGGCATAAGAAGCGTCATTGCCGAAGGAAGCTACGACGTTGTGGTCGTAGCCGTCATCATAATCGCGCTGAAGGTCATTTATATCCCGAACCTTCTGCACAAGACGTTTTCAGGCGTCGAATACAAGGTGGAAAAGGATTTCTTCCTGAATATCCCGCTGCTTATCCTGATATGCTGCGGCCTCGTGGTATTCTCGTATTTCTCTGTCTCAAAAGCAGCAGGAAGCTCGGACGGCATTATGAATGCCCAGGTGGTCAATTCGATTTCACTTGTTCTGATCGGACTGTTCTTCATGATCAGCCGAAGAAAGGCAATAGGACAGATAGTCGGTTTCCTCGTTATCGAAAACGGGATATTCATAACAGCGCTGTTTTCGACCAACGGGATGCCTTTTATAGTTGATATTGGAGTGTTTATAGATATCATCACGGCAGTTCTGATAATGGGAATTATCGTTTTCAAGATAAATGAGAAATTTGACTCTATAGATATCAACAAATTAAAGAATTTACGGGGTTGAGAAGATGGGGTTTCTGCTTTGGATCATACCGGTAGTATCGGTGCCGGTTTTTGCAATAGTTAAAAACAGAAGGATACTGCACGCGGTCAGTTTGATAGCTTCAGCCCTCATGCTGCCTGCCGCCGGTTTCACGACAGCCGGCGTGCTGTCTGGAAAGACGCTGGAATACAGTTGGCTGGGCGGTGTATTCTATCTGGATGCCCTGAGTGTTATCATACTGGATATAGTACTGATAATCGGCTTTTTAGCCGCCGTTTTTTCCATAGGCTACGTCGAGGAGGAGCTCAAACACGGCAAAATTGCGGAGGGCAAAGTAAACCTTTATTACATGCTGATGTACATATTCATGTTCACAATGGTCCTGGCCCTGAGCGTCAGAAACATGGGCGTCATGTGGATTGCGATAGAGGCGACAACCCTTGCTTCAGCGTTCCTCGTCGGTTTTTATAACGACAAGCAGGCAATCGAAGCTACGTGGAAGTATGTAATCATCTGCTCCGTGGGTATCGCTATAGCGATGCTTGGCATTATATTCCTGCACATGTCGTCCTCAGGCTCTTTAGAGGGCTCGCAGCTCCTGAATTGGACCGAGCTTTACGGTAATGCCGGAAAATTGAACGGTCCTTTGCTACGCCTTGCGTTCATATTCATACTAATTGGCTTCGGTACGAAAGCGGGCCTTGCGCCGATGCACACGTGGCTGCCCGACGCGCACAGCCAGGCGCCGTCTCCTATAAGCGCACTCCTTTCGGGCGTGCTGCTGAACAGCGCGATGTATGCTATCATCCGGACTGTTTCCATAGTTAACAGGAATCAGGGAAGCAGCCTGTTTACCGGAAGGATACTGATCGCCGCGGGCATTCTCTCGATCGTTACGGCTGCAATATTCATCCTCACACAGAAGGATTATAAAAGGCTGCTCGCATATTCGAGCATAGAACATATGGGCATCATCGCGGTTGCAATCGGTTTGTTTACACCGGCGGCGGTTTTCGGGGCTCTGTTCCATATGATTAATCATTCCTTTACAAAATCGATGCTATTCCTGTCTTCAGGCAGCGTACTGCAAAAATACGGTACGCGCGAGATATCGAAGGTCAATGGCCTGTTGAAGGCATTGCCGGTCACAGGTACGGTTTTTTTCCTCGGGCTGTTTGCCATCGCGGGAACGCCCCCGTTCAGCGTGTTTGCCAGCGAATTCAATATCATAGCGGCGGTATTCGAGAAGGGGAATTTCCTGCTCGGATCGGTTTTAGCCGTTTTGTTTGCCATTATATTTGCGGGTATAGCATCCGTACTGTTCAGAATGTTCTGGAGGTCGGACGGTGAAGCTGCTGCTGTCGTCCCGGAAGCAACCGACGCCCAGGAAGCGTTTACTGCTCAAAAAGCGGTTGCCGCTCAAGAAGCTGCCGTCGCCATAGAATCTTTCGCTGAGGCGGAAAACAGGTCTACTCACATCGGCCGGCCAGGTATCGGCAGCAAACCTGCAAAACCGCGTGAGACCAACCTTGCCGGAGCTGTCGTTATCGTCGCGCTTCTCGCCTTGATACTGGCGATGGGGCTCTGCATGCCGGCGGCGCTGAGGGAGCTGCTTGAGGATGCCCGGCAGATCATTATCGGAGGATGAATTGATGTTTGACGACAATTTAAAAAAACTGACCGATGAATTTGCTGAATATATTTACAACCGGACTTCGAACGGTAAAAATGAGTGCTGTCTGGAAGCAGACCCCGGGCATATTGGCGGGATATGCACTTACATTAATCGGGAGCTGGGTTATCAGCTTGTCACCATGTTCGCAACGGATGAAAGAAAGCTTGCCACCGGAAAATATATTATTTACTATGTGTTTGCAGATAGGGCGGAGGGACGGCTCCTGACAGTGAAGACACTGCATGGAGAAGAAAATCTGTCCTTCCATTCAATTTGTGCGACAGTTCATACGGCAGCCCTGTATGAGAGGGAAATACAGGACATGTTCGGACTGACACCCCTGGATCACCCTGATCCGAGAAGGCTGGCGTTCCACAGCAACTGGCCCGAGGGCGCCTACCCGCTGAGAAAGGATTTCGACGGCAAAAGCAGACCTGAAAAGGCCCATGTGGAGATGCAGTTCAAAAGGGTCGAGGGCGACGGAGTATACGAAATCCCCGTAGGGCCTGTCCACGCAGGTATTATTGAACCAGGCCACTTCCGTTTCAGCGTAGCGGGCGAGCCGATAATCAACCTGGAGGCGCAGCTATATTTCGTTCACAAGGGAATTGAAAAAATGTGTGAAGGCGATACGATAGAAAAGTGCCTTTTCATTTCCGAACGTATTTCAGGGGATGAGACAATCGCCAACTCTCTTGCTTATTGCCAGGCGATCGAACAAATGGCCGGAATAGAAGTTCCGGCGCGTGCTAGATATACAAGGGTTGTATTTGCTGAGCTTGAAAGGCTGACGAGCCATCTGGGGGATCTGGCGGGTATTTGCCTGGATACGGCCTACGGTTTTGCGGCCTTCCAATTCAGGATGCTACGCGGATGGAGCTATCAAATAGCGGATCAGCTTTGTGGGATGAGGTTCCTGCGGAATGTCAACAAACCGGGCGGCGTAAGGAAAGAGTTCATAGCGGGCAGAGAAACCAGGGTTTTGGAGCTTTTGGACAGGATAAAGGCCGAAATTAAAGATACGATCGATATCATCAATGCCAACAGCCTGTTTATCGACAGGGTAGAAAATACAGGCGTGCTTTCAACTGAGGCGGCGCAGGACCTCAATATCGTTGGTCCGGCAGGCAGAGCCTCGGGCGTGCGGTATGACATACGAACGAGCTTCCCGTATGCAGCTTATGGCGAGTTGGATTTCACGGTACCTGAACATAAAAATGGCGATGTGAGCTGCAGGATGAATGTAAAGCTGGAAGAATGCCTGGAATCGATAGACCTTATCGGCAAAGCGATAAATAGCATGCCCCAGGGCAGGCTGTTCGAGAACTTGCCCGATATAAAGCCATACAGCCATGCCTTTGGTATGACTGAAGCGCCCAGGGGTGAGAATGTTCATTTTGTAATGATGGGCGAAGCCGGCAGGCTATTCAGGTATAAGATCAGGACGCCGTCGTTCTGCAACTGGCCGGCTGTCTGCCTCGCGGTGAGAGGCAACATCGTACCTGATTTTCCTTTGATAAATAAGAGCTTTAACCTGTCATATGCAGGCAATGACCTGTAAAATCGGAGGCAGTGATGTTTAAACCTGTAGAAAAACTGATAAAGTACCCCAGATTAACACAGGACTACCCTAAAAAGGCGTTGGATACAAGCTTGTTTGTGGGCAGGCCGGAAATCGACCGGGATAAATGCAGCGGCTGCGGCGAGTGTGTCGGACGTTGCCCGTCCGGAGCGATCGATTATGGCGCGGGCTCCGACAAGATAACAATAGGCTACGACAGCTGCATTTTCTGCGCGCTATGTGAAGAGATATGTCCCATGAACGCAGTCAGGATGACACATGACTTCGAACTTGCCCGGAAGGAGAGAAAAGCTCTTAAAAGCGCTGTGGTTGTAGTGGACGATGACAGCGCAGCGGCGATTCCCCAAAATGAACTGGAAACACGCCTGAAGAAACGCATCGGCAAGCTTTTCGGGCGCAGCCTTCAGATAAGGGAAGTCGACGCGGGCTCCTGCAACGGCTGTGACTACGAAATAAACGCACTGAATAATCCTTTCAACGATATAGAAAGGCTTGGCATTCATTTTGTCGCATCGCCGAGACATGCCGATATGCTTCTTGTAACAGGACCGGTATCGCGCAACATGGAGGAAGCGCTGATCAAGACCTATAACGCTGCACCGGATCCGAAGCTTGTCGTAGCGACCGGCGCCTGCGCATGCAGCGGGGGAATATTCAAGGATTGCTATGCGGCAGGCAGTGGGCTGGATTCCGTCGTCCCGGTGGACGTTTACATACCCGGGTGCCCGCCAAGGCCGCAGGCGATTCTTTACGGTATATTGAAGGCACTCGACAGGGTAAAATGATTTATGTTATCGGATGCGGATGGGCAGGGGCGTCTTTCAAGCTCACTGCCCGGCAGCGTCGGCAGTCCTTCAAGGCTTCATTCGCAACACTGGTATCCGAACGCATCATTCAACAGCAGCGATCCCCGGATGCTTCATTCAGCAGCAGCTTTCGAACGCCTCGTTCAGCAACTCGAGGCTTTCAAGCACTTGGTCTCTTTTATCCTCCGGTATGCGTTTCAATATATCCGAGAACTTCCGTTCCATAGCACTTTCTATTTCCATGAAAACCGTTTTACCGCTTTCCGTCAGCTCGATCGTTACATACCTTCTGTCCTTCGGATCCAATTCACGTATCACGTAGCCGCTGTTTACGAGATTGTTCACGGTGCGGCTTATAGTGCTGCTATCCAGGTTAAGTATTCCAGCAAGCTCAGCCAGGGAAATACTGCCGGCGCGTCCTATCTCGACTACTGCGTGGCACTGTGCCAGGGTGACCTTGCAACAGCTCATTTCACTGTCGTTGAGAAGGCCCGTTTTTATTTCCAGTCTACGAATCTCTTCACGGAAACGTATTTGTTCATTGTCATTTTTCATTCCGTTTTCCTCCGTATGTCTCAAGTGATTTTTCCGGTTCGGTATCGATTCGGACAAGCGTACGCACGGGACCTGCCTTTCCGGCTGCCTGTCGGTCATGTGCTTATGAGCAGCAGCCGCCGCCCGATGAACCCGAACAGCCGCACTCGGGTTCAGCGCCCTTGAGCATACCGCTAATAATAGCGGCGGCGCAGCCTACGCCCGGTTTGACTATTAAAGCTGACGACGGGCAATTCAGCGAACAGGCGCCGCATTCCATACATGAGTCCTTGTCGTTTATGACTGCCTTCCGTTCGGTAATTGAGAATACGCCATGCGGGCATACCTCGGCGCATTTGCCGCAGCCTGTGCATTTTTCGGCGTTAAACTCAAGCGTGGCAACATTTCTAAGGTATTTATGCTTCATAAAGCTCACTCCTCAAATTAAAAGTTTCAGCACCATATCCAATATGACCAGTAACAGGCCAAGCGCCAGAGATATAAGTATCGGCGGCAGAGAGAGCTGCATTTCGCGTTTTACTCCCGAAAATGAAGTGTAAGTGGAACAGCCTGTAAAATTCAGCGCCAGATACGCCGAGATAGCCGGGAAAACCAATAGGTATGCGATTGACAGCAGCCAGCCGAAAGCGGGTATCCCCGGGAAGCCGTTCATGAACAATACACCCACGGCCCATGCCATTCCAAGGAGCCAGCCCTTAAAGGAAAATGCCCTGCCGGGTATAAAAGGCAGCAATACCGGCGTAAGGAACGTTCCAATGAAAATGGCTCCCGCAAGCGCATACACGTCTGCTTTGCCGAAATGGCCAACGCCTGCCATATTCAGTATGAATAGTATTCCGAGAATAATCAGGAAGTGCTTGATAGTTCCGACCAGCTCATTTGGCGTCAATACCAGGCGGTCAATAATGTTGAACCTCACTGTCCTCATAGCTGCGTCGGCTTTCATGCCATTCCCTATATAAGCCTTTATATCGGCAGCCCTGACGGGACCGTAATTCACCCTGAACCCTGTCTGCTTCGTTACCGTGAAGGCCGACACTCCTGACGCTCCAAGCTGCGGCAGGATAATATCGCGGTGTGCGACTATGGAATCGAGGCCGACTTTACGGATCCTGCCGATGAGCTCTTCAGTACCGAAAGTACCCTTGCCCGCGGCACACCATACGTTAATACCTTTTGTATCGAGCACGAGTATCCATGCGTTTAGTCCTTCTAGCTCCACACGGAGGCTGTCGAACGTCATCTTGTAGTTGGCTGTGACCAGAACCGGGGACGAAGAATCAGGTTCGCCGACGCAATATATTCCCGGTTCGATCCTGTAATTATCGCGTCCGAAGCCGAACCGCATCCTGACCGAACCCCATATATCGGAAGGCAGCAGTTCGGTCGAAACTCTCTGTACCGGTCCGGCAGCCGTTGGTATTGTTCCCGTGACCCATGAGGCGCCCGGGGAATATTTCATGCGGATCTTATCGGACGGGCAGCAGCAGGAACCTGAAGCCGAGGGGGCTTTCAGACGCACTTTCAGCGGAGCTGCATCAGTTTTTTTCAAATCGTCGGTTTTCATATAAACACCCTACCTAAATATAGCTTTATTGTATTATATATCCGAAGGTGTATAATTGCAATATCAAATAATTGCATATTACAAATAATGCACAATGCAAACAATGCCTCTGCTTGAAGTATGTTTCAGGAATGTGTAATATGGAAATAGTAAAATACCGAAAAATCAGATTTTGGGAAAAGGAAACTAAAAACATATGAATGGGTTCGTGTTTGTTATTGCTGCAGTAAGCGTCGTATTTGCGATCGCTGCGATTTTTTTGGGAAAACTTAAGAAACGCTGGCTGAAGTATATACCGGCGATTCTGGCGTTTTCTTCGGCTATCGCCCTGATGATAAAGGCATACCGCTTCTCTGAAGGTTTCGAAGCTCTGGGGTATTTCATATTGATGATTCTTGCGCTGATAGTTTTTGCGGTAGCCTTGATCACCGCGGTTATAATAGAGATTATGGGCGTGAGAAAAAGGCGTGCCGGCAGGAGACCTGACAGAGAAGGGCCGGACGGCGGGGAATCTGAAATAACGGGACCGGTCGATGGCGGTGAAATTGAAAGAAAGGGACCGGACGGCGGGGGACCCGACGGCACAGCAGGGTGACAGCATCGGGCAGATTTGGGATCGAATGTGGAGGTGCGTTATGGAACATCCGGACAGGAAAAAGTTCATTGAAAAAAGCGTAAACACTCTTGAAGGCATACTGGACTTGCTCGATAAGCTTCCCAAGCTGAAACTGGGCGAGCTTGAGAATGGCAAGACAGCACTGGTGATTATCGATATGATAAACGGCTTCGCAAGGGAGGGCGCGTTGAAAAGCGCGCGAGTCGAGGCGTTGATTCCGGCAATTTCGGAATTGTCCGAAGAATGCCGTAAAAGAGGCATTGTCAGGCTTATGTTCGCCGACAACCATACCGGCGCCTCGCCTGAATTCGGAGCGTACCCGGTTCACTGCCTGAAAGGGACTACTGAAAGCGAGCCTGTCGATGAGCTGAAATCGTCAGGCGGTTACTTGCTGATTCCCAAGAATTCAACAAACGGCTTTATTGAAGACGATTTTATTAAATGGCTGAAGGAAAACGGCAATATAAAGAATTTCATTGTTACCGGCGACTGTACCGATATCTGCATCCAACAATTCGCAGTGACGCTGAAGACCTGGTTCAACAGGCGGGATGAGACGTCGCGCGTCATTGTTCCCATAAACGCCGTGGATACTTTCGATCTCGGATTGCATGACGGTGACCTGCTGAACGCCGTAACGCTTTTCAGCATGGAGGGCAATGGTGTGGAACTTGTTTCAGGAATTGAAATATAATGATTCAAGACCTGTATAGCGGAGTAGAAGAAAAGAGCAGACGGAAAAGGCAATAGAATAGGCAGACTGAAAAGAGGCGTTTGAACTTGGATAAGCAGAACATGACGATGCTCACGGATTTTTATGAAATAACAATGGCCAACGGCTACCTTCAAAATGGACTTAAGGATACGGTCGCATATTTCGATATGTTTTTCAGAAGGGTTCCCGACAGCGGCGGCTTCGCCATAATGGCCGGAGTGGAGCAATTTGTGGAATACCTGAGGAACCTTGTATTTACCAAAAGCGATATAGATTATCTAAGGAACAGGAAACAGTTCTCCGAAGAATTTCTCGACTATCTCGAGCATTTCAGGTTTTCCTGCGACGTATGGGCCATTCCGGAGGGCACTCCAATTTTCCCTGGCGAGCCCGTCGTAACTGTAAGAGGACCCGTCATAGAAGCGCAATTCATCGAAACCATGCTACTGCTTTCAATCAATCACCAGAGCCTGATTGCCACGAAAGCTAACAGGATAGTGCGCGCGGCGGAGGGCAGAGCCGTGATGGAATTCGGTTCGAGGCGCGCACAGGGGTGCGACGGTGCGATATACGGCGCACGTGCCGCCTACATAGGGGGCTGTGTTGGAACGGCCTGCACGATAGCGGACCGCGATTACGGAGTAAAGGCGTTGGGTACCATGGCTCACAGCTGGGTGCAGATATTTCCGACAGAACTCGACGCCTTCAGGGCATATGCCCGGACATACCCTTCCGATTGCACGCTGCTCGTAGATACCTACAATGTGCTGAAATCGGGGATACCGAATGCAATAAGGGCGTTCAATGAGGAAATAGTGCCAAGGGGCTTCAGGCCCAAGGGCGTCAGGATAGACAGCGGCGACATCACATATCTGTCGAAAAAGGCCAGAAAGCTGCTTGACGAGGCCGGTTACGAGGATTGCGCCATAGTAGCGTCCAATTCTCTCGACGAGTTTATAATACGGGACCTTCTGACCCAGGGAGCGAGGGTGGATTCGTTCGGCGTAGGCGAAAGACTTATAACTTCCAAATCCGAACCTGTTTTCGGAGGGGTCTATATAATATATAGTAATATAGATAATTATGGACAAATGTCCATATGTGCTTGAAACACTCATAATCACTAACACTATAGGTTATTTGAATTATCTTCATTTTTTTATAAATTAAGATTTATAATTACTATAAAAGTCAAAAGAGGTATAAAGGAATGATTAATGATTATTTTCAAAATGAGCGGAATTTAACAATGCTTACCGATTTCTACGAGTTTACTATGGCAAATGGATATTTTACAAGTGGACTCAAAAACGAGATAGCAGTGTTCGATTACTTTTTTAGAAATACCCCAGATAATGGAGGGTATGCGATAACTGCTGGTCTACAGCAATTAATAGAATATATTGAAAATCTAAAATTTAGTAATGAGGATATTTCTTTCTTAAGAAGTAAAAAAATATTTTCTGAAGAATTTCTTTCTTACTTAGAGAGCTTTACATTTTCTTGTGATATATGGGCTATTCCTGAAGGTACTCCAGTTTTTCCGAATGAACCAATAATAACGGTTAAAGGACCACTTATTGAAGCTCAATTTATTGAAACGATGCTTCTTCTTTCTATTAATCATCAGAGCTTAATAGCAACAAAAGCAAGTAGGATAGTAAGGGCGGCACAAGGAAGAGCAATTATGGAGTTTGGTTCACGAAGAGCACATGGGTATGACGGTGCTATTTTTGGTGCGAGAAGTGCGTATATTGGGGGTTGTATTGGTACAGCATGTACAATTGCTGATAAAGATATTAAAGTTCCTGCTTTGGGAACTATGGCACACAGTTGGGTTCAAGTATTTCCTACAGAATTAGATGCATTTAGAGCATATGCAAAAACATATCCAAGCAACTGTACTCTTTTAGTAGACACATATAATGTATTAAAGTCTGGAGTTCCAAATGCTATAAAAGTTTTTAATGAAGAGGTTGTAACAAGGGGATTTAGACCGAAAGGAATTAGAATTGATAGTGGAGATATTGCTTACTTATCAATACAAACAAGAAGAATGCTTGATGAAGCGGGTTTCTCCGATTGCCAAATTGTCGCATCGAGTGCTTTAGATGAATATCTAATAAAAGATATTTTAAACCAAGGGGCAAATGTAGATGTCTTCGGTGTAGGGGAAAGGCTTATTACAGCAAAATCTGAACCTGTTTTTTCGGGGGTCTATAAGCTGGTTGCAATTGAGAGACAAGGTAAAATAATTCCTAAAATTAAGGTCAGTGAAAATGTTGGTAAAATTACTAATCCGTCACAAAAAGTACTTTACAGGTTATTCGATAATCAAACTGGGAAAGCAATAGCAGATGTTATTACCTTGATAGATGAAATAATAGATAGTGCTAAACCATATGAGTTATTCGACCCTGTTTATACATGGAAGAAGATGACCATAAATGATTTTTCAGTTAAAAAGCTTGCTGAGAAAATTTTTGATAAAGGTAAATGTGTTTATAAAAGCCCAGAATTAGCTGAGATACAAAAATATTGTAAATTGCAACAAAACACCTTAAGGGAAGATATTTTAAGATTCGATAATCCTCATAAGCATTATGTTGATTTATCAAGAAAACTTTGGGAACTTAAGAATGACATGCTAAATGAATTTAGTTTTAAGTAGAAATAAAAGGACAATAAAATGAGCTTGCGGATGACAAGCTCATTTTGCTAACTTTATGCTTTTCCTATTTTCTTCTGCCTTATAATTGCTTAATAATTTTGATGCAACTTGTGCTTCTTTTTCACTTTCAATATTGTTTATTAATTCATCAACTTTTGGTCCGTGTTTTATTCTGGTGTCCAAATAAGCTTGAGTTTCAGGGATGCCAACTTTACTTGCGTCATGCATCATCAAAGATGTTGGCGACATTTTTCCGCTTTTAGCCATAATATCACATCCTCATATATTGATTAAATATATTGTCTGCACAAATTTATGTTTTATGCAGATATAATAAAATGAAAAACAAAAATCTAGTATTGACGATACTAAAATATATAGACTATAATATCAATGTAAGGAAATGTTGACAATAGGAGTGGAACCTTTGGCTGATTACATAGAAGTAGTTTTGAACCACTTTTATAACAGAAATATAGTAACCCGTGAGCAATTGCTTACAGAAGTTTTGAGGGTTAAAACGATAATTAAAGCTCTCGATAGCCCGAACCCTGCAGATTTTAGTAAGGAAAAGCTCTATGAATATATGAAGAAAAATACCGAATCACAATTCGGCTTTTTCCCAGGGGACAGGGATTTCTTTATTGAGACTTTTGAATTATGCAAAAGCATTGATATAGTTGATTTCACAACTGAAATATATAGAAATGATAGGATGGGGACCGTTTTCTCTTCAACACTTTTGACTGATTATATAAGTACTTTATTGAAAATGAGAAAATGTGAAAGTGTTCTTATAACAGAGGCAGAAAAGCATGTTGCTGGGTTAAGAGACGTAATTGAAAAAAATGGGGACAAGCATTTTACTCTAACAACATCTTCTCCAATCATGTATAGCCTCCTGTCCCTGGTATTCGGCGATTATCAAAATGTTGTAAAAATACTGCACCAATCAATATATACCGATTTGATTACAGATGACCGTTTTGACTTTATATTCTGCCTTCCAGCTTTTACGGGCAAAACTGATGAAATCAGTACAAAATTTATTACTACACAGACCGATGGGGTTGCTATAGAAACGACTTTAAAACTTTTGTCTGGAAATGGAATTCTATATGTCGTTACCCCTGCTCGCCTTACTTTTGCCAGTGGGGAATTTTCTACACTGAGAAAATATATTATTGATAACTACTATGTTGATAGCATCATTATACTACCTGAAGGTACATTTAGACCTTACACAGCCGTCAAGACGTATATATTAGGAGTTTCGTCAACTCCTGTAAATTTGGCTAGTATTGAAAGGATAGACGTTATTAATGGCAAGTTTGGCAATGTAGAATCATATCAAATTAGCCGTAATGAATTCTTACGACATGAAGACTGGAGGGTTGAGCTTCTACTGTCCCCAGACGATGGAGTGATTAAGAGGTTTAAGGAGTCAGAGGTCAGAAAGGTAAAGTTAAAAGAGATAGCTGAAATTTTCAGAGGTAAATCTATTCTAAAAAAGGATGTCCAGCCTGGTAAGATTGCGGTTCTTAATATATCTAATATTGAAGATAGCGAAATTGAATACTCAGGTATGGAGCTTATAAACGATGAAGAGCGAAAAGTTAAACGGTATGAACTTCTTGACGGTGATTTAGCTTTAACGTGCAGGGGCACAGCTATCAAAACTGCAGTATTTAAAAAGCAGACCAATATGGTTATTGCATCTGCAAACATAATTGTTATTAGGCCTACAGAAAAAGTATTGCCAGAATACCTAAGACTTTTTTTTGAAAGCCCTGTAGGGACAGCGTTAATAAAGAGCTTTCAACGGGGTGGGGCGGTAATGAATATAAACCATAATGATATAGCAGAGATGGATGTACCGCTCAAAAGTATTTCAGAGCAACAACAGATTGTAAGAGAATACACAGATGTATTTAGTCAATATAAAGAAGTTATAAGGCAGACAGAAACAAAGTGGAAAGAAACCAGTAACAAAATATACGACAATTTATATTGAGGGGGACTTGAAAATGGCAGGAGTGAGCCTTGGCTTTGAGCAGAATCTTTGGGAAATGGCAGATAAACTGAGGGGTAATATTGAAAGTTCGGAATACAAGCATGTAGTCTTAGGACTTATATTCTTAAAGTACATATCAGACGCATTCGAAGAGAAATATAATGAGCTTGTTGCCGAGGGAGAGGGCTTTGAAGAAGATATGGATGCTTATATGGCAGATAATATTTTCTTTGTACCCAAGGAAGCCCGCTGGGAGAACATAAAGTCACAAGCAAAGAAGCCAATCATAGGGCAGATTATTGATGATGCGATGGTTGCAATTGAAAAGAGCAATGATGGATTAAAGGGTGTTCTTCCAAAGAACTATGCAAGACCTGAGATAGATAAGGCTAAATTAGGAGAGCTTATTGACCTGTTCTCCTTTAAGATTGGAGATAAGGATGCCAAGGCAAAAGATATACTGGGGCGTGTTTATGAATACTTCCTTAGTAAATTTGGTTCTTCCGAGGGCGAGTTCTACACACCACCAAGCATCGTTAAAACTATCGTTTATATGATAGAACCGTTTAAAGGAAGAGTGTATGACCCATGTTGCGGATCAGCGGGGCTGTTTGTTCAGTCACAAAAATTTGTTGAGGAGCATCAGGGTAGAAGAGACGATATACACATTTATGGTCAAGAATATACAGCTACTACCTGGCGGCTTGCAAAAATGAACCTTGCTATTCGTGGGATTGATGGAAACCTTGGAGAAAGGGATGCTGATAGCTTTACCAATGACCAACATAAATTACTTAGAGCGGACTATGTTATGGCTAATCCACCATTTAATATGAAGGACTATGGGATGGCCAGATTACAGGAAGATATACGGTGGAAGTACGGAACACCCCCTGCTAATAATGCAAACTATGCTTGGATACAGCATATGATTTCAAAGCTCTCTCCATCAGGGGTTGCAGGTTTTGTTATGGCAAACGGCTCTATGAGTACTAATACATCAAATGAGGGTGAAATCAGAAAAAATATTATTGAGGATAGAAATGGATTAGTTGATTGCATTGTGACAATGCCTTCGAACCTATTTTATACAGTCACAATTCCAGTGTGTTTGTGGTTTTTATCTAAGAATAAGAAACCTAAGGACATGAGAGATAGAACTAATGAAATTCTCTTTATAGATGCCCGTAAGATGGGGTATATGGAAGATAGAAAACATCGGGTTCTTTCTGATGAAGAAATTATGAAGATAGCCGAAACCTATCACAACTGGAAGAAAGGTGAAGGCTATGAGGATATTAAGGGCTTTTGTAAATCTGCAACATTGGATGAAGTGAGAGAGCATGAGTATATATTGACCCCTGGTAGATATGTTGGAATCGAAGATATGGAGGAAGACGGAGAACCTTTTGATGAAAAAATGGAACTATTGACAAGTGAGCTTGCAGAGATGTTTGCTAAGTCAAGACATCTTGATGATGAAATAAGAGAAAGACTGAGGGCAATAGGGTATGAGTTTTAACGAATGGAAACACGAGGAATTCGGTAAGGTCCCATATGACTGGGGTGTAAGCAAGCTTGGTAATCATATTACTACCCTAACAGATTATCATGCAAATGGCTCTTATGAAAAGTTAAAAGAAAATGTTGAGTTACTGGATGACGAAGATTATGCAATAATGATTCGTACAACTAATTTTGAACAGAATAGTTTTGATAGAAATAGTTTTAAGTATATAACTAAAAGTGCTTATGAATTTTTGGAAAAATCTAAAGTGTTTCCCAATGATATATTAATGAATAAAATTGCAAACGCAGGAAGTGTATATTTAATGCCAAATCTAAAAAGGCCTGTTTCACTTGCAATGAACTTATTCTTAATAAGGATAAATAATAATGAGATAAATCAAAAATATGCATATTACTTTTTAAAAAATTACGAAGCCTATGTAAAAACAAGAGCTTCAGGCAGTGTAACTAAAACTATTACTAAAGAAAATGTTAGGAATTTAGAGATTGCATACCCCAATATAATGGAACAAAACTCAATAGTTTCAATCCTTTCTGCAATTGACAAAAAAGTTGAACTTAATAACCAAATGAATAAGAAGCTTGAAGAAACGGCACAGGCAATTTTTAAGTCTTGGATTGTGGATTTAGTACCGTTTAAGGATGGAGAACTTGAAGAAAGTGAGATTGGCTTAATACCGAAGGGATGGAGAGTTGGGTGTTTAAATGATATTGTTAACCAAATTACGAAAACTTGCCATAGGAAGGAAATTCCTTCTGGGAGTCGTTATATTGGGTTGGAACATATTCCAAGGAGGCAACTTGTTTTATGCGAGTACGGGGATATTGAAGAAGTAGCGAGTGATAAGTTGAGCTTTAGTCAGTATGACTTATTGTTCGGTAAAATACGACCATACTTCCATAAGGTATCAATTGCCCCATGGGACGGATATTGCTCTACAGATGTAATAGTACTTGCACCTAAAATAAAAGAATTTTATGGATATGCTGTGTTAACTATATATTCCGATATTTTTGTTCAATTTGCCGTACAAATTTCACAAGGAACAAAAATGCCAAGGGCAGAATGGAAAGTATTGAAGGATTACAAGTTGATAATACCACCAGATGATATAATGCATTCATTTAATAATGTCATTTTGCCGATATTGGAAAGGATGTTGTTAAATAGTGAAGAGAGTAGCAGATTGGTACAAATTCGAGATACTATACTTCCTAAATTAATGTCAGGAACAATCAGAGTCCCTTTGGAGGTTAATATCTAATGAATCAGAAGTTTCTGTGGCTAGTTAAAAAACCGTTATTCTGGCTAATATTCACTGAAATTGTTTTTATGGTTCTACTATATACTATAGGGTTTAGGATTGAATATGCACCATCATTGCAAAATGATTGGGAAGCTATCAGTGCTGTAGGGCAATGGGCTAATGCTGTTGTGGCTATCATAATACCAATAGTTGTTGCGGTTATTACCCATATTTTTACAAAGCGAATTGAGGAAAACAAAAGAGATATTGGACAGTCTAATGCCGACACTATTACTGAAGTAGAGTCAATCAAGAAAGAAATCGAAGCTATTAAGAATAGCATAATCTCGCAAACAACAGCACCACATATGCCTATACATGAATTAACACAAGAGCAGTTATGGGAGAAAAACAAGATGAAGGCACTTAAATATGTAAACATATCAATGTTTGCAAAAACTGAGGCGGTTGCAAAACATTTAGGTATAGATAAGGAAGAAGCTTTTGATTTATTAGTAGAATTACTACGACATGATAGAGCAATAAGCTGTGGCGGTCAAGTAGATAAGAATAATATGGACAATATTATCTGGCTTAAGAAATAATAGGCTAGTTAGTAGGTAAAGTCGGGATAAGTATTTGGGAGGTGACACAATGTACAACTACACAGAATCAGAACTTGAACAGGCGACACTGGAATGGTTTGAGGAATTGGGGTATGAAACCCTTTTTGCCCCAGAGATTTCTCCTGAAGGAGAATACCCTGAGAGACAGGACTATTCAGATGTTGTGCTTGAAAGTAGATTGAAGGATGCACTAAGTCTTATTAATAAGCATTTACCTGAGGAAGCAATTGAAGAGGCTTACAGGAAAATAGCAATACCTCAAAGCCCTAGCCTTATAATGAATAATAAGGCATTCCATAGGATGATTACAGACGGTATTGATGTAAGCTATCGGAAAAAAGATGGTGGTATCAAGAACGATAAAGCTTGGATTTTTGATTATGTAAATAAAGCGAACAATGATTGGCTTGCTGTTAATCAGTATACAGTTATCGAAGGTCATACAGAGAAACGCCCTGACGTAGTTGTATTTGTAAATGGAATCCCGCTAGTTGTAATTGAACTAAAAAGCTCTTCTGATGAAAATGTGGGCATCTCTGAAGCATATAATCAACTGCAGACATACAAAATGACAATCCCATCCCTATTTACATATAATGAGATCCTTGTTACCTCTGATGGAGTTAATGCAAGAGCTGGTTCTCTTACGGCTGATGAAGACCGATTCATGATGTGGAGGACTATTGATGGCGAATCGGTTGAGCTAGTGTCTATACCGCAACTTGAAGTTCTTATTAAAGGAATGTTCGACAAGAGCAGGTTCCTTGATATAATAAAGCAGTTTATACTGTTTCAGACAGATGGTAAAGACACGTACAAGATTCTTGCAGGGTATCATCAGTATCATGCTGTCAACAAGGCATTGGAAAGTACAATAAGAGCAACTATGGAAAGCGGTGATAGGCGAATAGGTGTGGTCTGGCATACGCAAGGGTCTGGTAAAAGCTTATCAATGGTTTTCTATGTAGGTAAACTTGTCTTGTCAGATGAACTGCAGAACCCAACGATAGTAGTTATTACTGACCGAAATGACCTTGACGACCAGTTGTTTGCAACCTTTGGCAAGAGTACGGATTTGCTACGACAAGAGCCAGTGCAGGCTACATCACGGACTGAACTGAGAAACCTTCTTACCCGTGAATCTGGCGGCGTTATTTTTACTACTATTCATAAATTTGCTCCTGAGGATAAAGGAGATAATGTCCCAATACTCACAGACAGGAAGAACGTCATAGTTATTGCGGACGAAGCACACCGCTCGCAATACGGGTTTGATGCAGATGTAGTAAAAGGTGATGATGATGCGAGCGTTAAGTATGGGTATGCTAAATACATGAGGGATGCTTTACCAAATGCCTCATATATCGGCTTTACAGGAACACCTGTAGAATTAACAGACAAGAACACGAGAGCTGTTTTCGGAGATTATATCGATATTTATGACATGACTAGAGCTGTAGAAGACGGTACGACTGTCCGTATATTCTATGAAAGCCGTATTGCCAAACTTGAACTCCCAGAGGAACTGAAGCCTCAGATTGACGAAGAGTACGAAGATATTACGGAGTACCAGGAATATACACAGAAGGAACAGCTCAAATCCAAATGGGCAAGGCTTGAGGCAATTGTTGGTGCGGAGCAAAGGGTTAAACTCATTGCCAAGGATATTGTCGAGCACTTTGAGAAGCGTCAGCAATCTCAGGAGACTGAAGTCGGGAAGGCAATGATTGTCGCAATGTCACGTAGGATTGCCATTGATTTATATAAAGCCATTGTTGAACTAAGACCTGAATGGCATGATGATGATATAGACAAGGGTGCTATAAAAGTTGTTATGACTGGAAGCTCATCTGACGATAAATCATGGCAACCATTCATTGGTACGAAGGCAACCAGAGAGCGTATTGCAAAGCGTATGAAGGATAACAAGGATGAACTTAAACTTGTTATTGTGCGTGATATGTGGCTTACAGGTTTTGATGTACCCTCGATGCACACGATGTATATCGATAAGCCGATGCAGGGGCACAACCTTATGCAAGCTATAGCAAGGGTAAACCGTGTATTCAGGGAAAAACAGGGTGGATTAGTTGTAGACTACATAGGAATTGCAGAAAACCTGAAGAGAGCACTTAATGACTACACCGAAAGTGATAAGAATACTACTGGCGTGGATACCGACGTGGCTGTTGAGGTGCTTCTTGAAAAGTACGATTTGATTAAGGAACTTTTACATGGACATGACCACAGCAAATTCTTTTCTGGTAAAGCAAGCAATAGAATGCAAGCTATTGTGGAAACCATGGACTTTGTCCTTGGGCTTCGTGAAGAGCGAAAGAATGACTATTTGAAGCTGGTAACAGAAATGTCCCGTGCGTTCTCTCTTTGTGCAACTCATGAGGATGCACAGAAGCTAACCCTGGAGGTTGGTTTCCATAAAGCAGTTAAAGCAGGAATAATAAAGATGATTCCTGAAGACAAGAAAAAGAAAACCTTGGCCCAGCTGGATGCAGAGATGAATCAGCTTATATCCAAGTCTGTTTCTTCAAATGAAGTAATCGATATACTGGAAGCTGTGGGCCTGAAAAAGCCGAATATAGCTATACTTTCGGACGAATTCCTTGAAGAAGTTAAAGGTATGAAGCAGAAGAACCTTGCTGTAGAATTGCTGAATCGATTACTTAAAGGGAATGTCAAGGTACTTGCAAAAAGAAACCTTATTCAATCGAGAAAATTCTCCGAACTCTTAGAGAATGCAATTAAGAAGTACCAGAATAGGACAATAGAAACCACTCAGGTTATACTTGAACTCATTGAACTTGCAAAGAACATGAGCGAGGCTCAGAAACGTGGCGAGGATACAGGGTTGTCATCCGATGAAATTGCCTTCTACGATGCACTGTCAGATAATGAATCAGCTAAAGAAATTATGGGGGATGAAATCTTGAAGCAGATTGCCAGAGATTTAACCAATTCCATAAGAAACAGCATGAGCGTTGACTGGAGCATTAGAGCAAGTGTCCAGGCGAAGATGAAAATGATTATAAAGAGACTTTTGAAAAAGTATGGATACCCACCTGATAAAACCGACAAGGCTGTTGAAACCGTGATGGAACAGGCAAGGTTAATGTGTGAGAATGAGTCTGTTTATTATGATGCTAATTACAAAGAGAAATACTCGAAGGTTGCTGAATAAAGTGGGAAGTGATATTGGGTGATGCTTGCAGATTCGATTTAGTCGGATAAGAGCATATAAGGAGTCAGGGAGGGGATAGTGATGCCCAAGAAGAATCCAGCAAGGCGTATATATCGTGGCAATAAGGATTCACGCACTACCATGCTTGAAGGGGCTGGAAGAGAACTTTTGGCTTCTCAAATACTTCTGAAGAATGGGTTTATGGTATCTGTACCTGTAGCGGACGATAGATATGACTTGATTGCTGAAAAACATCCATACTATTTTCGGATTCAGGTAAAACCATTAAATCAAAAATACAGAAAAGACCCTAATTATAGTACTTCACTCAATGCATGGGAGATTAATGCTTTTACAAACCCGAATGGTGTAAAGAAAACATACACAGAAGAGGAAGTAGATTTCGTTATGGGTGTTGAGCTTGAAACAAGCTATTATGCAATAGTCCCTGTTTGTAAAATTCCAAATAGCGGCAACATTAGACTTTCTGAAAAAACTGATAAATGGTGTTATTTCAATAGCCTTATTGCACTTACATCCAGGTTGGAATAATATTGATATTGAGCTATACAAAGATAGGGGGGTACATGGTGATAGATATTTACTTCAGTGATTATTTTGACGTAGATATAGACCTATTAGAGGAATATGGTGCATTTGATATATCCCTGGCGGTCGATTTACCGCTCTTTATAGACCCATTCCTACTTTTCAATAGTAAAAAAGAAGTGTATCAAGAGCTACATAAAAGTATAATCAAATACCTTGTATTCCTTAGGGATAAATCAATTAGTAGACAAATAGACAGAGGGTTACTAAAGGCGTGGTATATGTTCCCAGAAGTCAAACAGAATTGGCTCGGCTTTACTCGTGAGGGTAACTCTGGTAGTGGTTTGGGTATGAAGTTCGCAGTTGCTTTAAATAGAAATTTAGGTGTTATCTTCAGTGATTTCGGTGAGGAGAGAGTCACAGAAGATAGCCATCTTGAGAAGCTATGCCTTATTAATAGTGGGGTTGGCAGGGATAACATCAGTGACTTTGCAACAAACCTGATAAAAGAGTATTTACTTAACTATACCCAGGACTTTGCATTGAAACACTTAGATAAATCTTATCTCAAAGATTTTGTGGTCAATAAAGTCAGATTTAACTATACAACCGAATCCTGGGTAAGTGATAAATTTACGTTACCTACCTATAATGACGATTATGTCTTACTTACCCCAAAAGATATGTTAACTAAAGATGATACTTTTATGAATAGCAATGACATGTTTAATAAAATCGAGTTGATTGCAAGCAGTGTTGATAACGATATTCTCAGAGCTTCTATTAATAACTATTTGCGGATGGTCTTGCGGGATGATATGAAAAGTAAAGAAAGAAAGGCCGTTTATGAGAGCATAGTATCTAAATATCCTCATGTAGTTGATTATTATATTAGAGCAAAAGAACGGGCAAAGGAAGAGGCATCAACCGTAAGCAGATTAAAGATATCCTTTTCTGAGCGAGCGTTTATTGAGAACGTAACCATACTAAGTGAAATATTATCAAGCCAGACTGACTTTTACAAAAAGAATCCAAATAGCTATGAAGAAGCATATGAAAGAGTGACATATTTAAAAGATGTAATCGAGAATAAGGATGGGTATAGAATATTTTATGATAAAGGTCAGCCAATAAAAAAAGAATCTGATATACAGGTTATGTTTAAGTTAACGTGTATTGGGGCAGTCTCGGATATAAATGCTGAAGTTAATAACGGACGTGGTCCTGTAGATTTTAAATCTTCTATTGGCTCTACTGATAAAACATTAATCGAGTTTAAGCTGGCGAGCAATGGGAAATTGAAGCAAAACCTTAAAAATCAGGTTGAGGTATACAAAAAAGCAAATAATACTAATAAGAGTATTAAAGTCATTGTTTATTTTTCCGAGCAAGAGTACCTTAAGGTCAGAGGCGTACTTAAAGAATTGGAGTTGGAGAATGATAAAAATGTAGTATTAATAGATGCTCGTTTAGATAATAAACCGTCTGCATCAAACGCATCTTAGTCATTGCTTCCATATATCAATACTTGTCGGAATCCGTAAGGAATTTACGTAAAGTGAGGAACGTAAAATGACAAATGACGAATACATACTTTCAATAGTGAACAAATATAAAGTAGCGGACAGCATAGATTTTGGGACACAAATCCTTGTAATTAACCCATTACAAAAATTCATTAATTCATGGGCAGGAAACTTTCTGAATGAAATCAAATTGTCTGGTTCTCGTGCGAAAGGAACAGCCATCAAGCTTTCCTCTGACCTAGACCTTTTTATATCTTTAAAGTCTGATACACCAGGTACATTAAAAGATATTTATAACGCTCTTTATGATGAGTTAATTAAGCAAGGTGTATCCGCAAGAAAACAAAATGTGTCTATCGGGCTTAATTATATTGGACATAAGATTGACCTTGTCCCTGCAAGAAGGCATACTGGTAACACAAACTATCATTCTCTTTATAGGAACAAAGTAGATTCATGGACACAGACGAATGTTAGTAATCATATAAATCTGGTGAAAAGCTCTGGGCGAACAGTAGAGATAATGGCTTTGAAAATATGGCGTAAACAGCATAATCTTGACTTCCCTTCAATTTATCTTGAACTAACTGTTATGGACGCATTATATGGGAAAAATAAAAATCAACCTGCTGATAACTTTCTTACGGTTTTAGATTATTTGCGAGACAATTTTGTTGATAAAACTGTCATCGACCCCTCTAATACAAACAACAAGATTTCCGATGATTTATTTAAATATGAAAAACAAGCAATTGCATCTTTGGCAAAAGAAAGTCGTAATCAACAATATTGGAGTAGCATAATCTGGTGAGGAGTACTAGTATGAGAAAAATTGAGCTTAAGGAACTTTTCTATGACCTTCAAAATCAGATGATATCAAAACTTTCAACAAACCGAAAAGCAATTTTACATCCTGGCACTAAAGGAGATGCATCTGAACTTAATTGGATAGAATGGTTGAAAACTTACTTACCAAAGAGATATTGTGTTGATAAAGCGTTCATTATTGACTGTGAAAATAATATAAGTGACCAAATCGATGTCGTAATATATGACCAACAGTATTCACCTTTTGCATTTAATCAGGATTCAGCAATTTATATTCCAGCGGAGAGTGTATATGCAATTTTCGAGGTTAAGCAGGAGCTAAATAAAGAATATATAGAATATGCTGGAGCAAAGGCAGAGAGTGTTCGCAATTTAACTCGTACTTCGGCACCTATACCGCACGCTGGAGGATACTATCCTCCTAAACCCCATAAGGAGATACTTGCGGGTATACTTACCTTAACGAGTTCATGGGCTGAACCGTTGGGGACAAGCTTTGAAGATTGTATCAAAAATCTTCCTGAACAACAAAGACTTAATATTGGTTGTGCTTTACAATCAGGTTCATTTTTTGTTAGTTACTTGGATAATAAGCCAAGTATTGAGAAAAGCACACAGCAGGAAGCGTTTATATTCTTTTTCTTGAAGCTCCTTATGGAGCTACAGAAACTTGGAACAATACCAGCTATGGATATAGAATGTTATGCTAAAGCTTTGGATTCTATTTGATGATAAGTATTTTAATAGATGATTTAAGGAGTTCAATATGGAATTTGACTTTAAGACTGAAATTGAGGTAAACAAAGAGAATCCGTTTGAGAATGATGCTTTAGAACGTAAAAGTCCGATTGAGATACTTTCTGCATTGATAGAACATACAAATAAGGAAATGGTTATAAGTGTAGATTCTGAATGGGGAACTGGTAAAACTACTTTTATAAAAATGTGGAAGCAATATCTTGAAAATTTAGGATATGAAACACTTTATTTTAATGCATGGGAAAGTGATTTTGTTGAAGACCCTTTTATTGCTTTTGTAAATGAGTTTGAAGTAATTTTGAAGGAGCATCCCAAACTCGATAAATTTGTCCAAGTAAGTAAAAATGTATTAAAGTGTGTAGTCCCTGGTGTAATAAAAGTGGCTACAGCAGGTGCACTAGATATTGATAAAATTGACTTTGGAGCAGAAACGGAAAAAACAATTATATCATATTCAGAGAAGCTTGCAGATGACCAGATTAAAAGATATAGAAATACAAAAAACGCAATGAAGGAATTTAAGAAAGTATTGCTAGAATTCATTGAAAATAAAGTTAACGTTACTGGTAAACCAATAATCTTCTTTATCGATGAGTTAGATAGATGTAGACCTAATTTTTCTATTCAGCTTTTGGAGAAATTGAAACACCTATTCAATATTAAGGGACTTATCTTTGTCTTGGCAATAGATAAAAAGGAACTTGGTAATTCAATAAAAGCTATTTATGGGCATGACATGAATGTAAATGGGTACTTAGCAAGATTTATAGATGTGGAATACACCTTGCCAGAACCAAAACCTGAATTATATGCGGACTTCATGTATAAAAGGCTTGAGCTTGAGGATTATTATCTGAAAAGAGTAGTTGATAGAGACGTCCATTACAATAAGACAATATTAAGTGAACTTATCAGAGCTCTCAGATTGACACTCAGGATACAAGAAAAACTATTCTTCAGACTTGTTATGGTACTTAATACAACACCTAATAACTATCATCTTTATGAACCGTTATTGACCATTTTATTATGCTTGAAGAGTGCTGATACGGATTTATACTATGATACATGTAGGAACAAGATTTCATATGATAATTTTAAAGAAAGACTTAGTAAATATGACCAGCTTAAAGAGTATTTTAAAAACAGTAATAAATATGGACCATCGGTTGAAGGTGCTTTGATGTGGATTTTTAATCCAATAAGCGAGATTTCAGATATTGGAAAAAAACTTGAGAAGTATAATGAAATTAACGGAAACATAAATTCAGAACAACGGAATGAACAACAATATCTTGATTATCTTCTTAATGTATATAATAAATTTTCAGGATATGATTTAAGCCCTCAAGGTGTTGTATCGTATTTGTTTAAGAAAATTGAGCTATGTGATAGCTTTAAGTCTAACAATTCTTAAGGCAAGATAGAGAAAAATGGCAAACTTTCCTTGTCAAATAGCAGGAAAATGAGGAATTTTATCGAACAATAGACATATGAAATGTTTCTTGGGGTGATTAAATGTACAGTGAAGAACAGACAGAGGTAAGAGTGTTTACAGAGAATAAAGACTTAACCCTTACCAACATAAGGGATATGGTTGATGAAAATGATTTGATTACGAATCCTGATTACCAGAGAGAGTATATTTATAGTGATGCTCAAGCATCCAAGCTGGTAGAATCCATTTTAATAGGAATACCTATCCCTGTCGTATATTTGTGTGAAGAAGAAGATTCAAGATATACTGTTATTGACGGACAGCAGAGGATAATGTCTTTTGTACGGTTTTTAAAAAATGATTATCGTTTAAAAGGCCTAGAAGTTTTGACAAGCCTCAATGGGATGCTATATAAAGATTTGGAGAAGAGCTATCAAACCAGGTTAAAAACATCAACACTAAAAGCAATATGCTTAAAAAAAGAGTCCCAACACTTGAAATACGAAATCTTCGCACGCCTTAATAGGGGGTCTGTTAGTCTAAAACCTCAAGAATTACGTAATTGTATTTATAGGGGAAGTCTCAATAATATGCTAGAATCGCTTGCAAAAGACAAAATTCTTAAAGACCTTTTTCATGATGATAATGTAAGAAAAGTTTACCAGGAAAGAGCATTGAGATTCTTTGCATTAAGGGATTTTCAGAACTATAAATCCTCAATTTTAAAAACTTTGAATGATTTTATGCAACAAAACCGATATGCAAGTGATGATAAGATTGAAGGTTTTAAAAGTCTATATCGTGGAACTGTAGATATAATCAAGCAGGTACTTGGTGAATTGGCGTTTTGTGCTTATGATAGAGAGAAAAAAACTATAACGAAAAAATTCAGTGGGTCTGTTTATGACTCAATCATTATACCTTTTGCTATATTCAATAAGCATGACCTTATTACACATGCTGATGAAATCCGAAAGCAAATTGAAAACCTTAAGATTCATAATCAACAGTATCAGGAAGATACCTATGCGGCTACAGGTTCACGAAAACGTGTAATCGGCAGAATTATGACTGTATATAATCTTATCTCAAGTATTGTTGGTAGTTATGGAGGGGAAAGTGAAATCAGAGCATTTTCTTATGAAATAAAACAGCAACTATATCATGAGGGTTATATATGTTCATATTGTAATAATACAATACTGAACATTGATGATGCGGAAGTTGACCATATTATTGCATTCTCACTTGGAGGAAGAACTGATATATCTAATGCCCAATTATTACACAGGCATTGTAATCGGACGAAAAATGATGCACTAATCAACCAGGAGAATGATGAGAGTTGGGAAAATACAGAAGAAAGTGCAAGCTAAAGAGTGCATTTTGGTTTAGGTAATAGTTTACAAATTGATAGATAAATTATCTACGTGTTATTTTCTTAAACGGGGAAAAATTGTTCGAACCACTTCTGTGATTTGAATCCGTTCATCAGATGAACATTTTAATAGCATTAGGTCAAGTTCATCAGAGCCTTCCTTAACATCCAAATCCTTACTACCCAAAATCAGGTAGTCAAATGATATATGAAAACAATGAATTAATTTTTCAGCTACCTCTAAACTCAAACCCCTTTCACCACGTTCTACATTTCCAATAAAATATGTTGAAACACCAATCAGGTCAGCTAACTGCTTTTGCGTAAGGTGTAGCTTTATACGTTCTCTTTTAACCCTTTTACCGATTTGCTCATAGTTCATTGATAATACCTCACGTTATATACTGTAAAAGTTTACAGAGAAATAGTAAACGGGCACAAAGCCCAAAAAAAATGTTTGCTAATAGCACTATTATTTGCTACAATTAGTCGTGTAAGGCCGATTATACCTGGTTCATACGGCAGTATAATTTACAATATTTAATGACTATATTCAACGGTATAGTTAAAGAGAAAAAATGGACCACAAAGATAATATTTAGGGAGGTAAATATGCTATTCGACTATTATACGCCAAGGGATAGTATTGCTTATAAAAGTATCTTGTCAACATTCGTATCGCAGAATGACTTTTGGTACTCAAATAGAGAAGAGTTCCAGTTAATTTCTGCTCAAGAAATCAATTTGATTGACAGAAGTGCCATCGCTGAGATGTTTATTGAAGAACGAAAGAAAAAATATAATCAGGGAGTCCACTGCCAATATAAGGTTATAAGGGAAGTAGCTAACATTGAGGTATTTCAGTGTATTTGCCAGTACATAGATTTGGTAATACCGAGACACTACATGGTATTACTAAGGGAGCAAGAACTTGGTAAAAGGATAAATAGAAATGAGTACAGAAGGAACTATCGTGGTATCACTTGTGTTCCTGAAATGAAGTTTTTTTATGAAAACAACTATTTGCGTGATTACAACAAGTATAGTGCTCAAAAAGCAAGAGTCCAGCAAAACAGTGAATTTCGAAAGTTAAATCATCCATATGAAAAGTTTTCAAATGGGACTTTATATAGAATAGTACTGCAAGATGCAAAAATATCTGGATGTAAATTGCTTAAAGACAAAAAAGATTTAAAGAGGCTAGAACTCTTGCGTTTATTGCACTACTTTTATTGGGATAGACCTATGCAAGATATCGGAGAGTATATTGAGTTTGTTAATGGAGATGGAAACAAAGTAATTTCAGATAATGATAAGGGGAGAATAAACATGTTAAAAAAAGGGAGTAAGGAAGAAGGAGACAGTATCCTTGATAGAGGAATTTCGAAATTATACTGCAAATATACAGGAACACGTGAAATATATAATGAGGATGTTGACCTGGTACTTGGAATGCGGTATGGACAGAATGGTGTCCAGCCTTGCCATTCTGGGTGTGAAGGAGTATGCGAGTCAAGTTCGGGAGACAGTTTATGTATGGGGTATTTAGGATGTACCCCTATTTACATTAAGGGTACTGAGCTTTACATCGTCAAGTGCTCTTTGGGAGTTAAATGTGCAAAACACCGTGGATAGTTACATACTGAGTAAGTTTCTCTAAGCTACAATACAAAATAGAAACACTTAGAAAAGGATGAAAATGGTATGAATCCTATAATTAAATTGGATAAGTACAGAGTGAAAGAAGACCCAACAATTGAAATACCCCTTGTTGATATGTTATTTGACGGCGAGAAAAGGAAGGCAATTTATGAGAATTATGACAGAAAGTATGAAGAAAATTTGGAAGAAAAGGAAGTCTTTGAGTCAATGACATATCGCACGAGAAGAAGAGATAAATAGAATGCCATAACGCCTGTTCTCCTCATAATGAATGCAACCTCCACGAATCCATATTATGGTTATGGCTCGACTTTAAAGAGCTTAACTTAAAAGATATGATTATATTTAAGCCATAGGGATAACCGATGGCTTTTTATGTTTTAACATTATGTAAATTATAAATGACATTTTATAAATTCTATTATGCCTCATGCGTCAGTAATTGTAAAAAATAATTCAAAATGATACCATAAAAGACATAGATTGACAGAAAGAAAGGTAAGCAGTATAATATGTAATGATTTGGTGAAGAAAAAAGCAGTATACATAAAATTAACAAAATATGGGGTAATTGATTATGATTGTAGAAAAACACCAACGAGCAAAAGAGCTAAAATTTTTACCAAGCTATTTAATATTTCCTTTGATTTTGTGTGCGACAGAAGTAGCTCCAGAAGTTGTATTAGGGTTATACTTGCAATTCACCCAGGGGCAAAGAGTTACCAAGCTTATTTCTATGAGTCGTAATGAGCTAAATTTTGCGTATCCTGAAGTTATCAACAAAGTGGGAATTTATATTTTTAGTAAAGCGGAAAAGGATTTTTTAGAAAAAGTATGTTCATGCAAAGAGATGCCTCAACCAATAAGTCAACCGCTATCAAAAAAGGTTGATGAAGTACTCCACTATTTGTATTATTGGCATTTGGAAAAAAATAAAACAATGGATGGCTCTGACGCTTTATTTGTAAATGCTTGTGGTATAAAAATGAGTTGTGCCTCCTATAATCGTTATTTTAAGAAAGCAAAAAAAAGACTTCTTCAGATGTTAATGGATAGTAATGATACCCGACTAAACAGACTTGGTAAACATTTAAGTAATTTAACGTGGGGTTACTCTATAGGACGAAAGACGTTTGCAAACTTGGTTACAGATAGTCTTTTTAAAAACCGCAGTATTATAAGTCTATTGAATGAAGACGATTTGGTGCAGTTAAAGGAAAAAATTCTGCCTTAAGATACTATAGATATTTAAGTCTAGATAAAGTTTTAGGAGGTAAATACAAGATGCGTTCGACATTATACATTGAGGAAAAGAGAGATAGAAAGCAGAAAAATAATGATGTGGTTTTTAAAAAAAAAGGAAAGGGTAATAGATATTTCAATGCCTTTTGCCTTAAATACATTGCTGTCGATATAAAAACTGGAAAAGGTCAGTTAATCGAAACCTATGAGCTGGCTATTGCGTTTAGAGACAGTAATGGGAACGAAAAAATCAATAGTAGCTTGACTATGTTAATATACAAAGTTTGGGGGAGTTGCGAGGTTAACTCAAAATACTCCCGCGGACAGCATATTGTACATTTCTTAAATTGGTTATTAAAGAATAGACATCATTTTAAACAGCTTAATAGTTTAGCAGAGCTTAACATTGAGATGCTAAAAGAATACCTTAATTCTTACAGCTATGAGGTAGATTCTGAAACGTTCAACTATGCAAAACATACATTATTAAAATTATACATGTGCTTGGCAACAGAGGGGCTTTTAAAATTTGTCTCTGAAGAATGTATAACAGAGGATATTCTTAATGATGTCAGGCAAGCCACTTATAAAAATAGAAAGGTTATTCATAGATTACCTGAGCCATTAATACCTATTATGATTCAAGTTTGTGAATTAGAAACTCCTGATATTGCTTTAGGTGTAGCTAAAGGCATTTTATCTGGTACGAGAGTTTCAGAATTAACTAACTTAAGTAGAGATGCCGTTTCATTCATTGGACAAAATGATTTCAAACTTGACATCAGAAATAGAAATATTAAGAAAGTATCAAGTCCTAGAGTACAGGGAAAAGTGAAAGTCCCTCGAAACCAAAGGGTATATAACGAAAAAATCGGAGGTGATATTTTAGGGGTAGATAAACTTAAAGATTTGTATGAAAAGCATATAAAAATGTATACGCCTAAAGATGGAAGTAATGCTTTGTTTGTTGATAAGAACGGTAATGCTATGTCCAGTGAAACATTCAGTCGTAGATTTAGGGTTTTTAAACGTAAGTTCATTGAAAAATTAGAATCCAGTAGTGACCCAGTAATGTTTGCATATGCAGATTTTCTTAAAAAGAAGAAATGGGCTACTCATATTATGCGTGGTATCTTCTCTAATTTGTATGCTGAAAGATGCAACAATGTGAAAGATTTGCAATTCGCAAGGGGTGACAAATCATCCGATTCTTCAGATAGATATATTTCCGATACAGACAGAATTGCTTATCAGGGAGAGTTAGCTATCCAAGGTAGGAGGCGTGAAGTTTTTAAAAGAAAACCTCTACCGATAACTCAATTTAAACCACAGTTAGAAGTAAAGGATGAAATGTTATGAATAGCGACGAGGTTATCAAAACCCAGTTAGTGCAAGGGGAAAGATGTAAAGAAGTATTTGGATTAAGCAAACCAGCAGTTGATATTCTTGTAATGAAATCTATTGTCAAGTTGCATTATCTTGGTGATGTTCCAGTATATGAGGGAAGAGTCCAGTATGATAGCTCAAAAGGAGTTGCACTATTGAAAGAATCTCCAAATGATAGGAGCGTATATATTGGAATTTCAGAAGCATATGGTATGGCAATGAATGAGTTGCAAAAAAAAATCAATGTAAACTCGTACGAAGAATTTGAGTGCTTTGTTGTAGACAAATTTCGAATATATAGGTTTGAAAATAGTACGTGGTACATAAAGACAATCGAGTTTTATAAATATTTATATATTACACAAAAGACTGCAATGCAGATGTTGGGAATATCAGATAATGTACTCTTAAACCAAATGGCAAGTGATGGATATATTGAGAAGATAGCATTAAATAGAAATGTATATTATTCAAATGTTGAAGGTAAAAGCTATAAAGGATACCAATTGTTTCGTACAGAAAAATTCGATACTGAACCAGTATTACAATTAAATGATTTTGAAGATGCATATGAAATAATTGATTATATGCTTGAATTGATGGATAATGCCAAATTTATAGAAACATTCATGTATGTAAAAGAGTACCTATATTACTTGGCAGGTAATTTACATCGGATAAGGATAAAGAACACAATATCACAGTATGCGAGGACTTATGTAAAAGTTTTAAACAAAATTGGAAAGGAAATATCTAAATTTTCTGATTCAGAAGTAGAATGGTTTTTTGAAAGTACTGGCGTTGTCACAAGCGGAAACATATATTATGTAACAGCTTTATTTGAATACATTCGTACACATTCAAAAAAATGTTGTTATAGTATTATCCCAAGGAAGTGCATAATAAACAAGGCAAAAACAGCAGACGATATATATCCAGTAGAAATTGTTGAGAAATATTTTTATTATTTGAGTGATATTGAAAAGCACTTTAATAAAGCATATTATGACCAAAGATATGCAAATCTTTGGCTAATTGCATTGTCTCATTTCTGTGTAGCATGGCGGATAAGTAGTATCACATTATTACCTAATGTAGATATTGAAATAATTGATATCTTAAGTTTTGAGGATTTACTTCATAAGGGTATGGACCTATCATCAGCCCAGACAATTATAAATAATGTTAGTGAAAAAACTTATGGTACAGTTGCTAGCAAAAACGGATGGAACATTCCTTACCTTAGAGATTTAGATTTATTAGTACAAACAGCAACAGCCTTTGTATTGTGTGAATTACATAGAAGGGAAAAAGGACATGAAATACTATTTGAAGTATTTAAAAATTATAGCCCAAGTGTTAACGATTGGCGAAAGTTTTTTGAAGATAATGATTTAAAGGAGTTCTATAATCGCAAGGCAAATAGAAGCTTTTTGGTAGGTATTTATGAGTACGCTAATAATAAAGAGGGGATGAAAACTTTAGCATATAAATTAATTAGGAGGTTAAGGGGCCATATCCAGCGGGATGGTGATAGTGAAACTCCAAAAATTTATGTCGAATTCATTAAAATGGATGGTCATTTTGCTAGTGTTGCAATGCAAGTCCAACGAAGAGGTCCATTCGGATTCTTATATAATGCAATGCTAGAAAAAGTTTATGAAATAGATAGTAAAAGCACTGAGGATGTTACCTCTAATATAGAAACACTGCAAAAGGGTATTACACATGACAAGGTAGAAGGACTTTCAAGCTTTTTAATATCTGATAAGTTGCAAAATGAGATTTTAAAAGAATTCTCATCAATATCAAAAAATATAACAGATAGGATTGATGAAATTAGAGAAAATCATAACATAGAACTTAATAGTGCAGACGGATTTAGTGAATTTACAAAAAGGGAGCAAGAAGAGATAACTGCAATGATAAAAGCAGAAACGAAAGAAAATATTAGAGACAAATTAGCCAAAATAGCAAGGGGACAACTGCCTTCAAAAACTCTTCATTGCCAGTGTATAAAAGGAATAAAAGAATGCCCATACAAATTACGCGAAAAAGAAGCTTGTATCATATGTAAATACAGTATCCCGTTTGTTTTTTGTTTAGTTACAGTAAAATATAAAATTTACGAACTTATTGATGTTGTTAATGATACAGCTATCAGTGATGAATTCCTTCTGATGAAATCCAGGATTTTACTCATTAAATATATGTCGGTATTATCTGAAGCATATACTGAATTCGCAAAATTTGATAGAAACTTTATTGATTCCATTATTAATATGAAAGAACTTAAAGAGAAGCTTTTAAGGATGGAAGAGAAGTTTGTAGAACTAAAAGGAGAGTAATATTATGCCCTATAAAAATGCTAACAAGATAGTTATCGTAAATGCCAAGGAAAATAAAAGCGGTGCCAAGTTCTGGTCAAAAGAGGAAGTCGGGTTTAGTCAATACAACGTGAATGAATATAAAGAAATGTTTATTAAACTAAAGGCTGATGGGGTTGTTCTAAAAGGGGATTTTGACTCTAATGTATGGTACATTTCGAATAAAAAGGAAGATGAAAAAATCGGGATTTTTAGATTTGATATTGATGAAGAGCCTGAGCTTGAAACAATGTTAAAAGGGTTTCTTATAGTTTTGTTTTATTTGAAAAGAGCGGAAGCTTCGGGATTTGACTCTACATATAATTTTATTATAAAAGTCGCAAAAATAACTGATATATTCAAATGCGAAAGGAGAGATGAGTTTAAGAATTTTATTAATGAAGAATATCTAAATAAAAACAATGGAAAAGTAACTAAAGGTCTGCATAACTATCGAAAAGGATTACTTAAATTCTTGACTTTCTCTAATATACAAACTAAACATGAATTTATTAACTTGGTGAAAGAAATCATTCCAGGTCAGAATATTAAAAGTGTTAGGGACTTACCTCCGTTTGATGATTTAATTAGATTTGATATCATTGTTAATGATTTCTTCAGTTTGACTGATGAAAAATATAAATTCCTCCAGGATAAATTCAGACCCATAGAAATATGGTGGAAGTTTTCCGTTGTAATACCAATAAGAATCGGTGAATTTGTAAGATTTAAAAAGAACTGTCTCTCTCCAAAAAAATTAGATAAATATAATATCGAAATCCCAAGAATTAAAGTTAATCAAGAATATTCGGGCGAGATAACAAACACAGAGGAATATGTTATACAAACTCTTGAGATAACTAAAGAATTGTATGAGATGTTTGAAAATTATATAAGCTTTCAAAGTGACAATGATAGTGAATTCATATTTAACAGAAAAAATCAGTTCAAATATCTTAATGAATATGAAAAATTAGCTGTTAAAAAGAATACTAAAAACGAGACTGATAGTATTACTACTGGTGGTTTTAACTCATTATTAAAAGCTTTCTATAAAACAGTAGTTAGAGGAATATATAAGGTTAATTTTCAAAGGAAAAAGGCATTTCGAATATATGACAAAGAGGATGGAATTCTATTCGCTGTACAACCTGGAGATACGAGGCATATAGCCATTGGTAGTATGGTTGAGATGGGCGTAAACCCTTTAATCATTTCATATATGGCTAATCAAAATAAAATAAAATCACAAGAGTCGTATTCACAATATATTGTAAAGGAAGCCGAAGTCAAAGCAAAAGTGCTGGGTACGAGGTTAGCAAGTAAATTTAAACAAGTTACTGAAAATATTAAGCATACTTTTGATAATACAAGCTTTAACAATGATTATGCCCTATCTATTTTTATAAATAAAGGAGGCTGGAAGATTCGGGAAGGTATCTGCAAGAATAAATATCCAGTATTTAATTGTAATGCATCAAAATGTTTCTTTTGTGAGGATTCTATCCCTATAATTGATGACAGCAATAGAACCTATATGAAGTTGAAAGTTATGGAAGAAAGAGAAAAGGTTCTTACAGAACTTAAGATATTACAAGAAGTAATTGATGTTTTATTAACGGAAGTTACAAGAGACTCAATTAAGTTGGAAGATGGTCACTTCACAGGAAATGATAAATTAGTTGAGGATTTGGGAACTCAATACATCGACACTGTAATGCTAAAAAATCGTCTTGTTGTTATTGAGGCAATTGATATTTTAATTAAAGAAAAAGAAGCGGTAGGTGTAGCTTTATGAGTGGGAGGAATAAAAACGAAGGAGGAAGGCCCCTTAAGTATCTAAATAATAAAGAACTTAAGGAATTATTAATACAATATAAAAGAGAAATAGGTAATCGTAAGATAAGTAAATCCGACCTTGAAAAGAAATATAAAATACCTCGTAATATTTGGACAGAGAGAAAAGAAATAAAAGAGTTAATTGAAAAATATAATCAGATTGACCTCGGGTTGGATAACTTAAATATCTTAGAATATGACATAGAGTTGCTATCTGATTTAGAACAACTTGCATCAGATTGTGGATATGGTGCAAATGAAAGGTTTATGAAAGGCATACGCCAACATTCGGATTTTGAGAAGGGGTTAATTAGTAGATGCCGAGAATACTTTAAATTTTCCAAAAAGTATTCTGAACTTGAGCAAAAATACGCTGCTCTTGAAGAAATAAATAAAACTCTTAGGGAGGAGAGAGACTTTTATAAAAACAAGTATTTCAGTCTAGGAATAGGAAGTAAAAGTAAAATGATACGAGATAAAGAGGGCATAGATAAAAACGTAATACAGTTCGATAGAAAGGAAATAAATAGCGACTTTGAAGATTTTTTCGATTTAGATAAGGAGTAATCAAGAGAAAACTGAAATAAAGGGAGATGTATAGGTGGATTCCAAATGGTGGATTAAGAGTGACAACCTATGAGTTACAGGACATTATTTATAATAAACAAAGCATTCTATACAAGTGTATACAAAAACACGTAACTGTGAACAAACCCATAGTATATTCTGTAGGATAGTTTTTTTGCCTTCCTTAATAGAATAAAATTTTTAAAAAAAGAGGATTTCTTTTACATCTAATGAATCTTAATAATAAATAAATTTGTTTTGAGAGGTCTTCTATGTCTATTAATGATAAAGCCGATTTAGCGTATTTATGGTCAAAAAACACTATTTTTGAATCTGCTGATATTAATTTATCTGATTCATATTTTTTTATATACGATTATAAAAACAAATTATTCCATATAAATAAAAAAGAAAAAATGAAAGCCTTCTGGGGATGCGATAACTTAAGTATTATCGGGATTGTTGGTGAGAATGGGTCTGGTAAAACCAGAATATTAAAATATATACGAGATGAAAAGTATATTAATTCCAATTGTGAGGAGTTAAGAGTTTTTATCTTTAATAATAGGATAGAAATTTATTATAAAGCTGGCATGGTAAATAATATATTGTATAACTCCCAGATTCTTGATAGTAAGCAATGCAATATATTTAAAACAATAAATAGTTTGAATCAAGTAAAACAATTATATTCTTCTGGCATTTATAAAACAAACAAATTGGAATATAATTATTACTTTATAGATGAATTACCAATTATATGTATAGAATACCATGAAGATAAAGATGATTGGGGTTATAACCAGGTATACTTATATCCTTCGGAAAAGAGAACAATTGTTTACTTCAATAATTCTTTAGATTTTTTTTCTGATGCCAGAGAGAGTATAAATGAAGACGAATTTGAAAATATTGATTTTTCAACTAATTTTTCATTGCAATCTTCAGAAAGTCAATTTAGGGAATCTATTAATAATAATCAATTTACATATAGACCATATACTAATATATATCTAGATGGGCAATTTAAACGATTTATAGCAAAAGAACAATTATTAACTTTGAGGTTTTTAATTAGGAAAAGAAAACTTTTTCAGGAAATAATATCATTTAAATCTTTGGACAGTTTTGTTTGCAGAATAAAGGATTTACATACAATATTTGAACATGAATTGGGTATAACACCTGATAAGTATCAAAAACTTGTAAAAGAAAAATTTGATTTAGCTAGAACATTGCTATCTAGATTTAGGGAGGTTGAAAATAAAAATATATACTATGCAATTGATGTAATTAATTTTTATTTATATGACATTTATGGTCTTGTTAATAGCATACTAAGTGAACAAGAGAAGCCTGAACCGATTTTTCAAGAGATAAAAAATTATTTGCTACAGATACTAGAGTCTTCTAATATAGATAATCTGATAGCAAAATTAAAAAAACTGACGAGTTTACTATCAAAACATGAGGAGATTAAAGACGAATATTTTGAACTTAAAAGTATAGAAGTAAATTATATTATTGAATTTGTCAATTTTATCATAAAGTTTGGAAGACCTATTAAACATAATGAAATTAACTTACCTTTATACGTTGATGTTGATAATGTATCAAGAATAATAGATGCATACTATAATTCAAATTTACTAAAAAGATATATTACATTTGATTATAGTCAATTAAGTACAGGTGAAAAAAATTTATTAGTATTCTACTCAAGATTATTTCAACTTGTATCTACTAATAAGTATAATACTAAGATAAAGAATAATATTGTTTTTTTATTAGACGAACCAGATGTAACCTTTCACCCTGAATGGAGTAGAAGGTTTATTGATTCATTAGTAATTATCATTAATGATTTATTGCCAGAGAAAAATGTTAAAGTAATAATTACAACTCATTCGCCGTTTATACTCTCAGATATTCCTTCAGAGAATGTCATATTTTTAAAATATCTAAAAGAAAGGTCAAAGAGACTTATTATATATAGGTCAAATGAAGATGGACAGACTTTTGCTAATAATATTCATTCATTATTGTCTGATTCATTTTTCCTCGAATACACCATGGGTGAGTTTTCTAGGAAAAAAATAATTAGTATTATAGATAGATTACAAAGTAATAATATTAAAATAGGTATCGATGAACTTACAGATATATACAAGGTAATACAAGTTATAGGAGAGCCTATACTAAAAAGAAAACTGCTACAATTATATAACGAAAGATTAAACAATTCTTATACTATTGAAGAGAAAATTAAAAATCTGCAGGAGCAGATTTTATTATTAGAGAAACAAAGAAATATAGGTGAGAATTATGATAAAAATTAATCTTGGTGAATCTAAGTTAAACACTATAAAATCACATCATTTTAAGTTCATTAAGAATCATATAATTAAGAATTATAATAAAACGACTCATAACGCTGAAGTAAATGGATTTGTTAATAAATATCTCCTAAATGAAAGACGGTTAAAGCAGTTAATAATTGGAGAACCAGATGAATTAGAGGCAATTATTAATGATGTAGAAACCAATTACCCAAGTATTAAGTGTTCAACAGATATTAAGTTTAGCAAGATGTACGATGATTTTAGTAATTATAATATCTATAAAAAAACAATCGATGAACTAAACGATTTATTGAGAGATATAGAGAAGAATAGTCTTACAATTATTAGCGACAGATTTTATTATAGGAATAAATATAAGAATAAAGCACCTGGAGATATTAAATCGAATTTTGATTATACTAGTGTAAGGCATCTATTTAGGATAGATGATATAGTTCAAGAAATGATAAATCAAGTGCTAATTCTTGAGGCTAAAAAATGTAATTCAGAAGACCTTATAAATACTCTGCAGAGTACTAAAATAAAAATTTATGAAAAAGATGAAAGTATATTCGAAAATTACTATTACTTTAAATTAAAAGATATTGACAATATTTTATGGGGACCATACCCATTTTTATTAGAGTTGGGATTAACTGTTTGTCCTTACTGTAACAGGAATTATATACATACTTATTATTCTAAAGATGGTAAAGCAAGAGCCCAACTAGACCATTTTCTTTCTAGAACAAAGTATCCTTACTTATCGGTTTCATTCTATAATTTAGTTCCTAGTTGTTCTGTTTGCAATGCCAGCCTCAAATGGGACAAGGAGTTTACCTTTTCCACAAATATAAATCCTTATATAAATGGGTTCGAAGATGAGTATAAATTCACAATTAAACCCATAAAAGATTATAAAGGAGACTATGACCTAAAATTCCTATATGGAAACTCCAATAAATTTTCATTAGATATTATTGATAATTGTCGTGATATAGCATTATCTACTAAAATTAAAAATAATATTGAAGCGTTTAAACTTAAGGAACTATACGGATTTCATAAAGACTATATTGCAGAAATAATAAAAAAGTCGATTATTTATAATCCTTCAAGAATTGAAGAATTGCAAAAACTAAAAGATTCACATGGGAAATATCTATTTTCAAGTAAAGAAGAAGTTATAAATATGCTTGTGAGTAATTATATTAATAAAAAAGATTTCGGCAAGAGAACTCTTTCTAAACTTACAAGAGATATTGCCGAAGAATTAAATTTGCTTGATAGTATCAATTTCAAATAGAAAAGGTGTTCAGGAAAGAAAAACGGAATAGCATTTTATTGAGATATCTACATTTTATAGTTATCTTCATTTTTTATTTAGACGGTATTATAATAGCCAATAGGGGTGGCAGGTTTTCTTTACGAGTTATTTACATGTTATACGTTTTCAAGCTGAGCGCGATAGAGGAGAATGGCCGTATCATCCCGAAGATCAAGCTGAGCGAAAACGTGGGGAAGATCACGAACCCGGGCTACAAGCTGCTCTGGAGGCTGTTCGACAAAGACACCGGAAAGGCTATCGCCGATGTCATAACGCTGCATGACGAGGTCATCGATGAATCCGTACCGTACGAATTGTTCGATCCGGAATTTACGTGGAAACGAAAGCTTGTTTCGAGCTTTACCGCAAAAAGGCTTATGGTGCAGCTGTTTTCCGGCGGAAGCTGCGTGTACCGAAGCCCGGCGCTGAATGATATAAAGAAATACTGCAGCGAGCAGGTCGACACGCTCTGGGACGAGGTAAAGCGGTTCGAAAACCCGCACAATTACTATGTCGATTTGTCGCAAAAGCTTTGGGACCTGAAGGAGAAGCTGCTGCACGAGTATTCGATGAAGTAGGACCCTTTCCAAATCTCCTGGCTTGGGCTGGCCCGGCTGCGGATTGTTTGTTGGTCATGCTGCATTTTAGAAGTATTATGCCGTAAAGCTGAAAAATATTGGAGGGATGGTCGGAATGGGTAATAAGGCGCTTTTGATAATCGATGTTCAGATGGCGATGTTTACAGGTGAAACTCGAGTTTACAGGGACGAAGAGGTTTTGAACAACATCGCGGCCATGCTTGGAAAAGCCAGGTCGGCGGGAATGCCTGTAATCTTTGTACAGCACACGATTCCGGGTGACGATGAGTTCGAAAGAGGCAGACCGACATGGGAAATTCATCCGGGGATCAAGCCTTTGGCAAACGAGGATGTCGTGGAAAAAAGCTACTGTGATTCTTTCATGAAAACGGATCTGGAATCGGCACTCAAGGGAAAAGGCATTACCGATCTGATAATTGCAGGCATGCAGACCGAGTACTGTATCGACACGTCAGTCAGGAGAGCCTTCAGTATGGGCTACAGGAATATACTTGTTTCGGACGCCCATACTACTTATGACAGTGAGGAATTGAAAGCCGGTCAGATAATCCGCCATCATAATACAATCTGGAACGGCCGCTTTGCCAGGCTGAAAACAACTGAAGAAGTGCTGCGTGAAGAATTTGAACGAGGTGTATAAGTGAAATCGTACCGGAAGGAATTATTTTTTGATATCCCGACCCGGAGAGCTTATATCAACATAACGCCCCAGGTTCAGAAATGCATAGACGAAAGCGGCGTCCTGGAAGGTCTGGTCCTTGTCAATGCAATGAATATAACGGCCAGCGTATTTGTGAACGATGACGAGGCAGGCCTGCACAAGGATTTTGAGATCTGGCTGGAGAAGCTGGCGCCCGAAAAACCACACTCTCAATATAACCACAACGGCTTCGAGGACAATGCGGATGCGCACCTGAAGCGCCAGATCATGGGCCGGGAAGTAGTTGCGGCGATAACGGGAGGCAAGCTGGATTTCGGGACGTGGGAGCAGATATTTTACGGGGAATATGACGGAAAGCGCAGAAAACATGTGCTTGTCAAGATAATAGGGGAATAGGATATTATCGGGATTTATTGTGGACCCGGAGGTGTTTTATGAAAGATAATACCGGTGTAAGTTCAGATCCGAAACCGAACGTAAACGTAAGGATAGTCCGTGCCGATGAAATGGGAAAGCTTCTGGAGCTATACAGACATCTGAATCCCGACGATCCGGACATATCGGGAAAAAAGGAAACGCAGAAGCTTTGGAAGGAAATACTCCAGGACCCGGGGCAATTCCTTTTTGTAATTGAAAAGGATGGTCTCCTTGTTGCCTCCTGTACGCTTGTCATTGTAAACAATCTGACAAGGGGAGGAAGACCGTACGCGCTCATAGAAAATGTCGTAACTCACAGCGGCTACAGAAAAAGGGGTTATGGCAGGGCAGTCCTTGAAAAGGCAATTACTACAGCGCGTGAGAACGGCTGTTACAAGGTCATGCTGATGACGGGCAGAAAGGATGAAGGAACGCTGTCCTTTTACGAAAAGGTCGGCTTTGAACGCGGCATGAAGACCGCGTTTTGTATAAAGTTCAAGGATTGATTTCCTGACGTTCGCTGCGATGTTTTTCCATATTGACTTTTTTGCTAAAAAGCGGATATAATAACTGAAACATGATTCATTGATATTGGCAAATGTAATGACCGGGAAGAAGTAAAAATGTACGATCCCTACAGAGAGCTACCGGAGGGTGAGAGGGGCAGGGAGAACCATTTCGAATACATCCCGTGAACAGAAACGCTTGAAAAGCGTCTCCGGGAGCCTGCACCCGTTAATGTGCTAGCGGATAACGTACATTCGGAAATTTTGAATGTATCCGTTCGCAATAAGGTTTATGCTGTAAAGCGTCGATAAATTGAGGTGGTAACACGGAGCGTAGCTCTCGTCCTCTGCATGGCAGAGGGCGGGAGTTTTTTATTTTGTCCGGCTGTCATGGACGATGTTACGGTTGGCTCGCCGAATATCAATCGTGTCCGTGTATGGAAATTAATCAATAGCATTAGAAAGGAGTGGTGTTAATGGTTCAGGTAGAAGAGCAATTGAAGATCATAGCAAAGGGAGCGGAAGAGATTATCGACCGCGGGGAGCTCGAGGCGAAGCTAAGGAGAGCGCAGGAGACGGGGAGACCTCTTGTAGTCAAGCTCGGCCTTGACCCCAGCGCACCGGATATCCATCTGGGGCATACGGTCGTACTGAGAAAGATCCGCCAATTTCAGGACCTCGGGCACAGGGCTGTCATAATCATAGGCGATTTCACAGGCATGATAGGCGACCCAACAGGTAAATCAAAAACAAGGAAACAACTGTCCCGAAACGAGGTTGCCGAAAACGCCAAAACTTATGAAGAGCAGATATTCAAAATACTCCTGAGGGATAAGACCGAGCTGCGGTTCAACAGCGAGTGGCTTTCCAGGCTCGGTTTCGAGGATGTGGTGAGGCTGGCCGCAAAAAGCACGGTTGCAAGGATGCTGGAGCGAGAGGAATTCAGAAAAAGATTCGAAGCTAATGAGAGCATAGGCATACATGAGTTTTTCTACCCGCTGATGCAGGGCTACGATTCGGTAGAGCTTCATGCCGACGTCGAGCTGGGGGGGACGGAGCAGCGGTTCAACATACTGATGGGGCGCAAGCTGCAGAAGGATTACGGCCAGGAAAGCCAGGTAGCCTTGTTCATGCCGATACTCGAGGGTCTCGACGGTGTCGAGAAGATGAGTAAAAGCCTTGGCAACTATGTCGGAATCAATGAAGACCCGGATAGCATGTACGGCAAACTCATGTCCATCCCCGACGGATTGATAATAAGGTACTTCAGGCTCGCTACGGACGTACATCCCGATGAGATGGATGAAATGGAAAGACAACTGGGCTCGGGTTCCGTTAATCCGCGTGACCTGAAGATGAGGCTGTCACGCGAAATTACAGCGCTGTATCACGGCGGGGAGAAGGCCGGGTTTGCGGAAGAACGCTTCAAGGCGTTGTTCCAGAAACATGAATTGCCTAACGACATTATGGAATTTACACTGGATAGTTCGCTTATAGTTGATGGAAAGACTGACATCGTGAGTCTGCTGGTACAGCTTTGCTTTGCGGCAAGCAAGAGCGAGGCGCGCAGGTTGGTCGCCCAAGGCGCCGTAAGGATCAACGGGGAAAAGGCGGCAGATATTTCCGTTCCCGCAATGAGGACGGGCGATATAATACAGGCCGGAAAATTGAAGTACGCAAAGCTGAAATAGTGATATGCAGGCGAAACGCAGGCGAAACGCAAGGGACGGTTCGGAGAACCGTCCCTGTGTTTCGGGGTTTCTGCGTTTGGCTATTGGATTGAACATGATAATTTGTTATTCTATAGGTGAATGGTATGCATATCCATTCGGTTTCAGGGTTGATCCGGCCAGCTTCAGCCTGGCCTGGCGAAGAAAGGGCTTTTGCGGTATGAAGATAAACAGGCTGCTTGAAATAACCATACTCCTGCTGAACAGGGGCTCGATAACCGCCGGCGAGCTTGCGGAACGCTTTCAGGTATCCACCCGCACAATCTACAGGGATGTCGACGTGCTTTCCACCGCCGGAGTGCCTGTATATACGAGCAAGGGCAACAACGGCGGCATCCGCCTGCTTGAGAATTACGCCCTCAATAAAGCTATAATAAACGATCAGGAAATAGACAGCCTTGTTTTTGCGCTCAAAACGATGCAGTCAACAAGACTGCCGCAGCTCGATACGATGCTCGAGAAAATCGGAGCCGTGTTTAAGCACGATACACGGTCGGACTGGGTCCATATAGAATTTTCACCATGGGGCAGCGGTCCGAATGAGGACAACAAATTCCTGAATATCAAAGTCGCGATACTGAATTGTAATGTGATCTCATTCGAATATATCAACTCGCAAGGGGGAAGAAGCAGCCGCTCCGTCGAACCCATGCAACTGGTTTACAAGGGACATGCCTGGTATTTATCGGGCTATTGCCTAATGAAAAACGAATTCAGGACCTTTAGGATATCGAGGATTAAGAACCTTACTCTAACCGATAATAAATTTGAAAGGCGTTTTGCAGTGAACAAGCCTGCCGGTCAGGACACCGGCTCTGTAATGCCTGAAATGGATATAAGGCTTCGCTTCAGGCCTGAAGTACTGTACCGGGTCTATGACGACTACGGAGAGGATATTATCTCCAGAAATATCGATGGGACCTGCGATGTGGTTTTTTCAATGCCGGCCGACGAGTGGGTCGTCTCTTACATACTGTCTTTCGGAAGCTCCGTGGAGGTTCTGGAGCCTGCCGAACTGCGGGAGATAATCGGAGAAAGGCTCAAGGCTGCGCTGAAAAATTACGAATAACGCCAATATGACATAAAGGTGTCAGATTATTTACTATATACTCTTATATCATGGTACAAGGAGTGATTTGAATGATCGAGATCCCTGAGGCATTGACATTGGCAGAACAGCTCAACACCTTGGTTGCGGGTAAAAGGATATCCAATGTAACGGCGGCGAGTTCGCCTCACAAGTTCGCCTGGTATTACGGGGATCCACAAAAATACCACGAACTCCTGTCAGGCAAAAGAATCACGCATGCCAACGGCGTGGGATCGATGGTCGAGATATTTGCGGAAGATGTCACTATACTTTTTGGAGAGGGCGTCGCACCCCGTTATCACCAGGAGCAGGACGCGCGTCCGTCGAAACATCAGCTTTTGATCGAATTCGAGGATTCCACGGCATTGTCCGGGGTTGTACAGATGTACGGCGGACTTATGTGCGCCCACACCGGTGAATTGGATTATCAGTATTACAGGATAGCCGGGGAAAAACCCTCGCCGCTTACGGACGCTTTTGACGGTAAATATTTCTCGGACCTCATATCTGCAGGGGAAGTCCAAAAGCTGAGTCTAAAGGCGTTCCTTGCAACCGAACAGAGGATACCCGGCCTTGGCAACGGTGTTTTGCAGGATATACTGTTTAAAGCCGGGCTTCATCCGAAGTCGAAGGTAAGCTCATTGACAGCATCCGATAAGGAAAGACTCTTCTCATCAATAAGGGAGACACTTGCCGAAATGACCTTTAAAGGAGGCAGGGACACGGAGAAGGATCTGTTCGGGTGTTCCGGGGGATATGTTACCTATCTCAGCAAAAATACAGCGGGCAAACCCTGTCCCGTATGCGGGACGGTAATCAAAAAGGAAAACTACATGGGCGGAAGTATTTATTACTGCGCAGGCTGCCAGAAGCTGGCGTGACAATGCCAGTGGCTGCCGTGATGCTCCCTGTTCCGTCGCTGCGGAAATATGGTAAAATAAAATCGTATATAAAGGGGGTTAAAATTATGTCGTCTTTCTTCAAGGAATTCAAGGAATTTGCCGTAAAAGGCAATGTCATGGATCTGGCTATAGGTGTCATTATAGGCGGCGCTTTCGGCAAGATCGTGACTTCTGTCGTAAATGATCTGGTAATGCCCATAATTACACTGGTCACTGGTCCGATAAGTTTTGAAGATCTTTTCATTCAACTGGACGGAAAGGAAAAATGGGATACATTAGCGCTTGCCAAGGAACACTCTGCTCCGACTCTTAATTATGGCTTATTTATTACTAATATAATCGATTTTCTCATCATCGCGTTGGTCATATTCATATTCATAAAACAGATAAACAGGTTCAAAAAGAAACCCGAACCCGCGCCCGTCACAACAAAGGAATGCCCTTACTGCAAAACGTCGATCCACCTGGAAGCCATAAAATGTCCTAATTGCACCGCCGACCTGAAGTGATCCGGACAACTGGGACAGGGCATTGACCGGATACGCGATACTTGTATGATACCTTCGTGATATATGCAAGTTACCTTTCATTCTATCGAGACTGCCGACTATTGTGTTATAAAGGCGATCTGTGGGTAAAATAACACTGGAAGGAGGCATGATCATGGGCTTTTATGAACGGATCGCGCCGTATTATGACGAGATTTTCCCGGCAGGGGAGGAGCAACTGGAGTTTATCAGACGTGCCGCGGGGAGGCCGCCCAAAAGATTGCTGGACATAGCCTGCGGTTCGGGTACGTATTCCGTCAGGCTGGCGCAGGACGGGTACGAGGTATGGGCATGCGACGCCGACCGCAAAATGGTTGAACTGGCCGGGAAGAAGGCCGCCGATATGAATACGCCGGTGAATGTTTTCATGTCCGACATGCTGGAGCTTGATCGAAATATTAGCATCAAGTTCGACAGCGTGTTTTGCATAGGCAATTCCATCGTTCACCTTGGCAGCGCCGACCAGATAAGTAAAGCTGTGATGCAGATGAAAGGCCTGTTGAACGCAGATGGAAATCTTTTATTGCAGATAATTAATTTTGACCGTGTCCTTGAAAAAGGGATCACAAGTCTTCCAACTATCTCAAATGCTGAAAGGAAGCTTGAATTCAAGAGAAATTACAGCCTCGACGAAAGCTCGCGGCTGATCCATTTCGACACGATCCTTACGGTTGAGGAAAATGACCGGACAACAAGGCTGGAAAACAGGGTGGAGCTATTTCCGCTGAGAGCCCGGGACCTGCGCGAAATATTGGAAGGAGCGGGATTCCGGACTATAAGCTTTTTCGGCGGGTTCAACGAAGAGGCGTACGAACCGGCCGATTCGTTTCTGCTGGTAGCTTTGGCCAAGGTCTAGCGGGGACGGGCTGTCGCCCTGTCCCATTGCCCGGCCTGCTCCGGCTTATCTGACCAGCCGTACGCTTTCATCGAAGGTTGTCGTGAAAAGTGTATCCGAGTCTGAACTGTACACGTCCAAACCGCCGTTGAAAATAAGCCTTTTGGCTACTATCCTGCCGTTTACCGTATGCGCGCCGTTATTGAATATGACTGTGCCGTTGGGCGCATAAAATGTGCCGTTTACGACGGCGCTGGTATTGTTGATTGTGATATCGCCGTATTGCGAGTATATGCAGATGGAGGATTCCTCGGACGCATCGTAGACTACGGAATTGTTGAATATGATATTGCTTGTAGCCATGATAGTTCCTATGCCGGAGAACTTATCACAGTTGAAATTGATGTGGCCGTTTACGTAAATAGCCGAATCGAGGAATATGTCGCTGTTGAAATTTTGACTCGTGCTGTAGTAGGTCCCGGCGCTTTGCGCCAGCTGCCTTATTTCTGCAGAGAAATCGGGCATTTCTATAAAATCGCTGTTTGGCAGCTTTTCCCCGATAGTCACCCTGTCACCGTTAAGCGTTATCCTTCCGACGGTATCCAAAGCCCCGCTGATCTGAAGAGAATCGTGGTTGCCGTTGTACCGGAAACCGTTGTTGGAATGCACGCTGCCTACGATGTGAGTAGCCTGTCCGTTGGAATTTATGCAGAGCTCGTCGTTCCTGCTGCCCGAGAAAACGGCATAGTCAAAGGCTCCCTTAATATATCTACCGCCTTTCTCCGCTGTGGCGTCAGCTTTGATAGCTACGCTGTTTATACCAAGTACCCGGGCAAACGTATAATTCATATTTTGAACAGCTACCACTGTAATCTGCCTGTTACTGCCTGTAAATTGTACGTTTATATCGGCGCTCCCGAAGCCGTTCTGTTCCATATAATTTCTGGCTGTAACGTCGGCGGCGGCTGTGTCGGGCAGGTCCTGCGCGGCGGCGAGCGTCGCGGAATCCACGGCGTTTTGCATCTTGTTCTTTTCGAGGCTTGCCCTGCCGATATCCACAACAAGAGCGCAGAAGCTCAAGATTGTGGACATCATTATTATTGTTATGACTGCGGTGCTGCCTTTCCTGCTTTTATAATTCAAATACATATGGGACACCCCCTTAATAATAATTCTAGGGACATATTTTATTAAAAGAAAGGTGCCAAGGTCACTTTGAAAATAGGGAATTAGTACTATTTTTAGTCTGCGTATTCAGGTATAATAACCTTGCGAAAGCGATCGGTATTTAGCCGGTACCGGATTGATGGGTCAAAGGAGTATGTAAATGATTGAAATAATAAAAGTGAAAAACGACAGGGAATTGGAGCTTGCTTACGATATCAGGCGAGAGGTGTTCATCAGAGAACAGGGCGTGCCCGAAAAGCTTGAAATGGATGATTTGGATAAGGATGCAATACATGTCCTGGCGTTGGTTGACGGAGAACCGGCAGGCTGCGGCAGACTTCTTCTGGAAGGAAAGGACGCAAAGCTCGGAAGGGTAGCGGTGAAAAAGGCCATGCGCAGGACCGGGATCGGAAACGGTATCTGCAGGCTGCTTATGACCCTTGCAGCCGAAAGAGGAGTGCAAAAGCTCCATATAAACGCCCAACTATCCGCTGTGGATTTTTACACTCAACTCGGCTTTGAAAAGGTCGGAGAGACTTTTATGGAAGCGGGTATCGAACACGTCGGGATGGAAAAGACGCTTTAGGCGTCGAGTATGTTGCCATCCGTCCCAATGGTTACTATATTCCAGGGTATCATTTTGCCGCTGCTGATGAGCGCATTTCTAACCGCATTGGCAATACCGCCGCAGCACGGCACCTCCATGCGGAGGACGGTCACGCTTTTGATATTGTGGCCGGCAATTATCGCGGCCAGTTTTTCGGAGTAATCGATTTCATCCAGTTTGGGGCAGCCGATCAGTGTTATCCTGTTTCTCATAAAATCCTGGTGTATATTTGCGTAGGCATATGCGGTACAATCGGCGGCAATCAGCAAATGCGCATTTTCAAAATAAGGCGCTCCCACCGGTACGAGCTTGATCTGGCAAGGCCATTGGCCAAGCTGGGATTCGGCCCTTGTATTTGTGCCGCCGGCGTTTGCGCTTATATTTAATTCGTTCCTTGGGCTCTCGGTTATGCTTCTGCCGATAACGCGCGCGCGCGAGCCCGGACATCCGGAATGCATCGGAACAGCCTGGCTGCCTGCTTCAGCTGCCGGCTTTACCGGTGCGGCTTCGGCTACTGCTCCTGCTTTAGCCGTAGTTCCCTCCAGATGTGCTTTGACAGCCTCTTCGTCATACGCGGCCGCCTCGCGGTCTTCAATCGTTATTGCTCCCGTGGGGCACTCCGGCAGGCAATTCCCGAGACCGTCACAATAGCTGTCCGATATCAGCTTCGCCTTTCCGTCCACCAGCTTTAGGGCGCCCTCATGGCAAGCGTTTATGCAAAGCCCGCACCCTGTGCATTTTTCTTCATCTATGGTTATTATTTTCCTCTGCATTTTAACTCCTCCTTAAATTGCTTATAAAGCTTAATTACTATCACTCTGTCTCGATTTAAGCTTATTGTAATACATAGCCGAATACTTTTCGGTAACCAGGGTTACGAATAATTAATGCTTGAGTCAATACGGCAGGTGTATGTATCATAAAATGAGTAGCTGCAGTTTCTTATACTTTGACGCGGTTCGAACATGGCAACAGGTACCACAACCGCCCACACGGATGTGGGCGGCGCCGGACGTGAAGCATGGATGCTGAATGTCCCGCGCCTATGTTCGAACAAATCAAAGTATTAGAAACTGAGCACGCAATGAATTGATACACTAACCTGCCGTATTGACGATTAGTCTACACTATGAAATCCGTGCCGCTTTTCCCGACATCGCCTTGGGCCTCGGTGGGCTTGATGCATTCGAGTGCGGGTCCCTCTATGATATCGCCCTTATAAGTGAATCTCGAACCGTGGCACGGGCAGTCCCAGGACAGCTCTGCGGAATTCCACTTCAGTTCGCAGCCGATATGGGTGCAGGTGCTGCTTACGAAATGCAGCTCGCCGTCCAAATCTCTGTACATGCCGACCTTGTAGCCGCCAGCCTCTGTAATAAACGCCTCGCCCTTCTCTATGTCTTTTGTACCTTCAGGGATGTTCAGCTTGCCCTGGATATAATTCTTGGCGACGTCGGTGTTTTCTGCAATGAAGTTTTTCGCAGATGCGGCCGGAGTGAACCTTGACGGGCTGAAAACGTCCTCCCACGGGCTTTCGCCCTTCAGTATCAGATCCGATATGATCATTGCCGCGGCAGTGCCGTTGCTCATGCCCCATTTTTGAAAGCCTGTGGCGACATATATCCTGTTTTTCCCCGACGTCATATGTCCGACCATCGGTATTTCATCCATCGACGTGTAGTCCTGCGCAGACCACCTGTAGGGTATATCGGTTACATTATAGTTCGCCTGCGCGAAATCGCCGCATATATTGTAAAACTGCTTCGTATCTCCTCCATGCCCGGTTTTGTGCCTCTCGCCGCCAATCAGCAGCAGGTCGCCTTCCTTGCAATAATGGGCACGCAGCGTGCGGGAGGGGTCCTCGGCGTTGATGTACATGCCCTCCGGAAGCTTGTCGGTAATACGTACGCCCAGCAGGTAGGTGCGTTCAGGGTATACCCTGGCGAAATACAGCCCCGGTTTATCGTAAAAGGGATAACGGGTTGCCTGTACTATACTTTTGGCACGAATCTTTTTACCGCTGTCCGTAATTGCCGTATGGATGTCCTTGCCCTCTTCTATGTCTACGACGCGGGTGTTTTCATAAATGCGGCAATCCTCGCCTTCGATGATCGACGCAAGCGCAAGCAGGTATTTACGGGGATGGAAGCAGGCCTGGTCGGAAAACCTTTCAAGGCATTTTACCTTGAAAGGGAGCTCATGCTCTTCGGTAAATTCTGCCGGCAGCCCAAGCTTTGAAGCCGTTTTAATTTCGTCTTCTATTTTCTGTACATATTTCTCGTCTTCTGTAAATACGTAGGCTGGCGCTCTTCTATAGTCGCAGTCTATGTTGTTTTCCTTGATGATTTTCTCTACGAGGCCGATGGCCTCCTGATTGGCGTCCGCGTACTGGCGCGCTTTTTCTTCGCCGACGGCGTTGACCAGCTTGTAATATTTGAGCGAATGCTGGGAAGTTATTTTGGCAGTCGTATGTCCCGATCCGCCTTTGACAATTTTATTCGAGTCGATTACAGCTACTCTTACCCCCGCTTTCTTAAGCAAGTATGCCGTGGTAATTCCTGTAATTCCGCCTCCAATGATGGCGACGTCCACGTCCAGGTCATCCTCGACCTTTGGATAATCGGTAGCCTGTGTAGATGCTATCCACAGCGAGACCGGCACATCGGTGAGTCCTGCTTTATCATGTGTATCCATATCAATCCTCCGATATTTTCTTTGTACATTAGCTTATACATGTTAATATGATTTGCCAAAAATATCGTTTAATACAATCAAAAACCACAGTCGCGCCGAGCGTCTGTGGTTTTCAAACAGGATTTATTAAAGATAAAGCGGCTGCGATGAAACGGCAAGGCCTGAGGACTGTCAGCCCATTCCATCCGTATTGCCGGGGTCTGTCATGTTGTTGAAATCGGTGCTGTCGATTTCCCTTTTAATAGAATTGATCGCTCCGAATACATAAACGATCGCAATAACGTAAAATAGCAGCCATTTATAGGGGAAAACCGGCAATGCAAGATCCAGTATGGTGCCCAGGATAAGAGGCAGCGTCATGGAATAAACGCTTATCTTGAATATGCTGCGGTAGGTGAGCCTCGTATTTCTCGCCGAATTTATGATCATGCCGAAAAGGCTTACTATCAGCGCAGTGATGAATTTACCGCAGACGATGAATATTCCCACGAAAACGATTGCTATGTTGACGAACGGCTTAATCATAGGTAAGGATTGCTGAACCATCTGACGGTTTATGACCATACCCTGGAATTGGCTGAAATCCGTTTCACTTCTGTTGACATAGCTCTTTGAAATTATTTTATCGCTCGTGATTAGTATTGCGGTATCATAACCGTTGAGTATCCTTTCGTCCGCGCTCGGCGAGGTATCGATAATGATGGGAGTCGTACCGTCCTCTATTATGATCGGCATTTTGCCGCTTACTTCGAGTTTGCCGTCTGCAAGCTGAAAATCGGGAATTTTACCGGATATCCCGGTTATTACATCATCGATGATTTTGCTGCTCGCTATTCCGGCTTGTACTGAAATTATGGCAGCGATAACCATGGTTATGAGAAGCAGATATACGACTGCTTTGCTTGTGCTCTGCCGCAGAAAATATCTGTACTTGCCGAAGCTTGTTATACTATAGTACAAACGACTGAAAAACCCAAGATTTGATTCGTCCATAAAGTCCTCCCGATTATTTTTTCCTGCTTATTATACTATTTTGATACGTGCGCGGCAACCGAAGTGTCTGCCCGAAACCGATATCGTATAATAACAGATTGAAATCAGATATATTTGAAACCTTATATAATGATATACTATATAGGAGTTTATTGCTATATAAAAGGAAATAATGGGAGGAGCAAATGTCAAAGCTTCATTTGATAGCCACTTCAGCTTTCGGGATAGAAGCGGTGGTAGGAAGAGAATTGAATTGGCTGGGTTACGGCGATCAGCAGATCGAAAACGGCAGAGTAACTTTCGCGGGCGACGAGGAGGCCATATGCAGGTCTAATATCTGGCTCCGCTGCGCAGACCGTGTATTGCTTAAAATGGGAGAATTCAAGGCGCTTACCTTTGACGAGCTTTTCGAGGGAACGAAGGCGCTGCCCTGGGACGAATGGCTGCCGGAAAATGCGGAATTTCCAGTCGAAGGCAAATCGGTGGATTCGAAGCTAACGAGTGTGCCGGATTGCCAGGCTATTGTCAAAAAGGCGATCGTGGAAAAGCTGAAGCAAAGATACAAAAAACAGTGGTTTGAGGAAACCGGACCGCTTTATAAAATAGAAGTAAGCCTGCTTAAGGATACCGCAACGCTAACGATAGACACAACCGGCCCCGGGCTTCACAAACGAGGCTACAGGAAGCTGGTGACAGGCGCGCCTCTCAAGGAGACTCTCGCCGCGGCCATGCTCATGATCAGCAGATGGAAGCCGGACCGGGCGCTGATAGATCCGTTCTGCGGCTCAGGAACCATACCTGTCGAAGCTGCCCTGATAGCGCGCAATATGGCGCCCGGAGCAAAGCGCAGCTTCACCGCCGAAGGCTGGAGCCAGACTCCCGCCGGATTATGGACCAAAGCCAGGGAGGAAGCTGCCGATAAGATAAACAAGTCGACTGAATTGAGGATACACGGTTCGGACATAGACGACGAGGTCATAAGCCTTGCGCGTTACCATGCGGCACAGGCCGGAGTAGCTGAAGACATACATTTGCAGCGGCTTCCGGCTTCCGAAATCAGTTCGAGATACCAATACGGGTTCATTATCTGTAATCCGCCGTATGGAGAAAGACTTGGGGAAATGCCCGAGGTAGAGCGTTTGTACAGGGAACTCGGAACGGTTTTCAAACGTTTCGACACCTGGTCCTTTTACGTTATCACCTCCCACCAGCGGTTCGAGCAGCTTGTCGGAAGAAGGGCGGACAAGAAACGCAAGCTTTACAACGGACGCATAATGTGCAACTATTACCAGTTCTTCGGGCCACCGCCCCGGTTGCATGGGCGAGCAGATGACGGAGTCATCGACCAGCCCCGGATGCATGGGCGAACAGATGACGGAGTCATCGGCCAGCCGTCAAGGCACGTCGCCGATGAGCCTGCGGAGTGAAATATATAGATATCGTACGGAGTAGGGTGGCACAAAAGGTTTGACGAATATAATGCCATATATTAATATTATTATATTGAACTATGGTAGTATTTTGAAGAATGGCAGGAAGGATAGTTCGTATGCTTTTGAAGGTCAGAAAATCTAAAACACGCGGTAGCGTCGCCATACCGGGTTCTAAATCTCATACCATCAGGGCGCTGTTCATTGCAAGCCTCGCAGGAGGCCGTTCTGTAATAAAAGACCCGTTGGTATCCAAGGACGCATATTCCGCAGTATCCGTATGCCGCGCGTTTGGCGCCAAATTCGAAAATGCAGAAGGCTGTTATGTAGTTGAAGGCTTTGACGGTGTTCCGTCAATACCCGAAAATATAGTGGATGTGGGCAACTCCGGTACAACCCTGCGGTTTGCAATGATGACTGCCGGTCTGACCGACGGCTGCACCGTTTTCACCGGAGACTATCAAATAAGGAGAAGGCCTCTGGGCTCGCTGATAAATGCGATGAATCAGCTCGGCGCAGAGGTGTTTTCTACACGTGGAAACGACATGGCTCCTGTTGTTGTAAAAGGCAGGCTCAAGGGTGGAAAAGCGGAATTGGACGCCGTAACGTCCCAATACCTGTCCTCGGTTTTGATAAATGCGCCTGTTATCGGGCAGGATACCGAAATCACCATAACCAGGCTCAACGAGGTGCCCTATGCCGAAATGACGCTGTGGTGGCTGAACAATCAAGGCATCCGGTACGAGAACGACAATTTCAGAAAGATACTTATAAGGGGCGGGCAAAAATATGAACCCTTCAATATGCAGATTCCAGGTGACTTTTCGTCGGCTACCTTTTTCATGGTCCTAGCGGCGGTATCGGGAGGGGAATTTCTGCTTAAAAACCTTGATATGACCGATCCCCAGGGCGATAAGAAAGTGCTTGACTACCTACAGGATATGGGGGCCGACATCAGGCATACGGAAGAAGGAATATTAATAAAGGGCAGCAAGCTTAAGGGAATAGAAATAGATCTCAATTCAACGCCTGACGCGCTGCCGGCAATGGCAGTGGCGGGCTGCTTCGCAGAGGGAGAAACAAGGCTCGTCAATGTTCCCCAGGCAAGGATGAAGGAAACAGACAGGATTTCCGTAATGTGTACCGAACTCAAAAAAATGGGGGCGGATATAAAAGAACTCGAGGACGGACTCGTGATCAGGCATAGCAAGCTGAAGGGATGCAGGGTCAGCGGTCATGACGACCACAGGATAGTTATGGCTTTGGCTGTAGCCGGCCTTAACATAAAGGGAGAGACGGTAATTGAAACAGCCGAGGCTGTCAATGTGACCTTCCCGCAGTTCCCGGAAATTATAAGGGAGTGCGGTGGAGACGTAGAGCTGATCGCGGAAATTTCCGACAGGAATACGGATAAAATAAGGCAGGAACCGGAGAATCAGGAATAACACCCGGACATTACGGGTCATGGAGGATAAAATGCTAGGAAACACATTCGGAAGAATGTTTCGTATAACCACCTGCGGAGAATCATATTCCGGTGGTTTCAGGAAAAGCGACGGTATACCCGAAGAACTTTACGGCGGGCAGATGGTCATCATTGACGGCGTCCCACCGGGAGTTAAAATAACGGCGGAGACAGTAGAGGCCGAATTGGACAAGCGCAGACCCGGGTTATCGAAACTCAGCACGCCGAGAAAGGAAAAAGACCGGGTTTTCATTTACTCGGGCGTAATGGAGAATGACCTTTCTACGGGCGCTCCCATCGGTATGATAATTCCGAGCAGCGATATCGGCGATACGCATATACAACAGCACCGGCAGAACAGGGAGCTTGTAAGGCCTGGACAGGCTTCCTTCACATACTACGCAAAGTACGGCCGCTACTATGACTGGGCCGGCGCCGGAAGGGCCTCGGCGAGGGAAACGGTCGCAAGGGTCGCGGGGGGCGCTGTTGCAAAGCTCATACTTGATAAAATGAATATCGACGTCATTGCATATACGGTGGAGTCACATGGGATAAAGGCGTCGCCGGTCACATATGAAACCGCGAGGGCCAATTACAGAAAAAATGAAATAAACTGTCCCGATGTGCAAAAGGCCCAGGAAATGATAAACGATTTGCTAAAGGTAAAAGCATCGGGTGATTCCTGCGGTGGCGTGGTGGAAGTAGTGGCATCGGGGGTGCCGGCCGGTCTCGGGGAACCTGTATTCGATAAACTGAACGCGACTATTGCACATGCGTTGATGTCCATAGGCGGAGTGAAGGGGATCGAGTTCGGAGACGGCTTCGAACATGCCAGGATGACAGGCTCACAGTCAAACGATACGCCGTACATCGACGAGGCTACCGGAAAGGTTCGCTTCCGCACGAACCGGGCGGGCGGACTGCTCGGCGGTATTTCGAACGGCGAGGAGATCAGGGTGAGAGTTGCGGTCAAGCCTACTCCGACTATTTTGAAGGAACAGGAAACGGCGGATATAAAAAGCAAAGAAAATACCAGACACGTATTTGCATCAAGAAGCGATCCGACTATTCTAACCAGGATATTCCCGGTATGCGAAGCTATGATGAGGTTAGCTCTGCTGGACGCGATACTTATGGCTGAAGGCTATAACGGAATAAAAGCTGTCATCGATCCGGAGTGGGAAAACCTATGAACATAGTTTTGATCGGTATGCCTGGCGCCGGTAAAAGCACGGTTGGCCCGATCCTTGCGGGGCTGACGGGGCTGGATTTCGTCGATACTGACGACCTCGTGAAAAAGCAGGATGGACGGGAATTGAAGGATATCGTTTCCCAGGACGGTTATGAAAAATTTCTGGAATTGCAAAGGAAAATCATAACTTCCTATGGAATAAAGCAAAATGTGGTTGCCACCGGCGGCGGAGTTGTAAGGGACAAAGAATTGATGGGATATTTAAAGGATGCCGGGAAGGTCGTATATCTCAGGCAGACCTTTGTGACGCTGGAACAACGGCTCGCTCCCGGAAGAAAACTCGTCAGATCACAGGGGCAGACCTTTAGAGAGCTTTTTGAAGAACGCGATCCATTGTACATAAATTATGCTGACAATATAATAGACTGCGGAGACAAAAAACCGGAAGAAATATCCCGGGAGATTTACTCGCAGCTGTAGAGGGGAACAAAAGCCTATGTCGGAAAAGATATCTGTATTGATCGCTGACGACAATGTAGAGTTTTGCCGCATGCTTCATGAGTATCTGGAACAATCCGGAGACATGACAGTCAGGGGAATAGCAAGGGACGGTGTCGAAACTCTTAGAATGGTTGAAGAAACCGAACCCGACGTTATTATTCTGGATGTTATAATGCCCAATCTCGACGGGATAGGCGTACTTGAAAGACTGTCGCTGAGGCAGTCCGACAGAAGGCCGATCGTCATAGCGCTTACTGCGATAGGAAAGGACATTTTTGTTCAGAAGGCGCTCGAGCTTGGGGCGGATTACTACATTATCAAGCCTTTCGAAGTGGAGATACTGGCTTCGAGAATAAGGGAGTTGTATACTGAAAAGGCTGCCATGTTAGGACAGGCGGCCGGCAAAACCGGCATGGGCTCTATTCGGGGCTTTGAAGAGAACATTGAACAGGTAGTTTCCAGCCTGATAAAAAGGCTGGGTATAACACCGAATATAGCCGGTTACCGGTACCTCAGGGAAGCCGTCATGATGAGCATAGAACAGCCGGCGGCGGTAAAAACGGCGGCAAAGAGTATTTATCCTGTTATTGCGGAAAAGTACAATACCACGAGCAGAAATATCGACAGGGCGATACGTTGCGCAATAGACAGCGCCAATAAAAAGTCGAAATACGCCGATGATACCGGACGGGCTCTAATGACTACGATCGGCAGGAATAAACCAAGTAATACTCAAATCATTGCATTCCTATCGGAGAAGGCCTTAGGGACGAAATTCGGAATATAAATATAAAGTAAAAGAAGCTGCCATATGGCAGCTTCTTTTATGTACTTGGATCAATTATTTCTTCTTGTTGACTGTATCCTTTAAAACCTTACCAGCTTTGAATACAGGTGCTTTGGAAGCAGGGATGGTGATTTCTTTCTTAGTCTGCGGGTTTCTGCCTTTCCTAGCAGCCCTCTTCCTAACTTCGAAGGTACCGAAACCAACCAGGACTACTTTGTCTCCGCCCTTGAGAGCTTCTTCGACTGAACCGATGAAAGCGTTAAGAGCAGCTTCGCTGTTCTTCTTATTGAGACCCGATTTTGAGGCGATAGAATTGATTAAATCCGTCTTATTCATTAAAACAACCTCCTAAATTTGGAATTCGACATTATTTTATAATGAAAGTGGCCTAAAGTCAAGCCTTTCAGAATAATTTGGGCTTCTAGCACTACATAAAATATGCCAATTTGACTAGGTTTCACTATTTACGACAAAATTCTTATCTCTATGTCATTTTTCAACAACGTTTTCAGTTTTTTGACAAACAGATCTCCGCCGTTTTCCGAAGGAGATTTTCCAAGAATGATACATCCAATTTCATTCTCTTCGGCATATTGTGCGATCGTTGACGGGATATCGTCGGATTTTAGTACGGAAAGGTTAGCCCCTACGCTTTTTGAAATGCCGAACAGATATTCCAGCGCCTCAGACTCCCTTGCGCTATCAAGAAAATGAAGCTCGCTTTTTACTACATTTATAACATAAAGGTCGCCCCTGTATTCATCAACCAGCTCGTGTGCCGCGTTTATAAGACGTTCGCAGGTTTTTTGCTGCGTCACGCAGACTAGTATGTTCTTAACGCTTTTTACATTTCTGGTGTTCACGTTAATCCTCTTTTCCAAGATTCTTTTCATTTGATTTCAGCCCCCATAATCATTATACCAACACCTCTGAAAAAAGTCTTATTGCCAGTTGTTAATTTTGTGTGAACTTGCTTTTTAGCGTACTATCGTATATCATGAGTACTGGTATTGGAGTATTTAACCTCCAGGAGGCGGAAATGAAGGAAATCGCGATATCAAAAATAATCGAGACCGTAGAGCAGCTTTGCATGACTGCAAATTACGACCTGAATGGCGATATAATGTGCGCGCTGGAGGAAGGGGCCAGGCGTGAGGAGTCCGAAACCGGGCGGCTGATACTCTCACAGCTCGTTGAAAACGCCAGGATCGCAGCCCGGGAACGCATGGCCATTTGCCAGGATACCGGCATGGCTGTGATTTTTGCGGAAATAGGGCAGGAGGTCCATATAACCGGAGGCAGCCTTACCGAGGCAATAAACGAAGGTGTGCGCAGAGGCTATGAAAAAGGTTTCTTAAGGAAATCGGTGGTGTCGGATCCTCTCGAACGAAAGAATACGGGAGACAATACACCCGCAGTTATACATTACGAAATAACGGAAGGCGAAAGCCTTAAAATCACTCTCGCGCCAAAGGGCTTCGGCAGTGAAAATATGAGCGGAGTCAGGATGTTGAAGCCGTCCGACGGGATCGAAGGAGTCAGGGCTTTTATAGAGGAAATGGTTGAAAAGGCAGGACCGAATCCTTGCCCTCCGGTAGTTGTGGGCGTAGGGATAGGCGGAACCATGGAAAAGGCTGCGTTACTGGCGAAGAAGGCTTTGCTGCGGCCCGTCGACAGTCATAACCCAAAAGAAAGCATCCGAAGGCTCGAGGAGGAAATGCTGGAAAAGGTGAACCGCCTGGGAATAGGACCTGCAGGGCTTGGAGGCAGGCTTACGGCAATGGCTGTAAATATAGAAGTGTTCCCGACCCATATAGCTGGTTTGCCCGTGGCGCTCAACATGAGCTGTCATGTGACCAGGCACGCGGAAGCGGTTCTATAACATACAGGGAGGTTTAAGCTTTGAGCGGTATCATCGAAATAAATACCCCTTTCACAAAAGAGGACGTTCTGCGGCTGAAAGCGGGCGACTCGGTTGAAATAAGCGGCGTTATCTATGCCGCAAGGGACGCGGCTCACAAAAAACTGATAGAACTGCTGGATTCAGGCAAACAGCTTCCATTCGATATAAGGGACCAGATAATATATTATGTCGGCCCATGCCCGGCAGGACCCGGATGTGTCATAGGCTCTGCGGGACCTACGACAAGCGGCCGGATGGATGCTTATGCTCCCGAACTGATAAAACTGGGCTTGACCGGAATGATCGGCAAAGGACTTCGAAGCAGCCGTGTGACTGACGCCATGTCAAGGTACGGAGCCGTATATTTCGGCGCAACCGGCGGAGCGGGAGCATTGCTTTCGAAATGCATAATTGCCGAAGAAATAATAGCTTTCCCCGAGCTTGGACCCGAGGCGCTGAGAAAGCTCACCGTTAGGAATTTTCCCGCGACGGTGGTCATAGACAGCGAGGGTAACGATCTTTACAAGTCGGGCAGGGAAAAATATAAAAAGTAGCAGAATAACGTAATAAAAACCTTGATAATGAATTCAAAAGCAGGGTATTATTTAAATGAATAATAGTGTATAATAGTCTAGAATTTTATGGCATTAGAAAGGGGAGGTATTTATCATGGCGGCAAGAGTAACTAAGGATATGATCATTTCAGATATTTTGAAACTGGACAGGGGCACTATTCCGATACTGCTCAGCATAGGCATGCATTGCCTCGGCTGTCCGTCCTCGTCAGGCGAGAGTCTTGAAGACGCATGCGCCATCCACGGGATCGATGTGGATCAGATAGTCAAGGAACTGAACGATTATCTCGAGTCCAAGGATGCAAAATAAATTCAACGGGGGATTTGTAAATGGCCGTTAGAGTTGTCGTAGGCACCCAATGGGGTGACGAGGGCAAAGGTAAATATATCGATATGCTTGCAAAGGATTCCGATCTTGTAGTTAGATTTTCAGGCGGTAACAACGCCGGTCATACGATAGTGGCGGACGGAGTCAAATATGCAATGCACCTGATACCTTCAGGCATACTTCATAAAGGTAAGACGTGCATCATTGGCAATGGAGTCGTAGTAGACCCTGCAGTCCTGCTGAAGGAAATGGAAGAACTCTCGCAGAAGGGTGTAAACACCGATAAACTGCTAATCAGTGACAGGGCGCATGTCATTATGCCGTATCACAAGCTTATGGACGAACTGCAGGAGAACCAGCGCGGTTCGGCCAACCTTGGTACGACCAAAAGGGGCATAGGACCTGCATATACGGATAAAACGGAAAGATGCGGCATCCGTATGTGCGATTTGATAGATGAAGAAGAATTTGCCCAAAAGGTCAGGGAAAACGTTGCTATAAAGAATCAGATCATTGAAAAGGTTTACGGCGGGAAAGGACTGGATGCCGAAGAGATTATAACGGAGTACAGCCAATACGCAAAGCAGCTGAAGAAACAGGTGACGGACGTCAATGCGCTCGTCGGAGACGCGGCCGAGCAGGGTAAAAATATCCTGTTTGAAGGCGCGCAGGCTACTTTCCTCGATCTTGATTTCGGAACATATCCTTACGTCACCTCCTCCAACCCTGTTGCGGGCGGTGTGTGTACCGGAGCGGGCATCGGCCCTAAGTATATCGACGAGGTATACGGCGTTTTGAAGGCATATACCTCCAGGGTAGGCGCGGGACCGTTCCCTACCGAACAGAAAAATGAGGTTGGCGATACGATCAGAGAACTGGGCTGGGAATACGGGACCACCACGGGGAGACCCAGACGCTGCGGATGGCTGGACGCGGTAATGATACGCTATGCGGCGCGCGTAAACGGCCTTACAGGCCTTGCAATAAACCATGTGGATACGATAGGCAAGCTTGACAGGATAAAGCTCTGCGTTGCCTACAGGAAGAACGGCGAACTGATAAACCATTTTCCTGCAAGCCTCAAGGAGCTTGCCATGTGCGAGCCTGTTTACGAGGAATTCGACAGCTGGAAGGAAGACATCTCCTCAATAAGAAAATATGATGAGCTGCCTGAAAATGCAAAGAAATACTTAAGACGCATCGAAGAACTTGCCGGGGTAAGAATAGCGCTGATCGGTGTCGGCAAGGACCGTGAGCAGACGATCGTTGTGGAGTGAGTAAAAAAATCAATAAAAATAGTTCTGAAGGTTGACAAAAACGCAGAACATACTGTATGATATATACTTGTGTGGCTCAAGACACACAGTATATATCATATGATACGGGCCATTAGCTCAGTTGGCAGAGCACTTGACTTTTAATCAAGGTGTCCGCGGTTCGAATCCGCGATGGCTCACCAAGGCTTTTTGCGACAGCAAAAGAGCCGACCTTTTGAAAAGCTTCGCGCAGCGAGGCTTTTTTTATTCGCGCAAGCGATATAATCAACATTTTGAAAGCTTCGCGCAGCGAGACTCAAAACCCTGTAATCTCAAAGATTACAGGGTTTTTTGCTAACCTGGGCCGGGCGCCTTTCATCCGATTTCCCGCTGTCCGCCGGAGAGGGCCGACGACCGTACCATTGTGTTTTTATACTTGATTGGCGATATGTTTTCCTTTTCCTTGAAATAACGGCTGAAATAATGAATGCTTTTGAAACCGGTCATATATGAAATTTCGGTTATGGTGAAATCGGTGAAACACATCAGTTCTTTTGCTCTGAAAATGCGGAAACGGTTAATGAATTGCAGTATAGTACATCCGTTTTCGGACTTGAACATTTCCTCAATCTGTTTTGGACTCTGATGTACCACCTCGCACAGTTCATTGATGGAGATATCGTCTGAAATATGTTCATTTATATAATTTACGACGTTCTTGTATATTTTGTTTTGTGAGTGAGAAAAAGGATTCCCTTCCGGAGTAAACGGCAGAGGGTTCTTCTTGCATTCTGAGCCGATATAGCCATAATAGAGCAGGGAAATGATGTTATAATCCATGGAATCCTCATAAAATGTCGGCTTCAGTGTATAGTTATTGAGGATGTTAAGAAGGCTTGAGCGTATGATCAGGTCATCGATCTGCAGCCTTGGTCCCAGCATTGAAAGTATTTGTGAGAAATTGCTGTCCGTGACCGAACAATCGACTTGTAAGACCGGAACGCATTCCGGGATATTTTCGGCACATTGGCCCAGATGGTTTCCGGGGGGCAGGAGAAAAAGATCATGCCTGGGAAAGGAGAGGTTCTCTTCGGCCGCTGAAATGTTTGCGAATCCTCCAAGAATAAATATAAGCTGAAAAATGCCATCTTCGCCCCGCACTGAAGCCACAGTTGTCTGGCGGACATTTATGACGTGAAGGTTGCTAAAAAACATCGTGAGCCTCCCTTGGCTAAAGACAGTTACGAATATATTCGGCGCCACCGGTAATGTGTATTTTCATCATCTCATCAGCCTGCTCAGGATCGCGGCTCACAAGTGCCTCATATATCTTTTTATGATAGATACATGAGGTCACCAACGCATTTGGCGGAGAGATACTTGCGTGAATCGCATCCTTTACCATATCTGACAGAAGGTTCTGAATGGTTTTTAAGACCTCGTTGGAACTGGAGTTTGCAATTTCGTAATGAAACTTCGCATCATATTCGTTATATTGCTCCAAGTCTCCGTTAATTGCGCATGTATCCATATTGTCAAGCAGGATCTTCAGTGTCTTGAGATGTTCTTCCCCGGCATTCTGGGCTGCTAGCGCAGCCGCCTTGCATTCAATTATCATACGCACCTCAAAGATATCCTGCAAATTCTTTTTGTCAAGAGTCAGCATGGGAAGCAGAGGCTTCATAAAAGACTCCGGACTGAGGCCCTTAACAAATGTACCACCGCCCTGGCGTACGTCAAGTATACCCATGATACTGAGCCTGCGTACGGCTTCGCGTACGGTTCCCCGGCTTACCTGGAACATCTGGGCAAGTTGGTTTTCGACCGGCAGTTTATCTCCGATTTTGTAGAGATCATTGCCGATCATAATCTGCAGCTCTCTGGCGACTTGGTCTGATAAACGTTTTTTACTAACACTCATCTTCTTCTCCAAATCAGAAAATCATAATATGAATTTAATATAACTAATTTCATTGCGTTTGTAAAGATTTTGTGCAAAAATCACAAGAAACAGATTATTAATTAGATCCAAATGTGCAAAATTAATATAACATTTGTGTAAAGACTTTCTCAGATAGGTCGGATATAATATGAATCAGCTAGTAATTCATCAAATCATTAAACAAATATTTTATAGTAAAGGTAGTGAAAAGATGAATCCATCATTGGATTATCTGGATGCACTTATCAGCCTTATTAATAAGGTAAAGGAAAGCCAAAGAGAAAAGTTTGAAAAAGCAGCCGATGTTCTTTCCGATGCTGTTAAGGACGGAAAACTGATTTATCTGTGGGGGCCAGGCGGACATTCCTCGATATTCTCAGAGGACGCCATGTATCGCAAAGGTGAATTGGCTTCGCTCTGTCCAATATATGACCCTGACATATCCATGTCGCATGGCGCGGCACGCGAGATCAACGGCATGGAACGCGTGGAAGGATTCGGAAAGGTTGTAGTTGAATACAACCGCATAGGGCAGGGCGACGTGGTGCTTATAGGCAGCGCTTACGGTATCAACCCCGTGGCGATACAGGGAGTGCTGGAATGCCAGAAGCGCGGGGCATACGTTATCGCCATCACCTCACCAAGCTTTTCCGACGCTTCAAATTATGCGAACGCAAAGCATAAGAGCGGGAAAAGCCTGTACAATGTCGCCGATATGTACCTCGACAGTTTTGTCCCATATGGCGACGCGGTCCTGGAATATGACTTCCTCGAACACAAAATTTCGCCGGTAGCAACGATAATGCAGGCTATAGTACTTAAGGCGCTGCTTGCTGAAACCATGGTGGTAATGAAGAAAAAGGGAATACTTCCTTTCACGTGGACCAATTCGCTGCAAGCAGGTGGTATCGAAGCTAACAGCAGCTACATGAAGAAAATCTGGGGCAGAGTAAAAAGCATGTAAGGAGTAATGTATAATGTCAAATCTGATTGAATACTTCGGGCGTTTGGCTTCAGCTGTCAAAGCTCTTGAAAACCAGGCGGAAGCTATTGAAAAAGCTTCGGATATTTTGGCGAAAGCTGCTGAACGGGATTCTCTAATACACATTTTCGGTTTGGATGCGCGTGCGGCGGACATAGAAGGCGAACTGTTTTTCAGAGCGGGGTCGTTTGCCTGTATAGATCCGATTTATGACCCGGCGTTCTCGAACTCACACGGAGCATATCGGAGCGAGCTGTGCCGTTCGCTGGACGGACTGGCCCCGTGCATTTTGGAATATTACGAGCACATAGAAGCAGGCGATCCACTGCTGTTGTTGACTTTTGATCCCGATTCAGACGCTTTCGCGCAGGCGGCGCAATGGGCCAAGGAGCGCGGACTTTTGGTACTGGCCGTAATACCTGATCTGCCAAAGTCCGCTGATACGGCTGGTGCTTTGGATGTTTCAGTCTGTTTCGGCAGCTCTGAAGGCGCAGAGAGCGTATGCATGACCGCGGCACTTGACGCGATTATGGCCAGGGCTGTTAACAAGGCGGCGGACGCGCCTGTATGGCAAGGCAGTTTCTTTCCGGATCTCGATACCAGCCGGAATATGATAGACGATTATTTATGGCGGGTGCGCCATCTGTGAGAGGAGACTGTGGCAATGGCGAGGAAGGTTTTGATCGGTACGCTTTCACGTATCAAATACCTGAAACCTGTACCGCGCGAGCGCTATATAAGCTTGTGTGTCGACGAAGCTGAAAAAGCAGGGCAAAAAGGTTGCGATATATTTGTGCTTCCTGAGCATTTTGACAGCTTTGGAAGTATGGAGGCGCAAGCTGAGGACGGCGGCTTATATGATCCGGCCACTGACCGCAGCCCGCTATCCCGGGAGGTAGCCGAAACCGTTCCGGGACCATTGACCAAACGTTTTGGAGATGTCTGCAAAAAATACGGCATGTACCTTGTAGCAAACTTTACGGAACGATACGGCGAGAGACTGTATAATACTGCGGTACTGCTGGGCCGGGATGGGGAGATCTTGGGGAAATACCGAAAGACTCATCTGTGCGGTTCGGAAAAACGCTGTTACGGAATTGACGCCGGAGACGAACTGCCGGTATTCGAGCTGGATTTCGGGAAGGTAGGCATAGCCATCTGTATGGATATGTTTTTTCCGGAGGTTTTCCGTGTGCTTACACTCAAGGGCGCCGAGATTATTTTCTGGCCGCATCAGACCTATGGACCTTCTGAGGAGACGATCTTCATAACTGCGAGGGCGCGTGCCATTGATTACTGCTGCTACCTGGTAGGTTCAAATTTTGCAAGTCCCGACTATTTCGCACCCTATGAGCCGGGTCACGAGCTGACCGGCCGCGCAATGATCATCAATCCGGACGGGATGGTTATTGCAGATACCGGCCATTATGCCGGTACGGCTTTTGCCGAGGTTGATCTTGACAAGCTGCGGATGGGCAAGGATATTGCTGCAGCTCGAAGAAGCGGCATCGATTTTATCCGGGAAGATATGCTGAGATTCAGACGCCCGGAGTTATACCGTGAAATTGTTGAGCCATGCGACAATGCCGCTGTTATGAGCGGCAGGTTCCTGGACTGACGATTAAATAAAAGGGAGGAGAAAACATTATGAAAAGAGCATTTACCCTGTTAGTTTCCCTGCTGTTGGTATTCAGCCTGGCGGCCTGCGGCCAGAACGCTTCCAACGGCACAGTCTCCGGTACGACAGTTACGACATCCACCCAGCCGGTTTCATCCGAACCGCAAACCTCCAAGCTTCCCGCATCCATCACCTATGTGACCCTCGGTAGTACAGGTATGGATGTGCTAAAGGAAGCCGCGGCAAAATTCAAGACAGACACAGGCGTTGAAGTCAAACTCGATGACTGGGCCTATACCGACGCTTATCAGAAGATACTTACACTGGCTGAGGCACATAACATGCCCGATACCATGTACGGTTTTGCCTCCTGGACCGAAGAATTCAAAGAGGCCGGCTATATAGTACCCGTTGAAGACTATATAAGTAAAGACCTCTACAACGATTTCTCCGAAGCTGCGCGCAACGTCTGTTCCCGGGACGGCAAAATGTGGACCTTGCCTTCTTACATGTCTGTTCGTACAGTACTTTTCAACAAAAACATGCTGGACGCGGCAGGAGTATCCGTCCCCACCACATGGCAGGGTCTGCTGGATATAGCTCCGAAGCTTTACAACCCCTCAAAGAACCAATACGCATATTCGTTGGTAGCAGGCCAGCCGAAGAACACACTTGACTGCTTCCTGCCCGTGCTTTGGGCCTATGGCGCTGACATTCTCAACGCAGACGGTACCGCTAACGGATTAAATAACGATAAAGGTATTGCCGCCCTCCAGATGTACGTTGATCTGGCCAAGTACTCGGTTCCCGATTATGGCGAGGCTACAATCGACAATACTCAAAGCAACTTCACAAACCAGGTTGCAGCGGCGTACTTCCACAATGCACAGGGCCTCAAGGCTCTTAAAAACGACGGAAAGGATTACAGTTGGGCTGTTGTCGCCGATCCGCTGGCAGGCCCTGACGGACAGAAGAATTCCCTTGGCGTCATGGACATCGATATTCTCTTTGATACCGGTAATCAGGATACGGCAGCCAAGTTCCTTGAACTGTGGCATAGCTCGGATTATCAGGGGTTGGTAATAGAGCAGACCGGCTGGGTTCCGAACCAGTCCAGCTACCTCGATAAACGCCCGGCATTCAGCGATCAGAGCAATATGATGGTTGCCCCGTTTGCAAAGCTGGAGCCTCTCGCAAAGTTCAAACCTACTTTTGTCGGATATGCACAAGTTGAAAAAACAATGGCCGACTTTATAACCAAAGCGGTTATGGGCGAGATGAGCGCCAAGGACGCCATTTCCGGTATCGGATCGGAGATCGACAAGTTAATTGCAAGCAGATGACAGAAGATTAATTTAGCATCCGAGGGCAGGGAGCCTGGCGGCTCCTTGCCCCATAATTAACGGCAATAGGAGGGCAACGATGGAAAGCCGTAAAAAACCCCTTTATATTGGAAAAACCCTGAACATGCTTTATATTGCGCCAATGCTCATTATTTTCGCAGCCCTTATAATTTACCCCATGTTTAGCATAATGAGGCTATCGCTCTATAATAGAAAAATAAACGGCGATATGATCTATATAGGACTGAAAAACTTTCTGGATTTCTTTTCGGACATCGAAACACCGAAATTATTTCTCAATACGTCGATCTGGGTTTTTGGAGGAGTATTCTTTAAGCTTTTATTGGGACTTATCATGGCCCTGGCGCTATACAAGAATTTCTTCGGCAAAAAACTTATTACGGGAGTCATGCTCATACCGTACGCGATGCCTGCCGCGGTCGCCTGTGCCATATGGAGACTTTTGTATAACCCGATATTCGGACACATAGGTCAGCTGATGCGTGACCTTGGTATAGTTGACCATGCTGTGAACTTTCTGGGTAACACAAAAACCTCGTTATTGGCCATTATGATTGTAAATGTCTGGGCAGTCGCCCCTTTTGCCGCATTGAGCATACTATCCGTCATTTACACCATACCTAAATTCATGTATGAGGCTGCATCCATCGACGGAGCAAATTATTGGCGTCAACTTGTAAGCATCACCCTGCCAATGATCGCTTCATCGGTTCGTACGCTGGGACTGCTTCTCGGTATATGGGCATTCAACTCTTTTGACGTCATATATATGATGACGCAGGGCGGGCCGGCGAATTCTTCGGCTATTTTGGTCAATACCATCTATGATAACGCATTCCGCTTCAATAACCGCAGTTATTCGGCTGCCGTCAGTGTCGTAGGTTTCATCATCCTGTCAATATTTTCAATCCTCTATGTGCGTGCAAAGGAGGTTGACATCTCATATGAATAGCAGCGCCTTGAAAAAGAGAGTTTTCAATATAATCTTTACAGCTTTTATTGCAGTGATGCTTATTATCCTGTTTTTTCCGATAATTGCCATGATTTCGGTTTCCCTGAAAAAAGCGAACGACGTTTTTTCGTTGCCGGTCACTTGGATACCCCGGGTTTTCGCATGGGAAAACTATGTGGATATATTCGGTAAAATGAATATTCTTGATGGATTCAAGAGCAGTATTATCGTCACAACCTTCAGTATTCTACTTATCATGCTGATAGACATACCCGCGGCTTATGCTTTCTCCAAACTGCGCTTTTATTTGAAAAAGCCGATATACTATCTTGTTCTGGTGAGCCAGATGTTCGCGCCTATAATCATTATTATTCCGCTCTACATGATGATGAATTCCATGGGCCTTATGGACACCTATACGAGTCTCGTACTCATGAATACGACCTTTAATCTGGCATTCATCGTACTCATGCTCAAAGGCTTCTTCGACGCTGTGCCCAAGGAAACAATAGAGGCCGCAAAGATAGACGGATGTACATCTTTCATGACTCTCACCAAAATCTTTGTGCCTATCTCAAGCACAGGTATTGCGGTATCGATTATCTTTGCCTTTACCCGTACATGGAACGAATTCCTTTTTTCGTTCACATTTATATCGACATCGGCAAAAAAGACCATTATCGTTGGTATTTACGATATATTAAAAAGCAATCCGGCATTGGGAATTCCATGGCACATAGTAATGACCGGCGCCGTATGTGCTACAGTGCCCCTTGTAATCCTGTTCATCTCCATCCGCAAATATATTACCGGCGATCTCACGTCCGGCGCCATCAAATAGATGGCTGGAAGGACCGGGTATGAATACGAATCTGATAAAGAGTCTTAAGGGCTTTTATGAACACGAGTTGTGTGGAAACATACTGCCGTTTTGGCTACCCCGATGCCAGGATACGAAGCACGGCGGATATTTTAACTGTTACGACAACGCGGGGAAAGCGCTTGTGAGTCATGACAAATACACGTGGAGCCAGGGGCGCTTCGTATGGATGTTTTCAAAGCTGGCGGGAATGGAAAGCGGCACATTCACTCAAAAACAACGGGAAGAATTCCTGCTAATGGCAAAAGGCGGCGCCGATTTCCTTATCGAGCACTGTCTTCTGGGAGACGGCGACTGGCGCTGTGCTTTTCTATTGGATGAGACGGGAGCACATAAAAAAGTTCAGGGCTGTGATGACCTGGATATGAGCATATACGCGGACTGCTTCGTTATATGCGGGCTGGCGCGCTATGCCGCGGTAAGCCGTGAGCCGCGATACTATTTTTTCGCGAAGAGCCTTTACGTATCATGTCTTGAAAGGCTGGAACGCGGCACATTCAAAACGCTGCCGTATCCGCTGTCAAACGGTTATCGCGCCCATGGTATCCCCATGATTTTCTCGAATGTCGCAGCCGAGCTTTTCAGGGTATCGTCTATATTAGATCCGGATTACAGTGCGAAACTGCTTTCAGATCTTCGTACCTTCTCTCAAAGCATCCTGCGCGACTTTACGGATGAAGTCAATGTGGTGCATGAAGTAATACTTGGAAACGGAGACTTTTTCAACGATCTGCTTGGTCAGCACGCAAACCCCGGACACACGCTCGAGGATATGTGGTTCACGCTGGAGGCTGCAGATCTGTTGAATGAAAGCAGCATGGCGAAAAAAGCGGCGGCAATTGCAAAAAAAGCGTTTGTTGTCGGCTGGGATAAGGAATTCGGCGGAATTCTTCATTTTGCATCGCCTCATGGCGGACCGCCTGATGCTGCGCCTGGCAATACAGGCGGCGAGCCTATGACAAAACAGGTTGAGGAAGGCTGGGGCGACAAGCTTTGGTGGGTTCATTCAGAGGCGCTTTACACCTCGCTGCTTTTCTATTTCCGTACCGACGACGATGAATTTTTACGATGGCATGATCGGATATTTGAATATACATTTTCACATTTTCCAAATCCGGACAGAGAGGTGCGCGAATGGGTACAAATACTTTGCCGCGACGGCAGCCCCATGGATAAGGTTGTTGCGCTTCCGGTCAAGGACCCGTATCATATCACGCGGAATCTCATCATGCTAATAGAATTGCTTGAACGGGTGGAGAAGAATGCAACCTTTAAATGAGCTAAGGACCGGAAGCAAATTGCATCCCGCTTTTAAGATACTCTTAGCGTGCTGCGCCGTACAGTTCGGCGGACTCGGAGTGCTTTCCAACAGCATAGGCGTTTTTTTCCCGGCCGTCTCCGGTGATTTGGGATTTACCACCGCACAGATAACGATGCATGTCACTATCCGTGGAGTGGCTACGATGTTGACTCTGCCGCTGGCAGGCCGACTGATAAACAGATATCGTTCCCGTTACGTGCTTACGACTGCCGCTGTCATGCTTGTATTGTCAATAGGCAGCATGGCATCTTTCAAAATGCTTTGGCAATGGTATCTGGCATCGGTATTTTATGGCATAGCGGGAGCCTTCCTGTTCCTCAACATGTCGCCGATTCTGCTTACGAACTGGTTTTCTGAAAAGACCGGTTTTGCCATCGGTGTGGCTATGGCATTTTCAGGGCTGGGAGGGATAGTGATGAACCCGGTGGGCAACGCCATAATCCAAGCCTTTGGGTGGCGGGTCGGGTATCTTGCGTTTGCCGCCATAGGAGCCGTTTTCTTATTGCCGTCTACCTTATTCGTACTTGAACGAAGTCCGGAAGACATAGGAGTAACACCGTACGGCTGCGAATGCGGGAAAACGGTGACAGGGATGGATCCGGGGAATACAGGAGTGGCCGGCTCCAAGATTCCTGCTGTATTCCGGAAGAATGGAGTCCTTTGGATATTCCTGTCGGTTGTGCTTGTCACAGCCTTCGAAACCGTGTATATGTACCATTTCCCGGAATATTCGCTCTCGGTAGGGCTTGGCACGATGATCGGCTCATCCATGTCCTCGGCGAGCATGGCGGGAAACCTTGCCGGTAAGCTTTACCTCGGCTGGCTTAACGACCGGATCCCGGCAAAGAAAGTCTATCTTATCGGAATATGCATGACGGCAGCGGGTATTGGCCTGATTCAGATATTCGGGCATTCCGCGTCGCTTCTTCTGGTAGGCTCGTTCCTTTACGGCACATGCATGGCGCTGACGGTAGTAACAATACCGCTTTTAATACTGGAACTATTCGACCGCAAAAGTTACGCGACCGTCCTTTCGGCGGCTTCAATGGTAACATCGGCAGTTGGGGGAGTAGGTACTTCTTTGGTAGGTTTGATCTACGATCTGTCCGGTGGATACGGGATAAGTTTCATGATAGCGCAGTCAGGTTGTATTCTTTCGGTAATATTGATCGTCGTCGTTTATTGGCTTAAAACAACAAAAAACTTATATAAGAAAGGGTTGAGCTTTCATTGAAAACGGAACAGGGTTGTTACTATTGCGAGCGGGACGAAGGTTTTCGGGAGCTTCTGTATGAGTTGTGCGACCTTAAGGTCTCGAAAATATTTTTCTGCAAGGATCAAACGCTTCCTGGCAGATGCACCATAATGTTCAAAGAGCATTATGAAGAGATTTACATGATCCCGAAAAGTGAACGCGATGAATATATAGAGGATGTGTGTGCGCTGGCCGAGACTATAAAGGAGATCTATGGAGCGGATAAGATAAATTACGGTATATACGGAGACAATGTCCGCCACGTACATTTCACCGTCTGTCCCAAATACAAGGATAAACTGGGCTGGGGGCGTCCCTTTGAGATGTTTCCGGAAAACAGGGTGTTTCTGACGCCGGAGCAATATAAGACTGAAATGGATATTCTTCGCGAAAAAGTTTTAAAGAAAAGAGGTCTTCTTAAATGAAAGTAACATTGCCGTACGGCAATAGCAAGGTATCTTTTCAAATTGAAGACAAGCGTTTTATCAGGATGTACGATCCCGTGAAAGCTATGGCTGCCCGCGATTTTGAGAAGGAGATCCGCGATGCGGTCGATAACCCGATCGGCACTCCTCCTCTGGAGAAACTTGTCTCTCCGGACGCTTCAATAAATATCATCATTGATGACGGTTCAAGACCGACGCCGGTTTCACGCATCCTTCCGATACTCTTGCGGAAACTTGCCGAAATTGGTGTAAATAGCAAAAAGATACGTATCATCGCGGCGTTGGGAAGTCACCGGCACATGACGCCGGCTGAACTGGAGGAACGGGTCGGGCCTGACGTTTACAACCGATATGAGGTCGTAAATTCCGAATTCCGTGATCCCGAAAAGTTGGTATATGTCGGGAAGACACCTGAAAACGTCGATATTTTTGCTTCTAAAATCGCTATGGACGCCGATATACGGATCGGCATAGGAAATCTTGTGCCGCATCCGGTCATGGGCTGGAGCGGAGGAGGTAAGATTTTATATCCCGGCGTGGCCGGCGAGAATACGGTATCATATTTTCACCTTAAAGGCTCGCTGATAAATAAAAACCTGTTCGGAATGGAGGACAGCCCGGTGCGGGGTATGATGGAAGGCTGGGTGGATACTATCGGGCTTGACTTCATTATAAATACCGTACTCAACTCGGAGATGCAGCTTCACAAAGCGGTGGCAGGGCATTATATCGAAGCCCACAGGGCAGGAGTCGCAATAGCTAAAAAAGTTCTTGGCTGTCATGTGGAGAAACGCGCGGACGTTGTGGTGGTGAGTTCGTATCCTGCGGATCAGGATTTCTGGCAGTCACCGAAGGGAATGTACTCGGCCGAATTTGCATTAAGGGGGGAGACAGGCGGCACGATCATACTGGTGAGTCCTAACTATGAGGGCGTCGGTCCTCACCTGGAATACCCCGAATGGATGGGCCGGGACGATGGAGACGAGCTTGTGAAGAGTATTTTGGCCGGACAGCATTTTAACGGGGATGCTCTTGCCATGGCTATTGGCAACAGCATGTCAAAAATGCGCCGTAGGCGCAGGCTGGTGGTGGTCAGCGACGGAGTGACAGCTGAAGATATGGCAAAGTGCGGCTGTGCTCATTATCCGTTGGCTGAACTGCAAAAAGCTGTCGACGAAGCTGTGAGTCAGTACGAAAACGGAACGGTCGCGGCGATCAGTAACGGTGCCGAGACCTTCCTGTATCAATAATTCAAATAACGGAGGTTTGCAATATGGGTAAAAAGGAAGTCAGCTATTTTAGTCAGAGTCTGAGCAAGTTGTTTGAGCAGATTGAAGGCGAACTGCCGCAGATAGAAAAGGCGGCAAAAGCCATAACCGATGCTTTTGAAAAGGGAAAGACAATTCATGTCATCGGGCCGGGCGGACACTCGAACATCGGTGTTGAGGAGGTATTATGGCGGGCGGGCGGCCTTGCCATATGGGACGCTATACTTGATCCCGGCACCAATCTCATACACGGAGCGAAAAGATCCAACTATATAGAGAGAACTCCGGGCTATGCCATCGGCGTGCTGGATTCGTACAGAGTGGGACGCGAACCGGGCGAAGTAATGGTTATTGTTAACGCATACGGTATAAATTCAATGACCATCGATACCGTTCTGGAGTGCAAAAAGCGCGGTCTTATCACCATTGCGGTGACCTCTTCAAGTTTTGCAAAAATTGTGCCGCCAGGCGCGAAATCGCGCCATCCCAGTGGCAAGAACCTTTTTGAGGAGGCCGATATTTTCATCGACAACCATCTTCCGCTGGGCGATGCCATAGTCTCACTGGACAACTACGATCAGAAGGTTTGTTCGACATCGACCTTCTGCAACTGTTTCGTAATGAACTGCCTGACTGAGGAAGTCGTTTCGGAGATGCTGCGCCGCGGCTTGGAACCGCCGGTATTCATGAGCGCGAACATGCCCGGAGGCGACGAACACAATAAGGCGATGGAAGAAAAATACGGCGGGCTGATAAAGCACCTGCTTTAAAAAGGAAGGATCAATTTGGCTATAATAAAAGATTTTAACACTGATAACCTCCGCGTACGCGTTTTTGACAGCAGGACCTCGATGGGAGTATGCGCGGGAGAAGAGGCTGCAGCATATCTGCGAGCACTGCTTGACGAAAAAAAAGAGATAAATGTCATGTTCGCGGCAGCGCCATCCCAGAACGAGACGCTGGAAATGCTGTGCGCTTCTTCCGGTATAGACTGGAAACGTATAAATGCCTTCCATATGGACGAATACGTCGGGCTGGATTCCGCCCATCCTGCAGGTTTCCGCAATTTCCTCCGCCGGGCGATATTCGACCGTTTTCCGTTTAAAAGTCTGAACCTGCTTGACGGCAATGCTTCAGACCCTTGGAAAGCGGCTGAAGAGTATGACAGGTTACTTCGCGAACATCCGTTGGATGCATGTCTGATGGGAGTGGGAGAAAACGGGCATATAGCCTTTAATGACCCGCCGGTAGCCGATTTTAACGACGCGCGGCTTGTGAAGGTTGTAGAGTTGGAATTGCAGTGTCGGGAGCAGCAGGTACACGACGGCTGTTTTAAATGTCTTGAAGAAGTACCGACCCATGCGCTTACGGCGACAATTCCGGCGCTTATGGGCGCTGCCAGGTTATTCTGCAGCGTACCGGCGAAAACAAAGGCAGAGGCGGTAAAAAATATGCTGGAAGGAAATATTTCGACTGCCTGCCCGGCTTCCATTTTACGCAGGCATCCGGCAGCATTGCTTTACCTTGACGTCGATTCCGCCGAATACATGCTTAAGAGGGGATAAACAATGAAAACAGCGATAGTAAACGGGACGGTGATCACTCCTGCCAGAATGATTGGAAATGGCGGACTTGTCATAAATGACGGCAAGATTACCGATGTGTTTCAAGGAAAGTTTTCGGGCTCGGCAGACAGAATTTTTGATGCCGGAGAAAACTATATCAGTCCGGGCTTTATAGACATACACGTTCATGGCGGCGGCGGATACGACTTTATGGACGGTACTCCCGAAGCCTTTATCGGTGCGGCAAAAGCGCACCTTGAGCACGGGACGACTTCCATCGTTCCAACCACGCTATCCTGTTCGGATGATGAGTTGTTTGCGGCGTTCAAGTGTTTCAAGGCTGCAAAAAAGACTATAAGAGGCGGGCCCAATCTGTTGGGCCTGCATCTTGAAGGCCCTTACTTTTCAACTGCCCAGGCAGGAGCCCAAGATCCCGGACATATTAAAAGTCCACGCAAAGAACATTTCCAGAGGCTTCTCGACGCTTCCGACGATATAATCAGGGTGTCGGCGGCAGTTGAGCTGGAAGGTGCCCTGGAGCTTGGCGATCAACTGAAAAAACGGGGGATTCTGGCGTCGATAGGACACTCGGACGCCTTTTATCCCGAAGTGTTGCAAGCCTTTGAACATGGTTATACCCATGTGACACACCTGTATTCCGGCATGTCCACTCTGAGACGGATAGGTCCGTATCGGCATCTTGGGGTTGTGGAAAGCGCGTATTTGATAGACGGATTAACAGTTGAGATTATAGCTGACGGCAAGCATCTCCCGCCGGAACTTCTGAAGCTGATTCTGCGTTTCAAACCACATGACAGGATATGCCTTATAACCGATTCCATGAGGGGAGCGGGACTGAGCGACGGAGAGATTGTCAAGCTGGGAAGCCTTGATAAAGGTCAGGATGTTATTTTGGAAGACGGGGTCGCCATGCTCATGGACAGGACGGCGTTCGCAGGCAGCGTATGTACCGCCGACCGCTGCATCCGCACGATGCATAAGCTTGCGCAAATGCCCATAGCCGAAGCGGTGAGTATGATGACGATAAACCCGGCGCGAATCATCGGCGCCAAAACGAAGGGCATGCTTGTTCCGGGTATGGATGCAGATATTTGCATTTTCGATAGCGAAATCAATATTAAATCAGTTTTTGTAGCCGGCGAGATTGTTGATTGGCTGAAAGCCGTATAAATTGCTTATGAATACAAGGGGAGCTTGCTGAAGCAGGCTGAGAGTAAGATGTTATCTTAGACCCGTAACCTGATTTGGGTAATGCCAACGCAGGGATATACATGCCGGAAATGCTGCGTATATACTTCCATTGGTGTATATGCAGCTTTTTTATGTATCGTTGACAGACCTTTCAGCTTGTATCTGTGAAAGGAGAAATCGTGTTATGGCCTCGTGGATTGCAGGCGATAACCTTTTCCGCGTTCTGAAACAATCAAAAACCTGCACTCTTTTCCCAGCTTGCTCCTGATACGGGATATATGTTCTTTCACGGTACGGGCGTCGCCGGCCATGTCCATACCCCAAACCATTCTGTACAGCTCTGTCGCAGGAAACGTTCTTACGGACTCACGTGCGAGGACGGACAACAATGCAAATTCTTTTGGTTTTAGCAGAATGTCCCGACCGTAAATCAGCGCCCGGTGAGAGACGAAATCCAATTCCAGTCCGCCCAGGCGCAGAGGTGGTTCAGCTTGCCCAATAAGCTTGCCGCGGCGTAAAAGTGCCTCTACTCTTAAAAGTAATTCGTCCATGTCATACGGTTTGGATATGTAATCGTCGCCGCCCGCCCGTAATCCGGCGAGCACGTCCTCCCTCGTATTCAGCGCGCTGAGGAACAGGATCCGGATGTCGCTTTTTCCCCGCAGCTCTTCGCAGTAACTCAGGCCATTGCCATCTGGAAGCAGTATATCAAGTATAATCAGATCGGGCGAAAGCTCCTTCACGGCCGACCGGCCCTTTGACAGCGTGTCCGCGGCAAGGACATCATAGCCTTCCAGCTCCAGCGCCGCACGGTTGGCGCTTAAAATGTCGTGGTCGTCTTCAACAATCAATACGGTTGCTTTTTTCATTTCGTTTTTCCTCTCCTTTGCTAAGGGGTAGGGTGAAGAGGACAGTTGTCCCTTTCCCTTTTTCGCTTTCAATCCAAATTCTGCCGCCGTGTTCCTCAACGATCTCTTTGCAGATAGGAAGCCCGAGGCCGGAGCTGCCATCTCCACTGACGCCCCGTTGGAACAGCCCCGGTAAACGGTCGGAATCGATCCCTTCGCCCCCGTCGGAAACCGAGGCTGTTGCAAAGCCGTTTACGACTTCCGTTTGAACAGTCAAACGAATACTGCCTTCCTTGGTATGGCGGTTGGCATTTATTATAAGGTTAATAAGTGTTTGAAATATACTCTCGGGATTTACACGAAGATAGATCCCAGCGGAGCCTGGATTGACAATAAGATAATTCTTCTTTTGTTGACAGATCGGGCGACAAAAATCCGCCGCCCGATTCAGCAGTGAGAGTGCCTCAATATCGGTAAGCGCAAGCCCACGTTCCTTTTCCAGCGAGACTTCTTTGAGCTGCTCCACCAGATCTGCCAGTCTGACGGCTTCGCGTTTTATAACGGCAAGGTTGTCAAGCGTTTTCTCATTGACCGCGCCATGCCGGATCTCCAGAGAAGTCAAACCGGCATAGCTTGACATGACTGTAAGCGGGGTGCGCATTTCATGGGAGAGATTTGCCAGAAATTCAGATTTCAATCGGCTCATCCTGTCCAGCAGCAGATTGGTCTGCTGTGTCTCCTGCTCATTGCGCAGCGCTTTGCCGAGTTCGGTTTCGGTACGGGAAAATTGAAAGACAAGTGCGATCATATTAACAAATATCATCACCACCATGCCAATCTCGGATAGTCCGAGTGGAAAGCCGTACTTCCCGGAACGATGTATCTGAATATCCAGAATCGACATTATAATAAAAACGAGCGAACCTGAAAGTATCAGGAGGTGCTCCATGTGCCGGTTATCATTTTTTTGGACGACATTATATACGAGCGCGGCCAATACATATATGCCGACCACAGATGCACAAAGCTGAAACCATAGTACAAACCGCGTAAAAATAATTGGCGGAGTTAGCAGTACAATGACCGCATACAGCGCGCACAATACTCCGTAGACGCGTAATACGTTTTTGTGCAGCGCGCCTGAAAAGACGCTGTCGATATACAGAAGAAATGACAGTAGCAGAGCGATCAATGCCAGATATTCAAGGCTGATGGAGAATCTCCAGGGAAGGTTGGGGAATAGAAATATAATAGCCTTCTCTTCAACAAGTAGCATACGGATGCAGATGGAAAGGCTGGCCAGGGAGAACCACAGAAAAGCATACCGCCTGTGAAAGAACAGGAACATGCCGATAAAAAACAGAAAAGCTGTCAATGTGCAGCCGGCCAGGATATTGACACGCTGCTGTGCGGTTGCATCCCGCTCGGAAATCAGCCGCTGCGTACCCAAATAAAGGGGTACAATCCCGCCGTAGTCATAATGATTGAAATTGGCAAACTGAATGATTATTTCGGTCTCCGGCGTGTCGGGTGTGAAATAGACGGTGTAGTGCCTGGTCATAGGTATGGTCGTCTCCGCCGTTTTGCCCGGGACACCCGCAGGCGGATATTCCTTTCCGTCAATGAACAGACGCTGGGAGTACATGGCGCTATACGAGCTCAGGCCATAGGTTTCTCCGCCGGCAGGCAGATCGACCATGATACGATATGTACCGTAGTTTCCGGGATCTACCCTGCCTTCGTTCAGGACAACCGGCTGCGCTATGACGTTACCAGGTTTAAAATCCTTGGGAGAATAGAACTGGTCTTTGTAATAAAGAAAACCTGTATTGGGGATGCCGGCGAGCTTTTCGCCGAAATCAAAGTCTGTTAAATCGGCGTATCCGGGCATGGTCTCAGGCACTTCCTGCCTGACCCGGCCCGTAAGTATTGCCAATGCTGTAAGAACAAATAAAGTAAGTATCAAAAAAGCGGCCCCACTGATAATAGCATGATTTTTTCGCATAGAAATACCCGCCTGTTTTCTTTATCACGATAATTTGTGCTTTCAGTTTATCATGATAAGCTCTTGGTTTCAATTTACCAATCCATTAGTCGAAAAGCAGTTCTGCTTATTACCATGCAAATATTGATGCGTACTGTTCCGGCTTGGTCCTGATAGCCCTACCGGAGCTAACTTTGTCAAAGGTTGTCAAAATTTGACCCTTCATTTCTTATTTTTTGCCCAGTTTTCTGGTATAATTTTATTGATTATATTCAATGTGGCAATCGCGTTTACTTTATTTCAAAACAATTCCGGCGTTTATTTTCATTCCAACTAAAAAATAACGGCGGATTCTTTATGGGGGTAAATGAATGAAGAACAGAACAAAACTGTTATCAGTAATACTGACACTGGCGCTTCTGTTATGCGCTTTTCCCGTGACGGCGTCTGCGACGGAATACACACCCTCAGACGGCGAGACGATGGATATATCCGCCTGTAAAAACGGCGATGTTATCACGATAGGAGCGGGGAGATCCGTGACATTGGATGGCAAATCCGTTACTTTAACAAATATTCGGATCATATGCGAGGCCGGGGTGAATCTGACGCTTCGGAATGTCGTAATAAATAACAACGGTTATTTAGGTGTTTGCCCGCTTACGTTCACGGGCGCGGGCAGCAAGCTTAACCTGGAAAACGGCACTGTGTCCGCACTTACGGGCGGCGCCACGGCTCCCGGCATTTCGGTGGAAGCCCTTGCGGAACTTGCCCTTGAAAACAACGGCACGTTGACTGTAACAGGCGGTGCAGGCAGCTCGGGCAGTACGGGCGGCGCAGGACTGCAATGCCCGAAAAGCGCGACATTGACGGTGTCAGGGGGGGGCGCGCTCAATGCTACGGGCGGTATGAACGGTGGCGCGGGCATCGGCGGCACTAACAAGATTCCCTGCGGGTCTATCACGATCAAGGACGGTACGGTAACTGCGCTAGGGAGCGGAGTCAGAGGGAGCCTATATTTTTCTCATGGAATTGACGGCGGGGTAATCACTATATCGGGAGGAACGGTCAAATCCGCGAATATTAACTTGGGGGGAATCGGCGGCACCAGCAACGAGGGAAGCTTCATTTCAATCACGGGCGGAACAGTCACAGCCACGGCACGCGAAGCAACTCCAGGTATCGGCGGTACCGGTTCGTTGGGGTGCGATGTCACGATTACAGGCGGAACAGTGATAGCTGCAAACAGTCATTGTTCGCCGATAGGCAGAAGTATTTTCAGCAACTCGTATGACGGCAAAGTCGTTATTTCAGGAGGAACGGTAACAGCCCAAAGCTACGGTTCGGCATTTGCGGGTATCGAAGGCAGTTATAGCGGGTCCGGCACTGTTACTATAACGGGAGGGACAGTAACAGCCACCGGCTTTAATACAAGTGCCGGTATCCGCGCAAGCGGTGCCGGAACAGGAACGGTTACTATTTCAGGAGGAACAGTAACGGCAACAGGCGGCGTAGCAGGCGCGGGAATCCGTGGAAGCGATACGGGAACAGGCTCTGTTACTGTTTCAGGGGGGACGGTAACGGCCACAGGGGCCGCCACAAGCACCGGAATCTGCGGAAGTGGCGCCGGTACAGGCTCTGTCGCGATATCGGACAGTACGGTATATACCGGCGGAGGAACATGCGATTTGGGCTCAGGCCTTGCAGATACGGAAGAGACACTGTCTATCGGCGGAACGGCCATGGTATTCCTGCAAAACAACAACTGTACAACACCGACGACTACGACGCACACTAATTTTACATATCCTATAGGTACTGCAGAGGTGTTCGGTACAGCCATTTCCTTACCAAGCACATGGACGACCGGCTTCGGCGCATATCTGCGGTCCTGCACGCTTTCCTATGACGTAAACGGCGGGGATGGCGCCGCGCCCGATTCCGTGACACGGCTTTATGGCGCAGCGGTTACTCTGTCCGACGGCAGCGGCCTTTCGCTTGCGAATTACCACTTTGACGGCTGGAACACAGCGGCTGACGGGAGAGGGGATTCATATGCCGCGGGCGGAAGTTATACACTTGAGGCGGATACCACGCTTTACGCAAAGTGGGCGGCCAATGCGTATACTGTGAGCTACGACGCCAACGGCGGTACGGTAACCCCGGCTACACAGGTGAAGCTGTACGGCTCCACTTATGGAAAAGCGTCTGACGGCACGACAGACGACGTGATGCCGATACCCGCATGGGAAGGCCATGCTTTCACGGGCTGGTATACTGCGGCAAGCGGCGGCACGAAGGTTACCGACTCCGATACGGTAAGCATCACTGAGGATACTACGTTTTACGCCCATTGGGAAACGAAGAGCTATATAAGTTCAGCAGCGATAACCATGGCGGCAGCTGTGGCGGGAGCAGCGCCGCAAACGGCGGAACAGGTGGAAACAGCAACGGCAAATGCCGACTATACCGTATCAAATGTAGTGTGGAACGAAGCGCTGACAGCTGAAAATTTATTCAAGGCCGGGCAGGTATATACTGCAACCGTGACCCTGACCTCAAAGAACGGCAAGGAGTTCCAGACGGCAGCCTTCACGCCGGCAGTGGCAGGTTCATCCTCGGTAGGCACAACAACTACCACCGGAACAGGGACAGGCAATACGGCAAGCTTCACGGTTACCTTCCCCGCAACAGCAGCACAGTCGGTAACAGGCATAGCGGTAAAGACACAGCCGGCCAGGCTGACCTATACGGAGGGGGAAACTCTCGACCTTTCCGGGCTGGCGGCAACCCTCACCTACAATGACGGAGCAACTGCGGATGTTGCCTTTGCACAGTTTGCAGACAACAGCATCACAGCAAGCCCTGCAAACGGGACAGTACTGTCTGTGTCAGCTCATGATGGAAACCCGGTTACGCTTACATGTAACGGACAGGAGGCCACAACAAGCAATTTGGCTGTAAGTGCGGCAACGCCTTCAGCGCCGGGAGCACCAACCATTCAATCCGCGATCGCGGGAGACGGATATGTAAATATAACCTGGAGCGGAGTGGCGGGTTCGACAGGCTATAAAGTATATGCAAGCACCACGCCCTGTAATTATAGCTCGCCTGCAACTACAGTTGCCGGAGCGGTATTCAGTTGTGACGTCACAGGGCTTACCAACGGCACAACCTATTACTTTGTTGTAAAAGCAAGTAATGACGGAGGCGACAGCGCATATTCCAATGAAATCAGCGCAACGCCTCAAGTCGAGGCGCCGGGAGCGCCAGTTCTTCAATCCGCGAGCGCGGGAGACGGATATGTAAATATAACCTGGAGCGGAGTGGCAGGTTCGACAGGCTATAAAGTATATGCAAGCGCTACGCCCGGTAATTATAGCTTGCCTGCAACTACAGTTGCCGGAGCGGTATTCAGTTGTGACGTTACAGGGCTTACCAACGGCAGGACCTATTATTTCGCAGTCAAAGCAATCAATCCTGGCGGCGACAGCGCATTTTCCAATGAAGTCAGCGCAATGCCCAAAGCTGTTCCGGGAGCGCCTGTAACTGTAACGGCTGCAGCCGGAAATCGAAAGGCTACGGTAAGCTTTACCGCGCCGGCTGACAATGGCGGAAGGCCGATTACAGGATACGTCGTGACTTCAAGCCCGGGTAATATTACAGCAGCGGGAACAGGCACAACCATCACTGTTACCGGCTTGACAAACGGTACTGCCTATACCTTTACAGTAAAAGCTGTAAATGAAGTCGGAAACGGTCCGGAATCGGCGACTTCCAACGCGGTAACACCTCATGCGGCGTCCGGCGGTGAAAACAGCAACAGTACGGCAACGCAACCTGAAACCCAGCCTCCGGCGAATTCAGGCGTCGTCGTACTGGTCAACGGCAGGACTGAAAATGTCGGGACAGCTACCACCACTAACGAAGGAAACACGACTGTGACAACGATTACGGTAGATTCGCTGAAGCTGGAGCAGAAGCTTGCAGCCGAAGGCAACCATGCGGTAGTGACAATCTCGGTCAAAACAAAGTCCGATATAGTAGTTGGAGAACTGAACGGACAAATGGTCAAGAACATGGAAAACAAACAGGCGATATTGGAGCTGAAGACCGAAAACGCAACCTACACGCTGCCCGCGCAGCAGATAAACATCAGCGCAATAGCGAATCAACTTGGAAGCAATGTAGAGCTTAAGGATATCAAGGTGCAGGTAGAGATTTCGAAAGCTGCCGCAGGAAATGTCCAACTGGTGGAAAACTCAGCAAAGCAGGGTGAATTCTCAATCATGGCGCCGCCTGTCGAGTTCAGCGTGAGATGCACTTACGGAGCCAAAACAGTTGAGGTTTCAAGCTTCAATGCTTATGTGGAAAGGACCATAGCAATCCCCGAAGGTATTAACCCGGATAAAATAACCACGGGTGTAATTGTAGATCCTGACGGGACGACAAGGCATGTGCCTACCAGGGTGACAGTCATCGACGGCAAATACTACGCGGTCATCAACAGCCTGACCAACAGCCTTTACTCGGTAGTGTGGCATCCGATGGAATTCAAGGACGTTGCAAACCACTGGGCTAAAGAAGCTGTAAATGACATGGGCTCCAGAATGGTCATCGGCGGAGTCGGCAACGATATGTTTGAACCTGACAGATATATCATGCGTGCGGAATTTGCGGCTATAGTAGTCAGGGCATTGGGGCTCAAACCCGGAAGCGGGAGCAATCCATTCACCGATGTCAGCGATACCGCCTGGTACTGCGATTATATTAAAACAGCGGTGGAGTACAAGCTAATATCCGGCTACGATAACGGCAAATTCGGTCCGAATGATAAGATAACCCGTGAACAGGCTATGACAATCATTGCGAGGGCAATGAATATCACAGGGCTGAAGGCTGGATTAAATATGAGCGAATTCGACAAGCTGCCAGGGGTATTCACAGACGTTGATAAAGCTTCGGACTATGCGAAAAATGCTATCGCGGCTTGTGTCGGTAGCGGTGTTGTTTCCGGAAGAAGCGACAAGCTGATTGCCCCGAAGGACAGCATTACAAGGGCAGAGGTAGCGGTGATTGTTCAGAGGCTACTGCGCAAATCCGGTCTGATATAACCAGATTAACAAGTATTAAAATTGCAGCCTGCGGAGCACAATTAAAGCTCCGCAGGCTGCTTGCTTATGTTTTCGAAGCCGCAGGCGATACAAGCAAGGGTTTGACTAAGATCTGTCGGTTTGACTAAAAGACCGGTTGACGCAACATGTTGTATGTGGTAATATAAATACAACTAAATATTGTTAATTCAGGTGACTGTTCACACAGTAAAAAGGGAAGCAGGTGAAAGTCCTGCACGGTCCCGCCGCTGTAATGGAGAGGCATTTCCTGCGGATCCACTGGATATGTCCGGGAAGGAATGGAATGCCGATGAGCCAGAGTCAGAAGACCTGCCTGTATTTATTGCACCATTTGCTCTACGATCGATAGGGGGTGTCCGATACTTTACTGGTATTGAATAACCGCGGCCTCCCGACGCTTTGTCCGGAGGCTTTTTCTACCGAATGCGGATGAAAGTTTTAATTTACTTTAAGAGGAAGTGTATAGCGGATGATAACGAAAATAAGGAAAAGGGATGGAAGGGAAGCGCCCTTCAATATCGAGAAGATCTCCAACGCCATATTCAAGGCTACGAGAGCCGCTGGAAAAGAAGATTACACGGCAGCGCTGACTCTCGCGGAAAAAGTAGTGGAGAGGCTTGAGGAAAACCCTGACAAAAAAGTTCCTGGAGTCGAGGAAATACAGGATATCGTTGAAAAAGTGCTGATCGAGTCGGGGTATGCCGCGACCGCAAAGCAGTACATACTATACCGAGCCGAACGTACGAAAATCCGGGAAATGGATACGCGTCTGATGAAGGTCTATGAAGAGCTGACCTTCAAGGATGCCAGGGACAACGACCTGAAACGGGAAAACGCCAACATAGACGGCGATACTTCAATGGGCACAATGCTCAGGTATGGTTCCGAGGGTGCGAAGCAGTTCAATGAACTGTTCGTATTGAAGCCTGAGCATGCAAGGGCGCACAGGGATGGAGACATTCACATACACGACATGGATTTTATGACGCTGACTACCACCTGCTGCCAGATCGACATAGAAAAGCTGTTCAAAGGCGGCTTTAGCACCGGACATGGCTTTTTGAGAGAGCCCCAGGATATTCACAGCTATTCCGCTCTCGCCTGTATTGCAATACAGTCGAATCAAAACGACCAGCACGGCGGACAGAGCATACCGAATTTTGATTACGGTATGGCGCCGGGCGTAGCTAAAACCTACGTTAAAAGGTACAGGCAGAATCTAGCCAAAATACTGGAATGGCTTACTGAAGACTGCGGCGTTCAAACAAAGCTGAACGATATTTTTGATGAAATAACAGGCAAGACCGGAATTTTACCAGCTTTGGGAGTTATGGATGAATATTGCGCCGTTGAGAAAAAGTATCTGGAAAGCGTTATAGATAACCAGGCTGTTATATTGAAAGCTCAGGATTTTGCCCGCAGAAAGGCCGAAGCGGAAACAGAACGCGATACCTATCAGGCGATGGAAGCTCTCGTACATAACCTGAACACGATGCACAGCCGCGCGGGTGCACAAATACCGTTCAGCTCCGTGAATTACGGCACCGACACCTCCCCGGAAGGCAGGATGGTAATCAGAAACCTGCTTTTAGCGACCGAAGCCGGTCTGGGAAACAGTGAGACGCCCATTTTCCCAATCCACATATTCAAAGTGAAGGAAGGCGTGAGCTATGAGCCCGGAGATCCGAACTACGATCTGTTCAAGCTGGCTTGCAGAGTGAGTGCAAAGAGACTTTTCCCCAATTTCTCCTTTTTGGACGCTCCCTTCAATCTGAAATACTACAGACAGGGCAGGCCGGAAACCGAGATCGCCTATATGGGCTGCAGGACCAGGGTGGTAGGGAACGTATACGACCCTTCGAGAGAGATAATAAACAGCAGGGGCAACCTGAGCTTTACGACTATAAACCTCCCGAGGCTTGCGCTTCGCAACGGCGGGAACATGGATACATTTTTCTTGGAGCTTGATGAAAAAATCGACCTTGTCATTGATCAACTGCTGGAGCGATTTGAAATACAGGCGCGCAGAAAGGTCAAAAACTTTCCGTTCCTCATGGGGCAAGGAATTTGGCTGGATTCCGGCAAGCTGGACTGGGAGGATGAGATCAGGGAGGTACTAAAGCATGGAACCTTGTCCATGGGCTTCATAGGTCTGGCGGAATGCCTGAAGGCATTGACGGGGAAGCATCACGGCGAATCGGAGGAGGCTCAGGCCCTGGGCTTGAAAATCATCGGACATATGCGAAGCCGTATGGATGAAGCCGGTAAAAAATACGGAATGAATTTTACGCTGCTGGCTACGCCCGCGGAAGGGCTTTCAGGACGCTTCGTAAGGCTGGATCGGGGTATTTTCGGCAATATAGAAGGCATTACAGACAGGGAATACTACACCAACAGCTTCCATGTACCTGTCCATTTCACGATCGGGGCATATGATAAAATACGCCTGGAGTCTCCGTACCACGAGCTTACGAATGCCGGGCACATTACCTATATCGAATTGAACGGCGATCCGACGCAGAACGTTCAGGCGTTCGAAAAGATCATACGCTGCATGAAAGAGGCCGGAATAGGCTACGGAGCGATCAATCACCCTGTCGACAGGGACCCTGTCTGCGGCTTCACGGGCATCATAGGGAACGAATGCCCGAAATGCGGGAGGCCGGAGGGGGATACAAGATTCGAAAGGATCAGGCGGATTACCGGCTATCTTGTTGGCACGCTCGACAGGTTCAACGACGCTAAAAAAGCCGAAGTAAGGGACAGGCTCGGGCATTTTTCCTGTGAGTCATGATAAGGAGTAAACAGATGGATATTGAGCTGAGGATTGCCGGGCTGGAAAGAGAATCCATTGTCGACGGGCCTGGGATCAGGCTGGTCGTTTTTGCCCAGGGCTGCAAGCATAACTGCCCCGGCTGCCACAATCCATCCACTCACCCTTTTACCGGAGGTACGACTGCGAGCATCGCGTCGATACTTGAGATATTGCGCAGAAACCCGCTGCTGGATGGGATCACATTGAGCGGAGGCGAGCCCTTTGAACAGGCGGAGGGCTTTGCCGCGCTTGCCTACGAGACGGGCAGGATGGGGTATCAAGTAATGACCTATACGGGATATACCTACGAGGAACTCCTTGCAGGCTCTGTTGACAGACCGGGCTGGGGCCGTTTGCTCGACAGCACGGATATCCTCGTAGACGGTCCGTTTGTCCTGGAGAAAAGGAATCTGCTCTTAAGGTTCAGGGGCTCGGAAAACCAGCGGCTGATAGATGTGAAAAGGACGAAGGCCGAAAACAGGGTAGTCGTTATTGAATAATCCGATTATGTGCGGGGGTGTTGCCGTGGCTTGTACCAGGAAGGAAAACTTAGGCGGTGTAAATAGCTGTAAATGCACTTTCACTGATTGCGATAAATGGGGCAAATGCTGCTCCTGTGTTTTGTTCCATCGCACGAAAGGAGGCATACCTGGCTGCTTTTTCACCGAGGAAGCGGAGAGGACCGGAAACCGTGACGTGGATTATTTTATAAAGAATATCGGCGTCCCGATGAAGGAGCGCAATTAGCCTGAGGGTGGAACTTGCAGCAACGAATATCTGAAACATTTTCAAACATTTATATTGAAAAGCCGTATATCAATAATGTGAAATAACGGTTTGAAAAGAGGTTTGATATGTCACAAGATATTACAGCGGTAGGCATAGAGGAAAACAGCGGGTCCACAGGATTATTTGCCGTTTCGGAACAGGCGGTTGACATGCCTGCGGGAGCGGATACGCCAATGGAAGCGGGTGTGCCGGTAGGAACAGATATGCCGGCGGAAACTGCGCAGGTAGAAAAACTGTGGACGCCCAATTTTATTTTGTTGTGGCAGGGACAGCTCGTCTCGATATTAGGGGACGTCATTTATGGAATAGCGCTTGGTTTCTGGGTCCTGGCTGTAACCGGCTCCACGGCATTGATGGGGACGATGATGGCGGCTTCTACATTGCCGGCGGTGCTTGTTTCTCCGTTTGCAGGGGTCATTGCGGACAGGACGGACAGGAGGAAGCTGCTCATTCTGATGGATATAATAAGGGGCGCGGCGGTAGTTTTATTGGCAATAGCGGTATTCAGAGGATCTGACGGGATATGGATGGTATTTACCACGGGGATCGTACTGAGCGTATGCGGGGCATTTTTTTCACCCGCGGTCGGTTCGACTATACCCGACATTGTACCCAAATCCCGATTGATTGGTGCAAACTCGATGATGGGAATAATCCAGTCCGGCTCGAACATCATAGGAAACTCCGCCGGAGGCTTCCTGTTCCAGGTGCTTGGCGCACCCGTGCTGTTTCTTTTCAACGGACTGTCATTTATTGTTTCCGCCTTTTTGAATCTGTTTTTGAAAATACCTAAAATCGAGCGAAAGGAAAAACAGCATTTCTTTGCCGACATGAAGGACGGGTACAAATTTGTCTGGCGCTTCCGCGGGTTGAGAGATCTGCTCGTCATCATTTCGGTCTTGAATTTCGTATCTTTCGTAGCGATAGTGCTGTTTCTTCCGCTTTTTCAGCAGACGGAATCCCTTGGACCGGGAAGGTACGGCGTCGCCATGGCGTTTTTGACCGGAGGTATGCTGGTAGCCATGATAGCGACATCAGCCATCAAGTTTGCTCCTGCCGGCAGGTTAAAGATATTCATGCTTTCGTCCGTTATCGGGTTTATATGCTTCTCGGCAACTGCGCTGGCTGAAAATTTCATTTTGATGTGCGTACTGATCTTCCTTGGAGGCTTCTTCAATGCAATAATCAATGTCTTTATAAATACTACGATTCAATTGACGGTACCGCAGTTTATGCGCGGAAAGGTATTCGCACTGGTCAGCATGCTGTCGCAAGCCCTGACACCTTTTGGAATGCTGCTCGGGGGCGTACTGGGTGAATTCTTCCCGATAAGGACGATCATTTTTGTATGCTTCATGTTTACGCTTGTTGCATTCATACCCTTTGGCTTTATGAAATCCTTCAGACGTTTTATTAATTTCGATCCCGAAAAGGAGACCCTGGAAGATATTTTGTAGGGGAGGAAATATATCAACTGCCGTAATACAGGAGGGTCTGGAATATGAAGGGATAGATGTCCGATAACGGTTTCGAGGCTTATATATGCCTTTTAATGCATTCTTCGAGCTTTTGCCTGCCGACTGGCTTTGCTATGTAATCATCCATTCCTGCGGCCAGGCATTTCTCACGGTCGCTTTCAAATGCGTTTGCGGTCATTGCTATAATAGGCGTTCCCGAGTTTTTACCTCCCGACGCCTTTATTATTGTGGATGCTTCGTAACCGTCCATTTCAGGCATCTGGCAGTCCATAAGCAGCAGGTCGTACTTTTCGGTATCGCAGAGCTCTACCGCCTGTTTCCCGTTTTCGGCGGTGAATACTTCGAACCCCATTTTCTGCAGCAATATGGTTGCCAGCTTTCTGTTGGCGGCAATGTCTTCAACAAGCAGTATGCGGGCTTTTTTGTCTTTTGCGGGAGCAGCCTCCAACGTTGCTTTTTCTGTCGGTAGGGCGGAAATGCCCTCGGCTTCATCCGGTGACGCGTTTTCCACTACGGTTCTTATTATAAAGGTGCTACCCTTTCCGGGTTCGCTGATGACTCTTATATCGCCGCCCATGAGGTCGATTATTTTTTTGCTGATGGCCAGACCAAGCCCGGTACCTCCGTACTTTCTTGTAGTGGAGGCGTCGGCCTGTGTGAATACCTGAAACAGCTTGCGCTGGACCTCTCCTGACATCCCGATTCCAGTATCGGCTACTTCAAAGCTGAGCACCGTACGGCTGTTTTCTGCGGCGTCGCCGTTATACCCGGCATCTTCTTTAATTTCAGTATTTGGTGCGTTCAGCTCATTTCCTTCCACTGCGGACACTTTTACCGATACGCTCCCGTTCTCCGTGAACTTGACCGCATTGCCGATTATATTGTTCAATACCTGTTTCAGTTTGAAGGAGTCGCTTCTTACATATGCAGGCACGCCTTCCGAAATGTCCGCGGATAATTTCGTACCCTTGCCTGCAGCCGAAGGTATGAACAATTTTACGGAATCCTGTACAAGGCTGTGCAGGTTGAACGGTATTTTCTCGAGTTCTATCTTGCCTGCCTCTATTCTTGAGTAATCGAGTATGTCGTTTATCAGAAAAAGCAGCGTTTCGGAAGCGGATTTCACATATTGCAGATATTCGGCTTGCTCGGTGTTGAGGTCAGTTCCGTTAAGCAGCTCGAGGAAGCCGACAATGCCATTCATAGGAGTCCTTATCTCATGTGACAGGTTGGCGAGGAACTGGCTTTTGGCGATATTTGCAGCCTCCGCCAGTTCTTTTGCCTTTAAAAGGTCTTCCTGGGCCTGCCTGATGTCCGTTATGTCCCGCAAAATGACCAACTGGCCGTAAGTATCTTTCTTCTCCGTCAATAATGACACCCTGACTTCTATTATCCTGTTGTCAAGGTGCAAGCTTTCGGTTCTTATTTTATTCAAATCGACGACCTTGTCCAGTATCCTGGAAAGCTCCGGCAGCAAAGCGTCCAATGGCTTTCCGAACAGCTGCTCCTCATTGATTTTCAGCAATTCGACAGCCGCGGAGTTGATATCTGCAACCCTGCTTTTGTTATCGAGCACCAGAACGCCGTCGCTCAGTTCACCGAACAAGGTGTGCCTTGCCACGGGCATAAGGTCGAGCATACGGTATCTGGTGATGGCGAATTGAAAAATAAAACCAGTCATGATAAAACCGAGCGGCGTAAGGTCAAGAGATGGCATAGGAGTGATTCCGAGCATATAAAGGCAATTGGAGACCCAGGGAGCTACAGAAGCGAACAATAATAGTAATACCTGACGCCTTATCAGCCTGTGTGAATTTCGCATTACGTTAACCATCATAACGACGCCCGCGACTACGTAGAGATAAAAATACACCACCAGACACATAAGGATCGTACCATGACCGTAAATCACCTGCAACCGGCCATTGGAATAGTATGGCGTCAGAGTTGGCCAGATCAGGTGGTGATACTCGTTCGTAAAGACAAGGAGCAGCAGGATGGAGGACATTACGACCATCAATATTTTTATTCCTCTCTTTATCAGCTGGTCCTTTTTGAAATAGGTAAATACAAACATCAGCCACAATGGCATGACTACGCATACGCCTATGTAGGAAATTTTTGAGAAGAGAATTTTTTCGCTGAAATTATTCGACGCTATCTCGATACCGTTGGCGATCGACCATAGGGATGCGGCTGCCAGCATAATCCTGAAATAAAGGATGCTGGCATCGTATTTGTTCTTGGCGGTATAAAGTATGATCAGCAATAATATAGTTCCGGAGAACAGCATGGCTACTGTAGGTATATTCAGGCTGAAGTCCATAAAAGCCTCCCAACTTGTGCCCGTGCGATTTGTTTACTTCACTTATGGCTCGAGGTCTTCGTCCCTTACACCGGCGTCTTCCTTTGTGCCGGTGTCTTGCGCTTTCTCCGGTTCGGCGCTTGTTCCGCCGGTTTCGGTAATTGTTCCGTTAATGCTTTCTTCAAGTGCTTTTTTGACTCTTTCAACAAGTATCTGGGAATTTATCGGCTTTACCATATAACCCTGTATCCCGAGGGTTTTAGCTTTTAAAACGTTTGTTCTGTCCGAATGCTGCGTAAGCATTATTATCGGTATTTTTTTGAACCGCTCCACAGCGCGTATTTTGGCAACAAGATCAAAACCTGTCGTTTCCACAAGCGTCAGATCCATGAGTATCATGTCGGCGACCTCGCCGTATTCGTCGATCGTGTTGAACATTCCGAATTCGGTGCCGGCCTCGCGGACCGTAATACCTTCCTTCTGAAGAATTACTCGGACTTCTCTCCTGATAGACGGAGAATCGTCTACAATAAGAACTACCTTCCCATATACGTTGAACATTGGCCGACTCCTCTATTTCCTGCAAAAGCTGATTATCTCTCCAGCCGCTTCTATTATGTCGTTTACAAGTAAATCCACGCAGACTCCGATCTCTTCGGTTCTTTCAGCCTTCAGTCTGGCGTTCAGTTCAGACGATCGGTCGAATACATTCACTGCCATATAGCTGCCGGAAATACCCTTAATGTTATGGACCGTTTTATATAGATTTTTATAGTCTTTGCCCGAAAGCTGCCTGAGAAGCTTGTCCTTTTCTTCGAGAAGCTCCTGAAGAAAACCTTCATAAAGCTCCTTTAGAGACGGATCATCCAGGCCGGTCTCGCTCTGAAATCTTTCAAAATCCACCGAGTTTGACATATCCGGTTTAACCTCCTGTCGTCCTTATTGATATTTTAGCATGATATGTAAACTCAATAAAGCATAATTCTTAAAAAAAGTAAAAAGCGAAGAAATGATGGCGAAAAAAGGGTATGATATAATTGGTTAATATATGAAAAGGTTTAAGACCGACAATTGACATCATTTATTGCAGCTAAAGGGAAAAGGGGAATTTGGAGGTAAATAGTTGTTTGAGATAGTATCGTCGCTTTTGAAATATATTTTTATTACTGTCATATATCTTTTCATCTATGCCATAATCCGTATGATTTACCTTGATATCAGACCGACCGGGCCTGCCGGAAAAAACGGCTTGCCGTATCTTAAGCTTGTGAACCGTCGGGATGATCTGGACTTCAAGGTGGAAGAGAGTTATATGCTGACTGACAGACTTACGATCGGACGCGCCCAGGGCAACGGAATTACGGTTGCCGACCCGTTCCTTTCAGGAAAGCACGCGGCTTTCATATACAAGGATGGGGCTTGTACGGTGGAGGATCTGAGCAGTACAAACGGTACGCTTGTTAACGGCGGTAAACTGGAGGCGCCGATCGGACTAAAGGACGGGGATAGAATACACATAGGTCAGCTGGACTTTTTGTATGTGGCGGGCAGGAGGGACGAAAAATGAAAGCTGGCAGACACCTTCGGCCTTTAAACCTGATCGTAATTGTAAATGTCATAGGTTACGGCCTATTGTATCTTTACAAGAAACCATACGATAATTATATTCTTATAGCCGGCCTGGCGGCTATTTTTCTTATAGGACTGGGATATTCGGCAATAAAACTTATGAAACTTGGAGACGGATACCTTTTTCTTATAGCCGGCATGCTATCGAGTATAGGGATCATCATGCTGTACAGGCTGGATCGCGATTTGGGCTTCAAACAAATCATATGGTTTGCCACCGGGATAGTATTGTTTTTTATCAGCTGCTTATTATTCAGAAGATTTCGAATCTGGGAAAGGCTCGTATATCTATATCCTTTGGCTTCGTTGCTGTTGTTTGCGGTAACTCTTTTTTTCGGCACGAACATAAAAGGAGCGAAAAACTGGATCATAATAGGTAGCTTCAGCATTCAGCCATCGGAAGTCATCAAGATTCTGTTTGTGTTTTTTGTTGCCGGCTATCTCAAGCTATATGAAAGTAATTTTAAGGAAGCTGAGGTTTTCAAGGTCGGAAAGCTTGCAGTCAGACCGGTTCATGTACTGATAGTCGTGTCTTTCATGCATCTGGGCTTCATGGTCGTACAGCAGGAATGGGGCACGGCTTTAATGATTTTCATGGTCTATTTTATGCTGTTCTACGTTTTTGTAAATGACATACCCTATTTGGTAATAAATGCCGTACTTGCCGTCGCAGGAGGTCTGGCAGGCGTGCTCTTTGTAAACCACATCAGGATCAGGGTCGATACCTGGCTTGATCCGTGGAAGGATATTGCGGGAACGGGATACCAGATCACACAATCACTTTTTGCAATCGGTGCGGGCGGATTTTTCGGGACAGGCCTTGGCCTGGGCAGACCGGATTTTATTCCGGAGGTGGAAACCGATTTCATATTTTCGGCTGTGTGCGAGGAAATGGGCATTTTCGGCGGGGCCGCAGTTGTACTGCTCTACTTTATATTGACTTACAGGGGCTTCAAAATTGCGCTTTCTTTAAAGAATCAATTCACAAAGGTTTTAGCTTTCGGAATTACTCTGGTTTTCGGATTTCAAACGTTTATAATTGTAGGCGGCGTCATAAAGCTCATCCCTCTGTCAGGCATCACGCTGCCTTTTATCAGTTACGGTGGCAGTTCGCTCGTGGTCAGCTTCATTGCGCTTGGGATACTGCAGGCTGTTTCGGCCGGGCCTTCTGCGCGGTGGGTCGACGCAGAGCTTTCTGCCCTGAGGACTGATGCTGCACCCCCGGCTATGAAGGCCGACACCATGCCCGACACCGCACCGGAAGCTGCGCCTGAAGCTAGGCCAGAAACCAGGCCTGTCGACGCACCGGAAGCTGCGCCTGAAGCTGCACCCGAAGCCGTATCTTCTTCCGGAGAAGGAGGAGACTGATGGAGAAGCAAAACAGGAGGATCGTACACGTCCTCATACTCATGTGCTTTCTTTTCCTTTCAATAATAATCTACCTGACTTATTTCGAGATATTTGAGAAGGACAGGATATTGTCCAGTTCATATAACCGGCGTCAATGGGAACAGGAGGACACCACCCGGAGGGGGAGCATCCTTGACAGGAATGGGACGGTATTGGCATACAGCAAGGGCGACGGCAGCAAACAGGAGCGTACTTATCCGTACGGGAGGCTCTACAGCCAGGTCATCGGATACAATTCGAGAACATATGGCAAATCGCAGCTTGAGGCACAGTATAACAACGAACTCCTGAACATATGGGAGTTTTCGCCGATAACAGGTCTCCGGAACCTGCTGGAGGGAGAAAAGAAAACGGGAAACAATCTGTACCTTACGCTTGATCACAAGCTGCAGAAAAAAGCCGATCAGCTCCTGGGCAGCAGAAAAGGGGCGATCGTCGTAATGCGGCCCAAGACAGGCGAGGTTCTGGCAATGGTCAGTAAGCCCGATTTCGAACCTGGCAGCGCGAAACTCGAGCAAAACTGGCAGGAGATGGTCGAAGCCGAAGATCATCCATTCCTCCCGCGTGCCACACAGGGGCTTTATGCGCCCGGTTCGACCTTCAAGGTGTTGATTTCCGCCGCGGCTCTCGAAAACGGCGTCGGCCTGGGGAACTATGACGACAAGGGAAGTATAGTAATAGACGGAATGAAAATAAGCAATTATGGCAAGGAAGCAAATGGCAATATAGATATGTCAGGCGCGCTGGCAGTCTCGAGCAACGTGGTATTCTCTCAGATAGGAGTCGAGCTCGGTGAGAAAAACCTCAGGGATATTGCCTCACGGGCGGGAATGAACCGCGATATACCTTTCGATATCAATGCCGGCGTCAGCCGTTTTCCTTACAAGACCATGGGCAAGACCGATCTTGCGGCTGTAGGAATAGGCCAGGGTAGGCTGCAGGTGACTCCTCTGTTTATGGCAATGATCGCGTCGGGTATTGCGAACGACGGAGTCATTATGAGGCCCTATCTTGTGGAGCGGGTGGTTTCTCCTAACGATGCTGTGATCAGGACCACTCAGCAGGAAATGTTCAGCCGGCTGACTTCCCCTGAGATTGCTGCCGAAGTCAATATAATGATGCAAGGCGTGGTTAAAACGGGAACGGGTAAGAGTGCAGCAATTAAAGGGATAAAGGTGGCGGGGAAATCAGGCACGGCTGAAAATGAACTTAGCGGTATTCAAAAAAACAAGGAGCATGCCTGGTTTATCAGTTTTGCTCCTGCGGACGACCCCCAGGTAGCCGTTGCCGTCGTACTCGAGTACGGCGGTTCGACAGGCGGAAGGGCGGCCGCTCCCATTGCGAGGGAACTTATGCGCTTAAGCATGTCAGAGGGCTGATTCTCCGCGTTCGCCCGTCCGGATGCGTATGACGTCTTCTATATCATGTACGAAAATTTTTCCGTCGCCGACCTCTCCGGTCCTGGATACCTTGGTTATGATATCCAGGACGTCGTTTAGTCGCTTATCGTCAGTAACTATCTCGATCTTTATTTTCGGCAGGAGGTTAAGTGTCACCTCAACACCCCTGATGTATTCCTTGCGTCCTTTTTGAAGCCCACAGCCCATTACCTGGCTGACGGTTATCCCATTTATGTTGAACTTGTTCAAAGCTTCTTTTACTTCTTCCAGTTTTGCCGGTCTGATGACCGCCTCTATCTTTTTCATAACGGCGTCCCTTTCCAATCGGTATAATGTTCAGGGTTATATTATGTTGAAGGTTTCCTGTGCTGAAAACTGAGGGTACGCGTCTTCGCCATGCTGTGAGATATCCAGACCGTCTTCCTCTTCTTTTTCAGTAATACGTAGGCTCGTGAAGAGCGATATTGCTTTCAGGATAAGGAATGACAAACCCGCCGCAAAAACCAATGTAACGGCTACCGCAACGATCTGGATTCCAAGCTGTGTGAAGCCTCCTCCGACAAACAGTCCATTGTAACGTGCGTATGAGTTGATTCTCTGGTCTGCGAACAACCCTGTTGCTATGGCTCCCCATATTCCGCCTACTCCGTGGCATCCGAACGCATCGAGCGCGTCGTCGTAACCGAATTTGGCTTTTAGTACGCTTATTGCGAAATAACATATCGGGCTGACGGCCAGGCCTATTATTATGGCTGGTACTATGCCTACAAAGCCTGCCGCGGGGGTTATGGCTACCAGACCAACTACTGCGCCTGTTGCAGCGCCGAGCAGGGTCGGTTTGCCATGCTGCATCCATTCGATTATGACCCATGAGAGTAATGCCGATGCCGCCGCCGTATTGGTTGTGACAAATGCGCTGATTGCAAGTCCGTTAATGGCGAGGGCGCTTCCCCCGTTGAAACCGAACCATCCGAACCAGAGCAATGCTGCGCCTATCAGGACAAACGGAATGTTGTGCGGGGCCATCGGGACCTTGCCGTGACCTTTTCGCTTGCCTATCATAATACATGCTACCAGTCCGGATATACCAGAGCTTATGTGCACGACCGTGCCGCCTGCGAAGTCGAGTGCTCCCAGTTTGGCAAGCCAACCGCCCGAGCCCCAGACCCAGTGGGCCAGCGGGTCATAAACCAAGGTAGCCCAGGCTAGGGTAAATATCAAAAATACCGGGAACTTGATCCTTTCCGCAAAAGCACCGGTGATAAGAGCAGGGGTTATTATCGCGAACATCATCTGATACATTGCGAACAGCTCATGTGGTATCGTGCCTGCGTAGGAGGACGGATCAGCGCCTACGCCGTTAAACCCTGCGAAGCTTAGATTTCCCAATATACCACCGAAGGCGTCGGGACCGAATGCAATAGTATAGCCAATAAGTATCCACTGTATCGAGATAAGCCCCATTATTGTAAATGAGTGCAGCATTGTTCCGAGGACGTTCTTTTTTCTTACCATACCTCCGTAAAACAGCGCCAATCCCGGAGTCATAAGAAACACGAGTATTGTTGAAAGAAACATGAACGATGTATCGCCGGCATTGATCGGAGATGAGTCGGCAGCATATACAGCTGATGATAAGGACAAAATTATTAAAAGTGAAACCGACAAGCTCAAAAGCTTCAATTTCATTATGATCTCCTACTTCCTTCCATTTATTTTTCTATTATCTGTCTATTTGTCTTTCTATTGTCTGTATGCGCACCAGAACTCTTTAACATGTACTGCGATATGGCTATGAACAAAATAAAAAAAGCGCATTATCAGGGATGTATCCCCTGATAAGCGCCATTACTTATCTCGAAGCCATATAAAATATATTTGTTTAGATTATACTACGGTATACCTGAAAATGCAAGATGTGATTTTATAACTTGCAGGAAATAACCTTAGCCATATCACTTCATGTCCCGATTATTAAGAGGTAGGTGGAATATATTGTGAATATAACTTTAGTGATATATAATAGGCATAAAATCAGACGGATAACCAGCAACTTGGTTGCTTTGCAGGTGTGTTATAAGGAGCAGGTATGGAACAGCTTGTCAAAAATGAAATACTGAGGTTGGGTTATAAGGCCGAGATAATTCCGGCATCCTATTATGATTATATCAGGCAGGATTCCAAAGTTCTCATGGAAGGTGGATTCCTGAACAATTACCAGGATCGTCTGGTCAGGGATGTTTTCGATTTCAGCTTGCCTGACGAATGGGTAAAATCCTTTATTATAGTTGCAACGCCAAGCCCTTCGACGGTTACGGTAAAATTCGATCTCAAGGGAGAAAGAATACCTCTTAGGATCCCTTCTACATATGTCGATTACAATTCCGCCCCTGTGGCCCTTGAAAAGCTATTGAACGGACTTTTAAACACGGCAGGCTACCATGTGGAGTCTGCACAGGAATTACCCAAGAAATGGCTGGCAGTGAGATCCGGACTCGGTGTATATGGAAGGAACAATATTTGTTATGTGGATGGTTTTGGGAGCTTTGTAACGCTGTCTGCCTTCTACTCTGATGTCCCGTGCGCCGCAGCCGGAGTATATGATATCCGGCAAATGGAGGAATGCAAGATCTGCAGAGCCTGCCTGAACAGTTGCCCGACTGCGGCGATCATTCCGGACAGGTTTCTCGTAGACAATGAACGATGCCTTACATACTTCAATGAAGCTGGCGGCGAATATGATTTCCCCGAATGGGTCGACGAATCCGCGCATAATTCAGTAGTAGGGTGTACGCGCTGCCAGTTGATCTGCCCCGTAAACAGGCAATATATCAGCGATATGTCTGAGACTATCGAATTTGCGGAGGAAGAGACGGAGCTGCTGCTCTCAGGGGTCACTTTCGAACAGCTGCCGGAGGAACTTGCGCAAAAAATCGATAAACTCAACATGAGAGATTATCTCAGCGCCTTGCCGCGGAATCTCAGGGCTCTTTTCAACAGGGAAGACCTTGTAAAAACATGAACAATGGTGTAGAATAGTTGAAAATACAGGAAACAATGAATATATCGATGAGGGAGAAAATCCATGTACCAGGTCCCAGAGAGCCGGAGACAGGTGAAAACCGGCCCGGGCATGTGGAACTTCCGCTCCCGAGATCCCGGCGACGAACCGGGCCGGCGCGCCGGTTACAGCGTTTTGAGCAGGATCGGTTTTCCGGTCAATTTGGGTGGTATCGCGGGTAAAACTCTCGTCCCTGATTATTTTAGGGGTGAGAGTTTTTTGTATAACAAGGAGGGTATTTTATGCTGGATATCAACTATATCAGGGCTTACCCCGGAATAGTAAAGAAAGCGGCGGAAGACAAGCTGATGGACACCGACGTCGACAGTCTGCTGGACCTGGATGTAAGGATCAGGAATATGACAACTGCCGCAGACATGCTGAGATCCGAGAGGAACAATATTTCAAAGCAGACTCCAATGCTTGCAGGCGAGGAGAAGACGAAGGCAATAGGGCGTGTCAGGGAGATCAAGGAGGAACTGGCGTCGATTGAAGGCTTACTTATAGAGGCCAAAGACGAATTCGACCGTATCATGCTTACCGTTCCGAGTGTTCCGCTGCCTGAGGTACCGTTGGGCAAGGGCGAAGAGGACAATGTCGAGATAAGGCGGTGGGGCGAGAAGCCCGACTTTGGTTTTGTTCCGAAGGACCATGTCGAATTGGCAGAAAGCCTTGATCTTGTGGATATACCCCGGGCTGTGAAATTTGCCGGCAGCAGGTCGTATTTTTTGAAAAATGAAGGCGTCCTGCTTGAAATGGCAATTTGTCGGTTTGTTATCGACGTGCTTACGTCCAAAGGCTTTACGCCCATGACAGTGCCGTTGATGGTACGAGAGAGCGCAATGCAAGGTACGGGGTATTTCCCGCTGGGCAGGGACCAGGCGTACAAGCTGCCCGAGGATGATCTGTTTCTTATTGGGACGTCGGAGGTATCGCTGGTTTCCTATCATCAAAACGAAATTTTGGAAGCGGAGGAGCTTCCGAAAAAATACGCCGGCTACTCGACCTGTTTCAGACGCGAGGCCGGCACATACGGCAAGGATACTCGAGGCCTTTACAGGGTCCACCAGTTCCAGAAGGTCGAGCAGGTGATCATATGCAGAAATGATGCTGCTGAAGCGGAAAAGCTGCATTACGAGATATTGAACAATACGGAGGATATATTGAAGGCTCTTAAGCTGCCCTACAGGGTGGCGCTGGCATGCACCGGCGAGATAGGCATCGGTCAGGTCAGGAAGCATGAGGTCGAAACCTGGATGCCAAGCAGGGGCGCATATTGTGAAACTCATTCATGCTCGACGCTGAATGATTTCCAAGCCAGACGTTCCAATATCAGATACAGAGATAAGGACGGTTCACTGAAATATGTCTATACGCTGAACAATACAGGCATCGCATCTCCAAGGATACTGATACCTCTACTCGAGAATTATCAGAATGCTGACGGAAGCGTTACGATACCGGAGGTGCTGAGAACCTATATGAACGGCCGGGAAAGGATTGGTCCAAAGACAGCCGGCGGACTCAAACCGAAGGAATAGGCAGAGGCTCTATTGAATAAGCTTTTCCATTTTGATAAAATGGGTTCATAGAGAGATACTGACGTGCTAATGTAATCTATCATTTCTGGAGGAAAAATGAACTTAACTCAGCAGGAAGAACTACTACTAAGTGTCTACAGCGTTGATCATCTTTTGAAATGCAGGGTTATAGAAACACCAGAGCCTGAAGTCAAATTAGCGCCTGTCTCCGGTAAAGTCGATATGTTTCAGGTCTATGATCCGGTAGTCTTAGTTTTCTATGATCATGATAAGCAACTTCAGACGATTCCGGCCGATATCAGCCGGATCGACAGGTCCTCCGCCATGGTCACGGCATTGGTCAGTGATATTGAAATAGCGGAGGAACGGCGAATATTCGAAAGATATCCCGTTTCTCTGGAAGTGAGTGCGAGAAAGAAGTTTTCAAGCAAGAGGCTGCGCTTCATTGTCAAAAATATCAGCCTGTACGGACTGGGTGCGGTCTCGCAGGCGGATATTGAAGTTGACGAACCGGTCGATATCGACCTCATTACCGACCGCTCAATGTTCTTTTTCAACGGAAAGGTCGTCTGGAAAAAGAAGCTCGATAAATGTTTTGAGTACGGCTTGCAGTTTACCCTGTACGACGTTGCTACCAAAAACCAGCTTGAGGATTTCCTTTCCAAGCTTAAGAGCGAGTACGTAAAGATGATGCCCAAGGCGAGGTGAAACAAAAGAACCGTCCCTGCGTTCCATTCCACCCGCGTTCCAATTCACAAATCCCTGTAGAACTCCAGGTTCTGAAGAAGTATCGGGTCAAGCTCGCCGCTTGTCCTGAGATAAAGCTTGTAATGGCTCTCAAGCTCCCTGGCCTGCTTCTGCCGCTGGAATTTTACCGTTGTCAGCATATCCGTATATATTGGCTGCTGCTCGAGTTGGGTACGGATTGCTTTGGAAAAGGTGCAATGCTTCATGAATATGCTGCGGGCCACCTTGTTGAGGCGCGGGTTGCCCTTGGATTCATTATTGATCCATATTTCATAGTCCGACGTGAATATATCGCGCAGACGATTATGGTTTTTTGTTATCAGCGATTTTACCTTTTCTTTTGCATCATCCGAAAGATCGTGATTCTTCCGGTAGAACTGGATATAGTCGGCGTATTCGGACGTGAGTGAGCTCTGGCTGACGTCGTTCCACGCCGTTCCCATCATTGTCCTGCAAAGCTCCCATCTGAAATTGCCGACCAGTTTCAATATCATATCGTCGAGGTTTTCGTCCGTAAAGACAGGCAAAATGAATCTTCCGGGAGTGCTGCGCACTCTTCCGGTTATCTCCTGCCACATCATCGCGCGCGTTCCGTAAACCGGCATGAGTATGATGTCAGGTACGACCTGCATCATAACTATTTCTTTTTCTATACCTTTGGAAGTGTCCCTGTAGTTTATCTCCCTGTGGAAAGCAGCAAAGTCGATTTCCAATATTTTGTTGAGCCTTTCCTGGATCATTTCGGGCGTAACAATGGAGCGGACAGGGTTGTATGGAGCCATATCCTTGTGGAGTATCGGGAAGTAGACGGAGATCTGGCCCTGGCACAGCCTGTGGTTCTGACGGAACATGTTGCTGTTTTCGAATTCGAGCCTGCCGTCCCTGTTGCCGTCATAATTTGCTTTGTCCTTGTCAGTGTATTTGCCCTGTTTCTTCAGCTCACGGAAGGTGTCATAGTAATCGTGCCCGAAACTGCTGACGGACGGATCTTTTTCCATAGCGTAAATACGGGCGAACCAGTCGTTTATATAATAAATGTTCGATATGCCGGCGGAACGTTCGGTCCCCGCAAGCTTGTAAAGAGCCATTGTCTGGCTGTTTTCAAGCAGTTTCTCGTCCATGTAGCCGTACATCAGAAACATTCTTACAAGTCGTGAATTGTCTTTCAGGCGGTGCGCCTTTTTAAAAATAGCCGGGTATAGCTCAAAAAACAGGTCTGTAATTGCCGCTCTTATCTCCCTTGCTGTATCATCCGCCGAAAGCCTGTTTTTAAGGTTTCTGAAGGCCACAAGGTTCATCATGAAGCACGTGGCTTTTTCCTCCGGTATTTCCGAATATTCAAGCAGCTTTTCTGCGCTGCCTGTCAATTCTTCGGGAAGCTCCCGTATTTCACCGGGTTCTTCGGACGTTGAGGCGGAGTTCGGATTCTGTGACGCCCCGGCAAGGGACGCGACGGCGCCGGTGTGGAAGTGTTCAAGATATTTGAAGTCGATAGGGCTTACGTGTTTGTATTCGAATTCGATATAGGCTGAAGCATCCTTAAGCTTGTCGAATATATAATTAAGGGCATTTGTGGCAGGCGAGCTGTCCAACCCCTTAGCCTTCATCTCTTTGGCCGCTCTCATAAAAGCTTCATAGACGCTGTTTTTATCTTCGCCATACAAAAGACTTATCGTTTCATCGAGCCGGCAAAGCGTGAGGCGCAACCTGCCGGTCAGCTGATCAAGGCATTCCGAGGCTTTTTTCATATGCGCTTCCGCAATGTACCTGTCCGCTCCGAAAAAGGTTTTCCGCAGCTCGGGCTGCATTCCGAACAGATGAGTGAAATATTCCGCTTCCTGGAGACAAGCCGGTTTTTCGGCGCCGATATCTTCGCCATACGGACGGAGCGTTTCAATGAACTGCCTGTTGAAGTGTTCCGGGATCATAATATTGTCGTTCCTCATGGCTTCAAAAAGCTCGCTGCCGATCTGGGCAGCCCTTCCGGGAACGGCGTCCAGCCCGTATTTCTCCGCAATGGCGGCATAAAAGACGCAAAGGTTTTGCAGCAGGCTGTTTATGCGGTTCAGGTAAGACTGAGCCTTTTGGTTTGCCTGCACCATATTATTTATAAAGCTGCTGATGGAATTGATGACATAAGCGCCGTAATCTTTCTGATTATTTATAGCATCCAGCGCTTCCGCTACATTCTCGAACGTATATGCATAGAGGCCGCAATCCGATGAAGCGGCGATTGTAAGGGTATTGACGCCACTTTGGAGCAAATCGCCGACGCCTGTGAAAATGTTCTGGTCCAGTTCGAACAGACGGTAGCTTTTATGCTTCAGGTCTGCATACGAGACTGGGAATCCCTTTTTCAGAGGAGATATGAATACTTCGAGCTTACCCTGCAGCAACAGGTCTATCGACACGGCATCGGTGCCTTCAAGCTTGATGAGATCGCCTTTCTTTTGCACGTAACTTCCGTTTTTGTTAACTTTGGTATTCATTTGTGGCCGCTCCAATGTATTTTTTCTATCATTATACCTTATTTTTTCCAGTCGGGAAACGGGACTTTTGTCCTAGGACGTCGAAATATTGGAGGCGGCATAAAAAAAGAATATAATGCTGAAGATCAATATGCCTATAATTGTAAATGACCCGATTATAGCGGCTTTTTTGTTTCTCATTCAGCCCTCTTCGCATTATATTCTCTATGCTAAATAGCTATTTAATTATTTACGGCTGCGATATCTGCGAGCTCGAGGCCTTTGTTGCGCTCCTCAGCCCAGCGTATGGACCAGTCGTTTTCGAACAGCAGCACGGGCCTTGAGTCGTTGTCCTCTACCAGCATCGTTGAACTTGTAAGATTGAACTGCTTTAATTTGTCCATATCAGTCTCCGATACGGGCCAGCGTGCAAATCTGAATGGAAGCTGCGTAATCCTTAGGTCCACGCCGTATTCATGCTTGAGCCTGTGTTCGAGCACCTCGAACTGAAGTACGCCGACAGCGCCTATTATGATGTTTTCCATACCTGTGTCCGGCTGCTTGAAGACCTGTATCGCCCCTTCTTCGGAAAGCTGGCTTATCCCTTTGACAAACTGCTTTCTTTTCATCGAATCCATGGGCGTTATACGTGCGAAATGCTCCGCGGGGAAGACGGGTATGCCTTCGAATTTGAAACGGCCGTTTCCTTCGACCAGGGTGTCACCGATTTTGAATATTCCCGGATCGAATACTCCGATGATGTCGCCGGGGTAAGCTTCCTCCACGATTGCGCGCTCCTGTGCCATGAACTGCTGGGGCTGGGCGAGCCGGATCTCTTTTCCTTCCTGTACGTGAAAAACGGACATGCCCCGCGTGAACTGCCCGGAGCATATGCGTATGAACGCTATCCTATCCCTGTGAGTGGGATTCATGTTGGCCTGTATTTTGAAAACAAAGCCCGAAAAACTGCCTGTCTCCGGATCGATCTCGCCTTCGGTCGAATTGCGGATTCCCGGGCAGGGTGCAAGCCTGATGAATTCTTCAAGGAAGGGTTCCACGCCGAAATTGGTCATGGCGCTGCCGAAAAACATCGGTGTGAGTTCGCCCATGTTTATTTTGTCCATTGAAAACTCGTCGCCGGCCATGTCCAGAAGCTCTATGTCCTCGCAGAGCTTATCGTGGTAATGGCTGCCGAGCAGGTCCGCAAATACCTTGTCGTCGACAGTTCCTTTTATCAAGTTTACTTCCGTCTGGCCATGCCTTCCGCCTTCGAAAAGCTCTATCTGCTTTTCCTTCCTGTTATAAACGCCCTTGAAGTCGCCGTCCGTTCCTATCGGCCAATTCATGGGATACGAGCGTATGCCGAGCACGTTCTCTATCTCTTCCATCAGTTCAAACGGGTCCTTGCTTGCACGGTCCATTTTATTGACAAATGTGAAGATCGGTATCCCGCGCATTTTACAGACGTGAAACAGCTTTATAGTCTGGGCTTCGACGCCCTTTGCGCCGTCTATGAGCATGACTGCGCTGTCAGCGGCGATAAGCGTGCGGTAGGTGTCTTCGCTGAAGTCCTGATGGCCGGGGGTGTCGAGAATATTTATAAAATGATCGGCATATTCGAACTGCATTACGCTCGAGGTTACCGATATGCCTCTCTGCTTTTCTATTTCCATCCAGTCGGAAACTGCATAGCTGCCGGCCTTCCTTGCCTTTACCGTTCCGGCCAGCCTTATTGCGCCGCCGTAGAGCAGCAATTTTTCGGTAAGCGTAGTTTTGCCCGCGTCAGGATGCGATATGATTGCAAAGGTTTTTCTCCTTCTGGTCTCGTTCTTTATTATTTCTTTCTTGTCCGGCATTTTTAAAACCATTCCTTTAATACGATTATTTTGGTCATTATGTGGCGTCAAACAGCACCACAGGTAGATTTAACCGGTCTGCCCAGTAAAATTCACCATCCCATATTATCTTATTTCTGAGGTTCCTGTCAAACATGAGATAAATATATTATAATATAAGTAATATTTTCAATAATAAATAATTTTTTATAGCTGGAATAATAGTGATGAAACTGCGGGGGAGATGCTATGGCGGATTCGAATGATAAGATAAAAGTGGTAGTCGGACAGGGCCAGGCAATATTGATCGACAAGGGAAAGACTCTGCACGAGCTGGCAGAGGGCTATGCCGGCAGGTACGATACGCCGGTTATCGCGGCGAAGGTCGACAATGACATCAGAGAACTGAGCTACGTATTGAACCGCGACTGCAGCGTCAGATTCATGGATCTTACCGACGAAGACGGAATGAGGATTTACAGGCGCAGCCTTTATTTCATATTAATGAAGGCGGTGTACGACCTTTTCCCGAACAGGCGAGTCATTATAAGCCATGCGATAAGCAGGGGACTGTTTTGTGAAATAAGGGGAGACAAGGCGCTGGAGCCGTCGGAGGTCGAGCGCGTCGAAGAACGGATGCGAAAAATAGTTTCGTTGGCGATCCCGTTCAAAAAACGCGAGATACCACTTTCTGAGGCCGAGGCGCTGTTTGCGTCGACCGGAAGAATGGACAGGTATCACACTGTCGAGCACAGGAACAAGAAACTGGTTACCATATACGACTGCGATGGTCTGGACGATTACTTTTACGGGTACATGGCGCCGGACACCGGGTATATCAAGGTCTTCGGCCTTAGGTACCACGAAGGAGGACTGATCATAAGCTTTCCCGACAAGACCTCGCCGTTTACGCTGCCTGTGTATGAGGAACAGCAGAAGCTTTTCAACATACACCTCGAATTCAAGAAGTGGGGAAGGATACTCGAAGTCGAGAATGTCGGCGCGCTCAACGATCTGATAAAAGCGGGAAGGTCCACCGAGATCATAAGGATATCCGAGGCACTGCATGAGAAGAAGCTCGCGAGTATCGCGGACACCATCTCGAACAGCGGCAAAAAGCGTATAGTGCTTATTTCCGGGCCGTCCTCCTCGGGGAAGACTACTTTTGCGCAAAGACTGTCAATACAGCTCAGGGTAAACGGCTTAAAGCCCGTGACCATATCGCTCGACGACTATTTTGTGAACCGTGAGGACACACCGAAGGACGAATCGGGCGATTACGATTTTGAAGCGCTTGAGGCAATCGACGTCAAATTGTTCAACAGGCAGCTGAGAGAGCTGATCGAAGGGCGTGAGGTCGAGCTGCCCATATTCAATTTCACAAAGGGGTCGAGGGAGCCGGTCGGCAAAAAAATGCGGATCGACGACAATAACATCCTCGTGATCGAAGGCATACACGGGCTCAACGAGAAGCTCACGTCCGAGATACCAAAGGAGCAGAAATTCAAAATATACGTAAGCGCTCTGACTTCTATGAATATAGACGACCATAACAGGATCCCGGCGACCGACAACAGGATCATAAGGCGCATCGTAAGGGATCATCAGTTCAGGGGCAGCAACGCGCTAAATACCATAAAAAGATGGCCATCGGTCAGACGTGGCGAGGAAAGGAATATTTTCCCGTTCCAGGAGAGCGCGGACGTGATGTTCAATTCGGCGCTGATGTACGAGCTCAGCGTACTGAAGACCCTGGCCGAACCTCTTCTCAACGAGGTGAACAACACGGCGGAGGAATATTCCGAAGCCAACAGGCTGATTGAGTTCCTGAGCTACTTCCTGCCGATAGACCCGAAGGACGTGCCCGCGAACTCGATTATCAGGGAGTTCCTCGGGGGTAGCTGCTTTTATTAGGAAATAAGTCTTACAGACGACAAGCTCCGAAACGCACCCGACGGCCGGGATACGTTCCGGAGCTTGTTTATGCCATAACTGTATGCCTGCAGAAATTACCTGTTATCAGCCCGTAAAGCTGGGGTGGAAGGTAGCGCAGTCCGTCTGTTCGGACGAAGTGGAATTCCTCGGTTCGACCTGTATCTGCTGTGCGCTGCAGTGATCGCCCTTCATATAGTAATAACACGTATTGACGGAACACTTGATGCCATCGTTCGGTTTATCCATTTTATTTGCCTGCATTTTTCAGCCTCCTTTTGTTTTGGAGGAAAGCTGCGTCTTAAAGGCGCCGAGCTTTCTCCCTTATATTCATTTTCACTTCATATATAGTATTGTCTTTTCACAAAGCATTTATGATTCATTAAAAATAATATCAGCTTATTTAGGACCTAAAAATTTAGGAAATAGATTTGTGATATATTGCATAAACTACTAAAAAATATTATACTTTTTAATATAATATTAAAAAGTCTGTTTTGGAGGTTTGCATATGGCATATTTATTAGGTATCGATATCGGCACTTCAGGCACGAAAACAGTTTTGTTCGACGAACTGGGAAATACAATCGCCAGCGCGCTCGAAGAATATCCCCTTTATCAGCCCAATATCGGCTGGGCGGAACAGGATCCTGAGGACTGGTGGCAGGCCACTGTCGCGGGTATCAGCAAGGTAATCTCGAAAAGTGGAAAAAAACCTGAGGAAATCAGCGGCGTTGGGCTTTCAGGCCAGATGCACGGTCTGGTAATGCTCGACAAGGACGGGAAAGTGCTCAGACGTTCGATCATCTGGTGCGATCAGAGGACTACTGCCGAATGCGCACAGATCACTTCACTGGTCGGCGCGGAAAGGCTGATCGAAATAACCGCGAATCCTGCGCTTGTCGGTTTCACGGCATCGAAGATCATGTGGGTCAAGAACAACGAGCCCGCAATATTTGAAAAGACTGCAAAGATCTTACTACCCAAGGATTATGTCAGGTATAAGCTCACAGGCGAATATGCCACGGAAGTATCGGACGCCAGCGGTATGCAGCTGATGGATATTCCGGGCAGGTGCTGGAGCGGCGAGGTGATGTCCAAGCTCGGCATAGACAGGAGCCAGGTTGGTGAGCTTTACGAATCGCAGGAAGTAAGCGGCAGGGTAAACAGCATGGCAGCTTCACTGACAGGCCTGCGCGAGGGAACTCCTGTGGTGGGCGGCGGCGGAGACCAGGCTGCAGGCGCGGTAGGCAACGGTATCGTCAAGCCGGGCATAGTATCCTCCACGATAGGTACATCCGGCGTTGTGTTTGCATATCTCGATAAAATCAGCATAGATCCCAAGGGCAGGGTGCAGACATTCTGCCATGCGGTTCCGAATACCTGGCACGTCATGGGTGTTACGCAGGGAGCCGGCTTCTCCCTTAAGTGGTTCAGGGATAACTTCTGCAGGACCGAAATGAATACGGCGGAGCAAATGGACGTCGATCCATATGTCTTGATGGACCAGGAAGCTGAAAAAGTGCGCCCCGGAAGCAACGGACTCATCTACCTTCCGTACCTTATCGGCGAGAGGACGCCTCATCTGGACGCTGATGCAAAGGGCGTATTCTTCGGCCTTTCAACTGTCCACAAGAGAAGGGATCTCATACGTTCCGTAATGGAAGGCGTTGTTTACAGCCTCAGGGACTGTATGGAAATCATCAAGGGCATGGGTGTCGATATCAATGAAGTAAGGGCTTCGGGCGGCGGCGGAAAGAGCAAGCTGTGGAAGCAGATGCAGGCCGACGTATTCGGCACTCCGATGGCCACAATAAATTCAAGCGAAGGACCCGCACTCGGCGTAGCGCTGCTGGCCGGCGTCGGAACCGGAATTTACCGTAGCGTCGCAGAAGCATGCGATACGGCTATCAAGGTCAAAAACATACAGCAGCCCGATATGGCATTGCACGACAAATATTCGAAATTCTACAGCCTGTACGGCCAGCTGTACAGATCACTGAAAAAGGATTACAAGGATCTTGCCGACATAATGAAGAGCGTTTATGAGGAAGGCGTATGACAAAAAGCAGGACCGGGAACAGCAAGTTTCTCAAAGCTTACAACGAGACAGGCATTCTTGACATCATCCGTATGAAACAAGCTGTTTCCCGGGCCGACCTCTCAAAGGAAACGGGGCTGTCGCCGACGGCGACGGGAGCTATTGTATCCGCTCTCATGGAAAAGGGTTATATACATGAAACCGGCACGGGGGAGTCAAGAGGCGGAAGAAAGCCCGTACTGCTTGAACTGAAAGCAGACTCTTACTTTTCGGTCGGCATCGACGTAGATGTGGACAGCGTTCTGTTCGTACTGATGGATATCACAGGCAAAGTCGTGCATGAAAGGACGGCCGCTTTGGCGGTAAACACTCCCGAGGCGGCTGTGGAGGCGGTTGCCGCCGGAATAGGCGACATCTCGGAGAGCTTTTCGATCGACCGGGGGAGACTGCTGGGCATAGGCATATCAGTCCCCGGTATGGTAGACGCAGTATCTCACAAGATCGTGCTTGCGCCGAACCTCGGCTGGGAGGACGTCGATCTCTGTGGCATGCTGAAGGATAGGCTTGGTTTACCTGCCTACATCGAAAATGAAGCCATGGCTTCCGCTATCTGCGAGAACTGGGTAGGCGCCTGTCAGGGCGCCAGTAACTTTGTCTGCGTAAACATTAAGTCAGGCATCGGCGCCGGCATATTCACCGGCGGAAGGTTATACAGGGGCACGGGCGGCAGCGCGGGCGAAGTCGGGCATATAGTAGTCGACGAAAACGGTCCCAGATGCGGCTGCGGCAATTACGGCTGCCTTGAGACCATAGCTTCGACCGTCAGGATAGTCGATAAAGCCAGACGAATGGTCAGGCAGGGCGTCGTCTCCAAATTGAACGACGTAGGAGACGCAGATGAAATATCGCTCGAGCAAATAGCCAATGCCGCTAGGCAAGGGGACGAGGCTGCAAGGAGCTTGCTTAACGAAGCTGCAAGATATCTCGGTATAGCGCTTTCGAACCTGGTCAACACGCTGAATCCTTCGAGGATCGTTCTGGGTAAGGATTTCGTGGTATATGGAGACCTGGTTATGGATATTCTTAGAAACGTTATCGACACCAAGGCGCTTAAAAGACCTGCATCGAACGTGGAGATCATGGCCACCGAAATCGGGGAGCGCGCGTCCACGCTAGGAGCGGCTATAATACCGCTGAAAATGCTTTTCGGGAAGTAGGAGTATAAATTACCCGGAAACTGATGATGACTATATCTAAGAAAAGCGACATATTTAAATTGGTACATTCAAGCTATAACTAATAACAAAAATGATAATGGAGGTAAAAAACAATGGCAGAGATTTTCAATGGAATCCCGAAGATCAAGTATGAAGGGGCAAAATCCGACAATCCGCTGGCATATAAGTATTATAATGCAGATGAGATTGTTGCCGGAAAAAGGATGGAAGACCATCTGAAATTTGCAGTTGCTTACTGGCATACCTTCCAGGCAACTGGAACCGACCCGTTCGGCGCTGTCGGTACTGCTCTCAGACCCTGGGACAGTATTTCCGACGCGATGGAACTGGCCAAACTCAAGGTAGAGGCCAATTTCGAGTTCTGTGAAAAGCTCGGCGTTCCATACTTCTGCTTCCATGACAGGGATATCGCTCCCGAAGCCGATAACCTGAAGGAAACCAACAAGAGGCTCGATGAGATTGTAAGCGCGATTAAGGACAGAATGAAGAGCAGCAAGGTCAAGCTTCTCTGGGGCACCACCAACGCGTTCAGCAATCCGAGATTCGTTCACGGCGCATCCACATCACCTAATGCGGAAGTATTCGCATTTGCGGCAGCACAGGTCAAAAAGGCCATGGAAGTCACCAAGGAACTCGGCGGGCAGAACTATGTATTCTGGGGCGGCAGGGAAGGCTATGAGACTCTGCTCAACACCGATATGAAGCTCGAACTCGACAATATGGCGCGTTTCATGGGCATGGCGGTAGATTATGCCAAAGAAATAGGCTTCGATGGCCAGTTCCTTATCGAACCCAAGCCGAAGGAACCGACAAAGCATCAGTATGATTTCGACGCCGGCACTGTTATCGGTTTCCTCAAGACCTACGGACTCGACCCCTACTTCAAGCTCAATATCGAAGCCAACCATGCTACTCTCGCAGCTCATACCTTCCAGCACGAACTGAGAGTTTCGCGTATTAACGGAATGCTCGGAAGCATCGACGCAAACCAGGGCGACGTGCTGCTCGGCTGGGATACCGATCAGTTCCCGACCAACCTTTACGACACTACGCTTGCAATGTATGAAGTCCTCAAGATGGGCGGCTTTGCAAAGGGCGGCCTGAACTTCGACTCCAAGGTAAGAAGAGGCTCCTTCGAGGCAGTCGACCTCTTCTACGGACATATCGCAGGCATGGATACTTTCGCAAAAGGCTTGAGAGCTGCCGCGAAGATGATCGAAGACGGCAGGATAGACAAATTCATTGCTGAAAGGTACCAGAGCTACACCACCGGAATCGGCAAGGATATAGTAGAAAAGAAGGTCGGCTTCAAGGAACTCGAGAAGTACGCTATGGAACACGGCAAGATAGCAAACACCTCAGGACGCCAGGAAATGCTCGAATCGATACTCAACAGCTATCTGGCAGATTAATGGACAGCTGATTTGAAACGCAGGGACGGTTCTTTGGTTTCGTTTTTGCTCTTTAAAACGAAACCAAAGAACCGTCCCTGTGTTTCGAGGAATATTACTACTAAAACTTGAAAGGAAACGATGAACATGGAAAATGTAATGGGAACAAACGTAGTCACGCAGATAGGCATACTTGTAAACAACATCGACGAGGCGGCCCAGGCATACGCGGAGCTGCTGGGAGTTGAAAAGCCGGAGATACGTATGACCGCCGAGCCGGATATCTCCAAGACCGAATATATGGGCAAGCCCACCGCCGCCCGTACCAAGCAGGCATTTTTCAAAGTTGGCTCCGATGTGGAAATAGAGCTGCTTGAGCCGGATCATGAACCGAGCACCTGGCGCCACGACCTTGACAAGTATGGCGAGGGCGTGCACCATATCGCTTTCAAGATAGACGGAATGGAGAAGGTTGTAAAAGCGCTCGGACATAAAGGCTATAAGGAGATACAGAAAGGCCAGTGGAAGGGCGGACGCTATTCCTACCTTGATGCGGAAGACAAACTGAAGCTCGTACTGGAGCTTTTGGAATTCGATAAATAAACGCTTATTTGAAGCCGTGTCAAAGAGAAGCCGTTTAGGAAAGGAACAGAGGTGTATCGAATGAGGAAAGTAAAAATCGGCATTATAGGCTGTGGAGTGATCAGCAACACTTACATCAAAAATATCCAGGCATTTTTCCCATGGCTTGAGATCACAGCCTGTGCAAACCGTAATTTCGAAAAGGCGCGCCTGACTGCCGAACAATACTCTATTCCCAAGGCTTGCTCGATAGAGGAGCTTCTGAGGGATGAAGAAATTGAAATAGTGCTTAACCTTACGACGCCTGCGGCGCATACGGAAATAAACAGGATGGCGTTGATGGCCGGGAAGCATGTATTTTGCGAAAAGCCTCTTGCAATGAGCCTGGAGGAAGCTGACGATATTGTGAAGCTGGCCGGACAGAAGGGCCTTATGCTCGGCTGTGCGCCTGAAACGTTCATGGGCGCCGGACTCCAGACCTGCAGGAAGGTGATAGACGACGGCTGGATCGGCAGGCCGATAGCTGCTACTGCCAACATGATCTCTTTCGGTACCGAGACCTGGCACGCTTCGCCTGAATTTTACTACAAAAAAGGCGCAGGCCCGATGCTCGACATGGGACCGTACTACATCACGGCGCTGGTATCACTGCTTGGTCCCGTGGCTAAGACTGCCTGCTTCAGCAGCACAGGCAGGACCAGAAGAAAGATATACAGCAGCCCGCTGAGGGGTAGGGAGATAGAAGTGGAAGTACCTACGACCTATACGGGGATAATGGAATTTGAAAGCGGCGTACATGCCAATATAAACATGACTTTCGACGTATGGATGTCCAGCCTGCCCAAGCTGGAGATATACGGGACCGAGGGGACGCTGATAGTGCCCGATCCCAATATGAGCTCGGGCAAGGTCAAGATTTTCAGGCAGGAAAAGGTGTTGGACGCCGTAAACAGCAAATTCTACAGCGAAAAGGATGCCAAGTCGTATTCGACCGATTATGAGAGCCTGCAGGAGATACCGCTTGTCTGCCAACAGCCACTCGATTATTTCAGAGGGCTTGGAGTTTTGGATATGGCTTACGCGCTGGTCAATGGAAGACGGCACCGTGCTAACGAAGAACTTGCATATCATGTCACGGAGGCGTTGTTCAGCTTCGATACCGCGGCCGGAGAATCAACGGTATACAATATGAGGTCCACCTGCAGGAAGCCTGAGCCGGTACCCTGGGGACGCGCTTTCGGAGAACTGGATTAGAACTTGAACAGCAGGTGCGTATGGCGGGTTAAGCAAATTAAGTCAGCTTGTGCAGGAGCACTACAGGCTGTGAAGTATGGCGAAGGTGGAATGCGGTATCCGGGATATAAACCGACGGCACGGATGCCGTCGGCGTGCGATCGTGAGACATGGATGTCGAATGATCCACAAGAGCAAATGTGATGCGCCAATCAATAGATCAATCAAGGCATCACATTTGCTAGGCATTACAGCGAGTCGTGCTGTTACAGCCTGTTTGCGACGTAGCAGCCGCACTCATTTGCTTAATTCGCCTTAAAACGGCTTATGATCCAATTGAATTACAGTGGCAACTGCATGGTGAACTTCGTGCCTTTTCCAGGTTCGCTCTCAACCGATATATTTCCGTCATAGAGGTTCACTATATGCTTTACAATCGACAGCCCGAGGCCTGTGCCGCCCATGCTCCTTGATCTGCCCTTGTCCACGCGGTAGAACCGCTCGAATATTCTGGATAAATGCTCTTCTTCTATGCCGATACCGGTATCCTCCACGGATAGGGTCAGGCTTCCCTCCGATTTGACTGCCTTTACGAGAACACTACCGTTTTCCTTATTGTACTTGATGGCATTTTCGATAAGGTTGATCAGCAGCTGTTTTATCCTGTTCCGATTGACTTTGACAATGATTTTGTTCGCGGCGTTGGATCTCAGTGTTACTCCCTTTTTATCAGCTTCAGGAGCGAGTATCGACAGTACTTCGGTAATTATGCCGGTCAGATCATGTTCTTCTATATTAGTATCACTTTTGGCGTTTTCTATCTCCGACAGCTGCAGTATGTCATTGATAAGCATCGTGAGCCTCTCGGCTTCTATGTCGATGATATCAAGAAACCGCGGAGCCACGGAAGTATCGTATATCGCGCCGTTCCTGAGCGTTTCGACGAAGCCCCTGATCGAGGTAAGGGGAGTCTTGAGCTCATGAGTAACGTTCGAAACGAATTCCGTACGGATCTGCTCCAGTTTTTTCATTGCAGTTATGTCCTGTATGGTTATAATACTTCCGGCATTCGTTCCTGAGCTGTCCGCGGCCATAACCGGGCTCGAGTGCACATTGAAGATCCCGCTTTCAGGGGAACCGAGCATGAGCTCTTTTACCTGAGAAGTATTGCTGTCTACGGTTTTTTGCAGTATTTCGTTCAGCTGGTGGTTGCGGATCACTTCGACGAATCTTTTTCCTATTACGTTATCCTGCTTGATATCGAAGAATTTTATAGCTATCGAATTGATCAGCATTATCCTGAGATTTTGATCTACAGCGATAAAGCTGTACATAATACTGTTCAGAATAGCGTCGAATTTTATGTTTTTGTCTGTGAGATCCGTAACGGTGCCGTCCAGCTTTGCAGCCATATCATTGAAGGTGGCCGCTAGCTGTCCCAATTCGTCATGAGTTCTGACAGCGACCCTTTTAGAGTAATTGCCGCCTGAAATATCCCGGGCAGCCGAAGTCAGTTCGTTCAGAGGCCTGCTGATCCCCGATGCGAACCTGTATGCGAGAAGAGCCGTGAGCAGAAGGCCTGCAAGCATACCGGCAAGCGAGTAGAGCAATATCTGAAGATCGATTTTCTTAAGCTGGCCAAGAGGTACGGAGACCCTGATTATCAGATCAGGCAGGGAAGAGGGGATCGCAATGTAAAGAAAGTCCAATTTCAGCGTTCGGCTTGACCTTATATCTTCTCCTACCTTACCGGTTAAAGCCTGCTGCACTTCCTTCCTGCCCAGGTGATTTTCCATACTGCTGTAGTCTGTTTCCGATTCTCCAAGTACCTTTCCCTTTGCGTTGATAATGGTAATCCTGGGCCGGAAAGCGAACGGATCCTTATTACCGTCCGGATTGGCGGCTTTGGGAATGTTTGCGGAGAGTATGCTTGCATAATCCTTTGCCAGAGAGTCGTAATCCGGCTTTTCTCCGTCCCCGGACATTTGTACTATCTCATGGTCGTACAGTACGGCGACCGTCATTATGCGGTCCCTTACTTCATCCATGTACAGGTTGCGGGCGTGCTGCGTGGTAAATATGCCTGTTACGGACACCCCGACGATTATTAAAATAATAAAATAAAGTAACAGCTTTTTCCTCATTTGAACATGTAACCCCGGTCCTTCAGACTGTCGTCCCGTCTTTGTCGCTGAACCTGTAGCCTATACCGCGTATAGTCTCGATATATGCCGGTTTGTTGTCGTCATCTTCGATCTTCTGCCTGAGGTAACGTATGTGGACATCGACAGTTCTGGTTTCGCCGTAATAATCATAACCCCAGATCTTATCCAGCAGTAGCTCCCGCGTCAGTACCTTGCCCTTGTTCTGCATCAGCAGCTTGAGCAGCTCGAACTCCTTCAGGGGCATCTCTATCAAGCTGCCTTTTTTGAAGACCTCGTGTCTTGCGGTATCGACCTCGATGTCGCCATGCCTCAGTATGTCGGGTTCTTCGGGCGCCGATGCTGCCGACCTCCTGAGCAGGGCTTTAACCCTGGCCGCGAGCTCGCGCACGCTGAAAGGCTTCGTCAGGTAATCGTCCGCTCCCATTTCAAGTCCCAGCACCTTATCGAATTCTTCACCCTTGGCGGTGAGCATGATAATGGGTATGTTTTTGGCCCTGTTATCGGATCTCAGCCTCCTGCACAGCTCCAGGCCATCCATGCCCGGCAGCATTATATCAAGGATAAACAACGCGGGAAGTGAGCTGCCGATAGCCTCGAGCAGCTTTTCGGCATTATCGAAAACCATTACTTTGAAACCGTTCGATTCAAGGTTGTATTGAATAAGCTGTTGTATATGGATCTCGTCATCTACCGCATATATCAGTTCCTTTGACATGCAGCACCCCCGTTCATTTATATTATACCACCCTTGCCATTGCTGCTACCCTTGTCATCTATGTCTTTTTCGCCGTCTTTGCCGTCAAACTCGATATCGGCGTAAGGAGGCACGTGGGCCGACTCTTTGTGATACAGCCTTGCCAGGCGGTCGTGCTCGCCGGTTACGTTGAATACGACCCATTCTCCAATATTGGTGGCGTGATCGCCCATACGCTCTATATATTTTGCAATAAACATCAGGTCAACGCCCTGCTCGATGGTATTGGGATCGTTTCTCATCAGATTGATAAGCTCGAGTATGACTTTGTTGAATAAAGCGTCCACATCATCGTCGCTTGCACAGACCTTTTCAGCCAGCTCGGCATCCTGCCTCACATACGCGTCGATGGACTTGTTTACCATGATTTTCGCCAGTTCGGCCATCTTTGGTATGTCGATCAACGGTTTGATATACCTTTTCCCTGACATCCTCAATATTATCTCCGCGATATCCGAAGATGCATCGGCGATACGTTCCATGTCCGTAATTATCTTCAGCGCCGTGCTGATCGTGCGAAGATCCTTTGCCAGCGGCTGCTGCCTTGCGATAAGGTTCATGCACTTTTTCTCTATCTTTTTTTCATAATCGTCAATAACATCATCATTCTGGAAAATCTGCCTTGCCAGCTCAACGTCCTGCTTTTTCAATGCAATTATCGTGTTATCTATAGATTCCTCTACGAGGCTGCCCATTTTTATAAGATCCATATGAAGATCTTCGAGCCCCTGCTCGAATGAATGTCTCGCTACCATATAACTTCCTCCTGCTGAACGTTTTAAATGAAATTCGCGCCTTAAGGACGCTAAACATTCTACTTGAATGTTTTAACGGAAATTCGCGCCTTACGGGCGCTTGACATTCTACTTATCCGAACCTGCCGGTAATATAGTCTTCTGTGCGTTTGTCCCGCGGCGTGCTGAATATGGCTTCCGTTTCGCCGGCTTCCACTATTTCGCCGTGCAGGAAAAATGCCGTTTTGTCCGAGATCCTGCCTGCCTGCTGCATATTGTGCGTAACAATGATGATCGTATACTTCTCCTTCAGCTCATCTATCAGGTCTTCGATCTTCATAGTCGAAATCGGGTCAAGCGCGGAAGTAGGTTCGTCCATGAGAACGACTTCCGGGTTGACCGCCAGGACTCTTGCGATGCAAAGCCTCTGCTGCTGCCCGCCCGATAGCCCCAGCGCGCTTTTCTTCAGTCTGTCCTTGACTTCATCCCACAAGGCTGCGCCGCGCAGGCTCTTTTCTATTATCTCGTCAAGCTCCGACCGGTTTTTCAGGCCGTGTATCCTGGGACCGTAGGCTATATTGTCATAAATGGACATCGGAAAGGGGTTGGGCTTCTGGAAGACCATTCCTACCCGTTTTCTGAGTTCAACTATATCATACTGCCCATATATGTTCAAACCATCCAGGAAGACATCGCCGGAGATTCTGACCCCCGTCACGAGGTCGTTCATGCGGTCGATTGTTTTAAGGAAGGTGGACTTTCCGCAGCCGGAAGGACCGATGAGCGCAGTTACCTGATTTTCAGCTATGTCTATAGTGACGCTCTTCAGGGCATGCACATCGCCGTAATAAAGGTCCAGGTTCCTCGTTGAAATCTTTTGCAAATTCATAAAATGTGACCTCCTGACAGAATCATTGTTACGGCAGGCAATTCATAAATCATGATTCTAATCATCCCATTATTTACTTTCAGCCATACAGCCGGATTCAGGCTCATGTAAATTTAATTGCGTACACCTGCTGATTTCAGTTTACATTTACATATTATTTCTGGCTTTTTAAGCCCGGATTAACCCATTGTTAACTTCAGGTTAATTTTGATATTGCCGGCGGAATCAATTTCGAGGAGCTTATCGCATATATTAATGGGAAAACATCTTGAGGGGATCGATATATGAATTATGCCAATTACGGCAGGGACTTGACAATACAGCCATACGACAGGGAAAAGGCCCTTCAGTATGCGCATAAATGGGCTTACGCAAGAAATCCGGCCTATCTCGACTTTGAAAACCTTGGCGGAGACTGTACCAATTTTGCTTCGCAGTGTATTTTTGCAGGAAGCGGAGTAATGAACCGCACTCCGGTTTACGGCTGGTATTATGATAATTCCTTCAGCAGGACTGCTTCCTGGACAGGGGTTAATTATATTTATGATTTTTTGACAGGGAACAAGGGAAGAGGACCCTTTGCGGAAGAGGTGGATGCAGAGGATGCCGAGCCTGGGGACCTTGCGCAGATATCCTTCTCCGACAGCAAGCGTTTCGACCACTCCCCGGTGATTATCAAAATCGAGGGGAAAAAAGGAAAGGACGGCATATTGATTGCCGCCCATACTTTTGATACCGATTATTACAAGCTTATGGAGTTCGAACCTGCGTACATCAGATTTTTGCATATTTCAGGCGTTCGCGTCTGAAATTATTAATGGAATAATGTAGCTGTGTACCGGCGTAATAAGCCGTTGCGTAGTCTTGTTCAAAAATCGCAGGTGCTCGATGCATTTGCGATTTTATTTGGCCTTCTTTGCAAGCTTCACATCCTCTTCCGTAAGAACCTTTTCAAGGTCCAGCATGAGGATGAGTCGGCTGCCGACCTTGGCAGTTCCGCTCAGGAACCTGTCCTTTGCATTGTTTAACGCTTCCGGCGCCGGGTCGAATTCGTTGTCTTCCACTTTGATTATTTCCCGGACTCCGTCTACGATGACGCCAATCTCTGAAACCGAAGTGTTTGCGATGATGATCTTGGTGTTTTCGTCAAACTCCGGGCTTGCCATATTGAAGCGTCTTCTGAGGTTGAAAATGGTCAGGACCTTTCCCCTGAGATTCGCCAAGCCTTCGATGTAATCCGGCGTATTGGGTATTTTGAAGATATCGAGCATTTTTTCGATACTGCTGATATTTTCGATGTTCAAACCGAATTCCTCACCATTGATTGTAAATACGACAAACTGCCTTGTACCCAATTTAACCCCTCCTTGTTTAAATGCAAGTCATGTGCGATAGCTTCCGTTTATTTTTACATAATCGTACGAGAAGTCACAGGTCCAGACGTGATCCGAGTAAACGCCCTTGTTCAGTTTTACCAGCAGCTTGATTTCAGCCTTTTTGAGCAGTTCCTTTGCGGCTGCCTCGTCGAAGCTTGCGGCACATCCGCTTTTACAAACCAAAAGATCTCCTATATATATATCGGTGTAAGCCGGATCAAATTCAGCCCCGGAATAACCGGCCGCTGTAAATATCCTGCCCCAGTTTGCATCCTCGCCGAATATCATTGTTTTTACGAGAGGGGATTTCGCTATGGCAACTGCCGCCTTATAAGCGTCATCCGGGCTGCCTGCTCCCTCGACGACGACTTCTATAAGCTTGGTGGCGCCTTCACCGTCCTTTGCGATGAGTCTTGCGAGATGATTGCAGACATATTCGAGCGCGTCCCTGAATTGCTCGTAATCTTCGCTTTCATTTATGATGCCGGCATTGTCGGCCATTCCGTTGGCCAGGATGACCACCATATCGCATACGCTCGTATCGCCGTCGACCGTCACCCGGTTGAAGGTCGTTTTCACTGCATCCTTGAGTGCTTTGTCAAGAAGCTTTCTCGATATGTTCGCGTCGGTGGTAATAACACCTATCATGGTCGCCATGTTGGGATGGATCATGCCGGAGCCTTTGGCCATAGCTCCTATGACTACCTTGGCTTCCTGCAGCTCGAGTTCGACCGCCACTTCCTTGAACATCGTGTCGGTCGTCATTATCGCTTCCAGCGCGTCGTGCCCGCCGTCGGGGTCCATCCCTGAAACGAGCGCTTCGAGCCCCGGACGTATTGCCTCCATGTTGAGCGGCTTTCCTATGACGCCGGTCGATCCGACCAGGACATCCTGCGGGCTGCATTCCAGAAGCCCGGAAGTAATCGTCGCTATCTCGAGCGCGTCGGCATGGCCCTGTTCACCGACACCGGCGTTGGCATTACCGCTGTTGATGACTATTGCATTTGCATATCCGCTTTTTATATGCTCCATTGTAAGTTGGAGCGAGTGGCCCTTTACCTTATTCGTTGTGAAAACGCCTGCAGCAGCGGCGCTGTCCTCGGAACAGACGATCGCAAGATCCTTCTTTCCGTCCTTTTTGAGCCCGCATGCGATACCGGTGGCAAAAAAACCTTCAGGAGCCGTGACCCCTCCGTTGATTATGTTCATAATATCCACTCCAGACACTAAAATACGTTATTTTTTACCTTTTGCTTTAAATAATTAAATTATACATAAATACACAGCCGGATTCAATAAATAGGGTGGTTTAAAGGAAAAAATTATCCTATGGAGGTTTTTTGTTGTGGAAGAGTTATATTATAGAAGATAAGGAATAGAGGGCTGTAAGCCCCGGGGTTTGCGGCAGCCAGGCTTGAAAAGTGGTCTTAAAAATGCGAATGCTTTGGCCTTGACATGATTTTTCATATAATATATTATCATATATAAATGTATAGGAAGCTATGATCGGAAGTAGTAAACAGGCGTCTGACCCATCAGAGAGAAAGGTCCCAGGGCTGAGAGACTTTTCGGGGACAAGGCCGTTGAAGTCGTCCGTGAGCTCTGCACAAATACGGCGCCCGGCGCGAAGATACCGGCCTGCCATACAATTGCAGCGGCAGGAGCCGTTATATTCCGGTAAGCAGCCCTTTCGACCAAAGGGAATTTTGGTGGTACCGCGGAGAACACGAAACCTTCGTCCAATTATATCTTGGATGAAGGTTTTTTATTATCCGCCTATGATTTTTTATATAAAGCTACGGATATCATACGAAGGAAGGAATGAAACTATGCTGGCTTTAAAAATACTTGCGGGATTGGTACTCATACTGGGCTTTTTCATTGCGTTGGCGGCCAGAGGCCTGGTTACCAGGTTCAATCTGGATAAAAGAGTGACTATTGATAATGAAAGCGAATTCGGGGAGAAGGAAGCCGAGGAGTACAGGTATGTCAAGGCAGTGGCCATAGTCAAGATGTGCGGCATGATAATAGCGCTTCCGGGACTTATACTGACATTGTTCGCTTTCAAATGAAACGCAGGGACGGTTCTTTTGTTCCAGTTAACGGTGAATGTACTACTTTGATTATGTGAGGAAAAGAATGAGGAGGATACAACATGGAAGAGACTAACAATCTTGCGAAAACTTATGACCCGGCGCAGGTGGAAGACCGGTTATATGCGGAATGGGTGGAAAAAGGGTATTTCCATGCCGTGCCCGACAAAAGTAAAACGCCTTATACGATAGTCATACCCCCGCCGAACATCACGGGGCAGCTCCACATGGGACATGCCCTCGACAATACGCTCCAGGATACGCTGATACGTTGGAAAAGGATGCAGGGCTACTGTGCTCTGTGGCTCCCCGGCACCGACCATGCAAGTATAGCGACCGAGGCGAAAATAGTCGAGGCTATGGCAAAGGAAGGCCTGACCAAGGATATGCTCGGTAGGGAGAAGTTCCTCGAGAGGGCTTGGGATTGGAAGAAGGTATACGGAGGAAGGATCGTCGAACAGCTCAAGAAGCTCGGCAGCTCCTGTGACTGGGAGCGCGAAAGATTCACTATGGACGAAGGGCTTTCTAAAGCCGTGCTCGAGGTATTTGTCAAGCTTTATGAAAAAGGCCTGATCTACCGCGGAGACCGAATAATCAACTGGTGTCCCAAATGCTGCACCTCCATATCGGACGCGGAAGTCGAATATGAGGAGCAGGAGGGCAATTTCTGGCACCTCAAATATCCTCTCAAGGATAGCGATGAATTTATTATAGTCGCAACTACAAGACCCGAGACAATGCTCGGAGATACGGCGGTGGCTGTAAATCCCGAAGACGAACGCTACGCCGGGATGATCGGAAAGACTGTCGTACTGCCGCTAATGAACCGCGAGATCCCGATAATTGCCGATTCGTATGTCGACAAGGAGTTCGGCACCGGAGCCGTCAAGATCACGCCGGCCCACGACCCCAATGACTTTGAAGTCGGACTGCGCCACAACCTGCCGCAGATCAGGGTCATGGACGATACGGCAAGGATGAATCAAGCCGCGGGTAAATATGAAGGCCTTGACAGATACGAAGCCAGGAAGCGGATCGTCGAAGACCTTAAAACTTTGGGCCTGCTCGTAAAAATCGAAGGCCACAAGCATAATGTCGGCACCTGTTACAGATGCAGCACGGTCATCGAACCCATCATGTCCAGGCAGTGGTTCGTAAAAATGAAACCGCTTGCCGAGCCTGCGCTCGATGTGGTCAGGAACGGAACGATCAAGTTCGTGCCCGAAAGGTTCTCAAAGATATATTTCAACTGGATGGAAAACATCCAGGATTGGTGCATATCGAGGCAGCTCTGGTGGGGCCACCGGATACCGGCCTACTACTGCCAGGAATGCGGCGAAATGATGGTCGGACGCGAAATGCCGGATGTATGCCCGAAGTGCGGCAGTAAAAGGATCGAGCAGGATCCCGATACGCTGGATACCTGGTTCAGTTCGGCGCTCTGGCCTTTCTCCACACTCGGCTGGCCGGACAGAACCGAGGACCTCGAATATTTTTATCCCACGAACGTACTGGTCACCGGCTACGACATAATATTCTTCTGGGTCGCGAGGATGATATTCTCGGGTCTCGAGCACATGGGCAGAGAACCGTTCAAACATGTGTTCATACACGGTATCGTGAGGGATGCGCAGGGCAGGAAGATGAGCAAGTCGCTCGGCAACGGCATCGACCCGCTCGAGGTCATATCCCAGTATGGCACTGATGCTCTGAGATTCGCCCTGACAATAGGCAATTCACCGGGCAATGACCAGCGTTTCTCCACCGAGAAGGTGGAGTCGAGCAGGAATTTTGCGAACAAGATATGGAACGCGACAAGGTTCGTGCTGATGAATTTCGACGAGGATGTGGATTTCAGCGGAGTGTACAGCTCCAAATTCACCGTGCCGGACAAGTGGATACTAAGCAGGGTCAACACCTTGACGGCCGAGGTGACTGAAAACCTTGACAATTTCGAACTCGGCGTGGCTCTCCAGAAGATATACGAATTCATCTGGGAGGAGTTCTGCGACTGGTATATCGAGCTCGTGAAACCGAGGCTCTTCGACAGGGAGGACAACACACGACTCGAGGCGCAGTATGTGCTCAACTACGCGCTCGGTACGGCAATGAAGCTGCTGCACCCGTACATGCCTTTCATAACCGAGGAAATATACAGGCATCTGATAAACGGCGATGAGAGCATCATGATCTCGGCGTGGCCGAAGTATGATGAAAAGCTGTACTTCCCCGAAGCGGAAAAGGATATGCAGCTCGTTATGGATGCGATCAAGGCGGTCAGAAATATAAAGGTCGAAATGAATGTTCCGCCATCAAGGAAGAACAAGCTCATATTTGTAGCGGGAGCAGCCGAAGCGAATGTGCTCGCGGGCGGAAGAAAATTCTTCGAACGCCTTGCCGGAGCGTCTGAGATCGTTGTGCAGGCCGATAAGTCGGGCATACCGTCCGACGCAGTCGCCGCTGTCATTCCGGGCGCCGAAGTCTATATACCGCTAGAAGACCTTGTGGATATCGCAAAGGAAATCGAGAGGCTCGAAAAGGAAAGGGCCAACCTCGAGAAGGAGCTTGAAAGAGTGGTTAGCAAGCTCGGCAACGAGGGCTTCGTGGCTAAAGCTCCGGCGAAGGTCATCGAAGAGGAACGCGCAAAGAAGGCCAAATACACTGAAATGTACGACAAGCTTATGGAAAGACTGAACGGTCTGAAGAAGTAAACCTGCTAAAATAATAATACGAGCAGGTATAAATGTATGAATAAGCAGGGGCGGTTCTGTACTCGATGACGGAATCGCCCTGTTTTTATATGCAGCTGTGCCTTGTCCAAGGTGTTCAAATTTTGTCTTTTTGATATATGCCAAATGTTAGAATGGTTTGAAAAACAAGTTAAGCTTTCGTTATGTATGTGCAGGATGCTCTTTCGCCCGAAATGGTACAAGTACCCGATCATATGGTATAATAAGATAACGGCGGCAGGACTGCCGGATAAAGTCATAATATTAATTACAGGTGAAGATATGAATCACGGATTCGTAAAGGTAGCCGCGGCTGTACCGCAACTCAGGGTGGCGGACTGCGGCTTCAATTCGCGGAATATAATAAAAATGATAAAAGAGGCTGAGAAGGCCGGTGCTCAGATAGTCGTTTTCCCCGAACTGGCAATAACCGCATATACTTGCAGCGATCTGTTCCAGCAGCAATTACTGATCAATGGGGCGGAAGCGGCGCTCGGCAGGATAGCCGAAGAAACGCGGGAGCTTGAAATAGTCTCGATAGTCGGCATGCCGCTGATGTCGGAAAACCAGCTTTTCAACTGCGCCGTGGTGATACAGCACGGAGAAATTCTGGGCGTGGTCCCGAAGACTTATATCCCGGGCTATAAGGAGTTCTACGAGGAGCGCTGGTTCGCGTCGGGAGCGAAGGCTTCAAAGCCCTGCATCGATATTTCGGGTCAGGATATCCCTTTTGGAACCGACCTTCTTTTCGAATCGGTCGGGCCGGAGCATGTATCCTTCGGCATCGAGATTTGCGAAGACCTTTGGACGCCGATACCGCCAAGCTCTTATCAGGCTATTGCCGGGGCGTCTATATTACTCAACCTGTCCGCAAGCAATGAAATTATCGCAAAAGCCGAATACAGGCGCGAACTGATTAAGCAGCAATCGGCAAAGTGTGTAGCGGGTTATATTTACGTTTCTTCAGGAGTGGATGAATCCACGACCGACGTTGTTTACGGAGGACATGCCCTTATTGCCGAAAACGGCGGAATATTGAGCGAATCGGAACGCTTCCTGCGCGAGGCTCATATTACCGTCAGCGAGATAGACGTACAGAGGCTGATGAATGACAGGATAAAGAATACAAGCTTTATGGAAGGAATGCCCTCCAAAAATTTCAGAAGGATAAGCTTTAAGCTCAGGGACCTCGACTTAGGGAAAACCGAGCTTGCAAGGCCGGTAGATCCGCACCCGTTCGTACCTTCCGACAAATCCGCCAGGGACGTTCGCTGCAGGGAGATTTTTGCGATCCAGACGTCAGGTCTTGCCAAGAGGCTTATGCATACCGGTTCAAAAAAGGTTGTGCTCGGAATATCGGGTGGGCTCGATTCAACGCTTGCGCTGATCGTTGCCGTGAAAACCTTCGGCATTCTGGGGATACCTGCGGAAAACATTACGGCGGTGACGATGCCCGGCTTTGGCACTACCGACATCACCTATGAAAATGCAGTTCAGCTGATACGTTCATTTGGCGTTAGCTTCCGGGAGATCGACATAAAACAGGCTTGCATGCAGCATTTTGCGGACATTGGCCATGATCCGTCGATACACGATGTGACCTATGAAAACGTACAGGCCAGGGAACGCACGCAGATACTGATGGACATTGCAAACAAGCAGGGCGGCCTCGTCATAGGCACCGGCGACCTCTCCGAACTGGCGCTTGGCTGGTGCACTTACAACGGCGATCATATGTCCATGTATTCAGTGAATTGCAGCATACCCAAAACACTGGTAAAGTACCTGGTGCAGTGGGCTGCCGACAACGTGACAGAGAGGGCGTCTGCGGAAGTGCTGCTGAGGATACTTGCCACACCTATTACGCCCGAACTGCTGCCGCCCGATGAAAACGGCGGTATACAGCAAAAGACTGAGGATATAGTCGGACCTTACGAGCTTCATGATTTCTTCCTCTACCATATGCTAAGGTACGGCGCGCCGCCGAAAAAGATAGAGTTTCTTGCGGGAAAGGCCTTTGAAGGCGTGTATGACGCAGACACCATCAATTCCTGGCTCAGGACTTATTACAGGAGGTTCTTTGCCCAACAGTTCAAACGCTCGTGCCTGCCGGACGGTCCGAAGGTCGGTACGATAAGCCTGTCCCCCCGCGGAGACTGGCGCATGCCGAGCGACGCATCGGCGGAGCTCTGGCTGAAGGAACTCGAATAACGAAGGTTTCGGATTTATAAAACAGATCCGCTCAAGGCAAGCTATATATTGAATCAACGACATAAATTTATATGGAGGGATTTCCGCAATGAAGAAAATAAACATAGGAAACACCGGTCTCAACGTTTCCGAGATATCTCTCGGTTGCATGAGAATATCCAAGCTTTCTGAAAAAGAAGCAAATCATTTGATATATACGGCTTTGGAGGAAGGAATCGATTTCTTCGACCACGCCGATATTTATGCGGGAGGAAAATCGGAGGAAATATTCGCCGATGCTGTCGGCATGAACTCCTCGGTACGCGAAAAGTTTATCCTGCAGACAAAATGCGGTATCAGGAAGGGTTATTTTGATTTTTCAAAGGAGCATATACTCGAGGCTGTGGATGGAAGCTTGAAGAGGCTTAAAACCGATTATATCGACGTATTGCTGCTGCACCGCCCGGATGCCCTAGTGGAGCCGGAGGAGGTCGCAGAAGCCTTTACAAAGCTTCAGGAAAGCGGTAAGGTCAGATATTTCGGCGTAAGCAACCAGAGCCCGATGCAGATCGAATTACTGAGCAGATACGTCAAGCAAAAGCTCATCATAAACCAGCTGCAGTTCAGCATTACCGACACGAGGCTGATCGATCAGGGGCTGCACCTCAATATGAATATCAGCGAAGCTATTGACCGTGATGGTGGCATACTGGATTACTGCAGGCTCAAGGATATTACGATTCAGGCCTGGTCGCCGTTCCAGTACGGTTTCTTCGAGGGCGTGTTCCTCGATAACCCTAAATTCCCCGAACTCAATAAAAAGATCGATGAGCTTGCGCAGGCAAAGGGCGTAAAAAATACTGCGATAGCAATAGCCTGGATATTGAGGCATCCCGCGAAGATACAGCCGATTGTCGGCACGACCAACGCCGGACGTCTGAAGGATATTTGCAGGGCTTCGGATATAACCCTTACAAAACCCGAGTGGTACGATATTTACAAGGCGGCGGGCAATACGATACCGTAAAAGCCGGACATGTATGGCGCAAATACGGCTGCGATTCAAGAGATTTCGGAGAGGTCTTCGGAGAAGGAAGTATTTTTTCCTTGACAAAACCTGCTCCGTACCTTAAAATAGCATATGTCTCTGAAAGACACCATACATGCGGTGGGTTTAGCTCAGTTGGTTAGAGTGCCAGGTTGTGGCCCTGGAGGTCGTGGGTTCGATTCCCATAACTCACCCCAGTGAAACGGAAGGTTATTGCGACCTTCCGTTTTTTGTTGCGCTTCGGTCGCTGATTCGTCAGCGGGACTTCATTTTCTGTGCCACTGATATCAAAATACTGAAACTCCGGTCAAAATCGTTGGATTTACTGAATACCTCAAATGTTCTAGAATTAAATCATAAGAACAAGGATAAAAAATAGATCGACGATTTGGCAAACAGAAGGAGTGTTTGGGTATGGACAGTCTATTCAGGACCGAAGGCGCGAGTCTTATATATGAACGTGACTATGAGGTCCTGCGTATCGAGGCATGGGGAAGGAACAGCCTTAGGGTACGCGGAACCAAACAGGCAGCGCTGATCGATGCGGACTGGGCTCTGCTCCCTCAGAACGATGGCGGGGTGGCGGACGAAGCAGGAGCAAACGGCGTTGTAATGGGTGAGAACGGCGCTGAAGCGGCCGGAATTGGCGCAGGAACGGGTTGTAATGGCTTTGCGTCGGCCTGTGATAACATCGGGAGCACTGCTGGCGATGTGAGTATAGTTATCAGCGATGGCGACAGTGAAGCCTCGTTTACCAACGGCAAAATAACGGCAAAGGTATCTACGGCCGGTAAAATAGCCTTTTACAATGAGCATGGCAGGCTGCTCCTCGAGGAGTACGTCCGTACACGCAACAATCTGAAGGAATTTGTCAGCGCACTTTGTATAGAAGCGCGAGAATACATACCGATACAGGCGACATATGATTGCAGGCTGACGGCAAGATTTGAGCCCAACGACGGGGAGAAGCTTTTCGGCATGGGGCAGTATCAGCAGCCTTACCTCGACCTCAAGGGCTGCACTCTGGAGCTTGCTCACAGGAACTCGCAGGCCAGCGTTCCTTTTTTGATATCAAGCCTTGGTTACGGTTTTCTGTGGAACAACCCTTCAGTAGGCAGGGTCACCTTCGGGAAGAATGTCACCGAATGGTATTCCGAATCGTCAAAGCAGCTGGATTACTGGATCACGGCAGGGGATACGCCGGCTGAAATCGAGGAGGCGTACGCAAAGGTTACGGGGACAGCACCGATGATGCCTGATTACGGTATGGGCTTCTGGCAGTGCAAGTTACGCTACCAGACGCAGGAGGAGCTGCTGGAGGTGGCTCGTGAATACAAGCGGCGGGGTTTGCCCGTATCGGTAATCGTTATTGACTTTTTCCACTGGACCAAACAGGGCGAATGGAAGTTCGACCCCGATTACTGGCCGGACCCTGAGGGGATGGTGCGCGAACTCAAGGAAATGGGGATAGAATTGATGGTCTCCATTTGGCCCACTGTCGACAAAACATCCGAAAATTTCGAAGTAATGGCCCGAAAGGGCTATCTTGTCCGCTTTGACAGGGGCAATTCAATTGTGATGGATTGGATGGGCAATACACTGTTTTACGACGCAACGAACCCGAAAGCCCGCGATTATCTCTGGAATATAGTAAAAAAGAATTACTACGACAAGGGTATCAAAATATTCTGGCTCGACGAGGCTGAACCGGAGTACGGACAGTATCAGTACGACAACTACCGTTATCACGCAGGCCCTGTGCTGCAGGTCGGCAATATTTATCCCGTAATGTATGCGAAGACCTTTTTTGACGGCATGCAGGCTGCCGGGCAGGAAAACATAATCAATCTTGTCCGCTGCGCATGGGCGGACAGCCAGCGATACGGCGCGCTCGTCTGGTCGGGCGATATACATTCGAGCTTCCGGTCTATGCGCAGCCAGCTCAGGGCAGGTCTGAACATGGGACTTGCGGGTATCCCGTGGTGGACAACCGATATCGGGGGCTTCCACAGCGGTGATATCAATGATCCTCACTTTCACGAATGCCTGATACGCTGGTTCCAGTACGGCGCTTTCTGCCCGGTATTCAGGCTCCATGGAGACCGTGAACCGCATTCCGCTCCTCTGGGTACTGAAGGCGGAGGCAAATTTGGAAGCGGAGCTGCCAATGAGGTCTGGAGTTACGGTGAAAAAGCCTTTGAAATATTTAAAAAATACATGCTGCTGAGAGAGCGTCTGCGTCCATATATCGGCGGGTTGATGACTGCTGCCCATGAGAAGGGATCTCCGCCGATGCGCCCGCTATTCTATGATTTCCCGAAGGACAGCAATGCATGGGATATAGACGATCAGTATATGTTTGGACCCGATATCCTTGTGGCGCCGGTGCTGTATGAGGGAGCACGCAGCCGCAGGGTGTATCTGCCCGAGGGCGCCGACTGGATGAGCACCATTGACGGCAGGCTTTACAACGGCGGTCAGTGGATAGAAAGCGAGGCTCCAATCGAAACCATGCCGGTATTCATGAGGAACGGGGCCGAGCTGCCCCTGTAAGCCTGCGACATGGGTAAGCATATCGGAAAAAGGAATCAGCACCTGCTAAATTCTCCCTTGCCGAATTCTCGCTAGCTGAATCCACCCTTGCCCTGATCGTTATATGCTGATATCAGGCTTATTGTCACGGCTGTACGACAGCCAGAAGCCGTTTTCGACAACTTCCTCGCGGGCCAGCTCAACCATTATGAGCTCCCGCCGGGTCTCGGGTTCGTCCCATTTCCTTTGGGCCGCGTGATAAAGAGCGGCCATTTTTTCGTTATCCGATATTTTTCTCTCAAGAGACAGCTTACCGTAGTAATTGGACAAAAACAGCGCAATTGCGGACATGACGCCCAGTATTATCTTGAATGCTCCACGTAGTACGATTTGCTGGCCTTCATGCATGTAAAGGATATTTTTAAATGATCCCGAAGGAATCACAGAAGACATGGCTGCCGGTGCAAGTGCCTCCATAAGGCAGACAACCGCATACAGGACGACCGAAGCGGCCAGCAGGGCATTTGTCCAGCCCGAATTCATCCGTATCGAGGCTGCGATCGTTCTGCGCTTTTTGACATGATAATCCAATTGCCTGTCTATCCATGCCTCCTTGATTTTTTCAGGCGCCGCTTTTACTTCGGGAGGCGGTCCGACAAGCAAGGCCGAGGATGCCTCCTTGATCCAGACGATTTCATTTTTCTGAGACCATACGAAGCTGTCGCAAATATTGCAGCAAATGCCCGATATCGACAGATAAAACTGTACGCGCAGTGTTTCTGCGAGCGCGCGGTATTCCAGATACTTTTTGTGCCATGACCCCTTCTGTGCGAGACGCAGCGCTGCGAAGGAAATAATCAGGATGACGCCGTACAGAGGGAGAAAAAGATTCGACTCAAGCTCGTCGTATAGCAGGAATGCCAGGACCAGGCATATTCCGAAAATCGAAAGCAGTTTCAGATTTGATAGATATTTATCGCGAAAGGCGACGGACAAGGAATCTGCTTTTTTATAAATATTATGCATACATATTATATTTTTGCCTGCGGAGGCAAGCGTGTCACTGCCGATCAGCGGAAAACTCCTTCTTGTGTCGGCTGTTACAGCGTCTTTGTTGAAGGTGTCTGTTGCGGAGAGTGAAGTTTTGAGAGAGCCCTTGACATTCTCTATCAGACAAGACGTCAGGGCATTTTCCGGCTCCGGCCCGTTCTGTCTGGGGGTAATGATTTGTATGACTGCTCCGTCGCTGTCGGCTTTGAAGAACGAGCCGTTTTTACCCGTATAGTTAAGGTCCAGTATGAACCCAACCGTTTCCGCGGTTCCGCACCCGCCCTGCCTACCCGGGTTTCCGTCCCACAAAGCGAGCAAAACGTGGCTGTGGCTGGCTATATAAATACCCGCCTGCCTGTATTTGAAATCCCTTGAGCCGGCAGGCCCTGCCTCTGTTTCCGGGGCTGTGAAAACTTCTTCGGCAGCCGCGTACAGCCTGTCGAATTCCAGAAGAGCCAGGTCTTTGAAATCCTTTCTGTATTCCTCGATATCGAATGGAAGGACTGCTTTAAGCGGCAGGCCCAATTCCAGGGCAACCCCGGCGCATAGCTGGTCGGCGCCTTGAGCCAGACTGTTCAGCATTACGATGGGGGAGTTCGGGCATTTTTCACATAAGCTTTGAAGCTCTGCCTGTACCAATTCCCGTAGCTTCGGTACGTCCTGGTCGCGCAGGTCGCGGTGGCCCGTTACTCCCACCAATATCGGGACCCCCGTACGTAAGCCTGCCGGGTCGTAAGACGATATTTTCTCAGATTTGTTTAAAGCTGCTGTTTTCTGGCTTCTAGCCGGGATGCTCATGCCGCTCCCTTCCGGATTGTTTCCGAACTATCCTTATTCCATTACAGGGGAGGTTTGTTTCCTGTATATTGCCATACCTATCCTGCCGAGCAAAACAGGTATGTTGCGTATTGTGTCGCGGTCAAGGTCCTTTATCTCTTCAGAAAGCTCTTCATATGGGACCATGTAAGGACTCGTCCTTTTCTCCGCATCCTTGACCTCGCCATAGACCCAGCCGTTTTCCATGCGTTCCTTCACCCAGGAGTCGTGTTCCCAGGATGACAATAATTCTATTGTCTGCTTGTCAAATTCCGGAAGGAGCTCGCCGGGACTGCCTATAGGGCGCATTTCACAACCGATCATATCCAGCTTGTCGGCAATAGCCCTGGCCTGGCGCAGGTTAGAATATTTCAGGCTGTCTGTCAGATCGGAAAAATGCGTATACTCCAACGGCCTGTCCGGGTGGCGCTCCAGCTGTTTCTGGTTATATAATTCATGGATGGCTATCGCAAGCTTTTCGAGGTTGTCGAGAAGGGGGCGGGGAGCCACGTCATATCTTTGCTTGACGCGATCCTTCAAAACCGCCAGGCTTTCCATGGTTTCGCAGCCTATGGAGAAGCCGTTCCTGAATATGGCGGTCAAATCGAGCAGCCTGTTGAAATCGTTTTCCTTGCTAGCTGCAAATTTATCAGGCATCGTGCCTTTCATGGTTATATAAGTTATGTCAAGACGATCGTTGCTTATCATCAGCGAGGCTTCCGACGCAAAAGTTCTCTTTTTATCCAGGATACCATAAGCTTCTCTGTTCCATTCCTGCAGCTCGTCGCAAAGTATCAGCAGGTAGGCGACAGGGTGGGCTTCCGGGCGCAGCGGACCCAGGTCGAACCTTTTTCCGCTGACCATATAGTTCCTGTAATAGTTATGGAGCAATATCGCGCTGGCGCTGTCAAGCACTGGATAAAAGAAGGCTTCAGGTCTGTAGTTGCAGCTTTGTATAAGGTAACCGTACCATTTCAGGACAATTATGGTGCTGTAGAAGCCATGGTCCACAAAGCCCAGCTTGTCCATATCGCCGATGTAGTTGTTCAGGGCGTAGATTATATCATTTAAATCGACTTTGAGCGAAGAGTGCAGCTTATATGCCAAAAGGTCGATCGGTTTAAGCGCATCCACGCCTTCGGTTCCCGCATTGCCTTCGTACCAGGCTCTTGCAAATTCACTGCGCGGGAGCACCTCTTCTATGGTATTTAACTCTTCGGCATTTTCGAACGAGAGGTGTGTCTTTACCCTGCCGCCTCCATCCATCAGAGTGGTGAATTCCATGAATTTATCAATCTGCTTTGCGGTTATCTCGACAGGATATCCGACGTCGTGGAATAAAGCCGCCAGTCCCCAGCGGTAAAAGAATTCCTCGTGCTTGGTATCGTACGAATAAGGATATACTGATTTGTCAAGATTTGTGCCGTCGAAGGCCGCACGAAAATTTGCGTTTTGCGAATAGATTGCAAGTCCCAGGATGAAAACATTTACGGAATGTATGTAATGGTCCCTCTGTTTGTCGATCAGGACCGAGGCATTCTCTTCGTAGCTTCTCAGCATATCGAGCAGATCTATGAAAGGGTTGGTTTCGCCTTTCAGAGTAATTCGGTAACTGTCGAAGAAGACCTCGTAAACTGAGAAGGCGGTCTGCTTTGATTCGCTCTTCAGGAATTCGATAACCGACTGGCGAAGATATACCTTGTAATTATGTTTACAGGCTATATCTTCATATACTTCGAGTTCATCAAAAAAATCGTTTACATATTTCAGGAGATTGCTCATATTCACCCGGCTTTCAACGGTAACGACATATATAACGTGATTTCTATGGTTATTTATAGTAATTATGATATTAATTATTTTTCATAAAATCAAGTAATTTGTGCTAGTTTAAAAGCTTTTAATGCAATTGTACGGATGGACTTTATTTCAGCTTGACAAATTGCAGGATGGCCTTTATAATTGACTTTGCGTTTAAATTATTGGGATGTAGCCAAGCCGGTAAGGCACAGGACTTTGACTCCTGCATCTCGCTGGTTCGAGTCCAGCCATCCCAGCCATTTTACGGGCCATTAGCTCAGTTGGCAGAGCACTTGACTTTTAATCAAGGTGTCCGGAGTTCGAATCTCCGATGGCTCACCAAAGATTATCAGCCGTCAGGCTGTATAATCGACATTTTGAAAGCTTCATGCAATGAGGCTTTTTTCTTTTTACGAAGTAAAATAGCCGACCTTTTAAAAGCTTCGCACAGCGAGACTCAAAACCCTGTAATCTCAAAGGTTACGGGGTTTTTTGTTGCTCTGGACCAGGCACCTTGATTTCAAACAGGCACCTTGATTTTGAGGCACCTTGATTGTTCGCTCATGAATAAATTTCGGAGGCGGATTATGAACAAATCAAGGAATCAGAACAACACCGGAAAAGGTCCTCAGCACCGGACACGAGAGCTTTCGGTCTTGAACAATTATGTTCATCTTGCCAGTACGATCGTACATATCAAAGATAAGAGTCTATCTTTAAGGCATAAACCATCCTTTGAGATAATCCTCCCTTCTTGTGTTGACGTTTGCCTTCTATTTCTTACCAGATAATTTCTAGATTGGTTGACACTGTCAATTAATTTACATATAATATAGTTGATGACATCAACTATATTACTTAAGGAAGAATCCTAATGAATGAACATATACCTGATATTTATAGTTCTTTACAGCAAATTGCCTGGTTGTTTGGTGGCCATGGGATTAACGGAGAATGCTGCGGGGACCTGTCGTTCGTTGATTTTATAGCTCTAAAAAAGGTTTATGAGAACACAGCTATAACCATACAAGGAATAGGTAATGCTTTAAATTTCACCAAGAGCGGAGCTACGAGGATCGTAAACCGGTTGGAGAGTAAAGGCTATGTGACGCGAGAAGATTCGCCCGAAGACGGAAGAGTCTGCTGTGTAATGATTACTGAAAAAGGGGTGAATGTAGTTTCAAAAATTGTTGAGAACTATACTAATTATTTGCACGAAACTCTAAAATACTTGGACACGGAAGCTATGGAGCAAGTTAAAAAAGTATTGGACATATTGTTAGCCGAATTCAATAAAAACAAGCAATACATCTCGGATCCATTAACAGAATCGGGAGGGGAATGTATTTGAACTCACTCTTTGATACAATTAAGTATTTTATTACGATCATGTCAGAGCTCATTGTCCTGTTCATTGGAATCAGTACTCTCGTAGCTCTGGCCCTTATGTACCTGCCGCCGGATAAAATGAAGAATTGGATGTCAGGCAAAGGTATACTCGGTAACATCCTTGGAGTTCTTTTTGGTGCAGTGACGCCCTTCTGTGCCTGCTCCACTGTCCCCATAACTCTTGGGTTGATAAAGGCAGGAATTCCGTTCGGTACAGTAATGTCATTTGTAATAGCATCCCCGCTGATGGATCCATTAGTGTTTATAATGCTGGGAACTTTTTTAGGCTGGAAAACAGCTATTGGATTCCTGCTTCTTACGTCAGCTTTTTCTGTTATTTTCGGCGTTCTTCTTGATAAGCTGGGCTGGGCCAACCAGGTGAAGAACGTCAGGATCAAAGGCGGTTCCGGCGAACACACCGAGGAAGTGCCAACCGGATTCAAAGCAAGGTTAAAGACTTCTTTCTTTAAGGCTCTTGGCGACTTCAAGGCAGTATTCCTTTTTATGATTATTGGTGTTGGCATAGGTGCTTTAATTTACGGATATCTGCCAGCCGACCTTTTGGCGAAGGTTGCCGGTCCTGATAATCCTTTCGCAGTGATTGTTGTGGCATTGATCGGTATGCCTCTTTATATACGTGTTGAATCTGCCATACCTATTGGGCTAGCTTTGCTTAATAAGGGAGCCAGTATAGGTGCTGTAATTGCCTTGATTATCAGTGGTGCCGGTATTGCAATCCCCGAACTAACTATGCTTGCAAGTATTTTTAAGAAAAAGATCATTATTGCATTTATTATTATTGTATTCGTTTCCGCGGTGCTTTCCGGATTGATTTTTAACATGCTAATATAAGCGTGCTGATGATATAAAAATTAATAAAAAGGTGGTTGTGATCATGAAAGAAGAAAATGAGAAAAAGAGCTTATTTGTTCGTTTAGCCGGGAAAGGGAAAAAGAAATCCTGCTGCTGTAATATCGAAGTCGAAGAAATTCCTGAAGAAAACCAGGATGAAAAAAAAGATGCCCGAAAGGATGAGGGTAACTCTTGTTGCAAATAGTGTCGGTCAATTTTTTATCTATTAGAACTCCCACTTTTCGGGAGTTTTTTTATTTCAAATTGTAAAATAGATATTGACATTTACTTATGCAATTATATAATTATATTATAATATTAGAAACTACTAATATGATTGAAAGGCGGTTTACAATGATAAATATGGGAAGTCAGCTTGTTTCAAATATATTCAAGGCATTGGCCCATCCTACCAGAATACAGATCATTAAGCTTCTGAAGGACGGTGAAATGTGCGTTTGTGATATTCTGCCCAGAATAGATTCGGAACAGTCGAACACATCGCAGCATCTGACAGTTCTAAAAAGTCAGGGCATCGTTGATAGCAGAAAAGAGGGGTCAAGGGTTATTTACTCAGTGAAAAACAAAGAAGTATTTGAAATGCTTGATCTTGCTGAGAAAATCATCCTTCGACAGATCGAGGATACTAAAGCATTACTTTCAAAATAAAGAAACTGGACTAACATCAGGCTAAGAAAGCTGTTTTATAAATCTTAGGTGTGTGGGGTTATCTTATGAACATATTCGAATGGCTTAACAATCAATTACTAAAAATGGAGTGGCTTTCCGCACTGGTAAAGCTTCTTGTAGAGAAAGTATTCGGGCTCAGCACAGAGGAAAGGCTTGGCGGGAGTATCCATTTCTTTATTTACGACGTCGTAAAAATTTTCATTCTGCTTTCAGTGCTTATATTTGTGATTTCATATGTTCAGAGTTATTTTCCGCCTGAAAGGACCAGAAAAATACTGGGCCGGTACAACGGTTTTTTTGCCAACCTGCTTGGCGCATTGCTTGGGACGGTGACGCCGTTTTGCTCATGCTCATCGATTCCGTTGTTTATAGGTTTTACGAGCGCAGGGCTGCCGATCGGAGTTACCTTTTCCTTTTTGATCTCCTCCCCGCTTGTAGACCTCGCTTCGGTATTACTGTTGGCTAGTATTTTCAATTGGAAAATAGCTATAGCTTACGTGATAGTCGGTATAATACTGGCCGTAATTGGAGGAACGGTCATAAGTAAGGCGAAACTGGAGAAGTATGTAGAACCTTTTGTTTTCAATAATAAAATGCTGGATGCTGAACAGGAAGAATTGACTAAACGCGACAGGATAAACTTCGCAAAAGATCAGGTGCTGAGCATTATCAATAAGGTTTGGCTGTATATTCTGATCGGAGTCGGGATAGGTGCCGCTATTCATAACTGGGTCCCGGAATCTATCATAACGGCTGTTCTGGGCCAGGACAAATGGTACTCTGTGCTTTTGGCGACTATCGTTGGAGTTCCGATGTATGCTGATATTTTTGGAACTTTGCCGATTGCAGAAGCTCTGGTACAAAAAGGAGTCGGCATCGGAACGGCTTTGTCTTTCATGATGTCTGTAACAGCACTTTCCCTTCCTTCAATGATTATGTTGAAGAAGGTAGTAAAAGCAAATCTGTTGGTTATATTTGCAGGTATCGTAACACTGGGAATTATGATCATAGGCTATGTATTCAATATATTTGGTTATCTTTTGCTTTGAAATAAAATCTACGGAGGTCAAAAATATGTCAAAAACCTGGTATCCTGTAATCGATTATGAAAAATGCATTGAATGCGGAACGTGCACGGATAAGTGCAAACATGGGGTTTATGACCGGAAAAAGGCGCCGACTCCTGTAGTTGTTTTTCCTGAAGGGTGTATACATGGATGTCATGGATGCGGAAATCTTTGCCCACAGGGAGCAATAAGCTATGTCGGTGATGTAACAGTAAAAGCAGAGAACTGTAGTTGCTCTTGTGAAGATGAAAAATCAGGCTGTTGTGGATGAGTAATCAGATTGCGGATAAATTAAAAAAGGGAATGGTATTAAAAATAATCATTCCCGTTCTGCTTGTTTGTATTGTTGCTGGCATATGGGTTTTAAAAAACAATCAAAAAGATATTCCAGCAGATGCAGACAACTCAGACTTTGCTTTAGATGTAACAAAAGAACTTGATCTGGATAAGCTTAAGTCATATGGGCTTCCGATCATTATAGATTTTGGAGCTGATTCGTGCATCCCCTGTAAGGAAATGGCTCCCGTTTTAAAAGAACTAAATGCAGAACTTAAGGGGAAGGCAATTATACGGTTTGTTGATGTGTGGAAATACCAGGAGCTGGCTCAGGGATACCCAATACAACTAATCCCTACACAGATATTTTTTGATGCAGACGGTAAGCCTTTCAAACCCGAAGACCCTGATGCAATGCAAATGAATCTGTATGCAACGAAAGATACTGATGAGCATGTATTTACAACACATGAAGGTGGATTGACAAAAGATCAGCTGCTTGCTATTTTAGAAGAAATGGGGCTGAACTAATGGATGTATTCATTACCAACTGGCTTGAATCCATTTCAGCATCCATTTCGTCAAACATCTGGCTTGCGCCTCTTTTGGCACTGTTGTCAGGAATACTTACTTCAATAACACCCTGTGCGCTTGCAAGTGTGCCTCTTGTAATAGGGTATGTTGGTGGTACAGGGCAACGCAGCACGAGGCGGGCTTTTGCACTATCCGCTGTATTTGCTGCCGGTATGGCTGTTACTTTTACGGCATTGGGAACAGCCGCTGCAATTCTTGGCAAGCTTATGCTGGGTGCGGGATCATGGTGGTATATACTTCTGGGCATACTTATGCTTATAATGGCATTGCAGACTTGGGAGATATTTAATTTTATTCCGTCCTCCTACGCCATGGAGAAGAATACCAGACGGGGTTTTGCCGGAGCCTTCTTAACCGGACTCCTGGGAGGACTTTTCTCATCACCCTGCGCAACACCTGTATTAGTCGTACTACTTGCCATAGTGGCAAAGGAAGGAAGTCTGCTGCGCGGGATATTGCTCCTGCTGCTGTATTCGCTGGGACACGGCTTTTTAGTACTGATTGCAGGAACATCGATCGGTTTTATACACAAACTTTCATCAAGTGTAAAGTATGGCCGTGCCAGTAAGATTCTCAAAGTAATTATGGGTGTACTGATCATGATTATAGCGTTTTATATGTTCTATTTGGGGTTCTAAGTACAATACTTTAATGGAGGAGCGAATCGTATGGTAATAAAGATTTTAGGTTCCGGATGTAAAAACTGTGTTACTTTGAAGGAAAATACCGAGGCTGCCCTGAAGGAAACGGGCATTGCAGCTGATATAGTCAAGGTAACAGATTTTAAAGACATAATGGCATATGGGGTAATGTCTACTCCGGCTCTCGTGATCGATGAAAAGGTTGTTTCCTTTGGCAAGGTCTTAAAGCCTAAAGAAATAGTCAATATACTGACTAAATTGGCGTAGATACTAATCATTAATTGATTTATGGAATACCTTGAATAAGGTATTCCTTTATGATACTGTATATGAGTAGATGTGCATGTGCGAATATAATGCATTCAAGTTTTTTCACGTTTGCTTTTTATTCGGAATATTATATGAGCGTATGAGTATATAGTAATACGACGGAGGTGATGTGGTTGGTTGATATTTTTAAAGCATTAGCCGAAGAGAGCAGACTAAGAATACTATCGATCCTTTTTAATGAAGAAATGTGTGTGTGCGAAATTGAAGAATGCTTGAAAATGACGCAATCCAATGTTTCGCGGCACCTGACAGCACTTAAGAACTGCGGAATACTTGACTGTAACAAGCATGCCCAATGGGTATACTTTAAAATCAGTGACAAGTTTAAGGAAGAAAATGAAAACTTGTGGCTTTATTTATGCCAGAAGCTAAAGGAATCACCGAATTATAAGATTGATTTGGATGCATACAGGGAATGCAAAAGTAGGGACCTGTGCAATGATAAGACTCTGCGTTTGAAATAGTAAAACTTTTTGGGTGAAATATAAGGCTGTAAAGGAGAGTTTTTATGGATGGGAAGAAGACGTCCGAAATAGGTTTTTTTCAAAAATATCTTACGGTATGGGTAATACTTTGCATGATTGCGGGTGTTCTTGTGGGCAAGTTTTTGCCAGGGGTTCCGACCTTTCTGAATCAGTTTGAATATGCCAAAGTATCTGTACCGACAGCCATTTTAATTTGGGTTATGATATACCCGATGATGATGAAGGTGGATTTTCAGAGTATCAAGAATGTAGGCAGAAACCCAAAAGGCCTATTTGTGACCTGGGTGGCCAACTGGTTGATCAAACCGTTTACAATGTTTGCTATAGCATCATTTTTCCTTTATACGGTTTTCAGCAATTTTATTGCTCCGGATCTTGCAAAGAACTACCTTGCAGGTGCCGTCCTTCTTGGTGCTGCTCCCTGTACAGCCATGGTGTTTGTCTGGAGCACTTTGACCAAAGGTAATCCAGCCTATACAGTTGTTCAGGTAGCAACAAACGACTTGATCATTCTGATCGTTTTTGTTCCTATTGTCAAATTCCTTTTAGGAATCAGCAAAGTATCGGTTCCCTGGGATACATTGGTATTATCAGTAGTGTTGTTTGTCGTAATACCGCTTGGTGGTGGTATACTAACCAGGATGCTGGTGATCAGAAATAGAGGATTGGAGTACTTTGAAAAAAAGTTTCTCCCCAAATTCGATAATGCCACGATCACAGGCTTGCTGCTTACGCTGATCCTGCTGTTCGCGTTCCAGGGAGAGGTTTTCCTCAATAATCCGCTGCATATAATACTTATAGCGATACCGCTTACAATACAAACCTTCTTCATATTCTTTATTTCATATTTACCCTGTAAATGGCTGAAGTTGCCTCACGATATCGCAGCCCCGGCTGGAATGATCGGCGCGTCTAATTTTTTCGAACTCTCGGTTGCGGTAGCCATAGCATTATTCGGCACGACTTCGCCTGCTGCATTGGCTACAACAGTCGGCGTTTTGACTGAAGTACCGGTCATGCTGATTCTTGTTAAAATCGCAAACAGCACTAAACAATGGTTCCCACAGGTTGTATCAAACAATAATTCAAAGGAGATGTCTTTGTGAAAGCAATGAGTATTTACGAACCTGCAATGTGCTGCTCCACAGGCCTTTGCGGAGTTAGTGTCGATCCTGAACTTCTCAGGGTATCGACTGTTCTTAACACATTAAAGAAAAACGGAATAGACGTTCAAAGATATAATCTTACAAATTCTCCGCAGGAGTTTGTAAAAAGCAAGACAGTGAATGACTTTATTAATGAGAATGGTGTAGATGGGCTACCCGTTATTGTATTGGACGGAGATATCGTATTGTTCCGCCGATACCCAACCAATGAGGAATTTATTAAGCTTTTGGGTATTCAGGGAGATATGCTGGGTGAACAAAAGAAAGTTGTAAAATTAGCACCCAGGAAATCAGGCGGGTGTGGTTGCTCAGGCGGAAGTTGCTGTTAGCAGCCCGCCTTTACGGAGGAAGCGATGGATATTTTTGATCCAATGAAGATAAAACTGACAAAATATTTGTTTTATACAGGCAAAGGCGGCGTTGGAAAAACCTCTGCTGCATGCGCTACAGCTGTGACACTTGCCGACAGCGGGAAAAGTGTTTTATTAATAAGCACAGATCCAGCTTCCAATCTGCAGGACGTATTCAATACCGTATTGAGTAATAAGGGTGTTTCAATTAATGAAGTACCTAACCTGATCGTAGCTAATCTCGATCCAATACAGGCCGCAGCTGAATACAGGGAAAATGTTGTTGCTCCCTATAGAGGGAAACTACCCGATGCGGTTATCAAAAACATGGAGGAACAGCTTTCAGGGTCGTGTACTGTTGAAATCGCTGCTTTCAATGAATTCTCAAAATTTATTACAGACGATGGCATACAGAATGAATACGATTATATCATTTTTGATACCGCACCTACCGGTCATACCTTAAGAATGCTGCAGCTGCCTTCGGCATGGAGCAATTTTATCAGTGAAAACACCCATGGCGCATCCTGCTTAGGCCAGCTATCAGGTCTGGAGGGCAAAAAAGAAGTCTACAAAAAGGCGGTGGAGACTCTGGCTGATGGATCTTTAACCACGTTGATACTGGTTTCACGTCCTGAGTCGACGCCGCTTTTTGAAGCAGAAAGAGCATCCGGAGAGCTTTCTGAATTGGGAGTAAATAATCAGATCATGGTGATAAACGGAGTATTGACTTCATATGACGATAGCATCTCTGAAAGCCTTAATAGAAAACAACAGAAGGCTTTGGCTGAATTACCGAGGGGTTTGGCTAATATAGCAACATATATGATTCCGCTAAGAGCCTATAATATCACTGGTATCGATAACATAAGGGCACTGCTTTCCAGGGATAATCTGATTATTAGTGATGAACAAGTTCAAGCTCAGGTAATTCCTGATTTAAATGATATCATAGAAGATTTGTATAAGAACAATAAAAAAGTGATATTTACAATGGGCAAAGGCGGTGTTGGAAAAACAACGATGGCTGCAGCCATCGCAATGGGCTTATCTGCTAAAGGAAAAAAGGTGCATCTGACTACGACAGATCCTGCCGCGCATTTGAAATATGTTTTAGAAGATGGCTGCGGAATAACCATGAGCTATATAGATGAGCGCGCAGAACTGGAAAAGTATAGGGAAGAAGTACTTGCAAAAGCAAGGGAAACCATGTCTGATGACGATATCGCTTATATAGAGGAAGATCTTCGATCTCCCTGCACACAGGAAATTGCAGTGTTTCGGGCATTTGCAGAGGTGGTGGAGAACGCCGAGGACCAAGTCGTCGTTATTGATACAGCACCGACAGGACACACCTTACTGCTGCTTGAATCTACCCAAAGCTACAACAGGGAAATCAAACGCTCACAGGGTGACGTACCTGAGTCCGCGAAAAAACTGTTGCCCAGACTTCGAAATGCCGCTGAGACGGAGGTAATTATCGTTACTCTTGCGGAAGATACGCCTGTGTATGAGGCAATGCGCCTTGAAGATGATTTGAAGAGAGCCGGGATCCCGTCAAAATGGTGGGTGATCAATTCTTCACTTTATAAGACTGGTACAACAAATAAATTGCTTTCTGCTAAAGCAAGTAATGAAATAAAATGGATAAACGTGATAGATAGACATACGGATGGCAAGTTTGCTTTAATTCCATGGTATGCGTATGAAATGAAGGGTAACGTGCTAAAAGATTTATTAATTTAGCATTTTAATAAAATCTAATTTAAAATGTTGGAGGTAGTTTAAATGAAAATCACCGATGATGCTAAAAAACTTATTGAAGATGCACTTGTTTCGAATGATTGCGATTGTATGAGAGTAACCTTGGAGAAATCATGCTGCGGAACATCTCTGAGCTTTTCGCTTGAAAAATCTGATCCTGGAGCAAAACCTGTATCAATTAATGGTATTAATGTAATGATGGATGAACAAGCTCAGACCAGAGCGGAAAATATATTACTGGACGTAGAAGATGGTGATCTTGTAATAAAAGGCGATGAGAATTCATCTTGTTGTTGTTAAAGCAGTTTTCGGTATGGTTCAGACCAGGCTTTTGCAGCAGTTATCGGCCCTCTGATAGAGGTTATTTTATATAATGCGAGTTAAGGGATAAGACATATTCTCTCTTTTTCGCAAGTAAAATCAAGTTATTCGATTTCCATTGCTCTATAATGACTATAGGGTGGCTGAAATGAGGTGCGCAGACTGATGTACGAGTGGCACAAGCAAATCCAAATAATCGTTGATGAAATTGACGAATGTATTAAACATCGTGACGATGAAGCCCTAACACTACGGTTTCTTTCTCGCAAGTTGGGTTATTCCGAATTTCATACTACGAGGAAGTTCAAGGAAATATCGGGTATGCAGTTTAGGGATTATCTGCGGCTTAGAAAGTTAACCTTTGCGTTGAAAGAGGTGCGAGATAGCGAAAGAGGCATTTTGGACATTGCTCTGGACTATGGCTTTTCATCACATGAAGCCTTTTCGCGGGCTTTCAAGGTAACCTACGGTATCGTTCCAAGCGATTACCGCAAAAAGCCTGTACCTATCGTTCTTCGTACAAAAATAAGCCCATTCGACCGCTACTTTTTCGGATTTGGAGAGATTGGTATGATAAAATCCGCGGATGATGTTAAAATTTATTTTGTAACCATTCCCGCACACAAATTTTTGCACATTAAAAATTATGAGAGCAATGGGTATTGGGATTTTTGGCAAAAGCAAAGCCTTATTCCGGGACAGGACTGCGAAACAATTTGCGGCTTACTCGATAGTATCAAGGGCAAATTGGATGACGACGGCGGGAGCGAATCCAACAGCGGCAGCGGCCAGATTATGGCATACATTAATGACCCGGACGGCAGACTCTGCGATTGGGGTATTCCACGTACAGAATGTTATGGTGTACGTCTTCCTCTTGATTATAAAGACGAAGTACCACCACAAATGCTTATGATTGACGTTCCCGAAGCCGAGTATATTGTTTTTGAACATGGGCCATTCGATTATGAGCAGGAAAATCGTAGTGTGGAGGAAAAGGTGGAAAAGGCAATGGCAACTTTTGATTTTGCAGGCACCGGTTACTGCTTTGATACTTCACCCGGCAGAATAATATACTTTTATCATAATCCGGAGCGGTATTTTAAGTATATCAGACCAGTGCGGAAATCATAATAAATAAAAAGCACCTGTCCAATGCGACAGGTGCTTTACTCATCGTTGATTAAAGCTACTTTGCCTTCATAACCCTCATAGCATTGAGTACAGCAATAATAGTGACCCCAACATCCGCAAAAACTGCCTCCCATATGGTTGCGACGCCGCCGGCGCCCAAGAGGAGTACGATGACCTTGATCGACATTGCAAATACGATGTTCTGCCAAACGATGCCGCGCGTTCTTTTTGCTATTTTAACAGCGCTGACTAGTTTTGACGGCTCATCGGTCATCAACACTACGTCTGCAGCCTCGATTGCGGCGTCCGAGCCTGCGCCGCCCATCGCTATCCCGATGTCGGCTCGCGCAAGTACGGGAGCGTCATTTATTCCGTCACCCACAAAAGCAAGTTTTCCTTTTGAAGGTTTTTGTCTGTTCAACATTTCCAGCTTCTCAACCTTTTGATCAGGTAGTAGTTCTGCATAGACTTCACCCAGTCCAAGGTCCCGGGCGACCCTTTCAGCTGCTGCTTTGCTGTCGCCGGTCAGCATGACGAGCTTCCTCACGCCTGTTTCCTTAAGCGCCTGTATTGCAATTCTACTGTCATCCTTGACCTCGTCGGATATGACGATATTGCCGGCGTATTTGCCATCTACGGCGACATGAACCACCGTACCCGCTTCTTCGGTATTTTCACAATCCATATCTTCTTTTTCCATAAGCTTTATATTGCCTGCAAGGACGAGCTTGCCATCCACTTTTACTTTTATGCCATGTCCCGGGATTTCTTCGTAATCCGAGAGCTTGTTTTTGTCGATCGACCGGCCGTAAGCATTGACAATGGATAGGGCTATGGGGTGATTGGAATAGCTTTCTGCATATGCGGCGTATTCCAACAGGTCAATACCCGATGCGTTGCCCATACTGTTCACTTTTGTAACTTTAAACACGCCTTTAGTCAAGGTTCCGGTCTTATCGAAGACTATCGTATCCAGATTGTTCATGGCCTCCAGATAATTGCTGCCTTTCACGAGTATACCGTTTTTGGACGCTCCTCCAATACCCCCGAAGAAACTCAGCGGAATGGATATAACCAAGGCGCAGGGGCAGGATACTACCAGGAATACCAAAGCTCTGCCGAACCAATCGACAAAGGCTGCGCCGGGTACAACCAAAGGCGGTATCACCGCTAATGCGGCGGCAGTGAACACTACAACCGGTGTATAATAGCGTGCGAATTTAGTTATAAAATTTTCTGTCGGGGCTTTTTTAGCTGCGGCGTTCTGTACCAGGTACAGAATTTTCGAAACAGTGGACTCGCCGAATTTCCTTGTGACTTTTATTGACAGAAGCCCATTTTTGTTAACTGAGCCGGATAGCACTTCATTTCCTTCGGTAACTTCCCTTGGCACGGATTCTCCAGTCAATGCGGAATTATCGAGCATTGACCTGCCTTCCGTTACTATTCCGTCAAGCGGGATCTTTTCACCGGGCTTAACGACAATGATATCGCCTGCGGCGACTTCTCCGGGTGATACCTTCATTATCCCTTCGCCGGTCTTCAGGTTCGCATAGTCAGGGCGAATATCCATCAATGCTGCGATTGACTTCCTTGAGCGGCTTACGGCAATACTCTGGAAGAATTCGCCTACCTGGTAGAAAAGCATGACCGCTACACCTTCGGGAAACTCGCCTATCGCGAAGGCGCCGATGGTGGCAATACTCATCAGGAAGTTTTCATCAAACACCCGGCCTTTTGCAATATTTTTTGCGGCCTTCAATATCACTTCCGCACCGGCCAGTATATAGCCGGCCAGGTACAGTATGAAGCCGGTCCAAAACGGAAACTCGAACAGCAGCGTCGTAAGGAACAATGCCGCGCTTACGCTCAACTGCAATATTTTTAGTCTGCTCTTATTTGAAACGTTCTTTTCCTCTTTCCGGTTTTCGTCAATTATTACCTTGACGGACACACCGGGCTCCAGACTTTTTATTATTTTATTGGCACTTGCTATGATATCGTTTATGCTCTCGTCATATCGCGCTTCTATAAAAAGTGTCCTTGTTGCAAAATTCATGGAAGCTGAAGAAACGCCGCTGATTTTATCTACGCCTGCTTCGATTTTTGCCGCGCAGTTTGCACAATCCAGACCTTCGAGTAGTAGTTCCCGCCTTACCATAATTTTGTCCCCTTTTAGATGCAATTGAACATTTGAGTAACTGTTCATATGTTGCTTTTTATTATATGTCATGTAAAACAGATGTGTCAATATATATGAATGGATATTCATACGTTGCCCGCAAGTACCTGTGGACGTTGAAGAAACATGCCCGAAAAGCTAAAAATTACATCCTTTTTCACTGATTAATATCACCTCTATAGCGCATGTTATATAGAGTTTAAATAATAAGGAGGTGTTTATATGACAGATGCGTGGAAGAAACAGGTCGGGCAGCAGCTTCAGGTGGCAAACCAGCAGATAACTCTTTGCCAGCAGAGAATACAGAAGGATAAGGATTGTCCTGATGAGCAGCTTTTTTTGCAGAATGCGTTAGGAGCCGTAGCGAAGGCGTGGGAGATAATTGAAACCGATAATACCCATTGATAAGCAAGTAAGCAAGTAATCATAAAACGGGCTTTTGACGGTCTTAGTCAAAAGCTCTTTATTTATGGTGTTCGTTTGCAAATGATTACATTGAAATATATAATTTATCTAAATTAGTGATGTCGGGGGTATCGTATGACAAAGTCGGAAGTGATACGAATGTTAAGTGAGTATACTCCGGTTGACGGAAATGAAGTTATTTTCAAGAAACAGATAATAGATTTTATAATCAACAACGAGATTTTCCTTGGAACTCGAAACATTGCCGGGCATCTGACCGGATCGGCATGGATCGTCAATTATGACAGGAGCAGGGCATTGCTGACCCATCATAAGGCAATCAACAAATGGCTTCAGCTCGGCGGTCACACCGAAGAGGGCGAGAGCGTAAAAGCTGCGTCAATCCGGGAAGCGACGGAGGAATCGGGGTTGACTTTGTTGAAATTCCTAAGCGACGGGATATTCGATATAGATGTTCACAGGATACCTGCAAAAGGCGAAAAACCTGAGCATTACCATTACGATATAAGATTCATATTCGAAGCCGACGATGAGGAAGAAATAAAAATCAGTCACGAATCGATAGATGTCAGGTGGGTGGAACTTGAAACAATCGAATGTTTCAACAACAGCGAATCGATAATGCGTATGAAGCGGAAGACAAAAGGGTATTAAGTATCGGGTAATTTATTGAATTTCATTTTAGAAAAGTTTAACATGTAAGTACGACAAAGGTACAGGAGAATAAAAATGACTGAGAAGATACTGCTTGGATGGAGCGGGGGTAAGGATAGCTCGATGGCCCTCTATGAGCTGAAGAGACTGGGCAAATATGAGATCGTTTTATTGACTACGGTGACCGAGCAATACGACAGGATAAGCATGCACGGGGTAAGGGCGGCTTTGCTCGAGAAGCAGGCGGAATCCCTGGGCTGCCGGCTTGAAAAGGTGTACATATCCCCGGAATGCTCGAATGAAGAATATGAGAAAAAGATGGAAGATACAATGAGCAAATATAAAGCGATGGGAGTCACGAAAGTGGCTTTCGGCGATCTTTTTCTTGAAGACATAAGAGAATACAGGGAGAAAAATCTGAAGAAGAGCGGTATGGAGGCCATTTTCCCCATCTGGGGGAGGGATACCGGCAAACTTGCCTTTAATTTCATAGATCTGGGTTTTAAGGCGATCCTCACCTGCGTGGATACGAAAGTCCTGGATGGGGATTTCGCGGGCAGATGTTACGATAAGGAATTGCTGGCGGATTTGCCTGCAAGCGTGGACCCCTGCGGGGAGAACGGGGAATTCCATTCCTTTGTATTCGACGGTCCGATTTTCAGCAAGAAAATCGATTTTACCATAGGCGTTAAGAGCTTGAGGGACGAAAGGTTCAGCTATTGCGACCTTGTTTAAGCATATGCGTTCGGCGGCCGCTTGCCGGCCAATATTCCTGGGAGGTAGTTATGGAAGAGTATATTTTAAAAGACGGTATGGAAAGCATGGATTTTGACCGGTTAACCGGAATGCTTTCGCAAGCCTTCTGGAGTCCGGGCGTAAGCAAGGCCGAGGTAGTAAAAGGCGCGTCAAACTCGGCTCTGGTCGTCGGAGCTTTTTTAAACGACGGGACTCAGATCGCCTATGCGAGGGCTATTTCAGACAAGACCAGAATTGCGTATATATGCGACGTCTATGTCGATGAGAATTTCAGGAGGCAGGGCATCGGTCAAGCGCTAGTGAAATATCTGATGGCTCATGAGGATATGAAGGATGTATATCAATGGCTGCTCAGAACCAGGGATGCCCATGGAGTCTACGGAAAGGTGGGCTTCAAACCAGTTTCCCGTCCCTCGGACTGGATGGAAATAAGGCAAGACAGACCGAGGTGATGATACATGGCAGCGAATATTAGTCAACGAGGGGGGATATCTATGATAAGGATGCCTTTCAAGCGTCCGACCGAACACTACGATGAACGGGCTTATCCGATAGACGAGCAGATCTGCGGCCTGATAAGGCAACGTAAGGATGTCTCGGAGAATGAACCGGGGTATCCGCCTTTGGAGTTTATTGCGGATTGGGCGAAAAAATTCGGCTTCACCGAGGAGTTTTTGAGATCGGTATTCGGGACATTATTCAGCGAAGAACATTTCAAGCCCTTGATCGAGCCGGAGCGTTACCTGAAAATCATACCGGTAAATAAATTTGTCGAAAAGAATGACCGTATTTTCTCTGCGGCATATATCCGGCAATATAATAACGCCAGTATTGTCAATTTCAATATAGATTCGATAGTGCTGTACAATCAGGATGACCCGCCGCGGCACCAGTTCTTCAAGCTTTTTGCGGGACAGAACTATGATTGCCGTATGATTGGCGGAGGTGGTTCCACAGATCACTATTCCTATAATTTTGTTGTAGCGCCGGCGCTGCCTGACGATATTTCGGGACTCGAGCTGGTTTTCAGGGAATATACGCACGGCGATAAGCCGACGGGCTTTGAGATAGTCATACATGTGGACTGAGGCCGGAATTATGGAGCACGATTGTGAAAGAGGTGAGAGGCAGTAAGATGGATATAGTGATTCGAAAAGCTGAAAAATCAGATCTGGCAGGGATATTGTCGCTCTACGGACAGCTGGAGACAGATAACAGTGCGGTGCTTGATATAAATACAGCTGAATCGCTATTCGATAAAATGAGGAAATATCCTGATTATAGTATTTATTTGGCCGAACTCGATCAAAAGCTCGCAGGAACCTTTGCGCTGGCGGTTATGGATAATCTCGGACATATGGGCGCGCCATCGGGATTGATCGAGGATGTGGTCGTAGCCTTGGGTATGCAGCGCAGGGGCATCGGCAAAAGGATGATGGAGGAGGCAATCAAAATATGTAAAGCAAAGGGCTGTTACAAGGTCATGCTCTCAAGCAACTTGAAGAGAGGGGCTGCTCACAGGTTTTACGAATCGATCGGCTTCAGGAAGCATGGGTACAGTTTCTATACAGAAATAACTGATTGATAAAGAATGATTTATAATGTTTCTTTGACTTGTTCAATAAATTCTCATATGTTACCTTTAATATAAATAATCTCAAATTCTATTTCTGTAGCTGGGGAAGGGCAAGCGTATGGACTCTTTGCAGTCATACAACCGAATACTCCGCTCCGCGCAAAGACCACTGGAACTAAAGTTGGCGATGCTTTGCACGGAGCCTGTTTCATGAAGTAGCCGATGCTGTGAAATCGACATGCTTTAAGGCCTGTGCGGGCAACTTTATGTACGGTTGTTTTCCGCATAGCTTGTATGTTTTTTCAGCATACGCTATTTGTGAAACAGATTCTAAGAATGTCTTCAAAAAATGAGACTGCAGCAGGCTATGCCGATACTGCAGTTTTTTTGTCGGGCAAATCCGGTAGTGGTCTTTGCTTCATCCGTTCAAAAACAGGAAGGAGCAGAGATATGAGATATATAAAGGCGCAAAATGTACTTCCGGCAGAAGTCATCAGAATAATTCAGCAATATATCGATGGGGAATTTATTTACGTGCCCCGCAAAGAGGGCAGGCAGAAGGCCTGGGGCGAAAACAGCGGCGCGAGACACAGCCTCAGCGAGAGAAACAGCAGGATATACAAGGAATATGCAAGCGGAATTAAGGTCTCAGAGCTATCGCAGTCTTACTACCTTTCCGAACAAAGCATCAGGAGGATTATAAGCCATGAGAAGCCGCACTGCTCAATTTCTTTACATAACGGTTTGTGATATGGAAATGCCTGCAGCCGACGTGCTATAGTCTGTATATGACAGCGCGAATAGTGTAAGGAAAGGAATGTATACAATGGCTTCAAAACCGCACAGGGGTAAAACATTATTGAAGTTGGAATCTCACGGGAGAGGTACCTGTCCCGTTTGTAAGGCGACAAGGATTAAGGTGCTTTACGAACTAATACTTGGAGACGGAAATAAGATCAAAGTCTGCAAGAGGTGCCAGAATAAAAGCGTAGAATCCATGGCAAAGCTCTGACGAGCCGCAAAACCGTCCCACATCTCATGATGCGCGAACCTTGCCAGCCCTGCTGCCCTGCAATCGAAAGCTTGCAGGGCTTTTAGCATGCTGGGCAACACTTGGCTGCATTTGTTGGAATAATGAGCGAATCATAGGGAAATATGGTATTATGGATAAGCGGCGTCCAATGCGCTGTAATTAACCTGAGAGTGGTGCCGGAGCCATCAATGAGCAGATCGCTTTATAAACTGTACCCGCCTTCCGAGCCATGCAGCTGCGGTATTTGTCTGGGATATTGCCGCCGCCCCGGCTGGTGGACCGTTGAGGAGGCGGCAAGAACGATGAAAGCAGGCTATGCAGGCCGCATGATGCTCGAAATATCACCCGAGCTTACATTCGGCGTACTTTCGCCTGCTTTCAGGGGTTGTGAAGGCGGATTCGCTTCGAATACCAATGCGGGCAAAGGCTGTAATTTGCTTTCGAACAGCCTGTGCGAGCTGCATGGTACCGGGTTGATGCCGCTGGAATGCCGTTTTTGCCATCATGAACGCGTCAGCCTCGGTCACAAATGCCACCATGCCCTTGAAAAAGACTGGAATACGGACGCAGGACAGGATCAGGTCGCAAAATAGGCGAAACAATTCGGTTTGTGGCCGGTATATTTATATTATGTCAAAGTGAAGCATTAAAGGTTTTACTTGATCCCAGCCGCTATTTTGATATTTGCCTGGTGCTCCGGGTCTATCTGCCCGTCGACGTGCCTTGTGCTGTTCAGGAAATGTATGTCGAAAACGCCGTCGATACCGTTGTTTTTGACCCAGTCGAGGTTATCCCCGGGACCGTAGTCACCGCTTCTCCAGGTCGTGTAACTGCCCCCCGGAGCGGCGTCATTTCCTGCGTGCGGCAAGCTTGCACAGCTTGCGGCGATTTTTCTGCCGTTGATCCTGATGACTACCGGCCTTCTTTCCCAGCTCAAAGTGCCGCCCCAGATTTCCTTCATCTTCTGGGTATCTTCCAGAGTCAGAGTTTCACAATCGGCATGGTTGCCGCCTGTAGTACGTTTGGCAAAAAACGACTTGCCCGTATAAAAATCCACTACTTCAAAAACGCTGTTCATAGGAATTACATACTGAGCCTCGGTCCACCAGTCCAGATATTCTCCGTATTGGTCGCCCGGTGTCGGCTTGATCGGAATATTGTGGACGGGTATCCTGACCACCTGGCCGATTGTAAGCCATGTCGAGTTGGTAAAGTTGTTGGCCGACATAAAATCAGTCATTGGGATATTGTTACTGTTGGCAATGCTCCAGACCGTATCGCCGGCTTTAACGGTATAGTCCTTGTAGGTGATATACGGCTTTGTCTGATCGGTGGTTGTACCGGAGCCGGACGGAATCGGCGCAGGAGTAGGATTAGGCGCCGGAGTCGGTGTGGGAGCCGGTGCAGGCGAAGTTGGAGTGCCCGAGGCAGTCGGTATTATGACCTTGTCTCCAATATTCAGCCATGATTTGTCAGTTGCATTATTTGCCTGAAGCAGCTTGGTAAAGCTAACGCCGAATTTCTGGCTGATCGTCCAGTACGTATCGCCGGACACAACCGTATAGGTGGTTGACCGGTCAGGCAGCGGGACACTAAGGATATTGCCCGGGTAAAGTATCGTAGCGGACGTCGCATTGTTTGCCTTCATCAGGTTGGCCGTAGAAATTGCATACTTTTGAGCGATAAGCCAGAAGGTATCTCCCGGTTTTACCGTGTAACTCACATTCTGTGCAGCCGCATAACCTACGCTCCCCATAAAGACCCCGAGCGTAAGGATACCGGATAAGACAAGTTTCTTATATTGCATAATAAACTTTCCTCCTTTATTGTGCGGGACAATGTACCGGATTTTGTACATGATTTTGAGTTGCCCTTTTAGTTTACATAATGTATTCGAAATTGTATAGAGAAATTCCTGGGGAATCCTGAATGTAAATTGTGCCAGAGTTCCAATATCTCTCAGACAATAAATTAAATAAGCAGTATTAATTTATGGAATTAAACGTGCGGAAGGAGATAAAGGATAAAATGAAAAAGAAATATATTGTGATACTGGCGATCTTTGCATTTATTGCTTTGGCTGCAACAATTGCCGCTATTCAGTTCAATTCGGTCAAGGCAAATCTGGACAAACTCGATGAAATGGTGATCTCGGACGTGGACCTTTCAAATGCGGAAGACGGTATATACGAAGGAAGCTACAAGTCTTTTCCGGTGACGGCAAGAGTAAAGGTAACCATAAACGACCATAAAATCACCGCAATAGATCTCGTCGAGCATATAACCGGACAAGGGCATGGCGCTGAAGTATTGCCTGCAAGGGTAGTCGAAAAGCAGACGCTCCAGCTCGACTCGATAAGCGGTGCTACATACAGCAGCAAGGTCATATTGAAGGCTATCGAAACTGCTCTCAAAGGCGCTGCAAAGTAGTTGAGGCTACTGTCCCTGCCACCGCAATTTATGACTTATTTACGGCAATTTGCGAGTTGCGGAAGCGCATTGACAGATGTTACAATATTCATCATATGAAAACGAAAAATACATCGGCAAACAACATTTTCAAATCATTAGGGATTCTTAAAGGGAACACCCGTACTTCAGTGCTCTGCGAGCCGCTATGGGGGCTCCCTTTTGTACTGTTCAATTTTTATCTGAGCCTTTATATGAAGGGGCTTGGAGTGACGGACAAACAGATCGGATATATCATTTCGATAGGTTATATCGCCGGCACTGCATTTTCACTTGTCAGCGGGCTTATTACCGACAGGCTGGGGAGGAAAAGGACCACCTTGATATTCGACTTCATCAGCTGGCCACTGACTGTTTTAATATACCTGATATCCAACAGTTTCATCATGTTTGCGATTGCCACGGTCCTCAACAATATGGGTAAAATCGTGGGCGTTTCATGGAACCTTATGATCGTCGAGGACGCCGATAACGAACAGAGGATAGCAGCCTACAACCTGCTGAACATTATAAATATCGCAACCGGCGTTATAATCCCGCTTGCGGGCATACTAGTGGGCGCTTACGGCGTGGTGACCGCCGAGAGGGTGTTCCTGGTATATGGCTTGATCAGTATGTCAACGATGGTGATTTTAAGGAATCACTTTTATAAAGAGACCAGGATCGGTCAGCAGATACTCGACGAGCATAAGAAAAATCCAGTGCCGCTTAATCTAAAAAGCTTGATACCAATCAAGGCTGCCCGGGTATTCAAAGGGAACCCGAGGGCAATCATTGCGGCGCTGGTCTATATCCTGTTTTTTGTTTATGTTCCGCTCGGTACGTTTAACAGTCTGTATTTCGCACCTTTCATGACCGAGGCGCTGAAGCTCGGCAAGTCTTCCATATCGATACTGGGAGGCGTTTATTCGGGCGTCATGTTTTTCATTTTCGTATTTGTGATACCGGCAATCTCCAAAGGCAACAATACACGAAACATGCAGTTCGGCTTGCTGATACAGGCTGTGTCGCTGTTTCTGCTGACACTTATTCCCGGCGGAAGCCTCGTCAGCGTCATATTGTGCATTGGCACTTACGCGGTCGGCTTCGGCATTTTCAGGCCTTTCCTGGATACGATGCTTGCAGAGGTGACCGAAGGGAATGAAAGAGCGGGCATTTATTCGCTGATCAATACGGTGACGTGCGTTATAACGGCCTTGCTGGGGTTTGTATCAGGCAGCATATATGTTTTCAATCCGAGGCTGCTTTACATCATATCCATATTGATCCTACTGGCGAGTATCATATTGCTCGGAGCGTACGGCAGGTTGACAAAAGCGGGAAATATGGCAACGACTGGTGTCGACGGCGTCGAAAGAACTGCTGAAAAGGCTGTTTCAGATGCAGTTGACAAGACCGATAACGGTTTGATGCGGGACGTAGAATTATGAGAAGAATCCTTCAGGGAAACAATATTTTCAGCTCCTTCCGACAGCTTACGGGTAATACCAGGATAAGCGTAATGTTCCAACCGATGTGGGGCATTCCGTACATGCTTTCCAACTTTTATCTGAGCCTGTATATGAAGGAACTCGGAGTCACCGATGGACAGCTTGGCTACCTTATATCGCTGAGTTTTATATGCGGTACTTTTTTTGCCCTGATCGGAGGTCATTTAACGGACCGTTTGGGACGCAAAAAGGCGACTTTGATTTTCGATACCATTAGTTGGCCATTTTCCCTCCTTATATATTTTTTATCAAACAGCTTCGTTATGTTCGCGTTGGCTACTATTGCCGGCAGCGCCGTCAAAGTCGTTGCGGTGTGCTGGAATATGATGGTCGTTGAGGATTCGGACAATGAACAGAGGGTTTCCGCCTACAACCTTATAAATATCATCAATATATCAGCAGGCATATTTATTCCGGTGACCGGGATTTTTGTAAATACATATGGAGTAGTAACATCTGAAAGGCTGTTCCTGGCTATTTCTGTGATAAGCATGACTGCCATGATGTTTACAAGGAACCTCCTGTATAAGGAGACCGGCAATGGACAGCGGATACTCGATGAAATGAAGAAGAATCCGAAGCCCTTCAGTTTGAAGGATATAATCCCGCTAAAGGCGGCAGCTGTGTTCAGGGGGAATAAGAGAGCGGTAATAGCGGCTATTATTTATGTGTTGTTTTTTATCTATATACCCCTGGGCTCTTTCAACAGCCTGTATTTCGCGCCCTTTATGACAGATGTTCTCGGCTTTGGCAAGTCTTCCATTTCATTGCTCGGAGGAGCATATTCGGCTATGATGCTCGTAGCGTTTATTTTCGTCGTACCTGTTATCAGCCGTTCCAACAACAACAGGAATATGCAGATTGGATTCGCTGTTCAGGCTGCTTCGCTGCTGATGCTGGTAATGATACCCGGCAAAAGCTTGATTGCGGCTGTTGCGAGCATTTGCCTGTATTCGCTTGGCTTCGGCGCGGCGCGGCCATTTATCGATGTGATGCTGGCCGAGGTGTCAGAAGGGGCGGACCGAGCCAGCGTGTATTCTCTTATAAATACGATCACCTGTATCCTGACTGCGTTTGTCGGGCTGGTTTCCGGTACGGTTTATATTTATGACCCCAGGCTGATCTATATCGCATCCGTGCTCATTCTAGCCGTATGCATAGCCTTGCTCGGCGTTTACCGGAAGCTCGGCCGAACGGGGGATAATGCCGTAAATACAGGCATTCAATAATATCCATATCAGGTAACATAATTTAATATTTTTCCCTTGACTTTTTTAGTCCGCCCCAGTAAAATATACTTTGTCGGCTTTAGACCCGATGATGTGGCCCATTGGTCAAGTGGTTAAGACACCGCCCTTTCACGGCGATAACAGGGGTTCGAGTCCCCTATGGGTCACCAGTATTTTTCTAAAGGAGCGTAAGCTCCGGTAAACTTTATATGGCCCGGTAGTTCAGTTGGTTAGAACGCTAGCCTGTCACGCTAGAGGTCAGGGGTTCGAGCCCCCTTCGGGTCGCCACAAAAACTCGGATATCGTAGGATATCCGAGTTTTTTAGTACAAAAAATAGGGGATCGAACCCGTGAGGGCACTAGCGTTAAGAAAAATGCATGCATTTTTCAGCGAGTGCGCGAGGATGACCGGGGAGCCAGTGATCCGAGCGTAAAGCGCAGCGAAGCGGCGCGGTCGAGCCCCCTTCGGGTCGCCACAAAAACTCGGATATCGTAGGATATCCGAGTTTTTTAGTAATACATGAATCAGGCGCTATAACTCAGGTAACATGGGCAGCAGTTCTGCGCAGCAGAACGACCAGTCCGTGAGGGTATGAGGAGAAATTCGCCATTTAACCTGTTCAATTGATAGGGAAGTATATATCCATATATGTCGTCCCGTCGATTTCCAATACCTCCTCCAGCCAATAGCGTTCCTTGTCGCAGGATGCTTTGTACCCTTTATCATTGACCCAGTTTACAAGAGCCTTCCAGCCCCTCGGAATGGTATCGAAAGGGTTCGAAAACGGGTCAGTTATGCGCAAAACGGCATATTTGCACCCTTCGACCTTTTTTATGACAACACCTTTATCAGCCTGCGTATTTTCGCCGACTTTTACCCAGAACTCATAACCCCGCAGCCCTTTGCTTCTTTCTTCGTCGCTTACCGGTATATCGAAACCGAATTTTCTCGCTTTCGGATCGACGCCGTTTTCCTTGATCCATTCGTTGAGGAATGCTATTACCTCTTCTTCCGGATTTCCACTCACGACTTTTGCACTGGCTACAAACATGGTATCAAGGTTTTCAAACCTTACTTCGCTGAATATACTATCCATTTGCTTACCTCCATATGTGTTGATATTAAATTCCTTAAGGGCGGGTTTTTTAGGGATAGAATAATTTACGTCCCTGAATTTACTGGGATTATCTCCGAACTCCTGCAGAAAGGCCCTGCTGAAGGAACGCTCCGAGCTATAGCTGTAATCCAGCGCCACGTCGAGTATACGCCTGCCCTGACATATGTCATACATCGCATGTGCCAGCTTCCTCTTTCTCACATAATCCATTACAGAGATTCCCACATACATTCCAAAGAGGCGATAGTAATGGTACTTCGAGAAGCCTGCGACATTAGCGTATTCTTCGATCGTGACCTCCTGTTTTACATTTTCCTCAATAAAGTCGATGGACTTTTGCAAATATTCAATATAACCCACCTTATTCACTCCTCGCTGCAGCGATGATTAAATTATACCTTTATTTGAAAACGCTGACAGGACATTTTGTGCTATTTATTTTTTAGGGAGGGGGATCGTAGGATGGGCTATTTGTCTGCAGGCTATATTTGATATAATGGAACTGATATATTCTGTCAGAAGCGTAATTGTGCAGGGGGATATGTGCTTAAGTTCACTATATGTTTTATAAAGCAAAAAGATAAGCTTTTGTTGATCAACAGGGAATATCCGGCCTGGATGGGCAGCTGGAACGGGGTAGGCGGCAAGCTCGAGACTGGCGAGACACCGCTTGCGTGCATTATCCGGGAGGTCTATGAAGAAACCGGCATTAGACTGAATACGGTTGATTACAAGGGCACTGTAATCTGGGAGTTCGACGGTGCTTTAACCGGTGGCATGTATGCTTTTATTGCGGAAATTCCGGAGGATTATGTCTATGAAACGCCCAGAAAGACCAGCGAGGGTATTTTGGACTGGAAGAGTATAGCATGGATACTTGATCCTGAAAATACGGGCGTTGCCGGGAATTTACCAAAGTTCCTGCCCAAGCTGTTGAATGATGAGAATCTTTATGAGCACAGGTGCTTTTTCAAAAATAATGTGCTGACCGGGGTCGAATCAATTTCGATTGATGGCTACGGTAATTAGTGTAATTAGATACAAAATCGATAGTATTGACAGAATGCAAAATCCAATGTTATTATAGTGTAGCAATCGGGAAACTGGTTGCTTGAAACATGTTAGCATGCTGGTGTAGCTCAGCAGGTAGAGCAGCTGACTTGTAATCAGCAGGTCGGGGGTTCGATTCCGTCCACCAGCTCCAAACTTAAAAACCGCTTGTCCGTAGGGATGGGCGGTTTTTGCATTTTCAAATTATTTAAAAAAGATAGCGGTATTCATTGTTTTTAGATGTTATAAGCGGTTGGAAGCGGTTTAGGTAAGTTGTCAAATCATGAGATCTTAAGATATTAATATACAACGTCTACATAACCATTGTTTGACTGTATGGGAAATTGCTGATATTATTGTTGCATATCAGGATAATGTTATGAAGAACCGATAATTTATATTAGGCGGTATATCAATGAAAAAGCTGTTAACTGTGCTTGTAGTCTTTGTCTACATGGTACCACTATCGCTTTTCCTGACTTTTTATCAGATTTTTACAAAAGGAATGAAAGATTCATTAGAATTAGCCATTTTCACAATTCCATTATTACTCATGATTGCAGTTTGTATATTGGTAGCTGTAAACATCGTTGAAGCGGTTCATTCAATAATACGGGTACAAGATTTGTCGTTCAGAACAGTTATGATTTTCAAATTGAGTCTTATACCATTCTATATAGTAAATTTTGTTTGTTGGATGATTGCTTCAATGGTATTCCATATTGCAATAATTATTTGGCCAATGATTCCATTTATCATTGCATACACTTATTTTACCTTACTTGGCACATCTGCATATACGATAGCCAAACTGTTCACTTTACGAAAAAGCAAGATTATTACCACAAAACAATTTGTAATCCATTGTATATTACAGATTATTTTTACGGCAGATGTGATAGACATCATTTATTTAGCGATAAAGCAAAAAAAGTTTAAATCCATATTAGTGCAACAACAATAGATTATAAGCATCTATCAGAATATGCTGCTGTATAATATTTTTTAGAAAAGCAACACAACAAATCCATATAATAGCTATGATAGAAGCTTTCGAAAGGAAGAAGGGGTTATGTGATTTCATCAATATCTAAAGAAAAAATCTCCAAAGATTATTCGTTTGGGCTAAAAACATCACAACTTGAAGAGTTACTCAGGAATGGTAATATCAATACTGACGTAACTTTGTATTATTGGAAGCCCCAACTAATTGGTTCTATTTTTGAAGTGCATTATTGGCTACCTAATAAAAATATCCCTTATAATCGCTTATACATAAGGGCTGGAGCAATATTGAGAAAAGATATACATTTTGTCAGAGAGGGTTTACATACAAAAGTTTTACCTGAATTTTTGAAATGGATAAAGAGTATTGAACAAATGGAAGAATCATCGACGCATTACTCTCAGCGATACTTTAACGCAGACTTCCATGATAATAAAATTTCAATAGAATCAGATTGAAAACATAAAATGTGGAATTGTAACAAATATATAAGAAACGAAAGACTTTTTAAGGTGAACCTATAAATATTCGGTTTTGCCAACCCATAACTCATTCACCAAATAGTTTATAAGTTGATAAAATGTGTTGGAACAATGTATTCAGGTTGTGAAGAACTATCAGAATCTATTCATAACAGCTTCATATCAATACTTTCAAGGCTTTGATTATAATGACTTGTAATCAGCAGGTCGGGGGTTCGATTCCGTCCACCAGCTCCAACGTTGAAGGCCGTTTGTCCGTAAGGATAGGCGGCTTTCGAGTTTTCATATTACATAAAAAAGATAGTGGTATTCGTTGTTTATAGGTGTTATAAGCGGTTTGAAGTGGTTCGAGTAAGTTGTCAAACCATGGGTCCTAAAGATATTGATATGGTTGAAAGTATTGTCAATTATAAGCATGGACATAATTCAAAAGGCTACATAACAACCGTTTGACAATATGGGAAAAATCTTGATATTATTAATGCGAAATAGATAAGACGAAGTTAGAATGTTGATTTATGAGGTAATTTACATGAACCATAAAATGATTTTGTTTATTACTCTGATAATCACTATAGCTCTTTTTTTTGGATGTAGTAATACAAATGAGACGACCACAAATAACGTTCATTCAGAAAAAATAATCACACAAAAGACAACAAGTACAAATACAGAAAATATTCCACATGAAAACTTTTTTGGTCATTGGATAATCAAAAGAGAATTGGCATATGGGCGTGTAGGTACTTATAGTAAAGATGACATAAAAAAGATGATAGGCAAAGATATGAGTTTTTCAAGTGAAAGAGCAAGCTGCTTTGGAGACGATATAAGCTATCTAGGCGAGACTATAGAGAACCCCATATATGAAAATACAGTTATATCAGAGAATAAGTTTGAATCTGACAATTATGTTACATTTGATAAATTGGGGGTAAAAAGTAACTCAATCATTCAAATTACAGCCGCTAATTCTAATGACAACGGATGTACCTTTTTCATTAAAGATGATAATACATTAATCGTTGTTGGTGGTGGAGTATTCCTTGAGCTTGAAAGAAAACAGCAAGAATCAACTTCGTTATCTCCAACGTCTTCAACAAAATCAACATCTTTAGCAGCAGATTCCTCAAACCTAAAAGAAAAGGCTACATTAACTACGGATGAAGTAACGAAACTAATGCAAAAGTTCCATGAATTAGAGGATTCAGCATATGCTGATATGACTGATAGCTCAGGGTTTTATATATTTTTTCAGTTCAATGCTATTGATGGAAAGGGTACGGCTACAACATGGACAGTTAATCCTTCGAATGGTGATGTTTACGACTTGAGTGGAAAGATAGTCTTAAATTTACTAACCACACCCACAACTGTATCTACACCTAAACTCACAATTGCACCCACATCAAAAAAAATAACTGAAAATGAAGCGTTAGATATTATCAAAGATATAATAGACAAAAAGGTAATTACATTATCTGAACCAGACTCCAATTGTCAAGTTCAGAATTTTGGAACAAGTAATAAGGACGGCGATAATTACCATATTATTCGGATAGCATATATTGACTCTAATAATAATGCTAATACGGAAACTTTAGCACGTTACTGGGTATCAGAATCTTCAGAAGAAGTGTTCCAACAAGATTTGTTTACAGGTAATTTATCCAAGGTTGAAAGTTCTGGAAATGTAAATACTGCCTCATCTAAGAGTCAAGATAATCTGGTATTTACAATGGCTGAAATAGAATCATATTTTCTGCAAAGTAAGCAAGACCTTATTAAACACTTTGGAAAGGATTATTCTGAAGGGGCTTTGACTATAGATGAATGCCATGTTCCGCTTAATGTTGTAATGTATCATAATGGGTTAACATTTTTTAATTTATCAGACAATGACAGTACACCAACAAGAATTGAATGTTCAGATGGGGTAGAAATTGATGGACTAAAAAATGGTATGAGTTTTAACCAGATTCAAAAGGTTTTTGGTAAAAAAGAAATTGCAAAAACTTGGATTGCAAATGAGGAAAACGTTGCATATAAAATGACATATACTTTTGATAAAGTCAGCCTTGAAGTTTTATCTTACAATACTGATGGTTCAAATTCGTATCTTGCATTTATTGAAGATAGTAATAAGATTCACGAGAGGTAATATGTAACTGCAACAAATCCATAATACATGCAAGACTTTCGAAGTGAATCTATGAATATACGAATTTGCACACCCTCAACTCATTCACCAAATAGTTTATAATCTGATAAAAGGTGCTGAAACAATGTATTCAGGTTGTGAAGCGTAGTAGTGAAGAACTGTCAGAATCTACTCATAACAGCTTCGTATCAATGTTTTCAAGGTTTTGTTTATAATGACTTGTAATCAGCAGGTCGGGGGTTCGATTCCGTCCACCAGCTCCATAGAAAAAACGCCTATCCGGAGGATGGGCGCGAGGATCTTCGGGGAGCCAGGTGATCCGAGCGGACAGCGCAGCGAAGCGGCGCGTCGATTCCGTCCACCAGCTCCAAACATAAAAACCGCTTGTCCGTAGGGATAGGCGGTTTTTGCATTTTTAAATTATATAGAAAAAATAACGTTATTCGTTGTTTATAGATGTTATAAGCGGTTGGAAGCTGTTCAAATAAGTTACGAAAACCATGAGATATTAAGATGTTGATATGGTAGAATGTAATGCTTATTTTCTATGCTTCCATAATGCTTTAGTCTACATAAGATAAATACTTTCTCGAATTGACCATATTGGAAATTATTGATATTATAATTAGCTGTACTGGGCGAAATTGTAATCCCTTATTGTATATGAGGTGAAAAATTTGTCTGATGAGGTAAAGTATTTTGTAAACATTCTTCTATATGATAGGTCTGTTAACTGTTTTGTAGATAATAAAAAATTGAGCTACAAAAACTGGCAAAATGAGTTTCATTTTGAAACTTCTCAAGTTAATTCTGGAGTAAATGAAATAATTTTTGAAGAAAGTAAATGGTGTGAATCAGGATTATTGATGTTACTTTTTCTCCCGTTGTGTGCATTAATATCTATATTAACGTTTCCTTTTAATAAAAATATATATTGTGATGGCAAGAAGCCATATAAAGAGAAATTACTGCTTAGTGTAAATATAAAAAGCAACATAGATATTACTATTTCGGATGCAAGCTCCAGTTTAAAAGATTCATGTTGTACGTTAAGTACAGTTCCCACAAATAATCCCAGTGGTTCAAGTAATATAGTTTCTACTGAATATACAAAAGTAAAATGTTCTAAAAAGGGTGTTTCAATTTGGATTATTAGTCAAGTTTTCTGGACAGGTGTTTTTTGTACACTACTTTTTTTATTTCATATCGCGTTAATAAAAGCAGTGGCAATAATAATCTTTGTGGCTGTTTTCATATGGGTTTTATATAATGCTCAATAAATGTTATTGAAACAGTTCGCATTCTTCACAAAATTTGCAGCCTCAACAAACCAACAAATACATGAATGGCTCTTTTAAGGTGAAATCTATGAATAAGCGAATAAGTAGAAAATTACATAAGAAATACCTGAGGGATGGATACTGAAGTAATCTGATTAGCAAAATGCAATCGTAACAGACCCGCAACTCATTCACTAATGGTTTATAAGATTATAAACGGTGCTGAAACAATGTATTCAGGTTGTGAAGTGCAGTTGTGAATAACTATAGGAATTGACCGATAATAGCTTTATATCAATACTTTCGAGGTTTAATTTTTAATGACTTGTAATCAGCAGGTCGGGGGTTCGATTCCGTCCACTAGCTGCATAGAAAAAACGCTTATCCGGAGGATAGGCGTTTTTTCTATGCAGAAATGTAAAGGACGGAATCGAACCTTGCGGCACGAACCGGAAAGGAACGTGCTAAACGCACGTTCCGGGGCGAGTGCGCGAGGATCTCCGGGGAGCCAGGTGATCCGAGCGGACAGCGCAGCGAAGCGGCGCGTCGATTCCGTCCACCAGCTGCATAGAAAAACGCCTATCCGTAAGGATAGACGGCTTTTGTGCTTTCATATTACATAAAAAAGATAACGATATTCGTTGTTTATAGGTGTTATAATCGGTTGGAAGTGGTTCTGGTAAGTTGCCAAACCATGAGATCTTAAGGCATGGATATAATTGCATATAATACCTATTTGTCATGCCTCCATAATTTGTAGGACTACATAAGACAACCATCCCACTTGGTCTTAGATTTCACAATTTCATGTTTGAATATATGGTAAATAATTGATATCATTAATGCATACTTGTTACAAAGTGAGAACTACCAATTTTTTAAAACAAGTGTTTTAACAGTATTATTTTTATAAGCATCTAAAAGGTAGAGGGCAAAGCTGCCCGCAACACAACATGGAACGGTGAAATTAAATTTATAGGAGAAACATACAACTATTAAAAGCATGAAATTAGAAGTTAATTCATTTCGCCATCTTAATAAAATATGAACTAACGGAAAATGGTAACTACAACAAATCCATATTACATCCTTGCTGGACAAAGTAAAGTAAGCAAATTGAGGTGAAAAGGTTTGGAATATAAATTTAAATCATATATGAAAATCTACCTTTTTGTTTGGATAATAACTCTAATTACGGCTATTATTATTAGTTTTAATGCTTTAAAATCAGAAGGAACTATATATATCTACATGATAATATCTTGGCTTATCGTAATGGCTATAAATTATTATGAAGGGCATCGGCTTTTAAGTTATACAAAAGAGTATTACAAAGATGATTATAGGAAAATGAAATCCTTCGACGGAAAAGAAGGTGTTCAAAATGGATTTAGTACTATAGCTTTTGTATTTTCAGATGATAACTATAACGACAATATGCTAATTGCGTTGAAATCTAATTATAAAAAGACAATGTTATTGTTGGTAGTTATGATTTTGAGTTACATTATTTTATATATCTTACTAATGTTTATATAGAAAAAGACTTTTACCCTGAACTTCAAAAACGCAACTTCATGCTATCTATATTACAAGGTAGGTAGAGGCATATGGAATGGCACGGTGTTAAAACAAACGATGATATTCTTGAGTTAATGGAAACTTTCGGATACTTTCATGATTCCTGCATAAAAGAGTTACATTATCAAAGCGGAAATTTTGTAAATGGCGTTTCATCAATGACAATGATTAACCAGCCATCTTACAATTTTATGTATGCTTCTATAATGCATCACTCTACATAAAATAAGGACATTTGAGGTAAATATGGATACAAAGTTTCTTTTAACAATTATTATAATCTCTTTTCTATTAGCAGGTTGTTATAACAATAATACAAGGAATAATTCAACAATTTTTAGCCAAACAAACCAAACAAATTATATAGACCAATCACAAGTGAATGAATCAATAACAAAGCAAAATAAACCGAATAGTAGTAATGATTTCAACAAATTCTTCTTTAATGATATTGCTTCAAAAAATCACTATACATACAAAGGAAAAGTTTGGGGTGACAACATTCTTGACCAAGATAATGAGAATGTAGATAGTGATGGTAATGTGTATGTGGTAGCGAATCTCACGATATCTCAAATAGCAAAGTTAAGAAGAGGAAATATCTATGAACTTGATTTCTCTATTAATGGAGAAAAAAGCAATACTAAAGAGAAGGATGAGAAGGATTATTTATGGGTAACTGAAGACAAAATATATGATTTCTATCCGTCTGATAGTACATATTCAAAGGATTTTGTAGATGAGAATGGATTATTTAACTATTTAAAGTACGCTCACAATATAGAAAAGAACGGTCAATTACCAAGTACTGACGAAACAGAAATTCTTTGCAGTATCGATAATATATATTATGATGATGGTTTTTGGAAAACGGAAATAAAGGTTAAAAACAATTCTTGTATTTATAATTCAGCTAATGATAGAAATGAGTCTTATAAAAGTTTTGTTTGGGAAGTTGGAAAAGGTCTCATAAGTTATTCATGGGATCGAGGTGCGAGTGCAGCGGGAATTGATTTGCAGTTGGTTGAATAAATGAATTTTGTATTTGAAAACTCATATAAATCTTGCCGAATCCAGTATTTGACTGTCTGTGTAAATGTTGATAATATAATCATTATTAGTAGAAGATAACGACTGAAATGTTTATATTTTATGAGGAACTAAATAATGACAAAAGCAGAAATTAAGAGAATTGTTAATAGTTGTATTGAATTAAGAAATCTTTGTAGGGTGTTTTTTCGATATGATGCTAATTATTGGTATTACTTTCCGCTCATTTCCAATGATAAGTTATTTTTAGGTGCGGAGGAAGATGATTTTATAATTGATGGGTATTCGATTCGACGCTACACTGACATTAAAAAGGTAGAAATTAAAATGATATTTGTATTAAAATCCTACAAAAGGAAGGAATTATTGATAGTATTCAAACCCCTAATGTAGATATTTCAAATTGGGTAACAGTTTTTACTTCTTTGATGAAAATGAAAAAAAATATCATCGTAGAAAAAGAAAATCTTAATGATGATGAATCGGAATTTGTAATTGGAAGGATAGAGAGGGTATACAAAGAATTCGCTTATGTTCGGCATTTTGATGCGGATGGGGTATGGCAGGATGAACCATATAAGATTCCATATTCAGAGATTACAAGTGTTTCATTTGGAACACGGTATGTTGACATTTTTTCAAAATATCTTGATGAAATACCTTCAAAAGGCAACATATAATCCATATTACCAACACCAATAATTGAGGCGCTGTTTTGAAAAAGAGATTAGAAAAAAAGTTACACAAAAAGTATTTAAGTGATATTGTATGTGATATTAGCCAATCTTCGGTATGGAGAAAACGATTATTTGAATCGCTATACGATACAAAATACCTTATAAGTATTGAAAATTCAGCAGAACTACCCCAATATATAAAAACCCCTATACTGAAATATAATTTAAGATACTTTGTTTCAAAAATTGAAGGGATAGTAGATGACTGGGATTTCTATTATGATGGGGGAGTACTCTTTAGATTTGAAGCAGTGAAGTATGGAAGCATCCATGGCTATTCTTTCAATAATACAGAAGTTATATGAAAATGTGTTAGCCATAACAATTCCATAATACATACTCGGAGGATAATATGAAGTCAAGCATATCATTAGAAAACATCTGGTCGGATAGTGATGTGGTAGAATTGAACATTGTAGCTAATGACGGAAAATCAAGTTTTACAAATACTGTATATGTTTCATATTTAGAAATTGATAATTTAATTAATGGATTAGATATTTTCAAAACTCATATTTACGGTGGAATATACGATATAGAACTTGGTAAATTTGGACCTGAGTATGCCAATGGGGCGTTCTATGGGAGGTTACACTTTAACGTTAATAAGCGTGGGGAAATATATGTTAGTATCAGAATGCAAACAGACTTCTTCGACTTTGGGATAAAAAAAGTAGCGAGTGAAGTTGTTATATATATGATTACTGAGCCAGCATTGCTTGATAATTTTATATATAAGCTTAAACTTATTAGCAAAGAGTTAGGAAATATAGCTATGTTGGAATGTATTGAATTGTAGCACTTTTCAAAAAACGTAACTGCCACAAATCCATTTTTGGGGTGCTGGAATTGCCCTTGGACTCAACTGCATTTTTACCTTGACGATTTAGATTACAAAATATAACATTAAATTTGAATAAACTAATAAGAGGTTTTATATGAAAATCTACATAAGTGCTGATATTGAAGGCATTACAGGCATAGTAAATTGGGATGAAGCAACAAGATGGAAACCTGATTACCCACCTTTTTGCGAAGAGTTAATGCGAGAAGTTGTTTCTGCATGCGAAGGTGCAAATAATGCTGGAGCAAAAGAAATATGGATAAAAGATGCACATGGAGTAGGAAGAAACTTGAGTTTTACGGGACTGCCATCCAATACAACTTTAATCCGTTCTTTCAGCGGGCATCCTTTTTGCATGATGCAGGAACTCGACAATACCTTTGATGCCGTGGTCATGGTAGGTTACCATTCATATGCAGGTTCAGATGGAAACCCGTTGTCCCATACTTTAGAAGATGATATGGCATATATTAAGATTAATGGCGAATTTGCAAGTGAATTTTTAATAAATGCATATACAGCCTCGTTGGTAGGAGTTCCCGTGGTTTTTGTCAGCGGAGATGCTGAATTGTGTAAAAATATCTATAAGGTTAATCCTAATATAAAGACTGTTGAAACCAGTAAATGTAAGGGAAATTCAGTTATTTGCAAACACCCTGATGTTGTAAATAGTAACATAAAAGAAGGGGTTGAAGCATCTTTAAAGACCCAATTCCGAGATTGCATACCGTTACCTGGGCATTTCGAGGTGGAATTATCATATAATTTACATACTAAGGCTTATAAGAGTTCATTCTACCCTGGCATGAAACAGATTACCTCAAAAAATCTTGAATTTACATCAAGTGATTATTTCGAAGTTTTGAGGATGCTTTCATTTGTTGTGTGAAAATGGAGTTCTGGTTGTAATAAACTCTAAGGTACCCTTGTTATAAACTATGAACTAATGGTTATTTCTACGGCCTTACCGATAAACGGGAATTTATGGGGGAAAACAGATGGATTATACAGAGGTTAATGCAAATACGATAGACAAATGGATCGAAAAAGGATGGGTGTGGGGTGTGCCAATTTCCCATGAGCAGTTTGTTGATGCGCTCAACGGCGAATGGTCGATGCTCTTGACACCGACTAAACCGGTTCCTAAAGACTGGTATCCGGATGTAAAAGGCAAAAGAGTTCTCGGTCTTGCTTCAGGTGGCGGACAACAAATGCCTATTTTTGCTGCGCTTGGCGCCGAATGTACAGTTCTCGATTATTCAGAGAAGCAGATAAAAAGCGAGTTGCTTGTTGCGGAAAGAGAAGGATATAAAATCAACGCTATACGGGCAGACATGACTAAGCCGTTGGCTTTTGATGAAAATTCATTCGATCTGGTCTTTCATCCCGTATCAAACTGCTATATCGAAGATGTCATGCATGTTTGGAAAGAATGTTATCGTATACTGAAAAAAGGTGGCAGACTAATGGCGGGATTGGATAATGGGGTTAATTTCCTTTTCGATGATGGAGATGAAAAGGTAATTAAATATCACCTGCCGTTTAATCCGCTGAAAGACAGGGAGCTACTAAAGGCATTGGAAAAAGACGATTCCGGAATTCAGTTTTCGCATACACTCGAAGAGCAGATCCGCGGGCAACTAAAGGTCGGATTTACGCTTCTCGATCTTTATGAAGACACGAATGGGGAGGGCTTTCTTCAAGAATATGGTGTGCCGACATTCTGGGCAACATTGGCTGTAAAATAATCTGATTATATAATTGGAGTTAAAAGCATTATGACTACCAAATATAGAAAGACAAAGTTGAAGAAAATGCCTTCTCTTAAAAAAATACTTTCAGGAGTAGGGGTATTTATCATCTTGAATTTAGTACTTCTATTTATTGGACCTAAACATGGTAAACCATTACTTCAAGAATACCCAACCCAACCAATCATTGCAGTATTAGTGTCTTTAGTTTATACCTCATTAGCCTTTGCCTTCGCGATTTTCATTTGGATACCATTAAAAAGTTGGTTTATGAAAATTACTTCATAGAATATGTTGAATTTGCGAAGTGGGGGATAGATAGGATTTTATTATGAAATTCCTGAATATTTTAAAAAAAGAATTAATATCTGTGGCTTATAAAAATAAAGGTGAAACCTTGATATATAAAGAGTATGGCAATATATTGTATTGCTATTGTACATGGCATAATGGGTTTAGATTATATACGGATAGTATTACAAATTGGATAAATTCAAAAAGCCCAATCGATATAGCACAGAGAGTTTATATTGCCAGGAATATACTCCTGAGATGCAAGAGAAATGATAAAAAGATAATTTTGGTCATTAATTCATCAGACCCTGGTGCATTAGGATTTGAAAACTTAATTTACGATAAAGATATATGGAGTTTATGCATAGGTATAGAATACGTTGGTGTTGAGAGTAAAAGAAAGATATTGGAAAGTAAAATTGAAAAAGCATTAGAATCTGGTGAAGTATGTGAAATAAATGGTATTGAGATAAAATCAATAAATGATTTCAGAATGGTTACAGAGCATATGAAATTTACTGATGCTTAAGAAAGCCACTAAACTGTTTTAAATATGCATCCACGGAAATCCTTATTTGTTTTATTGTTACTGTCGGGTTGGCAAATTATTTCAAGGAGATTTTCATTTGGCAACACATTTTAGAATGCACTCTGACCATAATAACTCTGATGAATGGTTAAGTATGTCTAATGGTGGAACAGCGGTATTTCTATCTGCACTTGTTTTAAGTGGGTCAAGGTTAGCAAAGAAGAAAAAAGAAAAAGAATTAATAGTTTGGATTAGCGAACATGATGATACGGTTAGAGGAAGAGGTTGTAATGAATTTGATATAAGTGAAATACCTTGGGATTTTGATAATTTTGAAAAAGAAAGAGGTTTTATTATAAATGTTATCGACGGGGTAAAGAATAAGCTCGGATGGGAAACTCTTGATTATAAACCCAACGAATCTCTTGTATTTACATATTTAGATACTTTTAAAAGATTGCTTATGAATTTTAAGTCAGAGTATATTGATAAGAAAGCCTATCATTCTTGGAAAGAAGAAAATAAAGACCCCAGGGTTGCTATACCCGAAGGATTTCCTAAATGTCAAAAGCATGGTACACTTTTGTATTGGAACGGGTGCATTGTCTGTAATGATTAAATATGACTCGTAATTTCCGAGAGATCTGAACTGGACCTAATCCATAATACACGAAAGACTCCATAACACATTCACCCAATAGTTTATAAGCTGATTAAATGTGTTGGAACAATGTATTCAGGTCGTGAAGTGCAGTTGTGAAGAGCTATCAAAATTTATCTACAGCAGCTTCTTATCAATACTTTCGAGGCTTTGATTGTAATGACTCGTAATCAGCAGGTCGGGGGTCCGATTCCGTCCACCAGCTTTTAGATCTACCCGGTAATCATGCCATCGGCAGAAACCGTTTGAAATTTTCTTTCTGCCAAATCGAAACCGATAAAAACGTAGAACCCCAGAACAAAGCTAAATCCGCTCGCGGAAAACACGCTGATCCTCTCCATGATGCCAAAGTAAGCCGAAGGAGCGATTCCAATGCCAATCGTGCCGATAATCAAGCAGCAAAGGCTGATTGTTGCAAATATGGCGATCGATTGGCATCTGCGATTCCTGTAGCCGCCAACCATGATCACAACCAGCGAGGAAACGGATAGAATCACGACAGCGGGTGTTATCACAAAAGTATGTATGATATCTTGAAAAGTGCCTACGTAGCCGCTTTCCGTGAGTGGGAACAAGGTATACCCCATATTATTGATCCAACTCAAAACGGCAAAGAGATATATGCCGACTCGGAGAGTTCTGTTCAGACGATTTTGAACGTACAGGCAAGCCAGCGTAACGAATACGAGTCCGCAGGCGCTGGATACGGTAGTGAACTGTGCCCAGAGCTCACGGGAAGGGGCATTCTGTGCAAACAGATCGCTTATTGGCTGGCTCATCCAGTTATAGCCTGGATAGGCGCTCGGCGAGATAGCGTTGGCGAACAGGGATATGATAAAGCCCGCTACCCCCAACAGTCCCAACCAATTTTCCAGTTTTCTGCTCTTCAAGTAATTCATACTGGCACCCTCACTGTCCCAGATGGTTTTACTATCTGACTAAACGTATCATATAAACCAAAATATGTCAAAGAATTTTCCGCAACTCCTTCAACGATAGCCTGTATAATAAACCTGCGCTCCTGGCATCGGCGGACAGCGCAGCAAAGCGTTGCGTCGTTCCGTCTACCAGCCCCGGTATGGCCGGCTTTTATAACCATATCAGTAATTGCATGTAAAAAGAGTAAAGCCTTTTGATATTAATTCACTAATATCACGTATCAGGCAATGTACCTTGCGGCACAAGCCTTAAAGGGTTACTCCCCTGAGACTTTGTGCAAGAATAATAAAGAGAAACAACCTATTTCAAAGGATAGGTTGTTTCTCTTGCAGAAATGCAGACGGAATAGCACCAGTGGCTGGCACTTTGCCGACGGCTTTATTTCGACCAGTCGATAACTATCCCCATGGTTTCTCCGCGTTGTGTCTCGGTGATGTCATACGCCTCCCGGATCTGCTCGGGAGAGAAATAATGTGTATTCAGGCCTTCCAGATTGAATTTGCCGCGCTGAACCAGTGAAAAGAACAGTCTTGTTATGTTGTTTATATTCCAGTCCGCATTTTCATGGTGGTCATGAGCGCCGACAATATGCAGTCCGCGGGTGATTACGTCTTTGGTGAGATGCTGCGAGGTAGGTGTGCCTGTGTCTCCGAGAACAACGACCGTACCGAAGTCGGCGCATACCTCCAGTGCACTGGAAAAAACAGCCGCATTTCCTGTTGTATCTATTACAATAGAGGGAAGTTTGCCGTTGTTTGCCGCTTTTATTTCTTCAACGGCTTCGCTGACGGGTTTGTTGATCGTTGCGGTAGCCCCGCCTGACAGGGCAAGCTGCAGCCGTTTTTCAACCATATCGGCAACGATCACTTTTTCCGAGCCCGCGGCGACTGCCCACCGCAGCGTCATTTGTCCGATAGGGCCGGCGCCGATGACGAGAACATCCGAACCGAGTGTATAACGTGCAACGCGCGCTCCCATTGCGGTGATTTTTGCAAGCGCAAACCATACGGATTGCCGCAGGTCGATTCCGGGAGTGATTGGCACGCATTCCTCTTCGTTGATAACATGGCATGACGCGTGGGTGCAGCGGCAGGCGACGAGGTCTCCCGGTTTCAGGGAGGTGACCCTCGGTCCTGTTTCCATAACCGTTCCAACGACTGAGTAGCCCGGATAAAAGGGATACTGGACCCACTTGTCGAAATGGCTGCCTGCCTCAAACCTTCTGTGCAGGACAATTGTTTCGGTACCGGTGCTCAACATCGAATAATTTGTGCGTATCAGTACCTTTCCTTCCGAGACAGCCTCAGGTTCGAAAGCCTCGATGGAGATATTGTTATTTCCATTGAAAACAATACGTTTTTCCATAATATAACCCTCCAATAAATATAAAGCGATATTGTATTTTTAATAATTCATTTTCATGGGCTCGGGAATATTGCAGGAGCTCTCGGGGATAAAATATTTGCCGCTTTCGGAGGCTTCATGGATCCCCTGCATTACATCCAGCACATGCATTGCCATCTCGGCGTTAGCCCGGTGTGTGCCTCCATGCAGAAGTGCGTTGGCCATATCCGACAGTCCCAGTCCCCGGCTGTTCTCTGTATATCCGTAGCCGAGAGGGATTTCCTTCCACTCAGCCTGACCCTCGCGTTTAAGTGAAACAGGACCGCTGAATGTGTTGGGATCGGGCAGACTGATAGATCCTGCAGTTCCGTATATCTCAATGGACGGAAGTCTTGAGCCGCAGGTATCAAAGCTTGTTATCAATGTTCCGGTCGCACCGGACTTGAAATCAAGTATGGAAGTGATGAAGGTGGGAACTTCGACTATGATCGTTTCTCCATATTTGGGCTTGCTGGTGATGGTACGGGTGGCGTGTGTTATTTTTGCAGAGCTGCAAACCCTATGGATTGGACCCAGGATGGATACCAATGTGGTCAGGTAGTACGGTCCCATGTCAAAAAGCGGACCGGCTCCCGGTTTATAAAGAAATTCAGGGTCGGGATGCCAGGCTTCGGGATTATGGCCCATCATAAAGGCCGTAGCGGCAATAGGCTTTCCGATCCATCCGTCGTCGATCAGCTTCCTGCCGGTCTGCAGTCCGCCGCCAAGAAAGGTATCTGGAGCACATCCGACCAAAAGCCCTTTGGTTTTCGCGAGTTCCAGGATCTTCTTTCCGTCATCCCTTCGGGTAGCCAGCGGCTTTTCCACGTAGACATGCTTTCCCGCCTCAAGCGCTTTCAAAGTAACTTCGGCATGGGCATTTGGCACGGTCAGGTTTAGAACAATTTCTATATTCTTATCAGAAAGCAATTCTTCCACTGTGTACACATTTGGAATATTGAATTCCAGAGCTCTCTCAGCCGCCCTTTCAGGGAAGATATCGGCGCATGCTGCAATTTCGATGTTTTCATACAACTCTTTGCAATTCTTAATATATATGCTGCTGATATTTCCGCAGCCAATCAGACCTACCTTGACTTTTCTCATACGAAATCTCCCTTATGTCTTGAAAGATGTTTTCAACACTTCTTCTTATGACTTTTGTGCTTGCTCCGTAATAGACTTTACCAGCCGAGAGCTCTGAGGTACTCCAGACTGAGCCGGGTATCCTCCATTGCTGTGTGGTCGTAGTGGCTGTCCTGCTCGACAACCAGCCATTTTGCGCCGGCTTTCACTGCCGTATCCAATATGGACGGGAAATCCTGTATGCCGCTTCCGACTGCACGGAACTCAAATTTTGAGCATTCCTTCTGTTCGCCGTTTTCAATTCCGATCAGCTTGTACATGTTTTCGGATTTTTCTCCCACAAAATCCTTCAGATGTACGATAGGGCATCTGTTTGAATATTTTTCAATATAAGCTACCGGAGGAACGCCGGCTACTTTTACCCAGCAGGTATCGATCTCTGTCTGAAGAAGGTCGGCGCTCACTGATTCATATAGATAATCAAGTGCGTATCTTCCGTCTTCAACTTTAACGAATTCGAAATCGTGGTTGTGATAGAGTAAAGTAATTCCCTTGGCTTTGCAGATTTTACCCAGCTTTGCAACATTAGTCAGCACTTCGCCGAATTTTGCCGATCCGGGGCGGTATTCTTCACTGAGGTAGGGGATTGCAATATAGTCGCAGCCGATAGCAATATATTTATCAACCGTTCCCTCCATATCGTCTACTAATTCGTTGTAGGGCACATGTGCGGAAATCGGCAATAAGCCGGCTTCTTTCAGGGATTCACGGAATACTTCGGGGGAATATCCATAGAGCCCGGCCAGTTCAACGCCGTCATATCCCATAGACTTTATCTGCTGCAGTGTACCTTTCAAATCCTTTTCAGCTTCCTCCCGGACAGAATACAGTTGAATAGCAATTGGTAATTTGCTCATAATGTTTACTCCTTTCATAAATCACGCTTATTATTAAGACTTTGTACAAGCATTTTTTCGATTACCTGCCGCAGGCCTTCCGCATTTTTTCCGACAGCTCCAGAGCCTGTTCACGTGAATTGGCGGTAGCCTCCAGCACCATTCTTGTTCCGGCCGGATGCTGCACGGGCCATGTCCAGGGTTCGCCTTCTCCGCACCAGGATGGCATTTGTGCGATTTGTCCCGGGAAGCACTCCCAGGATTTCCGGATTACGTTATCAGGCTGGCATAGATTGATCAATTTGAGGTTCGGGATTTTTTTGATATTGTTCCATTGGTGCATTGCATTGGCGCAGCAATGCATTCCCATCGCACCGTATTTCTCCGATAGCTTCACCAGCTCGTCATAAAACATTTCCATGAACACGGCTTCGCTGACCATGCCGATTTCATCCTCTGACAGGGTGATACCATACGGCATGTAATAATTCGGGTAGTGTGCGATAAACCCTTTCCCGTACCGTCTGAACCATTCGTCCAGAAAGGCAGTGAGAAGCTCTTCAACCTTTGCTGACAGTTCTTTTACAGCTTCCGGCTCTTCAACAAGGGCTATATAAAAATCGTTTTTATCCCATATGAGTGCAGCTATGTCCATCGGGCTCTGAACATCCACCATTTTGAAGACTGCTTCGGGACCAGCTTTTGAGGCGAGTTCATCAGCCATTTCAAACAGTATGGTCAGAGTGGATGAGAATAGATTGACCGGTTTGATTTTTGCCGCTTCGGAAGAATTATGCACCAACGGGAGAGCAAACGGGTTATTGTCTTCAGGCCTGTGTATCTTGCAGCCAAAAGCCTCTGCAAAAACCTCGGTACCGGTTAGCATATCCAGATATGGTATGGAATCGTCTTCAAGCCACTTTGTTCTTTCCTGATGCAGGCAGTAGGATCTCCATGCCCATTCCACTCTTTCCCTGCTTTTCTCCGGCCATAATAATGGTCTTTCAAGCTGATCCGGCGTATAGTTGATCCAGAACATGTAATTGCTGCCGTTGGTTTTTTCCCAGAAATTCTGCCACCGCTGCTTTCGCATCTCGATATTTTGATTATCAGCCATTGTACGTCTACCTCCGATCGATCGTTTGATTATTCTGTTCATATCTTGCAACTGCCTGGTTCATAGCATATTCAAGGCTTGAAGCTTTTTTTCAAATTGATGGTCCTTTCGACAAGAGAGGAAATAGTGCCTTCCCCAAAATCCGCCACCACTGTTTTTACCCTGTCATTCAGCGGAAGCACCCATTTTTCATCCAGCTTTCCGAAGCCGACTGCCGCGCCGATAATACTTCCTGCCGTTGCGCTGTTGCAATCGGTATCGATGCCTGACATGACCGCAGTGGTTATTGTCCTTGTAAAATCCAGCTGACCGTGGAGCAGAGCAAGCACAACCAGGGAAAGATTATTAATGGTGCCTGCAAAGGGCAGATGGCCGTGGTGTTCATAGATTTTGTCACATACGGTGATCCAGTCTTTGTCCTCCGAGTACCAGTGAATAACGTTTCTTACCGCTTCCGCAAGACGGGAGTTGGCAGGTATGACGGAAAGACCGCCTTTGATGATTGAGTCCACGGTCGGGTTGACTGCAAGCGCCGCGCTTATACAGCCGGCTACGAACATTCCTCCGTAGACTCCGTTTTTTACCAGACTCAGGGAGCACTCCCTGTGTGCATACAGGGCGGCCGACCTCGGATCGGCAGGGTTGACGTAACCCCACAGATCGCCTCTCAGCTGGCCGTCTATGCATTCCCTCCATGGATTCAGCTTCACATTCATCTCATCAGCCTGTTCCTGCTTGGACCTGTCGTCCGTCATATTGACCAGGTGGTAATAGGTTTGCCTTGAAGCGCACCAGAACCAGTGGAACGGTACGTTGTCAAGCCAGTTGATTCCCACGTCCAGGGTCGAAAAGCCTTTGCCCTTCTTTTCCGCAAGGAGGAGTGCGAGAATCGTATAATGTATATCATCGTCAGGCTGGACGAAGTTGACATTTCCATGTGTTGAATAAATGCAGTCTTCCCGGAGCGTGATACCAAGCTTTTCAGAACGTGCCGGCACCCAGTCGCGAAGGGGGTAGGCATTGACGCTTTCCAGGTATTCCTTTATCCTCTTCCTGTCCATGCCCATTTCCAGCGGCTTTCCAAGAATCACTGCGCCACATCTTCCAAACCAGGCTCCCTTGATTCTTTCTTCATATTCCTTTTCATCGGGCATTACCAGCTCAGGAAGTTCTGAAGCGGCTTTCACTATCTCGTCGTATCCAAGGGGTTCGACATACGGAAAATCAGGCCGTATTCCTTTCTCGCGGACCATCCATAGATTCCGGTAAGCCTTTTCCCATTCGGCTTCACTGATGGAGTCCTCCTCTATTTTTCCGCGTACATCCGCGGGGAAAGGCAGATACTCCTCCGTCATGTCGGGTGTTGAATTATTTCCTACGGCATAACCCTCTTCAAAGAGCTGCCGGTATTCTTCCTTGTAAAGTGTTTTCCAGCTTGCATATCCTGGCATTTTTCTATCTCCTTTCAAGAGCGTTGAAAGTGGTCGGTTTTTATTACAGTGCGAGCTTGTATTTTCCAGGGCCTTTATAGTCGAGCATAAGACTGCCATCCGGGGAAACTGTGGCTGTATAGCTCACAAGTCCCATATCCGTGGGCATATTTTCCACTCCGAATTTAGCGCCTGGCTTAAGCCATTCCCTGGGTACGCCTTTTCCAAGCAAAACCGTACCACTGTCTTCCACGACAAAAATATCCCTTATCAAATTGATCAACTCCGCAGAAGTCCAGTTATGCGGCATGTTGCCGCCGACAGCCTCGTGTTCGTCGAGCCAACCTCTGGCTTTTTCCGCGTTTCTGAATGGCAGCGTTTCGTTTGCTCCGGCAAAGCTTTCGATGAAATAGGAAAGATCCCAGGAGCCCTCCGTTGCAAGCATTCCGTTGAGGCATTTCCAGGCTTCCTCCCTGAAACCGAGGAGGATTGCGTTGTGTATCTGTGCCGCCTCGAAATATGTCCACAGAAGCTCGGGTTTTCTTTCGCCGCCGGGCGTTAATCTGTTTTCCTTGAACCATTCCATAAACTTTTGTCCGACTGTATTTCTTGAATTCCGCAGTGCATTGGAGGGATAAGGTGTAATAATGGAATCCCTTTCATTGCCGTAACCGGGCAGCAAGTGTTCTGCGATTGATTTTTCCAGCCTTTCGGCTGCTTCCAGCCATTCGTCCGCATACTCTGCACTGCCAAGCAGCCTGGCTGCTTCGGAAGCCAGCCTGAGACCGCATTCAGACCAGCAGTTTATGAAGAAATCAGGGGAATGCCAGTCCATTCTCCCATGAATAGTGCCGTTCGATGAAGGGAAGCACAGCAGGTTGATGCCGGGGGAGTCAAGATAAAAGGGTATCCGGCTTTCTCCCACCATCCGGATCGGCTTGGATGCTTTCAGCATTTGCAGTATCAAGGCAGCCCTTTTTTTGATATATGGGAATACTCCCTTCAGCCATTCAAGATCCTTTGTCATTCTGAAGTGGGATACCAGACTCCAGATGCCTTCGCCCGGCGCATCCGCTTCGGCTCCGAAGCCTCCTCCGAAAAACAATGGGGCAAGGTATTCATTTCCGGTCCTTGCCAGGTCATGTCTTCCGATGAGATCCAGCATCCTTAAAATAATTACTCCGTCACGTATCCAGAAAGCAGGATAATTCACCGCACCGATACGAGGCAAACCGCATTCCATGGCGGACAATATATGAAAGCACTCTCTTTCCCATACCTTTTCCAGATGTCTGTCAGGGCAGAATACCTTCGTGGGAATGGCCCTCTGCCATTCCGAATGGCTTCTTTCAAAGCCTTCTGCCACGGACAGATTCCTGTATGGCTCAAGTAATGCGAGACGGTCTCCAAATTGTTTGTTGCCGAAACCGTGCTCGACCTTGAACGAAAGCTTTTTTGTGCCGTTTATGGGCAATTCGAAGTCATATTGCAAAACTGCCATCGGAGAGTCATTGTTTTCTTCGGCCTCAATGATTTCGCAGTTATCGGGCTTGTCTTCGGAAATCAGACGGATGCAGCCGTTTATCAGAAGGGTGGAGGTCTCATTGCACCAGGCCATGGAAGCAATTTTTCCACCGGCCGGCCCAATATCCTTCACCACAAGAAAAAAGCCGACTTCCTTGTGATCGGATGAGCTTAACTCGACATTGCAGAAATCGACACCCTCCGCACCTTCCGTACCGAGATGGGTCAGGCTGTTTTTTACATTTACTCCGCTTCCTGCCCGCCATACAGACACCACTTCCGGCGGAAAACCGTCCTGTCCGCCGAAGCTCCATGCAATATCCGAATCGGATAAAAGCTCGGGAGCATAATATTGCCCGTCAGCCTTTACCCATGTATATATACCGCAGGTCCAGATGCCGGGCGAAAAGCTGTTGCCGGGCTCTACTACCGTTTTATCGCATCCGTCCGACAGGGGATTGCCCAAAAAGATATGAGCTTTGCCCTTGTTTGGCTGATTACGGGCAATCTTAATCAAACCTTTCATTTTTTCACCCCTTAAAAATTTGCGCATGTTAAAAGAGCAGAAAAGAAGCTTTTGCAGTTACGCTTTGACAACATACTATTATTTTTAAGGGTGCTTTACATTGCACAAAAGTAAGATTTGATTGTATAAATGAAATTGGTCCTATGCATGAAGTTCAGACAAAAGGGTCTCGCGGTACCTTAAGGTATAGCTTGCGATAATTGAAGGGCGTTTTATCATTTTCCTTTTTAAAGCTTCTGTAAAAGTGGCTTACACTTGAATAACCCAGCGCTTCGGCGATCGCTTCCATTGACATGTCTGTCTCGGCAAGCAGCGTTCTGGCTTTTTCGTCTCTCAGCTTTTGTATGTAGCTTGAAAGCATCATTCCCTTTTCGTTTTGAAAAATCCTGGACAAATACTTCGGGTGATAGAAAAATTTTTGGGCAAGCGCTTCTACGTTACATTTTTCATCTATGTGCGCGGACAAGTACCTATCGATATTTTCCACAATGTTTTTATTTACTTTGGAAGCATCGCCGGAAATTGACCTTTCCGTATCCTTGTCGGACAAATGAACCTTTCTGTAGAGCAGTATCAAAAGGGACTTTAGTTTGGCGTCAATGATCGAAAGGTAGCCGGGATTTTGAAAAACCACTTCATCCGTTATATCGTCAAAGAGCTCTTTCACTTTTTGAACCTGATCCATATGGACCTTTCCCTGAAGCAATTTGACCATATCATCGATGTAACCATGATCGCCGATTTCAAATTTTACCATGAGAAAGTTAACCTGGAAAGGGTTTTCGGGGTCATGCACCTCGTAATGCGAAACAAAAGGAGGGATTATGAAAATATCGCCTGCTAGGGCTGTATAGTCGGTCCCGTCAATATGATAGCTGCCCATTCCCTTATAAATGTAGCCCAACTCGAGAAATTCATGAGTATGGGATTCGCACTCCCATTTATCCTTCTGCTCGGCTATATGCATATAAACGCATTGCAGATTGGCTGTCAGCAAATATTTATCAAGGTCGGTTACGGGTAACTCGGTTCTTCTGATCATATACCTTACCTGTCAGATTCAAATCAAATTATGTATTCGTTTTATTTAATATACACTTATTATTTCTGCTTTACCATACACATATTATGTACTTCCGTGCTGATTTAAAATACTTTAATGTTGATTTTCTGGTAATATATCCTGTTTGGATATTGTTACTTGAAATTTGAAATTTTATTTGATATATTATTATGGAACGTTCCATTATGTTTAGAACAGGAGGGATGATCCCATGGCAACAATTGAAGAGGTTGCAAAGGAAGCCGGAGTTTCTCGCGGAACTGTTTCAAATGTGCTGAATAACTTTCCTTCCGTTTCTGAAGAAAACAGGGAAAAGGTTATTAAGGCGATAAATAAGCTTAAATATACTCCGAACAGGGCGGCGAGAATGCTTAAAACAAAGATTTCAAAGAGCATAGGCCTTATGCTTCCCGATATATCCAATCCATTTTATTCAGAATTGGCAAGAGGGGTTGAGGACACCGGCAGGAAGGCGGGCTACTCAGTCTTTCTGTGTAATAGTGACAGGGATATTGCGAAAGAACAGGAGTATATACGCATACTTATCGAAAAGAATGTGGACGGTATAATACTGGTAAAGCCCGGGATCGCGGAGGAGGAAATCAATGAGATCAACAGGGATTGCAGAGTTGTACTGGTTGATACCGACGAAGCGCTGTCCCGCAGGTATGATGTAATAAATGCCGACGATTATGACGGTGTTTCTGAAGTAATGAACCTGTTGTACGATTATGGGCATGAAAGAATAGCGCTCATTTATGGACAGCTTCAATCAAACAGCAGTCGGCGCAGGCTTGCCGCCTATAAGGATTTCTTCGCAAGGAAGGGCGTAACGGTAGACAATGACCTTATAAAACAAGGTTCATATGATTGGTACAGCGGGTATTCCTGCACAGTGGAGCTGCTCAGGATGGCCAACCCGCCGACGGCAGTTTTCGCAGCAAATGACCTGATGGCTATCGGGGCTGTAAAAGCAATCCGTGAAAGGCGGATGAACATACCGCTGGACATATCCGTGGTGGGCTATGATGACATTGATCTTGCGGCCTTGTATTCACCGCAGCTGACCACCGTCAGACAGCCGAAATATGAGATGGGTACGATGAGTATGGAGGCTCTTTTGAGAAGATTGGGGGCCGGCGGGAAATCCGATGCCGGCGAAGGTAGTATTGTAACATTGAAAACAAACGTTATTTTACGCGAAACGGTAGGGTACGTGCGCAAATAATTTTTTAAATTAGAATGGAACGATCCATTTCAATCGCAGCTGCAACACACTATTGGAGGCTTGATCAAATAATGAAACCCATATGGATTGGAAATGATCATGGCGGGTACGAGTTAAAGCTGGAGATTATCAGGTATCTGGAGGGAAAGCGGATACCCTATGTAGATGCCGGCTCAGGTACAAAGCAAATTGTGAGGTATCCATATTTTGCTGCAAAGGTGGCATGCGCCATTTCGGGCAAGGAAGCTGAAAGAGGCATATTGATTTGCTCAACCGGTATTGGGATGAGCATCATTGCCAACAAATTCAAGGGTGTGCGGGCATCCTTGTGCACGAGCGCCTACATGGGGAAAATGACCAGGGCTCATAACAACTCGAATTTATTGTGCCTGGGCGGTAAAATAACGGGTGTCTCCGAGGCGCTGGATATATTGGAAGCGTGGCTTTCCACCGATTATGAAGGCGGGAGGCATGATATTTCCCTTGGCCTGATCGAGGAAGCCGAAGAAATATTATGCAGCGCAGGAGTCTGGAGACCTGAAAACTTGATGAAATGACTTTGAATAATTGACACAGTAAGGAGAGAGGTAAATGAAGCTTGCAGTTGCAATTGCACATGAAAACGCGGCGCCATCAGCCTTCGTTGTCTGGCGTGGATTTCAGGAATCCATCCGCAAGGCGGCTGAATTCGGATACCATGGGGTTGAGCTTGCGCTGAAAACTGCGGCGGATATCAATCCGGACGAGCTTGCGGGGCTGCTCGGCAAATGGAGGCTCGAGGTCAGCTGCATAAGTACGGGGCAGGTATTTTCGGATTCAGGCCTTTACTTTACGCATCCTGATCAGGCGGTCAGGGAAAAAGCCATCGACACCTTCAAAGGCCTGATCCTGCTGGCGAAAGACTTTGGAAGGATGGTCAGCATCGGAAGAGCCAGGGGCTTTGTTTCTACGAACCAGTCAAGAGAAGCTGCGGAGAGACTTTTTATCGATACTGCCGGGAAGATTTGCGAGATGGCCGCGAAGCATGGCGTCACAATTGTCATCGAGCCTGTAAACAGATATGAGATCAATTTTATCAACAATCTGGATGAGGGCGCCGGGCTGGTTTCCAAGCTTGGATATGGAAATACCGGACTGATGCCGGATGTTTTTCACATGAACATTGAAGATGACAGGATAGGAGCAAGCCTTCGCAGAAACGCTCCGTTAATCAGGTATATACACCTTGCCGATTCCAACAGGCTGGCGCCGGGGCAGGGGCATCTGGATTTCGGCGAGGTGTTCGGCAGCTTGAAGGCGGCCGGATTTAATGGCTGGACATCTATCGAGATTTTGCCGAAACCCGATCCGGATACCGCGGCTGGAAAGGCTGCGGAGTTTATTCTTCCAAGAATAAATGAGTATAATAAAAGCTTTAATTAATGATGAGTGAACAAAATATGCCCGAATGTGTAGAATTAGGGCTGGGAAAGGCTGTCAAAGCTTGGGTAACTGAAGGTATATGACCGGACTATACCGGATAATATTAATTTGAAATGGAGGAACTCAATTTATGAGTGATTTGCTTTTTAATAAGGTTTATGGGTGCCTTTTAGGCGGGATTGTTGGAGACGCTATGGGCGCTCCTGCCGAAAATATGAATTACGGCGAAATTGAAGAGAAGTTTGGATGGATTGAGGATTTTGAAGGGGAAGGGACAGACGACTCTGCGATAAAAATGATACTGTGCGAGGCTCTTCTTGAAAACGAGGGGCAGGTAACGGCGGACGAGTTTGCGGAGTCATTCCTGAGAAATAAGGATAAATATTATAACATTTTCTATACTCCGGTTAGAAATATGCTGCATAAGGTAGAAAGCAAGCTGTCTTTGCCGGTCCATGCAGGCTATGGCAATATGCACAGCAGCAGCTCGGCCATGTCCATATCGCCGATGGGACTCGTCAACGCCTGTAACCCCAGGCAGGCGGCAATGGAGACCTTTGATGTCGCAGGCCTCATTCATTCGGGTGACTCGGGCTTCTGCAGAGACGGCGCCTGTGCCATGGCTGCGGCTGTGGCGGAAGCCATGAAACCGGCGGCGACAGTAGCCTCCATTCTTGAGGCATCCACAGCTTACCTGCATAAAACCAGTGCAAGAGAAATGTCGGATTGCATTCTGGAGACTCTTCGGATGGCTGAAGCAGCCGGGGATTATAAGAAATTCCGGGTAGCGTTTTATCAAAAAAATCTGCGGGACATAAGTCCCGATTCCAGAGAAACCGTACCTTGCGCGTTATCCTTGTTCTATCTTTCCAACGGTGATCCCATACAGTCGATTATCTACAGCGCGAATTTCGGACGGGACTCGGATACAATCGGTACAATGGCCGGTGCTTTGGCTGGCGCATATAAGGGTATCGGCGGCTTGAAGCCCGAATGGGTTGCAAAAGCGGAGGGTTCCTTCGCCCAAAAGAACGAAAAAGGTACCGGCAGCGGAGAATCAGCCCAGGCAAAGCTGGCTCGCAGCATCATCGATATTATAAAAATAAAAACGGCAAAACAGAAGGCATGCATCGATATGTTTGCGGAACTGGCTGAACGGTAAAAAAGGTAAAAAAGCTCCGGAACAGTCAAGCGGTAGTAAAGGATGGTGCATTTATAGTGGAAGGAAATTTGATTAATTTATCAACAGGGGATATTGTCAGAATAGACATCCTACGGGATGATATTTTCAGGATCAGGATAAATGAAGCTGGAATATTTGGCATGTCGGTCACCGAACGGTACGAAATCGTCAATACCGACTGGGAACCGGTAAAATACGCCATTTCGGAAAATGACAACACATATGAAATAAAAACCCGATCTGTAAGAGTTGTTCTAAACAAAAGTGAAGGAACAGTGACGCTTTACGATAATTCTGAAGACAATCGGAAGATTTGCATGAAACCGTTTCCTGGCCGGGACAAGGTCGGAACCGGCGCTTCCTTTGTTCTTGCAGAAGAAGAGAAATTCTACGGTCTCGGATATCGCAGGACAAGCTCCATACAGCTTCGGGGCAGTGCCTTCAGGAATCATGTCGCATACGGGGAAAGCTACGGTCCGGTGCCCTTCATTATGAGCAGCCGTGGATGGGGACTGTACTTCAACACAACCTTTGACAGCTATTTTGATATTGGTAAAAACAATCCGGACAGTATGAACGTATGGAGCGAAAAAGGCGAACTCGATTTTTACCTGATGACGGGAAATTATTCAGAATTGTTGGACAGTTATACCAGAATTACAGGAAGGCCGTCTTTGATGCCACTTTACGGCTATGGACTCATGTTCATATGCAATGAGAAGCAGACCCAGTTCGATGTGCTGAACGATGCGCGCACCTTCAGACAGGAGGGAATCCCGTGTGACATGCTGGGGCTCGAACCCGGTTGGATGTCTGACCATTACGATTGTTCCACCAAAAGAGACTGGAATAATGAGAGATTTTATATGCCTACCTGGTCGGAAAATCGCAAGGAATTCCAGGATGTCAATTTTATAGGAGCTTTGAGGCGTCATGGTTTCAAGCTCAGCCTGTGGTTATGCTGCGACTATGACGTATTTGAAGAGGAAGAGCGCCGGAACGGCAGCACGGATGAGTCATGCGACGGGAAAGCCGGAAAGCTGCAAAAGCCCTTCGGATTTGGCGCGCTGGACTTCGATACCCGGGTGCACGAGCCTATACGGCTCGACAAATTGACCCAAAAAGGTGAACCCTGGTTCGAGCATTTAAAAAAGTTTATCGATAGCGGTGTGAGGATATTTAAGCAAGACCCCGCATTCATTGTAAATGATCATCCCGACCGTTTATACGCAAACGGGATGACCGACAGCGAAGCGCATAACCTGATGGTGACCGTACTGGCCAAACAGGTGCATAACGGCTACAGGGAGTATACCAACGAACGTCCAATGCATTTTGTAGGTACCGGCTATACGGGAATCCAGCGGTGGGCGCCTGCCTGGACGTGTGACTGCGGAGGAAGGGAAACGGCGGTGATGGGCCTTTTGCATTACAGCATGTGCGGCCATATGAATGTAACCTGCGATATGGATGTTCACTCACTGGAGGGCATCCATTTCGGCTTCCTTCAGCCCTGGAGCCAGGTGAACAGCTGGGCTTACATCGATCATCCCTGGTGGCTGGGAGAAGAACTGGGGCAGGCATTCCTCGAATATGCGAAGCTTCATTACAGGCTGATTCCATATATATATTCCTATGCCCATACAGGCCATAGAACAGGCATGCCGATACTTAGAGCCATGCCTTTGATGTTTCCGGATGATCCTGAAGCGGAGGATCTGACACATCAGTATATGCTTGGGGATTGGCTTCTGGTCGGAGCATTCACGGAAGCTATTTATCTTCCCGAGGGAACCTGGATAGATTACTGGAGCGGCGAGGCTTTTGAGGGAAAGCGACATATCAGGTATTTGCCCCCGGAGGGAAAAGGCGGCGCACTCTTTGTAAAACAGGGCGCCATAATTCCAATCAGTCCGGATGTGGCATGGCTGGGTAAAAAACCTGCGGAAACACTTGAACTGCATGTTTACCCGGAGGGAGACACATCGTTCACACTCTATGAGGATGATGGGATAAGCTTCGACTATGAAAAGGGAGGCTTTACAAGCACAACGATACAATCGAAGGCCGGGGAAAACACGGTTTCCGTTGATATCAGTCCCGTGAAGGGCGCCTTTAACGGAATGCCTGCAGCAAGAAAATACACTGTCAGGGTTCATGGGGATAAGTGGGGAAAGGTCCTGGTTAACGGAGCAGAGCAACAGGCTGTTTGAAGAAGCAGCAGCCGGAGCTCCCCCAGGAGCTCTGCTGCGAGGTTATCAAGTATTTTGAAACGGTATTAAAATTCGAACGGTTGTGCCATGACCGGGAGTACTGGCAATCTCCAAACCATATTGCTCTCCAAAACGCAGCTTGATTCTTTGGTTCACATTCACAAGCCCGTATCCGCCCTTGGCTTTGCTTTCTATTTTACCTTCCTGCAAGGCTTTGAGCCTGGTTGGTTCGATGCCGACCCCATTGTCTTCAACCTCGAGAACTACGCCCTTCTCAGTACTGAATCCCCGGATAATTATTGCAAGCTCTTGATTTTCTTCACCTGTCCCATGTTCTATTGAATTTTCAACTATAGGCTGGAGAATAAATTTTACTGTCGGTACATCCAGAATATCTTTTCCGATATTGAAATATGATTTAACCCGGTTCATCGTCCTAAACCTCTGTATCTCAAGGTACGATTTTACGCAATCGATTTCATTACGGACCGGGATGACCTCTTTTCCCTTACTGAGCGAAATTCTATAAAAACGTCCGAGGTTCTCGACAAATTCCCGGATTTCCTCGCCGGTATTTCTGACCGTCATCCAGTTGATGGCAGATAGCGTATTGTACAGGAAATGGGGATTTATTTGCGCTTGCAGGGTCGCAAGCTCCGCTTCCTTTTTCTTCAGATTCAATATATATACCTCATCGATGAATTGTTTTATGCGCCCAGCCATCTCGCAAAAATTCTGGTCCAGAACGGCAAATTCATCTTTTCCCCAAATCGATTGCACAATATCGAACGTACCCTGTTTCATTGTTTCAATCTTTTTCAGAAGAACATTCAAACGGCGCACCAATAATTGCGAAAGCAGGATTATAATAAAAACGGCAATAATTATAGTGATAATAACGAATATAAATGAAAAAAATTGTAGACTCCTGGTTTGCGTTAACAGGTTATTCAAAGAAATAACGGAAACTACCTTCCACCCATTATGAACCGACATATAGATTGCTCGTTCACGTCCGTTATTAGTGCTGATATCAAATTCACCACTCGCCTTGTTGATTTTTGATAAAAAAGACGGATCCGTAAGCTTATGACCCACTAACTGTCGATTGCTTGCCGTAATTACAACTCCGTTGCCATTGATAAGATATATATCCCTGTCGCGGCTCTCTTCTTTTATAAGCGTATACAGACTGTCTTCTGTAATTTCCAGGGATAAAATATCTTTAGTACTGTTGTCGGGGTTTTGGAAGTTCAAAGGTCTGTTATATGTGTAGATCAACTCGGCATTGCCGGTTTCCGGGCCGTTTCCATCCATATCCCAGTAGCTTTTTTCAGAATAGACATACCGGCTTTCAGACCAATATCCTTTGACCCCGGCCGAGTATATTGCTCCGAATTCTTTTGAATTCGCCTGTTCGGGAGTCATCCTCTTAAGATATACACCCGGTGAATACAGAGTCGCGTTATTGAAATATACCAGGATTTGCCGGATATCACTCCGGTACTTTGTATATCCCCCCAGAAGCTCACGTATTTCCTCGGTTGCATCGATAATATCCGCGGGTTCCTTATAAACGCTTTGCAACAGATTGTTCAGCAGTGAATTCAAATAAAGATAATTTGAAATATCCTCATATTCGTTTAAGCGGGTATCGATATTTTTTGATAACTGTGTTAAGGATGACTTGTAGCTGTAAGTGGACTGGTCAATAATGATTTCGTTGGCTTTTCCCAGAAGGAAGCTGCTTAAAAAGACTATAGGGACAATTGCGACAACTATATAAGACAGAATGAGCTTTTGTCTTATTCTCATATCGTTAAAATATCGTATAAAGCTAATTCTTTTTCGCTCCATCTCTGTATTCTCCCGGAGTCATGCCATAGTATTCTTTGAAAATCGAACAAAAATATGAAGCGCTTTCATAGCCTACCGTACAGGATATATCTTGCACCTTCATGCTTGTGTTCTTCAGTATTTCCGCCGCTTTTTTCATCCTGTATTCGACTAGATAATCCAGAACCGTATAGCCCGTTTTATTCTTGAAAACCCTTCTGATGTAGCCGGAAGCGAGATAAACCTTTTTGGAGATATCATCGATAGTAATCGGGTTTTTATATTCCTGGTGAATAAATTCCTTGATCTGTTGAATTAGTAAAGTATTGTTATCCTGGCGCTTCGCATAGAGGTATTCCGCAACTGCGCGAAGGTAATTGGAAATCCAGTTTCTGATATCCAGAATCGTATCGATATGCAAGAGCTTTGACCATGGGGATACACCTGTTCCCAAAACATTTTCTATACTTTCATTATTCTCTGAAAGTATTCGGATGGAGGAGCTTACCAGCTGCATGCAAACAGACTGCAGATACAGCTTGTCTATCTGGCGGCATAACGCAATTTCAGAGAAAAGCTTATCGATAATTTTGGCTACCTGGTCGGGATTTGCTGCCCAAATAGCTTCTTCGAGCTCGGTTATGGCATCATTCAGATTTATTTTAATTTCAATTTCGGGATTGATTTTGTCTTCATACCATAAAACCCTGTTGTTACCAAGGAAGAATTTTTGTTTTACGGCCTTTCTTGCCTGTTGGTACAGAACAGGAAGCATCTCTATGCCCGATGAAATGGAGCTTAATCCGATAGTAGCGTCTAAGCCGCAATTCGTCCGTATTTGTTCAATGATTATCTCTCCTGAAACCTCTGCGTGGTGTGAAATCTCTTCATCGCTTAACAAAGAGGGAAAGTATAATATTTTGGCAAATTCGCCCTCATGAGTGATTAATGTTGGAATATCGCCGATTTGCAGGCTTTGTGCATTTATGACATTCAAGAATTTCAAGGTCTCGGTATAAATTTGTTCTTCATTATGATTACTGCAAAATTCGGTGAATTCATTTGCTTCAATTACAGCAACGCAGAATCTTCCCGAGTTGATGCGGATACCCAGAAACCGGGCCCTTTCCAACAATTTTCTGGCGTCGAACCGGGTGATTCCCAATAGAATTTCGCGAAGAAACTTTTCCTGCAGAAGAGGCATACTTTCATTTAATTGTTTTTTCAGAACCATTACTTCTTCTTGTTTGCATTTGTCTTCAAAATATATGCTGACCGCCTTTTTTATTATGCTCAGGAGTTCTGCCAAATTGACCGGCTTCAGGAGGTATGCATAGGCATTTACTGAAATGGCATTTCGCACAGCCTCAAAATCTTCATATCCGCTGATGAAAATTATTTTTGTAGCTGGGTAGAGCTCTCTTACTTTTTCTGAAAAGCTCAATCCGTCCATAACCGGCATCTTTACATCAGTTATAATGATGTCGGCTTTCTCATTCTCCAGAAATTGCAAAGCGACTTTTCCGTTCCATGCTTCTCCAATAATCTCGATTCCCAACTCATTCCAATTGCAAATGGAACGAATACCATCTCTTTCCATTTCCTCGTCATCTACAATTAAGAGCTTTAAAATAAGAATTCCTCCTTATGACTGGAGCTGTCTCATCTTTATAATTATAGCACAGCATAGTACCCGTCACGTGATAAAGGTTCATAATGCGATATAGTTGATGCGGATTGCAACATGTATCTATTGTTCCATACTTTGCACCGGTTTTATTATTGCCAGCCCCGCAATAAACGCATCCGGAAGTTCATATGACGGTATCAAAAGTGCGCATCCTCTCTTTTACGGTTTCGGCAGCAGCCTATAATATAATTATCGAACGCATTACATCACATTTAGAGGAAGGGCGAGAGCTTTGCAAAAATCAGCGACGAAGCAAATATCAGTACAAAAAGCCGGTCCAGGTTTGTGGGAAAGAATCCGCAAACAGCGCATTCTTTTAGCCATGACCTTACCATTCGTACTATGGGCTATAATTTTTCGCTACGTTCCCCTATGGGGAGAATTGATGGCTTTTGAAGATTATAATCCGGGAAAGGGAATTCTTAATAGTCAATGGGTTGGCTTGAAACATTTTATAGCTTTCTTCTCGGATGACAATTTTATCTTATTGTTACGAAACACAGTTTCAATCAGCCTGATTAACATAACGCTTGCAACAGTTCTGCCTATTGCATTTGCTTTGTTTCTGAATGAAATAGGACTAATCTGGTTTAAAAAAACAGTACAGACAATATCCTACTTGCCGCATTTTATTTCTTATGTAGTTGTATCGAATTTATTCCTGACTTTATTATCACCGACGGACGGAGTCGTTAACAAGCTTCTGATGATGCTGCATGTGGTAAAGGAGCCGGTCTTCTTTTTTGCCCGACCTGAACTCTTCTGGGCCTTGGTTGGTTCAATAAATATCTGGAAGGAAATGGGGTGGGCATCTATTATCTACATCGCTTCGATTTCTTCAATCAATCCGGAACTCTATGAAGCCGCTACTGTGGACGGAGCCGGGAGATGGAAGAAAATGTGGCATATAACGCTGATGGGTATAAAGCCTACAATTGTAGTTTTGCTGATACTGAATGTGCCCGACTTGCTTAACGCGGGCTTCGAACCATCATACCTGCTCGGCAATTCTCTTGTAAGCGACTTCTCTGAAGTAATTGACACGTATGTTTATAAAATGGGTCTTGAAAATGCACAATATTCCTTTGCGACGGCAGTAGATCTCTTCAAAATGGTTATAGGGCTCATACTCATATTCTCAGCAAACAAAATTTCCAAACGAATCAGTGAGTATGGAATTTACTGAAAGGAGAAAAATTACGAATGCGAATGAAAGAAAAATCCGGTGACCGTATTTTCAATATTATCAACAATACAGTATTCATAGTTATGGCAATAATAACTTTATATCCTTTTATCTATGTGTTGGCGATATCTTTAAACGATTCGATGGACACAATGGCAGGCGGGATTTATTTCCTGCCGAGGAAATGGTCCTTGGATAGCTATTATGTCATTTTCAGGCACAACAGCTTGCTATACGCGTTTTTTATGAGCGTGCTAAGGACTTTTACCGGTACGGTGCTTTGCGTCGTTAGTACGGCGATGCTTGGATATGCGTTGACAAAAAAATATCTTGTTGGCTATAAGTTCTTTTACATGCTTTTTATTGTCAGTATGTTTCTAAACGGAGGGCTGATTCCAAACTATATGCTTTTCAAGAATATTCACATCTACAACTCCTTTGCTGTGTATATTCTTCCCGGCCTTATCGGTGTGTTCTATATGATAATTTTCAGAACCAATTTTATGCAGATTCCCGGTTCGATGCTGGAATCCGCGTATATTGACGGCGCCAATGAGTTCCAGGTGTTTATACGTATCGTAATGCCTCTATCGGTGCCTATCCTTGCTACGGTCGGTCTGTTTTCGGCAGTACAGCAGTGGAATTCATGGACAGATACGCTTTACTTTACTTCCAGCCCCAAGCTTGAGACTCTGCAGTTTGTGCTTATGAAAATACTCAGGCAGTCAGAAGCCGCTCAGATGGTAAATTCCGCACAGATGGACATGCTGCGAAGAAAACGTATGGTCAACATTTCTCCCGAGTCGGTAAAAATGGCTATCACTATTGTTGCGACGCTGCCAATTCTTTTTGTTTACCCCTTTGTACAAAAATATTTCATCAAAGGAATGATGATAGGCGCGGTAAAGGAATAATCGGAAGGACGGGTCAAATTGTTAATAAAATTCATTGAATTTTATTATATACAAAATATAAAAACAGGAGGATTATCATGAAAAGAAAAGGTACCAGGATTTTATGTCTTATCATCGCTTTTGCATTTTCAATCACCCTAATGTCAGGCTGCGGCAACCAAAATACCGCTAGCCAGGATGAATCCAGCCAGGTTGGATCTAGTTCCACCCAAACAACAAGTAATCCTGATGATTCGTCTGCGATGAAGCCTATTGAGTTTACCTATTTTATTCCGGATTCCAGCATGAAGATTCCTCCGGCGGATGCTCCCATTCTTCAACAGGTTTATGAAAAAACAAAAGTAAAGATCAACTTTGTCATTCCCCCGGCGGATTCGCAGGAGAAACTGAACATTATGCTGGCGGCTGCGGATTACCCGGATATAATTGAATTTCCCAATTTCGTAACAATGGATAAATATATCAAAGCCGGCTACCTTGTTGCATTGGACGATTTGCTGAACCAATACGGCCCCGATCTGAAAACAAATCTGGGCAAGATTATGAACAGACTTAAATCGGAAGCGGACGGTAAAATCTATTATCTGCCGAGCAGATACAGGGTCGACGGTGTGGAGATGTTTCCGGAAACAAGCTTGACTTTCAGTATCCGTTCCGGGTATCTGGAGAAAAAAGGATGGTATAAGCCTCAGACACTGGGTGATATTGAAAACCTGTTGAAGGAGATTAAAGCCCAGGATCCGAACACCATACCACTTTCGTTTGCTTTAGGCGGAGGAGAGGTCCGGAATCTTTTAATGGCATTGCTGAAGGTCGGCTTGGGCTCCAGCGGCTTGACCTATAATGAAAGCGGAGAATTGATCCTGCGGGATGACGATACCTTGGGATATTCTTATAAAAACGAAAATGTACGCAATTTCTTCATGTGGCTTAACAAGCTATATACGGAGGGCTTGCTCGATAAGGAATCCCCGGTGCTGACCTCCGACGCGCTGAATACAAAGTGCTCTGCCGGAAAAGTGGCTTCGGTTATTGGAGACTATTGGGGGGCTCCTAATGAAGCGAACAAATATTTCGAATCCAAGAATAATAATGACCAGTTCTACTACTTCTATCCCAAGGCAAACGAGAACGTAAAGAAGGTGACTTATGCACCTTATTCACTCGCTTACAGCTTTGGCAATGCCATCACTAACAAATGCAAGGATCCCGTAAGAGCAATGCAGTTTATAAACTATCTGAACACGGAAGACGGTTTTAACGCGATGCATGGTGTTACAAATTTTGATGGTGAGGACAAGGAAGGCTACGATTTTTATGTCGACAAAAACCAGGGCAATGCGATATTCCCTACAAAATGGTTCTCGGAACAGCTGACAAAGGATGAGAATTTCGGCGCCAGCCGTGGCTTCATGTCATTACTGGGCTTAGGCTTCTCCATGAGTAACCTGCCGGGAGGAAAATATGATTATATCAAAGTTGAAGAGGATGTAGGAGCATGGGACAGCGATGCGATTAAAAGAATCAAGCAAGGGCTCGGAGTAAAAGGAACCGATTACTTCCCGATGATGAGGGATATGAGCATCGATGTTACCAATATAACAGGATTGCCCCTGGAAACTCAAAGCGACGAGGGAGTCATCAAGGGAAAGATAGACGACTATATCAGCAAGGCAGTACCCAAGCTGATCGTTTCCAAAACGGAAGCAGATTTCACCAAGGGTTATAACGATATGCTGTCTCATCTGGATGAATTAGGTCTTGAGAAGTACCTGACCAAAATGAATGAATTATACAAGTCGAGGAAGAATTTGTGGAAGTAGGATGATGTCCGAAAAGCGGTTCACTGTAAGGAAAGTATAATATTATCAATAAATAAATATTGGATAAAGTAATTATTACTTTATCCAATATTTATATGAAATTGTTTTATAATAAAAATTATTGTCAGTAAAGCAGGAGGGAAATCTATGCAAAGAATGCCCAAAGATTATATGGAAAAAGTGTATGCGGGATGGCTTGGGAAAATTATTGGAGTAAGACATGGAGCTCCGATAGAAGGTTGGTCATATGAGAGCCTGAATAATGTTTACGGCGAAATAGACGGATATCTGGTGGACTACAAGGATTTTGCGGCGGATGACGACAGCAATGGCCCGATGTTCTTCCTGAGGGCGCTTGAAGATTATACCCACACGTCGGACATTACCGCTGAGCAAATCGGCTTGACCTGGCTTAACTATGCACCCTTCGAGCACGGCTTTTACTGGTGGGGCGGTTACGGAAAATCAACCGAGCATACCGCGTATCTTAATTTGAGAAATGGTATAACAGCTCCAAGGTCAGGCTCTGTCGAGCAAAACGGTGCAATTGTGGCTGAGCAGATAGGCGGTCAGATATTTATAGATACATGGGGCCTTGTAATTCCGAACAACCCGAAGCTTGCCTCGGAATATGCCGAGAAAGCTGCCAGTGTGTCTCACGGAGGAAACGGAGTTTACGGCGGTATGTTTATAGCGGCATGTATCAGTGCCGCGTTTGCTGAAACAGATATTGAAAGGATTATTGAAGAAGGCTTGGCGGTAATACCCGCAGATTGCGAGTATGCAAGGATGTCAAGGGAAGTAATGGGTTTCCATAAGTCGCATCCGGAAGACTGGAGAGAATGCTTCAATTTCGTCAAGGCTAATTTCGGCTATGACAGGTATACCGGCGGATGTCATATAATTCCCAACTCAGCTATAATAGTGTTGTCACTTTTATATGGCGAAGGAGATTTTTCAAAGACCTTAAACATATGCAATATGTGCGGATGGGATACAGACTGCAATGTTGCCAACGTCGGTACTATCATGGGAGTCAGGAACGGCCTCGAGGGTATTGATTATAATAAATGGAGGAAACCAATCAACGATTTCATAGCATGCTCAAGTGTTATAGGAAGTTTGAATATAATGGATTTGCCCTGGTCGGCTACGTATATAGCAAAGCTTGCCTATAAGATTGCGGGAGAGGAAGCTCCTTCCGAATGGAAGGATATACTCGAAGGCAAGGCCGCCAGATTCCATTTCGAATTTCCCGGCTCTACTCATGGTTTCAGAGTATCGGCAGATGAAGAAGAAGCCATTGAGTATACAATAGCCCATACAACCGAATTTGCCTTTAATGGAAGCGGAGCGCTCAAAATTGTGGCTGGAAGGCTATATAAGGGCAAAAAGCTAAATATATTCCATAAAACCTATTACAGGCCGAAGGACTTTCATGACAGCAGATATGATCCGTGCTTTTCACCCATACTGTATCCAGGTCAAACTGTGAGTGGAAACGTCATGACCCATGAAGACACAAGGGCATGTATCTATGTGAAGGATGGAAACAGCGGAGAGTATATAAAAGCTCCATGGAGAGATTTAAAGGCCGGAGAGTGGAGTGAGCTATCCTTTGATATACCAAGGCTGGAAGGAGCGTGCATCGAGGAAGCCGGATTTATGATTATACCAAGTTCCGAGGTGCTGGTTGCATATATCGACGATTTTGACTTCAGAGGAAATCCGGATTATACGATAGATTTTAGTAAGGAGAAAATGGAGGTTTGGAATGCACGCCATCTCGAGGTAAGTCAGTTTACCTATCTAAAGGGTATATGGACACTGGAGAACGGCGAACTCAGCGGAAGCTGCTGCGACTTTGGCGAGGCTTACACAGGAGGTCGTGACTGGAAGGATTATACGCTGGAAGCAACATTGAAACCAATGCTTGGAGAATTCCACAGCATTAATTTCAGAGTTCAGGGAGCCATACGTTCCTATGCGGTCGGATTAGCTCCCGATAATAAACTTGTTTTATCAAAAAATGAGAACGGATACAGGACGTTAAAGGAAGCGGAATTCCCATGGCAAGCCGGTAAGGAATACACCCTGAAAATCGAGGTGGCGGGCGCCGGGATGAAAATAACCGGTGGGGACAGGCTGTTGATAGAATATACGGATTCTGACAAGCCATACTTGTATGGGCAAATTGGCGTTTCCATACAAAAAGGAAGCCACTGCCATTATAAGAATTTCAAGATTGGAACACTTTAGACGGTTCCCATTGACAGTGTACGGGGGGAAATTATTATGATTATCAATTTTGGTTCGCTGAATATCGATTATGTTTATTCGGTGAAAAACTTAGTTAGGCCGGGGGAGACCATTCTATGCACTGACTATAATGTTTACGCCGGAGGTAAGGGATTAAACCAATCCGTTGCCGCGGGAAGGGCGGGAGGTCGTGTCCGCCATGCGGGGATGGTTGGCGAGGAGGGTAAATTCCTTCTTGACCTTTTGAAGGCTGCGCAGGTGGATATATCACTTGTTAAAATAGTCAATGCCAGGAACGGACATACCGCTATTCAAGTAGATAAAAGTGGTCAGAACTCCATAATCCTTTATGGAGGCACTAATCATATGCTGGACGCGGATTATGCCGGAGTAGTTGCCGACACTCTTTCAAAAGGGGATATCGTTCTGTTCCAGAACGAAACCTCGGCAATCCCCGATTTGATGAGGCTGGCTGCAGCCAAAGGATGCATTATTGCATTAAACCCTTCGCCGATGGACGATAGAATTGGCGCTCTGCCCCTGGAGCTTGTCGATATATTTATCCTGAATGAGATTGAAGGCGAGGGAATGACAGATAGAAGCGAGCCGGAGGAAGTTCTCGACAGTCTGGTTTCGCGGTTCCCGAAAGCGAAGATTTTATTGACGCTTGGCAAAGCGGGAATGCGTTTTGCATATGGTGAGGAGAGGTTCGCGGAGGGTGTGTTTGATTATGGTGCTCTTGTTGATACCACCGCCGCTGGAGATACGTTTACAGGTTATTACCTGGCTGCAGTTTCGCAGGGAATGGATGACAGGGAAGCTGTCAAACGGGCCACAGTAGCGTCCGGAATATGTATTACGCGTGCAGGCGCCGCACAATCAATACCTCTTGCATCAGAGGTCGAAGCCGCGTTGAAATCCAAAAGCTGAGGAATAATATATTTTTTTGAGTAACCGGATGTCGGGAATTGTTCCGGCATCCGGTTATGTCTAAATATGCCCACATGATAAAAAAAGGACGTCTCCCTCCGGCATGCCGGAAATGAGACGTCACTATTGGTTACAAATAGGGCTTATATTTGCGATTATAGTTTAATATTATCGGAAGATTCTGCGAACGGACCCGGGATAACATGAATACCGCGATGATTTCCGAAGTAGTCCGCGTCAAAGCGTATCGGTGTTCCATCCGCGTTTTCAAAGTATGCTTCCGGTTCGAAGGCTTTGCCGAGAATTTCAGTATGGATCATCCGGTCGCTGAAGTCCTTGAGGTAATCATATACATTTGTGTTCAGATAATAATGACCGTCTTTTTCCACCAGTTCTACTTTAAGATCCTGAGCATTGTTTTCAACGAACAGACCGTCCACTTCGTTTTTCCAGGGTTTGGCGCCGTTCAAATATACATTCCCTTCGCTCCAGACCGGCAGATGACCTGTATGAGCAGGCTCTAAAGCTCTCATGTTTGGACGCTGGGAAAAATCGAACTGCGCAATCCATTGATCATAGGTTGGGTAATCATCGAAAACGTGTGTGCCGACTTGTCTGTTTTCCCGCCTGGCAACTACGCTTTGATCATCGTAGGTCACATAGTCATCCGAAGGCCATTTCTGGACAAAGATATTGTTGTAGAAACGATCGTCACCATGGAGAAAGGTCATAAAGCCCATCACTTCCGTACGGTGTGGCATGTGATACGGCGTATAGCGCCAGGTTGTTCCCGCACCGACGTCGGTTAACGCACCACAGATGAGGTTGTGAACCATAGCCACGCCCTGTGTCGCAAAACGAAGGCTGGCGTCTGAGAGCAGAATATTATTATCGATCAGTGTTGGACCGTGGCTGACTTCCACAAATATATCCTGGGACATCATGCTTCCCGGAAGATTTTTTGCAAACGACGGCCGCTGGTTATCATGCAGCAGGTTCTGGGTAATACGCGTGCCCTGAGCTTCCCAGTCACACCAGATTCCCATCGTACAATGGTGGATATGGTTGCGGCGCATGACCACATCAATGGCCGCATGCATTTTGATCCCGGAAATTTCCGCTCCACCAAGCTCCATCATATTATTTATGTGGTGAATATGGTTGTCCTCGATGGTGCTGAAAACACCGCCCATACGGCCGATAATGCCGCCCTGTTCACAATGGTGAATGTTACAGCGGCGCACTATGTGGCTGCCGATTTTTTCTTTCAGCCATCCGTGATACTGGCCGCGGCAGACCGCGTCCCGTTCCATCTGGGTAGGACTCTTTACGTATTTGTATGTAAAGTAGTGATCGTTATCAGGATCAAGATATTTGCCCAGAGAAATGCCGGCGCACTTGCTGTTTGAAATTTCACAATCCTCAATGATCCAGCCTTTGCTCCAGTGGGGACCGATCATTCCATCCTGAAAAGCTGCGGGTGGCGCCCAGGTGGTGGCAGCTTTATCAATTTTAAATCCTCTGACCGTATGATAGCCGATGCCGGTTACAGAAGGCATGAAACACCTGCGACGGACATTGATCTCTACATTTTCCTTATTCGGATCCTGACCCTGGAAATTGGCATAAATAATAGTTTCATCAGCAGCTTTATCCTGTTCAGCATACCACTTATAAACAGATTCTTCCGGTACCCAGCTGCATTCATAAACATCGCCTTTGATACACTCTTCCAAAGCTGTGGCTTCATACAGCGCCTTGCCATTTAAATAAACACAGCCGGTATGTTTATTCGGCGTCGCGAAATACCAGTCTCCATATACTAAAGTCGTATAAGGATTGTATTCGCCGAAAACACTGTTTGCAATCCGGCACACCCAGACATTTTCTTTGTAATGCTGCCAGGTTTTTACCTGCTCCGCGCCTGTGACCGCAGCACCAAGAGGTGTAGTACTGGTATAGGTGATACGGGCATCTTCAGTACCGGCATGAACCGGATCCACATATTCCCGGTAAACCCCCGGTGCTACCAGCACTTCATCACCGGGAAGCGCCAGCTTCGCGGCTTCGTTGATCTGACGGAATGGTCTGTCGATGGAACCATTGCCGTCTTTCGCAGCATTTGCATCTACATAGTATTTCATGATAACCTCCCATTGTTGAAATGATACAACTTCTGACATCATTCATTATATAACATAATTGTCTCCAGTTCATTATTCCCTAATAAAATCAGTAATTACATTTTCATTTCTTTTCCGCTAAACACGGTTCTTGTTGCTCTTATTGCCGGCGCTAAATGCAGAGGATTGGAAAAAACGGCTTTATTGAGGTCCATTAAACATGAAATGTGTCAAGATGTATCCTGCCGCAATCAATGCGAGGACAGTGCCGGCAACGCATATGATGGTAATGGCTCTATACATGTTCTTGCCGAAGAGCCTGGACAACAGGGCATACACCACTATTCCGGTTATCCCTCCCGCAGTGTTGACAATCAAATCGGTAACATCGCTGCGCCCGATGGCCAGAATATATTGCAATGCTTCGAGGGCAAAGCTCGTCAGAAAAATCGGGATAATACGCCTGATGAAATTCCACTTCGGTGCAAGCAAGGATATATATAGTCCGAAAGGAACGAAAATCACAATGTTGGAACATGTCTCTGAAATTGTATTAAAAGTGCCCCTCTCTGAACCAAAAAAGGGGATTGGATTTATCATTCTAAGAGTACCGCTGCCAATATACGGAATGCCGATTTTCCAAAGAACAGCCCATGTCAGGATAATGAAATAAATACCGAATAACGCAAGAATGAGTTTGTTGCTTTTGGGGTTGTCCATTCCTCTGCCTCGCTCCTATCTGCTTCCGTATTTGCCTTGTGTAATATAAACCAAAGTATTATACAACATCCGGGGTTTTAGTACAACCAGCTGACTTTCCGCCGCCTTTTTCTGACAGGAGGACGCTTCTGACGGTCTTTCCAATTCCATGACCGCTTTGCGGAAAGAAATTTAGTTTATCAATAGTGTATATTCGTATTTCAATTTGACCATACGTGAAATTGTTGATACTATTAATGTTGATAGTAGGAAAGTGTTCAAGTTCGGGATAGAATTGAATTCTAGTAAATTCAGAGGGAATATTATGCATTTGTTTAATGCCAGTTCATTGTTTAACGAAGCTGCAGAAAAAGAAATATTAGGTATTGTAAATAACCCGGAGAAATTACGGAATAAATTGATTGAAGTAAAGAAAATGCTCTTGAAGGTATATAATTTTAAAGCTTATAACGTACCGGAGGATTTTACTACCGCTTCCTATATAATAGCGACCAATCATTTAACCGATTCCGATGCACCGCTGATAATGAGCTATTATTATGAGGTTATGCACCGGGTTACAGATACTTATCCGGAACTGTTTGTTTTTGCTAAAGAAAATTGCTTTAACGGTGTCTCCATACCAAAAGAATTAATGCCGATATTGGAGATGGAAAAGGTTTTTGCAGTTAACCGTAAAAGTTTCGGCGGATCGATGGCGGCGATGAGAGCCGCGTCAAAGTGGTTTGCCGAGGGTAAAAAACCAAAGCATTTTCTGATATTCTCTCAGGGAACAATTTATGATATTAATAAGGACATAGCTGAAGACATTGAGTCGGGGGCCTTCTGGTTGTCCAGACTGCTGGGTATTCCCGTTTTACCGGCATTTATCGAGCAGGCTGTTGAAGGGGCCACGAATCGGCTGGTGTTTGGAAAACCTATTGTTATACCCAAGGACTGCCGTAATTTTGACGCTCATAAGCAATTATGGCTGGAAAGAGTAATCGAAGCACAGGATGAATTAGCGGCGCTCACAGGAATTCCGGCAAGAGAAGCAGCGCTTGATAAAGAACATCAAACGAGAAAAAGGTTTTTGCCGACCGTGGGGTGATTTCGCCTGCCGGCTCCATAGAAAAAGCGCCTGTCCGGATGGATTGGCGCTTTTTAAGTGGATAGAGACGAGGGACAGCCGGCGGTGCGTCTAGTAAACAACGGGCGACGGGTTACAGCTCGGGTATGGCGTCACATTTTGTATCTCGCTATATAAATAATGCTTCAATGCAAATTGTGTCTGATAAAGGTACTCGAGCAAGTATATATTTGTGCCGTCGAAACTGCATAGTTTGCCTGCGACTCCCTGACCGTTGACGAGAGATACGCCGACGTTCTGGTTGAGTAAGTATGGCAGCATGTATTGCCATGACATGGAAATTCACCTCCTGATTATATTATATTCGGGAGTTTATAGTCGTTAACATAATAGAAGCTAACTGAGATAATACCATAGTTTTTATTGGATAACCGGGTAGCTTTTGATGTGTTCGAATTTCATGATCTTGACTTCACCGGACGACACTTCAAGTGTAATCAGATCTTCTCCAACGGTTCTGTGTGGCCCTATGTATGGCATTACTTCGAGCTTGATTTGAAACAGGTATGTCCGGTAACCGTGCGATCGTTCAATGTATTGGATGTCGGCCTGCCACGGGTCGACTGCGGGGGAGATCCCTATACTTGCCGTATAGTAATCGTCCACGGCCTTCCGAATATTCGGCAGGAGCGTAGACATGGAGATATCGTAATAAAGCTCTTCCATCGAGTGTTCGGGCGGTTTCCGCGGCGTATAGGTTTTGATGTATCCGACGACGTATCTTTGCAGGAAGGTTGTATCCGCCTCGAAATTGAAGCAGTACGGCCTTGTTTGTTCATCCAGTAACAGCAGATATGGCTTGCCCTGTGAAGGGAAAATTACGTAGATCGTATCGGCGTACTCTATGCCTGCAGCTGCCGTCAGCTTTGCAGATACCTTTACCGGAGGCTCCAACGGTACTTTCACGATATACCCGACCTTCGGGAAAACCTTTATGTTCCCATACATCCCGGATATGGAATCGAGGTATTTTTGGGCTTCCTTCCGAAAACCGGCATTATTGTCGTAACTGCCCACAACCAAGCCCTTTTCGATATCGAATATTTCGACTTGTCCGGATGCTTGCCCACCGTCTTCAGAAACAGTCAAAAAGGCGCTGACGCTCATTTTCCGGCCGTCTATCCCGCACTTAAACAAAAATACGGCGCACAGGCATGCGAGAATGCCTGAGGCAATATATAACTTTTTTCTTTCAATCATCAATATAAGCATGTTTTTCCGCCTTACTGCCATATTGATGGTTATGCCCGGCATAGTCGGAGCAGAACCTGTAATTGAAATAACTAAAGACATCCGAATTTTGTTATAGTCATCTCTTACATTGATTTGCCGCGGAGCATATAGCAAAATGGAAATGATTGGAGGAGGGTAAATGAACTATAATTTAAAAATCGTTTCCGCCTACCAAGGCATGGCTGAATATGTCGCTGCGTCAAGGTCGGCAGAAAGCCCACTGGAAAGCCCGGAGCTGGCAAAGCTGTGGGACGAATATGTAATTGAGCCGTATTGGAACGAATGGGCGGCAGGGCAATTCAACGAAGAAAGGATACGCAGTGAAATGTCCGATCCCATTGCCGATACGGACAGACTTGAAGAGGCGGTCAAAAAAATGTCCTCTTCCAATATTGAGGAGATGCTCCGCAAGGCGTATGATAAAATGTCGCAGCTGCTGCCTCCGCCGGAAGCCGACAAGGTAATTTGCATTTACGCAAATACAAGGATAGATGAAGACGTCCATGGAATCGTCGGCACGTGCGCCGGCGATAGCATACTGATACAGGTAAACCCGTTGGCCCCGGGCTGGGAAGCTTATGTGCCGTGGGTGCTTGCACATGAGTATAACCATACCGTATGGGGCTATAACTACTATTATCTCAGGCATAACAACAGCCAGGACCTTCTGACATCCATAATAACGGAGGGTGAGGCCGATTCGTTCGCAAAGGCGCTTTGCCCGGAAGTCCGCCCTCGTTGGATAAGAGCGTTGACAGCCGAGCAGGAACGTGAACAGTGGGCTGCTCTGAAGGGATACCTGTTTTGTGAGGACAGTCCGGAGCTGCACAGCCGCTTCTTCTTTGGTTGCGAAAGAACTTCGACGCCCGCAAATACAGGCTACACAATCGGCTTCAATATAGTACAGGCCTGTTTGAAAGCATGGCCTGACCTAAGTTTCACAGAACTTGCCGGCAAGGATGCAAAAGATATACTTAAGGCCGGAGGTTACGGTAATGACGGCTGTATAATATTGTGATATGATGGAAAAGGGTGATGTGTTTTGTCTATACAACCGCTTTGCATTGTTTCGGCTCCGTGCATTGTCTGACGAGGACGGTGGGTGCATGGAGCGGTAAGCTATTTACCGTCCCGGATCAGGCTTTGCATTTCTTAAACAAAAATAAAATTTAAGGAGCAAAGTTAATGAAAAAAGAAAATAATGCATACCTCGGATTTGCGAGGGTTGACATAACCCCTTTGTACAATGTTCAGACGGTGGGCTTCAACAGGGAGGACAATCTGTCCAGAGGAGTACTGCACAGGTTGTTCGCGCAGGTATCTGTCTGGCATTCCGATGAGGGGAAGGTCTGCCTGGTCGCCATAGATCATATAGGCTTCATGTATGAGGATTCAAACACTCTGCGCGATATGATCGGCAAAAAGCTGGGCATAACGCGCGAAAAAGTCATGCTGTGTTTCAGCCATACCCACAGTTCGCCCAACATCAGCCTGGAACCGGAATACTTCCGTTTTCTCTGTGAGCAGGTGCTTTCGGGAGTGGACGAGGCTGAAAGGAATACGGCTCCCATCGAAGCGGCATGGGGTACGACCGAAGCCGATATCGGGGTCAACCGCAGGAACATCGGCGGAGTTCTGGACAGGCGTATAAATATTCTAAAAATCGCCGACGCTGTTACCGGAGAAATGCGTCTGCTTATATTGAGGCTCACAGCGCATGCCAATGTGCTGTATGAGGATAATTACCTTATTTCATCGGATTTTATCGGCGTCGCCAGGGAGCTGCTTGAGAAAAAGTACGGCTGCAGCGTTATGATTACGCAGGGGGCTTCGGGCAATGTAAAACCCAGGTATGAATTTACACTGGAAGCTCTGGACAAAATGGCTTCCGTGATCGATAACGCCGTATCGGCCTGCATCGATGGCATCAAGCCCGCTGGCATAAAAAGTTTGTCCATGTTTTCTCAAACAGATACTTTCCATGCCGATGTTCCGTCGATGGAACGGGCACAGGCCATTGCCGAGGAGGCCATGAGAATAAACCATATCGACGGCACGAACTGGCTCGGGGAGGTCGCGCGCCTGAATGCGGAAGGCATACGGCAGCAGGGAACGCAGACGGAAATTCAGTATTTCGTACTAAACGACGGGTGTTTTTGCGGAGTGGCGAGCGAGATAATGTGCGAGCTTGCGGTAGAGGTCGCCGAAGCCTGCAAAGACGAGCTCATTTATTTCGGCGGTTACACAAACGGCTGCGGCGGCTATCTCCCGACGGCAGAGGAGTACGACAAGGGCGGGTATGAAGTCCTCCACTCGTATTTGATCTACTACATATATCATGGGAGGGTTATGCCGCTGAACCGCGATACTGCGGAGAAGTTGGTCAAATCGGTCGCCTTGCGATGGGAAAGCATCCGCAGGGTTCGCAAAGAGTATTAAAAAGTCCCGTACTGTACCTGGGGACATATCTGCGCAATTCAGCTTTGCAGATATGTCCCTATAAATTTGTCCTTTACATCGCGTCAAAAATGATATGGAATTCCGTCGGCCGCAGATACTCTCAGGATTCATCCCTTATGCGGTAAAGACGTATTCGTACAGCCGCTGCCGCAGACTATTCCAACTCTATTGCAAGGCAATTGACGTATTCCGTCGGTTTTGCATCGGGCAGCTTCACGACAAGTGTTCCATAAGGCTGTTCAAATGGTACATTCCCAACTCCGAGCAACCTGACAGCCTTGACCTTGTCGGCAGGAGTCAGTGATTTGATAACCGCCCTGTTGTTTTCCGGCCACCTCATCTGAAAGGCGTAGATTGTTTTGCCTTTAACGGTAAACCGGAAGTCCGAGCTGGTCCAGGCTACCGCATCTTCCTTGAAGCCTTCGATATGAACTCTTGCCGGACCTTCTCCCGATACGCGGAAGGGCCTGGTTCCATAAACGCCCTCCTGGCATACCTTGTTCCATTTTGCCATTTCCCTTACTATGTGGGTGCACTCGTCATCAAGCGTTCCGTCAGGCTTCTGCGGTATGTTCAGCAGTAGATTGCCGTTCTTAGAGATGATATCCACAAGCATCTCGATGATATGTCCGGGCTTTTTATAAACTGCGCGGACGTCGTAGAACCAGCTGCCCACGCAGGTGTCCGTCTGCCACGGATCAGGCTTTATATCGGACTCCTGGCTCCTCTCGATATCTAGGATTCCAACCGAGTATATCTCCTGGCGCCTGTCCTTCTGGTTATACACGGCAATGTTTTTGCCTCCGTGATTGGCAGCGCTGGTATTGTACAGATGGGCAACCGCGTGCAGGCCAGCCTCGAACATATTGTCCCCGAAAGGCAATGCACCGTCCGAATAAAGTAAATCGGGCTGGTAAAGATCGATGACCTCCTTAATCACGTCAAACCACCTCTGATGCCACCATTTGTTTGGACTGTACCATGGCTCCAGATCCCAGAATTTTTTATCCGGATCATAATGCTCGCGGTTCGGCAGGTAAAGGTCTTCGTATCGAGGATCGCTTCCGTCATAAGGCACGCCTGCGTATGGACCTACCTTATCGCACCCCTTGTTGACACGATACCAGCTGAAGGTTGCTCCAAGGTGCTCGGTTATGCCGAAGGGAAGCCCTCTTTTTTCGGCGGCTGCTTTCCAGAGACCAACGATGTCCTTATGCGGGCCTATATCTACTGAATTCCAGCGATGAATTTTTGAAGCATAATTGAAGAAATGGTCATGATGCATTGCCTGTGACACGAAATACTTGGCGCCCGCGGCTGCATACATGTCCATGAGGCCTTCCGGGTCGAAGTTTTCCGCTTCCCAGAGTTGAACGAGATCCTTGTAGCCGAATCTGGACGGGTGCCCATAATGGCGTATATGATAAAGATACTGCTCATGGCCTTCAAAGTACATACCGCGGGCATACCAGTCACCGTACATTGGAACGGATTGCGCCCCCCAGTGTGACCAGATTCCCAGTTTCGCATCCCTGAACCAGTCCGGACATTCATACTTTCTCAAAGATTCCATGGTAGGCTCGAAGGGGCCATTCTTGATTTCCATTGCCATTGAATTAATCCTCCTTTATTTCCTGATTTGTTCCAAGACCCGGGTAATGGATGATTACGTTATAAATTATAGCATCATGGGTTTTGGGGGAAAAAGGTTTAAATTAAGATGTATGTGAACGATATTAACATTGTTGCTTTATTATGTTATTATACCGGCAGGAGTGAAATTGCTGTCATGCTTCAAAATATCGGAAACATTTTTGAAAACATAGCCGTAAAAAACCTGGTAAGCCGTTTGACTGTCTGTGATCCGGATTGGGGAGAGACGGACTGTATCTACGGGTACAACAAGTTTTACTATTTTCTGGGCGGGGAAGGAACGCTTATTATCGATGGCGATGAATATCATCCGGAACCGGGCGAGCTGTTTCTGATTCCTGCCGATACCAGGCACACTTACTTTCATAATCCGGAAAAGCCTGTATATAAATACTGGTGCCATTTTGATATTTCATTGAACGAGGGGAGAAAGCTCACCTATTCAAGGAGCGGAGCCAGATGCAAGGCGCCCAGGGAAGCACTTGAGCCGGTTTTCAGGAAGCTGGTCGACTCCGATATCTCAAGAAATCCGCTGAGCGCTCTTGCTGAAAAGTCAGCCTTGCTGGAGATCCTTGGAATATTCATGAGCAACGTGGATTATACCAGTATATTGCCCGATAGAACCGATGATTTTATCACGCGAATTAATAATTACATAATACGCAATATGCTCTCGAACATCACACTCAAACAGATGGCGGAAACAGTGCATCTGCATCCAAATTACTTTACACAATACTTCAGAAAGCATTTCAATGCTTCCCCCATAGAGCATGTCAATATCATGAGGTTGGAATGGGCGGCCCAGCTTCTTATCCATAGTCCCGGTAAAAGTATAGGCGAGGTTGCGGGAGAAGCCGGTTTCAATGATTACCGCTACTTCAGCCGACTCTTCAGGAAGAGATACGGAATAACCCCTTCCGCCTACAAGGGGAGCTATCGCAATTCTTGATCGGGTTGTTATTGGACATTCATGTTATTATCTTACACATTTATAAATTTCTTGTTCGTTATTTGTGTGATATTGATATTATTTACAATTAATATTAATATTGATTATGTAGAGTCTTTACCATTCGAATCATTCCGGGCATTGTTGAAGTATCCAAAATTCATGGTCGATAAGGAGCGAGTGGTCAACATGGCAAATAAAAATTATCCGTTATATGAAACGACTATCTTTGAAGATTTCAGGATCATGACTGAAAATGTGGCAAAAAAGTACCCGGACAGGATTGCTATTTCCTATAAAAAGAATCCGCACGACAAGGAAACAGTGGATGTTACATATGTGCAGGCAAGGGACCACATACGAGATATGGGAACCGAGCTGATCTTTCTTGGCTGCCGCGACAAACACGTCGCACTGATAGGCGAGAGCTCCTATGAATGGGTCTGCTCATATTTCTGCCTTATGTCCATAGGTTCCATCGTGGTGCCTGTCGACAGGGAGCTGCCTCCGGATGAGATCGCAGGCATACTGAATATTGCGGAGTGTGAATTTGTATTTTATAGCGCGGCGATAGAGAATAAAATCGAGTCGGTCAGGGAAAAGGTACCCGGCCTCAAAACCTGCATTTGCATTGGGGAACCGAAGATGGCGGACGCGGTGAGATTGTCCGATATTGCGGCAAGGGGCGGGGAACGTTTCGAAAGCGGCGATAATTCCTATTACGATTATATAATCGATCCTGAGCGCCTCGCCACCATCGTATTTACTTCAGGTACGACGGGAAAGGGCAAAGGCGTAATGCTTTCCCAGAAAAATATCGTCTCTGACATGACCCAGGGCATGTACAACTTTGCCATAACCCCCAAAACGATGAATGTGCTTCCGCCGCACCATACCTTCGGTTCTACCGTGAATTTCGTAGGCCATTATTCGCAGGGCTCGTCCATATATATTTCAAGCGGCTTGAAATATATAGCCGACGAAATCAGGGAACAGCAGCCGACCCATCTGGTGCTTGTTCCACTATTCGTGGAAACCCTTTACAAAAAGCTGTGGGCGGGAGCTGAGAAGAGCGGAAAGGCAGAAATGCTTCGCCGAATGATAAAGCTCAGCAATATCCTACGCAAATGCCGCATCGATCTGCGGCGCATACTTTTCAAAAGCGTTCTGGCCTCCTTCGGAGGCAAACTGGAAATGGTCATTTGCGGCGGCGCAAACCTGAATCAGGACATAATCGACACCTTTGACGCCATCGGGATAACCATACTGAACGGCTACGGCATCACGGAGTGTTCGCCGCTGATCTCGTGCAACAGGAACAGGTACCAGAAGAAGGGGAGCGTCGGTACTCCGATAATCGGCGAGTTGGTTAAAATAAAAGACCCGGATGAAAACGGGGAGGGTGAGATCTGTGTAAAGGGCCCGAATGTCATGCTTGGCTATTACAAGGATCCCGAAGCCACCAGGGCGGTGTTCGACGAGGAAGGCTATTTCAGAACGGGCGATTATGGCAAGCTCGATGAGGAAGGCTGGATATATATCACCGGGAGACTGAAAAATCTGATCATCCTAAGCAACGGTAAAAATGTATATCCTGAGGAAATAGAAACCGAGATATCAAGGATATTCGGCGTAAACGAATGCGTCGTATATGCCGGCGAAAGTAAGGCTCAGAAGAGCAAGGAAGTCATAGTCGCCGAGATATTCCCGGACTTTGATGCTCTGAAGGAAAGAGGCGTTGAGGACGTCAGGGAATATTTCGAGAACGGCATAAAGGATATAAACGGCAGGATGGTTTCGTACAAGGCCGTAAAAATGGTAAAGATACGAAATGAGGAATTCAAAAAGAACACCTCAAAAAAAATACTGCGCTTTGCAATAGACAAAAGTATCGAGGAAGCGGCAGCCTCAGATCACACTGCTGCTCCAGATGTCATTGAAGCTTTCCGCTGAATTGTGAAAGGCGTCGACCAAGGCTGGTTCGAAATGGGTATCCCTGCCGGCAGTGATGATCCTGCAGCTTTCTTCATGCGAAAGAGCCTGCTTGTAACAGCGCTTCGAACGCAGTGCGTCGTACACGTCCACAATAGCCATGATCCTCGCCGCCAATGGTATGGCTGAACCTTTCAGCCCATTAGGGTAACCGGTTCCGTCCCATTTTTCGTGATGGCATCTCGCGATATCGATGCCCATTTTGATGAAAGGATTCCCGGGGTAAAGGTCCAGAACATCCTCCAGTGTTTTTGCTCCAAGCTCCGAATGCGTTTTCATCACCTCGAATTCAGACGGTGTAAGCCTGGCGGGTTTCAGCATTATGGAGTCGGGAATGCTTACCTTCCCTATATCATGAAGCGGACTTGCATGATAGATGTTCGTCAGGAACTCCTCGTCTATTTCCGGGAGATACCTGCCGTCCTGCAGCAATTGCAGTGAAAGACGCTTGCAGAATGACTGCACTCTCTCGAGGTGTTTTCCTGTCTCTATGTCGCGGGATTCAGCCAGCCGGGCCAGGGCAAAAATCATAGCCATCTGGGAATCCCACAGTTCCTTTACCTGCTCCATTACAAGTGACTGCAGGTTATGGTTCTGCTCCTCCAGCTGCAGCTGGAGCTGTCTGATCTTAAGATGTGTAGAAACCCTTGCCTGTACCTCTTCGAGGTTGAAGGGCTTGGTAACGTAATCCACTCCTCCGGCGTTGAAGGCTTCCACCTTTTCATCGGTCTGGGTAAGCGCGCTTATGAAGATTACGGGTATTTCGCGATAGGCCGGATTGCTTTTGAGCTGCCTGCAAACCTCGAAGCCGTTTATATCGGGCATCATTATGTCAAGAAGCACAAGATCGGGGACTTGCGTTTCCACAGCCTTCAGTGCCAGTTTGCCGCCGGGAACGGGGCGGACCTTGTAACCCTGCGCACGCAGTATGCTTGACAGGATCTGAAGATTGGCTGTCGTATCATCTACAATAAGTATATTGAAGGACTTCGAAGCAGAGTGTTCCGGCATCATTAAAGGCTCCTTCCGCGAAAAACAGCAACCAGTTCGTCGTATTTGTAATTCTCAGCCATATCTCTTAACTTTGCCGCCAATTGAGGCCATTTACCGGATAACTGGACTATGTACTCGAGCAATTGATCGAGGTCGGCCGACAATGTTGTCTGGAGCATTTTACTCACCAATGTATCCGGGATATCGGAGATGGCCTTAAGCGTAGCCTCGTCCGATATTTCGGATTTACCGGCAATTTTCGCGTCCTCATATATATATCGTACATCCAGGCATTTTTTTATAGTCTGAAATATTTCGTTTTCGTTGAAGGGTTTTCTTATATACTCGGTGGCTCCTGCCCTGTATATATCCTCCTTTAACTCCTCGAAAGCGCTTGCGGTTATTGCTATTATCGGGATTGTAAGGTCGCTGTTTTTATCGCGTATGGTCCGGATTACCTCAAAACCGTCTATTACGGGCATGCGCATATCCAAGGCGATTAACCGGGGTTTCCATCGCTCATATTCGATAAGGGCTTCTTCGCCGTTCGACACAGTCTTTGTGGTAAAGCCGATATCCGTCAGCAGGTTTTCCAGCAGTTCGCGGTTAGCCCCGTTATCATCCGCGATCAGAATCCGGATATCGCTCTGCCCGGGCTGTAATCCTATGACATGCCTGCGTTCGGGTTCGTTACGGTGGGCAGACGCTTTTACTTCGACTATCGGTATCTCCACCCTGAATTTGCTGCCTTTTCCTATCTGGCTTTCAACAGTGATGTCCCCGCCCATCAACCGGGCGTATTCCCTGCTTATGGCCAGGCCAAGCCCGGTGCCTTCCTTTTTGTTCAGTACATTCGAAGCCTGTTCGAAAGCTTCGAACAATATGGTGATGTCGTCCTCTGAGATTCCCGCGCCGGTATCCGATACTTCGGCTATCAACTGACCTGAATTACGCCAGGCTCCGCTTATTTCGAACTCCAGGGTGATCTCGCCGTTTTCTGTGAATTTGATGGCATTGCCAAGCAGATTGATAATTATCTGTTTCAACTTGTTTTTATCCGCCAGAATGAAGTGTGGCAGATCGTCCGGCACTCTTACCGTAAACCTGAGACCCTTGCTTTTTGCCCTGAGCTGGAACATATCCTTTATATCGAATATAAGCGTATACAGGTCAAAGTTGATAGGATTCAGCTCGATCCTGCCGGCTTCTATCTTGGACATTTCAAGAACTTCATTGATCAGGTTGAGCAGGTGATCACCGCTCTTTTTAATTATACCGAGATTGCGCCGCTGGCCGGAAGTGAGTTTCTGATCGCGCAGCATCAACTCGGAAAACCCCAGGATAGCGTTCATCGGAGTTCGTATCTCATGCGTAATATTAGCCAGGAAAGTGCTTTTTGCAGAGTTTGCAGCCTCGGCGGCATCCTTGGCCTGACGCAACTCCTCGGTCGATTCCATGAGAGCCTGCTGTGCCTGAAGACGTTCGGCGATTTCGAAGGTTAGTCTGTTGTTTGCCTCGATTAGTTCCGAGGTTCGTTCCTCGACTCGTTGTTCAAGCTCGAGGTGTGACAGCCTAAGTTCCTCTTCAGCCTGCCTCAGTTCGGTATTGGAGTCGATCAGTTCCTGTGAACTCAGCTCGAGGGAACGTTCCACGATCAGACGATCTTCATCCAGGCCGTAGTATGCATCATTTACGGCATTGAAAAATGCAGTGTACTCTTCAGAGGCAGGAATATTGTCTCCGAAATATTTTTTCAATTGACGCTTTAACAAACTGTGAAGCGTCTTCATACTCAAACCTCCGAAATTGTGGTTATCGTCATCGTCTCATTGTGAAGAGCGCATTTGTACCCGACGTCATAGGGTGAAAATTCCCCATAGGAGTAAAAGCCGGTCATAATGGTATTGCCGCCGAAAACCTCATGTACGCCCTCCACTTCTTCTTCGGTCCTCTGACGCAGTACGAGCATGCGTCCAAAGCAGGTGACAAGGAAGGCAAGCTGCGGCGGGCCTGCATGGGTATTTTCCATGCATTTTCGCGCTACTTCTGAAGAAGCTGCTATCAGCCGCTCGATATTTGCTTTCATAAGCCGCGCTTTCGCTCCTTCGGGGATATCGCCCGCATATGAAACACTCTGGTCATTTTCATCAATGCCATGAAGAGAACGTACTATAATCGGCTCGTTGTCGCTTGTATGTATGCCTATCGGAAACTGCAGGCCTGAAGCGGGCAAGTCCGCCGCGAGCTCGCCCAGGTATTTTTTATACAGCGCCAGGGCGGGCTGGCCGTCGAATTCATAAAGCACGTTTCCTTTGGAGCGCGTTATCTTTCTTTCGGGGCCGAACTGATCCCAGCCTCCGCGCGAGCTGTAGGAGATCTGAAGATGGCTTCCGTACAAACCGACGATAGCCACCGTGTCTCTAGCGGGTTCACTGTCAAGCAACACAAGGGTTTCCTGAAAACTCGAACTGTCGCTGGACATGCCTCCCGTTATCGAGACATTTTCCGGCAGTTGGCTTGCCAGCCCCCTTACCAGTTCGCTTCCGTTAACGTTCATACCTTCGGATAAAACGAGTACATGCGCCAGCTTATCTTCGGCTCCAGGAACCTCGCCCGGCAAACCGTAAGGAATGGCGCGGGCGAGCAATTCTCCCGCGTGCAGGCTGCCGTCGGTATCGGAAAGGTTTATCCTGGCTCCCTTTATTTTGCTTTTCTCGAAATATATCGCCGTTATGCACAGGGAATCTTCCAATACCTGTGCTCCTTGTATGCTGCCCGCCGTTGAACAACCAAGAAGACTTGCGCAGGGATACATGGTTTTTACCTGATTCAGCAGGTCCTGATCCTTGAACAGAGCCAACGCTCCGAATACAAGAACAAGCTGTGCGTTACCGCCGAGAGAGGAGGTTTTACTATCCCAACCATTTTTTAGCGTGAAAGCTTTCTGCTCCAGCTTCATGATCATTCTCCTTTTCTATGCTATTGTACATAATATTATCGTAACACCCATAATTATCTTTTTCAATATCCGCAAATTACAAGATTGCCCTAGAAAATTAGAGAAAGCTTTCGAAATGATGTATGGATTATGTTCACAAATAATGTAAATATATATAGAAAAAAGTATATTTTTCATATACAATACAATTGTCGGGCTTGAATACCAGGGAGGGATAATGCGTGGAAACCGGTAGTACTGACGGGTATCATGAGGAACTGATCCTGAGAGCCAACGAAAGGTTCGAATGTATCGAAAAACTGATTCAGTCCAATATAGCGGGTATAGCTGTCATAAGCATACCGGAGCTGGTTCTGCTTAAAACCAACCCAAAGCATATAGACTATTTGAACGAGCCATATAACAGGATGGATCAGATAGTCGGAAAGCCCCTTAGCGAAATAGACGGGCCCTGGAGTAATTTCCTCAATAAAAGAAATCTGGATTGTTTCATTGAAACACAGGCGGCAAGCTATCTGCATGAATTCAAAATGGATATGAAAAACGGTGGGGTGAAATATTTCAACAACATACTTTCGCCGGTAGAGGCGGACGGTGAAATCCGGTATATACTGTCGATACTGATGGATGTCACTGAAAGCGTCAAAAACAGGGAGAAGGCCGAAATGGCTGCACGGACGATCCAGCTGGAGAAGGAAGAACTGGAAGCAATAATAGATAATCTCAGCGATGCGGTCTTCATTTTCAGGAACGGTGAATTATACCTTAAGAATCAGGTGTCCGGAGGATATTTCGGAGATCATAAGATAGAGACGCCGGAAGATATCTACGACGCCGCCAGCTTTTACGACATACGGGGTAAAAGGCTCACTTACGAAGAAATGCCTCTTTGCAGAATGCTTAGAGGTGAAAGTATTCTGGAAGAGGACGTAATGATGGTACGAAACGACAATACGAAGTATCTGACTATTACCGGAACTTCTCTTTCGGATAAAACAGGCAGGCCTTACCTCCATATTATGAACTGGAGGGATGCGACGGACAAGGCGAGGAACTTTCTGGCGATAGTGGAACAGAAGAAGCAGCTCGATCAGGAACTGGAGGCTGAAAGGTACAGGGCGGACGTACTAAAGCTGAAAATGCAGGAAAACGAAGCTTTCCTTTCGTTTATATCGCATGAATTCAGGACGCCTTTGACTGTCATCAATTCGGCTATCCAGGCTCTTGAATTTACCTGCAGGGACGAATTGTCGCAGAAGGCCGAAAAATACCTGAACAGCATCAGGCAGAATTCCTACAGACTTCTGAGGCTGATGAACAACATACTGGATCTGAACAGGGCGGAAGCGGGGTTTCTAAAGACTTACAGCATAAAAACAGAGGTCATTTCGCTGACCAGGAATATAGTGGATTCGGTACTTGTTTATGCAAGACAAAAAGGCCTTGAAATCCATTTTACATCACGCTGTAAGACAATTTACGCAATTCTCGATCAGACCAAATATGAACGCATTCTGCTGAATCTGCTTTCCAATGCGGTCAAATTCACGCCCCCGGGCAAGTCTATCTATGTCGGCATAGCCTCAAAAAACGGAAAGGTCTATTTAAAAGTACGTGACGAAGGCGTTGGTATCCCGCGGGAAAAACAGAAGGAGCTTTTCAAACGATACAGTCAGGTCAGCAACGACCTGACGCGCCCGTCCGAAGGCGCGGGTATCGGCCTTTCTCTCGTAAAACAGCTGGTGACGTCCATGAAAGGCGAGATCACCCTCAAAAGCTGCGAAGGTAAGGGAAGCACATTCATAGTGAAATTGCCGGCCGAAAATACGCAGGACACCGATAATGCAGCCGCTACTGAAATAAAGGGGGATAGCTTAAAGGAAACCGCCCGAATAGAGTTCTCATAAACGAATAAAATAAATATGAAGGCTGCAAGTGTATTATACTATTTTTACGTCGGTAAAAGCCTGTGGCAAATAATACGGAATATACTTGACAAAGCTATAGGGTGTAATGTAATATATAACATGCGTCGGTTGAAAAAAGCCTGACGCATGATACGGAGGGGTTCCCGAGCGGCCAAAGGGGGCAGACTGTAAATCTGTTGTCTCTGACTTCGATGGTTCGAATCCATCCCCCTCCACCATGATTTGTCTGAAAAGCCTTGCGTAGCAAGGCTTTTCAGCGTTTTTGGAGAGAATTTTTTGCGTTTGAGGGAAAATAATATGATTATCCTGACGATTTCCTACCTATTTATAAATCACTTTCTTGTATATGACAAAGTTCCAACTGACCACCGCGCCTATCGCGAAAACCTTCGCGAGCATGTACTGCATGGACAGCCAACCGGTCAGCAGGTACATTATTAGGTCGGACGCGCCGAGGTTGACCAGGTACAGCACCAGATACATGGGAAGCTGCCGGCTTAGCTTCATTTTCGACTTGAACGACCATAGCCTGTTCATGAGGAAATTGAACCAGAAGACGATGGACAGTGCGATCGTGTTCGATACAACAACGGTCTGCCGGGCTACGTCCTTGAAAAGGTAAAGCAGCGTGAACTCGATGGCCGCGCTGCTGAACCCCGTCACGAGATAACGTAGTATCTGACCCATCGTCTCGGGTGTGAGGTACCTGGACAGATATTTGGTCTTTCTTATCTTTTCCATTACTGCGCTATCGCTCAAACGTATGCCCATGGCTCTCCTATTTCGCAATCAGCGGAATAATGTCCGCTTCTACATCTTTTTCGTTTTTCGGTTTATCCACGTTATCATAAAGAGCCCAGTTTTCGGTATGGATCACGGTCTCTTCCGGTCCGAGCAGTGAAAACGGACTCAAGGATTCCATTTCCAGGAACCTGGCGTTCGTGTAGGTCTCATATGAGCAATTGTTGTCTGGATATTCCATTTCAGCTTCATGTTCGAACTTGAGCACAAAAAGGTGGCCGTGGTTTGCGTAGGCAGACCAGCCTGATTCATTCGGAAGTCCGATCTTGAATGACGAAGAAGCTTTTTCACTCTGGGACAGTATAACATACTTCTCGCCCCAGTGAACGCGTTTATCGTTCATTTTCGTATACGGCCACAGCGAGATGCTTCCGTTGGGCAGCAGGCCAGTCTCGCTGGTGTTGAGAGGTATGACGCTCGCCCCTCCCGCAGCCATCATCGAAATTGCCCAGGCCGAGAGCTCCACGTCCCACATGCCGGTATTGGTAAGCTTATGCTGCACCATGACGCTCGTACTGTCAGGATCCAATAAAACTTCCATTTCCTTTCTGATCATAGTCGCCGGTTCAACGTCCTGTGTGAGAACAATGCCGTATTTCTTCTTCCTCCAGCCGACCTTTGTATTGTCGGGCTGGTATGTGCGGACAGGATGCTCGGGACTGTGCCAGAGCCTGTGGCCACCGTATATCCTGTAATCGTTTCCGCCTGTCAAACCGAGGTGCTCCTCGAATTCGACGAACTCATTTTCCTTTCCTGTAAAGCCGTAACGAATAATCCTCGGTCCTATATCGGTCGTCGCAACCAGATCAACGATGCCGTTCGAGATCTCGATACAGTTTTTCCAGCCTTTATATTCGGTCTTTGTGATGATTACTTCGCCCAAAACCATCCCTCCATTCAGGAAGTAGTATTTTCCATATCATTATATATAATACACAGTGCGATCACAATAAAGATAAACAAACGTAATGTATAGTAGCGGGATATTTTACAAATAAGAGTTGTTATGCGGCAAATTTATGTTATAATATTTGCAAGATTTCATGTCGGAGGTTGCAAAAATGGAGACATTGAAATTCACAAAAATGCAGGGACTTGGCAATGATTATATATATGTCAACTGCATGGACAGTTGTCCGGAGAATCCCTCAGAGCTCGCGAAACGCTTGAGCGACAGGCATTTCGGCATTGGCTCCGACGGTCTGATACTCATAATGCCCTCAAAGGTTGCGGACTTCAGAATGAGGATGTTCAACTCGGACGGATCCGAAGCTGAAATGTGCGGCAACGGAAGCAGATGCGTCGGAAAATACGTTTATGATCACGGGCTGACGGACAAGGAAACGGTTACGCTTGAAACGCTTGCGGGGATCAAGGTGCTCGAATTCACAGTGACCGGCGGAAAGGTGTCGCTTGTAAGGATAGACATGGGCGAACCTGTCCTCACGCCTGCGGACATACCTGTTGTAAGCGCCAAGCCGCGGTTTATTTCTGAACCTGTTACGATAAAGGACAGGACGTTCAACGTGACCTGCGTTTCCATGGGCAATCCCCATGCCATATCGTACGTCGACAGCGTTGAAAGCTTCCCGCTGGAGGTTTACGGGCCTTCGATGGAAGTTTGCGAGCTTTATCCCAAAAGGATCAACAGCGAATTTGTCGAGGTGCTTGACAGGAAGACTCTGAAAATGAGAGTATGGGAAAGAGGCGCGGGAGAAACTCTCGCCTGCGGCACAGGAGCTTGTGCGGTCGCCGTTGCTTCAATCCTCAACGGTTTGTGCGAAAGAAGTGTCACGGTAAAACTTTTGGGCGGAGAGCTTCTGATCGAATGGAGCGTCGAGGATAACCACGTTTATATGACCGGACCGGCTGTCACGGTATTCAGTGGCGAAGTTGAAATATAAATGCATTAAATCCTGCAAATAAGCAGACGGAATGGGGAATGATTTTCTGCCCCGTCAAAAATATAGAAGCGCAAATGAAGGAGAAGAAATGTTATGGCATTTGTAAATGAAAATTACTTGAAATTACCCGGCAATTATCTTTTTGCGGAGGTTGCAAAAAGAAGGGATAGTTACATGAAAGCGCATCCCGAAGTCGACGTTATAAAGCTCGGAATAGGAGATGTGACACAGCCTTTGCAGCCGGAAGTAATAAAGGGCCTGCATAAAGCCGTTGATGAGATGGGCGCAGAAAATACCTTCAGAGGGTATGGTCCGGATGGTTACGGCTACGAATTCCTTATCAAGGCGATTATCGAAAATGACTACAAGCCGAGGGGCGTATCGATAGATATCGATGAAGTGTTCATAAGCGACGGTGCAAAGAGCGACACAGGCAATATACAGGAGATCTTCGGCGCCGATAACGTTATCGCACTGACCGATCCCGTATACCCCGTCTATCTCGACAGCAACATCATGGCCGGAAGGGCCGGGGAATACGACAGCGCTACAGGACGTTTCAGCAAAGTCGTATACATGCCGTGTACGACGGAGAACAATTTCTCTCCTGAACTTCCCAAGCAGAAGGTCGATATGATATACCTCTGCTATCCGAACAATCCCACAGGCACAACGCTTTCCAAGGCGCAGCTCAAGAAGTGGGTGGATTTTGCAAAGGCCAGCGGAAGCATCATACTGTACGACGCCGCTTACGAAGCCTACATAAGCGAGCCCGATGTACCGCACAGCATTTTTGAAATTGAAGGGGCAAAGGAAGTAGCAATCGAATTCAGAAGCTTTTCCAAAACGGCAGGGTTTACTGGAACGCGCTGCGCGTTTACGGTGATACCGAAGGCGCTGATGGCCCAGAACGCGAAGGGCGAACCGGTTTCGCTCAACAAGCTCTGGTACAGAAGGCAGACCACCAAATTCAACGGAGTGGCATATGTCATTCAGAGAGCCGCGGAGGCAATATACAGCAATGAAGGAAAGAAGCAGACCAGGGCGGTCATCGATTATTACATGAATAACGCCTCCATAATCCGAAAAGGGCTTCAGGACCTGGGCTTGCAGGTTTACGGAGGAGTCAACGCGCCGTATATCTGGCTGAAGACGCCCAACGGCATGGATTCCTGGGCGTTCTTCGACAAGCTCCTCAGTGAGGCAAATATACTTGGGACTCCCGGCTCCGGTTTCGGGCCAAGCGGGCAGGGCTATTTCAGGCTTACCGCCTTCGGAAGCAGAGAAAATACCGAAAGGGCAGTCGAACGCTTCAAATCGAGGCTGAAGCTGTAAAAATTCATTAGGTATTCTACTTTGCCGGTGTTAGATTGCACCGGCATCAACGCGGATGCGAAAACTAGACATTCGGTACGAATAAAGACGGGGCAGTGGCCTGTGTGGATGCGGTATGAAGTTTCATGCGATCAAGGGCTCCTGCTCCGTATTGTTCTGCTGCCAAAGACTTCTGCTCCATATTGTTCAGCCGCCTCCGGCGCAGCATCGGCCGGTCGCTACTTAACTCTTTCCCATTCATTTGTTTCGCTGTTTTTTTGCAGCTTCAACTTGTATTCACCATTTTCACTGTAAAAATAAATTTCATCGCAGGATGGTTGTAAATTAACTTGAAATTCGTTTTTAGCACCAATATTACTATTCAATCCGTATGTTGAATAAAAGGTAATAAGCTTTTTATTTCCCTCTTCACTCGCTTTAAGCGTTCTTATATACCCCATACTGCTTGCTACGCCAACTTTTAGTGTCATGATATCACCATCTTCGGATATTGAGTAATCCGATATCATAACACTTGTTATTTTGCTCCCAGTATTTAAAAATAGCAAACCAGTTACTATTATTAATAAAAGTATAGCAATGACTCCAATAATCTTTTTCACAGATTGTTCTCCTAAAAAATAATTTAGATTTTATGAGTAATCAACACTTCAATTTTCAGTTTATAGATAAGAGTAATAAAAAATCTTAGTTTGCATTTCATAACCAGCGGAACCTGCTTCCATGATACCATGTTTATCCATGCGAAGGAAATATGCATTTGTTGCAGTTACCATTTTCCCGATAGTTCGGAATTTATAAAAATTTCGAACCAACTCTGCCTGCTGCCTCAGAAAAAATCAAAGCGAAACAAAAGAATCGTCCCTGCGTTTCATTGAATGAAAAAAGCATCGGGACATATACTAAAAAAATCATTATATGTTGCATTGCCTTGAGGTAAAGTATGAAGAGGACCGGGTTGCTTTTTTCCATCTGTGCCGCACTGCTGATAGCCATGTTTGCCAACGGTCTGTATATGCTGTTGTCTCCCCGGACCACCAGGCAAAGACCGTCGCCCAAGCCTATAAGTGACATTTCGGAGCCGATTAGGCTGGATATGGGAATGAGGGCTCAATGGCCAAACGGTCCGGATTCTTCGGGGCAATATCTGCAGGAAGAATATACTGAAAATCCCGGCTACGACGCTGTCGGAGAAAGCAGGAACGAAGATCGGGAACTTGTCAATCTGATGGTGCTCGGCTTGGACAGGGATAAAACGCGATGTGATGTGATTCTTTTATTCCAATATGACCCCGCAGCGCAGAAGATAAACCTTCTGTCGGTCGCGCGGGATACAAGGGTAGTAGTGAACGGCAGCTATTGCAAGATAAACGCTGTTTATTCCAAAGGCGGAGAAAGGCTGGTTGCCAAAAAAATATCGCAGATTACGGGGCTTCCCGTGCATTATTACATTACATTGGATTTCGAGGGCTTCAGAAAAATAATCGATGTATTCGGCGGAGTGGAATTCTATGTCCCTTTCAGGATGAATTATGACGACCCCACCCAGAATCTCCACATCCATCTGAAGAAAGGGCTGCAGGTGTTGAACGGCAAGAAATCGGAGCAGCTCGTACGATACAGGAAAGGCAATGTAAAAGGGCAGGGTTACCTCGAAGGGGACATCGGAAGGATCAAAATGCAGCAGGATTTCCTCAACGCATTTATAGACCAGAAGCTGAAACTCAGGTACATTTCAAAGGTGGACGAACTCTTCGGTATACTCAGCAGTTATATGAAAACCAACATAACCCTGGAGGATGTTTCCTACTACATTACCGATATCCCTAAAATCAGGGGAAGCAAGGTTGAAGCCATCGTTATTCCGGGCGACAGCAGGGTCATAAACGGAGTGTGGTACTATATATATGACCGCAGCAAAACCAAGGCTCTCATCAGGGAACACTTCACTTTTTAGCCGCAAGTCTCTTTGTTTACAGAAAATTAACAATTAAATGCCTGTTTATTACCAGTTAGCTGCCAATATTTAAGGAGCGTTTAAGCTTTTCATGCAAAAATTAAGAAAAAGCTTTTGGGAGGTAACTGAATGGGCACAGTGGTACCCGGTATAAACCGGATCAGTTTTTTCAGGGGAAAGGCCTTCAAAGTAATTGCAATTTGCCTTGCGGTCATAATTGTCGTCGGAGGCGTATTAATATTCCTGCGTATCAGAAGACAGAACACAAATAATGCCGTTGAACAAAGGACGGCAGTAGTGACGAGAGGTCAGCTGGTAGATAGTATCGCGGGGTCGGCGCCGGTAGAATCAGCAAACAGGAGCGAACTGTCGCCGAAGGTGACTGCGACGCTGCAGCAGATAAACTGCAAGGAAGGCGACCAGGTCAAAAAGGGGGATGTGTTGTTCGTACTCGACAATACCGACGCGCTTATGAGTATTGAGAACACGCAGAATCAGATTGCGCAGATGCAGCTGACACTCGACAGCACTGCCGGCAATGTAAGCGGCCTGAATGTCAACGCGCCGTTCGGCGGTCAGGTGACCGACATCGGCGTGAAGGAGGGCGACAATGTCAACAAAGGCGGCACGCTGATGACTTTGACGGATGTTTCGTCGCTTAGCGTAACGCTGCCTTTCAGCGGTAATTCGGCTAAAAACATAGCGGTAGGCCAGAAAGCCACAGTGTACATTCCCGACCTTATGCTTTCCGTGGAGGGCACGGTGGCGTACAGGAGCAGCAAGCCTTATACTACCGCGTCCGGCGGGGAATTGTACAATGTCGAAATCTCGATAAGGAATCCCGGTTCGCTCACCGAGGGAATGAAAGCGAACGCCGAACTCAAGGCTGACGGAACTGCTTTGGACAGTGTCGAAAGCGCAAGTCTTACATATAAAAACAAAAAGATACTCAGAAGCGACGCCGGGGGAACTGTTACAAGCATAAACGTAAGAGAGAACGAATTCGTCAATTCGGGAGATGTGCTCGTAAAGCTTGAAAATGAAGACCTGCTTCTGACTTCATCCACGAACAATATAAAAATGGAAAGTCTCAAATCCCAGCTGGAGATACAACAAAAACAGCTCGATTATTACACGATCACGGCTCCGTTCGACGGTACGATAACAAGCATGAGTACAGCAAATGCAGGTGATACGGTAAAACAGGGCGAGCTGCTCGCAGTGGATTCGGATATGAATCATCTGCAGTTCTCCATTTCGATCGATGAGCTTGACATATCTAAAATCGCCGCAGGTCAGGCTGTAAATATAACGGCGGAAGCGCTGAGCGATACAAAAACGGCTCCGCTTACGGGGAAAGTCACCAAAATCGCTATGGAGGGCGACACCAGCAACGGCGTCACTACGTATCCGGTAACTGTAACTGTCGACGATAACGCGGCGGGTAAGCTCAAGACCGGTATGAATATAGACGCCGAAATACTTGTAAGCAATAAGCAGGATGTTCTGATGATACCTCTTGAAGCGGTAACTGAAATCGGAGGCAGAAGCTTCGTTTATGTAAAAGGTACGGACAGCAACCAGACTGGAAAGACAGGTCAGAACAATCAGTCGGGTAAGGAAAACTCCTCCGGTCAGAATTGGCGTAACGGCCAATCCGGACAGGGAAACCCCTCCGGCCAGTCCGGCCAAAACGCCCAGTCGGGTGGTAACGGCCAGAACGCCCAGTCGGGTGGTAACGGCCAGAATTGGCGTAATGGGACTGGATCGACAAGCGGTTCGGGCATCAGGCGCTCATTCAGGGGCGGGAATACCAGCGGAGCGGCAATAGGAGCCAGTAACCCGGGTGCGGCGACAGGGGCAGACACTTCGGGAGCTGCCATAAAGCCGAATGCTGCAGGGAAGGCCTCCGGAGCTAAAGCTTCAGGAACGGCGGCAGGCGCGTCCGGCAGATCCTTCAGGCAAAATGCAAATTCCTATTATGTGGGCGCAGTGCTGACCGAGGTTCAGACCGGTACCAGAAACGATACATACATCGAGATAGTCGGCGGCTTATCGGAGGGACAGGTGGTCGTACTGCCCAAAGTCACGGCATCTTCTTCAAATTCAGGTAACGGCAACGGACAGAACAACAGGAGGACCGGCATCATGGGCGGGACCTTCCAGGGCGGCGGTATGCAGGTAGCAAGGCAGGCTTTCCCCGGCTGATAAATTGATTGCCATACCGCAGATTTGGAGGATAAATATGATAACACTTAAAAATATATTCAAGACATATGAAATGGGAGAAACCAGCGTAAACGCCCTGTCGGACGTATCGCTCCATGTGGCTGAGCACGAGTTTGTGGCGATCGTCGGTCCGTCCGGTTCGGGCAAGTCGACGCTCATGAACATATTGGGCTGCCTTGACGTACCGACATCCGGCAGTTATACGTTAGCCGGCAGGGAAATCAGTAATATGAAGGACAACGAGCTGGCCGACATAAGAAATACAAAGATAGGCTTCATATTTCAGGGCTTCAATCTCCTGAAAAAGCTGAACGCGGTTGAAAATGTCGAACTGCCGCTTGTATATCAGGGTATCGGTCAAAGGGAAAGATACCGCAGATCGGTAGAGGCGCTGGAAGCCGTCGGCCTGGGCGATAGGATAAAGCACACCCCCAACGAGCTATCCGGAGGTCAGCAGCAAAGGGTGGCTATTGCACGCGCGCTGGTCAGCAATCCTCCCATACTGCTTGCCGATGAACCGACCGGAAACCTCGATTCGAAATCGGGTATGGAAATAATGAAGATAATACATGACCTTCACGGCAAGGGAAACTCGATAATACTGATTACCCATGACAACCATATCGCCGAACAGGCAGGCAGGGTCGTACGCATAATCGACGGCCAGATATCCGAAAACAGGGAGGTGGGTTGATTGGGTTTGATGGAAGCATTCAAGATGGCGGTCAAGAGTATACTGTCAAACAAAGGACGCTCGATGCTGACGATGCTCGGCGTCATCATCGGCGTTGGAGCGGTAATTGCCGCAGTGGGCTTTGCGCAGGGCACTACGAAAAACATTACGGATTCGATTTCCAGTATGGGCACCAATCTTATACGTGTCAACATAATGGGCAGAGGCAGCAACAGAAATGTTTCCTACGAACAGATGAAAACCTTTGCAGACGAAAACAGCAGTATCATCAGCGGAGTAGCGCCTCAGATGAGCGTTTCCGGTGTAACTGTCAAAATGGCCTCGAAAACGATGAACACGACCAGCGTCATGGGTACGTCGCCGGACTATGAAGATATCAACAGCAGGCCCGTCTCATCGGGAAGGTTCCTGATAGACAGCGATCTGAACAACAGGTCCAAGGTGGCGGTTATCGGAACTGCTGTTGTCAATGCGCTTTTCCCCGGACAGGATCCACTCGGACAGAAGCTCAAGCTTAACGGCAATATCTTTACAGTAGTTGGCGTACTTACGCAAATGGAAACAGGCGAGGCCAACACGGGGGACGACTTCATAGTAATACCCGTCACTGTAGCGCAGAGACTCGGGAGAAACACGGCTATAAGAAATTTTTCGTTTAAGGCTCAGGATTCGGCAGATATGGATAGCGTAGTCGAAAAAATCAAAGCGTTTCTGCTGGACATCTACAAAAATGAAGATGCCTACAACGTCACAAACTCACAGCAGATGCTCGATACGCTCGACCAGATTACCGGAATGATGATGGCGATGCTCGGAGGGATTGCGGCGATATCATTGGTCGTAGGAGGTATCGGTATAATGAATATTATGCTTGTATCAGTTACGGAAAGAACCCGCGAGATCGGTATCAGAAAGGCCATAGGAGCCAAGAAAAGGAACATATTGATACAGTTTCTGATAGAAGCCGTCATGATAACGGGCCTTGGAGGATTGATAGGAATATTATTCGGAGTCTGTATCATTAAATTCATTTTCGGCGGGTTGAACATTGTACCGGAAGCCTATTCATCCTTCTGGATGGCGTTGTCCTTCGGTATCTCGCTGCTTACAGGCGTGGCGTTCGGCATGTTTCCCGCGGTAAAGGCGTCCAACCTCAACCCGATAGATGCTCTGCGGTTTGAATGATTTGCGGTTACTGAATGAAAATACAGTGATTCTTGATTAATGGAGAATGTTTAGGAGGTTTTACAATGAAAAAATTCCTGGCTTTACTGATCGCCCTTTCAATACTGGCTTTATCGGGCACGGCTCTGGCGGCGAGCAGCGATGTGCCGCAGACCTCGCCGTATTACGGAGCCGTCGCACGCGTAACTTCACTCGGTTTGATGGACGATACGGCTAATAATGCTTTCAAACCTAACGATATAACGACCCGCGAGCAGTTTGCCAAGCTGATCGTAATGACGGCAGGACTCAGCCATACCGCGGATTCCATGAAGGGCTCGACCATATTTCCCGACGTGCCTGCAAACGGTCAGAATAACGGTTATATCAATCTTTGCCTGAGCAAAGGTTACATGGCGGGACTCGCCGACGGTAAATTCCATCCTAAGGACGGCATTACATACGCACAGGCTGTCACTGCCATGATCAGAGTACTCGGTTATACCGACGCCGATATACCCGGTACGTGGCCCAAGAACTACATTGAGAAGGCGAAGGTGCTGGGTCTTGCGGTCAACGGTTCACCGACAGCCGACTCGAAGGTGCAAAGAGGCGTCATGGCACAGTTGCTCGATGTGCTGCTCGATACGGAGGTAAAAGCGGCAAACGCCCAGACTGAGGCAAAGACGCTGGCCGAGGCTTCCGGGCTTACCGCTTCCGGCATGTATACGGTCTATAGCAAGCCAGTTGTGTATTATAAGGCCGATGTAGCCAATTCAAAGCTTGGCGGTATCGACCTTAGCGGTAAACTCAATATAGTAAGAAATTCAGTGGACAACAGTACGAACCCGGCCGCCGTAACCAACGGAGAGGCTATAAGACCGGGCGATATACAGGATTTCAACATTTTATACCAGGTGTCTGACAAATCCGGCAAAAACAAATACGTACTTGTAATAGACAATAAGATCTCGGGGACTCTCACAGGCATACTGCCTGACAAAAATGCCCCGACAAAGGTTGAAGTCGACGGAAAGGCATACGATCTCGACAAGAACTTCGACACTTCCAAGCTCACCGGAACCAACTCGTTCAGCCTTGACGACGGAGTGACGCTGCTGCTCGGCTGTGACGGCAAGGTCGTCGATGTGCAGGAAGCCCTGTATTCCGACAATTCAAGCTTTGCATTCGTCATGAATTATACCAGCTACAAGTCTGTCGACAGCAATGATTACGGGATCACAAGGTATACGGTGAAGCTGCTGATGTCGAACGGCTCGGTCAACACCTTCGACTGCAATACGAGCCCTGTGGCGCTGAAGGGGAAGCTAGTTGCCTTCGCTAAAAATTCGGATAAATCGGTATCCCTGACGGAATTGAATTACACAACGCCCGGTGAAGTCGATATCAATAAGGATAGCAGAAAGATATATTCCGGTGGCGATATCTACGGAAACGATATTGCAGGCAATGTTAAAATATTTAATTTCCTGTCCAACGATGATCAGCTGGATGCGCAGGCCGAGGTACTGGGCTGGTCCGACTTGCCCTCCGGCAGGCTGCAATCGGGTACGACTCTGTTTTTGAACAAAACAGGCGATTTTGAAGATGTAAATTTGATACTGCTCGACAATATATCCGGAAAATCATATCAAATGGGCGTCGTCAAGTCGGTCAGAACCAATACCCTTACCTCTACCGACTCGACTGCATACACTTTTACCATTGTTATCAACGGAAAGGATTATACATATACTTCGACCGGCAATGATCACGGTATCAGCGTGGGCTCGGTAGTGAGAGTCAGCATATCCGGCAATTCGGTAAACAATCTGCTCGAGGTCAGAAATCCCGATACCCAGTCCAATATGATACAGGCTGTCGATAAGGACAGGATCAGGGTCAACAGCCGTACGTACAGGTTTACCGACGACAAGCTCATATATCTTGCCGGCCCGGATGGAAACGTAAGGGCCATCGACGCGTCGCAGCTCAGGACCGACGCAATGTATGCAAATGTTTCGGTATTTACCGACATCGGCTATGCTTCAGGCGGCAAAGCAGAAATGGTCATTGTCAGGACCTATTGATCCGCCTCGAATATCATTTTGACATAAGGGATGTTTCCGGTTTGGCCAGTTGACCGGAAACGTCCTTTTTTATAGTATTTGCTTGAAAAATGATAAGTATTTTATATAAATAATAAGTTTTTACAATAGACGATCGGGTCGTTATTATACAATAATTTTTAGTATACACAACGGCTGAAATTTGATAATCTTTTTCTAAGGTGATAATATCCGATATGAGAGAGCGTGAGTAAAGCTGATGCAGTCAAATGATTATGGTTTCGATTATGATCGGGCAAAGCGCGACGCAGAAGTTTTCAGCCGTTCGACTGGGATTGGATGCATTGTCATAGATAACGACGGCAATACGGTAATCGAGGCATGCAGCGGGAAACCCTGCTCGTTTTGCGGCGCTGTCCGGCAGAAGGGCAAGGACTGTCTGAACGCCCACCTGTACGGCAGCTATCAGGCTGAAAGATTCGGCGGAAAATATATATTTTTCTGCCCTATGGGGCTGGTGCATTGGGTATCGCCCGTTACCAGGGAGGGTATAATGAAGGGGGCAATGCTCGGCGGCCCCGTAATGATGATGGAGCCGGATGAATTCCTGCTTGACGAATTGCTTGCCAACAATCACCTGGATGAAGCTACGATACGGGTACTGAAACAGCACCTTCAAGAAGTACCGATCATCAGCCCCGAAAGTGTCAGCGAGCTTTCGGAACTGCTGTATATAGTCGCTTCGCATATTTCGGGCGAGACTGCGGCGGCGTATCAAAATGACAGGGATTATCAGGAGCAGCAGTCCGAGATATCGGAATACATTCATTATATAAAGACGATGGGCGGCGATGAAGCCGATAATTACCCGGTCGAAAAAGAGAGGGAATTGCTTTCGCTCATTTCGCTGGGCGATAAAGCCGGTTCACAGAAGGTGCTGAACGAGATTCTCGGGCATATATTCTTCTCGACCGGAGGCAATTTTGAAGTTATCAAGGCCCGGATACTGGAATTGGTTGTATTGCTTTCAAGGGCGGCGCTTGAAGGCGGCGCGGATGTCGAGCAGATATTCGGCCTAAACTATAAATATCTTTCGCAGATACATGATTTCAAATCAGTAGAAGAACTGTCATTCTGGCTTTCGAACATCATGGCAAGGTTCACGGATTGCGTGTTCAATCTGACGAGTGTAAAGCATATTGACGTTATATATAAGGCTATTGATTATATAAAAAGAAATTATATGAAAAAGATCACGCTTGAGGAGGTAGCATCTAATGTGAATCTAAGCGCAACGTATTTCAGCGCGGTATTCAAGGATGAAATGAAATGCAACTTCAACAGCTATGTTAACAAAATAAGGATAGAGATGAGCAAAAAGCTGCTGTCCGACAATACGATACCTCTCGTTGATGTGGCGAACCTGGTGGGTTATGAGGATCAGAGCTATTTTACGAAGGTATTCAGGAGTCAGACAGGGATTAGCCCGGGAAAATTTCGGGAAAGAAGAGGACAACAATAATTTATATAATAATATTTCAGGAGGTTTCAAATGGGTATATTGGATGATATATCAATCAATCTGCAGCAGGGAAAGGCTAAAGTAGTAAAGGAACTGGTTCAGAAGGCAATCGACGATGGAATGGATGTTCAGACCATACTGGACGAAGGCCTTTTGGCAGGAATGTCGATAATCGGAGCAAAATTCAAGAACAACGAAGTATACGTTCCTGAAGTCCTGATAGCCGCAAGGGCTATGAATACGGGTTCCGCCCTGCTAAAGCCATTGTTGATATCAAGCGGTGTAAAGGCCAGGGGAAAAGTTGTGCTCGGCACCGTTAAAGGCGACCTGCACGATATAGGCAAGAATCTCGTAAGGATGATGCTGGAAGGCAAGGGACTGGAGGTACACGACGTCGGAGTAGACGTACCGGCGGATAAGTTCGTTGAAAAGGCGAAGGAAGTAGACGCTCAGATCATAGCCTGTTCAGCACTGCTCACGACTACGATGCCCGAGATAAAGAATGTTATCAAAGCAATCGAAGAAGCGGGTTTGAGAGACAAAATCACCGTCATGGTCGGCGGAGCGCCTGTGACAGATGCTTTCTGCAAGCAGGTCGGAGCTGATATTTATACTCCTGATGCCGCAAGCGCCGCTGAAGAAGCTGCAAAAGTCTGTGCGCAAGCCTAAACTTTTAAGCTGTTGCAGTATATCATCGGACCATGAAAAGATGCCGGATCGTATCTTTTCATGGTTTTTTACTTTTCTTGCCGCATTGAATTTTACATACCGGTTTGATATAGTTCTTATATGAATTAGTTTGGCTAAAAACGCATCAAAAGGAGTGTTCTTATGAAGGCTGTTGTAACGGTGTTGGGAAAGGACAGGGTCGGGATAATTGCGGCGATCAGCAGGATTTTGGCTGAATGCAACGTTAACATACTGGATATATCACAGACAACGATGCAGGATATCTTTACTATGACTATGTTAACCGATATAGGCAAGGCAAGCGTGGATTTCAGCTTCCTGTCGGACAAGCTGGAAGCGGAAGGAAAAAACCTGGGGTTGTATGTAAAGCTGCAGCACGAGGATATATTCAACTCGATGCATAGGATATGAATACAGGAGGCTTATAAACAAAAATGCTTTCCAAATATGAAATACTTGAGACGTTGAAAATGATCAATGAAGAGAATCTCGATATCAGAACTATCACTATGGGGATATCTCTTTTGGATTGCTGCCACCCCGACGGTGAGGTTTGCAGGCAAAAGATTTACGATAAAGTAACCGGCTATGCAAAGGATCTCGTGAAGGTAGGCCGCGACATCGAAAAGGAGTATGGCATACCGATAATAAACAAAAGGATAGCGGTGACTCCGATAGCCCTGGTGGCCGGCAGCTGCGGTGACGAGGACTATGTAAGGTTCGCGTATACACTGGATAAAATAGCAGATGAATTGGGAATAGATTTTATCGGCGGTTTTTCAGCGCTGGTTCACAAGGGCTATACGCCAGGCGACAGGAAGCTGATAGAATCCATACCTGAGGCGCTGGCCGTCACTAAAAAGGTTTGCTCCTCCGTCAATGTGGCGACGACGAAGTCCGGTATCAATATGGATGCCGTGGGACAGATGGGCAGAGTCGTAAAACGGGCTGCGGGACTGACTGCAAATGAAGGCGGGATGGCTTGCGCAAAGCTGGTTGTGTTTGCAAATGCTCCCGAGGATAACCCGTTTATGGCGGGAGCCTTCCATGGGATAGGCGAACCGGATTGCGAAATCAATGTCGGTGTCAGCGGCCCCGGCGTTGTGAAATGTGCTCTTGAGAAGGTCAGAGGCGCAGACTTCAGCACTGTTGCCGAGGTGATAAAGAAGACTGCTTTCAAAATAACCAGGATGGGTCAGCTAGTGGCGCAGGAAGCATCACGACGTCTAAACGTGCCCTTCGGCATCGTGGACCTTTCACTGGCTCCTACTCCCGCCGTAGGCGACAGCGTCGCCCAGATACTCGAGGAGATGGGCCTCGAAAGGTGCGGTACACATGGCACCATAGCAGCGCTTGCCCTTCTCAACGACGCCGTCAAGAAAGGCGGAATAATGGCGTCCTCAAGCGTCGGCGGTCTGAGCGGAGCGTTCATACCGGTAAGTGAAGACGCGGGCATGATCGAGGCGGTCCAGAAAGGTGCGCTATCAATAGAAAAGCTTGAAGCGATGACCTGTGTCTGTTCTGTAGGCCTCGACATGATAGCCGTACCAGGCGATACCACGGCTGAGACCATTTCTGCAATAATTGCCGACGAAATGGCCATAGGCGTGGTAAACAACAAAACGACGGCAGTGAGAATAATACCGGCCCCGGGCAAGGTTGCGGGAGATGTGGTGGAATTCGGTGGGCTTCTGGGCACCGGCCCCGTGATGAGCCTGAATAAATTTTCGAGCGATGATTTTGTTAAAAGGGGCGGCCGCATTCCTGCCCCGATCATAAGCTTGAGGAATTAGAAAAAGGTACGCGCTTGCATTGCAAGCTCTTTGCTTGGAGCATGTTCTTCAGATAAAATAAACCGGCACATTTCAACTTAGCTAGTTTCTGGTATAATGTAAGGGGACACACCTCTGCGGGAAGCAGGGCTTTGTGGCCGAGGAATGTCCCCTTTTGACGCTAAAGCAATCAAGAAAACCGGAACGTAAATTGAAAGGGGTTGGGCGATATCGTTAAACCTGTGATCATTGCTCATAGGGGAGCGTCGAAAATGGCTCCCGAGAATACCATGCCGGCGTTCAGGAAAGCGCTGCGGCTAGGCGCCGGTGGGCTTGAGCTGGACGTGCACCTGAGCTCGGACGGCCACCTTATGGTAACCCACGACGAGCAACTGGAGAGGACGAGCAACGGACATGGCCTGTTAAAGACTAAGACCTTTGCCGAGCTCAGGGAACTCGATTTCGGTTCCTGGTTCTCACCTGAATTCAAGGATACAAAGATACCTGAATTGGAAGAGGTGCTCGAACTCATCTCGGGCTGGGATGGCCTTCTGAACATTGAAATTAAGAACGGCCCGGTTTTTTATCCGGGGATCGAGCAGGCTGTTGCCGATACATTACGGAAAAATGACCGTATCCGGCACACGATCATATCCTCATTCAACCATTACAGTCTCGTGGAAATAAGGAGGATAAACCCCGAAATAAGGACGGCGCCTCTTTACATGGCAGGCATATACGAACCGTGGGAATACGCGAAAAGGCTTGGCGCCTGCGCTATTCATCCTCTGTTTTACAATATAGTGCCGGAGGTCATGAAGGGCTGCAAGCTTAATGGCATTATGGTCAACCCCTACACGGTCGACCAGCCGGACTATATAAAAGCAATGGCCGCGGCCGGTGTGGACGGCATTATTACAAATGTACCCGATGTTGCTTTGAAAATAATCAAAGAAATGGGAGGCGCAGCATGAAACTCAATTACAAACAGACGATGCTGATAGGACTGGGTTTCTTTACCGTAAGTATAGTATGGGGCATTTACAATGTCGCAATGCCGCTCTACCTCAAGGATCTTGGATTATCCGGCGTTGCGGTGGGTTCGGTAATGACGATAGACAATATATTCGCGGTCATTTTTCTACCTATCTTCGGAGCGCTGAGCGACCGCACGAAAACCAGGTATGGCAGGAGGATGCCGTATCTGCTGGTGGGGATACCGCTCTCGGCGCTGGCATTCATCCTTATCCCTGTGGCAAGGGCAGGTCTTGTAACCCTGATGATCACGGTTATTTCCATGAACTTCTTCATGAGCATCTACAGGGCGCCTACTGTAGCGTTGATGCCTGATTTCACGCCGAGGCCGCTTAGAAGCAAGGCCAATGGCATAATAAATTTCATGGGTGGTATCGGAGCGGTAATCGCCTTCCTGATCGGAGGCTTCCTGTTCAAAATCAATGAATTTCTGCCGTTCTCGGTGGGCTCGGTAATAATGATCTTTACAATCATAATGATGTACCTGCTAATCCATGAACCTGAGGAAATACAGGACGACAAACCGGCCGCGGAAGGTGAAGTCACGGCTGCGGCGCAGTCAGGCGAAAAGCTGAGCCTGATATTGCTCCTCCTGGCTATATTCTTCTGGTTCACAGGTTACAATGCCGTCGAAACATTCTTTTCGACATACGGCGAGGTTGTACTGCACATTGACAAGAGCCAGTCCTCCTTCATGCTGGCAGTTTTCTCGGCTTTCCTGGTTTTATTCTCCATTCCTTCGGGCTTCCTTGCAACGAAGATCGGGAGGAAGAGGACGATATTGATTGGGATAACAATACTTTTCCTCGTATTCATGTCGATAAACTTCATACCGGGCGCGAACGGAATGATGCTGTATGTACTGCTGGCGATCGGCGGCACAAGCTGGGCGCTGATCAATATCAATTCCTACCCGATGGTGGTCGAAATGACTTCGAACAAGGGCATCGGCAAATATACCGGATACTATTACTTCTTTTCGATGATGGCTGCAATCATAAGCCCGATACTTTTCGGATACATAAAGGATATTATCGGAGACAAATACCTTTTCGTTTACTCGAGCATATCCATGGTACTGGCTTTCTTCTTTATGATGCTCGTAAAGCATGGCGAGGCGAAACCGGAAGCAAAATCGGCTTTCGAGGGAATAGAACATATGGAGACCAAATAACCTATGAATGGGATTATACAAGGCAGGCAGACTTTGAGCGGGAGTGACCTTGAAGCTTTAAGGGCGCTGGAGGAGGTCTGCAACAAAAACGACGGGATCAAACTGAAACTAAACTGGGATTTGCTGATAAGCAGGCAGCCCGGCAGTACTGACGACTTCCTGTACTTTGACGATTCAGGAAAGCTGTTGGGCTATATTGCCATTTATTGCTTCGGCATGCCGGAGGCTGAGATCAGCGGTATGGTACATCCATCCTATCGGAGAAACGGCATTTTTTCAAAGCTTCTTGCATATGCGGCGCTCGAATGCCGCAAGAGGTCGGTCAAAAGCCTGCTGTTCATCAACGACAGGAACTCGCTTCCGGGCGCTTCGTTTGCAAAGTCCACAGGCGCTTTGTTCGATCATTCCGAACACAGGATGGAACTGCCCGGCAGTATGGTGCCAATAGATGTCAAATGTCCGGTAGAACTCAGGAAGGCGGCTGCCTCCGATATTGACATGCTGACAAAGCTGAATTCAATCTGCTTCGACATGGATGAGGACGAGTCGAGAACATATATGTTGGAAATGGTCACTGGCGCAGGTGAAGTCACAAAATCAGCCATACAGGGCACAGACAGGATTGGTGCAGGCAGGGGAACTGCAGTGCAGGAAGCTACCGTGCTGGAAGCTGCAGTGCAGGAAGCTGCAGTTCAAGAAGCTGCCATGCAGGAAGATGTCGTGCAAGAAGCTGCCGGCGCCGCTTTGTCAGCTGACGAAGGCAGAAATAACCCGCTCGAAATATATGTCTCGGTACTCGGCGGAAAGAACATAGGGATGTTGAGGCTCAACTGGGAAAATGACGATCTAATGATCTATGGCTTCGGCATCCTGCCCGAATTCCGCGGAAAAGGCTATGGACGGGCCACACTTGCAACTGCGGTAAATCTTTCGCTGTCCCGGAAGCCGGCGCATGTCGGCCTGGAGGTAGACTGTGTCAACGATACCGCTTTATCGCTGTACAAATCGTGCGGTTTCAACACGATCGCGACTTATGATTATTACAGGCTGGCAATATAGAGAATAGTGGTTTGCCAGATTGAATTCGGGGGGCTTAATCCTGTATGCTGGGTTGGACGGAGTTTGAAGAAAAATGCGAAGCTTGCATGCAATGTAGTCTTGGAAAGACCAGGACCAATATCGTCATTGAGCGCGGCTCGAGAACTGCCCCGCTGATGTTTATAGGGGAAGGCCCCGGCGAACAGGAGGACAAGCAGGGCAGACCGTTCGTAGGCGCGGCCGGTCAACTGCTGGATACGCTGCTGGCGGCGCTGATGTTCAAAGAAGATGAATACTATATCTGTAATATAGTCAAATGCCGCCCTCCGCAAAACCGCGTACCGACAGATGACGAAGCGGAAAGCTGCCTGCCTTGGCTCAGGAACCAGGTAGCGCTGGTTAGGCCGCAAATAATGGTTTGCCTGGGCTCTACGGCAATGAAATACATTATCGATAAAAATGCGAGGATAACGCAGATAAGAGGACAGTGGATCGACAGGAAGGGTTTCTGGATAATGCCCACGTTTCATCCTGCCGCATTGCTGCGTGATGCCTCTAAAAAAGCTTTGTTGTTTGAAGATATTAAAAACGTAAGGCTGAAGTTGGATGAATTGAAATACGGGGTCAAGGGGATCGGATGATAAATACGGATAACACTAACAAGAAGGACAGTCAGGAACAATCGATCAGAAAAAAACTTGCGGCTATTAATGAAGAGTATGAAAACAGGTTCTCCGGCGGAGAATTCGTATTCGGCTGCGGCATGGTGAACCCCAAGCTGTTGTTGGTCGGCGAAGCACCCGGGCGGGAGGAAGTCAAGCTATCTCGGCCATTTTCAGGCCCGGCCGGTAAAAACCTCGACGAATTTCTTGAACTCGCCGGGATAAACAGAGACGATATCTATATTACCAATGCCATAAAATACAGGCTTTCGAAGCTGAACCCCAAAACAGGCAAATTATCGAACAGGCCTGCAACCCGGGAGGAGATACTGTCCAGCAGAGCATACCTGCTCAGTGAGATAGAAATGATCCGTCCCTGTTGCATCGCAACGCTTGGCAATGTACCTCTGAGAGCAGTGATGGGCGATTTCTCCGCAAATATAGGCGATATCCACGGAAAACCCGCCCAAATAAAAACAGGGGAGCAGGAATACCTGCTTTTTCCCCTGTATCATCCGGCCAGCGTGATTTATAACCGAAGCCTCAAAGAAGTCTGCCGGGCAGACATATTGAAGCTTCGCGAGCTTCTATCAGTACAGTCGTAATAAAACGAAACAAAAGAACCGTCCCTGCGTTTCTGCGTTTCACTACATTAGCAGACAGTGCTCACTGAGTCTCTTTTCGAATCGTTGTATTGCTTCAGTGTTTTAAAAAATGTATCGATATTCTCTGAGGGAGTTCCCGGAGGGACATCGCAGCCAGAGGAAATTACGAAATTCCTGTATTCCGAGGTTTTCTGCAGAAGATTCATAGTCTCGCGTTGGACATCTTCGACAGTGCCGTTCTTAAAAACTGCGGCAGGGCTTATATTTCCGAAGGCGATCCTGTCTTTTGGGATCTGCGGCAATATATCGGTCATATCCACCGCATTCCCGAAATGAAGTCCCCATGCTCCGGTTGACAGCATCGAAGGCACAAGCTTCGTAGTATTGCCGCAATTATGCAGTATGACTATGAAGCTTTTATCCTGCACGGCGTCTACTATCCTTTTTACATACGCCGAGGAAAATTCCGTGCACTGTCCGGGGGAAAGAAGGCCTGCTGCGGGTTCAGCAATAATGATACCGTTGGCGCCGGCGTTTTTGAAAGCCTTTGCATATTCGACAAGGAATGCTGTAGCTTTTTCAAGTACCGTATGGACTGTTTCGGGTTCATCAAAAAGCAGAACCATGAGTTCAGTCATGTCGAACAGCCTGCAAGCCATTGAAAACGGTCCTATCTCACCGCCAAAGACAGGTTTGTCGGTTATACCCCGTGCAGCCAGCTTAGCTGCTTTGATATAGGTATAAGTGCGGCCCTTGCCTAGTTCAGGGACTTTGAGAGCCTTGGCGGCCTCTTCGCCGTCGATGATGCTGTCGGTCACTGTCGGAACCTCTGTCGGGGAGAACCTTATCGAACTGCCGAAGGCTTCGGCTTCAACGGAGAGATCCATGGTTGTTGCAGCCGCTATTGACGGGTATTTGCTTGCCAGCGCCTGCATGCAGAGAAACTGGTCTTCACCGTTCTTTATCATATCCGGCACGGTCTTATTGACCAACTCCAGTCCCGGATATGTCATTATAGGCATTGCAAGCCTTTCGCCGGATTCTTCTATTTCATACATCCATTTTCTCATATCCATTTTCATAATAATACCTCAGATACTGTTTCAATGTTTTCTGTATTTTCATACTACAGTATTGAGAAAATGAATTATATAAATAGATTAGAAAGCTTGGTATTTTTTTATGATGTTTTAGCTCAGCTAAAAATACTTTCCGACTTAATACTCACATATTGTTCTTAATGCTGAAGCTGCTGTAAGTACCCGCCTTTACCTTGGGTCCCGCGGTGTAATCGGGGATGCCCTCGATACGTCTGAACACACGGCCGATAACATCGCAGTCTATGAACATCAGTGAAATCCCTACTATAACAGATCTATAGCGGTATATCGTATCCGATACGTTTTCGACTACGGGGACGTTTATGACCACGTATGTTACCAGAAATGCCAGAAGGCCCAGCATGTAGGGTTCTTTCCTTTTGATTGACGAGTAGATTCCGGAGAGCATGAGTATCAGGCATGCGTACCAGCCCATCATATCCATGCTAACCACCGATTCTAGTATGTTACTGCCCTTTATATCCTTTATATTTATGTTTCCCGGGTATGGGAGCAATATGTAGTTAACTGCGGCAAGCAGTATGTTCTTATTTGATGCTATGAGTTTGACGGTTTCGACCTTATTACTTATATCAACGCTTACTTTTGATGACTGTTCGGGAAACATTACGGCGTGATAGCTGCCCAATAGCGGGTATACCGTGCTCAGGAAAGTAAGCGCAGTGACGGTTAGGACAACCGCCATAAATACCAGGCTTTCCCTTCGCCTGTTTTTCATATACGTCAGGAACTGGACGGTCAGTACGGCTGCAGCCAGGGGGACGAACATATATATGCGTATGAGGGTGCTGAACCATAAGAGGAAACAGATCAGAACGATTCGGGCCGCCTGCTTTGCAATTTTACCGCCGGCCTGAGTCTGCTGTATTATAAAGCGCTGTATCGTATAAAGACAAAGCGTACAGACAAAGAGCAGCATCGCTTCTTTACGCGTGTCGGTCGTCCAAAGAAACAGGTTCGGGAAATAGAGGAACGCCAAGCTGATACAAGCGGCATTCTTGAAGGTATAATTGCGGTTGAGCGCTATTTTGAACAGCAGTAAAGCTGATGCAAAAGCAAAAGCTATATTAATATAGGAAGCAATGTATCTGTCAGTACCAAAAATATGATAGATAAGACCTATAAAAACCGTGTACCACGTATAAGTGTATTTCACTGAGAAAAACGGCACGCCGTCAGACAGCTGCTTTGCAATGTCGATACCCAGCCGGTGATAAACCAAACCGTCCGTACCGAATGTATCGGCGCCGTTGCGGTAAAGGTAGACGACCATTGCGAATCTCAGAGCTACCGAGATCATAATCAATATTATAAATACGGTTTTATATTTATTTGCCGGTATAAATATATAAGCTGCCGCAAAAAGCAGCAAACAAATCAACATTAGTATAATGACGCTCAAAGTTATTATGCTTCCTTCTATTTTTGTCTCAAGTGAATAGTATAGGCAGTCAGGAAATGAAAAGCAATATGCAATTTCAATAAATAACCAGTAAAAACTATTAATGTTGTTAACATATTGCTTAAAAGCAGGACATAGTTCAATCATTTGCGGGATATCTGCATATTGGTAAGTTAAATAAGGATATGGAATATGCGTGGGTTGTCGCAAAAAGGATCCGCTTGTCTTTATATGATGTCGTAAAATAAAGCATTTCAGCGTCTTGACATATTACAATGCACGGTGTTATAATACAAAAGCTGTTTCGCTTGAGTTGTACAGGCAGTAATGAGCCGACCTGAAGTAGTGATTGGTAAAATGAGTCACAAAAAAAGGTGGTTGACAAAAGTAAGGCAGCGTGGTACTATAATAAAGCCGCTCGCGAGGGCGACACCGAAACGAAGCCGTTTAAAGGGCAGCGTAAGCGGGAAATGGACCTTGAAAAGTAAACAGTGAGAGACAATACACTTGATCGAGTAAAATCGGTCATGTTACTTGCAGAGTAAAATCTGCAGGTGTGTAAAGGAACTCGAAAATTCTATTGAGTAAAGT
>JAEZRE010000002.1 GCA_023412915.1 Bacillota bacterium
AAACGAAACCTCTCGGTATGGCCGACAGCTCCTTCGATCCGCCGGAAGAAGTACTCGACAGGCTCTGCTTCGCAACGAAGCTGGAGAAGAAATGGTTTGAGGGAGACAGAAAAAAGGAACGCCCCGACTGGGCTCCGCCAAGAGGCGGAGGTGGACTTTTCTCAACGCTCCCGGATCTCAGGCGGATGGGTCAGATGCTCGTCAACAAGGGAAAGCTCGGAGATCCAAGGATACTGTCGAGGAAGACCGTAGAAGCTATGACAAGGCGCCAAGTATACGCTAAGAATTACTGTTGGGGTAACGATGGAAGCGAAATGGAATACGGCCTCGGCATGAATGTTTACTCCAACAACACCTTTCTTTCGCCGGGTTCCTTCTCTCACGAAGGCGCAGGGCTCTGCGGCCTTTACATGGACCCCGTTGAAAACGTCGTGCTGGCATACATATGCCCGCTCTGCGACGGTGTGGGCTGGTCGCCCGAAGCCGTGATAAACCTGAGAAATATAGTCTGGGCAGGTATTATCTGATATGAACGTGATCCTGACTGCCGTAAGGCCAGCTGTAAAAGCCGCAGGCGTGATGAAGGCCGTGGCCTTCGCCACATACAAGGAATGGGCGGCCTACCGTTCGCACGCGATGGTATCCCTTTTTGTCGGACCCGTATACTTCCTTGTACAGGTCTTCATCTGGAAGGCGGTATTCTCTTCGCGCGGCAGCATAAACGGACTGTCCCTCGACCAGATGATAACCTATTTCGGCGTAGCTGTTCTGATCAATTATCTCATAATGGATTTTGCGGACTGGAACCTCCAGATGCTTATAAGTACGGGGAAATTCCTGTCCTATATGCTGCGGCCCATGTCGCACATATATTTTGCGCTTTCGCAGAAGGTAGGCCATCGGGTGCTCGGCTTTACCGTCGAGTTCATTCCGGTCTATCTCATACTGTTTTTCGTTTTCAGGGTGAAGCTGGTGCCGACAATGCCCGTTTATGCTGTAATATCCATCGCGCTCGGTTTCCTGATGATGTTCCTCGTGGATTACTGTGTCGGAATCACGGCGTTCTGGCTGACCAGAACCTCCGGCGTCAGGCGGATGTTCCTGCTTCTAAGGGATATATGCTCAGGCATGTTCCTGCCTCTCACCTTTTTCCCGGATATACTGCAAAAGATTCTGTTTTACCTGCCGTTCCAGTTCATAGCCTATGTGCCTGTAAGGGTATGCGTAGGGTCGTACGAGCTTGGCGGGATAAGGCTTGCGATACCACAGATTGTTGCGGTACAGGCGGTTGCGGTACTGGTTATGTCCGTTTTTACGGTGCTGTTTTTCAAGCTGGGCACAAAAAGATTCACGGGGGTGGGAGCATGATAAGGGCACTGGATATTTACGTCACTTCGATGAAGAACAGCTTTGCAGCCAGAATGGCCTACCGCGCCGATTTCTTCTTTTGCTGCGTCATGATCTTCATATCGGAACTGCTCTTTCCCCTGCTGACCATGCTGATATATTCGACAGGCGGTAATTTCCCCGGCTGGAATCTGTCCGAGGTAATGGTGCTCCAGGGCGTTTTCATGCTTTCCAAGGGCGCTGCCAATCTCCTGTTCTTCGGCGTCGTATACAACACCCTCAGCCGCGTCAGGGAAGGCACCTATGACCTGCTGATGATAAAGCCCGTTTCAACGCTTTATATATCGGTTGCTTCGGGCTTCGAGCCGGACAGCATCGGGACTGTGCTGGGCGGGTTGCTTGTAATTATATATTCTCTCGGAAAACTGCCCCAGCCGGCTGCATTGCAATGGCTTCGGTTCGCGCTCATATTTTTGTTGTCGGTGCTGGTCATGTTCGCATTTGCCGTGCTTATGGCAGCCACCGTTTTCAAATGGGTCGGGAACAGCCGCATCTACGAGATATTCGACAGCATCACGTCGTTCGGAAATTACCCGAGGTCCATATTCAGCAAGTCGTTCCAGAATATAATCAGCTTTATAATACCCGTGGGCATAATCGCCTTCTACCCTGCTTCCGCATTGCTGGGAAAGGACATAACCGGCTTGTTGCCGTCAGTTTTGGTCTGTGTGCTTTTTCTTTTGGCAAGCCTGGCATTGTGGCGATTGATGCTTTCGAGATATACCAGCGCCGGAGGTTGAAAAATGGGGATCATAAATATAAGAGATTTGAAAAAGACCTACACGACCTATGAAAGGGGCAGTTCCTTCCTGGATACGGTAAAAAGCCTCTTTGTAAGGAAGCCGATCGATATCGAAGCGTTGAAGGGCATAACGCTTAACATAGAGGAAGGCGAGTTGCTGGGCTTCCTCGGGCCGAATGGCGCGGGAAAATCCACCACGCTTAAAATACTGACAGGCGTGCTGTTTCCCACCTCAGGAGAAGTCGACGTAATGGGATACACGCCGTGGAAACAGCGCAAGGCTTATGTCGCCAGGATCGGCGCAGTCTTCGGTCAAAAGTCTCAGCTTATCTGGGATATTCCACCGCTCGATTCCTTTGAGATGAACAGGGCTATTTACGGCATACCCTCGCAGGATTACAAGCGAAGGCTCGACGAAATGACGCAGATGCTGTCCCTCGAGAACATAATAAAAAAACCGACGAGACAGCTTTCACTGGGCGAAAGGATGAAATGCGAATTCATCATGGCAATGCTGCACGCTCCGAGAATAGTGTTCCTCGATGAACCAACCATCGGCCTCGACGTCATAGCAAAGGAAAGAATCCGCGATTTCATACTCGAACAAAACAGGCGCGGAGTCACATTCATACTGACGACCCATGACCTCGGCGATGTGGAGCAGCTGGCTCGAAGGGTCGTGGTAGTGAATTACGGCGAAATTGTATTCGATGATACAGTGGAATCGCTGCGCAGGCTGTCCGGGATCAAAAAAAGAGTGGAGCTTGCAACCAAAAGGGAGCTCCCCGACCTCTCGGACATGTCCGGCGTTCAGCTGACGGGCAGGACTTCCTCCTGCCACGCCGAACTGGAGCTCGACATGGAACAGCTGGAATTGAACCGCTTCCTGCAACACGTAAACCAGAACTACATCATCAGCGATCTCACCATGAGCGATCCGCCGATAGAAAGCGTCATCAAGGAGTTATATACCCAGAAGGAAAAACAGCCTTTGCGTTTGATCGCACAACCGGAAATCATTTGACGTCAGGCTGTTGACAAATCCTGGTCGGGCAATTTGAGCAGACAGCTTTCAATTATGGCAAGAATAGGTACGATATTCCTGACCTGGAGGCGTTATCAGCAAAGGGACATACTGAAGCACAAAATAACGCTGAAGCAGCTGTACGTGTTGCGCCAGCTTGCTCGGAAGGACTTTCTGTACCCTTCCCAGATAGCGGATATGCTCTTTTGCGACAGGCCTACCGCAACGGTCGTTATCGGCAACCTGGCCCGCGAGGGCTGGGTGACCCGCCAAAAGGATTCCGAAAATGCAAAACAGGTTAAAGTCAGCCTGACTGATAAAGGCCGCGAAAAACTGCAGACGGTCGATGAAGACGCGGCGTCGAAAGTAAGCTCCGCATTCGATCCCCTGAGCTGTTTCACCGAGGATGAAAGGAAGCAGCTCGATATGCTTCTGACAAAGCTCGGCGAACATTTGACTAAAATAGAAGGGTAAAATTTTTTACCCATATAATTAGAATTCTAACCATAAGCAATTGAAAGGAGTCACATATATGAACGAAACTATGAAAACCATCCATAGCCTGCGGACAATCCATGGGAATTTTTCAGAAAGAGAGGTCTCGGAAAATGATCTGACACAGATACTGAACGCCTGCGTACACGCCGCCAATGCGTCTGCCAGGCAGTCCTACTCCATCATTGCCGTCAGGGACAGGAAAACGGTAAAGGAGCAATTTCTATACGATGGCAGCAAGGCTTTGCTTTTTTGTGTGGATTACAACAGGATCAGCGCCGCTGCAGGCCATTTGGGGCATTCCTTCACGCCTGAAGGAATACTCGGATTTATAACCGGAAGTACCGATACGATCCTGGCGGCGCAGACTGCGGCGATTGCGGCCAGAGCCCTGGGTATCGACTCCCTGTTTACGAACAGTGTGCACAGGCGCGACATGTCCGAGGTGTACAAGGCGTTCGGACTGCCCGGGAAATATTGTTTTCCTCTGATAGCGCTGATTCTGGGTTACCCCGCTGAGGAGCCCGGATACCTGAAGGGCAGGCTGGGCGGCAAAGGGGTAATACATGACGGAAAATATGAGAACCTTACTGAAGAAGAGCTCGAACAACTGGTTAAGGAATATGACGACGTTGAAAAGCATCTTGGCCTTGTCGACGACTGGACGGGAATGGGCTTCACACATTATCTCGACTGGTTTTATACAAAATGGTGCGGCGGGGAGAATAACGCAAAGCAGGAGGAAGTAATATCGATGCTCCGCACGTCCGGCTTTCTTGGCGCCGGCGGATAAGCGAAGAGCAGGGATTGAGACAGCTTGGATTGAAGCCGGAACATTTTGAACGTAGCCCGACCGGTTCTCTGGCACATTCGGCTCCCCGCTTAACCGGCTCCCTGGCCCTGTGCCGCTCTTCCTGTCAGTCGAAATATTCGGGCAGCGTCAGCCGCACCCAATTGTCACAGTAATATCCATAATGGCTCTCCACGATCAGCTTCTTAAGGTCGAATACCGATAAGCAGCCCTCGATACGGATCTCCTTGCCGTCCCTGCTCCTCGGGTTATCGGCGTAGTAGCTTTTGTTCCTGCCATAAGGAGCGAGGAAGCTGATAAGGTTTTTTGCATCGTCAAACCCTATGCTGCCTTTGGTGTTAAGGGTATCGGAGATCAATCGGTTGAGTTCGTCATAACGCCACTGTATATCGTTCACTCGTACGCCGATTATGCGCTCGGTCCAGCGGTGCATCGCAAAATACCGCATTTCCGGTATTATATAGTGATTGGTCACCACAAGTATTTCGTCGCTTACTTCTCTTTGCGGCGCGAAATAAAAGGTCGCCGGGCAGTTTTGTTCACCCGGCCTGTTGATATAGCCGTTCTGTAAAAAAGCATCCACATTTATCACTTTGGAGGCGCGGTGCTTTTCGTTGTACAATTGCCAAAGCTGTTGGTTGAACGCAAGATAATTGTAAGGATACTTGTAGTCGTTCCACCGGAACATAATGCCGTTGTTGAAGGGTAAAGTCCTGTGATTCTCGATGTAGTTCATATCGGGAAGCATACGCCTGACGTCCTCAACCGCTATCATGGTCAGATCCGGCTGCGACATCGTCGCTCCCGCTTCAGCCGCACATGAACGTGAGCTCTTCCCGTCGGCAATGACATACAACCAGGATACGCCTCTCGGGAGCCGGGTCATCAACGAGGCTGCTTCTTCGGCGCTTCTGCTGTATTGCACGCACAAACGTGACATAAGGAGCGAATTGACGCCTATATTGCCCGGGTTGCAGTTTGCTCCCGGCGACATGTTCACGCCGAATGCCACGCCTTCCATATTCATGGCGGCTATACTCCCGACCATGCCGGGCGCCGATATATTTACGAACGGCACAGCGCCGCCCCACCCACCGTTTGCTTCCGAGCCGGCGGGATTGTATATGACCGGAGCCGCCGTATCCTGGAATACATCTGAGGACGGGAAAGTAAAGTCCCTTCCGAAATAGTAACCGTCGGCCGCACTCTTGCCGCATACTGTAAAAGCGTTGCACATTATCGGGATTCTGAAATCTTCCGGTTCTAATCCGAGGAGATCGCGTTTTAGGAAGTTCCCCGAGTAAACCATGGAGCAGATGATATCTATCCCGGTATTAAGAACTATCAGGTGTTCCAGATCGACCCGTGTTTTGGGATTGCATTTTTTGCAGCCGTCCAGTATGCCTTCGATCTCATCCGTCAAAACCTTCGGAAGCTGCTTCCATGTGGTTTTCGACATCTCATAAATAAGCCGTATCAGAGCTCCCTGGAGCAGTTTCATCTTTTCCATGACCTTACTGCCGATGAACGAAAAAACGACGCGGTCCGTATAATCCATCATCCGCGCTATTTCAGGCTCCGCAAGGTTGCCCATCAGATATCCCGCTTCATAAGGCGAACCTTCCAGGTAATAGACCTTTTTTGACAATCCCGTATCATAATTTCGTACCGATCTGCTTTCCGCGACTATACCGGTCCGGTTGTTGTATGTAGTAACCTTCGTAACATTGTAACCGTCAGAATCAAAGGCTTCAGTCAGATGCACCAGGTGTTTGCCTCCGGCAACGCTTCTGAACATTAGGATCAGACTCCTTCATTGTTTCATACTCCATGATATGAATCAGATCAGGTTTTTAGCTATGATTTCTCTTACTTTTTCCACCTGTGCATTTTCATTTCTTCCATAAAATTGACCGAGGGTGATCGGAGCGGATATGATGCACTTTACTGAAGAGCTGTGGATACCGCGGCCTGCCCGGTTCATCACTTTATCCGTATTCACAAGCGTTATGGGAACTACAGGCACGCCGGTTTTTGCCGCAAGTTTGAGACAACCCTTTCTGAAGCTGTTCAACTTCCCGGCAGCATTTATCCTCCCTTCGGGATAAATGACGAGCGAGTGCCCGGCCTTGAGAATTTTCAGGCTTTCCTCCATGCTTTTTATATTCTGCATGACATTTTTTCTGTCAATGAAGACGCATTTCATATATTTGAACCAGGTCCTGAGTATCGGTATCCTGCCTGCGTCCTTATCGGCTACAAAGCCCTTCGGCTTTCTTATGAAGCCGTGTATTACGGCGCTGTCGATATGGCTCGGGTGATTGCTCACGAATAGCGCCGGACCCTCAGGTAGGTTTTCTACGCCTTCTATATCGACGGATGATCCGGTCAGGTAAAACAAGCCCCTGGCAAGCATCATGCTGAAGCGTTCGGCAAAAGCGTCCCGTTCGACGTGTCTGCCGGTTTTTTCGAGTAATTTGACCCAGGCCAGCGCAGGTATGGTTACCGCAAGATATGACCAGCCTGTCATATACCAAAAAATCGTCCGAAGCATTTGATCCCCCACTAAAAATAGAATCCGGGGCCGAGTCACAACTACCGGAAAAGCTTCGGGTCAAAATCAGGAAAACCTGCTGCGGTAACCGCACTTCATACACAACTCCTCAACGGCCTTCCTGTTTGAAAAACCCTCATAAAGATTTCTCGCGCGTTCCCCTTGTAATATATACTCAAATCCGTCTTCAAATATATTACCAAGTTTTATGCTGCCTTCACTGTCGAGGCAACACGGCACTACGGTACCGTCTGTGAGGATGGCTGCCTGGTCCCGGAGGCCAAGGCAAAAACCGCTTTCATCTACGCCGTCTGCGGCTTCAGGGGCGTTGCCGGGCTCATTCTCCCGTTCATCCGCATGCTTGTCCGCATGCTTGTCCTGCACCCTCCCCACCGCTTCCGCCGGCCAGTGGAAAACCTCGGCGCTGTTTAAGAACAAGCGGTCCCTGAGCGTTATACGCGCCGATTCCTTCATTGCGTCCGATATGGTAAAGCCGGGAGAAAATTTCTGCTGAAGCTTCTGAACAACATATTCATTATAGCGTCCCGAGGCTTCCGAAGTCACGTTCCACAGCCTGTAGGAAATATAAATACCTCCCCGGTCCAAAGCGGCAAGGGTGAAGTTGAAAATATCGTCAAGATACTCATCGACCACACGGGAATCAGCTTCCTCCCGGCAGTGCAATGAAAAATTGACCTGTCTCGGCGAGCTGCCATTCAGGAGCACACCCGCCCTATCGGCTATTTTAGTACCGTTGGTCGTTATATTGACCCTGTAGCCATACGACGCGCTAAGCTCGAGCAACGTCGCAAGCTCGGGGTGAAGCAGCGGTTCTCCGAGGACATGGAAATACAGGTAATCCGTGAAACCCTTCAGCTTTCGGAGTATGATTTCAAAGCCAGAAGGCGTCATGAATCCGGGGGTTCTGGAAGTACCCGGACAAAAGGCGCACGCCATGTTGCAAACATTTGTGATCTCGATATAGACCTTCTTCAATTTCTTCAAAGCATTTTTCACTCCTTACCGCCGGTTTATTTTCGGAGATGCGCTCAAATGACCAAGCTCCACTATCAATTTGATTATGATAAAATGAAGTCGGTTCTTCATCCCAATTGGCATGGTCACCCAAATGCGTAATTACAACTGCGTCAATTCCCATCAGGAAGCCCACCCCTTCATCCGACGATTTTATCGTATAGATATCCAGAGCATGCGCCATATAGGCAATTGTATTATTTTACTCAGTTACCGTCAACAAGCTTTAAGTCTGTGGTATTTTCCCTAAACGTGCTGTAATATATAAATAATTGGCGTCAAAATGAATCGTTTGTATTTTCTTGAAAGGGAAAAAACCATGAAGGCACCGCATCAGAGAACCTTATTGAATGCCGGGCTGCCGATGAATGTCTTCTTTACCGATGTCACGGAATTTCCGCCGCATTGGCATGAAGCCGTAGAAGTCGTATACGTTCCCGACGGGAGTCTCCGTGTCGGCGTGAACAACACAGTCTACGCCATGGAACCGGGAGACATACTTTTGATCGCGGGCGGCGACGTTCACTATTTCGTGCCTGAACCGAAGCATGTGAACAGACTTATACTATTCTTCGACATGGCATATTTTGAAGCGGCTTTTCCAGAGGCAAAGAATAAGCGTTTTAACAGGGGGCTCATAACAAAAAGGGAGACCTGGGCGCCGGGAAAGCAAAGCGCCCCGTCCGCGCATAAAGCGCTGGAGGAGCAGATACTCGCCATCATACGCGAATATAGCGACCGTCGCGACGCATATAAAATTGCCATGAGGGCGCGCCTTTTCGATATACTTGTAATACTGCTGCGTGAAATCCCGATGCAGGCTTATTCTCCCCAGGAACGCAGCAGGAACATGAACCGTCTCGGGAGGCTCGATAACGTATTCAGATACGTGGAGGAGAATTATGCATCGGAGATTACACTCGGGAAGATAGCATCCGTTGCAAACTTCAGCGAATACTATTTTACACGGTTTTTCAAGGAAGCGACCGGCATGACCTTCGGAAAGTATCTTAACAATTTTCGGGTAGAAAAAGCAGTCGATCTGTTAAAAAGCGAAGACGACGCCATAACTGAAATAGTTTTCAAATCAGGCTTTGGAAGCATAAAGACCTTTAACAGAGTTTTCAGGCAAATAAAAGGTTGTTCACCCACCGCTTATAAAAAGGCAATTTTCGAGGCATGATGGGCAATTTCTGACATGCAATTTCTGTTTCGCTCCCTTAAAATGATAATGATCGTTACAAATAACAGGAAATTAGCTGACCCGTGTGTATATTCCGTAATTGCGCCGGGTCTGGCGCCTATGTGCAAGGAGGATACGATGGGCTACAAAAACTTTAAAACGGCACTTTACTGTCCGGCGGGGAATCTCAATGCGATAACCGATATAACAGAATTCGGCAGGCGGTTTGGCTACATAGAAAAACATGTCCATTTGGACAAGGTTTATCTGGAAACCTATCGCAGCAACGAGTTTGTAGAACGCGGCAAGCTTGTCGAATTGAAGGAATTCTTCGAAAACAAGGGGCTGAAGGTTTCGGGCGGGATCACCACAACAGAACATGATGAGATTGGTGTTCATCACGATGAAGTCGGTTTCATTTCCCTTTGCTATACCAACCCGAAGCACCGGGACAGAATCAGGAAGGTTGTTGAGATGACCGCTTCCATATTCGATGAGATCATCCTGGACGATTTCTATTTCACCAACTGCAAATGCGAATCGTGTATCGAAGCAAAGGGTGACAGAAGCTGGTCGGAGTTCAGGCTGCAGCTTATGAAGGAGGTCTCTGAAGAGCTTATCGCCGGACCTGCCAGGAAGGTCAACCCCAAAATCAACCTTATCTGCAAGTTCCCGAACTGGTACGATTGCTTCCGCGAAACAGGCTACAACCTGGAGGATAATCCCTCCATTTTCGATATGATCTATACGGGCACCGAAACAAGGGACCCGCTATATACACAGCAGCACCTTCCGAAGTACCTCAGCTATTTTATCATGCGGTATTTCGAAAACGTAAAGCCGGGCAAAAACGGCGGAGGCTGGTTCGACACGTTTGAATGCGGGGGCAACCTCAATTACTATGTTGAACAGGCTTACCTGACGCTGTTCTCCAAGCCTCGGGAGGTCACGCTGTTCTGCCTGGGGTCGCTGCTCGACAAGCGCTGGAACATCTTTACCCCTCTGGCGGGTTACGCCTTTGAAGCAATCGATGAATTTCTGGGACAGCTCGGCAAGCCTGTCGGAACAGCCTGCTATATCCCATATCATCCGTCGGGCGAGGAATATCTGCACGATTACATCGGCATGCTCGGGATACCCTTGGAACCTTATCCTGCCTATCCCGATGGCAAAAGCGGTATCTTTCTGACCGAAAGCGCCGCTTTGGACAGAGACATCATTTCCAAAATCGACAGGAGTCTGCGCGAAGGCAGCGATGTCATCGTCACCTCGGGCTTCGTAAAGGCAATGGCTGACAAAGGCTTGCCGCAGCTCGCAAATATTAGGTGGACCGGCAAAAAAGCGCTGACCGGAAGGTACGGGATCTCGAAGGCGGGCGTCAATATGGACGGGGTCGTTGCAGCGGATAAGAATATACTGCTGCCATGGCTTAAAGTTTCGACAAATGACGCGTGGGTTCTGGCAGAAGGGCTCGGCGAGGATAACAACATCCCCGTAGTGATCGCCGTCAACTACGGAAAGGGGCGGCTGTTCGTACTGACAATCCCCGAGGATCAAGGCGATCTGTGCCATTACCCGAAGGAGGTCCTCAATATCATCAGAAGGATCTTCAATACCAGAGCTCCGGTAACTATCGACGCTAAAGCAAAGGTCGGACTTTTCACTTACGATAACGAGACCTTCGTGGTTGAGAACTTTTTGCCGCACCTTGAAAGCATAAAGGTAGTAATCGATAAAGCCGGCGCGGCGCTGGTGGAGCTGCCCGGCGGAAATGAACTCAGCGGAACTTCGGAAGGCAGCTCCACCGTATTCACGGTAGCTCTGCCGCAAGCCACCTATAAGGCATTCAGGATAAAGTAATAAAAGGAGCTTCCGATCGATCCTCTCAATCGGAAGCTCCTCTTTTTTTGTGAAATTTTAAGTTAATGAAACAAAAGAACCGTCCCTGTGTTTCACTACCCGAGTATCACGTCGAATTTACCCCAACTGAGACTGCAGGAGATCACGTAAAGGTCGCTTGTCCTTCTAAGGTTGAATTCGCTGAGTACCTCCTGCGGGCGCAGTTCAAGCTCCACGCCGTTGTTGGACATATTGACGAGGAATATGCCGTTGTGCAGGTTCAGGAATTCGCCTACGCAAGCCTGTGCAAGCTCATCCGGTTCGGTAATGTCTTCCCCGGAGAATTTGACGGCCAGCTTGACGAAGGCATCGGCGTCGCAGGCGATCCCCGTCTTGAAATTGAGTCTGCCCAGGATCTCCTGTCGTGCGTACCAGTCTGCCCTGAAATCGTTTTTCAGCTTGTTGATCTCGACAGTCGGGTTGTCGTCCACAAAACGAATGATATTCTTTATCAAAAGAGTCGTATAATCGCCGTAAGTCTTGCTCATCTGGTTTTCACCGAAACCGAGGAAAATATTTTCGATCTCCTGTGTGTCATTATTCACGATCACATTGAACTGCCTGTTGGACATGCCGCTTTCCTGCTTGTAGCTGTCTAGCGCAGACTGCAGCTGTTCCATCGTTAAGTAATTACGGTCTATCAAAGCCTGTCCCAGCATCAGGTGTCCCTGCTTCTGTGTGTTGAGCATGGTATTGAGCTGATCCTCGTTTATGTACCCTTCCTCGATAGCCAGTTCTCCAAAGCGTTTGTCGACTTTTTTCTGAAGATTGTGAATCTGTTCGACCTGCGCAGGCGTCATGACCCCCGCATTTATAGCAATAACACCAAGCTTCAGGTGGACCGAGCGCTGATACTCCAAAGCGTCAGCAAGCTGTTCCGGTTTGACGAGGCCTTTGTTCAGCAGAAAATGCCCAAAGTATTGACTAAACATGATTCACGCTCCTTATCAAATGTTTTTGACAATATGCTCTATCAGCGACTTATCCCAAGGTTTCTGTATAAAGTCGGAGGCGCCCGCATCCATGGCTGCTTTCAGGTGTGTCTTGGTTCCCGAGGAAGATAACATGACTACTTTTATATCGTTTTTGATAGCTTTCATTTCATTTAGTGCATCTATTCCGTTTTTGTCGGGCATTACGATGTCGAGGAAAACCAGATCCGGGTTGTTTAGTTTGACGGCTTCTACGGCGGCTTGGCCGTTGGCCGCTTCAAGGATGTTGAACTCGCCGCATTCCCTCAGACAATCCTTCATTTGCTTTCTGACAAGCAGAGAATCGTCGCAGACGAGTATCGTTGGCCGGTTGTTACTCATAGCAATTTCCCCCCGATTATTTGATGAATTCTATTTATTGTCGCAAAAAACATGTATATATAGAATTTTGGATTTTTTTGCAACTTTTATTTATATATTATCCTAATAAATAGAATATGTAAACTGCCTGTATCCAATATATTTTAACGTTTACGTTGTTTTTGCATAGTATATATGAGTAGCAATGAATCAAGAGGTAATATCCATGCAATTTCCAAAAGGCTCTGGTCTGGAACTCCTCGACAAAACAGTCCGCAGAAGCCTTAACTATTATGCGGACATACTTAAATCCGATAAAATAAGTCAAAGCATATTCAACCCGGTGAAAAACGTTCCGCCTATAACGCTTCCCAATCTCAATGGCCTTAGAAAGCCGGTGGAAACGTTTATAAAGAGCTTGAACAACGCAGTTTCCCAATTCACCACCAAACCTGCGAGGGTCGATTACAACGCTGTCGTAAACAGCTTTCTGCCTCCCGGCGCAAAGCTGCTGAAGGCGCAGCACCCTGAAAATGCAGGTGAGATACAATTCGCAGACGTAGACGGCGACAATCGAAACGAACTGATAGCTTCGTATAGAACGATGGAAGGCATCAGAACTCTGGTCCTGAAACAAGACGAGGTGCAGTGGTATAAAATGGCCGAGATCAGTACTCCGGATTATGATGAAATCCATTACAGGAGTATCGCCGATATGACAGGGGACGGCAAGAAATACCTACTGCTGGGAGCTGTTTCGAGGCAGAGGATGCGTACCCTGTTTGCATATTCCATGACCGAAGGCGGGGCAAAGAAGCTTTTCAGTAAAAATTACAGCAAGCTCGAGCTGCAGAAATCCCGCGATACTTCAGGCGCATTGAAACATGTCATCGCAGTCTGGAACGAAAATACACCGGGTATTTACGACATAGAGCTCGTACGCTGGAATGGCATCGACCTGGAAAAGATAAATACGAACCGTTATCTATCCTCCAAAGTGGTACCTTACTATATTGGAAAACTGCGGCAGGATCCGAACAATGCCGCGGATTGGTACAATCTAGCCGATTCGCTTTCAAAATCGGGAGAAAAGGCAAGTGCGCAAAGGGCTGTCAATCTGGGACTCGGGCATAATCCCGACGCCTCACTGAAGGAACGCTTCATTGCACTGAAGGGCAAACTCTGAAAACAGGATGTCCGGTGCGTCCAAACAGGATGTTGGAGCGTCCAAATAGGGGGTGGCAAATATTATGTCCGGCGGCACATTAAGTCTCCTTGACAATATAAGGTTAAGCAACGGCGCGCAGGGCCTGATAAATTATTTTCGCGAAATCAATCACTGCGACCGGCAAAAGGCTATCGACCTCATCAACGATCCGGGACTCGGGTTCGGTACGCTGTATATACTGAAATCCGAAGTATCGGGCAAAGAGGTCAGGGGTTATCTGGAGCCATCCTATGCAGCAGCTCTCGGACTCGCGGACAGACTGTCCGGGGAGACGTCGATGCGGCTGGAGAAGGAAATGCGCGAGGCAGAGGACAATACCGCCCCGCTTCTTGAATGGATGTTCAGAACAGGTTCGGAGGATGAACCGGACAGCGGATATGAATTATTGATGGAACGTATTGCCTGTCTGCTTGTAAAAAGTTGTAACAACAGGTCTATTCTGCCCGAGCTCGCCGGGTTGATATTTTCAAGGAATAGAAGAGGAGCGCTGATCCATGAACTATCGTGGGCTTTTTTCGAAGCCTGCTGCGTCGAAAGTCTGGCGTTCATAGCATACAGATTGAATTCATCGGACCCGCGGGACGTAAGCTTGGCTAAAAAGCTTCTTGGTTTTATACCCGGCGTGGATGATATTACATACGATAAAGCGATGCTCTGGCTTTCAGAAAACCGCCCGTTCCTCTATTACACAGGCGAAAGCCTGCATCTTTGCAGCAGGCCGCAGCATTACCGAATATCGCTTCCCGCCAAGTACCTGTGCACTCCTGTTTCGCCGTGCTCGGGCGAGCCTGCCGAGCCGTTTAGCGAAGTGGGTCGGGAACTGCTGTCCCGTTTCAGCGAGCTTGATGAGCTCTTACAGCGGCAGCTGGCAGATTTTTCGTGGCAGCTGTGCAGGCGTGACAATTACCGATGGAGAGGCTGGATCGGGCTCCCTCTTGAGGATCAGACAGTGTGGTTGTCTCACATGACGGGGGGGTTGGCATGATCAAACTGGCGGATGGAGAATTCGATCCAAAGAAAGCATTGGAAAAATACCAGACAGACAGCACGGAGTATGACGTCCTCAATAAAATGATCAAAAGCGATCATGAATATACATATTCCTCTCAGGATGAGCTCGACTTCGAGCTCGGAATGCGAAAAAGCATAGTAATTTCCTCCTATGCGGCTTACCGGGGAAGGATCGCCTTCCGAACCTTCCGCGAATCCAAATGCAACGAAGCTTTCTGGGACCGTAGGCCTGACGGCGGTTTTGTACTCAAAAAAGACGTCAAGCCTTCGGACGCCATAAACGATATTTTCCGAAATGGCCGCAGATACGGTACCGAATGCGCGTCCGTCATGGTGATGGTTTTTTACAAGGCCGTCCTCGATATGTACGGTGAAAAATTGTTCAACACCGCCTTTTCGGAGATAACGCTCATGAACTGGCAGGAACTCGACGACCTTTTGGGAATTACTACACAGCGAAAAATACCGGATTATCTGCGGGGCGACTGCAGATATTTCAGAAATCCCGACGTGAACCCGCTCACCCCTGAATGGCAGGGAGAGAATGCCATATACATAGACGAAAACGTATATTACGGTCACGGGATCGGCATGGCAAGTCCCCGGATGATAATCGAGGCATTGAATACAAATCGCATAGCAGATGCCCAGGCTTCCGCGTATCTTATGGATACTGCGACCCGTCCCGATTACAGAAGCCTCTATCTGTACAAAAAACATTCGGCATAAGCTCCGGCGGCTTTGAATAGTTTTTACTTATGAGAAGATTTACGACCGCACACATTGATAAATTCTACAAGGACTCATTCGTACTGACCCTTTCCAACATGGTAACGGGTGTGATCGCATTCGTATTTTCGATCATACTCTCCCGTAAGCTGGGCGCTGAAGGTCTTGGGCTGTATGGACTTGTCATGCCCATCTACGGGCTTTTACTAACCATAACGAGCGAAGGCCTTATAACCGCCATTTCCAAAATAACCACGCTTTATTTCAACCGCAAGGAATTCCGCAACCTCAACCGGACCCTGAGCACGGTTTTCTTATTCACGGCATTCTGGGCGACAGGCGTCGCACTGCTGGTCCTGCTGTCGCACAAGCTGATCGCAGGATATATCGTAAGGGATCCGAGATCGGCGCAGGCGCTGATGTTATTGAGCCCCGCCCTCGTATTCGTTCCGTTGTCCGCCATAGTCAAGGGCTATTTGTATGGCCTCGGAAAATACCGTATCTCGGCTACCATAGATATAATCGAAAAACTGCTGAGAGTCGTTATACTGCTCAGTACCATATGGATACTGAAACCCTCCGCCGTGGGGAGCACAGTGGCAATAGCCTATTTTGCGCTTGCAACGGGCGAACTCGTAAGCATGCTGCTCCTTTTTACATGCTACAGGTTCCAGCGCCGCAAAGCGTCCGGCGGCAGCACAAGCCGTTCAAAGTCGAGGATACAGCTCATTTTTGATGTCTTTATAATAACCGTGCCATTGAGTATAAACGGTATACTTTCCTCCATACTTTCCGCGATATCGGCGTTAATACTCCCCCGCAGGCTCGTAGCCGCAGGGTTTAAATACAGCCAGGCACTTTCCGAGATCGGCAAGTTCGGCGGCATGGCGCTGAATATCGTGACGCTGCCCTATATCATAATCGGTTCTATGCTTACCGTACTCGTTCCCGAGCTGTCGCTGAACATAAGTAAAAAGGATTACTGGTCCGCGGAGGAGAGAATCGCACAGGTCCTGAAAATGGCCGTCACCGTAGGTATCGCGACCTCGCTCGTATGCCTTCGCATACCTGATGTGCTCGGGGTTCTCATTTACAACAGGGAGGATCTCGGCGATTTGATACGGTTTTCATCGCCCATATGCCTTATTTTATTTGTCTCCTCACCGACCTTCGGCATACTCAACGCGCTCGGGAAGCAAAACATACTGCTCAAGAACTCCCTGATCAATTCGGTGCAGAGTCTGATACTTACGTATATCCTTGCCGGAATACCGGCTTTGAATATATACGGCTACGGGATCTCGGCCGTTGTAACCGCAATAACCTCGTTCATACTTAACATCAGGGAAATACTTAAGATATGTGAAATAAAGATAGGTTTACAGGACATCGTGACTTATCTTCTGACAGGAGCGGCCGTGTGGCTGGCTTCGGGCGTGATCGGCGGACTGCTCGGTTCCGCTCCGCCGGTCGTCGTCACCGCGGGCGTTGTCCTTACCTGCTTTATAGGTATGTTCGGCCTTAACGGGCTTGCATTCAAGTTTCGGGCGGAGCAGTAAACTGCAGCACAAAGGCCGCCCCCCTGCCGTCCTCTTTGTTTTCGGCCCAGATCCTGCCCTTCATCTCAGTCATGTAGTTGGCGCAGCTGTGAAGGCCGAAGCCGTGACCGTTTTTCTTTGTCGTAAAGCCATATGCAAAAATATTTTCCAGGTTTCCTTCCGCTATGCCCTCGCCGCTGTCACTTATCCTGATAAAAACACCGCCCGTTTTTTTGAATACCTCTACGGTCAGTACCCTGCCGTCCGGCTCGGTTTTATCCATAGATTCTATGCCGTTCTTTACTATATTGGTGAGGATATGGAAAAGCTTGGTCCTCTGGGCCAACGCTATCACGGAGCCGGCATACTTTCTTTCCACATTTACACCGTGCCTCTCCATCGAAGCCTGGTGCATAATCAGTACGTCCTCTATTACAGGTATGACCTCCAGGCGTTCCAGGCTCGATTTGACGTCGGTATAGCTCTGCTGCGCATTCACTATGCCCTCTATCAGGCCTACCTTGTCCTCCAGCCTGCCTATATGCGTCTGCATTTTACCGCGGAATATCTCAAATTCATTTCCGAGGGTCACGTAATACTGCATCAGCAGCTTGCCCTTGGGATCGTCTTTTACGAAGCCTTCCAGGTTATCGATATTTCTGACCAGAAGAGAATTGGCCATCAGCAGGCTGTTCGCAGCATTGTCGGCCATCAGTGTGTCTATCGACTGTGCGGTGACATTTACACTATTAAGGATGTTCGCAATATTATGCAGTATACCCGTAGTATCAGCCATACCTTTTCTGTGCGCCTGGTCCATCAGCTTCCTGTAACTTAAGTCAAGCTTGTCGAACAGTATTGTTCCGTTAAGAGCCATCGCTATCTGTACCGTCAAATTCCTGTATATCCTGAGATCCGAGTGCGTCGGGTCAATCAGAACAAAGCCCATGAAGTCGCTGCCGAGATAAAGAAGATGTGCAAGATACATATATGTCCTGTTTTCCCTGAACAGATAAGAGTCGAAATCACAGACCTCGCTCTTTCCTCTGATATGTTCGGACTTTACCATTTTACCGCCCCTATATTCAAACTCCAGCCGGTAGTCATCGAACAATCTCCGCTCATCGGCTCTTGAAAACAGGTAGATGAAACAATTTCGTACGCCCAGTCTTGGCAGGTTCGAAACCAGTGAAGCCTTGAGGTTGTTCAGGTTGAAATTGGTAACCAGTATCTGCCCGACATCCTTCATAATCAGCTTGATGTTATTATATTCCAGGTTTTCCCTGAAATCAGCGTTTACAAGCTTGTTCTGCAGTATCATTTGCATCTGCTGGAAAATATTTTCCGCCCACACAAGCTTACTCACGTCATTTTTTGCAGAAGGCAGGAAATAGGGCAGCAAGGTTTTCCTGAAAACAAGCGCGATATTTTCAAACTCATCATATTCGTTATAAAACTCTATCTTTCTCAGATACATTTCGAATTCCATGAGAAACGTATTTGAAGAACCGGTATTGAAGGAGTGTTTGAAGCTTTTCAGCAAACTCAGCGTTTCCTTGACTCCAAATACGGTATCCTCGGACAGTACCTCGGCAATATCGTCCAGGTCGCTCTCATTTAGCCCGCCGAAATCCGTTTTTGACGGACCGATTCTTTCCTGATCGGTCAGTTGCGAAAGATGCGGTATGCAACCGCAGGAATTTCTATATATGACCTTGCCCGGTACCTCGATACGCATGGAAAGATCCCCCTTGGTTATCAGGCGGTGCATGGCTTCACACGCATAATATCCAAGCTCCCTCCAAGGGAAATACACTGTTGTCATACCGGGAGTGTAGTATCTGCTTACCTCCCCGTCCTCATAGCTGGTAACTGCGATATCCCCGGGGACTTTTATCCCTCTTGCCTTCAAATTGTTTATGACTTCATAAGTCTCCTCATTGTAAAGAGAAACGATTGCATCGACACTGGCCTTTCTTTCGTCAAGCAGAATGCCGACCGCTTTCCTGCCGCGTTCCGAAACGTTCAGGCCCTCGAGTTCCTTATCGCTTACAATTAGCGCAGGGTCGTATATCCCGAAGCCTTTCATTATCTCAATATAGGCTTCGGTTCTAATATCGGGAATGAACGGCGAAATGAATGCGATATTCCTGTATTTGTGATGACGAACCAGATGCTCGAGTATTTCCCTAATGTAATCAGTTCCCTTGAAATATACGGCGGGTATCCCATCCTGACACGATCCAAGGCTGACCATGGGCATGTCTTTGAAACGCTCCCTGAAATCCTTGTTCCATGCAGCTCTGGCCCATCCCAGGAATATGAGTCCATCCAGCTTGAATTGCCTTATGAACTCATGCAGCAATTCTTCCTGTGTTGCATCCGATCCCGGTATGTTTACAAGGAAATGCCCGAAACGAATAAGGTTTATGTCGTGCTTCCGCGCCGACTCCTCCATACCCTGGGCTATCTTGTTATGATATTCGTCATAGGCATCCTCATCCATGAAGCCTATCGTAAGTCTTTTTTCCATCATTAGAGCCCCGGTTGTCCCTTATTCACATAAACCTTAGAATAAAGGACGCCCCCTTCCCCTCGCCATCGCTTTCCACCCTGATTGAACCTCCCATATCAGCCATATAGCAGGAACAGCTGTATAAGCCATAACCGTAATTCCCATGTTTTGTCGTAAATCCGTAATCGAATATCCTGTTTCTGATGCCGTGCGGTATTCCAGCCCCGTTATCCCTTATCCTCAGATATTTGCCGGTCCTGTTCTCGTAAAGCGATATCGAGAGTATCCTTTCCTCCGGACCTGTTCCGCTCATTGCATCCCTTGCGTTTGAAATGATGTTGAATATGACATAGAAAAGCTTGGCGCGGTGTATTTGAGCCTTGAAACTATTCCGGTAGTCCCTCTCCACGCTGATCCCCGCTTTTTCAAAGGTATCCTGGTTCAGTTTGAGAGCGTCTTCGAGTATGGGTACGAGGGGATGCTCCTCGAGATCGGTGTCGGCCCCGGCGTAGCTCTGTTGCGCGGATATCGCTTCATTTATTTCGCCGATCTTCCCCTTGATTCTGTCAAGGTTGTACCTCAGCTGTTTTTCCATCCTTTCGGCGGAAGCTCCCAGCCTAATATAAAAATTCATCAGCTTTTTACCTTTCGGATCATTGCAGATGAATTCGTTCAGTTTTTGCATGTTTTCATCGAGCAGCCTACCCGCCATGATGATATCATCTATTACAGGCGATCCGATGCTTTCTTCCAGCATATGCACCGAAACATTCACACTGTTTAAAATATTGCCGATATTATGCAGTATATCCGCCGCTATATCCGCCATTCCCTCCCTGTGCGCCTGCTCCAGAAGCTTCTTGTATGCAAGGTTCAGCCTGTTGAGCAGTACGATCCCCCAAAGCGCAGTGCTGATATGGATCGATAACTGCTGGTACACCGCCTCGTCCAAATAACCCATCCCGAATAGCGCGAAACCCATTATCTCGTCGGTGACGTGTAAAAGGTATGCCATGGTTATACCTTCATGTTCCTGCGCCATGATCATTGACAGCTGTTCCTTCAGAGACCCTGAAACACCTGTTACGTCTTCCTTTTCCCCGTCACGGTAGTTGAAGACAAGCACGCTGTCGTCAAAAAGATTTTCCTCCACATCCGACCCGGTTAAAATGGAATTGGAAATGAATATGCAGCAATTCCTGATGTTCAGCATGGGAAGACCCTTTTCGAGCGAATGTACAAGATTTTGAAGGCTGAAATCGGTGAGCAGCGTCCGGTTAACCAACTGAAGATTCTGGTCGATCATCCTGGCTTCAAGAACCTTGTTGCTATAAAGGCCTGCGGCTTTATCATTCAGCAGTATCTGCGACTTGATGCAAAGATCTCCCGCCCTGAGCAGCATTTCAGGATCGTTGGCAAGATATGGCGCCAAATGTCTCTTCAAGGCGGCTACAAGTTCTTCGAGATAAAAGTCTTTTTCCACTCGTGACAGCTGTCTTTCCAGTTCACGTATAAAAATCAGGTTCCGTTGCTCCAGACATGCCGGTATGAAAGCCTCCACGAGCCTGCCGGAGTTTATCCCGAGGCTTTTGTACCGTTCATCCAGGGAACCTGCAACGGCTTCTATCTCTTCCCGGGTCATATCCGAAAGGCTATGCCGGGCCGCCTTCGTTTCACCGATAACGGCAGAGGCTATGTGGCTGGGGAGGCAGCCGCAGGACTCCCTGAATATTAGCCTGCCTGCAAAATTAAGCGATACGGACATGGGCATATGGCCTTCCTTGAGGAGCTTGACCATATTTGTGCAGCCGTAATATCCAAATTCCCGCCACGGAAAATAGACCGTCGAATGACCCGGTGCCAGGTAACGTCCGGAAGGTCCATCCTCATAACTCGTTACGGCTATGTCGCCCGGCACTCTTATTCCCCTAAATTTCAGAACATTCAGCAAATAATCGGTCTGTATTATGTTAAGCGACATTATAGCCTGAATATCGAGCTTCCGTTCATCTAACAGTATCTCCACGGCCCTCCGGTTTCTTTCACCATAATCCAGCCCGGCCAGGTCCTTTTCACTTACATAAAGCCAGGGGTCATACAGTCCGTGTTCCTTCATGACGTTAATCCAGGCGTCGGTCCTGTTATCCGGCCTAAAGTGCTCTATATACGCTATCCTTGACAGATGGTGATCTTCTATCAGGTGGGCCGTCATCCTTGCTATGTATTCGTCCCCGGTAAATATGACGCTGGGAATATCGGGATACGTGGTGCCAAGGCTGAGAAGCGGTATAGAATTGAAGCGGTTCATAAAATCATCATGATTATACATTGCTCCGGCTTTTGTCCAGCCGAGGAACATGAGGCCGTCCAGTTCGTATTGCTGTATGTGATCCAGCACCATATCGATCTGGTGTGAAAATTTATATGCTATATGAGAGGAATAGTAGCTGAACCTTATAATGTCGACGTCGGATTCCTTGGCTGCTTCCGCAATTCCGGCCATTATCTGGTTGTGAAATTCATTGTCCTGATTATCATCAAGGAAGCCTAAAGTATACCTGTCTTTTTTGACCGGGCTAGTTTTTAAATAATACTCCATATCATTCTCCGGCATTCAGGTCTTCAACAAACTTTTCATATGGTTTCGGGATATTATAACGGTAACCCTGCAGGATGCAGTCCTGTCCTTCAAGCAGTTCCTTCTGTTCGAGTGTTTCGATTCCGCTGATTATTACCCTTAAGTCCAACGTCCTGATGATATCCATCAAAGCCATAAGGAACCTGAGATTTCTTTCGTCGTTCGCGATGTTTTTCACATACGCCTTGTCAAGCTTGATTATCGTATCCCTGGGTACCTTCTGCAGGAATACGAATGCCGGATAATCGCTCTCGAACCCGTTGAGTGCAAATTGGACGCCTATCTCGTTCAGTTCGCCGATTATCGACAATGCCACAGGAGTCGCCTGGAACGAGAATTTATCGTCCAGATTCAGTTTGAGCCTTGAAGGCTCCAAACCGCTGTCCTTCAATGCGTTTTTAACAATGTTTACGAAGCCTGGGTAGTAAAATTCCTTGGCTGTGCAGTTCACGAGTATGAATAGCTCCTTGTGCCCCGCATCGTGAAGCTTTTTCATGTAGCCTGCCGCCAAACGGAGTATATGAGCCCCCAACGAAATGATCAGGTCGGATTTTTCCGCGATGTGGATGAACCGGTCCGGTCCGAGCTCGCCCGACTCCGGATGGAACCAGCGTGCCAGAGCCTGTACTCCGATGGTTTCCTCCTTCGTATTCACCATCCTCTGGAAGAATATATCTATCTGTTTTTTCTGTACTGCCTTTCTCAAGTCCTTTTCAAGCTTAAGCTCGTTCAGGTACGATACCGTTCCGGACTGGTCATAAAACCGGTAGACACCGTTTACCTTCTTTGCCTCGTAGAGCGCAATATCCGCAAACTTCAGCAAAGTCTCGGACGGCAGACTGTCCTGCTGGCAAATGCTTATTCCTATGCAGCAGGAAGTGTCTATTTCATTTCCGGATAAGATGAATGGCACCTTTATAGCATCGATCAGCTTTTGGGCAATCCTTTCAATTTCTTCCCTGTCGCTTTCCGCGACGATAGCCGTGAACTCATCCCCGCCAAGCCTGAATATGGCCCTGACCAGGCCGTTTTCACTGATATAATCGGGGATTTCCATCGCATGTCCCGCAAGTTCTTTTCTGATCCTTCCGGCTACCTCTGTCAGAAGTTTGTCTCCTGTATCATGTCCGAAAACATCATTCACATTTTTGAAATCATCGAGATCGAGATAAAAAAGAGCAAACTTATCCTTTCGACCGGCTCCCTCCGCTGTGATGTCGGAAAGCAAGGAATAAAAGGACCTTCTGTTCAGCAATTCGGTAAGCGAATCGTAATGCGCGCTGTAGGCGAGCTGTTTTTCCTTTTCCTTGCGCAGCGCGATTTCTCCCTTGAGTTTGCCGATAAGCCCGGTCAATTCATTGGTACGGATCTCGACCTGTTTCTCAAGGTTTCCGATATGTTCGTTAATCTGCCGTTTGAGGCTCCACTTTGTTGTCATCGCAAGCGCTATCTGTTTAAGCGAGACACTGTCGAAGGGCTTTTTTATAAAAAGGAGGTTGTCATTCTGTCCAAGCTTGAGAACTATCTGATCCCATGAATAATCCGAATAAGCCGTACATATGACCACGCCGACATCCGGGTCGAGCTTCCAGATCCGTTCCACGGTTTCTATACCGTCGATCCCGGGCGGCATTCTAACGTCCATAAATACAAGAGAGTAGGGATCGCCCTCTTCTCTGGCCGCCATTACCATTCTGACGGCTTCCTCGCCCTGGTAGGCGTCATCGATCCTGTACCCTATATCTATGAGCTTATCGTTCAAGGCTTGATTATTGCTTTCGCCGAAAAGCTCCTCCTTGAGGCGCCTGGTTTCACGATAATCATCCATATTTTCAGCGGAAGAATCGAGGATATACTTTATATCCTCGTGAATATCTCTGTTATCGTCTGCAATCAGAATCCTGCCAAGCTTGTTATACATATTCAACCCCACTTGTCCGCAGAGTAATATCAGGTTCCGTCTACATTATAACCTTTTTTTCACACTATTTCAATTTCATCCGACACACTAGCAGCTGCCGTAGTATTAGAAACAACGCAAATAGCAAATAATAAATACGATTTTTATATAAAGGAGTGTAATTACATGAAAATGTCTTCGATGGACGGAAACCAGGCTGCTGCGCATGCGTCGTACGCATTCACGGAAGTCGCGGCTATCTTTCCCATAACACCTTCGTCGACGATGGCCGAGTCCGTTGACGAGTGGTCCTCCCATGGCAAAAAAAATATTTTCGGGCAGCCCGTCAAGGTAGTCGAAATGCAGTCAGAAGCAGGCGCGGCCGGCGCAATGCATGGATCGCTGCAGGCCGGCGCACTGACTACCACATATACGGCTTCGCAGGGGCTGCTGCTTATGATCCCCAACCTGTATAAAATGGCGGGCGAACTGCTGCCGGGCGTGCTGCATGTTTCGGCCCGTGCAATCGCGGCCCATGCGCTGTCCATATTCGGTGACCACCAGGACGTCATGGCCTGCCGGCAAACAGGCGCCGCCCTTCTCTGTTCAGCGAACGTGCAGGAGGTTATGGATCTGGGCTGCGTCGCACATCTGTCGGCTATCAAGTCGAGGATCCCTTTCATACACTTTTTCGATGGTTTCAGGACCTCCCACGAGATACAGAAAATAAGCGCTATTGAATATGACGAGCTCGCCGGCATAGTGGACATGAATGCAGTCAGGGAATTCAGGAACAGGGCGCTTAATCCGGAGCACCCCGTAGCCAGGGGCACTGCGCAGAACCCCGATATCTACTTTCAGGGACGCGAATCGTCAAATCCGTTTTATGATGCCGTTCCATCCATTGTCGAGGGTTGCATGAAGGATATGGAACGAATAACCGGACGAAGCTATAGACTGTTTGACTATTACGGTGCGTCCGACGCCGAATTTGTCATCATTGCCATGGGCTCGGTCTGTGATACGGTCAATGAAGCAGTCGATTATCTCAACGCCAAGGGCTTGAAGACGGGCTCCCTTCGAGTCCGGCTGTACAGGCCGTTCTCGGAAAAGCATCTGCTGGACGCGATACCCAAGACAGCAAGGAAGCTCGCTGTCCTGGACCGGACAAAGGAACCGGGCGCGCCCGGCGAGCCTCTATATCTGGACGTATGCAAGGCATTCTATTCCGTCAGCGGGCAGAAACCCCTGATCATCGGCGGCAGATACGGGCTGGGCTCAAAAGATACAAGACCTTCTCAGATCATATCGGTATTTGAAAATCTTAAAGCGGACAGTCCAAAGGATCATTTCACGATAGGTATCGTTGACGATATAACCAATACTTCGCTGCCCGAAGGCGAGATAATCGAAACCACGCCGCCGGGGACAATCAGCTGCAAATTCTGGGGGCTCGGCTCGGACGGCACGGTTGGCGCCAACAAATCGGCCATTAAAATAATAGGCGACAATACAAACCTTTATGTACAGGCATATTTCTCCTACGACAGCAAGAAATCCGGCGGCACTACGGTCTCACACCTGAGATTCGGCCCCAAGCCCATCAGCAGCCCGTATCTTGTTTACAACGCCGATTATATAGCCTGCCACAACAAGTCTTTCATTTTTAATTATGAAATACTCAAAGGGCTGAAAAACAAGGGAGTGTTCGTGTTGAACTGTCCCTGGGACATGAGCGACCTCGAGCTGAACCTGCCCGCATCCCTGAAGAGATATATCGCAAAGAATGCGATCGAATTCTATACCATAGACGCGATTAAAATCGCCAGTGAGATCGGACTCGGGAACAGGATAAACATGATAATGCAGACGGTATTTTTCAAGCTTGCGAACATTATACCCGTCGACGATGCTATAAAATACCTGAAGGCGTCCATTGAGAAAGCTTACGGCAAAAAAGGCAGCAATATAGTCGAAATGAATTACAAAGCGGTAGATCATTCCATCGAAGCGCTCCGCCGGGTGGAAGTGCCCGACGCCTGGGCATCTGCGCCGGATGTGGCCAGAGAACCCGAGACCGTGCCCGATTTCGTTCACAGGATACAAAGGCCGATGGCGCGGCATGAAGGCGACGAGCTCCCCGTCAGCGCCTTCAAGGGCATAGAGGACGGCACTCATCCGCTTGGCACCACGGCCTTTGAAAAACGCGGCATCGCCGTGATGCTCCCCGAATGGCAGCCCGAGAACTGTATTCAGTGCGGCAGGTGTTCCTATGTTTGCCCGCATGCCACCATAAGGCCGTTCCTGCTGGATGACAGCGAAGCGGGCAGAGCACCGGCGGATTATGTCACGCTTAAGGCTGCAGGGAAAGGCTTTGAAAAGTACCGTTTCCGCATCCAGGTCGACTCGCTGGATTGCACTGGCTGCGGCAATTGTGCCGACGTCTGTCCGACGGCGGTAAAGGCGCTCGTCATGAAGCCCGCGGAGGAACAGACCGATGCGCAGAACCTGCACTGGCTATTCTCGACGACACTCACCTACAAGGACAATCTGATGGACAGGAAGACTCTCAAAGGCAGCCAGTTCGCTCAGCCGCTGCTCGAGTTCAACGGAGCCTGCCCGGGCTGCGGGGAGACGCCCTACGTCAAGCTCATCACTCAGCTATTCGGAGAGCGGATGATGATCGCCAACGCTACAGGCTGTTCATCCATTTGGAGCGCAAGCTCGCCCTCGATAGCGTATACGACCAACCATGAAGGCAAGGGTCCGGCCTGGGCGAACTCGCTATTTGAAGATAACGCGGAATTCGGCTACGGTATGTATCTAGGAGTGCGTCAGATAAGGGAAAAGCTCGCCGACCTGATGCAGCAGAGCCTGTCGCAAGGGCTTTCACCCGAGATCGAAAACGCTTTCAGGCGCTGGCTTGAAACCTGGGATGACGGCGAAGCCTCCAAAGCTGCTTCCGCCGAGGTTGTCAGGGTATTGACGAATAATACGGCTGGGAACAAGCTATTGGCAGAGATACTCGAAAAGAAGGATTACCTGTCCAAAAAATCATTCTGGATATTCGGCGGCGATGGCTGGGCCTATGATATTGGCTATGGCGGAGTAGACCATGTACTGGCCTCGGGCGACGACGTCAATCTGTTTGTCATGGACACGGAGATATATTCCAATACGGGAGGCCAGTCTTCGAAATCCACCCCTACAGCTGCTGTGGCGAAATTTGCGGCTGCCGGCAAAAAGACCCGCAAGAAGGATCTCGGAATGATGGCGATGAGCTACGGCTATGTATATGTAGCGCAAATCGCAATGGGAGCCAATATGAACCAGGCCATAAAGGCCATAGCGGAAGCCGAAGCCTACAAAGGCCCGTCGCTTGTCATAGCCTATGCCCCCTGCATATCGCACGGCATCAAATCAGGCATGGGCACGAGTATTTCAGAAGAGCGCAAAGCCGTCGATTCGGGTTACTGGCATCTTTACCGCTACAATCCCGATCTGCGCACCGCCGGAAAGAATCCTTTCCAGCTCGAGTCCAAGGAGCCGGAGAGGCCGTATAAAGATTTCCTCAAGGGCGAAGTGCGCTACACGCAGTTGCTGAACGTATTTCCCGAGATAGCTGAAAGGATGTTCGACGAGGCTGAAAAGAATGCGCACGACAGGTATGATACCTACAAGCGCATGGCAGAGCAGAAATACGAGTGAGCCGGTAAACGAAAGAGAAGGAGAGCCCGGGGCGAGAACTTACGGGCTCTTTTTTTTGACTACCGCAAGCAAGTCCCCCGCAAGCCTTTCACCGTTCAATAAATATATCCGAACTTCTCAGCCGCATAGCACATCGCTCTCAGGTTTTCAAACGCAGTGCCCGGGTTTATGCTTCCGGCCGTACACAATATGAGGTGTTTTCCCAGGCCAGCCTGCGATATGTCCCTTCTTGCACATTCAACCACTTCTTCAGGTGTTCCGTATAGCAGGACCTTTGTCGGAGGTATTTGGCCGAACACAATGACATCAGGCATCTTCTGCAGGATTTGCGACGGGTCGATATACGGGTCGACATTAACCTGATTGACGCCCATTTCTCTTAGCGTATCAAGGTGATGCAGCATATGCGAGTCCGCGTGGTAGAACCTTGTGTCTTGCGAATTGGGCGCGTACAGGTCATATATGCTTTTTTCACGTTCCATCATAAAGTCGATATACAGCTGTGGAGACAGCATTCCGGCTACATCGCTGTAAAATGAGAAGCCTTGGCAGCTTTCATCGAACCCGGTTGCTTTCCTGAGCGCGGATATGTATTTCTTTGTCGTTTCAAGCCAGCAGTCCGCCAGTTTTTGGATCTGTTCCGGATCGGTCATTATCCAGGTCAGGAAGTTCGTTATGCCGCAGACCTGTCCCAGCATTGTAGCGCAGCCTTTCAGCGAATTTCCGTACCTTAGCTCGATTCCGTAACGCATCCTTATTCTTTCGCGCCATTCCAGGTATTTGGGCACAAGTCCCTGCTCAAGTATGTCGACCCTGTTCATTTTTTCTATCAGATAATCTATCTCTTCAGGTTCGTTGACAACCGGCCTCAATGTAGGCGTGGCTTTTGACTCGCAATTCACCTGGCCGCCGTATACCGATGCGTCCATAACTACACCGAAATCAACGGCAGGGTATATCGTATAGTCGAGTTCCTTTTTTGTTGTTTCGCCGCACCTTAACCGTTGTTCCTGCTGATATTCGAAATCGGAATAGTATCTCGCATTATCAAGCTTAAGAAAATCGCATATCCAGTCGCCGTCAAGATGGATGCTTACGGGCACTCGCGGTATTTTGCCGTTCAAGTCCGTACATTTCCTATTGACCTCCCAGAAGCCCTTCAAGTCTATATTGTATTCCATATATACCTCAGCTTTATTCGGCCGTTTATCCGATACCGCCATAGAATTCTTTCATAACAAAAAACGCGGGTTTCTTATAGTGCTTGTCAGCCGACAGCAGCCCCTTGATATTGTAATAATCCTGCAGGTAATGCAGCCTTCTCGGGCATCTGAAATCAAACAGTATCCACGGGCTTGTTCCCTTGACATATGGAATTTTGCCGATTACTTCAACCTGCTTTTTATAGATGGACACCTGACAGTCCTCGGTGCAAAGATCTTCAGCCGTTCCCCTTTCCCCGCTTCTGGCGTCGGCGCCAAATTCCGTAATAACCACGGGCTTTTCCGGCCTGCTGTTTTCAAAGAGTAAGGCCAGCTTGGAAAAATCGGGCTCATACCAGCCGAAATACTCGTTTAACCCGATTATATCGAGGCAATCGGCCAATCTGTCCTCTATCCTGAGCTTGACATGATTTACGAGACAAGCCGCAGAAACCGGTCTGGAAGGGTCGATTTCCTTTGCTTTCGATGCCAGGGAGCTCATAAACCTAAACCTCGCGTCGGAATCCGCATTCTCGTTTCCAACCGACCAAATGATAACACTGGCCCTGTTCCTGTCTCTCCTGATCAACTCGGACAACTGGTTTTCCGCATCTTTATAGGTTTCCGGGTTATCAAACTCTATAGCCCAATAAACGGGAACCTCCTCCCAAAGCATAATACCGACTTCATCTGCGATCTTTGCGGCTTTTTCAGTATGAGGGTAGTGGGCCAGTCTCATATAGTTGCAGTTCATTTCCTTTGCCAGACGGAAATTCTCCCGGATTTCGTCATCTGTAATCGCTTTTCCGTTTATTACGCTCTCTTCATGCGCACAGATTCCTTTAAGGAATATTTTTTTGCCATTAAGGCAGATATCCGTTCCTTTTACCCGGATTTCCCTGAAGCCGACCGTTTCAGTCAACTTATCTCCCGGGTATGATACCTGGGATGTATATAGTTTCGGGTTTTCAGGGTTCCAGAGTATTGGTTCGCAATCAAATTCAACCTCGCCGAAGCCTTCCTTGACTGGTATAGCTTTACTGATACCCAATTCGGGGATTTCAAGAAGAGCATTGCCATCTTTAACAATACCGTCAATCCGGATAATTGCTTTAATTGTTTTTAAACCGCTGCCGGGCTTGAGATATATGTAAAAATCCTTGATAAAGGTCTCAGGAAGCCTTATCAGTTCAACCTCCCTGTAGATACCGCCGTAATTGAACCAGTCTGTATTTTCACAGGGTACGGACGTCCTTTTCCTTGTGTTGTTAGCTACTACAAGCAGTCTGTTGTCCCCCTGCAACATTCCGGTTACTTCAAAATAAAAAGGTGTGGAACCGCCTTTATGCATCCCGATATACTTTTTGTTCAAAAAGACCTTTGCGTCGTAGTTAACTGCACCGAACCTGATGAATACTCTCTTTTCTCCTTTGTTCACATACTTGAAGGTACGTGTATATACTGCGCTTCCTTCATACAGGAAGTACCTTTCCTTCAGCATATTCCAGCAGGAAGGTACCTTGATACTTTCCCATCGGTCAAAGCTATAGTCTACCGGGTAAGGCCTCCCAGCATCGTCAAAGTATTTCTCTTCGTACCATCTGGACCTCAGGCAGTTATCATACTGGTCTATGCCGAAGTTCCACAGACCGTCCAGCGATTCAACGTCACGGCCGCTTATATTCAGCATATCATCACAGGTAGCCTGCCTTGACAGATATTCCCTTTCATATGTCGAGCTATGTATGTTCTCCGTATAATTGCCGGTCATGTCCATATCCTTGCTGCTCATACCCGATCTCCTTAGATTTTTTGTGTTGAATCATAAAAAGCATGCAAATAAGCATGGACTGCTCCATGCTTATTTGTATGTACAGTTTTGAGGGTATTTATTTATACTTTTTAATTATATCCGCCCCCTGCTTCTGCAGGTTTGCGATACATTGGTCAAGTGACTCTCCGCCTACCAGATATTTATCGCATTCGGCTACGAACATGGTGTCAATCTCCGAATTATAGGGAGGCGCATACATAGGAGCATTGTTTACGAGTTTGGGATCGTTGAAGATCGCCAGGATAGCATTTATATCATAGAGTTTGTACGGGTTGGTTCCAACGATCGACGGAAGCATGCTTCTCACGCTGACATTTCTCTCCGCAGTCAGTCCGCCTGCCCTTATGTGAGCGCCCTCGGAAGTGTAATATCTTATAAACTTGTATGCTTCATCGGGATTTTTGGCGTTAGTCGGAATGCTTACCATTTTCGTGTCGGAGAAGGTATAGCCCGGCACCCCGCTGGAGCCCCATACAGGCAATGGAGCAAATGTAGTCTGGAAATCGTGAGGCCATTTTTCAGTATCCTTGATCTCCGCCAGCATCCATGAACCTGTCGGCACCATGGCGACCTTTTGATTGAAGAACTCATTCCTGTATGCAAGCTTTAAGGTCTTGATGTCCATCAACGATACGGAAGTCCTGTCTACATTCTCCATATCATATCTGAATTGTAACCAGCCCTTCAAATTCGGGTCATCGAAGTTGAGAGAACCGTCTTTTTTATAATATGCATTATCCAATTTCGTCGAATAAACGCCCATCAGGTCATAGTTCTGCCAGGTGTGGAAATAAGAACCGTAAACCTTATCCTGTCCCTCTCCTCTTGTAAGCTTACGGGCATAATCCCTGTAGTCGTTCCAGGTCCAATTCTTGTTCGGCACGGACAGACCTGCCGCTTTAAGCATCGATTTGTTGATCATTACGAACCACGTCGTCACATCGATAGGAAGGGCATAATATGAGTCCCCGATTTTCGAACTGACGGTGTAAAGTTTATCGTAATCCACACCCTCCTTTTGAAGGAAAGCGTTCAAAGGTTGATACAATTTCCTGTCGACCTTGCTTGTCATTTTCTGAACCGAGGATTCCATCATGCAGTCTATTTGTTCGCCCGACAGAAGCAGTAAATCAATTTTCTGAGTATACGCCACATTGTCGTTTTCCACAGGATACTGGATGTCTACCTTGATATACGGGTTCTTTTCCTGGAACGCGTCGATGACAGCCTTGTTTTGATCCTTCAACGTTGCTTCCCATGTATAGAACTTTATTGTCTTTACTTTAATCGGCAAAACAGTTACTTTGCATTTTGCAAATATCTTTTTATTTGTAGTAAGTACGGTTATTGTAGCGGTCCCTTTTCCGACTGCTGTTATTTTGCCCGTTGAGTCCATAGTGGCAACATTCTTGTTATCCGTAGCAAAAGTTAAAAATCTCTGTGTTGTATTCTTCGGAGCAAGGGTAATTTTCAGCATTGCAGTTTGGCCAACTTCCAGCGTTATATTACTCTTGTCCAATGAAACACTTTTTACAGGAACTGTCGATATCGCCGCAGCCGGCATTGTAAAAACAAGTATAAACACGACGCTAAGTATTATTCCTATTGCCCTTTTCATAACAAACCTCCCTTTACATTTTGAGTTTAAGGACCCCAGTCTCGAAAATTACTATTTGGCAGACTCACCACTGGTCGTTATGAAGAATTTACTTCAACTTTATGTAAGCGGATCATAAATTCCAACCTCCTATACAGTTATCATTTACCGAGTTCCGGCTTATCAGCATCCGAACATGTACTAGCCCTTGACAGCACCCATCGCCATTCCTTCCAGGATATACCTCTGCCCTATCAGAAACACGATAAGCAAAGGAATGATGGAACAAACCGCGGCTACCATTATCAATGAGTAAAAGGAATTGTATTCGGTCATGAATTTTGTCATACCCAGCTGGATCGTATACAGCTTTTCGCTCTGTAAAAATACCAGCGGGTTCTGGAAATCATTCCAGGTCCAGACGAATTTCAACATCATTAATGTCACTAACGCAGGCTTTGTCATCGGCAGTATGATTTTTATAAAAGTTTTGACATGCCCTGCTCCATCGATTCTTGCGGATTCGGACAGGGAATCGGGTATTGACATCATGTACTGCTTTAGCAGGAACATCCCGTAAATACTGAATGAGCCAAGCAAAATCAGACCGCGATGGGTGTCAAACAGTGAAAGCCATTTGAATACCATAAATTTGGGGACGATAGTAACCTGGTCAGGTATCATCATCATACTTAGGTAGATCAAAAACAAAGCATCCCTGAATTTGAACCTGATCTTTGAAAAAGCGTATGCCCCCATCGCAGAAACAGTGACCTGTGCGATCGTAGTCAGGACGGTTACCTTTATGGAGTTGAAATAAAACAAAGGAAAACTATATCTGCCGCTCCATACCTCCATATAATTGTTTATGATATTCCACTTCCTGGGTATCCATTCCACGGGGAACTTGAATACATCAACTTCAACTTTGAAAGATGCGGATAACATCCACAAAAAGGGAAGTGTCATCGTTAAAGCTATCAAAGACAGCCCGATAGTCGCCAATATTTTTAAAATATTCTGTCTTGACATGGTTCCCGTCTTTTTAATCATAAGTGACCCACCTTTTTTGGCCAATCCATTGTATTATAGTAACTATGAATATGATTACAAACATTGCCCAGGCAGCAGCGCTGGCCAATCCCATATCATAGAACTGGAACGCCTCACGGTATATGTAAAGGGCCAGCACCGTCGTAGAGGTCCCGGGACCGCCTTGCGTCAAAACCTGTACCTGGTCGAATACCTTGAAGGAATTTATAATACCCATGATAACAAGAAAAAACGTAGTAGGAGAAACCATAGGGACGGTAATTTTGAAAAACTTCGCAAGAGCACCGGCGCCATCGATGACCGCAGCTTCATACAAATCAGAGTTGATTGCGGTCAAGCCGGCCATATAGACAACAACGTTATATCCGAGGTTTTGCCAAATGTACATGCCTATCAATGCCGGAAGCGCCCAGTGTACGTCTGCAAGCCACTTGGGCAGATTCTGTATCCCCAGGCTCCTCAGGAACTGGTTAACCGGGCCGTAAGTGGGCTGTAAGACGATCGACCACACTATGGCTACCGCCACGGCGCTTGATATGTACGGCAGAAAAAACATCACTCTCAGCGGATTTTTAAAATAAACCATTTTATTCAATATTACAGCAAGGACCAATGAAATGCTCACGCCCACAATAACAGTTGCGGCCGTGAATATAAGACTGTTTTTCATTGAATCGGTAAACCAGACGTCACTGAGTATCGTCTTGAAATTCTCTATCCCCACAAACTTTAAATCACTGAAGCCTGCTGACAGATTCCACTTGCTCAAACTCAGGAAAAGTGAAAACAATACCGGAAATAAAAAGAAAATAGCAAATCCAAGTAGACTTGGGAGGAGAAATAAATAGCCTGAAACATTTTCAATTAATGCCTGCTTTCCTTTTACCTTCACTGGATCAACCCTTCTTTTGAATATGAAAATTCAGATAATGAACTGATCTGTAAGAATATTCTAGCTTGCGGCATTAAAAAAAGTAATGCCCTTACATTACTTTTTATTTACCTTTCGTTACATGGCCGGGTTAAGAGCGGCGGACCTTATTCCGAATATCTCCCGGCGTTTTTCCTGTAATCTTTTTGTAAACGCGATAGAAATAGCTTATACTTTCAATTCCAACCGCTTCCACTATTTCTTCTATAGATAGTCCGGAATTGCTTAGAAGCTCCGTAGCAACTTCCATTCTTCTGTTGACAAGATAATCCGAAAAGCTTGTTCCAACTTCATTTTTAAATAATCTGCTGAAATAATTGCTATTCATACTGACAAGGCCGGCCATGCTCTCACAGCTGATTTCTTCGTTTATATGTGAATTTATATACTCGATAACTTTATTCACTTCAGGACGTGAGGTGATATTTCTAGGTTCGCCGAGTTTTTCAAAAATGTATTCCAGCGCTTTTGCGGTAATACTTTTAAACATTTTTAAGGTATCGCCCTTGATCTGAAAATGTTCCATATTGATTCCATATTTCGAAAATGTCGCTTCCATATCGATAAAAAGCCGTCTCAGCAGAATCCTTATCTCCTTGGGCGCATACCTTTCGGCAGTAATCCTTTCGAACAGGTTTTCGATACATTCCGAAAGCTCGCTATGCTTCTGCATGCTCAAAAATCCTTTTAAAGCAGGTCCGAATTCCGTGTACAGATTACTTGTATTCTTATTTTTATATTCCACTTTTCCCGTTACTATTTTACCGGGTCCTTCATAAAAATATGCCTCGCGGAGGGCTTCCACCTCCTCTGCCGCTTTTTTCAAATCCATGATATTTCCATATACGCCGCTGATACAAACGGACATTCTAAAATTTAAAACCGATTGTACGTTTTCCTGAATCTGTCTCACTATTGTAATAATTTTCTGTTTTTCCATAACTTCAGTAGTATCGTCCCAGTATAATAAGGCAAACGCATTCTTTCCGTAGGAAAAAACGCTTATCCTTTCATTTTCCGCTACGGTCTCTTCAATGATATTCAAAATGCTCGACTTGAATAATTCGTATTCTCGAATAGGGCTCTGCAGCAAAACATCATCCAGGTCGTCAACAAAGCAGGAAATCAGCCTGAAATTCCCATCCGGCAGCAGAATCCCGCTCAGTGCCGCCCTGTAGCGGACCTCTTCCCTATCAGTCACATTTTTGTCCATTATATCCGAATAAAACTTTTCCAGGATCACATACCTGTTGATGCTATGCTCTCTGTAGGCTTTATTCAGGTACTCGCTTTGCTCCCATTCAGCCTGCATCTTTGCCTTAAGCTTGTTTATCACCCGGATCAGTTCTTCCTCTGTCAGAGTATACTTGATGATATACTCATCCGCCTCCAGCCTGATCGCTTCCTTTGCGTAGTTAAACTCTTCATGGCAGCTGATAATTATGCTTTTGATATCCGGCTTGAATTTTTTCGCTTCCCTGATCAATTCCAAACCGTCCATTACCGGCATGGTTATATCCGTCATAACCACATCGGGCATGGCTGACGATATTATATTCAATGCATCGAGACCGCTTTCCGCGGTACCTGCTATTGTAAAGCCGTAATCTTCCCAACGGATTATGTTTACCAGTCCCTGAAGCATTTCAATATCGTCATCGACTAACAATATCTTTATCATAAGAATGCCCCTCTTTCCCATTCTGCTCCGGAAGCCATACCTCTGCGGAAGTCCCTTTCCCTTCGGTGCTCGCCAGCCTTAATCCGTATTTTTCTCCAAAATAGAGCTTAATCCGCTCATCTACGTTCCTTATCCCAATACCCGAAAACTTCAGTTTTCGCGTGTCCTCTACCTTTAATCCGGAATCAGGGCTTATACCTACCCCGTTATCCTTTACACTGATTACGACAAAACCATCCCTTTTCATACCTGTAATTTCAATCACTCCCCCGGTGACTATGCCTTCAAAGCCATGGATAATCGCATTCTCAACCAGAGGCTGCAATAGAAGCTTAGGAATTCCATATTGCCTTATATCCTCCTCTATGTCGCAGTGCAGTTGGAATTCAATGGAGTGTCGCATTTGGAATATAGCCGAATAATTTTTCAGATTTTCTATCTCCTCTTCGACGGTGATCAGCTCATCCCCCTTGACTATGGTCATTCTGAGGAGGTTTGTTAATGCAAGAACCATGTCCGCCGCTTTTTTTGCGTTGTTGTTGATAGCCGCCCATCTCACCGCGTTAAGTGTGTTGAACAAAAAATGAGGACTGATCTGGGCCTGAAGCGCTTTCAACTCCGCGTCTCTTTTTTTCCTCTCCTTTTCCATATTATCCTGCATCAGCGACTTTATATTTTTCCTCATAATATTGAAGTTCTCTTCAAGAATTCCAATCTCGTCGTGTCGTTTACCGGTTTTGTCTCCGTAAGAGCTATCGAGGTCGGTTTTGAGCATCATCCTGGCAAGCTTCCTCAAAGGCTTGGAAATATTTCGGGCTATTACGGCTGAAATACCACAAAAGGCCAATATAAAAATTGCATTTATGATTAACAGCTGATTCCGTACTTTACCCAGCTGTTCGGTTATGGCGTCATAGGATTTTATATCCACGACCTTCCAATCTCTTATTGTGTTATACGAGATGATTGATTTATTTCCTTTTGTATCGCCTATGACAAAATAGCCCTTTTGCTCTTCCGGGAATATACAGTCGTATACCTTTTTGAACGGTTTATTCAGCCACTCCTTTACCGTTGATGAAATCACATCAAGGTTCTCGTTCAGAATAACCCTTTTTTGCAGTTGATTTTCAGTTGTCATCAGCTTGCTGATTTCGTCTTCCGGCACACTTATTACCAAAGTCCCGTATTGCATCTCACCCGAGGCGTTATAAATATTTTTGACAAGAGTCATAACATAAGGGTGCAGGTTAGTCTCGCTTTCTATATAGTTTTTCTCTATACCCTTCCAAATGAGATTTGTCCCTTTATCCATCGTGTTTCCAGGCATATACCGGTTCAGATACGAATCGGAACCGGCTCCTTCATAAGCCCAATTGGTGTATTTCTGGCCCGATGAAGTAATAATGGTAATATAGCATCTGGTCCCTATCATATTAAAAGCCATGTTACTGATAAAACCATTGAATTTATTGATTCTGTTAAGCTTGCTTAAATTTTTATTCTCCCGGTTTGAAAACGGTGGTGCATCCGAGTCTTCCATCTCCTGCTGAATCAGTTCTTTTATGCTTTCGTCATCATTGACATACAACGCTATGGAAGCCATTTTCTTAAGCAAACTGTCAATACTGTTGGATACAAGCTCAATTGAATTCGAGGTTTCCGAAGATATCTGACTCACTGTCATATCATTGGCTGTCTTCTGAAAAACATAGAAAGAAATCGCAAAAGGGACAAAAATAATAATTATAAACGCAATGATCAGTCTGGTAAATGTATTCATGTTCCCTTCTCCCTTATCCTGCCGGTGATATAGGAAAAGAATCGCCTGTCATTTTATTTTACAGCGTGCAGCATAAATTTGCAAAGAAAAGCCATTACTGGTTGGCATCAACTTACTATATGAAAAAAAGTTCACTTACATTAAAGAATTGGAAAGTGCGATATAAGAACCGTTATCAGGTTTTGATCCAAATGATGATCCTATGCCACGGATGACTTGAGCAGTAACTGCGGGATCCACCCCACCGCCCTCAAGGGCTCGCTCTCATCGCCGAACGGGATAGACCCCACAAAACTGTTACCTTTTATTTTTCATTTTCGTCAACATGTATTTTTGCGTTCGTTATCTGGAATTCCGAAGGTATCGTGACTCTGGAGTGGGATTTTTTCTTTTCGATATTAGCCCATGCGGCGGTATCGTGCTTTTCGACCGGAACTCCGAGGTCATAGTCTTTCTTTTTGTCGGGCATGTTCATTTCTCCTTTCATCCTCATCAATACATATATTCTCAGACGAAATTTGAAAATTATGCGTAAATAAAGGGCGGTTAAATTGGAACAAAAGAACCGTCCCTCTGTTTCGCTCCAGTCCCGCTTAAACCTGCATGAGGCCGGGATGGCCGCCTGTGATGCACCTGCCCCCGTCCGAGGTCACGATGAAGGTATTTTCTATTCCCACCATGCCAATACCTTCCACGCCCGCCTTCGGTTCGAGCGCAAAGACCATTCCCTCCTGCAGCGGTTCATCGAAGCCTTTTGCAAGCACCGGCAGCTCATCGACCTGCAGACCTATGCCGTGGCCGAGGAACCTGGCCCTTCTGCTGCCGTACCCCATGAAATTGGGCAGGCAGTCTTCATTTATGTCTTTCATGATATTCTCGTAAATTTTAGAAGGAATTTCTCCGGGTCTCAGCATCGAAGCCATCCGAAACTGAATATCGAGGCATTTTTCATGAATCTCCCGAGCACGCGTGGGCAGCGGCTTTCCGAAAACGTATGTCATCGTCTTGTCCGACTGGTAGCCCTCATATCCGCACCCCGTATCTATAAAAATCAGATCGCCGTCCCCGAGCCTTCGCTCCCTGTTGCCCATCAGCTGCATTGCGGGTCCGAGCCCGTAATTGCCGCCTGGGCCATTGAAATAGGTCGGATAAAGCGAGCTTTCACCAAACGCTATATGTCCCAGCAGTATTTCCGTATCGAACATTGAGAACCGCGCTATTCCCTGGTGTCCCTCCGCTACAAGCACCGAAAAGATCGCGGTAGTCAACTCGCTTTCCGTCATCCCCACACGCAGCAAGGACGGCACACGATCCTCCAGTACCCTTCTGTGTATGTCTCCCGCCTTCGTCATCATTTCGAGCTCATAGGGGCTTTTTACCGATCTTGCCCTCGAAATGCAGGCGTCCACCGATTTGAAAGCCGCGAACCCGAAATATTTCTTAAGCCGTTCGCACATGGCCAGAGGAATGACTTCCGACTCGATATGGGCCGTGCCAGGCAGCCTGCCGAGATCCGCGGCAGCATCGCGGTAGGACTCCATTGGCCGGATGTCCGGGAACAGCGATTCAGAGGCCGCTCTATCGAAGCTGCGCCTTACAAAAAACACCGCGTCTGCGTCCCTGGGTATGAATAGCAGTCCTTCCTGCATGGTGCCGGTAAAATAGTACAGATTTATCTTGCTGATGATCAGCGCGAGCTCCCATTCGGGTTCCCTCTCGTCCAGTATGGCTCTGAAGCGCTTCATCCTTTGTTCGAGTTCGGGTAATGGGACTTTGTTGATATTGATTATTGAGCCGTTTATCATAACTTACTTCCTCTGCCTTTTTTTATTATTATATATTCCCATTGTAAGCCAATCAAACTATTTTATTACGGATCGACAACCGTAGGCGTCCTCCCGATGCCGGAAGCAAGCTCCGTCAATCTGTTGAGAGTGTTGCAGCCAGCTACGCCGTCCGCGGCAAGACCCTGCGCACGCTGGAAATTCGTAACCGCTCTGCGCGTGCCCGCGCCATAATAGCCATCAAGCCCGGAGCCGGTGTAACCCAGCGCATTCAAAGCATCCTGCAGCGTAAGTACATAGACGCCAACACTTCCGGATCTAAGCAGAGGATATCCTCCATTCGGGCATGCCGCCGGGCTCTGCCTGGTGTCGAAATGCACCCAGGTCGGTGTCAGATAGGCAGGCTCAACATAACTCCACACTCCTGTTGCAGCCGCAGTATCACGAAGCTGGTCCCGGGTGACGCCGTCAAGGTTCTGCCCGACATCGAACGCCACACCCGCGTAGTGTTGGGACATCGGATCGTGCCCGCCCTCCCAAATCCGCTTGAAGGCATAGCCAACATAGATCGGGCGCCCCCAGGCGCTTCTCGTTATATTGAACGCTTCCATGGCCTTCCTGGTAGTCCAGATAGTATTTGCGGTAGAATTTGCCCTGAATTCCCTGACAGTAAGCGTACGTCCAATGTTGTAGGGCATCGCGTCCGACAGTCCCAGTGCGTAATATTCCATTGCGCCGTTACGGTCGTTATATACATAAACATTTGGCATTCGAATACCACCTTTACATAATATACTTCATTTCATATTATGCCGGAGGTACGGCTGTTGTTCACCGAATAGCCGGGACTGTAACCGAAGGGCTGCAATGGGAACAAAGTACCTAGTCGGACGCCGTGCGGAAAACTTATAAAATCTTGGGTTGTGACAACGCATTATATATGTGTTATAATCAGTTGCTGTATGCTGTTAGCAGGAAGCAGCAGAGGCCACACTGCTGTCCGGAAGGACCGGCACGGCTTGCGGACGGTATATTGAACGCCGGACCGTTTTGAAAGATAAATATGATCAAATAAAGGATGAATAATAAATATGATAAGCACAACCGGCATATCCCTGAGATTTGGGGAACGGATACTTTTTGAGGACGTAAATATAAAATTCACACCGGGCAACTGCTACGGCTTGATCGGAGCCAACGGCTCAGGGAAATCGACATTTCTCAGGATCCTCTCCGGAGAGTTAGAGGCCAACAGAGGCGACGTCACGATCGAACCGGGCAAGAGGCTTGCCGTTTTGAAGCAGAACCAGTTCGAATTCGATGAAATTGAAGTGCTGAAGACTGTAATTATGGGGCACAAAAGACTCTGTGAAATAATGGACGAAAAGGAAGAGCTGTATGCAAAATCGGATTTCTCTGAAGAGGATGGGATAAGAATTTCGGAGCTCGAAACCGAATTCTCAGAGTTAAACGGCTGGGAAGCAGAATCCGAAGCTGCCACGCTGCTCAATGGACTCGGTATAAGCGAAGAATTCCACTATAAAAAGATGGGTGAGCTGGAATCGAACCTGAAGGTCAGGGTCCTTTTGGCCCAAGCGCTTTTCGGCGCTCCCGACATACTGCTAATGGACGAACCGACAAACCACCTGGACGTTGCCTCTATCGCCTGGTTGGAAAACTTCCTGTACAATTTCGACAATACCGTAATAGTGGTTTCGCATGACAGGCATTTTATGAACAAGGTCTGCACCCATATAGCGGATATAGATTTCGGCAAGATACAGCTGTATTCCGGCAATTATGATTTCTGGTACGAATCGAGCCAGCTTGCCATCCAGCAGGCAAAGGACCAGAACCGCAAGACCGAGGCCAAGATAAAGGAACTGCAGGAATTCATACAGCGTTTCAGCGCCAATGCCTCCAAGTCCAAGCAGGCCACCTCGCGCAAGAAGCTTCTTGAAAAACTCACTCTCGAGGATATCAGGCCCTCTTCGCGCAAATACCCGTTCGTGGATTTCAAACCCGACAGGGAGGTCGGAAATGATCTGCTGACGGTAAGCGGCATAACAAAAGTGATAGATGGCGTCAAAGTACTGGACAACCTGAGTTTTACGATAAGCAAGGGCGACAAGGTGGCATTCGTCGGGCCCAACGGGTTTGAAAAGACGACGCTGCTAAAGATACTGGCGGAAGAGCTGGAGCCCGACAGCGGAGATTTCAAATGGGGCATAACCACGTCACGCTCCTATTTTCCCAAGGACAACACGGAATATTTCGACGGTGTGGAATTGTCGCTGGTCGAATGGCTGAGGCAGTATTCGAAGGAGGAGGCGGAAACCTTCCTGCGCGGCTGGCTGGGCAGGATGCTTTTCTCGGGGGAAGAGGCGCTTAAAAAGGCCTGTGTTATTTCCGGAGGAGAGAAGGTACGCTGCCTGCTGGCCAAAATGATGCTGTCGGGCGCCAACACGCTGCTGTTCGACGAGCCCACAAACCACCTCGACCTCGAATCGATAACCGCGCTGAACAATGGACTCATGAATTTTAAAGGAACCATACTGTTCGTGTCACACGATCACCAATTTGTGCAGACCGTAGCGAACAGGATAATGGAGATCACGCCGAAGGGCCTGATCGATAAACAGATGCCTTATGACGAATACCTCGAAAGCGAGGAAATACAGGCGCTGCGAAAGGAAATGTACGCTTGATGAACCTTCTGTCGGCTGAGAAAATTTCAAAAAGCTATAGTGAAAGGGCTCTCTTCAGCCAGATATCGCTTGGTATAAATGAAGGCGAGAAAATCGGCGTCATCGGTATCAATGGCACAGGCAAGTCCACCCTTCTGAAGGTCATCGCCGGTATCGAGACCCCGGACGAAGGCAGGATAACAATGACGAACGGTCTTAGGATAGCTTATCTGCCGCAGCTGCCGGAGTTTGAAAAAGACATGACCGTTCTGGAACATGTGTTAAACGAATTGCCCCAAACTGCCGGAGTTTCCGAGGAATATGAAGTCAAAACGATGCTTACGAAGCTTGGCGTCATTGAATTCAACGCAAAGCTCAGCACGCTTTCAGGCGGACAGAGGAAAAGAGCCGCGCTTGCCGCGGTACTCACGCATCCTTCGGATCTGCTGATACTCGATGAGCCGACCAACCACCTCGACAATGCTGCCGTCGACTGGCTCGAAAAATATCTGAACAGCCGCAGGGGCGCGCTTCTTATGGTAACGCACGACAGATATTTCCTCGACAGGGTCACAAACAGGATTATCGAGCTCGATTTCGGCAGGCTTTTCAGCTATCAGGCCAATTACAGCAGATTCGTGGAAATGAAAGCCGAGCGCGAGGAATTGGAGCAGGGATCCGAAAGAAAAAGGCAGAACCTTTACAGGCGCGAGCTTGCATGGATTCGCCGCGGAGCGCAGGCACGTTCAACCAAGCAGCAGGCAAGGATCGACAGGTTTGAAAAGCTCAAGGAGGAACAATCTCCGTCAACATACGATAACATTGAGATACAGGCCGGTTCAGCCCGCATGGGCAAAAAGACAATAGAACTCGAGCATATTGCCAAGAGCTATGGCGGCAGGGAAATCCTCAGTGATTTCAGTTACGTTCTTTCAAGAGATGAACGGGCAGGCATAATAGGACCCAATGGCGCTGGAAAATCCACGCTGCTCAGGATAATAGCGGGAAAGCTGCAGCCTGACAGCGGAATAGCAACATTCGGCGAGACAATAAAGATAGGCCTGTTCTCTCAGGAAAGTGAAGATATGGATACGGGCAAACGCGTCATAGAGTATATACGCGACGAAGCCGAATACCTCACGACGCCGGAAGGTGTTGTGAGCGCTTCTCAGATGCTCGAAAGATTCCTGTTTCCTCCGACGGTCCAGTGGACGCCCATATCCAAGCTTTCCGGAGGGGAAAGAAGGAGACTGTACCTGTTGCGCGTCCTGATGGGCTCACCAAATGTGCTGCTGCTCGACGAACCTACCAACGACCTCGATATTCAGACACTCACGATTCTTGAAAACTATATCGACGACTTTCAGGGCGCTGTTGTGGCTGTATCACACGACAGGTATTTCCTGGACAGGGTTGTTGAAAAAATATTCCTGCTTCCGGGAGACGGTTCAGTAGAAAGATATGAGGGCAATTACTCATATTTCGCAGAAGCATTCAGGGATGAATCCGACGGCACGGGCGGCGGCAGCCGTGAAAAAGGCAGCCATGACAAAGGTGAAGCAACCGGGTATTCGACAGGCGGCAAAAAAGCATCCGGAGGCAATAAAGGCACCGGCGGCGCCGACGATACGAACGGAGCCGCAAAAACGTCCGGCGGTACGGAGCCCGCGAAAAGCAGGCCACTTCGTTTCTCCTACAAGGAGCAGAAAGAATTCGAGCAGATAGACGACCTTATCTCCGGTCTGGAAAACAAAATCAGCGAGACCGACAAACTTATCAACGAGGCTGCATCAGACTTCACAAAGCTCCAGGAGTTGCTTTCGGTCAAGGAACAGCTTGAAAAGCAACTAGAAGCAGCCATGGAACGCTGGGTATACCTCAACGAGCTGAATGACAGGATCAACAAACTATAAAGCCGGCGCCACCCTCAATCCATGCCTGCTGCAATAAAGCCTATATCGCAGAATCCAACTCAGACAGGAATTTTTCAGTAAGCTCAACGTCGGAAGGCACCGGAATATATTCCTTGCCGTATTTCTGCCGGGTTTCATTACCCTTGCCGGTAATCAGGATCACCGTCCCGGGTTCGGACGACAATATCGATTTTCTGACCGCTTCTTCCCTGTCGTCGATCAGTTCGTAATTTTCATTATTCTGCCGTACATATTGCGCTATATCCTCGCTGATGTCCCTTGTGTTTTCAGGGCCGGGATCTTCCGCAGTAAGGTAAACCTTGTCCGAATGTATACCCGCAAGCAATCCGAGGTCTCTTCTGCGGAGCAGAGCCTTACCGCCGGGGCAGCCGAAAACCGTAACGATCTTCCTTGCGGGAAATTCAGCCCTGACGGTCTCGTAGAGCTTGGTGAAGCTTAGCTTGTTGTGCGCGTAATCGACTATGACTATACGGTCCCTGCTCTTATTCGAATAGATCTCCATTCTTCCGCTCGAACGCGCCTTTCTGAGGCCGGTGTAAATGTACTGCTCGGGTATTCGCAGTGAATAGGCGACAGCGATAGCAGCAAGCGCGTTTTCGACGTTGAAAAGACCGGGCATCGTCAGTACGAACTCTCTTTCGAACCTGTCGCATTTTACCCTGAAATGGGTATCGAAGCCTTCCTTCCTGATATTGCCTCCACAAATATCGGCTTCTTCCCGGGCGCCGAAGGTGAGTACCTTTTCCGCCGCCCTGGAAGCTTCGATTATTTGGGGGAGCCGGTCCGAGTCGAGATTGATGCAGGCAGTTCTGCAATGGTCGAAAATGGTGAGCTTTGCAGCAAGATAATCTTCCATGTCGCTATGTTCTATAGGACTGATATGATCCTCGGAAATATTGAGAAAAACGCCCGCGTCAAATACTATACCGTGCAGCCTGCCGTATTTCAACGCCTGGCTGGACGCTTCCATCACCATATACTGCAGGCCGCTGTTGACAGCGTTGCTGAAATGCATCTGAAGCTCCAGTGATTCTGGCGTTGTGAGGTGGGATTCCTCCCTTATCACTCCGTCGAAGGTGTCTATCGAGGAAATAATTCCGGCTTCAGGCTTTCCCTGTTCGCGCAGGTATTCGTCCAATATATATTTTATGTAATAAGCGGTCGTGGATTTTCCCTTGGTGCCGGTGATGCCGATGATTTTCAGCTTCCCGGCAGGATGGCCGTAATATATTTCCGAAACTTGCGACAAAGCTTTTTTTACATCGCTGACAAGGATGCATGGCACTGTTTTGCGATAGTCGGTCCCGCTTATGTATGCGATCGCTCCCCTTTGAATGGCAGCGTCCAGATAGGACTCCTTGAAGCCTGCACCCTTGCAGACGAACAATGTATTCTGCCCCGCCTTGTTCGAATCGTAGGCTATGCTGCCGATAAGCTTCATACCGGTTTCGCGCGTACAGTTGTGCGACAGCAGCAGCGCTTTTTCCCTCAGGTTTTCCATATATAATTCAAGTGCGTATTTCTCCATTTTGTTCCTCGCATTTTGTTTGGTATCGGGCTGATAAGTTCGTTCTGTTACGGGTAGCTTGCAAGCATGGGGTAGCTCTTGTATTCGGTGTCGTCGAAATGCCACCATTCATTAGGCAGCGGTTTAAAGCCGCTGCTCTTCATGGCATTCTCAAGTACCAGCGCATTCTTTTTCTGAGCCGCGGTGCATTTTTCATACGTCCTATAAGCCAGGGCCGTCCCATCATCAAAGTCGCTTGGCATGTCGACCTTTGCGCCGTCCAGCGTAACGAGCGTGCAGTCTACCGCGGCGCCTCTCGTATGGTTGGACGGAGCCTTCTTCGGGTCCATGAAAACAGCTTTGTTGGGCGCGTTATCGTACAGCAGCTGGTGATCCTTTTGAGACCTGTAAGCGTCCCAGACCTTTATCTTATAGCCCCGTTTCAAAAGGAGCCTGTTGGCTTTGTCAAGCTTGTCGGCCGTGCCTTTTCTAAGATAAGCCGTATCCGATTCGTATACGGGCTTACCTAATATATTGTCGGAACCGGCATATCTCAAGTCTATCCCAATATTCCCGACCAAGGCGTCCAGCCTGACCATGTCGGTTTTTTCCGCATACGCCGCCTTTTGCTCATCACTCAGCTTCGGGGTGAAGGCCAGCTTTTCAAAAACCCTTTTGCTCTGCTCACCCGTTGCCACGGTGGGTTGATAAACGTTCAAGTCGGGTCTGGAGGATACGGAGCAGGGCACGATATTCGGATCGGCTTCCGGCTGCAGGACCTTGTTCGAATCGAACGTGAAGGTCTGTTGGTATATCGCGGCGTCATAATCATCGGGCTTTTTGTTGCCGCCGAAGCAGAAGTTGCCGAGACTGTAGGCAATATATTTCCCCTTGTATTTTTCTATCGGCTGCAGCACGTGCGGATGGGCTCCCAATACGAGGTCCGCCCCCAGGTCTATCGAAAGGTGCGCGAGTTCGGTCTGGGTTTCATTCTGCTTGTACTGGTATTCCTTGCCCCAGTGGAAATAGACGATCACAAGGTCGCTCTCGCTCCGCAGCTTTTTAATGGTATCGCTGACATCCTTTTTGAACACGTTCATGTCCAGCCCTTGTTCATATTCCCCGAGCTGGTTGAAGCCCGCCATACCTATTTTTATCCCGTTTACTTCCTTGTACAATACCTTTGTGTAGCCAAACCAGTCCACACCGGCGTTGTCCAGCGCCTTTCCCGTCGCATCGAAGCCCTTCTGCCCGTAATCGTAGGTATGGTTGTTCGCGAGGTCCGCGACCTCTACGCTGCCCGCCTTCAGAATATTGGCGTATTCCGGTTTTCCATTGAACCAGTAGTTATTGCCGTAATCGTACTTCTCGGCCGTCGTCTTCTCATTGCTGAGCGCCGTTTCAAGATTGGCAATCGTGAGATCGTCCTTTGACAGGATGTCTTTGACATTTGAGAAGAAATAGTTGTAATCGCCTTTTATTTTTTCGAATACATAGTCGAACGAATCCCCGTAAAGGAACCTGTGATCCTGGCCCAGCGCCACATCGCCCAGTGCGGATATGTTTACCGAAACGGCGTCCTTTACGTAATTATCCTTTGTACTGCTTTCCTCCGCAACATTGCCGACTGCCCGCAGATCGTCCGCGGTATTTGCCGGCTCGCTGTTTCCAGTCCCGTTACCCTGGCCCGTCGCAGCAGTATTATCAATAACTTCCTTATTTCCCGAACCTGATTTTCCATCGGATACGTTTGAGTATATCGTAAACGCAACAACCGCTATGACAACCACTAAAAACAATGTTCTCGCAAACACCTTGAAATTCATTTGTAAAAAGCTCCCTTTCCTGGGTTTTGTAATGGACATTTACGCCACCTGGGCGCTGATCCTACGCCGTATGTATGCTGCAATGTTGTCCGCGGCGGCGCTCATACTGCAACTATATTGTACTACAATTATTTTTCATTCGCACGCCCTGTCCGATATTTTGGCTTTAATTTTAATAATTGCCTTTTCCCATCCGACCTTGAAGCAATAATTGAAAAATGTTAAAATACAAAAAAGGCGCAACATAAAGAATAAGGCTTACTTCAAAGGTGAACAAATGAAAAAAATTCCATTTTTGTTTATATACATAATGATTTTACCCACACTTTTCTTGAATATTCAAATCCAAGCCTCGGCAAAATCCCCGGGGATCCCCTCGGACATCCCATATATACTGATCGATTCGAAGACTGGCGCGGTGCTCGCGGAGCAGCACGCGGACGAACCGTACGGTCCGGCGAGTACTACGAAGATAATGACCGCGATCCTCGCCCTCGAAAAAGGCGACCCAGGCAAGGAAATGACGGTTTCGGAGGCGGCGGTTGACGACATTGGCAGAGCCGGCATGAATATTGGCATCATGGCGGGAGAAAAAGGACTTACGTTGGAAAACCTGCTGAACGTCATGCTTATCAAATCAGCCAACGAGACAGCCAATATAATCGCCGAAAACATTGCGTCCACCCGCAGTGATTTTGTAACAATGATGAATGAGAAAGCCAGAGAGATCGGCGCCATTAATACGACCTTCAAAAATCCCTGCGGAAAGGATACCGAGAAGGCAGACGTCGGTCACCTCACCACGCCGCGCGATCTTGCGATGATCGCCCGTTATGCCATGACAATACCGAAGTTCAGGCAGATAGTATCGACGGAATATTATAAGAGCATGCCCGCCACAGACAAGCACGACGACTGGGGTACGCTGCGCAATACGAATCAGTTCCTCTGGCATGACAATACCTACCCATATACATTGAACGGAGCAGCTCACAAATACACCGTTATTGGAGTAAAAACAGGCTATACGGCGAAGGCCGGCAACAACCTTGTGACCGCCGCCGACGGCGAGGATGGCACGGAGCTGATCGCGGTAGTCTTGCATGTAATGCAGTCAAATAAAATTTATGGATACTCAAAGGAGCTTTTGAAATACGGCTTCCAAAACTTTTCCACCGTAAAGGTTTCAGAAGCGGGTCAGGTTGCCGGTTCAATACCTGTCGAAGGCGCAAAGGACGCCGGGACGCTCCTGAGCCTGATCGAAAAGGCCGGCTTCAGCTGCGTGCTTCCGATAGGGACCGATGTCAAAAGCCTCGTAACAAAGCTGGATATCCCCGAAAATATAAAGGCGCCCGTCAATAGGGGCGATATCATAGGGACTCTGGAATACTTCAATAAAGGTATATCTCTCGGCAAGGTGGAACTGCTCGCGGCAAGTTCCGTCGAAGCCGCGCAGAAAGCCGAGGTGCAGACCGAAGCCGGTAAAACCTCCGAAAGCGAGAAGTCCGGCTATTCCTGGTCCATACTCGGCATCCTGGTTTTTTTCAGCATCCTCGTGGCGCTCAGACCTGTTCTGCGCAGACTGTCAAGAAATCTGAAGAAACGAAAGGGCGAAGCGGTAAAACCGGATACTGCGCAAGTGCGGCAGGATACCATAGCAAAGCAGGATAATGAGGAAGAAGAGCAGGATTACGAGAAATTGAGGCGTATCATAAAAGGAGAACTGCCGGATACCGACGGAGCACAGCAGGATACCGAATAGGTGCTTTTCACTCTCCCACTTCCAATATGAGTCATTCATAAGGTCACCGTAACATTTTATGTCAACTTATCATATTCTAATAGCAGGAGGTCTCCGGCCTGCGTGGAGTCAAATCAGTAGGCTGGACATAAGACTATTTGCAAGTCCGCCCCGCAAGGCATAACACGGGCTTATGCTACCGCTTCAGCTTCCTGCTGAGATAGATGGCATACGGTATCAACCCGAGAAGAAAAATAAACTCTTTCGCCATATAGGCTACAGTGCCGTCCGAATGGAACTGTCTGGGAATCCGGTCGGGCAGAAACGGATATGCTATTGCACAAACAGCGAGCGGAATGGCCAGGATGCAAATACTTTTTAGATTTTTTTTCATAATTTAACCTTCTTTAATATTTTTTAATAAGGAACCGGAGGAATCACATCTGGTATGATTCGATCGGGCGGCTATATCAGCCCGATACCTTTGTGTCCGAAAGGAAGCGGCGCATATACGGCAATTTGGCCGTGTACCGCAATATCAGATTCCCCTTCGGAAGATTCCTGATCTCCTGCGCCGTTATCCCCTTTGCGATTATCATGAGAAGATAATATACCACGCAGCCTGCGGCGACCGCGAAGCCCGAACATATAAGGCTTTGCAGGAATACCGACCTGACAGCCCTTTCTATAAGCAGAAAAGCTCCATTGTATACCAGTAAAACGGAAAGGCCCATTATGATGGAAATGCTGAACGGCCTGTTGAACAACTTTTTCACATCGAGCCTTACATCTGTCAGGCTTTTAATCGATCTGTAATTCATGATGGCGGCGAAGGTGTAACAAACCGCGCTGCCAACGATGGCTCCCTTGATGTTGACCGATTTGATGGGGATCAGAGTGTAATTCACGATTATTTTCATTATAAGACCTGCAACGAGATGAAGCGTAGGGATATAGGTCTTGCCTATACCCTGCAGTATCGCCGTCTGTATTGAAACAAGCGAAATCAGCACGAGGACCCACGAGCCCATTGCAAGCAGCTCCCAGCCCTTCGGCGCCGTCGGGAAAAGTATGTATACGATCGGCTTGGCCAGTATAGTCATTCCGACCGCCGAGGGTACGGAAATCATCAATATCGTCTTAATGCTTTTCGAAATCCTGCGTCCAAGCAATACGGCATCATTTACCGCGGATGCCTGCGATATCGAAGGAACGATAGTCGTTGCAAGCGCTGTGGCGAGTGTTACGGGGATGAACAGGATCTTCAGGTATTTGGTAGAAAAAATGCCGTACATCGCGCTTGCATCGACCGCGCTGAAGCCTCCGGCCATAAGCCGTGTCTTCATGAAGGTGAGATCGATTATGTTGGCGACATATATGGCGGCGGAGCCCAGTGTTATCGGTACTGCGTACTGTAGTATCTTTCTTATTATTTTTTTCGTCGTATATTTGAAACGGGCATCCCCCTCCGATTGTGCAACCTCGGCCAGTATGTCCGGCTTGTGCCTGAAATAGGTCCTGCACAGGTAGAGAGCGCTCGCAAGAGCGCCGAGCGAAGTGCCCACCGTTCCTCCGGCAGCCGCAAATTTTACGGCGGTAAGATTTATCCCTACGCTGTCCGTGACGCCGTGACCTATCGCGTAAGCCCTGCCGTATCGGTACATGAGCCATGCAAAAAGTATAGTCAACGCCGAGTTGACAGCCTGCTCGATTATCTGCGAAACGCTGGTCGGAACCATGTTCGAACGTCCCTGAAAATAACCTCTGAAAGCCGAGGAAACCGCCGTGAACAACAGCGTTGGCGACAGTGCAAGTATCGTAAGGTAAGATTCCGGATACCTGATCATTTCCGAGAACGGCCCCGCAAAAGCGGCTATGATGATGCTGGCCAGCGTTCCTATCGTTATCATCAGCGTCGCGGTGATCTTCAAAGTCCGGTAGGAGGCTTCATATAAGGAATTGGCCATCTGCTCGGATATAAGTTTCGATATGGCTACGGGGATACCTGCAGTCGTTATGACGAACACAAGCTGGTAAATCGTATAGCCGGCATTGTAAATGCCATTTCCCACATCGCCGAGTATCAGCGTAACTATTGGTACGTAAAGAACGCCGAGGAGCTTGTTTATGATGCTCGCGGCACTTAATATCGTGAAACCCTTTACTTCAGACTGTTTATCCACGTCTTTCTCTTACTTTCTCTTATAAATTTTTCTTCTGAGATCCCTGAAGGCGGCGATCCCTTTTTCGGCGCAGAAATAAACAAGCGGATTGAACACGTAGTCGAGCATACCGATGAATTCTGTGAACTTGCCGTTGAAGCCGACCTTGAACTTGTACAGGCCGTACATGTGATTATTCTCGTCCAGGTTGCCCGGGACACCCCTGAAATCATAGATGTCTGCTCCATACTCCAGCGCCCATTTTATCATGTTCCACTGAAGCAGATAATTGGGCATCAGGTTTCGGTGCTCATTGATACTTGCCCCATAGAGATACCAGCATTTATTGCCGTAGAGTATACCGATGGTTCCTGCAATAGGCTTGTCCTCGTAATATGCTATGAATACTCTCAGGTGCTCCGGAGCCAGACAGTCGTAAACCTTCTCGTAATATTCCCTGCTTCTCACCACGAAGTTGTCGCGTACGCCCGTCTCGACTATCATCCTGTAGAACGTCGCTACATCCTCGCGCCCACCGACTTTGACCGTAACACCCTTGCGCTCGGACAGGCGTATATTGTAGCGGACCTTCTGGTGAAAATCCTGCATGAGCTGCTCTTCAGACTTGCCTCTCAGATCCAGCCTGAATACGAATCTGGGCTGAATACCTTCATAGTTTTTAAGGCCGCGGCTCACGCCGAAGCCGAGGCTTTTGACTATTTCCTCGAACCCAGTATCCTCGATTTCGATATCCGGATCCATTTTAAGGACATAGCTTCTGCTCTTTTTTGCGAGCTTCCTGCACTTTTCGAGCAGAGCGGCCAGCGTCTCCCTGTCGTGCGGGTCGCACACAGGCCCGCGGGGCGAATACATCATAGTGAAAGGCAGTAATGGTATCTTCCTGATCAAAATGCTCATAGAGCCCTTGATATTGCCTGCCTCGTCTTCGACGGTTATGACTTCGTTCTTCCAGAACGATTTTATTTTGGCCCACTGCGGAGACTGCATGAAATGGCCCTTCGGATGCGCCTGCAAAAAGGCTTCGTATTTGTTCGTGCTCGTATTTTCATGTTGCGATTTATTATCAATATTCAAGTGTGACACCTCGTAATAATTTAATTTGCCTCGATCCTTTGATCCGGATCATTTCATGTACTTCCTGAACTTGAGGTAATGGCTCAGCTGCGATTTATATAAAAACATGAGTCTGCGAGGGCCCATATCGCCCTTCATGAACAGCGGCCTCGTCACTCTTCCCTCCGATATGAGCTGCCTCATGAGCTTGAGATTCGCGCCGCCTTTAACGTATTTGAAGGCAACCCTCAGCGGTATGGAAGTCCAAAGGTTGCGTGCGTTTGCTATCTCAAGCTTCGCAGGCTTGTCTTCAACATAATCTTCGACCACGCATCTCGCCAGGTTGTTCCCGGCGGCAGTTACATAATAATTGCTCCTGCCCTGCCTGAGATTGACCTCGAGTATCTTGAATCTGCCGTCTCTCTCGTCGAATTTGATGTCGAAAGTGGAATAACCCGTATAGCCGACATTGTCAAGGAATCTCCTCAGCATCTCCGAAAGCTCCGGATCGTAATCGCTGGTGAGTACGGCGGTATTGCCGAGCCCGTGGGGAGTATGCTCCTCAAGCATGACATGCGCGAGCGACATGAGCCTGACCTTTTTGTCCCTGCCCGAGTAGCACATCATTACTCTAAGCTTCGAATCGTCGCCGGGAATGAAATCCTGTATGATAAGCTTATCGCTGTAGCCTGCGCCGTAGACGTCCTCTATTACCTTTTTCAATTCATCGGCGCTGTTCAGCTTGTAGACTTTCTTCTGCGTCGGGAATTCATGCTGCCAGTACATTACGCCGTTCGACGGTTTTACTATGACCGGAAAGCCGAACGGCAGGCTGAAATCTTCTTTCATGGATCGATCATATATGAAAGTCCCCGGATAATCGATGCCGTATTTATCGCACATCTCATAAAACTTCAGTTTGGTAAGCAGGCCGTCCATCAGCTCCTCGCCGACATAAGGCGCTATGAAGCCTTCAGGCAGCTGCGGCCTGTTCCGTATGATCTGTTCCACATAGTTGTCCCCGCAGCCTATCAGTATCACTTTTTTACCCGCGAACTCTTCAGCCAAACCCCGGACAATGCTTAAAAAAGTCTCCTGCACGTCCATTTTCGGAACAGTCCGGAATTCTATAATTTTGCTGTTACAGCTTGGACCAGTCCTGACCTTGCCTATGACAACCGATTTTACGCCGTATGCCTCATAAAACGCTCTGGACATACTGTATGTATTGATATCGCTACCCAGAAAAACAGGCTGGAATTCTCTCTCTTCTATCTTCAATTTATATTCCTCACTGTCTTATTCCCTAAAAACGGGATAAATGCTGTTTTTTGCGCTTTTATTACGTTAATTTTAGTATAATGGTACCTAAAGTTCAAGTCATTTTTCAGCGTACACTTCAGCTTACCCATGTAAGTATTTTCCTCCGTACCGATATAAGTATCGTCCTCCGCAACGCTGATTATAATAGGTTCTTCGTTATCTGCACTGAAAAGTTAAAAACAGACAATGCAATATTACAAACGCATTGCCTGTGCAGGTGTTCCCGGGCAGTCCTATTCCTAAAGCGCATAGACTCTGGCAACAATCTGGATATCGCAGTTATGGAATACCTTCGTCATAAGCAGCGAATTGTTTCTCGGCGAGATATAATGCCCGTCTCCGTTGATAGTAAAAGGCGTAAGAATATTGTAGTGGATATCGCTCAGCGAAAGCTTTGCTTTGATTCTTCCCCCAATCACATTTGCGATCTCGGAAAAGCAATCATTTATATCATTTTCGCTGACCTCGCTGCCCTGGATACCGGTCATATACGAAACAATCGCCTGGCCGGTTTTGTATGATACGCTCAGGGAAACCATTATGCTTTTGACCCCGGACAGTATTATAACTCCGGTCAGCTGTGGCTTGATTGATTTGAAGTCTTCCTCGGCAAGCTTTTCCTCGGATATTTCAACGGCGGTCATGGTTTTGATAACTTCCTTCATCATATTGGAAAAAAAGAAACCTGAAAGAGCCGTACCGATATCTACGGCGTTTGCTGCTGCCTCATTCATGGTATCATCTCCTTCCTATGCATTGCATGATCTTTTTAGTCAGCTCTTCAGAGGTGAAGGGCTTCAGCAGGTAATTCGACACACCTGCCTTAACGGCTTTTACGATACTTTCCTTTTCACCCTCTGTAGTTACCATCATAACCGGAATATCTTTATAATACATATTGACTTTTATGGCTGCAAGAAACTCGAATCCGGACATACCCGGCATGTTTAGGTCGAGTAGTATCAACCTTATGTTTTCCCACTCTTTTGCCAGAATATCGAGAGCCTCTCTCCCGCCCGATGCTTCAAGCAGTTCGTAATTGAGGATTTCTACGGAACCTCTGATGATTTTACGGATGGTGGACGAATCATCTACGGATAGTATTTTGGGTTTGTTCAACTTCTCTCACTCCTTTGATTTGTAATATATTCCGTTTTTATAATGTTCCTTAGTAAAATTTTTGTCCTGGTCGGGGAACAATTCGGCGCTGCCTATGAAAAGGACTCCTCCTGCGTTGAATGAAGCCCCGATCTTTTGCAGCATTTCCTTTTTCAGCTTGTCTGAAAAATAGATCAGCACATTCCTGAAAAAGATGACGTCAAATATTCCAAGCGCGGAAAAATCACTAATAAGGTTGAACTGTCTGAAGCTTACCGCATTTTTGATCTTATCGCACAAGCTCCATACTCTTCCTTCATTTTCGAAGTATTTATACCTGCAGCCTTCTTCCAGGCCTCTTTGGATCGAAATATTGTCATACCTTCCCGCCTCGGCCATTTGTATTACAGTGTGTGATATATCCGTAGCAAGTATCTCAAAGTTTCCGGGAGCGATATCACCGATACCCCGGCTCTCCAGGTAGTTATCGATACACATCGCTATTGAATAGGGCTCCTGCCCGTAGGAACAGGCAGCGCTCCATATCCGGACCCGGTCGCGTCTCCCCTCCCGGAACTCCCTGATATATTCAGGGAGCAGAAGCTCCTCCATTATCACCCACGGAGTTTTATCCCGGAACCAGAACGTTTCATTAACCGTTATGGAGTCTATAATCTCGTCTATGACGATCGGATCGTTCCAAAGGCAGATATGCTCATAAAGCTCCTCAAAGCTTTCAAAAACCGATTCCGCTAACATTTTTACGAGCTTGCTTTCAAGGGTCGAGGCCTTTTCCTCGCCCATTAAAATGCCGCACTTGTCTTCTATGAATTGCCTTATCATTACAAACTCTTTGGAGTTTCCTGCATTATCCAGTTTGTTTTCCTCCTTTCCGTCCGGCTAATATTTGCTGGATTCGAAAAGGAATATCCTTAAGGTCGGCCGTTTCGTCGGAAAAGCCTGCTTCATACACGCACTTGGGCATTCCATAAACTACGCAGGTCTCTTCACTTTGTGTGATGCAATAGCAGTTGCAGCCCCGTTTAAGTTCTGTAACGCCCCCGGTGCCGTCGTTGCCCATACCCGTCAGTATAATGGCAAGTATATTCATTCCCTTGCAGCTTTCAGCCACGGATTTGAAAAGAACATCTGCAGACGGTTTTACACCATTCACCGTTTCCGTATCCAGCAAACGGACAAGCCTACCGTTGCCCTCCGAACACTCCAAGGACATGTGTCTGCCGCCGGGCGCGATCAGTATCTTTCCCGCACTGACGACGTCATTTTCCCTTGCTTCCATAGTGTTGACACCGTACTTTTTTCGGAAAGCCTGTGCCATCAGATTCGTAAATCCCGGAGGCATATGCTGCACAACGAGGATCGGTACGCGGATATCCGGGGACAGAGCGCTGAAAACGGCATCGAGCGCTACCGGGCCTCCTGTAGAGGAGGCTATAAGGACCAGGTCAACATGGCCACGGAGCTCGGCCTTTTGCAGACCGCCTTTGGAGATATCCTCCGCTTCCTTTGGCCTTGCGGGCGGAGTCTCGGAAACTTCGGAAAATTTCTTCAAAATGATTTGTGAAAACAATGTGTCGAAATGCGATACAAATTCTGCGCGATGCCCTGCCAAATCCTTTTCGGGCGGCTTCTGTATGAAATCCATCGCACCGGTCCTGAGAGCTTCCAAGGTTATTTCCGGACTGTCCGGGTCGTTGTTGCTCAGCATAATGACCTCAATACCCGGGAAATTATCCTTCAATACCTTGATGTGTTCGAAGCCCTTGCTCCTGATAATGGCAATATCCAGTAAGACAACGTCTACGCTGCATTGTTTCAGCCATTCAAAAGCTATATCGATATTTGAGGCAACTCTTTCGATAGTGCCGTATTCTGTTGAATTGATTGCTTCAAGCATTGCCATTCGCACTACTACAGAACTATCAACCAACAATATTTTCAGTTTCAAGGCTTTTCTCCTGTGTACGTTTTTTGTCAGACCGACATCAATTTCTTTGATCCTTGAATATCTTTTTTGTATCGATAATTATTAAAAGCTCATTTTCCAGCTTTACTATACTGTCGATGAATTCTCCCTCCACGCCGCCGACATTAGCCGGAGGCAATTCAAACTCCTCCCTGTCGATATCGATCACGTCTCCCGGCCGGTCTATGAGAAAGCCCACCTGATCAGGATCCTTCGGCGTCTTCAGTATTATGCAGGTATGCCCTTCCTGTCCGCCTGCGTCATCGAGTTTCAGCAGTTCTGCCAGGTTGAACAGCGTTACAACCTGGCCCCTCATATTCATAAATCCCACTATACAGCTTTGCGAACCGGGAACAGGCGAGTAGTCCACATTTCTGTTGATTTCCTTTACGAGCGTTACATCAATGCCCAGAAGGTTTCCCCCCAGATAAAAAGTAAGCACCTTCACAGTCACAGCACTGACCTCCTCTTTTGTATAGCCTGGTCTAGAATAGTAAGAAGCTTTTGACGGTCCAGTTTCAGTTCATAGGCGTCAAATCCGGCCTCCATGCCTTCCCTCACCTGATCCTCCTCTGCAAGGGAGGTTATGGCGATCGCAGGCAGCGCGTTAAGCGAAGGTGTCGACCTGATTTTTTTGATAAGCTCCAGACCATTCATCACAGGCATATTTATATCGCTTACGACCGCGTCGATTTTCTGGTCGGCAAGGAGCTCCAACGCCTCTTTACCGTTCTGAGCCTGGAAAACGTTGTAGCCCGCGTCTTCGAGGTAGCTCTTCTCCAGCATCTGGAAGAAAGGTGTGTCCTCGGCAAGGAGGATATTCAACCTTGTGCTGCTTCTTATTTCAGGTCCGCTTTTGTACTCGTCCGGGCTGACCAGCTCAAAAAGCTCGTATATGTTGATTAAAAGTATGATTTTATTGTTTATGATCGTGGAACCTATTATGCCTTTCGACTTTATATTGCTGTCCTTGATGTCGATGCCGGCATTTATAGTGTCGTGTATCCTCTCGATCAGTATTCCTATGGGGTTTTTGACCAGCTTGGGTATGATAACGTAGTATTTGCTCTTTGACTCCTTCCGGCTGTTAATGGGCAGAAAATCCTCCGGCCGTATTACGCGCAGTGAATTGCCCCTGTACTTGATATATTCCCTTTCACCGATGCTTTCGATTTCCCCGGACGTTATCTCCTCCACTCTGGCCACCATCGACATATCGATAGCCAGGGTTTCGGGTCCCGAGCATTTGAAAAGCAGCAGATTTTGATTTTCCCGCATGTTCTCGCTTTCTTCGGCAAGCTCGCTGGCCTTTTTCTCGTCAGGCGCGTCGAAATAGTGCAGATTAGCTTTTTCAATGATACCGCCGGGATCGAGTATCATCGAGGTCTTGCCGTCGCCAAGAATGGTGACTCCGGAATAACAATTGCATTCTTTTACATAAACGGGCAAGGTCTTCACAAGAATCTCCTCTGTGCCGTGGATGGAATCCACCGCGAGACCCAGCCTTCTGAAGCCTATCTTGATCACCAGTATCCTGACGATATCCGTATAGGCAGATTTTCGGCGCTCGCCGGGTTGAACGGGCACGCTCGCGATTGCTTCCTCCTTGCCTGTTCTTCTGGAATCGAACAGATTCTTCCTTCTCTCGGGTAAAATAACTCCTGCCTTGCTGTCGATATACGTCCTGCCCAAGCCCAAAACGTCTGCAAGATGGACTATCGGCAGAAGACGTCCGCGAAGCCGCAGCACCTCCGAATTATTTACATGCTCTATTCTTCTTGCGGGATCGCTCGCCTTGATACGTACGATCTCCTGCAGATTTACCTGCGGCAGAGCGAATTTCTGCCCTTCCGCCTCCACGATAAGGGACGGGATGATAGCAAGCGTGAGCGGCAGCAACAGCCGAAAGGTGGTTCCCGAATTCAAGGCGGTAAATATCTCAATGGTGCCGCCCAGCTTTTCGATGTTGGTTTTTACAACATCCATGCCGACTCCTCTTCCGGAAATATCGGTTACTTTCTCCGCCGTCGAAAAACCGGGCTTGAACAGCAGCTTCAGAGCGTCCTGTTCTCCCATTGACGCCAAGTCCGATTTTCCGATGAAACCTTTTTCAAGAGCCTTTTGTTTGATGCGCTCTACATCTATGCCTTTGCCGTCGTCGATAATGTCTATATTTACGTAGCCACCCTCATGGTATGCCTTCAGCCTGACCGTCCCTTCCCTGGGCTTGCCCTGCTTCTCCCTGTCGGCAGGCATTTCAATGCCATGGTCGACTGCGTTTCTTACCAGATGGGTCAGAGGGTCTCCCAAAGCCTCGATTATGGATTTGTCAAGCTCGACCTCAGCGCCTTCCATATCAAGGTGGATTTCCTTTTCAAGCTTTTTGGACAATTCCCTTATTATCCTCGGGAATTTGTTGAATACGTTTGAGACAGGCTGCATCCTTGTCTGCATGATTTTTTCCTGCAGGTTGGTAGTGATATGATTGATATTCTGAAAAATAGGTTCGATTCCGGGAATTATTTTTCTATGCCCTTCCACGATCCTTAAAAGCTGGTTTCTTGCCAGCACCATTTCACTGGCCAGGTTCAGCAGGTCGTTCAGCAGCATTACATTAACCCTGATAGTGTCTTCCGAAGCCGAAGCCTGTGGCTTTCCCGCAGCAGCCTGTCTATTGACCTCTTCCGCCGCCGGTGTAGAAAGCGAGGGTACGGTCGGCTTCACTTCCGCAACAGGTCCCGATGCCTTTTCCTCCGCAGGGGCGTCCGTACTTCCGGTAATATTCAGGATCCCGGTCTGCAAAAACTCGACGATACTTTCTTCCTGCAGGTCGAACGCAGAAGCAAGCATGTCCTTTTCGAGGACAGAGGTGAACAGGATATTGAAACGCATATCCGCGCCGGCCTCCGCTTCCTCCTGCAGCAACCCGTCAAAATCCGCAGCACATTCAATGACAGTCCCAATCGATGCAACCTGGCGCAGCATCTCCGTCAAGCTCTGCATGCCATCGGAGTCAAGGTTCATACCGATTCGGTATACTCTATGTCCCCGTTCCATGCCTCGCTGTATTTTCAGCAAGTCAGCTTCGACTTCCTCAAAGATGGCGTTTACGGTAGCCTGCCCTTCCGTATCGGCCGGCGAAGTCACGGCTTGCTTATGGTCGGCTTGCACCGGCGATTCCACTGTATTGCCGGCTGCGGCTGCATCAGGGTAACCGCCCGTTCCGGCTCCGGTTTCCCTTCCTGCTACGGTTCCCGTTCCGGCCTTATGTACGGTCGGAGCCTTCCCGGCAGTCATTGCGGACAATTCTCCGAGTATGGCGGAAATATCCGTATCTCCGCTGCTTTTTACACTCTCCACCATGCCCTTAAGGCAATCGTTGGCAGTCAGCAGAACGTCTATCATTCCGGCATCGATGCCCATTTTCCCCGAACGTATCTCGCCGAAAATATTTTCCATGGAATGGGACAATTCCACTATTTTCTTCAGGTCTAAAAAACTCGAAGTCCCTTTTACACTGTGGACTGCACGGAATATATTATTGATGCTTTCAGCGTTGACGTTTTCCGTATCGAGCTGCAGCAGTTCCGTCTCAACCGTCTCTACATGGACCCTGGCTTCCTCGACAAAGCTTTGTATAAATTCATCATCAAGCATTGTGTTCGATCAACCCCCATATATCCTAATACTGTCTGCTTTCGGAGCATTTTCGCTTTATACGCCGGACAGCTCGGAAGCCGTAGCTGCAAGATCCTTTATTCCAACCGAAGCTTCTGCTATGCTATTGGCGGCATTTTGAGAACTGACCGCAATATCCCTTGTCCTCTCGGTGATCAGGCTTACCTTTTCAGCCGCCGCAACAACGGCATTTGAAATATTCCCTGAAACGGCCGACTGTTCTGAAACAGCAGCCGCAATGGTATTGGTTATGCTGGTCATCTCATCTATGACCTCCAGTATGGTTCCCATCGCGCATACTGCGTTGGACATATTGTTTTGCATCACTTCGATCTGCTGACTGATTTCTTCGGTCGACTCTGCAGTCTGCCTTGCCAATTCCTTGACTTCTCCCGCTACGACGGCAAAGCCCTTTCCGGCCTCGCCTGCGCCGGCTGCTTCGATTGCGGCGTTCAGCGCCAGCATGTTCGTTTGGTCCGCGATATCGTTTATAACCTTAACTATCTTGCCTATCTGCTTGGACGAGGTATTAAGTATGTCTATGATCCGATTGGTGTCCTTTGCCTTCGCTTCCGCGTCGGTAGTGATGTTTTTCGAGCGTCCGCAGTTCTGACTGATTTCATTGAGAGATATGTTGATTTCCTTCATAGCCAGAACGACGCTGTTTACCGAGGTTGAGACATCCTTTGTGAAGTTGGCGACATTGTTGGTATTGTCTGCAATTCCATCCACTATGCCATTGACCTGCTCTATCCCAAGAGAGGTCTTCGCGGAAGCGTCCGCGAGGCGCCTGATGATGGTCTCGATATCCTGAGATTTTTTAAGTCTTTCCTCGCTCAACAGCTTAACCTCTTCAAGCACATCGTTGATTTCCCTATTCTTCTCTTCGAGCGCCTTGTTGTTCAGCTCGAGACTCTCTCTCTCGAGATTGGTCTCATGCCTGTTATAATCAATACAGTTGGATATATTGTTCAAACCGTTGAAAACCGCCTGTACCATTTCCCTGCACGTATTGTAGCCGCAGGCGGAACAGTTGAGCTCCTTCTCGCGTTTCGTATGTTTGTGCATGCTCTCGAATATTTCGTTATACTGTTCTTCGCTCGGAATCTTCAGTTTCTCAATCTGCAGACTCGTGTTGTAATTTCTTATGAAATCATTGAGTTTTAGCGTTTTATCAAAATATTTATACAGCCAATCTATCTTTTTCGTCAGTTTACCGCCCTTTTCCCTGAGCTTTTCAGTTTTTAGCCTGTTCATCTGGAAGTCGGCGTCGTCAGCCATGATTTCCTTCGCTGTGGCCGTACCGATATTGCAGCCGTGAGAACAGTTAAGGATGTCGACAAGCAGCGGAACCGGTTTGTTGTTTTTCAGCCTCTCAGCGTATTCGTCAAGATAGCCGTAAGCATTCTCATGACCTTCAACCTGTCTGATCCAGGCGCCCTCGACCCTGGCCTCGACATTTTCCCTCAGGCCGCCGGGCCTGCTGAACAGCAGACCCAGGCTGCAGCCCAGATCCTCGAACGGCGCCTTTGAAAAATGCGAAAGGTCGACTTTGTTTCTCTCTAGATATTCGTTCAGTTTCTTGAAGGTCAGATTATACTTTATATAATTGTTGGAATTGGGATCACTGATCTCGTTGATTTTTGCGATACAGGGCGATAAAAACGCTATATCGCTGAAAACATTGGCATAACGCTTGAGGTACACCGCGGTGCACATCATTGGGCTATGAACGGGCGCCAGACTGCGTACCAGTTCGGGCTTGTACTTTTCTATGTAGCTGACTATCGCGGGACAAGGCTGTGCTATGACCGAGGACAGATTCTTTTCCTTTATCGCCTTGAGGTAGGCCCACGTGGTTATATCGGCTCCAAAGGATACGTCATAGATGACGTCCACGCCTTTTGATTTAAGAAAACCGAACAGATTCTCATAATTATTGAAATTTACCCTGGCCGAAGGCGCTGCGATAACTGAAATCTTTTTCCCTTTTCCGAGAGCTTCGAAAAAGGCTTCAGTATCGTCTCTGTAGTCTCTTGCCTTATGATCGCATACCTCTATGCATTTACCGCACAGCACACATTTTTCCGGATTAACCCTGACTTTTGTTTCACCGCCTGAAGTATAGGAGATATTCGCATCGACTACCAGACAATTCCTGATACACTTGTTGCAACCTACGCAATTTTCTTCCTTTACATAAATCACGTTTTCCATTGATATCATCCTCCGGCTAAATATTCATGACTGATTTTATACGGTCCCGCGTTTATATTCTGAATTGCCCGGCAATTACCTTCAGTTCCTGGGCCGCCTCCGACAGCGCCCTCGCTGAATTACTTGTTTTAATGGAGGTATCGGTGATTTCCATGGACGTCTTGCTCAGCTCCTGCATGTTGCAGGAGATATCAGTTGTCCCCTGTGATATTTCATATGAGGTATTGGTGATGTCCTGTATCTTTTTATAGGTTTTTGAAGAATTCTCGGCTGCAACCCCGGAATCAACGGATAATTTGCCTGACGCAGCCGCGATATCCCTGGCTCCGTCTGCGGCCTCATTCAGCGCTTCAGTCACGCTGCGTGCGCTGGAAGCAATCTCGCCTATATCGTTCGTGATATGGCTGGACTTCTCGGCAGCCTTCAGCACGGCGCTCGTGATCCCTCCCATTATTGCAGTCTGTTCGGTAACAGCGGCGGCAATTGTATTCGTAATCACTGTTATTTCCTTGATTACGTCGTTGATGGTACCGACTGCCTTTACGGCCCCGGACATATTCTCCTGCATGGCCTCGATCTGCTCGCTTATTTCGTCCGTGGCCTCCGCGGTTTGTTTTGCAAGCTCCTTTACCTCGTTGGCAACCACAGCGAAGCCCTTACCTGCCTCGCCGGCGCCTGCGGCTTCGATCGCCGCATTCAATGCCAGCATATTCGTCTGGTCCGCAATATCATTGATAACATTTACGATTTTGCCTATTTGCCTCGATGACTCGTCGAGCCTGCTGATGATCGAATTCGTATCCTTCGCGTTCAGCTGGGCGTCGGAAGTGATGTGCGTGGAACGTTCGCAATTTTTACTGATCTCGTTAAGCGAAAGGTTTATTTCCTTTACCGCCGTCGCTACACTGTTGACCGAAGCCGACACATCCCTTGCCGACTCCGAAACGTTGTTGACGCTTCCCGACATAAGGCCGGCTATATCTGCAACGTGCCCGACAGCCGACGAAGTTTGCTGCGAGACTGAAGCCAGGTCTACGGTAGTATCGGATATGCTTACCACTGATGACGCAACAGCCTGCATGCTGTTGCTGGCTTCCGACAGGGCCGACGCCGTTTCTTCCAAGCTTGCCGCTATTGCTTCTATAGTGGAATTCACATTGCCGGTCTTTTCATTAGTTTCCCTGCTGGTGACCGCCAGGTTGCCGGATATATAGGATAATTCGGAAGTAGAATCGTTCAAATGCTGCAGAAGGGAATAAATGTTCTTTAAAACTGACTGCACCTCGTCCGTGAACAGGTTAAAATACTTTTCAATCTCGCCGATCTCACCCCTTGAAAACTTCGATATCCTGCTCGTCAGATCATGCTCGGTCACAATTTTTTTCAGTGCCGTTATGAATCTCACCGCCGGCTTGACATACAGCAGATAATTCTTCGAACTAGCCAGGATGACAATGAATATCGCGATCAGGGTATTGGATATGACGTAGAGCGCCATCGTCCCGCTTGCTATTCCGATGAGCAGACCTACGAGGTAGGATATGCCGGCAGCACAGGGGATTACGATCAGAAGAGTTTTCCAGACATATCCGAACCATGATATTGAATCCGATTTTTTATTTTTTTCGTACAAGGTTCCGACCCCCTCCTTTTTCATTGGAATAATATAATTACACCAGAGCGGTCTGCCGGATTTTCAGCAGCAGATCCTCCGGATTGAAAGGCTTCAGCAGATAGTTCGAAGCGCCCGCCTGGATCGCCTTGTTGATGTTGCTTTTTTCAGCCTCTGTCGTGAGCATTATCAAAGGTATGTGTTTGTATGTTCCGTTGGATTTTACCGCTTTAAGAAATTCAAAACCGTTCATTACCGGCATGTTCCAATCCGATAGGATCAGCTTTATGTTTTCATATTCCTTTGAAAGAACCAAAAGCGCCTCTTTTCCGTCCGAAGCCCCCAGAAATTCAAAACCAGCCGATTCCACAGTGCGCTGTATTATCTTTTTAATCACCGGAGAATCGTCCGCAAAAAGTATTTTTTTACCCATATATCCCCCACCCCTGCTATTTATCAGCTTTTGTTTATTATCAATTCCTGGTCATTTTCCTGACCAGGGTGGATACCCATATACCAACCATCACAACGCCAAGTATCATTTCAATCGCGCTTACGGCATAGCTTCCGCCAATCGGGACAACATTGCCGTAGCCGACTGTGGAAAACGTGACCAGACTGAAGTGGTAGCAAACCGTCAGCATATTTATAGCCGGAAGCGGGTTTGCCAGTGTCGGGCGGTAGACGAGCACCCCGTCGCCGCTGACAACGCCGAAAAGCATATATAGCGTACCGCAGACCAATATCAGCGTCAAAGACGTCGCGAGACTGTAAGAAGGCCTTTCTCCATACCCGCAGGTTACGAAGCTGAGGAAGGACTTTACCTTCGCCATGCCCTTCATATTTCTCAGCCCTGCTTTTTGGGCCAGGAAAAAATACTCCCCGCTGAAGTCCATTATCTTGCCGTTCTCGAAAAGCTCGCTGAAGGTTTCATAGACGTCCACGGCAAACCTTATTTCGCGTTCTTCCGTTTTATTGTAGTTAATGAAATCGAGAAAAGTCTTTCGGTCCACCCTGGTCTTTCTATCCTGGTCCTCGACCCGGAACTCGATGAATTTGGGCTTGATCAATTTAGCGCTTCGCAGGTCGCAGCCGCAAAGCGTGATGGTATCAAAGCTGCAATCGAGGAATATCGCGTCGGTCATATTAACGCCGATAAAACGCGAAAAATAGAAATGAACCTTATTGAAAACGATCGAGGAGATATCGCAGTCCACGAGCTTTACCGTAAATTCGCAGCCTTCAAAGTAAGAGGGCATATCCTCTACGCTTTTGCTGCCGGGATACCTGCAAACAAAGCTGCAATTTCTGAATACGGATATCACTCCGAGCGTATAACATTCGACGAAATTGCAGCCAACAAACGTACAATCCTCAAAGCATATATTGCTGAATCCGCACATTGAGAAATTACAATAAAAGAAGCAAACGCCCGAAATCCTCAATAAATCATTTTCACCTGAGGACTTGTCCTTTCCGAAGAGTATTTCATTGAATCTTGTAAATTTGTACTCACGCACTTCAAGCCTCAGAAATCCGTCCTGGCAATCAAGATTTTCCGCGTCGATAACAGCTTCTGCCAGGTTTTGATCGGCGGCAAGCATTTTCAAATTGTTTTCATAAAAAGCCCTGTTATCTGCATTTCTTTGTATGGCGGCTTCACGGATCTCTCTCCCGGATCTTTTAATGTCAAGCTTCTGCATATCGTAGAACCTCTTCCGGCTGTACTTAATTGGGAAAACTGTAATTCGGATGCTCGCTAATAGGCTTAAAATGGATCTTTCACAAATACTTCGACAATAATTTACAAAATCCTGCAAGAATAGAGACATTATTTGTTTTCTCAAAAGGCTTATAAGCATAAATAATGTGCAGCCTAGTAAAAGGTTGCATATTATGTTAATATTGGAATGGTCTTGGATAGCCTTGCATATATTGTCGGCCAAATTGCTTAAATACGAAGGGAGATCTTAAATGGAGCAGGAATGCAGGATACTGGCAGGGAAAACTGCTATAGTGACAGGCGCCGGGAGAGGTATAGGGAAAGCTATCGCGATCGCCTATGCCAAGGCGGGAGCGTCTGTAGTCTGCGCCGCCCGCACGTATTCTGAGATCAATGCCGCCGCTGACGGTATCGTATCCTTTGGCGGAAAGGCAGTTGCCGTGGAAACGGATGTTACAGATATCGAATCTGTTAAGACATTATTCCACAAAGCTTCGGAGCATTTCGGCGGAATCGATATAGTTGTTATTAACGCAGGCGCGAACTATGACCGGGAATCAGTCGAAACCAGCGATCCTGACAACTGGAGGAAGACTATTGACGTCAATATGTTCGGAGCATATAACTGTGCACTGTCTGCCATCCCATACCTCAAGCAAAGGGGTGAGGGAAAGATCATTACGATAGGTTCGGGGTTGGGGCACCATGGACTGGCAGGAGGTTCGGCATATGCATGTTCAAAAGCCGGCCTGTGGATGCTGACTCGAATATTGGCACAGGAGCTATGGCAATACCGGATCAGTGTAAACGAATTGATACCGGGGCCAGTGATCACAACTATCGATGATAATGCGAAAATAGCCGATAGTTCAGTTTCAAAAATAGACAGCGAATGGTTGAAAAAGCCCGAGGACGTAACGCCTATGGCTTTATTCCTTGCCACTCAGCCGGCGATAGGACCTACTGCGCAAAGCTTCAGCCTCATGCGTCGAGATAATTGAAGCAAGGAGCAAGCTACAGGCCCTATGCTTCAGCGACTAAAAAAAAGACGGAACAGTAAAACTGTCCCGCCTGCACATATGCTTAAAAAAAGACGTTTCCATTACCTCAGCAGCTCGACAAGTCTGTTATACTCCTCTTCAAGCGCTTCGCGGTTCCCGTTTCCAGACGAAAGCTTTGCGATAGTTTCCGTCAGGCGCATTTGCAGCATTGTCCGTTCTATCCCCTCAGGCATTCTGCCCTCAGTATCACCTGCTTCGGCCTTTGCCCGTTTCCCGGCAGTCTGCTTTACGATATTACCGACCTGCGCCTCATACTCCCCGAGGCCTCCGTCGAAGCTCTTTACAGCTTGATCGTCCAGTATCAGAAGCTGGTCGGCTACAGATTTGACGAAGTTCCTGTCGTGCGAAACAAACAGTACCGTTCCTTCATATTCCCTCATGACGCTTTCGAGCGCCTCTATGGATTTCATATCGAGATAATTCGTGGGTTCGTCAAGCAGCAAAACATTTGCATTCGATACGAAAAGCTTCGCGAAAGCCGTTTTGATTTTCTCTCCTCCGCTTAAGACCGATACCCTTTTATGAACGTCGTTTCCCTGCAGCAGCAATCTGGCTAAAATCGTGCGCACGACCGTTTCCTTTTGCACGCTGTCCCTCATGACGTTCCAAAGCACGCTTTCTCCGGGAACAAGATTCTCAAAGCTCTGGCGGAAATAAGCGAGCCTCGCCCTTGGCGCGACGCTGATCCCGGCTATGCCGTTTTTCGTATCGTGCATGCCTTTCTCCGACGCGGGTCCGAAACTGTGCGGATTATTTCCTGAGTCCGCATCGGAGATGTACCTGGCATATATAAGGTTCAGCAGCGTCGTCTTTCCGCTCCCGTTTTTACCCCAAAGCGCAGTTTTACTGCCGTTTCGCAGTCTGAAGCCCACATCGTCGAAAACCTTGACAGGGCCATAACTGAAGCTCAGTTTATCCGCGGTTATCACATACTTGTTTTCAGGCGGATCGGTCAATGAGAAATCCAGTTTAATGCCCGGAAGCTCCCTGGGCTTTTCCTTTACCTCGAGCCTTTCAAGCCTTGTAGCCATGCTGTTTGCCGCCGAATGGAGCTTCCCCTGTATATTATTGACAGCCCTCTTGTGAAGTCTGGCTTCGGAATTACCCATCCGGCTTGGCGCCTTCTTCATGCTTTTGGCTCTCTGCTTCCTGTCAGTTATCGCTTCTTCGAGCGACGTCTTCTCATCGATATACTTCTCATACTCGAGTTCGGCCTGTTCTCTCTCGAGTTCGTACTGGCGGCTGTAGAACGAATAATTTCCGCTGAATGCACGCACCTTGCCGTCCCTGACCTCGAGTATCCTGTTGCAGAGAGCATCCAGAAGATCCCTGTCATGGCTGATCAGTACAAAGGATTCAAGCCTTTCGAGCTTCTGCCTGAAAAGGTCTGTTCCCGCGTAATCGAGATTTGAAGTAGGTTCGTCCGCAAACATCAGCACATTTTCTGCGCTGAAAGCTTCGGCGATACGAAGCCTGGTCTGTTCCCCGCCGCTCAGGCCCTCCCTGCCAAGCTTTCCGTCAAGCTCGAATTCCTTCAGCAGTTTCGACGAAAGCCCCGGGGAGTATGACTCATCCGACTCCTCCCGATCCTCAGCACCGGCCGCGAACTGCTGGATATAACCTACATCGCAGTACCGTTTGACAAAGCCTTCGTCAGGGCGGAGGCTCCCGGCAAGTATATCCAGCAGCGTCGTTTTGCCCGAGCCATTTTGTCCGATGACTCCGAGCCTGTCACCGGTATAGATTTTCAATTCGTCAAGCTCTATGATGAGCCTGTCCCCGTAATATTTCTTTATATTTCCCGCATCCAAAAGCAACATAAAAAAGCCTCTCCTCCCACTTGGTCCAGTGCAGGAAAGGCCCATAAACATAAATAAAAGGCACCTTTCAACGAGGTACGTCCTTCCTGAAGACAGAACCCGGAATAAACAGGCCCGAACACAGGGTAGAAACGCTTATAAAGCCAATCCAGCACACAAACCGGAGCCATATCCGCTCCAATTTATTAAAATCAAATGATTTTGCTGAATCAGCCAATCCTCATTTAAAAATACCTTGCCCTTTCGTTTAGATATTATTATTTTAACCTGAAATACGGAAATAATCAATACCTGTCAAAACCAAGGACATGTGCAAGCTTGTCCCTGTTAATATTGCATCCGTTTGCCATGCCGATGTCAAGTATTGCTTCGACAGCCTCCCCGCGGTCGAAAGCAGGCCCCGCAGCGAGCCAGTCCGAAGGCGTCCAGTCCTCCACCTTGCTGTAGACGTTTATATGCCAGCCGTAGGGCTGCCCAAGTCTATCCGTCTTCTGCCTGCTGCCCGCGACCGTTATGTAAAAGTTCTGCTGCAGCTCCCTGATCGCCGAATCGGTCCTGTTACCCTTCTTTTTTGTCACTCCGGCGAGCCGTCTGATTTCTCCCGTATCAAGCTCGTTATATTTTTCGAACAGCTTCCAGACATCCCAGGCCGTCTGGCTCACAAGGCCTTCATAACGCCTCTCCTCCATGGATTGATCCGGGTGGCATGCGGCATAAAAAGAGGGGTAAAGCCTTCCTGCAACAAAACCCTTGTTGCCGCCGAGGATACAGCCGAATGCGAGGCGTTTATCCTCTGCGGCCCTGTCCTTCCAGCGCCAGGGATCTGTTTCATCGTCACCTGTATGCCATATTCTTTCAGGCGTTTCTGCAGTTAATGACGGCAGTCCGTCAAGAACATTCGAAAACGTCATAAAGCCCAACTCTTCAACCCGTTCCAGAAAATCATAGTACTTAAGTAATTGCATCGCCGGCTCTCCTTTATACCTTGCCTTCTTCTGTACCTTGCCTTCTTCTATACGTTGCCTTCTTCAGCGAAATTGTCGGGAATCATCGATCTTACATACTCTAAAGGCTGTTGGACTATAGCGGCTGTCTCCTCAATTGACAGGCCCTGCTCCAAAAAGCGTTTTACGATCGTTCCGATAGCTTCACCGATCTCGATTATATTATCGTCAGGATCATAAATCCTTACAACTCTCTGCTGCCACTCATGTTTTTTCGGTCCGTGCACATACTTTATATCGCCGTTTTTATCGAAACGTTTGAGAAATTCATCAAAATCGTCCACCTCGAAATACAACTCAAAGTTATGTGATCTTTTTACGACGGTACTCCTGTCAAGCTCGAGCAATTCGGCAAAAGGTTTCATAATGGCAAATTCGCCTTCGTAAACTACATAATCGCCCAAATCGATTTTGACTTTCTGCCCCAGTATCTCTTCGTAAAATTCTCTTGACTTTTTGATATCGCCTACTGCGATTACCGCGCTTATATATTTCATAACGCTATCACCGACCTCCTGCACAAGCATTTTCAATCAGCTCCTGCAGCCCACTTTTTGAGCTGCTCTATCCTCGCTCCTGGAGGGTTGTCGCCATGTTCCTTGTCCAAATAGGAATAGGCATAGAGCTGTTCACACGGCATTTCGGGGCAAAGTCCGCAGTGCTCGTAACCTTTTGACTGGCAGCATTCAGCTACCGGACACTCCCCATGGAACGGATGTCCGTTTGTTTCGACGCATCCCCCGCATTTGCAGGGCTCCCTGTACGAACAGCTTCCGCATAATAAACCGCATCTCGATTCGATCATAAGCTATCACTCCCCGTTTTTATAATTAATATATCATGCTGTACGTGACATCTATATGTCATGTTCATTTTTCTTTTTCTACTGTCGTATTTCGGCGGTTGTACTCTTGCGGTTGCCGTACTTTTCCGCCATACCTGCCACAATTTCCACGACTTCCCGGACCAGATCCTCCGGCTTCAACACTTCGGCCTGCTCCCCAAAACCCAGTATCCACCTTACAATGTGATCTCTGTTAGTGTAACCGACCGTCATTCTCAGCTTTCCGTCACCGGTTTCCTCGTAGCTCTCCGGACCGTATTCGTCCACCAGCATATATTCCGCCGATTTATCGAACAGTATCGTCACCTTGTTTTCATCTGTGAGATATTCTCCTATTTCAGCCCCTCCACCGGGGATATCCCTGGGTTCGAAGGATTCTTCACCGATACATGGCTTCCAGAGCCGGTTCAGCTTGAAGAGCCTGAAATCCCCTTTAACCCTGCAGAAGCCGTAAACGTACCAGGAAGTCCATTTGAACGTTATTATGCAAGGCTCTATACTGCGCCTTTCCTTGCCCTTAGGCGAATAGTAGTCGAAGCTTATCACCTTTTTATCTTTAATGGCATTCTTTATCAAGCCGATTTTTTCCGAAAGGCTGTTTTTATAATGAGAGGCGAGATCGATCAGTATGCTGTCCTGCATCGATACGATCCCCTTCTTTTCCGGAGCGAGCTTGTTTATAAGCCTTTCGGTCCTTGACGTATCGGTAACGCTGCCGATACCCTTCAAGCCAGCAACGATACTGTTTAATTCATCGACCGTCAGTACGCTTTTATCGAGCTTGTAGCCCTCGGCTATCCTGATGCCTCCGTCGCCGCCCTGGCAGGTGGCAACGGGGATGCCGGCCATACAAATATCATCGATATCGCGAAGTATGGTCCTTCTCGAGACTTCGAATTTAGCGGCAAGCTCCGGCGCCGTTACCTTGCTGCGCTGCAGAAGTATGGTTATTATCCCTAATTGCCTGTCGATTTTCATATCGCTGGGATCTCCTGTACAAATTTACAAAATAATAATATCATAAATGCCCGGCGGCCGGATCGCAATTTTTAGATCCTTCGGCAGCCTTGCCCGAATGCTGGGTCGACACCGCCGGGCTCCATATGGCCGTTTCTTTCAAGGGCAAAGCTTTCAGCAGACAATTTGAAAGGCACTGCAGACTGAATGGGCTGATAATACAAACGGTAGACCGTCGTTGCATTGTTAGGGGGACCCACACGGATAAACTTCTCCCGGTCTACGGCCAGCTTGCGCCGGAAGAGATAGAAAGAGGCTTGAGCCTGCTGAATATCTGTATTGAAAGCTGTGAAGATTAATAAATAAGCTTGTTTCACAATTTGGGTTAATTTTTTAAGTCGGACAACGTTTTTAACCAAATTCATTAAAATTCTTAAATGTATTTTTAATCTTAGCTTAAATTTCTATGTATTTTTCAAAAACTGTTTAATTATTTTCAGATCGGGGTTACAATGAAAACAAGAAGATAAGTAAATAGAGGTAAACATTAGTGGATAATATAGATATAAAAATAATCAAGCTTCTTCAGGAAAATGCAAGAGTCACGGCGTCCGAGATAGCTGGCAACATAAATCTTTCCGTACCGGCTGTCAGCGAAAGGCTCAAGAAACTGGAATCGTCCGGAGTTATAAAACAATATACCGCTATCGTAGACCCGGTACATATGAATAAGACCCTGATGGCGATAGTTTTTATAACGCTTGAGCGGCCAAGATTTGCAGATACCTTTGCGGAATTTGTAAAGAAGCAGAACGATATTCTGGAGTGTCATTACCTGGCAGGAGATTTTGATTACGCATTGAAAGTTGTAACCGAGAATACCACGACGCTGCAGGAGCTGCTGGACCGGATAAAAAGTCTGCAGTGCGTGCAGAAGACCCGCACAACGGTGATATTGTCCACAGCAAAAAATAATTATTCGATAATACCGGAAGAATAGGAGGTGTTAGTCATGTTATCAGATGGATTTTATGACAATGGACTGATCACTTTTTCACAAACTGAAAAAGCCAATAAGCTAAGTGCTTACTGCCGGGAAGAAGGGCTGGATTATCAGCATCTGTTGGCGGAAACGCATGGCAGACGGCTTCTGTTTTTAGTGAAAAAGAATACCAGAAACAAGCTGCAAGCTATAAGCGTCAGGCAGTAATAAAATGTTACGGGACCTTTCACAGGGTCCCGCAGCGTTGTTATTATTTGAGTGTTTTCCCGTAGTAATCAGTTTCCAATATTCTTGCTGAAAACTTAAATTTATCAGATACTATCCTATTGATCTTTTTCACATAATCTTGATCCTCAGTGGTGCCGTCCGTGAATGTGACGGCGCCGCTGACGGTATTCTTTCTGGCTCTGTCTGTGATCCAGCTGCGATTGGAGAATATGACGAGCGGATGAGCGTCCGAAAGTATATCCCTGCCCATGAGCAAACGTGAATCGAAATCCAGACCGAACAGGTTCGAAACCGTAGGTATTATATCGAGACTTGCACAGGGCTTGTCGACCTCAACCGGCTGCATGCCTTCCTTGTATATGATCAGATCACTTTTGTACAGCTCGAAATTAGATTCGACTTCATGTCCGGCAAGTTCGTCCAAATATTGCTTCTCCAATCCGTAAGGATAATGGTCGGCACTTAAGACGATAACCGTTTTATCCGCGATACCTTTAGCTTCCAATTTATCAAGCAGATCCTTCATAGCGAATTCCAGTTCCAGCTGGCACGCGATATATGCCTTGGCCGGGTCGGAATAAGGCAGGTCTTCCACATAGGATTTATTCTTGCTCGACATGTAATTGCCGAAAAAGTTATAGTTCATATGCCCGCTGACCGTCATGTAATAAGTGTGGAACGGCTGCTGGTCCATATACTCCGGCGCGGTCACATCTATCATTTCAACATCCGACTCCGGCCAGGTCTTCTTTACGACAAGGCCATTCCCGACGCCCTTGTAATCATACCCCATGTTCGGGTGTGAAACTTCCCTTTTATAATAGGTATACGTATGATCATGGTAAGCCTTTGTGAGGTAGCCGAGCTTTCTGAACTGATTACCCATGCAAAAAGGCATATAGTTGCTGCCGGATTTGTAAAAGCTCCAGACTCCGCCTTTGGGTATCAGGCCCGTACAAGCCACATATTCGCCGTCGGACGTACTGACGCCCCACACGGGATTGTAGAAATTCTTGAAATGAAAACCCTGTGTGACCATTTTGTAAAGCGTAGGAGTCCGCACCGGGTCCACGGCATAAGGAGAGAAGCCTTCAGCCGTGAACATGATAAGGTTGCAGCCCTTGAACATGCCTGTATATTTATTGGTCGCCGTAGGCTCGACGGATGAAAAATACTTGTTCATGGAATAAAGAGGATCGCTCTCGCCGCTTGCCAGCAGTGTTTTAAAGTCTATATCCATTACGTTGTACGGTTTGCCCGCGAAACCGGCCTCGGCTTCATTTCCTTCCGCGCCTTCAGCAGCCGAACCTGAGCTCGCGATCCCGGCTTCTTCATTTCCCGCCGCATTATCTCCGGCTTCTGCATTACCTGTGACAGCCGAACCCTCCGGAGCCGTCCCGTCATTTCCATTCTTCTCCCCTGCGGCCTCCTGAAGTCCGGACGTATCTTTTCCGTTATCCGGGCCATTAGCCAACAAGTTGCCGGACATATCGATATTCAGGGAATCAGCCGCCAATCTCTGGAGATCGTGCCGCATGGTCGTCAGAACCCCGAGCTTGTTCACGGAAAGCTCGGGCGAGACCTCCCCGAAATAAAGGCTGTTCTGCGACGTCGGATCATCCCCTGTCAGGGAAACACATATCACAGAAGACGAGTATGTAATGACACAGAAGAGTAATACGAAGCTCATTTGCGCGATATTTCTTCCGGTGAACTTCAGCTCTTTTCCAAAGTCGATAAGGAGTGCGAATGGAACAAACAGCATTATCACAGCTTCTAAATTCTTGAATATGTATTCGGCGACTATATCCGAGAATTGCGCGGCGTCACCCGCAGCTCCCAGCGAGACCAGCGAAAGCGGAGTATGAAAAATGCAGGTGTAAATAAGCTGCACCCCATATACCAAGCTGACCAGAAAGGTTAAGACATTGGCGGCAATACGCGCTTTTCCTGCTGAAAACATGCTTGTTATTATGTAAAGCACCGATCCGCCGGATAACGCGAATACAACTCCGAAGAAATAATCGAATCCCACAGTCTTAAAGGTCCATAATCTATACAGCAGTTCGAGGTAGGCAAATAGCGATATGTAAAAGCATAATAGCCAGTGTTCCGATAAGAAACTTCCGAGCACCCTGATTGTTGCAGATGCCTTGAGCTTTTCCGTGCCGAGCTTGAGCTTTCCCGTTCTGAGGCTGTCAAATAAGCGCAATCTGTTCACTCCCCCCATAATAGATACATTCTACCAGTTTAACAACAACTGAGCAATCTGAATCGCAACATTTTTTGCCAATAATATTCATAATATTGACAAAAAATAGAACTATATTCGCGAGTTGACCTAAAAGTCTTTGGATAGTATAATTTTCAGATACATTGCTGAAAGCTGGTTTGATAAAAGTGCAATTCAGGTTTTTGCATCAGAGCTCTGAAGACAGGCGCAACTTAATATTGAACGGGCCGATAACACCCACTTTGCTTATGCTTACAGTCCCGACGCTGATGATGGGCCTGGTGCAATCTGCGATACCGTTCGTCGACGGTCTTTTTATTAACAACTTCGGTGGCACGATCGCCGCAAGCGCGATAAATTACTGCATACCTGTGGTCAACATGTCAGCCGCGCTCGCGCAGGGGCTTAGCGTAGCTTCCATGGCCATAATCGGTCAGACGAATGGAAGGGGCGAATTCAAGGAGGCAAGGAGGATATCCACTCAGATATTCATATTCGCCTTTCTGCTGGGTTTCGTGGTCGCTCCCCTGCTGATACTGGCCGCATATCCCGTTTCGAACCACGTAACCCCAGAGATATCGCACAATGTTTTCATATACCTCGCGCTGAACTCTATCGTCATCCCGTTTTCCTTCCTCGAATCGATCTACAACGGCATAAAAAATGCCAGCGGCAAACCGGAAGCGGCATTTGTACGAATGCTGCTAATGCTCGTGCTGAAGGTCATTTTCAATACCATATTTGTCGGCATACTGTCCTGGAGCGTTGTGGGCGCAGTTGCGTCAACTTTCCTTTCGAACGTCCTTATAAGCCTTTGGATGTATTATGAGCTATTCGTGAAAAAAAGCCCGGAAAAGTTTGAACTTAAGGGCTTCAGATTCGATTTCGCGGTGATAAGGGAACTGTTCCGCTTAGGCATACCATCTGCGATATCCGCGCTAATACTAAATCTGGGTTTCTTCCTGATCAACAACGAGATCGAAAAATACGGACCGGTAGTCATGAATGCGCAGGGAATCGCAAGCAATATCACCTCCGTCTGCTTCAACCTCCCCTCCTCATTCAGTTCTTCAGTCACAACCATGGTAAGTATGAACGTAGGCGCCGGACAGGGCAATAAGGCACGGGCATCCTGCATCAGGGGCTCCATAATAAGCGCGATCACAGCAGCCGTGCTTGTTGCCGTAATCGTACCTCTGTCCTCCAGCATAACGGTTTTGTTCACAAGGGACACAGCCGTGCTCAGCATAGCAGACAAGGCACTTCACATCTATACCTACTCAGTCATAGGTTTTGGCGTAGGTATGGTGGAACAGGGCGCGTTCGTCGGCCTCGGGCGCACGAGGGTAACCCTCGTCATGAGCCTCCTCCGGATCTGGCTGCTCCGCTATATATTCATTCTAGTAACCGAGCGAATGCTCGGCTTCTACTCTGTATTCTGGGGAAACCTCTTTTCAAACTACGCAGCCGCGCTTATCTTCACTATAATGATACTACGTGTGAAATGGGTGTCAGTGTTATCCCACAGGGATATGGAAACCGCCGCGTAAACCTGCTCATTCTTTTAATATCCAGTGAAGGCATTGTCTATTTAGCATCTAATTAAATAAGAAAGCGTTTATTTGTCCTGTTTAATGCAAATAATTGTAACAAACAGAGCAATGGAGCTTTTTATGAATAATTTGACTCAATCGATCAGAAATCAACGTCGGCCAAAGGGGATTGTAACATCGGTTTCAACAAACTATATACATCTTAGAAACCCGTATGTCATTGCAATGTGGTCAGCCTTTTTCCCCGGCTTCGGGCATATTTCCCTTGGTAGCTACGCACAGGGCTTTATACTTTTCCTATGGGAAATGCTGGTTAATATAAATGCCAATATCAATATGGCAATCTTATATTCTTTTCAAGGAAAATTCGAGCTTGCAAAGGATATAATCAACAAAAGGTGGGTTTATCTATATGTCCCGGTTTTTATCTACGCAATAATGAGCAGCTACAGAGTTACGGTCGATCTGAACAAGTTAACTAAATTGGCGGAGTTTGAAAGATCTCCAATTATTCCTTTCAGTATAAGTGCATTGGAAATAAACTATCTCGATAAAAGGAATCCATGGTTTACTGCATCGATTTCCTTATTCATGCCCGGAGTTGGGCACTTGACCACAAACAGACTTCCCGCGGGATTTTTTGTTCTGGGTTGGCTCATAGCGATATCTTATAATTCTCATTTGATTCAGAGCATTTACTTTACTTTCGTTTTTGATTTTGCTCAGGCGAAGACTATAGTAAATCCTGAATGGCTGTTGTTTTTACCATCCATCTTCGGATTTGCAATTTACGATGCCTATGTCAATGCCGTTGAATACAACAAGTTGTTTGATATCGAGCAGTCGAGGTTTTTGAAGGATAACTATCAGAGTGTCGATTTTGATATGCCGATATGAAAATACCCGGGAATAGGAGGTGCGTTGCATTCCAATGTATATAGTATCTTCATTTACATATAACCTTAGTTTGGAGCTGACAATCGGATACCTGGAGAGCAAGGGTATAGCAAGAAGAAAAATATTCGCGGTTCCTCTGGATAAGAGAGATGAAGAGCGAAAGCTATTCGACACGATCAATCAGTCGGATGGCATCAGTCTATTTGACTTGCCAATCATACTCGGTACGCTTTTTATGCTTATGGGAAGTATTTATGGCTTTTTACTCAAATGGGGACCTATACTATGGGGTGTAATCGGATTTATTATCGGGATAGCTTTAGGCATCATAATCGATTTCATTCCCAAAGGACGAAAAAGAAGTAAAAATAAAGTCAAGGACAAAACAACTGAAGTGTTCCTAATGATTGAATGTGATAAAACCCAGGAAGAGATGGTTGAAAAAATTCTATGGGATAATATGGCCATCGGGATCGCCAAAATAGAGAATCTAAAGAAAGAATAGAAGCTGCTAAAGAATTGTCGCAGAAACAGTTCTTGAGTGAAACAAAAGAACCGTCCCTGCGTTTCGTTAAAGTGCTACTTCCAGCCTGATAAGCTTTGCGAGTATCTGTACTTCCTTCTTTGATACGGTTTCAGTAGAAAGTCCTCCGCTGTTCCCGACCAGCAGCAGCTTCTCCTGGTCCAGCTTCCGCACCTGGCGTATCAGGCGCTTTCCGCCGTGTTCCAGGAAATAAACGCCGTCCTTTTCGAATTCGTGTGTGCTGTAAGCCAGCGCGAGGTCGCCCTTCATGATCCTGAAACCGGACATATCGTTATTCTCAACTGTCAGGAAAAAGACTTTATCCTTCGGGAAGCCCTCCACCTTGTTCGAAATTATCGGCAGATGCCTTACCTCCAAAGCTTTGTCCAGCTTACCGTCATATACGGGAACCGCCATTATGACGCCCGCGAGAGCATCCGTCCAAATCTCCCTGACAGGCTTTTCAATTACCTTTTTAACGCTTTTGTCGGGCTCAGGTCTCTGCCTGATCTCTTCATCGTCGTACAGTTCCAGTTTCCCGGCTTCCTGACGCAAGGCTTTCGATACGCGGTTTATCAGGTCGCTCTTCATGACGCGCTTTCCCGACTCTACTTCATCAATGAAACGTTCAGCGACGCCGACCTGCTTTGCAAGCTGCTTCTGCGTCATGCCCGCTTCCTTCCTGAGCCTTGCTATCTCTGTTCCGATCCTGCTCATTCCATGCCTCCGATAATCGTTGTTGTCTATGACGATATTATACCATGATTCATCATAGTACAACTGCCAATGAGCGTTATGGCAATATACTTAGCCGAAAATTCCGCACAGGCTGCTAATTCCTGCAGCAGATATTATACTCTATTCTTGTTGAATTCAGCTACTGCATCTATCATTGCACGTAAATTTTCCTTGGGAGTGCTCGGGGAGGCTCCGCCGCCGGCTGATAGTATCAGGCCTTTCGTACCGCCGTTTCCCGCCGCATATCTGTCCAGACATGACAGCGTCTCGGTCCTGACGGCATCGGGCGTTGACATGGCCAGCACGTCAAGAGGCGGCACATTGCCCAGCAAGCAGACCTTATCGCCCACCAGTTTCCTAACGGACGCAATGTCCTTTTTGTGAGTGAAGTTGAAGATATTTACTCCCATATCCTCAAGATGGCTATAATAAGCGTTATTATCGTTGTCGTTGTGATAAAGGTGCAGCATCGACGGATATTTACTGAAAATATCCTTGAAATACGGATGCGCAAACTCGAGATAATCCTCCTCGGACAGGAAACCTACTATATCGTCGAGCACCAGTACACCCTCGACCTCGCTGAGTGCCTCCATCTGTGCTTCAAGCCAGTTCCTGGCAAGCTCCGACGTTATCTTGAGCAGCTTGTGCGTATTGTCGGGATCGATCTTCAGCCCGACCAGGAACTCGGAAACGCCCATGAGATGGGACGCGATCGTCAAAGGCCCTCTGGCTGCCACGATTTTGATCGACTCTCCCTGCGCCTTCAATATATTATGTACATGTTTGTAAAACGTCAGTGCCAGGGGCATCAGGCCGTCGGTCTTCGGATTCGGCGATTTCAGTTTCGATATGTATTCTTCCATATCATCCGCAGACGGAATGATATGATTTACTCCTGGAGTCTTGTGCTCATAGAAGTTGACCTTGACACCAAAGCCGGAAGGTTCAGTCGCCATACCGTATTCGACCCAGTAGTCCGGGAGGAAAATAATCTCGGGAAAATCCTGCTTGATCCTGGCGTATGCTTCCAGCCATTTCTCAGGAAGGGTAAAGAAATCGAGCGTCGACATGCCGCAATATGCAGGCATCCACGGGCTGTCAACGATAAGTCCGACAGGTACTGAACCGGTGTCCTCCATATTCGCACATTTCTTGAGTATTTTCCACTGTTCGGCTTTCATAGAAATACCTCATTTTCTTTTATTTTTACAAATGGTATTAACCGAATTACAGGCTTTGTATCACTTTTTTCTAAGATATATTATAACAATTTTCCAAATAGCTTCGCAATACTTTTTCGATAAAGCAATATTGACATAAGCTTGGGCGCTGTGTTATGATTCCTTTAAACCGTTGAAGAGGGAGTAAAACTGTAAACCGGTCACAAAGAGAGTCGGGGGCGCTGGGATCCCGGCAGGCAAGGTGCAGATAAATGGGCCTCTGAGGGCGGGATGAAAGGATTTTATCCGAGTAATCTCCGACGTTCAGCCGACGTTAACAGGCAAAGAGTGTGCCGGCACTCGATCAAGAGGATGCGGAAGCTTTCGCATCAATTAAGGTGGTACCGCAGGTTGACACCTGTCCTTTACAAAAGGATAGGTGTTTTTTGTTTTCAAAAAATATATAATATGTCTGGAGGATTGAAAAATGAAAAAAATATTCAAAGTCATCACTGCTGTCATAATGGCTGTTGCACTCGTTTTATCGATCGGCGCATGCGGCCAGTCGAGCAAGCTGGAAAGCAACGCAGGATCGTCTGCAAATGCAACCACCGGGACGTCTTCGGAAGAAACCAACGCAGCTTCGACTGCTAACGGAACAACCACAGCCGCAGACCAAAAAGTGCTCAAAATAGGCATTGTGCAGATAGTGGAACATCCTTCGCTCAACACTATCCGTGAGGCCTTTATCGCACAGCTTGCAGAAAAAGGCTATAAAGACGGCGACAACATAAAGATCGACTATCAGAACGCCCAGGGCGACCAGACCAATCTAAACACAATCGTACAAAAATTCGTTGCGGATAAATCCGACCTGATCGTGGCTATAGCAACACCCTCGGCACAGGCAGCCGCAAACGCCACCTCCGATATACCCGTTTTGTTCTCCGCCTGCACTGATCCTGTTGGATCAGGATTGGTAACGAGCCTCGACAAGCCGGGCAAGAACGTTACCGGAACCTCCGACGCAGTCTCGGCGGAAAAGGTAATGGAACTCGCAAAAAGAATCACTCCCGGCATCAAAAAGATCGGAGCGCTTTACAATTCCAGCGAGACCAATTCTATCTCAGTTATAAACAACCTCAAGGAATATGCGAAGAATAACGGTATGGAAGTCGTCGAAGGCACAGTGACGAACTCCTCCGAAGTACAGCAGGTCACTCAGTCACTGGCAGGCAAGGTCGACGCCATCTTCTCCCCGATCGACAATACTATCGCGGCCGCAATGCCCGTTGTCGCTCAGGTAGCAAACAGTGCGAAGATACCGGTCTACGTCGGCGCGGACTCGATGGTCAAGGACGGCGGACTTGCGACCTACGGCATAAACTATACGATCCTCGGCCAGGAAACTGGCAACATGGCCGTCGATATACTGACCGGAAAGAAACCTGGCGATATGCCGGTCAAGACTATGAAAGATATGGATATCTACGTCAATAAGGATACCGCGAAGGCAATAGATGTCACAATACCTGACGATGTACTCAGCGAAGCCAAGCAGGTATTTGGAGAATAAAAAAAACCAGTTCGTATACGTGCGGCTTCGGGTCATAGCCTGAAGCCGCTATAAAAGGGGTTCTTTATAATGCTGATACTCTTGCAGGGTTCTCTTGAACTCGGAATAATTTATGCTATTATGGCGCTCGGCGTGTTCATCTCCTTTAGGACACTGAATATGCCTGATCTGACTGTAGACAGCAGCTTCACTTTCGGAGCTGCTTTCTCTGCTGTTTTATGCGTCGCCGGGCACCCGGTGCTGGGGCTTGTAACCGCGTTCATTGCCGGTTGCGCTGCAGGCAGCGTTACGGCGCTGCTTACGACAAAGCTCAAGATACAGCCCATACTTTCCGGTATCCTGATGATGCTCGCCCTTTATTCCATCAATCTGAAGGTCATGGGCAACAAGGCGAACATTCCGCTGTCGAAGGCGCTGAAAATTCCAACGATCTTTACGCCCTTCGCGGGTACAGCCATTGAGAAATATATCGCTTTGATGCTTTCAAGCGTGATAATGCTCCTGATACTTTTTGTGCTTTACTATTTTCTGAGGACCAAATTCGGCCTGGTATTGCGGGCAACCGGCGACAATGCCAAAATGGTCCGGGCGTCGGGTGTTGATACCGACTTCACTACATTGGCCGGACTTGCGATCTCAAACGGGCTCGTTGCGTTGTCCGGCGCTTTGATAGCTCAATACCAGTCGTATACAGACGTCAGCATGGGTATTGGCATGGTCGTGATCGGCCTTGCATCAGTCATAATAGGCGAAGTGGTATTCGGAACTAAATCGCTCATGAGAAGGCTTGTAGCAGTCATTTTAGGTGCGGTACTATACAGGGTCATCATTGCAATTGCTTTGCAGCTCGGTATGCCTCCCACAGACATGAAGCTCGTTTCCGCCATAATCGTGGCAATAGCCTTGTCCATGGGGATTTTCCGCGACAAGGTAATCTCACTCACAGGCAGGCAGGCCGTAATGGCCGGACGGAAAGGCGGTGGCAGCGGCGATGCTGAAAATTGATAATGTCACCAAGATATTCAACAAGGGCAGCGTGAACGAAAAGGTCGCGCTGAGAAATATAAACCTGGTTCTCGGAGAAGGGGAATTCGTAACGGTTATCGGCGGCAACGGCGCCGGTAAGTCGACGCTTCTCAACAGTATTTCAGGTGTATTTGGAATAGACGGCGGCAGAATCCTTTTGGACAATGCCGACATATCGAGAGAACCCGAGCACAAACGCTCGGCATTCATAGGCAGAGTGTTTCAGGACCCTCTTATGGGTACCGCGTTCGATATGACGATAGAAGAAAACCTGGCGATCGCATATGCCAGAGGGAAAAAGCGGGGTCTGGTCCCGGGGATATCAAGAGCGGATATGGCCTTCTTCCGCGAGCGTCTGTCGCTTCTCGAGCTTGGCCTCGAAGGCAGGATGAAGGAAAAGGTGGGCAGGCTTTCGGGAGGACAGAGGCAGGCTCTGACGCTGCTTATGGCAACGATAGTGAAGCCGAAGCTCCTGCTGCTTGACGAGCATACTGCCGCGCTCGATCCTTCCATAGCCGCAAAGGTCCTGCAATTGACCGATGAAGTAGTCAATGAGTACAAGCTCTGCACACTCATGATTACGCACAACATGAAAGCCGCGCTGGATCACGGAACCCGCACGATAATGATGCACGAAGGCAGGATTATCATGGACATACAGGGCGAGGAACGCAGCGGTAAGACTGTGGATTGGCTGATAGAACAGTTCAGCCGCAAGAGCGGAACGGCGCTTGACAACGACAGGATGCTTCTGGGCTAGGCTGCCAATGAGGCGGCCGGGTTGGGCTGTCCGGTGAGGGCTGCGGGTGAGGCTTCCGGTGAGGGCTTCCGGTGAGGGCTGTCGTTGAGGCTGCCGGGCTGGGCTGTCCGGTAAAGCTCCCGGACCGACACCGGTATGACACGGCTACACCTTCGATCACGACATAAGCTCCGGCAACTAAAATCAGGATGATTAGGATAAGGAAAGCATACCGCGTATGAACAATAATTACAACGGCTACAAGATCATAGATATACATGATCACATCTTCCCCGACAAAATAGCTGAAAAGGCGGTTGCCGCCATCGGCCGCTACTACGGGATAAAAATGAGGCACACCGGAACTGTCGAAACCCTCCTGAAAGCCGGTCGAAGGATCGGAACGACAAATTACGTCGTCCATTCGTCCGCAACTACGGTAGAACAGGTACAGGCAATAAACGATTACATCTGCGGCGTACAGGCCGCTCATCCCGAGTTCGTAGGTTTTGCGACACTGCATCCGGGCCTGAAGGACATCGGCAGCGAGGTCGATCGCATAATTTCCATGGGCCTGCGAGGCATCAAGCTGCATCCCGAGTTTCAGAATCTTACTCTGGACGAAGAGTATATGATGCCTCTCTTTGAAGCTGTAGAAGGAAGGCTGCCCGTTTTGATACACATAGGCGACCGTAACAGGGATTCATCCAGTCCGAAAAGGCTGGCGCATATCCTCGACAGCTTCCCCGAATTGGTCGTGATCGCCGCGCATCTCGGCGGTTACAGCGTTTGGGAGCAATCCTCCGAATACATTATAGGCAGAAACCTGTATATAGACACAAGCAGCAGCCTTCCTTTCATGGAGCCTTGCAAGGCAGTTGGCATTATGCGCAGGCATGGTATGAACAAGGTTCTTTTCGGTACGGATTACCCGATGTGGGATCACGCCGAGGAATTGGAAAGGTTCATGCGATTGGACCTGACTGAAGACGAGCGAAGAGCCGTATTGCACGACAATGCCTACAGGCTGCTATTCGGCGGGATCAAAAAAGCTTCGGACATCTAAGAATCCGAAGCTTGACCGGTGTTATCAGCAACGTAAGCTAATTCTTTTCCCGTATATACCTCAAGCATACCTCTACATATTCCCGGTATGTCACATCCACTCCCTCAGCCGTGTCAGGGCAAGATTGCGAACTAACTAATTTGCATTTTGTACATAACACTATTCTCGATATACAACTTCGAAGTCTTCAAATACAATTAACATTTCTTCATCGAATTCATATCCCAATTCTTTTCCCTCGCTCTTAAAAAAAGAAATATGACCTAATCGCCATGTATCCAGACATTCATCTTCGCCTTCACGTTTACATATATCATAAGTCATATCTTTAAACGGAAGAATTGCAACAGTTAATGTCTCTATTACACATCTCGGTATTCCATTCCAGTCTGTCACAATGCTAAGGTCACCTGTTTCTGGCATTTTCAAGCCATTTATCTTGAAGGATTTCAAACTGCTGGATGTTGCCCGTTTTGTTCCGTCAAGTACCAATTTCAATAACTCATTCGCCCAATACTCAGACAGATGAAAATGAAATACTTCCAAGTATTTGGTATTCTTATCTCTTCCAGTCTTCTTTAAGAATCTATCCCAAAACATGTTTATTTCATTCATACTATCTATCCCTTCTTATCCAGTTTTAAATGCACTACGGATTTTATAGGTGCTCTTTAGTTCGTTATTTATAACGAGTATGCAATATGTATTTTGAACTGCCGCTGTATCAAACAAGAACTTCAAAAGTAAACTTACAAGGCTTCTCACCATTTGTATTGAGTGGAGATGAATTGATTTCTTTCAATTTCAACTTTACCCCCAGAGCGTTTTGATAATGATATAATAAGTGCCCTCCACAGCAACCGCAGTATGTAGGAGAAACAGAAAAAGGCTGTTTCAACCTTTTGATTGAACCGCAGGAACAGGTGTGCTTGCCTGTGTGAACACCATTTCGGTGGTCACCGAATGCAATAGTAAACGTACCGTCGGCATTCAGGCGGGGCGACATCATATATAGAATGCTTGATATTAATGCAAGTTTTTCAGCAAGCGTTTTATCCGCATGTTCTTTTGCAAATGCCTTGCAGTCCTTGTCACGTTTACCTCCCTTACAGCAGCCCTGTTTTTCCATAATCGATAGACATTGCTCCTTCGTCAGCAGCTCATCCATTTTGTCAATAGCAGAAATAATATTTACCGGATTGTTGCAGTCAGCTTCAAAGTCTATCTGTGCCATAATTTCATCGCTGATTTTCTGCCTCTTCATTGTATCTCTTATTTTTTTCAAAGTCGGCATTTTATATATCCCCGCAAATATAAATAATCTCCAGTTTCCCGCATTCCTACTGATACCAACATAGTATCAATATTTTTCCATATGGTCAAACGATTGTTATGCGTATTGAATTATGTCCTTGCATAAAATATGCGATCCCTTCGATTCATACACGACGCAAAAGGAGTAGGGCCTTTCATTAGAGCCTTACTCCTTTGCGTTGCAGCAATATTATTTAAATTTAGCAGCTTAACGGTTTAGCGGCTTAGCAAATCGAACCGTCAAAACGTTATGTTTACCGGCTCCCCTTCCTTCTCAACGGAGAAGCGCAGCGTCTCTCCGGCGAATGAAGCTTCGTATTCGCCAAGGAAGCCGGACACCGTTATAACGCCGTTGTCATCTGTAACAGTCTCCATGGGTTTTGTCCACCATTCGTCCTTTATCAGCTTGTGAAGAGCTTCATAAGAGGGCTTTATCCTGTTGTCTTCCGTGATAAAGCCGCTCGGAGCCTTCAGCCAGCCGCCGTCGATAAAGCCCCAGTAGGTTATGGAGCCGACATTGGGATCTTCAAACAGCGACTTGTAATGTGTTGTCATCTCTTCTGCCTGGCGGATCAAGCCTTCCGGTGTGGACAGCCATTCATCGACGACATAGTCGTTCAGGTCGACGATCCCGGCCGGCATGATATCGCCCGAAACCAACGTATTCTCCGTGAAATGCAGCGGCAGCTTGAAGCGCGAATAACGGTCAAGGAGCTCTTGCATATAATCCAGTCCCCTGTATCCCTGGTGCATGTGCGTCTGTATGCCGATGGCATCGATCGGAACTCCCAGCTCCAAAAGGCCCTCTATAAGTATGTCATAGGATTCGTCCAGCCAAAAATCATTGATAAGGAGCGTCGCTTCGGGATTCGACCTCTTGGCCGCGGCGAATACCTCACGCACAAGGCGGTGCCTACCAAGCTCCTTACATATACGCGTGATACCGTTATCGTATTTATCGAAAACAGGCATTATAACAACTTCATTTATAACGTCCCAGATATCTATGAGGCCCGCAAAATCGGTAACCTCGCGGCGAATTCTGTTCAGCTGCGTGGTGAGTATATCCTTGTTGCTCATGTCCATCAGCCAAGGTGCGCAGACTGTGTGCCAGCAAAGCGGGTGTCCCTTGAGCTTGACGCCGTTCGACACGAGCCATTCGGAAGCGACTCTCATTCTTTTGGCATCAGGCTTTCCATTGACAGGTTCATACCTTCCCCAGTAAAAAGGCAGGGTTGAATAGTTGAAGAGGTCGAAAAACAGGCGGAATCTTTCCTCCGTGATTTCCTTTTCTCTTCCCTGCAGCTCCCCGTTTGCGTATGGGAGGGCGCTGAATTCGGTACAGCCGAACAGAAATGCATGACTGATCTGTTTGACCTTGACAGCCTGATTTTTCAACGGCTTGCCATCCTTACCCACGATCGCCAGCTTCCTGCTTCCCTTACGGTGTTTCAGCGGATCGTTTGATATGTTCCCCATAATATTTTCCACTCCTTTGTCTGCTCTGTATTTTGTCTGCTCTGTATTTTATCTGCTCTGTATTTTGCATGCTCTATATTCGTCTACTCTGTATTCGTCTGCTCTGTATTCGTCTACTCTGTATTTCGTGCTGAATAGCGTTAGTTTTCTATAAACTCCGCCTTAATAATTATATCACACAGTATTTCTCAATCTCTTGTCGCTTATGGCAAGTGACAAAAAAATACTGACAAGTAGGATCGATGCGATTATGCCAAGCGACGCGACAACCGGAATCTCGATACCGAATACCATGATCAGGAGCTTCAGCCCCGTAAAAGTCAGAATCATGGCTACGCCGTATTTTACATACCTGAACCTTTCCTGCAGGCTGCCGAGAACAAAGTAAAGGCTTCTCAAGCCCAGTATGGCGAACATATTGGAGGAAAAGACTATGAATACGTCGGTCGTAATCGAAAATATGGCCGGTATGGAATCTATGGCAAAAACAATATCCGTAAGCTCGATAAGGATTATTAGTGCAAAAAGGGGCGTCGCGTATAGAGTTCTGCCCTTCCTCACGAAAAAACGTTCGCCATAAAGCCTTTCTGTCAGCGGTATCACTTTACCGATAGCCTTAAGAATCTTTTTATCCCTGAAACCCGAATTCGTATCTTCCCTGAAAACGATGCCCATCCCGCTGATTATCAGCACCAGTCCGAATATGTAAAGCACCCAGTGAAAAAGGTTGACTACTGCGACTCCGAGAAGAATGAATGCAAGCCTGAGCACAATGGCTCCCATGATGCCGTAGCTGAGCACCCTTCTCTGCTGCTGCGGCCTTATGCCGTAACTGGTGAAGAGCATCAGGAACATGAACAGGTTATCGATGCTGAGACTCTGCTCCAGTACGTATCCCCCGAGAAATTCCAGCGCCTTCTCCCTACCCATAAAATAATAGATACCAATATTGAAGCAAATTGCGAGCATAACCCAAAACAGCACTCTAAGCAACGTTTTTCTGGTCGTCATGGCAGTCCTCCGAATCAATCACTGACATTGTAATTCTATTCAGAAGCTGCGTTTTAATGAAAGGAAAGAGGGTGTCCGTACTGTTTTTGATCGAGCTACTTCAACAAGACTCCTTTGACAGAAGGGTCAAGTTTTTTTATAAATTTAGCGCCGTCTTCGGGAGTCCCTACAATACCGCTGCCGTAATGTATCGGCACCGCCACCGGAGGTTTCATGCTATTGGCGGCCTCAGCCGCTTCAGGGGCCGTCATCGTATACGTACCGCCTACTGGCAGAAATACTACGTCGGCCTTGATATCCTTCATTTCGGGTATTTTATCCGTGTCGCCGGCAAAATAGTAGCTGACGCCGTTAAGCTTCAGGATATAGCCGACCCAGTTGCTCTCTTTTTTGTGAAACTGCTTGTTCGTATTGTACGCGGGAACGGTAGAGAAGCTTATTCCCTCCTGTTCGTAGCTCTTGTTCGGGCTGACAGTCAGTATATTTGCGAGACCGGCCTCCCTGACCGCCTCTTCGCAGTCGGCCGGCAAGATCACTACGGTTTGCGGCTGGGCCAGCTTTTTGACGGCGTCGACCGATAAATGGTCGCTATGTCTATGTGAGATGAAAATATAGTCGGCGTCCTTTGGTTCGTCATTTATTTCGATTGGATCGAAATAAACCGTTTTCCCTCTATGGATTCTAATAGTGGACTGCTTGCCGAGGCTGACCCCGTCGAGCAGCTTCTTCGATAACACGTCGTTCGTCATAGGGGATACTATTCCTCCAGTTCTATGCCCACCATCCTCATAAGGTACCTGGCATTGGTCGTTGTGCTCCTCCCCGGATGCAGCTTGTAATCGAACCTGATTTCATTGCCGATATATTTTTCGGTAAAATGATAATTCTTTATACCGGCTCCGTTCTCCTGCTCAAGCTCACACAATTCAAAATCATGTGTGGAGATCATACCAATGACCCATTTTTCCCCAAGATTTTTCAGAACGCTTCTCGCGCCTGTAGTTCTGTCCAGAGAATTGGTTCCCATGAATATCTCGTCTATCAGGTATATCATCGGTATTTTCTTGTGAGAGTGCTCGATGATCATCTTTACCCTGAGCAGCTCCGCATAAAAGGTGGAAATTCCGCTGTTCAGGTCATCCCGTATCCTCATCGAGGTAAACAGATCAAGCACCGGGCATTCGAGCCTGCGCGCAAAGACAGGAGCGCCGGCGTATGCGAGGACAAGGCTGATACCTACGGTTCGAAGCAGCGTTGTCTTGCCGGACATGTTGGATCCGGTGATAATGCAGGCCCCTCCGCTTATTTCAAAATCGTTGCGTACACAGGCGTCCTTTTTGATAAGCGGATGGCCCATTTCTTCTGCAGCAAACCTCATGCCGCTCCCCGTTATCGTCGGGAATGCCCAATCCGGGTACATCAGGCGTATTGCCGCCAGGCTGGATACAGCTTCGAACTCGCCGACGGTTTCAAGCCATTCCCTTATGTGCTTGCCATACCTGCCTTTCCATTCCTCCAAGGCAAAAACGCAATGGTAATCCCACAGAAAAATGCAGTTCAATATAAAGTAAAGCACTGTACTTGTCTTGAGATCCACGGCATTTGCAATGCCTTCGAGCTTTCTCAATGAAGCGGACGCAGAACCGTTTTCACCGTTCAGTTTCCCTTTCAGTTCAGAAAGGTGACTGTTTTTAAATTCTTCTTTTTCGACCAGGCTCAGCAGGCTGGAATAAGCGCCGAGATATTTTCTGAGGCCGTAAACCATGTTCGTCAGCCTGGAGTTCTTGCCGTAGCCGGCCGCAAATATCCCGAACTGAAGCGCCAGCAGCAATAGCGGTATTAAGATCGGTACGGGCGCTCCCAGAAAGTAAAGTATGAAGCACAATATGACTATGCCCGGCAATATGTAAAACAGATTTACCATACCCGGATTTTTGAAGCGTTTGGTGCCGTCTTCGGCATATAAAAGCAGCTTGCCGGGGTCCTCCGAGGTCCTGCCGGAGAGCATGCCTTCGCTTTGAAGTTCTTCGCAGAAATCTCCCTTTTCAGCCAGTTCCCTGGCAGCGTCCTGCCGCACGGCAATATTTGCCGGGCTCTTATCAGGATCCGCAAGCAACCTCCGCAATTCTTTCCTTCCGTAATGGGTGTGGGCTGTGCATATCCACTGGTACAGGGATTTCGGGCCGAAAATATCCAGGTCGTCGGAGTAAGGATGCCGGGGATCCGCAAATTCCCGGCCGTCGTCCTTGAATTCCTCCCAGCCGGACCGCATCCTGTCCATAAACATGCGGTTGGCCTCCGCCTTGCACTCCAGCCTTGCAAGCTCGTATGCCATCCTGTTGTGCCGTATGACCAGATAAGTGAAGGCAGACAGAGTAAGAACCAGCAAAATAACGCCATACGGCAGACCGGCAGTTACAAAAAGCAGTACGCCCAGTGCAACGCCGCAAACAAATACTGCTAGCCTGAGGTTGCTCATGTGAGCCGAATTTCTTCTTTCAGAGGCAGCTTTAGCCTGAAACTGCTCACACCTTATCTTGAAGTGTTCATATTCCTTGGAACCATAGCCGCTAAACATACTGTCAGCCCGCCCCTGCTCATTTTCCTTCCGGCTCACATTTTCATGCCCGCTTCTATTTTTCTGGTCGCTTCTATTCTCCTGTTTGCTTCTATTTTCCTGCCCCGGCTTGTTTTCCTGAGAACGTTTAGCTTCCTGTTCGCCTTCATTTTCCCTCATTTGCCATCCCCCTGTCGATTGCTTCCCTCTCCGTCAAAGTATAATACTCGAGCTCCCCGTACTGGGCAATACGCTTTACCGACCCTGAAGAAGGCGTTTCGGTGAAAGTCCCGCCTTCCTTTACAAATCGTCTGGTTATAACGGGCAGCAGTGTTTTCTGTTCAGACAGATAATTAAAATAGGCGCCGCCATTCAGTCCGATGTACTTCAGCAGCTCCGAAGCCAGATAGTTTGCGCTGATCTCAGGAGCCGCGCCTTTTTCCGGGTTTATACCGCCGCTTTTGAGCAGGTCCTCGGCTGCCTTGTTACACCATATGAAATAGGGCGTCTCATATTGGTTCAGGTAGGCTTGCAGGCTGCCTGACTGGCTTGTGTCGAAGCCCAGGGCCTTGTACCCCTTGGAGCTGTCCCCCAGCGCAGGCAGGTGGTCGCTGAAGAACAGCAATACGACAGGCTCGTTCATACCGCCAAGCGAATCCGCAAGGTATCCAAGGGCATTATCGCACCGGGCCAGTCCGTTCAAATAATTGTTTATATTGTTATAAATCTCGTCATCCATCCCTGGTTTCCTTTTCAGTATCCGGGGATAGCCAAGGTCCTCTTTCGAATAGGGGCCGTGGTTATCGATATTCACCACAAACTCGAAAAACGGCTTGTCAGGTTTTTCAGCAATATGCTGCTTCAGCTTGTCCAAGGAATATTGTGCGGTATTTTTATCCGAAACATACCCGAAATTGATCTCAAGCTTGCTCTGCTCCATATCCCGCCTGAAATATATCCGATCGAAGCCGAAAAATCTGTAAACATTGACCCTGTTATAGAACCACGATTCCCCGGGATGGAACGCCATCGTGTCATAACCCGCTTTTTCCATGACGCGCGCAAGCGAAAACGTATTTTTCCTGAGGTTGTACGTGTACGGGGAGGACAGCCCTGGTAAGGCCGCCAGGGAACCGCCCGTCAGGAACGAGAATTCAGTATTGGCAGTTCCGCCGCCGAACACCTCGGCTGCCACTCTGCCCGACCAGGCTTGTCCCGCTATCCTGTGGAAATTAGCCAGAGGCTCGAGACCCTCGTTGAACTCCACATCCTTAATCCTGTCGATGTCGTAAAAGGCTTCTCCCATTACTGCAATGACGTTGGGCAGCTTTACCGCTCCCTTAATTACGTCGTAAGGCGGAGCCGCATACCTGCTCAATACTTTTTCGGCATTGGCCCTGGAATAGCCTGAAGGCCTTATTGTTTCCTTTGTGGCTGTCCGGACAAGGAAGGAATATGCGAAACCTCGCGATTTGAAGGTGCTTACCCGGGAATAGACGTTGCCCGTAACCCTGAAGCTATTGTAAAGCTTTACGTTTTTATATATCCCGAAAAACACAGCCGCGGATAACAGAACAGTCACGGCTAGTCCGGCAGTCCTCGCACGCCAATTCAGTTTTTCCGATCTGACAAGGATCAACAGGAACAATGTCACGAAGAGCCAGAATATGATGGCAGCCGTTATCACGGTACTAAATCGGAGCTCTGAAAATCTGACGACGCTGGCAGCCTCCGTACCAAGCAACAGGTCGTCGGGGGTAAACGGCTCCTCCCTTAGCTGTATCTTGAAACGGTTGACGATATGCATCGCAAGCATCAAGCCTGCGCCGAATGCCGAGCCGACCCACTGTCTGGAGGATAGATGATACAGAAACAGCATTATCAGCGTCAAGGGAAGCGCATTTACGGCGAACAGGAGCGGATACCGCAAATATCTCATTACATTTACCATGTCGGCCACATCCGACAAAAGCGCATTTACGACAGAGAACACAGCCGACAGGAAAACAGCCGTCAATATATTCAAGGCATAGCTTTTTATATGTATTCCAAAACGCTTACTTTTCAAATGTTAACTTTCTCCTGATAAAGTAATATTATTTATTCCTAAACAACTTACATAATATTATACCAAACTAAAAAGTAAAGGGTTGGAAATAAAATATTAATGAATATTAATGAATATGAATCCATTAATTTAAAAAATTGCAAATTTACTATTGATTTTATAACATTTTAGTATTAATATGAAAGAAAGTAACGATGGCGTTGCAAAAACCAAACCTTTTTGCAGCGCTTTTTTTATTAATTTTTTTAAGAACAGATGGCAAAGGCGCTGGTTCTGTCAAAATGACGGAAGCAGCGCCTTTGTCGTATCAAATTGCAAGGGGGTGATGATATGAGAAATCGGGTAAACGTGCAAACGGTCGACAAGGGAAAGCTCTATTCGATCCTGCTGCTTTTTTTGATGTCCTCGGTGGTCATCATTTTAGGTATCACTTTCAGTATCTACAGTTTGATAAACGACGTCGGCTTTACTATCTTGAGCTCCCGAATACATGGTTCGGTTTTCGGGCTCGTGGTTCTATTTCTGGGAGTGAGGTACTTTTTATCGGTAAGGAAGCTGAAATCTGAGGTGTACAAGGCTGAATCCAAATTTTCCTGGAGCAACTTCAGAAGGAAGAAATTACGCTGAAGCGTAAACAGGCTGGGCGTGGAAAGACAAAGACATATAAAATTCTATTAAGGGGTGGTTTGTATGAAAGGTTTGAGAAAGGCCGGAGGTTTATTGATCCTGTTGGTTATTGTAATGGCTGTATTCATGTTTGCCGCAGGTACGGCAGCTGCGGCATCGGGTGCCGACCCGACGGGCGCTTCCTACGTTGCGCCGAGCGGAAGCGAAACTCTGGGCGACGTGGCGACTACCGCCAACAAGGCGATGTATGGCGCCAACTATACATGGATAATGATCTGCGCATTCTTCGTATTCTTCTTCCAGTGCGGCTTCGCCATGGTGGAAACAGGTTTCTGCCGCGCCAAGAATGCGGCCCACACCATGACGATGAACTTCATGGTATTTCTGGTCGGCGCAGTCGGATACTTCATCGCAGGCTTCGCCATACAGTTCGGCGGTTCCGGCGGCGCAGCGGGACTTGGCCCCGGCGGCTCGGTGCTCGACGCGATGGTTTCGATCCCCGGCCTCGGCGGAATCATGGGTTACAAAGGGTTTGGCCTGAGCGGGACATATGATGCGGGTGTTTACGCGCTGTTCTTCTTCCAGATGGTGTTTATGGACACTACGGTGACGATTCCCACCGGAGCGATGGCAGAGCGTGTGAAATACTCGGCCGTAGTCATATCGTCATTTTTCATATCGATAATCCTTTATCCCTTCTTTGGAAACTGGGTCTGGGGCGGCGGCTGGTTGGCGACGCTCGGAAAGAACTTCGGTCTGGGACACGGCGTCGTTGATTTCGCAGGCTCCGCGGTCGTCCACTCGATGGGCGGTATGCTTGCACTGGCAGGGGCTATTGTTATCGGACCCAGGATAGGCAAATTCAAGAAGGACGGATCAGCGAGGGCATTCCCGGGGCATGACATACCGATGGCCATAATAGGTACAATAATACTGTTCTTCTGCTGGTTTTCGTTCAATGCGGGCTCCACACTGAACGCATCTGATTTCAGGCTCTCCGTAGTGGCCACCAATACAATGATAGCCGGCGCGGTAGGCGGACTGATCGCCATGTTCTATATGTGGATAAAATACGGCAAACCAGACCCTTCTATGACAGCCAACGGCGCGCTGGCCGGCCTTGTTGCCATAACGGCTCCCTGCGCCTTCGTAAACGGAATATCGGCGTTTATCATAGGCTTCATTGCTGCAATACTGGTATGTGTCGCGGTACCGTTCGTTGAAAATAAACTTAAGTTAGATGACCCAGTCGGCGCGATCTCCGTTCACTGTGTAAACGGTCTTTGGGGCGTAATAGCGCTGGGACTCTTTGCCGACGGCTCGTACGGAGACGGTGTCAACGGGGTTTCCGGCGGCGTCAGGGGGCTGTTCTTCGGCGACGCTTCACAGCTCGGAGCACAGCTCGTCGCAGTAGTAGTACTGTTTGTATGGGGCTTCGGAGTTTCCTTTGTGTTCTTCAAGCTGCTCGACAAGGTCTGGGGCTTGAGAGTTAAACCCGAGGATGAGCTCGATGGTCTCGATATACCTGAAATGGGCGCGCTTGCATACCCTGACAGCCAGCTTTTGAGATCCTCCCTGGACTTCGATTCTGCAGATAATGCAGAAATCAAGCAGCTGGCAAGATTCAACTGGAACGGTTCGAAAGCTAACCCATTCGCGGCAGGAAAGCAGACTGCCGCGGTCAACATAGACAAGGCGGTTCCTGTCGAACTTGTATCAACGCCTGCAACCGCAGTCGGCTCGGACGTTAAGATAACGAAGATCGACATCATCACCAAACAGAACAAGTTTGAAGCTTTGAAGGAAGCAATGAATAAAATAGGAGTCATGGGCATGACCGTGACACAGGTACTCGGCTGCGGCGTACAGAAGGGCAAGACGGAATATTACCGTGGCGTCGAGTTCGAAATGAACCTGCTTCCCAAAGTTGAGGTTGAAATTGTGGTATCGAAGGTTCCTGTCAGAACAGTCATTGAAACGGCCAAGAAGGTCCTGTATACCGGCCACATCGGCGACGGCAAGATCTTTGTTTACGACGTTGAAAACGTCGTAAGGGTAAGGACCGGCGAAGAAGGCTACGATGCTCTGCAGGACGAAGGCGTGGTATAACTTTGCTTCCTTAATTCCTTCCATATCTTTGAGGTCACCTACGGGTGACTTCTTTTTTTGCTGCAAAATCTCGTATAGTGAAATCTTTGACTTTTCTTATTGACAAATGCCGGGAATCGTACTAATATAAACAAAAACATACTGACTCATGGCTGTGAAGAGAAGAGTAGGCTGCAAGTTTTCCGTACAGAGAGCTTCAAAGAAGGGATGACCGATTCGACTGGCGATCCCCCTTAGCTGAGAAGAAGCAGGAAGCAAACGGCTGAATATGGTCTCGGAGCCTTCGCGTCGAACTGGCTGAGCCGGCAGACCGCTGAAATCCGGCGGAACAAGCTTATACTGCCGAACCAGGCCTTCAGACCGCGACGGATGCGCCCGATAAAGCGCCGGAGAATAGCGTGCGCACAAGTCCTTCGGGACATATGGCTGCATAAGTTCTTTCTGAGGCTGCTGCCGCGAGGCATCGGCGAACCGGGGTGGTAACACGAAGATCATGCTCTCGTCCCCAGGATATACCTGGGAACGGGAGTTTTTTATTTTTTTAAATGCCCCTATACGTCGGATTACTGCGTCAAGCTGCTATAGTGCTCCTCTTAAGCCAGCTTTCCTTGTACTCCTCGTATCCGGTCATTTCAACGGTACCTTGACCCAAGACTATGAATTGAATTTCATTAGAAAGGATGTGTTGATATGAATGTAATTATCGGAAATGCTTGGCCATATGCGAACGGATCGCTGCACATAGGCCACATAGCGGCGTTGCTGCCGGGGGATATTCTGGCAAGGTATTTCAGGGCAAAGGGAGATACTGTATTTTTTGTTTCCGGAAGCGATTGTCACGGCACTCCGGTCACAATAAGGGCAAGGCAGGAAAACAGTACTCCGCAGGAGATCAGCGACAGATATCACAAAGAGTTCACCGAGTGCTTTCAAAGCCTTGGCTTTTCCTATGACCTCTACAGCAAGACTTCGAGCGAGGAACACAAAAGCTTTGTGAGAGATTTTCACAAAAAACTGTACGAGGGAGGCTATGTTTACGAAAAGACCATACAGCAATCCTATTGCGTACACTGCGGGCAATTTCTCCCTGACCGTTTCGTAAGAGGTGTCTGCCCCAATTGCGGTTCGGCTGCGCGCGGCGACCAGTGCGAAGCCTGCGGGAACGTGCTCGAACCCGAAAATCTAATAAACCCGGTATGCAGCATATGCGGAGAAACACCTGAGCTAAGGCCGTCAAGCCACCTGTTTCTGGCTGTGACCAAGCTGAAGGAGGCTCTGGACAATTATGTCGAGGCCCACCAAGGCTGGCGAAAAAACGCGTATGAAATGTCAAAGCGCTACATTCGCGAGGGTTTGCGCGACAGAGCCCTGACCAGGGACCTCGACTGGGGCATCGACGCTCCGAAGGAGGGTTACGAAAACAAGAAGATATACATCTGGGCTGAAAATGTACTCGGCTATGTATCGGACTGTTACCGGCTCTGCCGGGATAAAGGCCTGGATTTTACGGACTTATGGAACAACAGCAGACAATATTACGTACACGGCAAGGACAACATACCGTTTCACACGATCATCCTGCCCTCACTGCTGCTGGGCCGAACGGACGTGAAATTGCGCCTGCCTGATGAAATAATATCGAGCGAATATCTGACGCTTGAAGGTAGAAAAATCTCTACAAGCGGAAATTGGGCGATCTGGGCAAAGGATCTGCTGGAACGTTATGATCCGGACTCCATACGCTACTTCCTGACAGCCAACGGGCCGGAGCAGCGGGATACGGATTTCACCTGGAATGAATTCATAAACAGTCACAACGGCGAACTTTTGGGAGCATACGGGAACCTTGTGAACCGCAGTCTCGTATTCATTCAGAAGTTCTTCGGAAGTAGGGTGCCGGGTATTGCACAGTATCACACAGGGGTGACGTGGCACCTGGACGACGTTGGCTTTGAAGCTGCCGGACCAGCCAATAATACCAAGGCTGAGAAAAAGAGCGTTGAAACAGAAGCTGAGACTGCCATATCTGAGACTACAGGATTTGCAGGCGTGGTATCAGCCGAAACTGCAAACAATGCAACCCCAGATTCAACCGGATCGTCTATGCTTACGGTCCTAGATTCCCTTTATCCTACCGTCGGAGGCCTTATAGAACAGGGCAGCTTCAGGGCGGCGCTGGATACCGTCTTCGCATTCGTCCGGAAAGCGAATAAATACTTTGACGAGGAACAGCCCTGGATCACTGTAAAAAACGAACCTGAAAAGTGCGGAACCACGTTGAATATCTGCGTGCAGATTATTGCCAACCTGTCGGTACTGCTAGATCCGTTTTTACCGTTCTCATCGGCAAAAATACGCAGGATATTGGGGCTTGAAAATCCCGGATGGTCCCCGGTTCGCATACCGGACGGCCTACAGCTGGGACCGGTCGGTATATTGTTTGAAAGGATAGACAAAAAAGTGGTACAGGAAGAACAGCAGCGACTGAAGGAAAGCTGCCAAGCCTGATCAGGCCGCTTTAGGCGGCAGCTTGACTGCTATCATGTTTTTATAATCGCGTATGCCGGCCTCATCGTTTATCCTGAACATTATCCATTTGCCCATTTTCATGAAATCGCCGGCATTCCTGTAAATTTCCGCAACTTCGGGGCTTAGCATAGGCAATATAGCTTCCATTACGGGATCGAGCTTGTAGCTGAATACTATAAATACGGAAAATGAATTTTGCTCGGGGTATAAAGTGCCGAAAGACTGCCCGCTTTTCTGGAACTTGACATTCCAGCCGGGTTTCCCCGTACATACGCTATATGAGAGCTTTGGCTGCGCCTTATAGGACGTTTTCATGTAATCCATCAGTGAATCCCATAGGCGTCCAGCCTCGCCGCCTATGTAATCCGTCATGTCCTTCGGTGAAGGCTGACGTTCCTGGGGAAAAAGCTCATGCCATTCCATACTTTTTACACCTCATTGCTATCATATTCCATCTACAATTTTACAGGAATAATCGGACAACTATATGTCATATTCGCATTTTTTCGGATCGATCTTTTCACAGCAGTTTGATCTTTATTCCCAGCGCACCGTATTTACTTTCCCTTTCCGGGGTATATATCTCACAGGCTGCGCTTAGCATCCTGTCCATCGAATAGCCTGCGCATCCGAAAGCTTCGAAAGGCAGGCTTTTGAAAAGCTCCTCAAACGTACTGAAGCGATAAAGCGCTTCCACCTCTGCCACGATTGACTCTTCCTCTTCGGGCAGCTTCCGGAAGGTGATAGTATCGCCGGCTTGGATTTTTCTTCGTTTCTCATCATTAAGCCTGATTTCCACCGTTTTTACCCCGCTGCGTATCAATTCGAAAGGTTTGGGAAGCAGTCTCATCTCATGCTTCATCGGTCTGTACGTCGCCTGTCATTTATTCTGCCATCCACGAGATCGATACTCAGCAGTCCCGATCTCATTGCAATATTACGAAGCTTTTTATTGTACATGGCAGGAGACTTGAGGTTCTTCAATGCTATATTACGAATCAAAGGGCCGAGGTTTTTTTCATAACGCTCCATGTATCCATCAATGCCTTGTCCCAAAGCATCGGCAAGAGCCAGTGAGCTTTTAAATGCGTAACTCATACCTTCTGCGGAGCTTGGACTTATAAATCCAGCCGCCTCTCCTACCAATACGACTCTTTTGCTCCCCATGCAGATCTGGCTGCGTTTTACGGGACGATACAGGTAAGCGCCGTTCTTTTTCAAGCTTTTGCTAAAATCATAACCATATCGTATCAGTTTGCTTTTCAAAGTTTCGAATTTGCTACAGGCGTCCTTTCCCGGGTTCAAAGCTGAACCGAGAATTATCGTATTCTCCTTGGGTATCGTCCATGAATAGAAATTCGTTATTTCATCGTCGAATATTGCTCCGTAATAATTTTGGACTTCCCTGGCTTCGAACCATTCCTGTATGGATACATACACCCTGGGAGCTTCATTGGCCGGGAACCCCTGCCTTCTGACTTTCGAATATGCGCCGTCGGCGCCTGCAAGAAGCCTGACTTTTTCTTCGTATTCCTTTCCGTCGCGGCTGAACTTTATAACAACACAGTCCTCTTTTTCCTCGAACGAATTGAAAATACACCCGTTAATTACATTTGCCGACGGTGGTATGATGGATCCAAGCCATTTATCGAATTCATTTCTGTTTATATTGATATAGTAACGTTGGTAGAAGCGTTCGAGCGAATTGGTAATATCTATGGTACGCACGGCAAACATCTGTGGGCTGAGCAAAACCGATTTAGGTATACCGAGTCCGAATCGTGCCATCATCCTTTGCGCATCCGGATCAAGCAATCCCCCGCAGCATTTCTCGCTTGCGAAAGGCATATCGGGATCAAAAGAGCGTTTTTCCAAAACCAGCACTTTATATCTGTTTCCAACAAGCCTTGCCAGAGTTGCTCCTGCCGGCCCGCCTCCCACAATTGCGATATCGTACATTCAACTGCACCCGTCCTTTAATTAATAAAATACCCGCCTCTTTCAAAAATATCCTTTCACCTCTTCCAGCGAACGGATCAACGGTGCACCGAGGCCGGAAAGGCGTTCTTCGGACTGATGTCCGCAGGACAGCAGGATACAGTCGCAGCCCAATTCAGAAGCCGTTTCGAAATCGTGCCGCGTGTCGCCTATGAGCAGAGCCTCCCCTTTACCGAGGCCGCTTCTTTCAAGCCATTTTCTGCCGATTTCAAGCTTGCTTGCCGCATGGCAGTTATCGAGGCCCAGCAGTTCGTCAAAATACTCAAGGACTCCGTACTGTCCGACCTGTCTGGCAAGATCCTCTTTCTGCGAGGCTGATAGTATGACCTGGCGGATGCCCCGGGCCTTGATGTGGTCCAGCACCTGAATGCACCCTTCTCTCAATGCGGCGCACTGGCTTTCCTTCCGGTAATCGTCGACAAATTCGAAGGATATCTGCTCGAAGGGCTCGGCTGTAAAGTCGAAGCCGAGCTTTTCATAATAATCCCTGACAGGAAACCCGAATATATTCCTGTACCTTTCCCTTTCCAATACCGGCAGCCCCCGGCGCCCCAGTACACGGTTCATGACGTTTATGCAGGCGACCATATCGTCCAGCAAAGTACCGTTCCAATCCCATATCACACACTTATAGCCGGGCATTCATTCACCCTGCCCATCTTCATAAAAACAGTGTTTTACAGCCGAGTCCTCTATCCTCTTCCGAACGAATTCCGCAATTACTCCGGGAGCTTCTTCCAGTACAAGCTTGTTGCGTTTCAGCACCATCTCTCTTGTTACCTTGTGCTGCTTCCACATCTTCCCCCCTGATTCCGAATTCATCAGCAGAGGCTGTATCCTGTCTACAGCCGCAGCGAATATGGCTTCGCCGGTATCCATCCTTTCGAACTCGTCCCACAAGTCCCTGTATTCCGACGCCTGATCCTGAGGCAACAGCGCAAACAATCTGTCTGCAGCCGCCTGTTCACGTTCGTCCTTGTCCAGATAACCTTTTTCATCGTACGCGAATGTGTCGCCGGCGTATATCTCGACAAGGTCGTGTATCAGTACCATCTTGACGGTCTTCAGTATATCGGCGCCTTTGAAATATTCCGAAAGAATAACGACCATCATAGCCAGGTGCCAGGAGTGTTCTGAATCATTTTCGCGCCGTGAGCCGTCCGAAATAAAATTCTGGCGCAGGACGGATTTTACCTTATCTATCTCGATGATGAACTGCATCTGTTTGTTCAATCTGTCAAGGTCCATATGTATTCTTCCTTCTCTCATTTAATATTCAGGGTAATTGGAGCTTTCCTACACCCCTCTGTCAGCCTTCTTAACCGGCTTTCCGCGAGTTCCTTCGCTTCCCTTGCTTCCGCCGTAGCTTGCGCTTCTCCTCTCGGCCTCGAAAACAAAGTAGCCTCCGGCTTCATGCACTTTCACGCCGCCGAAGACCGACGTGAGTTTATTTTTGTACCAGTCCCTGCGCTTTGTGACCATCAGCAGCCTGCCGCCTATTTTCAGGCGGTTGAAGCTTTTTTCTATGAATCTTTTGGCAACCGAGAAATCGGTATGATACGGAGGGTTCGATAATATGAGGTCGAATCCGGCCTCATCCAAGGCTTCCAGTCCGTCGCTCCGAAGCGTATGGACGCCGCCAACGCCATTAAGTTCAGCGTTCCTGGCAGAATATGCGACCGCTTCCTCATCGACATCCAGCATATACACGTTCGACGGGTCAGTAAACCTGGCCGCAAGAATGCCGACCACGCCATAGCCGCACCCGAGATCGAGAATCTTCTGCCCGTCGGAGAACTCCACAAAAGACAGCATTGCCAGCGTTCCGGCGTCGATCTGTCTGGGTGAGAAAAGCTTGGGCGAAGTTTGAAATTCCAGTTCTATCCCTTTGACACTTGCGTTTATCGACATAAAATCCTTCCTCTACCACGGCATGAGCTCACCATTATATTGCATAAACATCCGATCCTGCGGGATGCTTCCTATATTGAGCGCTATATCGATAATGCCTTCGGCGCTCTCCTCGGGAGATACGGAATATTTGCTCTCAAAGGCTTCCGGCCCGCCCATCCTCGTCCTGACCCACCCGGGATGTATGGCTATCACCCTTACGGAACGGTCCCAAAGCTCATTGGACAATATTTTGGTCCCCATGTTCAGCGCCGCCTTGGACATGCAATACGAGTACTCCTGCTTTCGGCGGCAGGCGCCTATACTCCCGGCTTCGGATGAAATATTGACAATAAGGCTGCCTTTTTGCAGCAGCGGCAGCAATGCCTTGCAAACACGCAAAGGACCTATCGTGTTGATATCGTACATCCGCATGCAGGCGTCGAGATCCGTGCCGGCCAGACCGGTCCTGTCCTCGCGGCTGTAAATTGCAGCATTGTTATAAAGGATATCTATCCTGTTACCCTCCGCCAGTATTCCCTTTGCCGCTTCTTCGACGCTTTGGGTGGAGCTTATATCGCAAATGTGGAGCTTCAAGTTCTTCGACGACTTTGCCAGCTTGTCAAGCTCGTCCGTCATCTGACGAGCAAGCGCATTAACACTGTCTCCCAGCTTGACATGCTTCTCGGTTATACTGTAGCCCAGTCCTCGTCCTGCCCCGGTAATAATGATATTCCTTTCCACCCTAAAAGCCTCCTTTTTCACTATTTCAGCAAGCCCTTGTGATAAGCGGCCGTCAGCCTTTGCCGCTTCCTGGCGATTGCGCCGCTTCCGGCAGGGTCTCCTCCTGCCTTATGAGCATATTCAATATTCTTTTGATCTTTCCCATACTTTACACTATCTACCTCTTCAGTATAACACGCAGCCAGCATATTAGAAATATATGTCGGAAAACTCCACTGCTACCGCCTGTATCAGGCGGCTGTCCCTTCCCATTACGTGTTCGTTCTGTGCGCCGCCCGCTGTTATTCTTTCCAGCGGAGTCGCCTCGATACAGGGAAGCAAGACTGTAAACGTGCTGCCTTTCCCTTCCCTACTCCGCAACGTAATGTCGCCGTTCATCGCCTTTACAAAAAGTTTTACAAGGTATAAGCCTATCCCTGTCCCTTCAGCCTGACGGGACAAGCTGGTATCGGCCTGCCCGAAGCGCTCGAAAATCTTGTCCTGCTTGCTTTTCGGAATGCCGATGCCCTGATCCGTGATAGTAATGCAGATCATATTACTGTTTTTATATTTCTTCCTGCTAAGACCAATATCGATAGACTTACCTTCGGGCGTGAATTTGAGAGCGTTGGACACAAGGTTGAGAATAATACGTTCGACTTTTTCCTCATCTATGATTATTTCGTTCCCTTCAAATCGCGATGTGAAGTTGAGCTTCACTTTTTTTTGCTGGGCATAGGGCTGTATTGAATCGACTATCGACCGTATCAGGTATTCTATATCGAAAACACCCTCTTTAAGCCTGATTTCACCCGCATTTATGCGAGTCACGTCGAGAAGATTGTTTACCAGGCGAAGCTGACGATTTGTATTCTGTTTTATGCTGTTCAGGAACTTGTCGGCCTTTTCCGGCATTTCCTTTCCGCATAACATATCCATCGCCTGTATTGCGGCTTTTATAACAGTCAGCGGGGTTTTGAATTCATGAGTGATAAGATAAAGAAATTCATCCTTCATTTTGATTACATTTTCGAGGGCTTCGTTCTTTTCCTTCTGGGATCTGATTATCTCCTCCTGCTGTCTCTTTTGGTCGGTTATGTCAATGTTTATCCCTATCATTTTTACAAGGTTGCCTTTATCATCGTATATCAGCTTGCCTGTACCCTTCAGCCATACGATGCCTTTAACCGGATGGATTATGCGAAACTCGTCCCGCCAGAATTCACACTGGCTTTTTATGGCTTCGCTCCATGAGTGTTCAAAGCCTGCCCTGTCTTCGGGAACTATTCTGCTTATCCCTTTTGAAAGCGGCACGTGGTCGTTCGGATCGAGTCCGTAAAGCTCGTAAACCTCCGGAGACCATACCTGATTTCCTGTGACAAGATCAGTTTCCCATATCCCCGCTCCGACGGATTCCAACGCAACGGTAAGCCTGTTGTTTGCCTGGAGTAGCTCCTCTTCGGTCCTTTTTAAGACTTTCTCCGTAGTATCTGTCAACATGGAAACGATATATGTGACCTTACCATCGAGGACAACCGGAGTTAACGTATTTTCCCAGTACCTGCCCTTCATACCGCCTACGTTACCTTTGAATTCCTGCAGATAAATCGATTCTCCGGTTTGTACAATACGTTTCCATCTTGTCTCCGATTCGCTGCCTGCAAAATCCGGAAAGATATCATAGAGCCTCTTACCGATGAAATCGGGTAGCATTTTCAACATATCCATATATTCAGGGTTAGCTTTAAGAAGTGTGAAAGAATTGGCATCGAAAATAGCTATACCATAATAGCCGGAGTTGAACAATTGCGACAAATAGGGGAATCTTGACAGTATTTCAGAGGGACTTTTCGGGACAAACAAAAAGAGACTGACATTGGTTTCAGCGTCCTGACAGACTCTTATGCCCACCTCATAAGGCTCAAGTGATTTTGTGAAAACATATGCGGTTATTTCTTCCTCGGCTATATTTAACTCCGCATTAATGAGTAAATATTGCTTGAGAACTAACTCTACCGGCTTTTTAAGCAGCTCTTCAGGTTCATATTGCGTAAGAGCGCAAAACAGCCGGCTTGCCTCGACGACTTCACTATCCTTCACGGCAAGATACGGCAAATTTCGAAACTGATCAATGGAATTCACGAATTTACTGCCCCCTGATTGTCATGTGAAAAAATCCAAATAAATATTATTACTAAAAAGGAGCATTAGCAAGTGGATTATTTCGTTCAGGCATTTTTATTTTTGACCAGTCTGACCGCGTATTCGATCGAGCTTACAAGGCTCGCTTCCGACGCTTCATTGCGGCCTGCCTTGTCAAAGGCCGTACCATGGTCGACAGAAGTCCTGATGATCGGAAGTCCCAGCGTAATATTGACTCCGTTGGTATCCCACCTGCCGGTCTCTTCATTCCATCTGAAACCTGAGAGCTTGAGGGGGATATGACCCTGATCGTGGTACATCGCGACAACTATGTCGTACCAGCCGCCCTTTGCCTTGGAGAAAATACTGTCCGGCGGTATTGGGCCTTCTGCGTTAATACCGGCCGCGACCGCTTCCCTGACTGCAGGAGCGATCTCCTCGATTTCCTCCCTGCCGAAAAGCCCGTTTTCACCAGCATGGGGGTTGAGTCCCGAGACTCCGACCCTCGGTTCGCCGATGCCTATCCTTCTGCAGGCGTCATGAGCAAGCCTTATAACCTTGAGAACCCTGTCCTTTTTTACCCTGTCGCAGGCTTCCCTCAAAGAAACGTGGGTGGATACGTGCACTACCCGCAGATCATTGTCCGCAAGCATCATGGTGTAATCGCTTGTATCCGTGAAATGCGCATAGATCTCCGTATGTCCCGAAAAATGGTGCCCCGCAAGATTTATGGCTTCCTTGTTGAGCGGGCCAGTGACCGTTGCGTCGATCTCGCCGTTCATCGCCAGGTCTATCACCTTTTTGACAGCTTCGAAAGCGGCATTGCCTGCCATGGCCGAAACCTTGCCATACTCGTGCTTCTTCATATCCACGTTTTTCAGGTCGTACACGTCGATACAGCCGTATTTGAAACCGGCCCCGCCTACTCTTTCCACAGCCTTTATGGTAAACGGCAGACCGGTTACCCTGACCGCGTCTTTTATCACATCTGCATCGCCTATTATTATCGGACGACAGATTTCATAAACCTCTTTATGTTCCAATGCCTTCACGGCGATCTCCGATCCGACGCCGGCCGGATCACCCATAGTAATACCTAAAACGGGTCTGTCTTCAGACATTTTATCCTCCTGTAAATACGCAGTACATTACTTTGCAAAGCTTCCCGACTTCTTGAATAATCATCCGTTTTTCATGCAGTCTCTTACCTTGACCAATATATCCTCATTACCGAAGCCGCCGGACTTGGTGATCAATATGATCCCGTCTCCGTATCCGAAGGCTTCGGACAATACGACTCCCTTTTCTATATCATACCGCGGTATGACGCTGCTAAAACCCATCGAATAAGCTATGGCAACGGCGGTATCCCCCCCGACGACCGTAAAAATCCCGGGATGGGCGATATCTGCGATTTTATGCACCAGCTCCGCTATACCGTGGGATATGATGAATGGAATTTCGTCTTCGTCGATTTTCTTCTCGCGTGCAAACCTGCAGAAGTTTTCGCGGTCTGCCTGACTCGCCGCGGCTGAAATAATGACGTCTTTTCCCCCGCTAATCAAACGGGCTGTCCTTTCGACAAAATCGCTTCCGGCCTCAGTCTCAAAATAACCAGGCGTGAGCAGTTGACCTGGTTCCGGCGTGATGCGGCAAAAGCCGTTCTCCTCCGCAAAGCGTACCTGCCGCAGGGATATCTCATTGACACTGCCGCAGACAGTAAGCATCCTACCTGTCGATTTGCCGTCCGCTACCGAAGCTGATGCCTTAGAAGCCGTTACTTCCGGGCTTTTGGCCGGGTAACCCGCAGGAGCCTCAGTCACGGAACCCGCAGGATCCTTGGCCAGGCAATTCGCCCTATCACTTTCCCAGGGTATGCAGAGTTCCAGCGTCTCGGGGAGTACACCTGCAAAACCGGCACACCCGGCAGTGAGCTTCAGTTTGCCCTCCGCCTTTAGCAGACCGGCTATATTCTTCAAATCCTTGTTGCTTTCAGCGTCGAAAACGTAGATCCTTCCCGCTGATCTACTCATTGATCTACCGGCTGGTCTTCCCGCCGGTCCGCGACCGCCCGGTTCTCCCGGGCTATACGGTTCATCCGCGTTATTCGGTTCATACGGGTTATTCGTGTCATTAAGGTTATGCGGGTCTTCTTTTTTACCCGCGTCCATTGGTCCGCCAGGCTCGTAACCGTTCGCCAGGTCAGGCCTCTCATTTCTCCCGACGGTTATAATCTCCGCGTCGGCCTGCTTTTTTATTATATTTGCTATATCGCAGTCGCTGACCGGATCTATGGGGTCCTTGGCAAATGAAGTCTCATTGAGCTGTACTCCGTTCAAATACTGGCGGCCCTCCCGGGTCGTCCTTCCCATATCGGGATAGGCAGGCACGAACATCAGGTCCCGGGAACCGGCAGCCTCCATTATCGCCATAAGCTCGCTTCCTATATTGCCGCGCAAAACGGAATCGGTTTTCTTGTAAAAATGCGTCACTCCGCAAGCCCTTGCCTTTGTTACGGCTTCTTTAACCCTACTGGCCGCTTCTTCCGGTGAAACATGCCTGCTCTCGGTATCAATGACTACGACCCGGACCTCTCCGCTTATTCCGGAAAAGTCCAGGTCGTTGTAGAACATGACTGCCGTTCCTGTTGAATTTCTTGAAAACTGCACAGCCGTATCGAGCGCGCCTGTGAAGTCATCCGCAGTTATCGCCAGTTCAATCATAGAAATTTGTATATAGTAGTATACCTGTATTCATCCCCTGCCTTCAGCACAGGCGAAGGGAAATGCTTATGCTTCATTGCATTGGGAAAATACTGCGTCTCCAGACACAGTCCGCTTCTCTTGTTATATACGGCGCCGCCTTTACCTGTCTGGCCCGCAAGGAAGTTACCGGAATAAAACTGAATTCCGGGCTTGTCGGTATATACCTCCATCCGGCGTCCCGACTCGGGATCGAAGAGCTCGGCTGCAAATTCCGGTTTGCTTCCGCTGACCTTCAGGACCCAGTTGTGATCGTAACCCTTACCGCAGACAATCTGTTCGTCGGGACTGTCTATTCCCTTGCTTATCGGAGTCAAAACCGTGAAGTCCAACGGCGTGCCTTTTACATCAGTGATCTCGCCCGTAGGTATTCCTTCGTTGTTGATGATCGTGAATTTATCGGCGTTTATCCTGATCTGGTGATTCAGTATGCTCCCGTGCTCGTGACCCGACAGGTCGAAATATGTATGGTTGGTTAGATTTATGACAGTATCCTGATCCGATACCGCGTAATAATCCAGCTTCAGTTCGTTTGCTTCCGTCAGCGTATACACTACCTTGACGTCAAGATTCCCAGGATAATTTTCTTCTCCGTCGGGACTTCTGTATTTCAGCTGAAGCGCCTGTCCGTCCGGCCCGCTTATTATTTCCGACTCCCACACTACCTTGTCGAAGCCTTTTATTCCGCCGTGCAGGTGGTTTCCGTTATCGTTTTCCGCCAGATGATAGACTTTTCCGCCAAGTTCGAACTCGGCGTCTTCTATTCTGTTGCCGTGCCTGCCGATAAGCGCTCCGAGGTAAACATCCCCTTCAAGGTACTGCTCCAGAGTGTCATATCCCAATACAACGTCAGAAATTTTTCCGTTTTTATCAGGGACCTCCAACGAAACTACGGTACCTCCGTAATCGATGATGCCGGCCTTCATACCGGATGAATTTGCCAAAGTATAGATATGTACCTGCTTACCGTCTTTCATGCTGCCATAATAATTCTTTTCAATACTCATAAACATCTCTCCGTTCGGGCAAGATTTTCCTCACCATTATAGCACAGTTTACCGGAAACAGGGAGATATTATACTATTTCTCCGTTACTTTTACGGCATAGCCGGGCCACTCGACCGACAGCATCGCATACAGGAATTCATCCCACCAAACCGGCTCCCCGGACGGTGTCTTCTTTATCGAGGCACAGCGCAGCGAACGCCCTTCCTGTCTCATTCCAAGGCGTTCAAGCAGCTTCCAGGAGGCATTGTTTTCAGGACTGCATTTAGCGATGACACGGTGTACGCCCATTACCCTGAAGGCATATTCGAGTACCGCTTTGCAGGCTTCGGTGGCATAGCCGTTTCCATAATAGTCATTGTTGAATATATAGCCGAGCATCCAGGTATTGAAGGCTTCCGGCTGCTCTTTGCCGAAATAGACGTGGCCGACCATTTTACCCGCACTCTTTAGTTCGCAGGCCCAGAAGCTATTACCCCTGGAAAGCTCGACAGCCGCTTTCCTCATACCCTCGTCGCTCGTGTCCCATGCGCTTTCAAACCGCATGACCTCCTCGCGTGAAAGGTATTCCTGCAGATCCTCCCAGTCCTCAGCCTTAAAATTCCTTACAAAAAGTCTGTCGGTCTCTATTATTATCATTTCAATTACCTCCGTTTCATCAGTACGGTTGATTGCCCTGCACCGCGTCGGGCAGCAAAACTCAATACTGTCATCAGGGCTTTCACACTCTCGCCTCTATAGCTATCCAATCCCCGCCTTCGCTATATTTTTCGCCGGCAAGGTCATTCCATACCTGCTCCGTCTCAAACCCGGCGTTTTCCAGGACAGTCTTGATCGTACCGAGGTCATAGTCGTGGAACCAGTTGCGGTAAACCGCCGCTCCGTCGTCATCAGCCACGATGAACTGATCGAGCCAGACATCGATATCGGGGTAATCCCAGCCCTGTTCGAGAACGAGATGCCTGCCCGCACGCCAGAAGCCTCCGTCGCTGACATACCAGTCTTTCCGGACGCCAGCCCATTTTCTGAGGGCTCTCGTAGTCACATCGAATATGAAAATACCATCCTTCTTCAAGGCTCTATGTACTATCTTCAGCAGCCGGTCCCGTTTATCATCGGAAAAAACATTAAGCTCTCCATAAACCTGGATAACTGCATCAAACTCACCGACATAATCGATATCAAAGAAATCGGTCCGTCTATACTCGATAGCAAGCCCTGCCTCTTCCGCACATTTACGTGCATGGTCAAGCGAGCTTTGCGATATGTCGACGCCGGTCACAAGGGCTCCTTCGCTGCTCAATCGCTGCGCATACAGTCCAGGTCCGCACCCGAGGTCCAATACCCTCATCCCCGGCTTGATGATACCCGAATCGAACAAATGTCGCGCAATTTGGTCTATCATCCCCGGTTTTCTGCTGGCTGCGTCCGTATCCGGACTCAAATGCGCCTCGAGCATACTTCGGGAGATATGGGGATCATCCCAGAAGGCAAGTCTTTCCGGAGGTCTCTCCGTTCCGCTTTTCAGAACCATCCTGAAGCCCGGCTCGAACGGGGCCGGTTTACCGCTGCATTTATTTATAAAATCCAGCAATTCTTCGTTAAGCATTCAATCAACCCTCCCGTCGTCAACGAGTTTTTTCTCATCCTGCCTGCGCTTCTTTTTATTTTTCAGGTCATTGTCCTGAACTCTTGTCCTGGGATTGATATCCCAGCTGTTACGAACCTGCTTTATAAAATCGTAAGTCGTTTTATCCTTTTTCTTCATACGCCAACTCCCCGTTCCACCTTGAACCTCTGCTTCTACGGTCGCATCTGCAGCTTCCATTGCGCCATTTTGCCCCGGTATTATTAAGCAATGTCCATGCCTTCCGCCGCCCGCCTTCCGCATAATAAACATAAACCTGCAGGCAAAAAACCCTGCAGGTTTATAGTGTTCTGCAATAATTCAATTATATGGGCGATTCCAGAATCAGTCAATTGGAACTCTTTTTTATAGTCATTTTTTACTGCGGCCGCCTCAACATTTTCTGCTTTTGATACTACAGCTAATCACCGATATTTGATATCTGAAACAATTATTATCCCAAAATCTTCATTTATGGAATATTTGAAGCCGGACACGGTCCCGGATCTGAACATTATGGCTGATAGGTCTTTGACAGCGCCTGCAGTATAATTTTTAATTCTTGCTTCCAACCGGGTCTTTTTCTGGCTGACAGTTTTTTGTGCGGCTTCTTCAAACGCTGAAACATTGTCGACAACAAGACCCGACTTGTAATAATAATTATACTCCGTGCTGTTGCACGCCGGATAATCGACATTTGTCCAATTGCATAGCCTGGTGATATCATTGTCTGTAAGGTTAAAATGATAGTATGTCAATAGGTTCTCTTTTGAGACAGGATCGTCGAAAGCTACATCCAGATGGTAATACCTGCCTCCTACATTCATGATGTTCCAGACATGAGCCGTCCACTTGCTATCGACATATGATTCACCATTTACAATGATGCATTCCATATCAATGAGGTCGCATATCAGCTTTACGGCTTTTGAATAACCCTCACACGTAGCCGAGCCAAGTACGAGACAGCCGTATGCATTGAAGGAACCGGCGGGTGAAATGGAAGTCAGATCGGCAGTAGTATCCACACTTGCATTGTTTATTATATAGTCGTGGATAGCGAGCTCTTTATCATAGTCGGACATACCTGCCTTTATGATTTCCATGATGATATACTTCGCCTTGCTTACTGTCTCCTTTGTCCATTGCTTTCTTTTCAGAAATTCGCTTTCGGAAAATTTATATTTGATTGTAGCACTTCCCGAGTAGTCAAGGCTACCTTTGAACTCTCCGTAATCAAAGAAATTCTCCACACCCGTATTCAGCTCAACCGCTTCTTTTGCTCGCATGCAGGCAGTTTTGAAATCATCTGTGATGCTTCCGGTATAATTGCTATAATCTATGTTGATTACGGTTTTGGTTTCATAAAGCATTTTTCTCAGCAGCCTGAAAAGGTCCGTGCTGTCTTTTATAACATATCCCCTGCCTGTGGTGGCTGCATCATATTCCGCTATTCCGCCGATTTCGTCCCGTAGTTCGGAAGTATATAGCCCCAGTATTCTTGCCGCTTCTTTTGATACCGCCTTGTCCTGTGTTACGAGCTTATCCAGCAGTGTAAGGCCGCTCCCTTTCAGCTGTGTTTTCAAAGCGCTGTATGAAACACCCACAAGGTCATCTCTTAGGAATGGAGTCTTATTTTTCAGAGCCGCTGCCTCCGTATTGTCCAGCAAGCCGATAAGTACGGCTTTTTCCAATGCATTGCCGACTTGGAAGTCACCCTTATTATCATCGAACCCAAGTGAACGTAATATGAAGGTAGTATATTGCTGAACAGAAAGTTTTTGACTGGAACCAAACAGATTGTTGCCGATGCCCGTTGTAAGACCGTTTTGATACATATATCCTACTTGATTGTCGGCCCATTTGGGTACATCCGTAAAAGGATGCTTCAATTTTGATTTATTTGCTTCATCTTCCTTACCCAAAAGCCTGACCAGCATACAGGCGCCCTCTATCCTTGTAGGGGTCCGATCGAGATTGAAACTTGTCCCGTCACCCATGAACAGTCCCAGTATTTTCAGATCTATTGCTTTTTCATAGTTTGCATAATCTCTATCAGCCGCATGAACCGGGGCCGGTATTGCGAACGAGAGTGCCAACGCCAAAAACAATATGCTCAGCCTGATCCTTTGCATATAAACACCACCCTTTTATAAAAAGTCGCTGGTAATCAAAGTGTGCTTATAATTGCAATAACACAATTATACTAAAACCACCAGATTTTTTCAATTAAAGGATTGTAATGTTTATATAGGAATATGCTTCTTCGACATACATTTTTTATTTTACGCCTAACATATCGCTCACTTTCACATTCGGATTGGTATACCTGCCCTTTTTATACGTTCCGCGGCCATACTGTACAGCTTTGGCGGGGCAATAGTGAAGGCAGGCAAAGCACTGGCTGCAACGGTTTCCCCATACCGGCCTGCCGCTGACCCTTATATTATCGTTAGAACACACTTTTTCACATATGCCGCATCCTGTGCATTTATCGTCGGCGAAAAATTTTCGGGGATGTATTGCGAAATTATTGAACAAAGGATTTACCAATGCCGTTTTCAGTCCGGGAAACCTCAACGCCAGTCTATCCCTGTCCACCGCCCTTCTTTCCGCTATAGCGCCGCAGATTCGGTCGATTTCCTGTTCCGCCGCTTCGAGCTTTTCATGTTTCAAGCGTTCAGGGTCAACATCCATCATGAAGACGTAATTATTCGGCATCCTGACCGAGAAACCGGCATTTAAAACAAGAGCTCTCTTTTGCAGGCTTTTACGCAATACCTTTAATGAATTGCCGGTATCATCGCCGCAGGTGGCAGTTGAAAAAACATACTGTCCTTTGTAATTCAGCAGCTTCAGTTTTGATATGAAATCGAGGACAATCTTTGGAGGCGCCCATGCATATACAGGGTACACGAATCCAATTAACTCGCCGTCACGGAGGGTGTATTCATAGCTGTCTGCGGCATTTTTCATCAGGCGCGCGATCGGAGCCAACCTTTCGCCAAAACGTGAAGCAATTTGGGAAGCCACATAGTACGAGTTTCCCGTACCGGAAAAATAAAAAATCATTTCCCCCACCGCGCCTTTCAATTCATATTATTTTTGTGTATACCTTTCTATTCCTTGGGCCGTCGAACTCGCAGAAATAAATGCCCTGCCAGGTTCCGAGCCTGAGCTGCCCGTTTTCGATGATAACGGTACAGGAGGAGCCCATGAGCGACGCCTTGACATGCGCGTGCGAGTTGCCCTCCACGTGTCGATAGCTGCCGCTTTCGGGCGAGATCCTGCGCAATATTGACAGCATGTCGTAAACGACGTCGGGGTCGGCATTCTCATTGATGGTGATTCCGGCTGTCGTGTGCGGTACGAAAACGATTACGGCACCGTCGGTTATCCCGCTTTTCTGCACGTCCTGCCTGACCAGCTCGGTTATGTTGATCATTTCATCCGGCTTGGACGTTTTAATTATATGTTCCATACTTCCAACCTCCGATTAACTCAATTCGAATTATGGACCCTCACGGGCAAATGAGCCGGAGAACCCCGTCGATGCTCCTGAAACCCGGTATGCCGCTTTCCGCAGAGATTAAAATGCAAACCCGCCTTCAGATTTGTTCCATAACTTCATTAAATACTTTTCCTATATTATCATTAATAACCAAGTCAGCTTTGCTATCAGCAGAAGTTGTACCTTTATTTACAAGAATAAGACTATTACCTTTAAAATAGTTAATAAGCCCGGCTGCAGGATAAACCACCAGAGAAGTACCTCCTATTATCAAGGTATCAGCTTTGGAAATTGCATCTACCGCACCTCTAACTATTTTATCATCCAAACCTTCCTCATAAAGAACCACATCCGGTTTAACAGTTCCCCCGCATTTAGTACAGGTTGGAACCCCTTTGGATTCTAAAATGAAATTTATATCATAGAAAGTACCACATTTTATACAGTAATTTCTTAAAACAGAACCATGTAATTCATAAACTGCTTTAGAACCAGCGGCTTGATGAAGCCCATCGATATTTTGAGTTACTATGGCTTTAAGCTTACCCATCCCTTCCAGTTTTGCAAGGGCTATATGCGCTGCGTTGGGCTTTGCTTCCGGATAAATTAATTTATCCTTATAGAATTTAAAAAATTCTTCCGGATATTTTATAAAAAAAGTATGAGATACAAGTTGCTCCGGGGTGAAATTAATTTCAAGTTTCTCATTCCATAATCCATTTGAGCTTCTAAAATCCGGTATGCCACTCTCGCAGCTACAACCGGCCCCGCCGAAGAATACTACGTTGCTGCTGCCTTTTATAATTTGAGCTAACTTTTCTATTTTATTTTCCACGAAATAGTCATCTCCAAAATAAAATTTAATACCGCATTACAGCTTTAAAAGCATTTCATACTGACCGACAGAAAGCACAAAGCCCAGCTTGTTCAAGAAATTTTCAATCGAACCCGAAGGTGTTTCCACATTAAGAAGCGCGACTTTACGGGAGTTCGTGCTTTTCACCAGCTCCGTCATGATGCCGTGTGCAATGCCATTGCCCCTATAATCCCTGTTTACCGCGATTTGGGGAATATCCCCGGACTCCTTATCGATAATGCCATAACCAGCCAGGTTATTGTTAACGCGCACTACAAAAAAATTAAAAGCCTCCGGCACAGCGCTGACGGATGCGACAGAGTTCTGCCAGGAGGGCTCGAAGTCCCAAAACTCCTTCAGTTGCTGCATTTCCAAGCTTTCAACACGTTCGACCATGCCAGTCTCTCCAGGGATGAATTTATCCTTCTCCAATTGAAAACATGAAAATTCCCTTTGGATCTCAAAGCCCTGCTTTTTATAAAGCTCAAAAGCGGATTGGTTGGATTTTATTACTTCCAGCAAATATTGCTCCACTTGGTTTTCTTTAAGCAGCTTTTTGATATGCGAAAGCAAATCACTTATTATTCCCCGCCTCCTGTACTGAGGTATGACGCCTGTCCCGAGGTCATATACGGTCGGCTTTCCGATCCAGTTCCTGAATCCGTTCAGAACGAATCCAACCAATCTGTCGTTGTCAAAAGCCCCCATGGATATGTCGGGGCAATAGCCTCTTCTTAGAAGCATCTGTTCGAACTTCCGAAATGGCAGATCCAATTTGACCTGATAATCGGAAAACGCCTCTAAAAAAGCTCCGTGGAGTGTTTCAGTGCTTGCCTCGCTTAATGTTTTATAAAGAATCATTTCGTTTGTTTCCTTTTTGTGTTTCGGCACGAATAAATCATACTAACCCATTTTGGCATTTATCCATTTTAATGTCAATTGTGCCTCGCTTTTCTAACTGCCGGCCGGAATCAACTTTTGCCCGTCCCGTCGCCCTTGGGCAGCTTTACGATAAATTCCGTCCCTGCATCGATAATACTGTGAACCTCTATCGTTCCTCCGTGCGCTTCAACTATCGTCCTGGTGATCGTGAGCCCTATGCCGGAACCTCCCGTCGTCCTGTTTCTGGACTTGTCCGCCCTGTAGAACCTTTCGAAAATATATGGCAGATCCTCTTCGGGAATACCCTGTCCATTATCCTTGACAACCAGTTCAGCAACGTCCCCGGAGCCCTTTACGGCGACCTGCACCCTGCCGCCCGGTTGTGTGTACTTTAGAGCATTGGACAACAAATTGACCACGACCTGGCTTATCTTGTCCCTGTCTGCAAAAACTACTTCTTCGCTTCCCTTGAAGTCCACAGTTATATTTTTAGTGAAGAATTCGTTTTCAAAATTCTGCAGCTGCCTTTTAACAAGTTCCGGCAGGTTGAAATATTCCCTTTCAAGAGTGGCGTTCTCGCTTTCATATCTGGCGAGCTTCTCGAGGTCGCCGACCATTTTACCGATTCGTACGATTTCCTCCTTGCAGCTTCTCAGCCTTTCTACGTCCGGATCCCATATGCCGTCGATCATAGCTTCCATATGGCTCTGCAAGGTAGCGACAGGCGTTCTGAGTTCATGCGCCACATCGCTCGTCAGCCTTTTGCGCAGCAATTCCTGCTTGCCCATGGTTTCGGCCAGATTATTGATTGTTTGCGTGAGTTGATTTATTTCCCTGGTCTTGGATACACCGGCTATTCTCTTTGAAAACAAGCCCTTCGAAATGGACTGCGCGGCGCCGATGACACTTGAAATAGGAGAGCTCAGACGTTTGGCCATAAGGCTTCCGAGCATAAGCGCAAAAAGAATTGAAAAAAGGCCAACAATGAGCAGCAATATGTTCAGCGTGCTGAGAAAGGCAAGATCCCGGTCGTTGAGGTAATAAGGACCGTAGTTCCCGATCATGACAGTCCCTGCCGTATGCAAATCTGGCGTAACTATGGGGTAGGGAGTTTCCGTATAGTTGCTCTTTACGCCCGGATAACGGCTGCTTACGTTCTTCGCCATCTCCTCGATGATCTTCTGGCACATTCCATTATTATGCTTTGCGGCATCCCATACCACTTTGCCCGAGCTGTCCAGTACTTTTATGATGGTACTCTGTTCAAGCGCAGCCACCCCGATGTGCTCTATGCCGTTTACATCCCACGCACCGTTCCGGTGCTGCCCCGAAAGCGTGCTTACTATCTCCCTGTACCGTTGTTCCTGGTTTTCCAGCGCATATTCCCTGAAAGGCTTGTCAAGGAATATTCCGGTCAGTATGTTTACCAATATGACGCTTATGACCGCGAGCATCAAATACGACAAAGAAAGCCTGGTTCTCAGGCTTATCGTAAACTTCCGCTTATCCGCCATGCTATTCACCTGCGAAACGATACCCGACTCCGTGCACGGTAAGGAGGTATTTCGGAGCCTTGGGATCGTCCTCTATCTTCTGTCTTAGATTTTTGACATGTGTATCGACCGTTCTGTCAAAACCGTCAAAATCCTCTCCAAGGGCCATGTTCACGAGTTCCTCCCTGGTAAAGGTTTTTTTCGGATACTTCGCTAGAGTTAGCAATATCCTGTATTCATTGGGGGTGAGGTTGACAACGCGCCCACCTTTTTTCACCTCATGCCCGAGGTTGTCGATAATGAGGTCCTCGCGATTGAATGAAAACACGTTCGACAGCGGAACGGGATCGCCCGCAGTCCGTCTGAGAACCGCAACAACCCTTGCCACAAGCTGTTTCGGGCTGAAAGGTTTTGTCACGTAATCATCAGCCCCTATATCCAGGCCCTTCAGGATATCTTCTTCATCCGACTTTGCGGTCAGCATTATTATAGGCGTCCTGGACTGCTTCCTGATCGTCCTGCATATCTCCTCGCCCGTCAGATCGGGCAGCATCAGATCCAGAATAACGATGGACGGTCCGGTCCTTTCGAACAATTCCAGCGCGCGCTTTCCGTCATGTGCCGTAAATACTTCGAAGCCGGCATGCTCGAGATATGACTTTATGACCTCTGCAATTTTCAGTTCATCATCGACTACCAAAACTTTTTTATTATCCATAGTTTTTATATCACGTAATTTTCAGGCGTTATCAGCTGCAGAAACTGTTTGGTCCTCAATTTCCGGGGGTTTCTGAAAAATGTTTCCGCAGGCGCCCTTTCTATTATTGTGCCCTGATCCATAAAAATCACATCAGTTGCCACTTCGCGCGCAAAACTCATTTCATGGGTCACAACGACCATGGTTATTCCCGTATCCGCAATTTTTTTCATAACGCCCAGCACCTCCTGGACCAATTCGGGGTCGAGCGCACTGGTCGGTTCGTCGAAAAGTATAACCTCGGGCTTCATAGCAAGAGCGCGCGCGATGGCAACGCGCTGCTGCTGGCCTCCCGAGAGCTGGGACGGAAAGTAGTCGGTCCTGTCGCCGAGGCCTACCTTTTCCAGGTATGTCCTGGCAATTTCGAGAGCTTCCTTCCTGTCGATCTTCTTCACGACGACCAGGCCTTCCGCCACATTTCCGAGAGCTGTCCTGTGCGCAAAGAGGTTGAAGCCCTGAAACACCATTGCGGATTTTTTACGGATATCAATTATCTGTTTCCTGTGGACTCTTCCATAATCGAGTTGAAGCCCGCCCAGTTTCAAGGTGCCGGTCTGCGGACGTTCCAGCAGGTTGATGCACCTCAGCAGAGTGGATTTGCCTGAGCCGCTCGGTCCCAGGATCGCTACCACACTACCGGCAGCGACGTTGAGGTCGATTCCCTTCAGGACCTCGTGCCTGCCAAAGGATTTATGCAAATCTCGTATCTCAATCATTGACAACACCCCGTTCATGCCGGCGCAGCCGTTTTTCGCCGAAACTCATCAGCTGTTCGAATACTATGCAGATCAGCCAATATATCGCCGCAGCCACTATATACGCTTCAAAGAATTTGGAAGAACGGGCGGCTGCTATCTTCGCCTGCCCGATTATTTCAGGGACGGAGGCGGCAAAAGCCAGCGACGTATCCTTCAGTAATGCTATGAAGGAGTTACCGAGGTTCGGTATGGCAACTGCGGCCGCCTGTGGTATGACGATGCGCCTCATTACCTGCGGAGCAGTCATTCCTATGGATTCCGCCGCCTCTATCTGGCCTTTCCCCACGGAAAGGATCGCCGAGCGAATCGTTTCCGAGAGATATGCCCCGACATTCAATGAGAATGATACATACATGAAGGTTATGGCCTGTATGGACGAAATATCGATTTTCCAACCATAAACACCGCATAAGTATCTCAAAACCATCGGCAGCCCGTAATACGAAAGGAATATCTGCACGAGCAGCGGCGTCCCGCGCATGAACGAAACATAGACATAGGCAATCTGCAGCAGTACGGGCACTTTATATATCTTTACCAGAGCTATCGCAAATCCCAGTATTATACCGAAGAAAAACGCTACGAGGGCCAGTGACAGGGAAACCGGGATTCCTGCAGCAACACGCGGTATGAGCTGTAACATGTAATTCAGATCCAACAGTCCGTTTCCCTGCATAAGCTCCTCCTTCGTAACTGTTTTACTTGGAGTAATCGACTCCGAACCAGTCTATGGACAGCTTGCTCAAGGAACCGTCAGCTTTCAGTTTTGACAGCGCAGTGTCGATCTTGTCCATGAGCTTTTGGCCGGCTTCGTCCTTTTTCGCTATGAAATAGGTCGGATCTGAAGCGATGCGTTCGCCAACGGGTTCGACGCCGAGATTCTGGGCCTTAGCCTTCGAAACAGCCATGATAGGATCATTCAGCGTTGCGTCGATACGTCCGTTTGCTATATCCTGAAGTATGGTAGTAATGTCTTCTTCATAATAAACGATATTGAGGATATTCCCGTTTGCCTTGTTCCAGTCCTCAATCACGCGCGTGAAGGAATCCCCGACAGTAGTACCGATTTTTTTGCCCTTCAGATCGTTGAGCGACTTGATATCCGTCCTGCCCTTCTTTACAATCAGCTGACTCACGCACAAAGCATAGGTATTTTGGGAAAGTAAATACTTGGCCCGGCGATCTGGATTGGAAGTGATCTGGTTTGCAAGGAGTTGGAATTTGTCCGAATCGAGGCCGGGGAACAGTGAATCCCACGGACCGTATATGAACTCGAATTTAAGGGTGGGGTCGGTTTTTTCAACGAGACGCAGTACTTCGATGTCATAGCCCGTCAGCTTACCGCTTGCGTCGACGTAGGAAAAAGGTTCGTAAGTACCCATTGTGCCCACCTTTACCACCAGCGGAGCACCAGCGTTGTCTCCGGTCGTTCCTGCCGCAGTGCTTCCTTCGGCGCCTGTTTTCTGCGCAGTTGCCTCATTTGATGCTGTTGCAGCCGCCTGCGACTGATTCCGGGCAGGTTGCCCGCAAGCTGTCAGCAGCAGGGCTAAAATTGTAATTACGGTCACAGCTAAACTCAATCTTTTCATGATATACCCCCAGTTAAATTTTTGTGATATTTCTAATTTCTGACGGCGCCGGCTTCAAATCTCCCGTTGCCAGCGCCGGATAATAGCCTCTATCTTGTAAGTAAGCCTGCATCAAGCACATACTGGCTGCCTGTCACGAATCTCGATTTCTTACTTGCCAGGAAAAGCACGGCCTCCGCCACATCCTCAGGCTCGATCCAAGGCACGGGCAGCAGGTTTCCTGCCGAACGCTCCGCAATTTCCTCCACAGTAGTTCCTTCAAGGAAAGCAAGCCCGTCGTTCATCGGAGTGTTCACCCCGGTCGGGTGAATACTGATCACCCTGATATTATGAGGCGCCAGTTCAAGCGCCAGCGATTTCGTCAGTCCGACGAGGCCCCATTTGGACGCGGCATAGTGGGAAAGGCGGTTCATACCGCGCAAGCCCGCGATGGATGAATTATTGATTATCACGCCGCTTTTTTGTCTGATCATATGTGGTATTGCGTATTTTGCGGTCAGCCACGAACCCTTCAGATTGATGTCGAGCATGGCGTCCCATTCCGTCTCTGTGAGCTCATGCGCGAGACCGTACGCGCAGATACCGGCGTTATTGAACAGGACATCGATCGTACCGAAGACTTCCGTTCCGCCCACTATGGCTCTTTCAACGTCTTCCGCCTTTCGGACGTCGCCTGTGAAAACGGATGCTTTGGCTCCGAAAGCTTCTACGTCCCGCTTCAGTCTGTCCAGCTCCTCGGACGAGCTGTTGTTGTAGGCAGGATAGCTAAGCCTGTTTCCAAGGTCGAAACCGACAATATTGGCTCCTTCCTTTGCAAACGCGAGGGCTGCCGCCCTTCCCTGCCCTTTTGCCGCGCCTGTTATAAAAACCGTCTTGCCTGAAAACTCTCCCATGGTTAATTACCTCCTGCTGTAATTGACAAGATATTCGTCCAGATCCACCTGCAGCGCATTGTTGATAAGATTCGTCGCTATCATTAGGCCTGCGAATGCCGTCAGTAATACCAGCTGCTCATCGTTGTAATATTTTTTAAGCCTTGCGTAAAGCTCGTCGTCAACGTTTGTCGGATCGGTAACACAACGCCGCCCGAAATCGACCAGAAGCTGTTCCTCCGCGGAGAATACCGGTGAATCGGGATTTTCTCCCACTTCGGTCAGTAGCCTGCGAAAAAATGTTGAACATATGAGACAATCGTTCTGTGAAGATATGGCATAACAGAAATAATTCAATCCCCTGTCTCCTATGAAGCTTGCGACCTCATCCCTGAGGGTATACCATTCCATTAGCGCGTGAAATGCCGGAAGCGAATGAAGCAGAGTCCTTTTCATGTTCGTTATCCGACCGTGTTTGGCGATCTGATCGTTAAACTGCTCGCGGACTCCTTCACTTGCGCTTTCGTATTCCAGCGGTAAAATTCGTGCCATCTCGTTTCTCCCTTAATTCCTATATGTATAGTATGTTTATGGTTTAAAAAATACCCAGGCCTAAAACCTGGAATTATTCTCTTCGTGCATTAACTTACTTTGGAGTGCGCTTTTTTGATTTTTGTGCGTTTTTGTGCATTTTGCGCTTTTTGTGCTTTTAGCGGGTTTTAGTGCTTTTCCCTCGTTTCGTGCGTTTTAATGCACCTGCTTAATGCTTATTTCCTAGTACTTTGATATGATTAGTATTATAATACCCCCACCCTACTACCATGTCAATAGAAAGAATCCAATTCGTTAGAAATATTTTAAGAGCAGGCAGGTATGGCAAAGGGCGGACAGCCATGTCTCTGTCCGCCCACCTCAGTTACGTGCTAATAAAGCAGCCTCGCCCCGGTTACATTGCCTTCATGATAAACAGGTTGGGATTGAGCATACCGAAAATCATAGCCACGTGCGCTACAACAAGGAATATGCCTACGAGTATCGCATGAAGCTTGATTTTTCCGACTTCGCTTCTTTTCCTGCCGATAACTCCGATCTCAAGAAGGGTCAGTCCAAGGAAAGGAATTATACCGGAAAGGTAAAAGCCCACGGCAAGCACGTCCGCCGGGCCTCTCCAGCCTCCGGACACAGTCAGCGGAATAACCGCGTTGATAAGAAGATAGATGAAAATGCCGAGAAAATAAATTCCTGCAAAAATACCTGTCGCCTTGTTTATCGCTCTTGCCTTGCCTGTCATATTGCGCGTAAACAAAACGATCAGTTCGGTGATCGCCAGCGTTTCGGCACATATGACCGGAACCGCCATAAAAATAAGCAGGTGCCAGGGCTGCGCTGTCGCCAGCAGTTCCATGTAATGTGTCATGGCATCGTTCATGTGAATTGACCTCCCGGTTGATAAATTAAAATCTATTTGAATGTAACTGATATTACATATGATTTGTGAAGAAATGATGAAGATTTACTAAAAATATATGATTACTAATAAAAATTGTCCAAGCGCAGCAAAAAAGCCCCGTTGGGGCTTCTCTGCTGTAATTTATATCATGGCTGTTTGTATCTCCGGCTACATATCTCAGGCTGTTTGTATTTCTGGTTATTCATTTGCTGGTTATTTACTTCACCGGTAATTCATTTCGCCGGCTATTCAATTCGCCGGCTATTTTACATCATAGCCCTGGTCTTCTATAGCATCCTTTATCGCTTTCAGGTCGACCTTCTGCGGATCGTAGCCGACAGTCACCTTGCCGCCCTTGAGATCCACCGAAACACTGTCGACTCCGCTCAACGCGCCTACGGATTTTTTAACCGCATTTTCGCAATGACTGCAGGACATGCCTTCTACATTAAGTGTTGTTGTTTCCTTTGACATATAAATTCCTCCATTTAGTTTATTTGATGAACCGGGGAACAGTCCCCTTCTATTTATTGCCTGTATTATCTGTATTATCTGTATTGCCTTTTTCGGTTATCCACTGTCTTTTTATCCATTCTTCAGTCTCTTCCCTTGCTGAGAAGCTTCCTCCGGGGTTGTAACGCTTCAGGCTGAGCGAATTCGTAACGACGGACACCGAGCTGAATGCCATGGCCGCTCCCGCTATCATGGGATTCAACAAGCCGAGCGCCGCAAACGGTATACCGATGGTATTGTAAAAGAATGCCCAGAAGAGATTCTGTTTTATCTTGTTCATGGTTTTTCTCGAAAGCCGGATGGATGCGGGTATCGTCCTGAGATCACCGCGCATCAGCGTTATGTCGGCAGCTTCTATGGCTACGTCGGTACCTGTGCCGATCGCCATGCCTATATCCGCCGTTGCGAGGGCAGGCGCGTCATTTATGCCATCTCCGACCATTGCGACCACCTTGCCGGCCTTCTTTAGCTTTTCAACCTCCTGGGCTTTGTTTTCGGGGAGGACTTCAGCCAGTACGTTGGAGATCCCCACCTGTTTTGCTATGGCATTTGCCGTCCGCTTGTTATCACCTGTTATCATGTAAACGTCGATGCCCATCTTCTGAAGATCCGCAATCGCTTCCTGTGAGTTTTCCTTCAATGTATCGGCAACGGCTATAACAGCTTCAAGCTTGCCGTCTACAGCCATCAGCATGGCAGTTTTGCCTTCGTCCTCAAGCTCTGTGAGTGTTTTCTCCATCGAACCCATGCCGATGTTCTGCTCGAGCATCAGCTTTCGAGTGCCTATATAAACGTTGCTGTCTCCGATTCCCGCGAGTACGCCGCGTCCCGGGATCGCCTCAAAGCGGTCCGGATCGGGTATCGGTCCCGCATCCTTTTTACCGTCCTCATAGATCGCTACGCCCAGTGGATGCTCGGATTTCTTTTCTGCTATTGCAGCATATTTCAAAACAGTCTTCCTGTCAAGCGCGCCCAGCGTGACTATATCTGTCACTTCGGGCTGTCCCTTCGTGATGGTGCCGGTCTTGTCCAGTACGACCGCGTTGAGCTTGTAGGCGGTTTCAAGATGCTCCCCGCCCTTTATCAGTATACCGTTCTCCGCGCCTTTTCCCGTGCCGACCATGATGGCAGTCGGCGTCGCAAGTCCCAAAGCGCACGGACAGGCTATTACGAGGACTGAAACGGCACTGACTATAGCCTTCGTGAAGTCACCCGTAGAAAGGTACCAGATAAGGAATGCTGCCAAAGCGATCCCGACGACTACCGGAACGAATATCCCGGAAACTTTGTCCGCGATCTTCTGAATGGGGGCCTTGGAGCCCTGTGCGTCCTCCACCATCTTTACGATCTGTGAAAGAGCCGTGTCCTTGCCTACCTTGGTCGCTTCAAACTTGAAGGCGCCGAATTTGTTAATGGTAGCTCCTATTACAAAATCGCCCGGCTTCTTTTCGACCGGCAGGCTTTCGCCGGTAAGCATCGCCTCGTCGATAGCGGAGCTGCCCTCGAGTATTTTCCCGTCGACCGGTATTTTTTCTCCCGGCCTGACTACAACGATATCTCCGACCTCCACTTCTTCTATCGGTATGTCGGTTTCTTCGTCGTTTCTTATTACCCTCGCCGTTTTTGCCTGCAGTCCCATAAGCTTCTTTATAGCTTCGGAGGTTTTGCCCTTGGCCACGGCTTCAAGGTATTTGCCAAGGAGTATCAGTGTAATTATCACTGCGGCGGCCTCGAAGTAAAGGTCCTTCATTCCACCCATCTTCGGCGGTTCGAAGAATACGTTATATAAGCTGTAGAGATATGCCGCCGAGGTGCCCATCGACACAAGCACATCCATGTTGGCGCTTCCTGACCTCAGCGCCAGATATGCATGCTTGTAAAAACGGTAACCTATGCCGAACTGTATCGGTGTGGCAATGATCAGCTGGAAATACGGATTGTGCAGAAACGGTACATCTATCCCCAATACGGAAAGTATCATTGCAAGCAGCAGAGGCGAGCTCAGCACAATCGAAACCACAAGCGTCGTCTTGAGCGTCCTGATCTCCTTTTCCCTCTGTTCCTTTTCACGGTCCGTCGAGACCTCTTCCGCCTTCTCTGCCCCGTATCCGATATCCTTTACAGCCTTGACCATATCCGAGAGCTTCAGCTTCGACGGATCATACTCCACCGTTGCCTTTTCGGTAGTCAGATTTACGTTTACCGTTCTTACGCCTTCAAGCTTTGAAAGCTTTTTTTCGACCCTTGCCGAGCAGGAGGCGCAGGTCATGCCTGTTATATTGAGGACAGCCTTGTTTGCATTTGCTTCATCCTTTTTTATTACTCCGTAACCTAATTTATTGATGACCTCTTCAAACTTTTGAATGCCTACCTGCTTGTCGTCAAACTCGACGGTCGCCTTCTCCATGGCGAAATTGACGTTTGCAGAACTTACGCCATCGAGCCTGCCCAGACCCTTCTCGATTCTGGCGGCGCATGCCGCACAGGACATTCCAGATATGTTAAGCGATTCCTTCCGGATCATTACGTCACTTCCTATTAATAGTTTAGTTAAGCGAATTATTATTATTCCGCCGGCTGACCTCTCTTTAGCTCTGCGCATATGTTCCCTGTATGAAGTCAGCCGGCACTATTTCAACTAATGTCCCGTAAACCGGCACACATGGCTTTCCTTCTGCTTACCCGCAGCAGCCCCCGCCGCCGGTGCTTCCGGCCGCAGGTTTGTAATTCTCGATCGCCTTCTTTACGGAAGCCGTATCGAAGTCATTTATATTATCTACCACTTTTACATAGCCATGTAACATATTCATGCTGCACTGGAACGTAAAATCCTGGTCAGCCGGCAGCGCGGGCGTTTCAGTCTGCTTTGTCAGATCCATCCCTCCGTTGAACTCGGGGAAGAATACGCTCGAATTGCAGGCACTCAGCTGACTTGTCTTGAATTTCACGACTACCGGCACGCCCTTCTGTACTACGAATGCAGCCGGTGTATAACCGTTATTGTCCACTGTGACCGTTATCTCCTGCGTATCGCCGTTCTGCTTTGCGGTCTGGATATTGTCGACGGGTATCTTTCCGTTGGCAAACCCGGGCGGAGTCGCTCCGCAGCAGCCGCCGGCGCCTGCGCCGGAAGCTGAGCCCTGGCTTTGCGACTGGTCTATATCGCTCTGCGTTACCTTGCTCACATCTGCGACTACCTTTATATTGCTGCTTATCATGCCCATCCAGCAGGTGTACGGGATATTGCCTTCCGCATCCGGCGTGAACTCGATCACGTTATCGCCCGGGACAAGCTTCTGTGAGATACCGTACTTTGGTATCGTCACTGTTCCGTTACAGCCGTTTATTGTAGAAGCGTCAGCTTTTATCGTCCATTTGACGGGGATGCCCTTCTGTACTATGAAGGGTGTATAGCTGTTCGGCTGAAGCGTCGTCGTTACTGTCTGCACGTTGCCTGAAACCTGCGCCACATTGCCCGACGCGGAAGCTGTGGATGAAGCGAAGACAGCGCCGCCTATGTTGAAGCCCGACAGATTGAGCCCTCTGTTAAGCATTATAATACCTAGCACCATGACAAGTACAGCGCTTACCTTCATCATCTTGTGCGTGAACTTACCGCTCAGGAATGAGCTCAAAGCCCCCAATCCGAACATCAGCGGCAGAGTGCCGAGGCTGAAGAACAGCATGGACAAAGCTCCTGCCAAAGCACTGCCGGTTCCCAGCGCGTAAATCTGCATTGCCTGCAGAGGACCGCACGGCATGAGTCCGTTAAGTAGTCCGACATAGAAGGGGCCATACTTGCCGCCGTTCTGATGGATCTTGTTTCCGAATATCTTTGGCATCCTCGGATTCAGCTTACGAAGCCACGGGAAAATATTGAGCATATTGAGGCCCATTATTACCATAAAGACACCGGAAAGTATTGCGATGACGCCTTTAGCCGTGCCTGAGAAGCTCACGACGGAGCCCAGTGCGCCTACGATGCCTCCGAGTATGGTGTAGGATATCACCCTTCCCGTATTATACAGCAGGCTTGGTTTGACCTTTGCCAGCTTTCCCGTATCCCCCGTGTCCTGCCTGTAGGAAACGCACTGTGAAAGATTGATGCCTCCGCACATTGCAACGCAATGCAGCGAGGTGATCAGGCCGACTACGAACAGTATGCCGTAGCCCATGTTCTGGTTCACCTGGGGTATGAAATTGAAGCCTATTGTGTTTTTAATGATAAGATAAAGCGCCAGGATGATGATGCCTATACCCAGCAGTTGGTTTATTGGCAGCTTACCCTCGGAGGTCTGCCCGTTATTATTTTCGGACTTGTCCTCCTTATTTTTTCCGAATATCCCCCGGCTTTTTTTATTATCCTGGATATTTGCTGCCTGCTGGCCGCCGCTCTTGTTTTTAACAGTGTAATCGAGTTTTTCGATCTCTTCCACGATCCGGTCAAGCGTGACGACACTGGCGTCGTACGTCACATAGACATTGGAACTGCTGTAGATCGCCTTTGCATCGGAAACGCCTTCAAGCTTCCTCAGTTTGTTCTCTATTCTCATTTCACAGCTTGTGCATGTCATGCCGCCGATCTGGAGAACCTTGCGCAATATTTTCTGATCCATATCTGCCTCCGAATTATAAAACATGCTCCGACTTCGGTTTATACAGACATGATATAAAAAGGTTGTGTAGATTTTGTGTAGATATTGTGTAGAAATAGGAAACAAAAATCCCCCCGGAACTGCAGAGCGATCTGCCTATTCCGGAGGGATCCTTTTCACCTTATTTAATCAGTCGCGAATTTTTATTTATCAGCACCTTTGATTTTACAACAGCCTTAAGCTTCCGCAGCAGCAGCCTCGGTCTTTTCCTCGGCGGCTTCCTTGTGTGAAGTTACCACAGCCAGAATGCTGTCTTCTTCGATATGCGCTTTGATACCCGGGGCAAGGTTCAGATCCTTCGTGTAAATCTTGTCTCCCGGCTTTTTCCCGCTCACGTCGATATTTATGGATTCCGGCAGTACGCTGAGCGTTCCTTCGGCCTCGAGTTCGGTCACATTGGGGAGCAGCAGCAGTTTCTTGGCTTCCAGCTGATGTACGCCCTCATAATTGATAGGGATCTTGAGTCTTACGACCTCATTTTCCGAAACAGCCTGGAAATCGACATGCAGGATCTTTCCGCTGATTACGTCCTTCTGCACATCCTTTACGAGACAGAGCCTGTTCGTGCTCCCGAGTTCCAACTGCAGCTTTGCGTTTTTCACGTGGTTTTTGAGCACCTTTGCAAATTGAGCCTGTTCGAACTTAACCGAAATACCTTTGTCGATCCCCTCGCCGAAAATCGCGCCGGGAATAAACCCATTACGTCGTGATACCTGCGGTTTCTCAGCTCTTTCCTGAACCTTCAATGTAGCAAAAGCCATTTTTTACATCTCCTTATCGCATATTGCGTTTAGATAATACCCGTTTTTAACGGGATTTATACCCTCTATGATATACCTCCTTGGAAAATAATACAACTTGGCCAAAAGAACCCGCTGATTTTTCAAAAGCCGAGACTGCCCGCCTTTTTCAGCGTCTTGTGACTATGGACCTCCAGTCTGTCCTGAGAAAATGTATAAAGGTAATCTCCTATATAAATGCCCCTCTCTATGAACTGATCGCATATCTGCTGGCGTAACAGTTAGTGTTTTGTTCCAAATTCTTCATTTCCCGAAAACAAACGTTGCTATCGAATGCTGCGGCATCGTATAAGCTACGCTGTCTTCGCCGAGCTCCGCTGCGAAGCTTTCCTCATTATCGGTCTCATTCATGACTACCATGACGACCGAGCCGTCCGGATTCATGAAAGCCACCTGTTTCAACACGGAGGCGGTGCCAGCGGCATATTCCGCTCCGATTCTTACAGCGCCTGGCATTACAAATTTACTGAACTGTCCGATATAGTAATAGGAGCTGTTATAATATAATTTCTGCTCCTTCGTATCGGCGATGATCGCCGCATCGCACAGGTTCCCGACATGGTTGGGCCCGCCGGTCTCGTCCAGCACGAGATTCCAGTCGATAAAGCCTTCCTGCCAGTTGTTGAATTCCCCTATTATGTTCCTTCCATACCGCTCTCCGGTATGCCATGAACCCAGCTGCACACCGCCCTCAGGGCAGCCTTCGCTGAAAAGGAAATGAAGGTCCGGGAACATTTCATGCACTTTCGTCAGATTCCCGAATTCTTCAGAGCAATACCAGTGATCAGCAATGCCGTAGATATATTTGTCCGCGCCCGGAACAGACTTGGTGCCGGATGCGCGATCAACAATAATATCCCTGTTGTGGTCCCAGAAATAAATATGTATATCCGAAAGGCCTTCCGCTTCAAATATCGGCCCCAGATAGTCCCTTATGAACAGGCCTTCTTCTTCCGCAGACCAAATGCAGGAATCCCAAACCTGGGTGGCGGCGGGTTCGTTCTGTATCGTAACAGACCTGATATCTACGCCTTTAGACCTCATAGTCTTTATGAATTTGACGTAATACCTGGCCCAAACCTCCCGGTATTGCGGAAGAAGCTTCCCGCCGTTGTTCATCTCGCCGTTGGTTTTCATCCAGCCCGGCGGGCTCCAGGGCGAGACAAGGAATTTGACGCTTTCGCCTTTAACTGCGGCCGCTTCCATGATAAAGGGGATCACCCACTTGTCTTCCCTTGACGTATCAAAAGTCTCAAGGCTCTCGTCCTTATCCCCGACATAAGTATAATTCCCGAGCGAGAAATCGCAGCTGTTCATGTGTATGCGGCCGATGGAATAGCCGATGCCCTCATCGGGGTCGAAATACTTCCTGAGTATTTCTTCCCTCAGTTCCGGCTTCATGCGGCTATAGGTATAAGCCGCGGCTTCCGTGAATGCTCCTCCGAAGCCCAGGACCTTCTGGTAGGTCCGTTCGGGCTTTAAAACAATTTTTGCGGAAGCTGCGACTTCAGGCATGACCGCCGACCGTTCAGTCAACCTGTCGCCTGTGTCTTTTGCAGTCTGAATTATTCTTATTTTTTTCAAGCTTGCTCCCTCCCGTTCGTTAATATTGAATTACCTGTTCTATGAACACAGGCGCCAGCAGAGCTGTTTTTCAACTGTTCAATTGCCCACGGCTGCAGTCTTGCCCGAATTGCCGGAACCCTCCTGTCCGCCGGTAGCGCCGGCCTTGGTTCCGCCGTCCGCAGCCGAAGCCGGCATCTGTATCAGCGGTATCGAATCGCCGCCCGCCACTACCGAGGGATACTGCCCGTTCCACTTGTCGATAGATTTCTCCTGGTTCTGCAGTTCCTTATACTTCAACAGCTGCTCCGTAATGCTCTGCGTTACTTTTTTATTGAATTCTTCTATGCCTTCGCCTTCGAGTATCTTGGCCTGTTTTTCCGCTTCGGCCGCAAGGATCTTGGCCTGTTTGTCCGCCTCGGCCTTCTTTACCTGCTGCTGCGCTTCAAGCGCCTGCTTGTTGAGCGTATACTGCTGCGTCTCCACCTGCTTCTCGGCTATCTGCTTCTGTTCGATGGCGTCCTTGTATTCCTTCCGGAAGTCTATATTCACCAGCGATACGTTTTCGAGGATTATATCATTGGCAAGCAACTGGGCCGCCACGTCCTTGTTGACGTCGTTCGTTATCTTTTCACGGTTGTTCAGTATCTCAGCCACATTGTACTTTCCAGTGTGCGTCTTGATCGCGTTCAAGGTTAACGGGATCACCTTCTTGTCGGCATAATCGAGACCTATGGTCTGGAATATCCTCGGCGCCTTGTCCGGCGATATATGATACGTGACCACCGCAAGAATGTATACATCCTGAAGGTCTTTGCTCGCCGCCGTTATGGGAGTATCCGGGCTGTTCCACTCCACCTTCTGCGTCCTTGCCTCCATCATCCTTATTGTCTGGACGAAAGGCAGTTTCATGTACATACCTTCATTGCGGACCATCGGCGAAACCGAGCCCATTGTTACGGTTATACCCACATATCCCGCGGGTACGGAACCGAAGATGGACGTCAGCAGGATAATTGCCGCAAGGATCACGACGCCCAGCAGTACGAATTTCGAGAGTCCCCTGCCGACTGTCTTTGGGTTGCTATTGATATTGAACGCTTCCATTTATTCGACCTCCAATATTCTCATTGTTGTTAGCATTTAACATATTTTACGATCGAATATCAAATAAAGTTAGCACCGCGACATCCTCCACCAGGAGCACACTTGCCAAAGCTATCCCCCTGGGCTGGATTCATTTGTCTCGTTAACTTAATATTATTTCGATGTCTGTAACTTTACAATTCCGAATCGGTTCCGCGTATGGGGCCGGTACGACGGAGCCGCTTATAAAGACCGTTTCGCCGCTGTCATACCTGATTGCATATTTTACCGGCTTTACGCCATTTTCACCATAAGTATTTCTTTTAAGCGGATTGATGTATGTGACAAGGGTTTTACCCAGGAGCCTGAACAGGATTTTCCCCTCCTCATCGAATAACCAGCCTGGCAGGATAGGGTTAAGGGCAAGCGACAGTTCCCCTCCCTCACAGCGGAAAACATTTTCCCCCGTCATCATGAGAAACCAAATTGACAGCAGTTCGGCCGTCGTACCGGTCATCCGCGCCACAAATCCCCGTCCGTGCACCTCTTCGTCCGGATTGGCCGAACTCGCGATGAAGGAGGAATTCTCGAGTGTGCTCCTGCCGTAAACCTCCGGCTTCATAAAGGGCGTCAGCATGGTTTTGATGTCCGTAAAGAATTCGTCGTAAAGTCCCGACTTTAATACAGCATACAGGTACTTATACTCCATATGCATAAAGATCGCCTCTCTCTCAAGCCAGCCCGGGGTAAATGCCATCAGGCGGCCCACCTCGAAGCTTACCCCCTCCAACGGGACAGAGGTCTTGTACATTTTGAGCTTGCCGTCGTATAGCCCACTCGATTTGACAAGTCCATACAGCGTCCTGGCGCTGCAGCGATCGCGCAAAGTCTTCAGCATCCTTGCTGGCGCCTCCAGGAAAAGGGGCAGCGGCTTCAAGCCGAACCTTTCCACTTCGACGGCTGGATATCCGTTGACCGGATTTTTCCTTCCCTCTATCTCCTTGTATTCCAGGGCATCATATGAGAAATAGGTCGGGTAAATGCCATTTCCGAGGGCAAGAGCGCGTTCCAGCCCATTTTCGAGCTTTTTACCAAATTTCTCGAATATGTAAAGCAGTTCGCCTGTATCGAAGCTTGTTTCCTTTCCTTCGATACCATCACTTATTTGCCTTCGGTATTCCTCCTTCAATGCCGACACATCGTCCCAATAACGGAAATCCGAAAGCTCCCCTGACAGATTCCTGTCCAAAAGCTCCGCAGTATTGACCATCAGCCCCGCGGCCTCGGCATAGAGTGCGATTTTTCGGTCAAACCTGCCGCAGGCATCTTTAAGAAAGTCTATTATCCTTTTAAGCTCGATCGTCTCGCTGAGGCCGGAGCCGAACAGCCCCGGCAGCCCGTTCATGGCATCGTTCCATCCGGGCCTGCCCGCCTCCATTTCAATACCCAATCCGAAGGGATCGAGGCTTGTGAATTTGTTTACCGTCAGGGAAATCAGCTTGGCAAAAAGATTCGTCTCATATACGGCTCCGCTTCCGTTTTTCGTCCTCAGCCAGTGCGAAGCATTGTCGGTGACAGCCTTTGAAGATGCATTCCCGCCGGTTTTTTCACCGTTCGTCCGATTCCCCTTGTCAAGGTGCCAAACAGCCCCGTACTGGCGAACCTTGCCGTTCACGCACACATATTTTTCCGACCTTGGCAGGACATAAACAGGGCTGTAGAAAAAACGGTACGTATTATCGTCAAACAGCAGACTTTCCTTACGATCCGGGTATATCTTCAGATAAGCTTCAACAAGATCCATGTTATATGTCCAGTGGTCGCTCCAATAACCCTCCCCGAATTCGGCTTCAAATTCCTGGTCCGAGGCTGCCAGGACCCTGCAGAGAAATTCTTCGCGCGAGACCGAGAGCCCGGCAGCCGCTGCCTCGACGCAGGAAATCAGCCCGCCCGGCGTAAAGCTTGATGCAAGTACCTTGCCGACATCATCCTTCTGTGTACGCACAAGCTCAAGGATACGATCCCGGGCGCTTTTTTTCAACTTGAACGTACAGCCTTTAACGAGCAGAGGATTGTAGCCGTCGGCCTGGATAAGACTCATCAGATGCCTTACGTCGAAATCGCCGACCTGCGGCTTTATTAGTACGTCGTTTCGCCTGTTCTGGTTCACGTCCCTGAAATTGCCATTGCCTTGTGAATAATAGGAGGGTTCGAGCGAAAAAAAGTTATACTCCCTTTCTATATCGCCATGCTTGCGCGAATACAGGTGGTATACCGTGCTTTTGTCTCCGGAGGCTTTGCCGGAAGCCGGGCAGGAAGCCGCGCCGCAGCGGTCGCTGTCAGCAAACACGCAGGGATAGCCGCCCCTAAGAAAATTGTCCAGGTAGGATTGCTCAATATATTTGTCAAACAGAGGGTTGGCAGTCTTCGTAAAGGTATCTGCAGTAAGCTGCCCGACCAACCTTACGGCCTCCTCTTCCTTTCGTTCCATATACTCCGGAGTAAATATGTCTTTTCTGCCGTTAAGCAGCTCTATATCTGAAACGTGGCCAATCATGGTATACAGCACGAACCTGGTGTCACGCGAGGGAGCTGCCGTCGGATCCTGCCCGGCACGCGGGAAAGCGATCCTTGCGCCCGTAAAGCCGCCCGAAACCTTGTTTTCGGGTACCTGTCTTCTTAAGCGCAGCTCCGCAACGGTGCAATCCCAGCCGTCCGGCTTTGTCAGCGCCGTATTCCCGGAGAATATCACATCCATATCGAATATTGGAGGAATCAAGCCACCTTCTGCATTGGTGAACGAAAGATAGAAGTTGCCTGACTTCGATACGTCCACTTCCGTTGTATCGGCTATACTCGCCCTTACCTTGTAAAAGGCGATGCCGTTTTCGCTGTTGCAGACATCGAACCAGGCCCTGGCCAGATTCGACATCGATTGGTACCCGGAGTTTCCGATACCTGCAGGTAATATCTGCGGCAGACCGTCAAGAATCTCCATATCGCCTGATATTCCCGCCGAAACCGGCACTTCCGCTTCACTTGGTACTACTGTCTCGCCCGTTACTCCAACCTCGCCCGGTATTTCTCCGTCCACGGCCATTCCGCAAAGACCCGTTCTTTCGATCTCGACCTTCCTGACCATCGCGGCAAAACTCTCCCCTGGCATCGTAAAATAAGTGACAGTGATGTTAAGCCCAAGCGCCGCATTGTTTTCAGATATCCTGATGAGGTTCTGACCTATGGAAAGACTCCTGACGCAGGAATCGTCCGATGCCGACGAGAAGGCCTCATGCACTTTACCGTCCTTGCGGATGAAGGTCCGGAAGCCCTGGCGCTCGATATTCCTGTACATGACATTGGCAGGGAAAAACTCCATGATGACCCCATCCTTGTCCCTGACCCCGAAGCTTCCCATCACCTGGCCTCTGTTCACATAAAACGACCACATGGGAATACCGTCAACACCGGCTATACCGGGCAGGAAGCTTGAAAAGGTTTTCGCCCTGTCATAATTTTCGATAACGAATTCATGGTTATCGCTAAAGCCATACTTTACCTGCATTCGTCAGCTCTCCTTTATGTTAGCGTTATCATTTATAAAAACAAAAGCTTTTATCATGCTTTGCCGCTTTAGTATCGGACGTGTTTTATTATGAATTTCCTCGTGTGTTTGTTAAGTCGTAAGGTGTTTATAGATCGGTACGGGCCGTTCCTACGGAATTTCTGACGATAAGCTCAGGTAATATGTTGGTTTTCTCATAGGGCAGTTCAGGATTTCTCAATCTGTCCAGCAGCCTTGCAGCCAGCGCCCTGCCTGCCTCGTAGACCGGCTGTCTCACCGTAGTCAGGGGGACCTTGGGGAGCAGGTCGAAGATCAAGCCGTCAAAGCCTGTTATCGATATGTCCTGCGGTATTTTAAGGTTGAGCTTCTCCGCCGCCCTGAACGCCCCGACCGCCAACAGGTCGTTACAGCAGAACAGCGCAGTCGTTCTGCCGTCGGCAAAAAGCTCACAAGCCTTTTCATATGCATCCTGTTCGGTTGGATTCGCGTATCTTACAAGATTTTTATCGAACGCTAGCCCTTTGTCCTCCAAAGCGCGCCTGTATCCGCCGAGGCGCTCATACGCGTATCTCTGGTTGACGTTCAACATCAGGAAACCTATTTTGCGGTGTCCCTTCGAAAGGATGTGTTCGGTCATGGCGTAAGCGCCTTTCTCATTGTCTATATCAATGCAGTCGATATCCCTGTCGGTTTTTCCAAACAGAACGAAAGGAACGCCTAATTTTTCCGAGAAAATATTTTCCTCGTTAAGCGCCAGTCCGGTCACTATCACGCCGTCGCATCTCTGGTTGAACTCCAGATCTCTGCGTATCAGGAACATATAATACGCGTTGCTGAGCTCTTCGCTCACGCCTACTATCAGGTTCATCATAAAAGGCTCAGACAAGCCCATGAATCTTGGCACATACAGATGCACCGTGCGGGTATTTTTTTGCGCAAGCGCCTTGGCGGCGTGATTCGGCAAAAAACCAAGCCGGTTCATGGCTGTCTCAACCTTGGCCCGCGTTTCCTCAGCCACCAGCTGTGGCGTGTTGATAACGCGCGACACCGTAATGAGCGAAACACCCGACGCCTTTGCAACATCCTTCATTGTAGCCATTTTATTGTTCCTCTGTGATATGCTTTTAGATATGGTAGCGCTATCATTATATAATATAAGAATACCGAAGTCAATCGAAGCAACGGAATACCCGCTGTACGCCAACCACCCGACCCATATACACATACTCTGGAGAGGGGGCGAATTATAAAGCCAGCTTCGGTATATTTTTCATACACCTTAGTACTTCATCGATGGCGGGTACGGCAGGGATCGCTCCTTTTCTCGTCGTTGTAAGCGCGCCGACCGCGTTGGCAAAGTCTGTAATCCTCTCTATTTCGTCCTTGCCCAGCGCAGCAAGCTCACCGCGTTTTTTCCCTTTCAGACCGAACAGTACGCCGCCGAGGAAAGCATCCCCCGCGCCTGTCGTATCCACTACTTTGACGTCATATGTATCAAGTCTGCCCGTATCGCTGCCATGCCTGTAAAATGTGCCCTTCGGTCCCAACGTAACAAATATCAGACCGATGCCCATATCGGACAGAACCCTGCTCCCTTTTTCGAGGTCGCTTTCCTTCGTAATGAAAAGAAGCTCCTCTTCGGAGATTTTAAGTATATCGGCATATTCCAGGCCGCGCCTGATTTCACGCCCGGCGTCGGAAAGCGATTTCCACAGCGGAGGCCTGAGGTTCGGATCATAGCTGATAATGACACCGTTGTCTTTGGCGAGCTTCAACGCCATTAACGTTGCACTCCTGGCAGGTTCGTCCGTAAGCGAGAGCGAACCGAAGTGAAAGACGCCGGAACCGGCTATGATGGCTTCCGGGATTTCGGACGGTTCCAGCATAAGGTCCGCTCCGGGGTTGCGATAAAAGCTGAAGGATCTGTCGCCGGCTTCCGTCAGATGTACGAAAGCCAGCGTCGTGTTAACCTTGTCACTAACCTTCAGACCCGTCGTATCTATATGATTTTGGAGCAGGCAATCCCGCAGGAACCTGCCGAACTGATCGTTTCCGACCTTGCCTATAAAAGCTGTGTCCGCCCCGAGCCTGGAGAGAGCCGCAAGCACATTTGCCGGGGCTCCCCCGGGATTCCTTTCAAAAAGCGGGTTCCCATTTTCAGATATACCCTGCGGTGTAAAATCGATCAGAAGCTCTCCCAGAGCCGTTACATCAAACATTGTGCCCTCCGAAATGCTTTCGTTTTGCGTGGGTAAAATTGGAACCGGTCTGCCGCTCTCCATCGAAAGTCAATTCTCTGTTTCATTGCAGCAAATCATGCCGTCCATAAATGCATGAATCGGGTAAGGTTGTCCATAGCCGCCTTCAAGTCTTCCCTGCTCCTGGTCTTCGCCTGGCTGAACGGTATGGCCATCCTGTTTATACTGAATATCGCCGAAACTCCGATATCATAAGCCTGCTCTACGTTGTCTCCTATATCTCCCACAACAGCAATGACAGGCACACCGGCTTTCTTAGCCTTGCGCGCAACTCCGACTACGACCTTGCCGCGCAGAGACTGGTGATCTATCTTTCCCTCGCCTGTGATTACGAGATCGGCCCTCGCTAACAAAGCATCAAAATTCACAACATCGAGTACCGTATCGATACCCATCTGCAGACGCGCTCCCAGGAATGCCGCCGCGCCACCGCCGAAGCCTCCTGCCGCACCTGCCCCCGGCAGCTCGAGTATATCGGACAGGTTATTTTGTCTGATCACCTGAGCCATGTGGAAAAGGCCCTCATCCAACAGCTTTACAGTCTGCGCATCGGCTCCCTTCTGTGGCCCGAATACCGCCGCCGCGCCGTTCGGCCCGCACAGGGGATTGTCGATATCGCACATTGCGATTATTTCTATATTCTCAAGTCTTGCGTTTATCCCGGTCATATCGATACTTTGAATATCCTTCAAGGTCGCTCCGACAGGTACGAAGCTTTTTCCGTCCGCATCACCGAATACCGCGCCCAATGCCGCAGCAGCTCCGGTCCCGCCGTCATTCGTACAGCTGCCTCCCAGACCCAGTATAATTTTCCGGCAGCCCTTCCCGATCGCATGCAGCATCAACTGTCCGACGCCATAGGTTGTAGTCTGCTCCGCATGGAGCCTGTCGCCGACCAGCGGCAAACCGGCTGCCGCCGCCATTTCGACCACCGCGGTGCCGTCCGGCAGTATGCCGTAAAAGGAAGATATATCCTCGAAATACGGGCCTTTTACGGTTACTTGTATCTTTTCGCCACCTACGGCAGTCAGAAAAGCGTCAACGCTTCCCTCTCCTCCGTCAGCAACAGGCACGCCGGCTATTTCAGCCTCCGGGTACCATTTATGGAGCGTCTGCTCCATTATCGAGCAGATCTCCGACGACGACATAGTTCCCTTGAATGAATCGGGTATCAGAATGAATTTTTTCATAGTACCTCCTCTTTTACTTATAATCGATATGTTTTGCTGCAATAGGTCCCCATATTCGATGGACCCGATAAACTACAGTATACTATGCTTCCCTGCCGCTTGGAAGCCATAATGCGCATAACCCTTCAAAACAGCTTTATTTGATCTTGTCTATTGACAGGTTCAGCCTGTAATTGCCGAATTTCAGTATATCGTCAAGAAGCTCATTGAGGGATTGCCGGTCGGAAGTCTCGACCCTGAACATATAGCAGCCTTCCCCACTTATCCTGTGTGCGTCCGTCACGAGTTCATTTTCGGCGATATACTTTCTGAAAGCTATGTGGTCGGTCGTTTTCATAAATAGCGTAACAAAAGCCGTTACACATTCGCCCAGCTTTTCACGATCGAGCTTTACAGTGTAGCCTTCGATTATCCCAAGCTTCTCGAGCCTGTTTATCCTGTTCCTGACAGCCTGGCCCGTGAGATGTACCCTTTCCCCTATCTCCTGCCACTGCATCCTCGAGTTCTCGGACAGGAGCCTGATTATCTCCATATCGGTCTGATCGATCATAATGGAAAAATCCTTTCACCGCTCAAGTTGATCCGGCTGAAATCTTACCCGGCTCAATGAGCTGCCGTTCTATAATAGATAATATCACAGGAACAGGGAGTACAAAACATGCAATTTCGTCATATCCGCCACGCGACTTTTATAATAGGGATAAACGGTAAAAATATACTAGTCGACCCCATGCTTAGCCAAAAAGGCTCCATGCAGCCCATACCGGATGTCCCGGACAAGAGCTGGAACCCGACTGCAGAGCTCGCGGTTCCTATTGAAACCGTACTCGATTATGATGCTGCGATAATAACCCATATGCACAGGGATCATTTCGACGAAGCCGCCTCAAAACTACTACCGAAGGACCGGCCGGTATTCTGCCAGCCGGAAGATGAAAACAGACTGAAGGATAAGGGTTTTGAAAAAGTATATGCCGTCCTTGAAGGCACTGAGTGGGAGGGCATCCGCATTACGCGCACGGCAGGCAGGCACGGGTACGGGGCGACGGCGCTGAGGCTGGCCCCCGTATCGGGCTTCGTATTGTCGGCGCCCGGCGAACCGGTCATATATATAACCGGGGACACAGTTTATTATTCCTGCATCGAAAAAACACTTGAAAGCTACAAACCGGACGTAGTTATAAGTTTCAGCGGCGAAGCGAGATTCAGGTACGGCAAGCCGATTACAATGAATTCGCAGGATATTCTCGCAGTATGCAGAAAGCTGCCGGGAGCGAGGGTTGTCTGCGTGCACCTGGAGGCCTGGAACCATTGCAGGCTGACAAGAAAAGCCCTCTCGGATTTCGCGGCTTCCAACGGGATCGGAGGACAGATACATATACCGTCTGACGGCGAGCTTATGGAATTCAGCCTTCCAGGCTGACGTAAATGGCCGGTAACGGCATTATTTCCCGGGTTTTAATTGTCCGAGCCGGCGTAATATGCTAGAATAAGCAGAACTACAGGAATACCGTCGGGTCGGCGTTTATGGACGGGCCGACAGGGTATAAAGATAAATGTAAGATTATAAAACCGGGGAGAATATAAAAATGAAAAGAGTAATAGTTACAGGCGGAAGCGGAAAGCTTGGATTATGGGTGCTTAAGGAATTCACAGAACACGGTTACGATGTGCTGAACGTAGATGTCAACCCTTCCAGGGAGGCAGTATGCAAAACTGTCAAAGCAAACCTCGAGAACCTGGGAGAAGTTTATGGGGTATTGTCAAATGCGGACGCAGTAGTTCACATCGCCGCGATTCCCCGCCCGGGAGAGCATCCGAACGAAGTGGTTTACAGAAATAATGTGATGTCTACGTACAATATACTCGAGGCAGCTGCAGGTCTCGGGATAAAAAAGGTCGCAATCGCGTCGAGCGAATCCTCTTATGGGATCTGTTTCGCGCTGAACGCTTCCGGACCCCAGTACGTCCCTATCGACGAGGACCATCCTCAGTTGCCCCAGGATTGCTATGGACTGTCAAAGGTAGTGAATGAAGCGGCCGCCGAGGTGTTCAACCGCAGGACCGGCATGCAGGTGGTCTCGCTAAGACTCGGGAATGTCATAGAACCGGGCGACTACAGCAAATTTCCGGGCTTCATACACGCTCCCGAAAACAGGAAACGGATACTCTGGAGTTATATAGACGCGCGTGACGCCGCGACAGCCTTCAGGCTGTCAGTTGAAGCCGACGGCCTCGGTGCGGTGGCATTGAACATCGCCGCCGACATAACCAGTATGGATATGAAGAGCAGAGACCTCATGGCCGAATGCTATCCCGACGTCAAGGATTTCAGGAAGCCTCTCGAGGGATACGAGACGCTTTTGAGCAACGAAAAAGCAAAACGCCTGCTCGGCTGGCAGCCCGTCCACATCTGGAGGGATTACGTGAAATAGACCGCTGAAGCGGCTTAAAGCACGACCTCTGCGGGAAGAACTTCGACATGGGCGGTTTAGTATGCGGAGTAAAGCAGGCAAGCCTTTTAGCATTAAAGAAAAGTAATACCTATTGAGAAGTTTACCTCCCTGCCTGTATACGAATACAGGCAGGGAGGAATTCAGAAGCTTATGAATTCGCCGGAAGCATCTGTAATATCAACAAATTCACCGGCTATTTCAATATTCGCCTTATCCTTAATTTCTTCGAGTACAGGGGAAGTTACGTACATTTCGCCAAGATGGAGCGAATCCTTTATCCTGATCATCCTAATACTGTCCGTACTTACGGAGCGGCACATCCTAAGCGCATATTCCAGCGCCTGCCTGTCGTTGTCGGCTATCAGAGGTATTTTGCCTCTCTCGATAAAGGTGCTTGTTATGACATTTTCATAGGTAGCCTTGAAATCGATCTTTTCAAACAGCTTCCTGGTAATGAAATCTCCCAGGCCTATACCGACGGCATTTCCGTGGGATTCCTCCGTGATATCCGAAAAAACTATGTTTTTTATATACGGCGATTCCGGCTCTTTTTCGGAGCCGATCCTGATCCTGCCTATGATGTTGGTATCGATGCCTGTCCCGCTTATGTTCTTGCCGACACGGTCAACTGCCAGGATATCCAGCCTGGTTACCGGAAGGCTTGGCATATTGGTCCTGCAGACGTCCAGGAGTTTTTTTTCCTCGCATTCGAATTCTGACGGCCGCAAAGCCTTTATCAGCATGGTCTCGTCATAGGCATTTTCCACTATACCTATACCGGCAATAATTTTGCCGCTTTTCAAAACCTGGCGCGCCGTTTTGGGTATAAGCTCACGCAGTCCATAAACGCCGTATTTGTGGATTTCCAATGCCTGCTTGTGTTTTCCGAGGCCTATAACGCACATTTTAATCAGGCCGCTCTCTGTCGGTCCGTGAAAATCGGTGTGTATCTTGACCCTGTTTATTACGATAACAGCATCCGCCTCATAGGCGATTTTGTCCATATACACCCTGTTTTCAAGGTCTCCCTGGGGCAGCTCCACGGCCTGCATCGAGGATCTAACCGGCGCCCCGATTAGTTCCTCGGTTATTCCGTAGCCTGCCAGCAGCTGCTTCTGGCCCTCGGCTGTCGCTCCGCCGTGGCTGCCCATTGCCGGAACGATGAATGGGCTGCCGCCCTGCTGTTTTATATAAAGTACTGTTGACCTTACTATCCTGTCTATATTGGAAATGCCTCTGCTGCCTACCGCAATGGCAATACTGGCTCCCTTGACCGATTCGAGCCGCAGACTCTCCAGCTGTTCTGCAACAGCGCCTTCTATATCTGTTATATGCCGGGCGTCAAAAGCCTGCCTTATCTTGACCATTTTCGGAATATCCATGACCTGCCTCCTTCATCAAACCCAACGGAATATTATCCTCCAAGGGATACCGCCCTTCATGGGATACGTATCTCCAAGGAATACGCCCTTCACGGGATACTGCCCTTCAAGGATATCTGTAACCCCCCATCGGATATTTTCATATTACGATGTTTCGATGAGCTTGGCAAGTCTCCGAAGCCTTACGATATGTTTATTTCGCCCGTTTTGTCATTGTAATAATAGAAATTGCAGATTGGCACGCCTGCCGGATCAGTACTGTTCAAAAGCACAATATGCTGCACGTACCCGGTATCATCGGCCTCAACCTTCCAATAGTACAGCGTATTATCGCCTTTTTCGTAATAATACCCTGCCGGTTCGAAAAAGCAGACGCCGGCATAATTCCTGCGTGTCTCCTCCGTCCAGGAAAATTCGACCTTGTTGAAATCGTTAAACCAGGCTTCCTTTATTATATCGAGCACCTTGTCCGGCGGGGTTTGTGTGCGGACAGCAGTACCGTTCAAATAGTCGTATGCGCCAAGATCGGGCAGAAACCTGGCTGTATTTTTTGCAGTATTAATATCTTCAATCCGGAAATCATTGAACAAATAATCACTCTTTGATATCGCGCACTCATAAATGAGCTTTTCGCTTGAACCCTCCAGATATTCGGCATATTGTTTCAAGTTGGAGTCCCTGAAATCGTACACTGCCTTTGTGCCGTTCCCCGTGCCTGTAAATTCGTCATCTTCAGTGAACCTGACCAGCTTGAGCATACCGTCCTCATATGCGAACTCATGTACATAGCCCCATCTGTAATTGCTTCCGCCGTAATGTACGATGGATAATGTATTGTTTTTGATGCTAATACCGTTGTAAGGATCCCCGAATACTCCGCCTTCTTCCGCACCTAGTATGAAGCCGGGATTATAGTTGACAATGCCGTATTTGTCCTGCCCGCGCTTCGTCAACACCAGCAGCCTGCGCGAAGCCGAACCGGTCTCAGCGTCCGTATTGCCCGAATCCTCGATTATGACAGTAAGGTCGTCGTAACTGTCGGAACCCAGTTTTCCCGCTGCGTAATCCAGTATTGAGCAGGTGTCGGTTATCCTTATGGGTTCCGGTAGCCCGGGAGAATCTGGCTGGTATTCGGCTGCCAGCTTCTCTGCGTTGTTGACAAGATATTCTATTACCTCGGTAGGGAGCTGTGCGGAAATTGCCTCCGTGTCCGGGCTTTCTGTTCCGGGCTGTAGTTCCACGGCAGCCTCCACACCTCCCGCGTTGCTCTGCGGAGTGTTTTCGCCCTGCTGTCCGGAGGCTTCGGAAGTAGCCGTACCGCTGTTCCCGGCGCCCTGCTGCAAAGCCGCGCTCCCCATTTGAGAGGTAGCATCCGTTCGGGCAGTACCGTCCATTCCGGCGTCGTCGTCAGTCAGCGCAGTCCCGGTTCTTTGCCCGCAGCCGGCAGCCAATAACAATGCAATAACCATCGTGATAAAGAAAACCTTTTTCAAATCGGCACCTCAGTTTTCTTATTTTTTCTTTTTTGCCTAATCAGGCTGCTCAGGGCTTGCAAATCCGCTTCCCTGCCCGCAAATACTCTCTTCGGTATAAAATGGACCATACGCGTGGTTATGAAGAATATGTACTCCTGCCTGGTTTCATTAATCTTCACAAGATCCCTCCAAAAGATCCGGTTATTTCCCGAGGGATGCTCCAAAGTATAACAGTCGTCGAAAAACCTGAATAAATATGGCTGTCTGTATACGGTATCCTTATCAAACTGCCTTAAGGCATTTATATATAAAATTACCGGTATGAGAAACACAAGAAAAGCCCCTGTAATAAGTGAGCCGATTATAGCAACGCCCATATCCGCGACTTTACTTATATAATTATAAATGAAATAGACGCCAAGCCCCGTGATTACCAGCCCAACCGGTTTTGTATAGTACTGTCTGAAAAAATAACCGATATAATCTTTTTTAGTTATAACGAGTTCGATCTCCATCAACTGTTCACCACAGTTATTATCTTCTTTCGGGGCAGCAGGATATATAAAGCCCTCGCTGCTATCAGGCCTGCTTTTACCAAGGCGATATCTCCTGATTTTCAGTTTCTTTCTGTCGACATTATCTTCAAGTATTGATAAAAACCGCTCCAATTGCTCCTGATCTGAGAAGCACCGGCGGGGAATGACATAGATTTTAGCCGGGGATTGGTAGATCAGAAAGCATGGTTTAAATTCCCTGACCTTATAAATGTCGCTCCAGGCTATTGAAAACGATCCATTCCTGGACGAGCTTCTGATCTGATCCCAATGAAATTCATAGCATTGAACTCCACCAAGCAATTTGCTTCTTTTGAAACTATAAATCTGCAGGAGATAAATCAACAAACCCGGCAGCAGAATCATCCCGATAATAATTAGTAGAGGGATCATTAAAAAGAGGGTTTCTCTTAATCCACGGCTTTGATCCAGAATAATGGTAATTATAGCGATCGCAAACAACAATATCGGGAAACCCAGCAAAACAAGGCTGCCTCCCCCATGTTTACCATATGTCATTGCAAAGCTGTACGCCCGCAAATCTTTATTCGTATATTTTATGTATATTTTCAAGGCTTCCTGCAAAATAACCCCCCCAAAACAATAATACCCGATACTATATTATTCCAGAATATGCTAAAATACAATGCTTTATATCGAATTAGCCAACAGTTTGACATGTTAGCTAAGCTGACATATAATATAGCTAACATATGGAAGGAAGTGGATGGAATGAAGGTGTCTTCAACGGAGGTACAGAATAACTTCGGAAAGTACCTTAAAATTGCAGCGGATCTGGAAGATGTGATAGTAACCCGAAATGGTTACGAAATCGCGAAAATCGTTCCGTGCGAAGAAAGATCGGCAATAGCGGAAGAAGCCGCCAATTACATCTATAACGACAGGTGGAAGATCAGCTATGAAGAGTTTCTCAAGCTGGTGGAAAATTCGGATCTCAGATATGAATACATAGACGGGGAGGTTTATCTGCTCAGCTCTCCGGCATATAACCACCAGACGGCTGTAGGCGAGATCCTTGCCGCATTTCACAACTGGTTCAAAGGGAAAAAGTGCCGGCCTCTGACCTCGCCGTTTGACGTCACACTTATAAAGGGAAAGGATAATATAAACGTCGTGCAGCCTGATATCATTGTCATCTGCGATACCGACAGGATCGACGCCTCCGGAAAATATCAAGGCGTTCCGACGTTGGCGGTGGAGGTATTGTCGAGATCCACCAGACGGAAGGATATGCTCAAAAAGCTCGACCTGTATATGCAGACCGACGTCAAGGAATACTGGATCGTCGATCCCGACAAAAAAGAGGTCTCAGTCTATAACTTCAAAAAGCATGATATATCGGACCACGATACCTTTATAGGTGATATGACGGTAAAGTCAAAAGTTTTTGAGGGATTGGAAATCAGGCTTGCGGATATATTTGCGATTTGACAGGAAAGTTGCCTGCTGTACCCTGTATAAATGCATTTGCCAAGGCTAAACTGCCGTACAGGAGTCCTTGATGACTATCCTTGTCTTTATGTTATTTATTTTATTGGTTTTTCCTCCATTGCAAAGATTCACGATTATATCTACGGCGGTTTTTCCGAGAAAGACATAATTTTGATCCACTGTCGTTATACTTGGCGATACGATGTCCGTGATATAGGTATTGTCAAAACCCGTAACCGATATGTCTTCCGGTATCCTGTAACCTCTTTTTTTTGCGGCGTTCAGCGCGCCCACCGCGACAAAGTCGTTGACCGCCAGCACAGCCGTAGGTATATCCTTGTTGTCAAGCAGCTTGTTCATTGTATCGGCGCCGCTTTTGATAGAGAAAGTACCGTTTACAACCCATTCCTTTTTCAGTTTTAGTTTGTATGTCTTCAGGGCTTTCTGAAGAGCCCTGAGCTTTATATCTGTCGAGGTTACGCCCGGCTTTCCGCCTATAAACCCGAATTTCCTGTGCCCTATACGATATAGATAATCGACAAGCTGTATAATTCCATCTTTCTCATTCGCAATTACTTTATAGCAATCGACGCCTTCCATCCTGCCATTGATCATCACAACAGGCACCTGCTCCATTATTTCTCTGATCTCCTCCGCAAGCTCCGGCACGGTATCCGAGTCATTCACTCTTCCCCCCATCATAATTATGCCGTCAACCTTCTTTTCTACAAGTGTTTTAAGATAAAGGGATTCAAGACCGGTTCTGTCCAAAAAGTCTTCATTCATAAAATTGCAGAGCAATATCGTATACCCGAGGCTAACGGCGTATTTCTCAGCTTCGAGGAACACGGCGGCAAAAAACGGATTGGTGATATCGGGCAGAATGAAACCTATCATCTTCGACTCTTTCTTTATAAGAGACCTGGCTAAGGCATTCGGAACAAAGTTGTACTTTTCAATTATCGACCTTATCCTGTCCCTCTTTTCTTCGCTGACATTCGCGCTGCCGTTTAAAACTCGCGAAACGGTCGCAGGCGATACCTGGGCCTCCCTGGCTATATCGTAAACAGTAAATGCTTTTTTCATAACTGCTTTCCCTTCCTGGAAACGAATGCGGCACTATTTTGAGACCAATTCCAAATAACCCGGCTCCAGCCCTGACGCCTCGGCTTCTACCACGAGACTCTCCGCAGTATCATTAATCCTTACATAAGCGAGCAGCCTGCCGTGGTAAGCCTTCCTGCGCCTCGAGCAATAAGGCTCCAGATCGCTGGCGTCACCGTTTTCCAAACCGAGTATTTCACCTGATCCGTCCATAGCCAGACATATCAAATTGTCAGCCTGATATACCTCACGGTCCGAAGCATCCAATACCCGTATCTCTATATGCGCTATGCCCGTTCCGTTTTGCCGAAGCTCCCCGGCATCCGACCGCATGGACAGTTTTTTAGGAACTCCGGCAGTGTGAAGCTCACAGCAACAACAGTATTTGGCATTATTGCCATGGTTGGCGTTATTACCGCTATTTCCGATATGCGCAAACACCTCGAGCTTTCCGGGTTCATAATCCATCTCCCAGACCATGTATCGCTGCGGATAATCCTTCAGCGTCCTTGTCCCTGCAGATCTCCCGTTTATAAACAGCTCGGCCTCCTCACAGTTTGTAAAGCATACAACTTCAACCTTGTCCCCCTTGCTCCAGTTCCAATGCGGTTCACCAGTATCCGGAGCGCGAGGTTCCGAAGCTTCGCCTTGTATCCCGGCAGCCGCGTTATCGCGTTTTCTGCGTGAAGTGAGGTAAGCCATGGGCTTCGAAGTCCACAAGCTCTGGCGGTAATAATATCCCGGCTTTCTGAACCCCGCAAGATCCAGGAAACCGGATCTGGATATCCGTACCGGCCATCCCCTGGCCTCCCCCATAAAGTCTATACCTGTCCAGACGAATTGGGCGCAGATATATTCACTGTCCCTTACGGCAAGCCAGGCATCAAAGTCTGCCGTATTTTCACTTCCGTATATAATCATACCCGGGTATTTTAGATGGTCCTTCTCATACAAATTTTCCTTATAGTTGTAGCCCACTGCATCCAGCAGGGCAGTATAACCTGTCAGATTGGACAATTCAGGGAATGCCGCGGCTGCAGTAACAGGCCGCGTCGTATCGCATTCCTTTACCCGGCGTACCAGCCGTCCTGCGATCGTGACAAGCCTCTCGGCATTCGGCCTGTTTGGATCATACAACCTTTCAGACGCGGGTTTTTCCGCATCATTGTTGCCTGTCATCACAAGGAAGGCCGGGTGGCAATATGGATCGTTGGGATAATCAATCTCATTGCCGATGCTCCACATAATAACGGAAGGATGATTCCTGTCACGCAAAACCATATCCATTATGTCTGTCTCTCCCCACTGGGGGAAATCCTCGTAATAGCCGTAATGTACCGGCGGATACACATTATGTCCTGTCGTCCACTTGTTTTTTGCGCCCTCCCATTCATCAAAGGCCTCGTCTATAACCAGAAACCCCATTTCATCACATAAATCGAGCAAGCACGGCGCCGGAGGGTTGTGGCTGGTTCTGATCGCATTACAGCCCATCTCCTTCAAGTATCCGAGCCTTCTGGACCATACCTTTTCAGGTACGGCCGCACCAAGGCAGCCTGCATCATGATGGACGCATACCCCCTTGATTTTCATACCGGCGCCATTCAGTGAAAAGCCCCTGCTGGGACTGAATTCAAACCATCGTATTCCGACAGGCGTTTTTACAAGATCTTTCGATACACCCTCCTCGATGATTTCGGTCACTGCCGTATACAGGTACGGAGTCTCCGTCGACCACAGGCGGGGCTGCGTAATGCGGAGTTGCAGGTCAGCTTCGTCCGAACCGCCTGCCTCCAGGCTTCTTGTTATCAGAGCTTCGGCTACCGTATTTCCTTCCTTGTCGATAAGATACGCTTTTATGCACACCTGCGCAGCTTCTACTGACTCATTGCTCAATCGTGCGCTTACGTTTATAGCAGCCTGCTCGCGCGATACCTCCGGAGTGGTTATGAATATTCCGTAATTATCGAAATGTATGTGCTCCGTGACCGTAACATACACGTCCCTGTATATTCCCGAGCCCGCATACCACCTGGAATCGGCTATGTCCCGGTGATTGACCCTTACTGCAACAACATTCCGCTCTTCACCGAAGGAGACAAAATCGGAAATGTCGTATATGAAGCTGCTGTAGCCATACGGCCTTTTCCCCAGGTAATAGCTGTTGCACCATACCTGTGCGTTATTATATACGCCTTCAAAAGTGATATATACCTTTTTGCCCCTTGCCTCCTCGGGTAAAAAGAATGTCTTCCTGTACCAGCCGATCCCGCCCGGCAGATAACCGGTCCCGCTCGAGTACCTGCGGCTGAACGGCTCTGCAACGGACCAGTCGTGCGGAATGTCTACATCCAGCCAGCCGGAATCATCAAACCCTTTATACCACGCTCCGGATTCTTCCCCTCTGAAAAATTTCCAGTTCCGAACCGTTTTTTGCACATTTCTGCCCATCGGTAGTGTCCCTCCCCTAAAGAAATCAGCGGAGCATCCTTGAATAACCTGCAGTTAACTAGTTTAAGGCCATTGTTCAGTTATAATTTAAGGAAAAGGGTTGCTGCTTGTTATAATACAAAATTTCAGCTTTCAAGCGGCAACCCTTTAAACTATGGCACTGTCTTCACAACGGCACAGCACTTACCGCGGCGCTATATTAACCATAGTGCTGTGTTTACAGCTTACCGGTCTATTTGCCTTCAGCAGCCTTGAAAGCAGTGAGCTGAGCCTGTATTTCAGCGCTTATCTGATCATAGCCGGCATCCTTGAGGGCTTTTCTGAATGCCTCGGTTTCCGCCTTGGGATCCTTCACCTTACCGAGGGACAGCTTGGGAATATAGCTGGCGCAGACTTCGGATACCGCGGCGATCTGTGTTTGAACCTTTGCAGGGTCGAAAACGAATTTGGTTATGGGATATTCGACCGCATAACTGCTGAATTCCTTGAACAGGTTCTTATACCCGCCGTATATATTTTCATTGATCAGTTCAAGAGAGTCATTGCGGCCCCACCAGAAATCAGTGCCCAGACCATCCTTGGCATCGTCGAATCCGGACGGTCTTCCGAACATCCCGCCATCCTTCACTATATAGTCGGTGCCTTCTGTTCCGAGAGTGAACAGCCTGTAGCATTCCTTGTCGTTCCTGATAAGATCGTATGCCATCAGCGCTCGTTCCGCATGCTTTGAATTGAAACCGACAGCACAGGCTCCATGGGTTATTATGTCCTTTACCAGGTTTCGGCTGGTCTCTGAGAACGGATAGAACTTTGCATCCGAACCGGGCTGTTTTTCATCCATGTTCTGTCTTATAGCATAGATATAAGTCTGGGTATGGTGCTGATCCACGGCTGTCTTTCCGGCGTAGAACAGATCCCGCGTTACTCCGGTGTAGTTCAGTGCGTCTTCCCTCCAGAAACCCTTGTCGGACCATCTCTTCATCATAACGGCAAAATCGTCGAGCGTGGTCCCGTCAAAGAAAGGATTGGCCACGGTATAAGGAGCGGCCGGATCAATGAAGAACAGGCTGTAATTGCCTGTAGCTGTTCCAAGCAGGGTGGTCAGTTTTGTATATGCATTTATGTAATACTGAGGCATGGGAAGGTTCGCAGATCCTGCCACATCCCACGGTATTACCCCCTTGTGGTTTTTAAGCACGCCGTCCATGTCTTTTTCCATGTCTTCGAAGCTCGATATCTTTTCAAGGCCGGCTTCCTTTGCCCAATCGCCGCGATAGAAGAAACCATGATTGGTCCACTGCGTATACTGGTCTTCAGGAATAAAATAGATTTTACCATCGTATCTGCACTGATCCCAGTGATTCGGCGTCACAGCCGCCCAGGTGTTGGGGGCGTATGTTTTCAGCATATCCTCCGTCAGTACCTTGAAAGAGCCCTTTTTGACATTTTCCCAGGCATTCAGCCAGTCAGTAGCTGTGCCGATCAAGTCCAGACTGCTGTCGCCGCTTGCCAGCAGCAGGTTGTATTGTGTCTGCCAGTCTGCCCATTCGACATACTGGAGCTTCATTGTTGCATTGATCCTTTCTTTGAATATGGCATTGAGCTTTTCCATCGCTGCTTCCATTCTTCCATTGGTAGGGGTATCGCCCATCGTTACAAAGGTAATCTCCTGGAATTCGGAAGTATCTATGCCCGGTTTGGGCTCTTCGGCATCAGTGCTTTCACCTGCGGCAGGAGTCTTGTTACCCGCGTCAGTGGCGGCAGGCGTATTTGTGCCGGCTGTTGTACCTGTATCTGTCGTTCCTCCGCAAGACGTTACGCAGAGTATCATGGCTGCGGTCAATACGATAGTGATGATTTTCCTCAAACATTTAGCCATTTTTGGGACCTCCTTTATTTTAATTTTTTTAAATCGGATAAACTATCCTGACTGCTGCATATCATCCTTTGACTGCACCGATCGTTATGCCGGTTATGAAGTACTTCTGCACAAACGGATACAGGAATATGATCGGTCCTGTGACAAGAACTGCCGTTGCCATCTTTAACGTCAGAGTCGGGATATTCTGGATCTGTACATTCTGACCCGCGAGTGAGTTCCTTAACGCTGCCGCTTCATTGACGATCTTGTACAGGTAGTATTGCAGAGGCTTATATTTTAGATTGGTAAGGTAAAGCATGGAGTTGTACCATTCGTTCCAGTAACCCAGCGCTATAAACAGGCTTATCGTGGCCAACGCAGGCGTCAGCATCGGAAGGATGAGCGCCCTGAAGATCAGGAAATCACCCGCCCCGTCGATCTTACCCGATTCCGTTATCTCATGCGGTATCTGTTTCACGAAGTTTTTCATAAGTATGATAAGCCATGGGCTCATAAGAAGAGGAAGAAACACGGCCAGGTAATTGTTTTTCAAGCCCAGATACTTGGTAAACCAAAGGTACGATGGAGCAAGCCCCGCAGAGAAGAGAGTGGTAAAATATATAAAGAAAGAGATCGCATTTCTCAGCGGAAAATCCTTTCTCTGCAGCGCATAACCGGTCATGGAAACTATAAAGAGACCACAGAACGTCCCTGCCACAGTCATTATGACAGTAACCGCATATGATCCGGCCAGATATTGCGGCGCCAAAAACAGCATATCATACGCCGCGGTCGAGAAACCTTTCGGCAACAGGCCAAACCCTTCGGTGGTAATTATTACTTCAGAACTGAAGGAAGATGAAATGACGAGCAGGAACGGAAGAAGGCACAGCAGTGCAAACAAACCGATAACGATATAGGAAAATCCGTGCACTGCGATAGTTACACTGTCATAAGTCCTTATTTTCATATTTTTCACCCACCCAGTATCCTGCCTGCCCGGCACCTTTCTCTAAAACAGCGCATAATCCTTGTCTATTCTTCTGACCAGCCAGTTGGAGAACAGTACGATCAAAAATCCGAAAACGGATTGAAAAAGCCCCACTGCTGCGGAGTAGGAAAAGTTGAACTGATTCATCAAAGCCCGGTATACAAAGGTTTCGATAATATCCGTATATGGAAAGAGATTGGAATTGGTCGGTCCGACCAGATTATAGAACAGACCGAAATTTCCCCTCATTATTCCGCCCAACGCGAACAGGAACAGGATTACGGCAGTCGGCTTGAGAGAGGGCAGGATAATGTAGCGTATTTTTTGAAGCGTGTCGGCGCCATCGATCTTCGCCGCTTCCACTATGCTGCTGTCTATACCGCATATCGTGGCGAAATATACAACAGAGCCATAACCGGTGTTTTGCCATAAATAAACAAGGATTATTATAGCCGGCCATATTTGCGGCATGGAATAGATCTTGACCGGATCGCCTCCCAAAGCGGAGATGATGGAATTGAGAAAGCCATAATTGTAATTGAGGACATTGAAGGCAAGCAGACCGACCATGACGGCCGATATAAAATACGGAAGGAACATCGCTGATTGGGCAAGCTTTTTGAATCTTCTGCCGTTCACCTCGCTCAAAAGAATAGCGACAAAAATCTGGATAGTGTTCCCGAGCAGAATGAATGCAAGGTTGTAAAGTATGGTATTTCTCGTGAGCATCCAGAGCTTGCCCGACTCGAGAAGAAACCTGAAATTTTCAAAACCGATAAACTGGCTTCTGAATATGCCTGATTGATAATTGAAATTGGTAAAGGCAATATAGACCCCTGGCATGGGAATGTAACAAAAGACAACAAAGTAGGCTATCGCCGGTAAGCACATCAATAGAAGCGTACGGCTGTTCACAAGCTTTTTCCACAGAGTTATCCTGTGCGAAATGGCAGCTGCTCCATTATTCCCCTGATTGATAACCTTCACAGTTCTTCCCCCTAAACATATCCGGGTTTGTGAATTCACTATGCAGGAGATGTTTCCCAGATGCTCGGTATTATTATGAAACCCATTTCAATAATTAAATACCGCCTTCTGTATTATATGCCGGCACCTGCCATATATGATACTGAAACTGGTTTCAGAAACCGGTTTCAAAGGGCATGCATCAATCGCTGCATGCCCTTTTCCGACCCGCCGTGTGCTATTTCCTGCCTGCAATAAACGCCGTCAGATCGGCCAGACGGTTTGAATAACCCCATTCGTTGTCATACCAGGAAACCGCTTTGACCATGTTTTCGCCGATGACCATCGTAGATAGCGCATCTACTGTCGATGAAGCGGGATCGCCCTTGTAATCCACAGATACGAGCGGTTCCTCACAGTAGTTCAGTATACCCTTCATAGGACCATCCGCCGCAGCCTTCAACACTGCGTTGACCTCCTCCTTCGTCGTGTTCCTTTCCGTTTCCACAACAAGGTCGAGAACTGAGACTGCAGGTGTCGGGACCCTGAAGGCAAACCCGTTGAGCTTCCCCTCAAGCTCGGGGATCACAAGCCCTATCGCCTTTGCAGCCCCTGTCTTGGTGGGTATGATGGACATCCCGGCCGCTCTTGCTCTTCTTATATCCTTGTGCGGGAGGTCGAGTATGTTCTGGTCGTTCGTATATGAATGGACCGTGGACATGAAGCCTTTTTTGATGCCGAAATTGTCGTTCAGGACCTTCGCCAGCGGAGCCAGGCAGTTTGTGGTGCAGGAGCCGTTCGAAACTATGCTGTGCCTGTCCTCATCGTAACTTTCCTCATTGACCCCAAGCACCAGGGTGATGTCGGCGTCGGCCGCAGGCGCGGATATGATAACCTTCCTGGCACCGCCCTTCGTAATATGAACCTCCGCCTTCTCCTTTTTAGTAAACAGGCCCGTCGATTCCAGTACTATTTCGGCGCCGAAGTCGCTCCAGCGAATGTTGCCGGGATCGCGCTCCGCGAGTATCCTTATCTCGTTTCCGTTGACCACCAGTGAATTCTCCGAGGCTTCGACAGTTCCGTCGAACCTTCCGTATACCGAATCATACCGCAGCAGGTGGGCAAGAGTTTTCGGGTCGGTCAGGTCATTGACCGCAACAACCTCCAGAACGTCCGCATATTTCTCGGTAATCACCTTGAACGCATTTCTTCCTATTCTTCCGAAACCATTGATACCAATCTTGGTTTTCATAACCGTTACCTTCCTTCATTTTGTTTTGTTATAGCCTTGTTTTTTTATCTGATTTGATTATAATGGTAGCAGACATATAAATAAAATGCATATTAGTCATATCAGTTATAGACTACAGTTATATCATCAAATGATATTCTATGTCAGCCTTGCACTGTCAACAGTTTTAATAGCTATATGAAGGAGGAGGATAGGATCCATGAACCTTGAACTATATAAATCCTTTTACTATGTCGCGGAATACTCAAGCATTTCGAAAGCCGCAGAACGGCTTTACATCACTCAGCCTGCGGTCAGCAGGGCTATCAGGCAGCTGGAGTATGAACTCGGCTGCACGCTGTTCACCCGCACACCGCGGGGAGTCAAGCTTACGCAGGAGGGCGAAGTCCTGTACAGATCTGTAAAACAGGTCTTCTCTTCGCTGTCCGCCGCGGAAAGGAAGATAAACGCGCTCAAAAACCTGCTTACAGGCGAGGTGAAAATCGGCGCCAGCGACACACTCTGCAAGCATTACCTGGTCCCCTACCTCAAGCTGTTCCATACGCTGCACCCAGACATAAGGATACAGGTAATATGCCAGACGACTCCGGGCATAATAAGCCTGCTCAAGGCCGGAGCAATAGACTTCGGAATGATAAATCTGCCGTATGAGGACGAGCAGCTCGTTTTCAAAAATATTCTCGAGATACAGGACTGCTTTGTGGCGGGTGAGAAATACCACTATATGAGCAATAAAATGCAGCCTCTTGGAGAAATAGCAAAACAGCCTCTGCTGCTACTCGAAAAAGCCAGCAACTCCCGCGCTTTCATCGACCGGTATTTCGAAAACAATTCAATAACGCCGGAACCCGCATTCGAACTGGGTAATATGGATCTTCTGATACACTTCGCCAAATTCGACTTCGGCATCGCCTGCGTCATCAGGAATTTCATTGAAGACGACCTGGGAAGCGGCATACTGCGCGAGATAAAGCCCGTTGAAAAGATCCCCCCGAGAAATATCGGCGCCGCATGGCTTAGGGACATCCCTCTTTCCAGGGCGTCCGTTGAGCTTATCAACGTGCTCGGCTATAACGACGAGTCGGAGATATGAAGTCGGAAACATGCCGAACTACCATTAACCGTCGAAACCTGCGAGACAATTTGTCCGGGCAGGGCTGTAATAACCTTATTTATGAAGGTTGAATAAAGTTCATCGAGTAGAATTATCGGGAGTGTCTGCCCAATACGCATTCAATATATCCTCACAAAGAATATCTACCGGTTTATCCCCATCTAAAATCAATGTTTTACATGGTGCTTCCCTCAAACGAAGCATATGGCCGGCAAGTGAATTGATTGCATTTTCATCAGCAGTCAGATATGTCTTACACCAATCGAGAAATTCACAGGTCAACTGATAGTGCTCGCCCCCTGGAAGCATCCTTTCTCCAAATACTGATAACTCTCTGTTATAAATTCTTTTCATACGGACTTCTTCATTAACTATCAACAATACCAGCAAATCCTTATCTTTGAATCCATCAGGGTTCCAGGAATGTACAGAACCTGAAACAACATAGTCCCGATAATTAGCAATATCGCCGTTATACATCCTAAAACGCACTTCAATAGGGTTGTTTTCTGTGAAAGAACTGTCTTTCCATAGATATTTGTCCGTATCGATCCAGTATATTCCGATTTTTTCACTTATATATTTGCATAACGTACTTTTCCCCGTACCAGAAGCACCGATAACTTGTATTTTCATATTAAGACGCTTGTACCTCCAATAAAAATTCATGTTCTTTTAAGAGCAGTATAGCAAGGAGACAAATTTCAAGGTAATCCTTAGGCGCCCTATTACTATTATGCTTTATCTAAATTCTATCACAATTATACAAATTGGTTTCTTGAACTTGAAATCCTCTAGCTTTGTATCGGTGTAAAATGCAAGAGAAAACTGTAGAGTATTTTGCTTGGGCAGTAGCAAAGGGGTTTACGTTGTAAACCCCTTTGCAGGCATTGTTTTCTATAAATGCTTTCCGACAAAATCAACTATTGCAACAGTCGCACTACTTCTTTACAGTATCTATCGCCTTATTCGCAAAGCTGTTGTCCGATATAACCTCATGAGGGACGGCCTTCTTCAGCTCACCCGCCTGCGTCATGACCTCCTGCAGCAGCTCGAAGGCTTCCTTCTTCATGATCGGGTTCTTGCACCAGGTATCCTGATCCTTGTAACGTTTTATCACCGTAGTGAGCAGTTCCTTGTCGGAATCCGTGAAGGATGGCTTTATGACATCGGCTATTTCCTCCGGTGTATGCGAATCCACCCAGAGCTGTCCGCGGTAAATGGCGTTCGTGAATTTCTGGATGATACCGGGGTTCTTCTTTATATAGCTCTTTTTAGCGTAATATGAAGTATATGTTATTTCACCGCTGTCCTTTCCCACGGATGCCACTATGTATCCCTTGCCTTCGCGTTCAAGAGTGGAGGCCACCGGTTCGAAAAGCGCCACATAATCGGCGTTGCCGCCCGTAAATGCCCCTGCCATCAGAGCGAATTGCACGCTTGTGTCGACATTGACATCCTTGCCCGGGGTTATTCCATTTTTCCTCATAACGTACTCGAGCGTCATTTCGGGGACACCGCCCTTTCTGCCGCCGATCACGTTCTTATCCTTTACATCGGTCCATTTGAAATCCGGTGCTGGCTTCCTGCCCACAAGGAACGAACCATCCTTCTGGGTCAGTTGGGCAAATACCTGCGCATAGTCCTCTTTGCCCTCATTGTAGACATAGATGCAGGCTTCTGGGCCGGAAAAGCCTATGTCTACCTGTCCCGAAAGGACTGCCGTCATTACCTTGTCGGCGCCCTGCCCGTTCACGAGCTCGACGGAAAGCCCTTCCTCCTTGAAATAGCCCAGGTTCAGAGCTGCATACTGAGGCGCATAAAAAATTGAATGCGTCACCTCGCTCAGCTTGACCTTTGTGAGTTGTTTTTCACCGCAGGCAGTAAAAGTTAATGCCATGCAAATGATCAATACAACTACGACAAGTGTTTTTAAGATTTTCATTGTCATACCCCCTCTGATAGAATGATTTAATATCTTCCACTTTTCAACAACAGCTTCTCAAGATAGACCACCCCCTGGTACATAAGCGCGGCGGCCATGGACAGAATGAGGACGCTCGTCATGACGATGTCGAGCTGAAACACCTGCCCGCCATATACGATCAGATAACCAAGTCCCGCTTTCGATACGAGAAATTCACCTACAATGACGCCGACCCATGAAAGGCCGACATTTATCTTCAACGCATTAATTATGACCGGGTATGACGAGGGCAGCACCACTTTTGTAAGCACCTGCAGCCGGTTCGCTCCGAAAGTTTTAACAAGTTTGATCTTATCCTGATCGACTGCCAGAAAACCGTTAAGTACCTCAAGAACGGTCACGATAAGCGAGATCGTCAGCGCAATCACTATGATGGAAGCCGGCCCGGCGCCTATCCACACGATGAAGATAGGCCCCAAAGCGATCTTGGGCAGGCTGTTCAATATTACGAGGTACGGTTCCGTCACCTTTGAAAGGAACTCCGACCACCATAGTACAATGGCAATGATCGTTCCTATGACCGTCCCCAGTATGAAGCCGATAATCGTTTCGTAGCAGGTGACCCAGGTGTGGTAAAACAACTGCCCCTCTCTGTACATGTTGCCAAGAGTCCTTGCGATTCTCGACGGCTGGCTTGTTATGAAAGGATCTATCACCTTCAATTGCCCCAGCAGCTCCCAAAGCGCAAGGAAAGCGGCCAGTATGAAAACCTGTGTCGACAGGATCAATATTTTCCGCTGCCTTATCTTTCTCAAATAGGCCTTATGTTCTTCTGAAACCGACTGAATTTTCGACATATATATCCGTCTCCCCCAAAACCGTCACAATAAATACTGCCTTAGCTTCAAACATGGATGTCCAGATCCCTCCATATCTGATTGAAATAGTGCCTGAACTCCGGCGCCTCCCTGCAATTCAGGGGCGATCGCTTCTCGCAGCTGGTCTTGATGGCATATACGCTTTTGACTGTGCCGGGCCTGTTCGTAAGCACCGCGACCCTGTCAGCCATGCTTATGCTCTCCGCAATATCATGGGTCACAAGTATTGCCGTTTTATTCTCCTTTTTTATAATGGAATAAATGTCTTCGGTAACGGCAAGGCGTGTCTGGTAATCGAGTGCCGAAAACGCCTCGTCGAGCAGAAGTATCCTGGGATTCGTCGCAAGCGTCCTTATCAGGGCGGCTCGCTGCCTCATTCCTCCCGAAAGCTGATTTGGGTATTTGTCCTTGAAATCCGAGAGACCGTATGTATCGAGCAAGCCTACGACATAGTCCTTGGTTTTTTTATTAAGTTTACGCGTGATCTCAAGCCCGAGCAGGGCATTATCAAGAATGGTCCTCCATTCGAATAGCTGATCCCTCTGGGGCATGTATCCTATCTGGTCCGACGCCCCCGTAACAGGCTTGCCTCCCACTGCAATAGAGCCCGTGGAAGGCTGCGCCAGCCCGGCAATCAGCGAAAGCAGCGTGGATTTTCCACAGCCGCTCGGACCGACAATGCTCACAAACTCCCCTTCAAGAACCGACAGCTCCACACCCCGGAGCGCCAATAATTCACCGTTTAGCGAATGGTATTTCATGCTTAGATTATGTACTTCGACTACCGCATCCACCTGCTGTCCCCCCATGTCAATTGCGTCATCGCTTAACAGGCAATTGTAAATTTTCCGTCATAGATAAAAAGCCCTGATATACAATATGTATCAGGGCCTTGGTTTGCCAAAGCTTATCGGGACTTTTTTATCCTGATCCAGGAAAACATGTTTGTTAGTTTCTTGACGAACGTGGTATATTATTATAGAATTACAATATTAAGATTTTTAAATATAATTGATAAAAATATAACAAAGCATATAATCAAAAGGAGGTCATCACATGAGCAGGAAGGTTATCATAGTAGGAGGCGTCGCGGGCGGCGCGAGTGCGGCCGCGAGACTCCGCAGGCTCGATGAGGCTGCGGAGATCATTCTTGTGGAAAAGGGCGGATATATCTCATTTGCCAATTGCGGCCTTCCCTATTATATCGGCGAGGTCATAAAGGACAAGGACAAACTGCTGGTTCAGACTCCGGAAAAGATGAAGGAACGCTTCAGGATAGACGTCAGAGTAAACAGTGAGGTCGTAAGGATCGACGCCGGGGAAAAAACGGTTGAAATATTGAACAAGTCGGATAACAGGACCTACAAGGAAACCTACGACAAGCTGATCCTCTCGCCGGGCGCCGAGCCGATAAGACCGAGGCTCGCCGGTATCGAGTCCTCCAGGATATTCACTCTCAGAAATATCCCCGATACTTACAGAATCAAGGATTTCGTGGATAAAAACAATCCACGCAGAGCAGTTGTGGTAGGGGCAGGCTTCATAGGCCTCGAGGTCGCCGAGAACCTCCATATGCGCGGCGTCAAAGTGACTGTCGTTGAGCTTGCCGATCATGTTATCGGGCCACTGGATTATGATATGGCCGCGCTGGTACACCAACACATGAAAAGCAAGGAAGTTGAATTTTACCTGAAAGACGCAGTGGAAGCCTTCAAGGATGAAGGCTCCAGCATCGACGTCAACCTGAGCAGCGGCAGGACCTTGAAGGCCGATATGGTGATTCTGGGCATCGGCGTCAGGCCCGAGGCTGGGCTCGCTTCGGCAGCAGGTCTTAAAACGGGCAGAACCGGCGGAATTTATGTAAATGAATATATGCAGACCTCGGACCCGGACATATATGCAGTCGGGGACGCTGTCGAGGTAAAAGACTATATCAGCGGGAACGAAGCCCTTATACCTCTCGCGGGTCCGGCAAACAAGCAGGGCAGGATCGCGGCAAACAACATTTGCGGCATAGATGAGAAATTCGAAGGAACACAGGGAACCTCGATAGTAAAAATATTCGACATAACCGTAGCAATCACGGGAAACAACGAAAGATCGCTTATAAAGAACAATATCGCCTACGAAAAATCCTTTACGCATTCCGCTTCCCACGCGGGTTACTATCCGGGCGCAATCCCGATGTCAATCAAGCTGCTGTTCGCAAAAGCCGGCGGAAAGCTTCTGGGCGCCCAGATAGTCGGTTACGAAGGCGTGGATAAAAGGATCGACGTACTTTCGACCGCTATGAGGGCAGGCATGACCGTATATGACCTCGAGAAGCTCGAACTGGCCTATGCCCCGCCTTATTCCTCGGCAAAGGACCCGGTCAATATAGCAGGCTACACGGCTGCAAACATATTGAAGGGAGACTGCAATATATTCCACTGGGATGAGGTCGCCGCCATCAATTTGACTAAAGGCATGCTCATTGATGTAAGGTCTCGGGAGGAATTCGAGCTTGGAACCATAAAGGGCGCTGTCAATATCCCTCTTGATGAAATCAGAGACAGGCTTGACGAGATACCTCGAAGCAAGGACATTTATATATTCTGCCAGGTGGGACTCAGAGGCTACCTTGCAAGCAGGATACTGATGCAGAAGGGATACGCCGGCGTCAGGAACCTCAGCGGTGGCTACAAGACTTACCAGCTCGCCGTTCAGAAGCAATCGAACGAGGATATTTACGAATATGACAAGATACTTAAAAATGATGAGATAAAGCCTGTCGATACTGGCAGCAATACAAAGGCAGCAGATGTGAGGGTTCAGCTCGACGCCTGCGGCCTCCAGTGCCCCGGCCCCATAATGAAAGTATACGATACTGTAAAATCGATGAATTATAATGAGATTCTCGAAGTGAAGGCGACCGACCCCGCTTTCGCGGAAGACATCAAGACCTGGTGCAAAAGCACGGGCAACAGGCTGATAGGCGTCAGCTTCGGAAACAATGCCTTTACGGCGACAATAAAAAAGGAAATCAAGCCGAATGAGCCTCCGGCGGCAGTAAAAAAAAATGACAAATCCATGATTGTATTCAGTAATGATCTGGACAGAGCCATAGCATCCTTTATCATTGCAAACGGAGCGGCCGCCATGGGCAGGAAGGTCACGATGTTCTTTACCTTCTGGGGACTCAATATACTCAGAAGGCCTGACGGTCCAGCCGTAAGGAAGGATTTCCTATCGCGCATGTTCGGAATGATGATGCCGAAAGGCTCGCGCAGACTATCACTGTCAAAACTCAACATGGCAGGCGCCGGCCCGAAGCTGATAAGGTATCTGATGAACAAAAAGAACATCTCCTCACTGGAAGAATTGATGGGCCAGGCGGTAAAGAACGGAGTTAACTTCGTTGCCTGCAATATGTCCATGGACATAATGGGCATAAAAAAGGAAGAGCTTATCGACGGCGTTACGATCGGCGGCGTGGCATCCTTCCTCGGTTCAGCTGAAGAGTCCGATATGAGTTTGTTCATATGAGCCGATATCTTTAAGCACACGTGATATTATTTACCTGACAGGGATGTAATTGCGCACGGAATATTATTTCACAGGGAATTCGGCTAATACACGGGAGCGGTGCCTTTAACAAGGGCGCCGCTTCTTTTCTTTCCGGCAAACACCCTTTATTTGCCGCATTAGCCCTTGTCTGCACATTTCTGTCACTTATTCCGTAAATGCTTGATTATGCCAAGTTCATAAAGTATTCTAGCTTTAGGGCATAATATGAGTTGGGAGATGATTCGCATCAGGGCATTTATAGGTATCGATTTCGGGAACGATTGCAAGGCATACATCCACGGGCTTCAACAAAGCCTTAGAAAATACGCTGTCAGGGGAAGGTGGAAGCACAGCGATAACTTCCATCTGACTTTGAAATTTCTCGATGAAATAGATGAAAAGCAGCAAAAGCTGATAGAAAAAATGCTGGGCGATATCTGCATGAGTCGGGAGCCATTTGGTCTCGAGGTCTCCGAACTCGGCAGCTTCAGAGGGCGTGACAGTATCCGCGTGCTGTGGCTGGGTCTGACCGGGGATCTCAAGCCGCTGCAGTCACTCGCCGGCGATATTGAAAAAGCGCTGGCCCCGTTCGGCTTCCCGGTTGAAAAGAGGCCGTATGTTCCCCACATCACAATCGGTCAGGATATCGTATTCGAGCACTCCTTCGAACAGGTACGCGACTCCGTCGGACACATCGGCTTCGGTCCGATGAAAATAGAAAAGCTCACTCTATTTAAAAGTGAGCAGCTCCAGAACAAACGCGTTTATACAAAAATCTCGGAATTCGGTTTTGAAAATCAATGACCCAGCCGGCCTGTCAGCTCAGCTTTTCGACGAACTGCTCCAGCATCACGTCTTTGTACAAGCCTTTCCTGAAATCCGTCACGAGCTTGTCCCTGCTTTCGGGATCAGCGTCCTTCATATCGTCGTGCAAAACATCGGGAAACTCGTTGAATATCAGTTTCGCGCCTTTCATATCACCGGCGTTGCTGCTCCAAACTCCATCCTCACCGAGTTCCACGATCAGCGGGATCCCATTGTCGCCGGAGAGCCGCTCCATCAAGCTTTCATTCCCTTCCCTGCTCACTATCCTGTACCCGATCGACAGAGTTGACCTGCGCAGAGTCTCGAGCAGAGCCAGCGTTATCCTGCAGTCGTTGCAATATGTATCGCAGAACACCAGCAATTTTGTATCACTCTTTATGTTTTCAAGCTCTTCCTTTTCTTCCTCCGTAAGCTTCATTTTTTCAAGATAATGAAGATGTTTTTGCCTGGTTTCCTCATCGGCTGAGGCCAGATATTCCTGGTAGTCTATACCTTTGTCGAACAATTGCTTCAGATTCTCAATCAAATCAGCCATTTCCCACCTCGCAGCATTTTTTATCATTTTGAAAGTGTGATGGAATCCCTCAAAGTATCCTCGATATCACAGGCGTCTATCACCACTTTATTATCGCTCACTGTTACGGCAATATACATCTGAATTTCGGGCTGCATATCCACAGCCTGCCAGGAACGCTTTTTCGCCGGGTAGAATTTGACTCCTCCCGTATCGCCCACCATGTATACCGTTCCCTTTCCCTCTTGAACAGCCATGTTGCCTTTCATGGGATACGAGCGCACGTAATTGTGATCGTGGCCCTCGAGAACCAGGTCGACGGCGGCCTCGTCAAAGACAGGCGCCCATACTCGTCTTATGTCAGCAGTATCATAGGTTGCCCCATAGGGTCCTCTGTGCAGTGCGACTATCTTCCACTTCCTGTCCGACTTCTTCATATCCTCCCTGAGCCAATCCGCCTGTTTTTGCAGGTTTCGGGCGCCGCATTGCGTATTCATCACCGCAATGTGCGCGTTGCCATAATCGACGGAATAGACAGTCCCTGCAGGAGCTCCTGTGTCCTGCTCTTCGGGAAGGTAGAACCTGTCCGTGAAATTCTTGAAATCATTATTGGTCCCGTTTTTGTTTATGCCCTCATGGTTCCCGACAGCCGGCATGACCGGCAGGCTCAGCAATTCAGGCTGTGCTGCCTTCGTAAACACGTCCCACTGTGAAATATCCTGTCCGACGTCTACCATATCGCCCGTATGCACCAGGAAACGTGCGTCTGGAAATCTGCCGAGCGCTTTGTCCAGCGTATTTTTCCATACCGCATAATCTCTGGCGCTTCCGCCCTGTGTATCAGTAATATTTATAAACGTGAATTGCTCCCGGCCAGGCCCGGCAGTTTTAAAAATACCCTGCGGACTGAAGCCGCCGGCGTTGTCCCCTACACGGTAGATATATTCAGTTCCGGGTTTCAAATTTTCGAGCTGAGCTTTATGTACCGCTCTTGTGTCATCATCCGTCCTGGTGATATAGCTCCGGGCCGCAACCTCGGTCACGTTCTGCCTGTCGAAGCCACCAAAGCCGTTCTTTTCACAATATTGAACAACACCTGTTTTTACCTGAGCAGAAGTGATCCAGGTGAAATTTCTTTCGGTTTCAGGCTCTTCCCCAAAGGTTTCCGTTATGCCCTTAAACGCTTTCAGCAAGGACTGTATCTGCTCCTGCGACTGCGTTCCCGCCGGAGAATTGGCACTTGTCCCGTCCTGCGACGCGGTTCCCGGTACGGGCTTCAGCTGGGCGCCTGCGTTCAATCCGCTCGTCGCCTGACCCTCAGCCAGGGCTTTAGCCGGTGTTTGGGACGTAGCTTCGACCGGTGCTTCAACCGGGGCCTTGGCCGGAGTTTCGACCAGGTTCCCTGCCTGCGTTTGCAAAGGAGCCTGCTGCCGCGAAAGCGCAGAGCTGCAGCCCGCCGTCAATGTTGAAAACAGCAGCAGTATGGCGAGCAGAATGTGAACTGTCTTAGGTACTCTAGTTTTCATAATGTTATTTTAACAGTAAGAATAGCAGTATACAATCACGGCCTGCATCATAACCTGTATCGGGCCTGCATCATACCTGTATCCGGTCTGCATCCGGTCTGCATCCGGTCTGTGTCCGGTCTCTACGGATCCCGGTCACATGCCAATCTCCTCATTCTATCTTGCTGTGTTCAGGTATGATCGATTTGGCTATGAACTTGTGGAAAAACCATTCTCCCATTCCCAGTCCTAGCGAAGCGATAAGCGCTGTAAAGAATGGTATTACCGCACCGGTAAAGACCAGATTGAACATCAACAGCGCTACAAATGAAAGGCAGACGTCGGCAACAGTCGCGATAGTATTGTCAGATCTCGGGAGTATGGCTATATCACCTATAAAATAGGACAGTACGGTAATTGTAAGCGAAATCGCAAATATGTTGCCGTAGTTCAGATTTGTGAGCGTAAGTAGGAATATCTCAAGTATGACGGATACCATAACAAGTTTTAGTAAAAGCGCTCCGATATGTTTCATATGTTCAGCTCCTATCCTTGGTTCGCTGGTTAAACTCGCTTACACCAGCGATGAACATATGCTTTCCAAAAAGCGTACCGGATATGCCCGACAAGGGAGCTCGATCATAGAGCTCCCAACTTGATATCCTTCCACGTTATCCTGAAAGCCGACCTCCAAAGAATCACAGTCAGAACCGCCGAAACCGCAAGAGCTGCAGTTACGCCGTAGCCAAAGCCTGCCGCAATGATATGAGCGGCCACGAACAGTCCGCATATTGCAAACGAGATAAACAATACCACAACGCTGCTTTTGTCCTGTGTATACTGGAAGTCCTTATAGAACGGCAATCCCTTCTTTGAGAAAATGAACATGAACAGCAGCAGTATAAGCAGGTTGAAGAGCATGAGCAGAATATCGGGGATTATCCTTGGTCCGAAGATCATTATAAATATAATACTGACTGTTGCGAAAAACGGGATGATATATTTTATGAAAAATGCTTTCACCGCGCCTTTCAGGAGCGGGGCGGGAGACGTCATCGGCAACACCCTGTATATCCAGGCTCCCCTGTATTGCTCGCTGCAGTTGATCCACTGCAGCGAGGTCGAAAGCATGGCCACCGTAAAATAGATATACAGGTAGGACTTGGATTGTGTGACTGCAGTAAAAAACTCCGAGCCCGAGCTCCCGCGCCTGTAGAAATTGATCAGGAAAATAAGCGGCAGCACCACAGCCATTGCAAGGCTCGGCATGATCCTCAGCTTCAGCTTTCTTTCATTTGCCAGCATATTGGCGGTAAACCTGTAAAAAGCTCTCTCCGTTTTGTCAGAGCAAATCAGCTTTGAAATGAACGCCTGTCTTCTCTCCCTCCGGCCGGCGGCCTTGTTTGCCCTTTCCCCATAGTTGTTGAGCTTCTGCAGATTCTTTTCGAAACGCGGCAGTACAATCTTTATATAGAACATGAAGGCAACGGCGGGAATAATGACGGCAATGATACTCATGGCAATAAAGTCGGCCGTCGGTTGGTGTCCCACAAACAGCTCAAAGGGCGCAGCGAACCACGCGGAGGGCAGCAGATAGTTCCACCATTTCACAACGTATGTGATCTTGTAGTCCACCAGCTCGAATATACGACCCATCAGCTGGTATGCAATGACCATGAAAACAGAAAGGACTATCTGGAAATAATTGATGAAGTCTTTCAGCTTCTCACCGTCAAAAAAGCTCAATATGGCAGAATACAAAATAGCCGTGATAAAAATCACGAAGCCGCAAACGAGAACAAGTTCAATGATATAGGCGATCAAAAACGTTATGCCATACATGACCGCGCCCGCGATCAGCGGCGGACCGGCGATGGCAAGCGTGATGCCGGACAGGTATATGAGTATGTGGACCAGTTTTGCGGCATTCACCGTCTGCGGCTTTACCGGCCTCGGCAGCAGTACGTTTTTGTCTCTTATATCGAGCAGTACGCTCGAGAAATCCGAGATCATGGTCGTCATCAGCAGGAACAGCAGCATGCCGAAAACTATGTTCATTTTATAGTACAGCGGGAAGTTGAAAAGCATTATCACCGCAATAAACACACCCATAAAGGCGTACATGAAAAGCGACGTCCTGTACATGTTCCTGCCCTCGGTGTTTTTACCGCTTGCCATTATAGTGGGGACCCTTCTCTCATCCATGATAAGCTTGATCTGCAGGATCTTCCTCATCACGGCGTAGTCGACGCCCGATTTTTCAAACAAAATTTTAACCCTGTCCAAAAGCTTCAAAACCGCAAATTCTTTCAAGCCTATCCCTCTTTCACCGTAGCGATAAATTCTTCTGCGATCGCGCCATGTTTGTCAAATCCGGTCATTTGATTGAATATTTCTTCAAGAGAGCCCTCGCTGCATTTTTGCTTAAGCTCTTCAAACGTGCCGTCCGCTATTATCTGCCCGTTATTTATCAGTATTATCCTGCTGCTGATCTTCTCGACTACGTCCATGATATGAGATGAATAAAATATTGTTTTACCTTCGGCGGCAAGCATCGTCATGACTTCCTTGAATACCATTACGCTGTTTGCGTCAAGGCCGCTCAGCGGTTCATCGAAGAATAATATATCGGGATTGTGCAAAAGACTGGCTATGATCAGCAGCTTCTGCCTCATCCCCTTTGAATACGAGGATATCCTGGACTGGTAAACTTCATCGATGTCGAATAACTTCATCAGCTTTCCGGCCTTCCGGTCGACAGTATCCGCGTCAAGGCCGTACAATTCACCTATGAAGGTCAGATACTCATGTGCGGTAAGGCTGTCATATACCTCGGCCGTTTCGGGCACGTAGCCGATCCTTCTTTTATACTCGATGCTTCCATTTGCAATATCCTCTCCGAACACCCTGACAGCTCCCGTGAACCCTTCGACGATTCCGAGCATGATCTTGACGGTAGTGCTCTTTCCTGCCCCGTTCGGCCCTATATAGCCTATGATCTGGCCCTTGTGAATATCCAGATCGATGCCCTTCAGGACTTCCTTGTCCCCGTAGCTCATTCTGAGATCCTTGATGGAGACAACAGGTTCAGCAGTGCTTTGCATTCTTTTTACCCCGTTTCATACATTTTCTTACATTTCAGATATTATATCATAGATACGTTGCAAAGCTGCAAAAAGTTTGAATAATATAAAAGCCGCAGCATTCACTTCATACGCTGCGGCTCTACTCCGTATTTGTCTACTTCATTCTCGATAATCTGTCCCTGACGTCGGCTTTGAACCTGTCGATATACCCGATCACGTAAGCTTCGATATCAAGGTCTTTATCCCGTATCAGAGGCGTCAGATCCATGGCGTAGGACAGAGCGTCCGCCTCGTCGGTGCCGTGCGATTCGAAGTAAGTGGCGTTCTGTGTGCGCCTGCCATAGGTTGCAAGGTCATAGCGCTTGCCGCCGCAAATCTGGGAGTCGAATACTCCGACCAGCGCCGCCGCTATATTGGGATGTTCGGAAACGTCGAACGCCACCTTCTCGTCGTCCATCACCCAGTCGAGGTTCCTCCAGACTTCGCAGCCGTAAACCTTTTCGGGAAGCGCCTCTTCTGGGAGCATTCGCAGAGCCTTTATGACCTTCATCGCAGTGCCGACGTGAGTATCATGCTTGTCGGCGAGGTTGTGCGTGTATATCACCCTGGGTTTCGCCGCCAGTACCAGTTCCGCTATTTCTTCTGAAACATCGGTATTGCCGGTGTTCTTGACATCAGCGCTGGAATAGTTCAGCATTGCGAGCGCGGAATACTCTCCGACGAAAGCCGCCTTTTTCTGTTCCAGCTTTCTGACAGCCTGCATTCTTTCGTCGGTAAAATCGGCATACAACCCATTCCTCGGGCTTCCCGCCCCATTTGTGACAACCGCCGCCATGAACCACTGGTCTTCCCTTCCGAAGCACCGGCTGATACCGTCATAAGCCATGATCTCTATGTCGTCCTGGTGTGCCGAGATCGCCATATGAGTCGTTCTTTTGATCGCATCCACAATATTCATATTGTCCGGGACATATATCTCCGAGCCTGCTTTTTTAAGTTTCATTTTGAAGCCTCCAAGCCGAATTATTTAGTAATGGTCACCTTTGACAGAGATCTCGGGCTGTCCGGGTTGAGCCCTTTTGCCAGAGCCAGCCGGCAGGCGAACATCTGGGCGATCACAACATTGTAAAATGGAGAAAAAACGTCGCTGCCCGCGCTGGGGACTGGAAATGAGCAATCGCCCTGAGCCCTTAGTTCCTCGACATCGGATATGACAATCAGTTCTGCTCCGCTCTCCTTGAGCCTTCCGATCATCTCCTTCACATCCTTCAGCGACGGACCGTCAGGCGCAAATACGAACACGGGCATTCCATCCTGGATCATTGCATACGGGCCGTGGTAGAAATCCGACGTGGCATATGCCTTTGCCCTGACATAACAGGTCTCCTGTATCTTCAGCGCGCTCTCGAGAGCGATTGCGTAGTTGATCCCCCTGGCCAGTACGAAGCATTCCTCCATGTAACGATAACGCTGTACCTTTTCGGCTATATCGTCCGAACCGCTAATGATTTTTTCTATATCCCGCGGCATCCTTTCGAGCATTTCGAGCATTTCAGAGCTTCCCGACCATACGGCCGTCAATGCGGCGAGCAGTGTGATCTGCGCAAGGAAAGTCTTTGTAGCGGCAACGCTTCTCTCCAGACCCGCGCTGCAGTCAAGATGGTATTTTGCCTCGAGCGCAAGCGGAGAATCTGAGAAATTGGTGATGCTGACAGTCAGCGCGCCCGATCCTTTCGCCGATTTGATAACTTCAAGCACGTCAGCGGCCTTGCCCGACTGGGATATGCCTATCACCAGAGTCCTATCGAGCTTCAGCTTCCCGTGGTATACGGTAAATACGGACGGGGCGGCCAAAGCTACCGGCAGCCCGAGCGTCGTCTCCATAATATACTTGGCATATACTGCGGCATGATCGGAAGTGCCTCTTGCGGCAATCATGATCTTGTCGATATCCGAACCGCGTATTTCGTCGACGATCCCGGATATCAGCTGCCTGTTCTTGTTTATGCAATTTTCAATGGTCTTGGGTTCTTCGAGGATCTCATCCCACATCAAAGCCATATATTCGGCCCTCCTGTATTCGATATTCATAATGTAATCGATCTTATCGATAATGTTAAAATTGGTATACTTGTATAGTGGTATATACATCTTAATTAAAATATAGCACACAAAATTACTCTAATCAATATGGTTTTTGTATTTTTTGAAATTAAGTGATCGCCTAAGTAAGTCTCAAGCTATACTTCGCGGTTTATGGATATTCTGACGTTGTAACTGTATTCATCCGAGCGGTATACGTCCTTCTGGTGCAGCAGTTTCATTCCAGAGTCGTTATAGCTGATACTTGAGATGCGAAGCACGGGTATGCCGTCCGTCAGTCCGAGGAGCTTCCTTTCCTCTTTGGAGGCTTTGGCCGCTTCAACGGAGCTATCCATATAATTCACCGAAAGTGAATATGCTTCCTTGAGCAGTTTATACAGCGAGGTCTTCAGGTCTTGTTTCTCCAGACCCGGACAATACTTTTCGGGAATATAGACCTCCTCTATTCCGATCGGAAGATCATTGGCAAGCCTGAGCCTTTTGACGCAATAAAGTAATTCTTTTGCATCCAGTCCGAGTATTTCCGCAATATCGGGTCTGTCGGCGACCCTGGTGAAACCAAGTACGTTAGTCGAAGGTACAAGCCCTTTTTTTCGCACTGTTTCTGAAAAGCTCATGATATTTCTCTGGACTATCTTGCTTTTGGATACGTAAGTGCCCTTACCCTTTTCACGGTATAATACTCCTTCGGAAACCAGCTGGTTGAGCGCCTGACGCACTGTCATACGGCTGATGCCCAGGTTCTCGCCCAGGTCGCGTTCCGACGGTATCAGGCTGCCTTCCGGATATTCGCCGTTTTTGATCTTGTCCAGTATCAGGTTTTTCAATTGATAATATACGGGTATAGGGCTTCTCTTATCTATATACATAATAAACCTCTCAGCATTCCTCTTTCCAATATACTCAATTTGCCCGGTCAAGTAAAGAGGACCGGCACACCAAAATCGAACAAATAATGACAAAGTAGACTGATTTTATTATACTGAGCTTAATATTATAATTTTAGAGTAATCAAAAAGTACTATGGGCTTGTCGGCAATAAACGTGCCATCTGATTCAGTGATGCTTTTTCGTCCTACAAGGCGGATGGAGGCGCAGATACTCTTTGTATCCAAGCCGAAGACAACGAAGCATGACAAAAAATCGGCCGGAATGCTTGGTACAGTTATTGCCAAACAAGCCCTATACAGCTCAGGAGGATAATATGCGTTACGGCCGTTTTGATAACGAAAACAGGGAGTATGTCATTGAACGCCCGGATGTACCGGTATCGTGGACCAATTACCTCGGCACCGGCGACCTTTGTACCGTCATATCGCATAATGCGGGAGGCTACAGCTTTTACAAATCATCTCAGTATCACAGACTCACCCGTTTCAGACAGAACGGAGTCCCGCTCGACAGGCCCGGACATTACGTTTATCTGCGCGATGACGATACGGGAGACTACTGGTCGGTTTCCTGGCAGCCTGTCGGGAAAAGCCTCGACAAGGCGAAGTACGAGTGCCGCCACGGCCTGTCCTATTCGAAATTCCTGTGCGGCTACAATGGAATAAACGCGTCCCAGATGCTGTTCATACCGATCGGAGACGACGCGGAGCTGTGGGATGTCGAAATCGTTAACGAGAGCGGAAAGCCGCGGAATATAAGCGTATTTTCATATCTTGAATTTTCCTTCGAACATATTGAAATAGATAACCAAAACCTTCAGATGAGCCTGTATTCAAGCGGCACGAGCTATGAGGACGGCGTAATCGAGTTCGACCTGTTTTATGATCCCGAGGGTTATCATTATTTTACCTCGAGCTTCGAGCCCGACGGCTACGACTGTGTACGCGACACGTTCATAGGCAGCTACAGGACAGAGGATAACCCCATAGGCGTCGAGCGCGGCAGCTTAAGCGGGAGCACAGAACTGGGAGGAAACCACTGTGCCTCGCTTCATAAGAAGCTCACCCTGGCGCCTGGGCAAAAGACCAGACTCATATATATGCTCGGCGTGGGAAGAGGGAGCGACGGCAGGAAAATGCGCGCCAAATACTCCGATGCAGCCAATGTCGACAGAGCTTTCAATGAACTCAAGCTCTACTGGGACAAAAAACTCTCCATGCTGCAATGCAGTACGCCGCACCAGGGCATGGACACGATGACCAACATATGGACGCTGTACCAGGCCGAAACAAATGTGGTCTGGTCAAGGTTCGCCTCCTTTATCGAGGTCGGGGGCAGAACCGGACTCGGCTACCGCGATACGGCCCAGGACGCCATGTGCGTGCCTCATTCGAATCCCGGCAAAACCAGACAGCGTCTGATCGAGCTCCTCCGCGGTCTGACCAATGCGGGTTATGGCCTGCATCTGTTCGAGCCAGAGCTTTTCAATCCCGAAAAACCGCCAAAGCCGCCGTTCAAATCGCCCACTGTCGTACCGGTCCCCGATCTGAAGGACGTTATACACGGTTTGAAGGACACCTGCTCGGACGACGCGTTGTGGCTTGTACCCTCGATATGCGAGTACGTCAAGGAAACCGGGGACGCATCCTTCTTCGATCTGCCTGTCACCTTTGCCGACGGAGGCGAAGCCTCTGTATATGAACACATGAAACGCATACTTGATTTCTCAGCCGAGCAGGTTGGAGAAAACGGCATATGCAAAGGCCTGCGTGCGGACTGGAACGACTGCCTGAACCTGGGCGGCGGTGAAAGCGCGCTGGTATCCTTCCTGCATTACTGGGCGCTCAACTCCTTCATAGAAGCCTCCGAATTCCTCGGTAAAGCCGTGGAAGCGTCAAAATATAAGGCAATGGCCTTAAGAGTCGGCAAAGCCTGCGAGAAAATACTCTGGGACGGGAAATGGTACATCAGGGGCATAACGGCCAAAGGAGCCAAAATAGGGACACAGCAGGACCTCGAGGGCAAAGTCCACCTGGAGTCGAATACCTGGGCGGTAATTTCCGGAGCAGCGTCTCGCGAGCATGCCTTGAGCTGCATGGACGCGGTGGATGAACACCTGTATTCCGAATACGGACTGCATCTCGTCTGGCCTTCGTTCTCGACCCCAAACGACGATATAGGCTTTGTAACCAGGGTGTACAGAGGCATCAAGGAAAACGGCGCGATATTCAGCCATCCGAACCCCTGGGCCTGGGCAGCGGAATGCATGCTCGGGAGAGGCGACCGCGCAATGAAGTTCTACGACGCGCTGCTGCCTTACAATCAGAACGACAAGATCGAAATACGCCAGTCTGAACCATATTCTTATTGCCAGTTCGTAATGGGCAGGGACCATACGGCCCACGGCAGGGCAAGGCATCCCTGGCTCACAGGCACGGCGGGCTGGGCCTATTTCGCATCGACGCACTATATGCTGGGCGTCCGCCCAGGTTACGACGGCCTCACTATAGACCCGTGCATACCCTCGGACTGGATGGGTTTCGAGGTTTCGCGCACCTGGCGCGGCGCAACATACAATATATCAGTGAAAAATCCGAAGGGCGTCCAGAAGGGAGTCCTCTCAGTAAAGCTGAACGGCAGTGAAATCACCGGTACGATACCTCCCCAGGCAGCAGGTACGGTAAACACCGTAGAAGTCGTGATGGGCTAAGCGAAACGCAGGGACCGGAACGCCGGGACGGTTCTTTTGTTTCGTTTTCCGGTAAGTCAAGGACTGAAATTACAATTGCAAAAAGAATACTATAAAGGAAGCACTGGAACAGTTCCCGGTAAGCGCGGGTACAGTTCAGGGGAAGTCCGGGGACGGTTTCTGTGCTTCCGCCCCTCCTGCTCCACACATAAGCGGGTCGAGGCGCAGTCTGTCATGCTTGTGTTTCCACGCACATACAGGTCAAGCTTATTTCGGGGCAGGCAGGCGCCGGCGATCTTGCCCTGAAAAGCAAGAAATCGGCGGCATGGTTCAATCCTGCGTTTCACCCAAACTCACTACTCAAAATCTTTAAGATAGCTTTTTATTTTCATCATATCGGTTTCCTTATCGATTAGTACCTGATCCCCCTTCAGGAATTCGATCTTGTTGTTGAATACTGGCTTTTCATTTCTGTACAATACTCCCAAAGGTATGCGGTCTCCCCATTCCATCGCTTTCTCCATGGCCTTTAGTCTGTCGGTCGCATCGTAGCTTTCATCGAGCTTGTATACCCGTTTGTTGTACCACTGGAAGGTATTTACCTTATTAAAGCTCACACAGGGCTGAAGTATGTCGACAAGAGCATAACCCCTGAATTTTATTGCTTCCATCATTATTTGAGTCAGGTGCTCCGTATCTCCGCTGAAGGCTCTGGCAACGAAACCCGCGCCGAGAGCTATTGCCAAAAGCACGGGATTCAACGGTTCATTAAGTGTCCCGGCAACCTGGACGTCGGTAACCTGACCCATATCGGTAGTCGGAGAAGCCTGACCCTTGGTCAATCCATATATCTGATTGTTATGTACGAAATGCGTTATGTCAACATTTCTCCTAATATTATGGATAAAGTGATTTCCGCCTTCGCCGTAGGAATCTCCGTCGCCAGTGTCGACGATCACAGTGAGGCTGCTGTTCACGATTTTTGCCGCGACAGCCGGAGGCAGCGCTCTCCCGTGAAGACCGCAAAAGCCGTTCGTATTGATATACTGAGCAGTCTTTGCAGCCTGGCCTATTCCGCCTACGACCAAAACTTCGTGCGGTTTTTTCTCCAACCTCTCCAAAGCAGCCTTCAATGACTCTATAATGTTGAAATCACCGCACCCCGGGCACCATGCCGTCTCTGATATTCTAAAGTTCAAGTCGCACATATGCTTACTCCTTTGCCACCACTTCTCTGTAAATATATTGGGAGTTCATCGGACGTCCGTCGAATTTTAACACGCTGTAATCGCAGAAAATGCCCGTGATTTCTGAAACTATCGAAGCAAGCTGACCGGTGGCATTCTGCTCGACATTTATTATGCGTTTTGCGTTTTTAGCTTTTTCAACAAGTGATTTGGTCGGCAGAGGCCAGATATCTCCAAATATGAGCGCCCCGTATTTTGTATCGCCGGCCTTATTCAGTTTATCGATGGCTTCAGATACCGGCCCACAGGTCGAACCCCACGCAAGCAGCAGGACCTCGCAAGCTTCATCTCCGGTAAACAAGGGCTCCTGCAGCTCTTCCTTCAGCAATTCAAGCTTTCGCAGCCGCTTTGTCACCATCCGGTTCCTGACATCTGCGGATTCAGTTATATGACCCGACTCGTCATGCTCGTCACTATCGACGAGAACAGTTACCCCTGGAGTCCGGCCGGGAATGAGCGTCGGAGAGATGCCTGAAGGCGTGATTTCATACCTTTGGTATGGTTTTTTACCCGAATATTCAGAATAGCCTGCGAAGCCGTCATTCCTGATACTATCGAAATCAAACGGTTTTACCGTCGTAGTCGTATCCGCCAGAAACTGATCGCTTAAAAGAATGACGGGTATTTGATATTTGTCCGCGATATTGAATGCCCTGATGGTCTGATAAAAAGCATCCTCGACGTTTCTCAAGGCAATGACCATCCGCGGGAATTCTCCCTGCGAGGCGGAAATTACGAATCTGAGATCACTCTGTTCCGTTCTCGTCGGAAATCCCGTGGTCGGGCCGGGGCGCTGCACCTCGGCTATGACCAGCGGAACCTCGAGCATTCCGGACAAACCGAGTCCCTCGGCCATCAGTGAAAATCCCCCTCCGGACGTCCCCGTCATTGCCCTTGCCCCCGCATAAGATGCTCCGATAGCCATGTTTATGGCTGCGATCTCATCCTCGGCCTGCTCGACAACGACTTGTGCATCATTCATTTTCGAAGCGAGATAATTCATGATACTAGTCGAGGGCGTCATCGGATAGGCGGAATAGAATTTACAGCCTGCAGCCAGCGTACCGAGTGCGATAGCCTCATTCCCGCCTATCAGAATATTGCTGTCCTTCGATCCTGCCGAAATGCCGGACCTTTTTACAACGAGCTCCCTTCCGTGCTGCACGGCCAAGAGATTTTGTGCGGCGATCTCATCATTGAAGAATTCCCGAAAGACTTTTTCTATTCCAGAATGGCCTATCCCGAGCAATTCCAGAACCGAGCCTATGGCAACGCTTCCAATCGTCTTAACATTTCCGGAAGCCTTCGCCGCCTGTTGCAAGGGTAATTTCAGAATCCGGCCATCTTCATAGACGATCTCTTCGTCGCATATGACGAATCCGTCGGAGTTCAACGCGGCTATATGAGTTTCAACAGTTTCGGCATTCATTGCTATGATGCCGTCCAATTCATCTGAGTGCGAGTAAATTTTTTGATTGCCAAATTTGACTTGAATAAAATTATGCCCGCCCCTTACCCTTGACATGTAATCCCTTATTGTGAAAACCTCAAAGCCCTGCCTTTTTATTATCCTTTCAAAAACCGCAGAGACAGTATCAATCCCCTGCCCTGCGGCTCCGCCTATGAGAATGTTGCAAGTCACATTTTCACCCCTCAGTAAATAATCACGGTTGGTTGGCTGCTGCCAAAGGTGCCGGAACCACATACACCCTGGCTGCCATTTCGGTATCCAGCATCAGAATTCCTCTGCCGTCGTTTTCGCCTACCAGTCTGATCTTCGACAGATTCTCCTCTGCATTGGCCTCCTCTTCAGCCTGTTCATCTATAAACCACTTCAAAAAGGAATTGGTTTTGTGATCTCTCTCTTCAAGCGACACATCGGCAATGCCGTATATCGACTTTGTCACAAAACGCTCATGCTCCAACTGTCTTGCCAGTACCTCTTCGATGGACTTGTAGTCCCATTCCGGCGCCTCCAGCGGCTGTAACCTGACGCGACCTCCTACCTGGTTCAAATAATTGAAGAATATGACCGCGTGATCCCTTTCCTCCATGGCCTGCACCCTGAACCAATGGGCAAAGCCTTTCAGATTCCTCGATGCAAAATACGCCTCGAAGGAAAGATAGAGGTATGCGGAGTAAAATTCTTTTTGTATTTGATCATTTAGTGCTTTTTCAATTCTTTCGCTTATCATTTTAATTCACCTCTGAATCAACTTTTTCTTCTATTCCTCGCCTGCCTGATCATCGCTTAAAATGCAGCCCTTCGAAAACTCGTGGGAGCAGGCGGCATCCTCCTGAATTACATTCAATTCCTCGTTTCTATTCAATATATCCTTTTCTAAAAGTTCCTTTTTATCCATTATCAACACCTCCAACTAATTAGCAACCCTTGTTTTGTTATTGCTTATAAATTACTTTACCCGGCGCGATGCCGGTTCAAACATGAACAAGAGAAGCTGACGCAGAATTTAAATAAAACTTATGATGAGCGCCACATTCAAGGCTGTAACGACGATACCTGTCATAAGTAGTACGGATCTGTCGAGTACGGAATTTTTATACCGGCCCATGACCTTCTCAGAGGAGGTAAGGAACACCTGCATAAAAATAGTAGCCGGCAGCTGCATGCTTAAAAACATCTGTGAATACACGAGCCCCTTGAAGGGATCAGATATCAGGAATATCAATATGGTCGCCAGGCACAGCACGCCGCCGGTCCCAAGCCTGGTATGAATGTCTTTGATATCGTAAGGTTCCTTGAACATACCGGCCACGATACTACCTCCTGCCATTCCGGCTGTCGTGGCGGACGATATTCCCGCAAAGAGCAGGGCTGTTCCGAAAATCACGGCGGCGCCTTTCCCGAGCAACGGACCAAGAAGCTGCTGCGCCTGAGTGAGCTCATTTACCTGTATATGCTTGCTGAAAAACGCGGAAGCTGCCAGAATGATCATCGCACTGTTGATTGCCCATCCTATGAGCATTGAAAGTAAAGTGTCGGCAAACTCATATTTCAGCTGTTTTTGAATTAGTTCATGATCTTCTTTGTTCCATTGTCTGCTTTGGATTATCTCGGAATGAAGGAACAAGTTATGCGGCATAACGACCGCGCCGAGCACCGACATGATAATGGGCATCGATCCGATTGGAAAGCTTGGGCTAATCAGGCTTTTACCCACATCGGTCCAGCTTATGTCAACCAGTGCAAGTTCATAGATGAATGAGACGCCTATGATCGATACAAAACCAATTATCCACTTTTCCAATCGGCGGTAGGAATTTGAAAAAAGCATCCAGATTACAAACAGGGTTACCATTATCGCACCGATCTTTATCGGGATACGGAATAAAAGCTGCAAGGCTATGGCGCCGCCGAGTATTTCAGCCATTGCCGTCGAAACCGAAGCCATAACCGCAGTTGATAATATGGTCGTTGAGACTATCGGACTCATATTTTTGGCGGCCGCTTCCGACAGGCAGTCTCCGGTCGCAATCCCCAGATGGGCCGCATTATGCTGCAGCAGAATCAGCATAACCGTCGATAATGTCACCATCCAAAGCAGCCTGTACCCGTAACCGGAGCCCGCGGCAAGATTAGAGGCCCAGTTCCCCGGGTCGATAAAGCCTACCGTTACAAGCAATCCAGGCCCTATATATTTGACAAAGTCTATAGCGCCATAAACCGGATTATGCAGTTTTGAACTTAGTTTGTTTTTGATCAGACCCATGTCAGATGTTTACCACATTTTAAACCAGGTAAACATCAATTGACCTGCAGCATAAAAAACGTAGCGTCATCCGACAGCCCGCTATTTTCCGAAATCCGTCGGATTTCCATGTCTATCTCACCGAAAAGCTCCGAGCTGCCGCCATTGTTTTGAGACAGAAGTTCTTTCAGCTTATCCACGGTAAAAGCTTCGCCGGTGCTTTCATCACAGGCCTCAACCAGACCATCGGTATAAAAGAAGACTCTGTCGCCGGCTTCGAGGCCGATAGAGCCATCGGTATAATCGGCGGGAGAAATATCCATAAGTTTGCATATGGGCAAGCCTGCAATATCAATTTCCATAACCTTGCCATCGCTTTTTACCACCAGTGGTTTTGCATTCATGCCGGCCGACGAGTATGTCAATACCCCCGTTTTTATGTTATATATCGCGTAGAGAACTAAAATGTAGACCTCGTCCTTGAAATTGACTTTATTATATGAATCATAAAGGTTCTCCAGTACATTTGCGGGTCCGATCACTTCGAACCTGCTGCCATCCGATTCCCTGGTGGTTTTTATGCTTTGGTTCAAAAACACCGTTAGCATCGCGGCCGGTACCCCATGCCCTGAAACGTCGCCAATATACATTCCGATTCTATCGTCATCCAGTCTGAAAATATTGTAAAAGTCCCCGCTCACCCTTTCCGCGGGATAATACCTCGCTTCAAAGGTTACCTGCCCGATTTTGGGCAGCTTGTCCGGCAGCATTGCTTTCTGTATATCCCGGGCATATTCAAGGTCATCCAATAGCTTCTGATTCAACAGATTAAGATTATGATTCGCGTCCTGAAGTTCGACTGTACGCTGAGCGACAAGCTTGTTCAGGTTGCCGGTATATTTCTTCAGCTTGCCTATTGCTTTATATAAAGTCAAATACGGCTTTTCGATATTGTTGACAAATGCTACCCTGAAAACAATAAAATAAGATATGAATTTATAAGCATGTCCTGCGTAATTGTAGATATCATATACGGAATTGTATCTGACAAATGCGAGCTCACTGATAATACTGGCAACGATCGCAACCGCAAATAAAAGATTCGAATTATCACGGTTTTTCAGGTATTGCCGCAGGTACATAGCTCCGGCAAAGCACAGAAACGCAATCACCGCATATTCCAGAAGCTTCTTTATCAGGGTTACTCCGGTCTCCTCATCGTACATCGCCGGGAGAAGATTCGGAAAATATGTGACTACGGTAAAGACCAAAAGCGAAAGCAAAACGGAAACAGACAGGAAAAATCTTCGGTCCGCCTTGGATTTCCTGTTTATTTTGATAAAGCTCACAGCCATGAAACCAATTGCCCCGACGAGCCTTGCAATGATCCAGAAGGTCGTTGCCCTGTTGGAGGTGCTGTTTACGACGAAAAAAGCAGGCATGCCCTTGAAGCTTAAAGTATGAAATATATCAATGATGCCCGTCGTCAGGAAAATGTTCGCTACCATTATGCCCCTCAGCCTTCGGTTCTGCCTGTAGGCATAATACGGCAGGATAAAAACACAGAGGGACACCAATACACTGATAAATTCGAATATCGTATGCCAGGAAAGGTATTGTGAGATATTCACCGACCGGCTGAAAATGGGTTCCAACAAATACAGATTCTCAAAAAGAACGGCAGAAACAACAGCGAACGCAATCAGCCAGACGAGCTGTTTATATTTATTTATCCTGCTCAATACGCTTTTTGATCTCAAAAAACACACCCTCTAAAACATCTATTTTTAGGCTGGACTATCTTCTTCTCAAAACAAACTGCCTCGGGTCTGCCAGCATATTTCCCATAGTTGGGAATACGATGATAACCTCTCTTTTCATAAAACGCCACTGCCCTTTTATTTACCAGCCGGGTTTCGAGCCGAAGAACACTGTAGCCCAGCTGCTTTGCCCGAGTCTCGAGATAACACAGCATTTCAGTACCGACGCCTGCCGCCTTGGTCCTGGCGTACATGCGCTTGACCTCCGCAGCATCTCCGTCAATAGGGCGAAAGGCCCCACAGCCAATCGCTTCACCAGTTTCGTCATATGCTATGGCAAACACGGAACGCGGAACGCAGACATCATCCGGGCTGAACGAATTTCTCCCGCTGCTGCCCGTTATAGCCTCCAGATCACTTGATAATTCATCCATCAAACGTACTGCGTTATATGTATCGGGATGTTCTTCAATGATTTTTATAGCTGTATCCTCCGTTCTCCGCAGTTCAAATGCCATATGACGCGCCTCAGCTTCTCAGCAGCCCACAGATACCCAGGATGACTTCCTTGATCCTGTAAAGCTCGCTCTCCCTGTTTCTTTCGCGCCAGACCCGCTTATATTCCATGAGCCAGTATTCGAACCTGACAGCCAGCTCCTTCGGTTCCAGTATCAGTCCCGTGTCCTTCTGCCCGAGGAACTTTTTCTTGATGACCGGTAACAGAGCCTGGGACAATGCAAGTCCTTCCGCCGCTGCGAGGATTTCCTTCAAATCCTGTCTCCTTTCCGGGAAAATGCCGGGATTAAGGGCAGCCAGTTCATCCTGAAGCTCCCTGATCCTTGTGTAAGCCCTTGTGATACTATCCTCGCCACATTCGAGCATACGTTTAATGTAATGCTCACTATATCCATAGTCGTCCACGTCCAGGCCGACAGTCGAGTAATACCACAATGCCGTCGTTACCCAGTCGAGCTTGGTCTGCCGCGAAAGCTCCCTGACCAGCCCCACAAACCTGCCTGAAGCATCCCCATACTCAAGCTTCGATATATCTTCATCCGACGGGCCTTCCAGCTTGCCGGCATTCCACGAAATGCCCGCCCCGAAGATCGCTCCCGGAATCGAACCGGCAAGGAGATTTATGTGCCCGAAATCTCCCCAATCCGTATTAAGAATGCCCTTCGCGTCATACTTCGAGGCATGTGCTACCATTGCGCGTATATTCTTCTCCGCACCGTCCATATCATTGACGAGCCTGTTCCAGCCTTGCACACCCGGGCAGGCATACTGGGCGAATCCGGCTTCGGCTATCGTTCTGACATCGTCTTCATTCGCATCCGGAGTATAATTCCAGTTAAGCAGCGTGACTCCCTCCGGCAAGTCCTTTAAAACCTCGGGGTATCTGAGCAGAATATCTCCCCACAGCATGACCGATTTGCCGCGTGACCTCACATGATTGACAATCTCTCTCACAAAGTAAAGGTAGAGCTTTCCCCTGCCCATGCTTTCAGCAAGAGGCTTGTTTCTGCCACGTCCGAGATCGAAGGTCTCATCGCAGCCTATGTTGAATTTACCGGAGGAAAAGAGCGGCAGGTACTCGTCGATCATATCCCGCACGAACCGGAGACTTTGCGGGTTGCTCGCGTCAAGCGTATAATGGTGCATCCTTTCGATCCAGGTGAACGGCTTATCGGGGATCGTCTCATACTCATTGAGCCTGCCGAAGGATTTTGAAACGAGCGCATGGTAAAGGTGCCCAAATGTCGATATAGAAGGCACCAGTTCAATACCGCGCTTTTTGCAGTACTCATCCAGCACGAGTATGTCTTCAGCCGAAAGAGGATCCGAATCAGCCCATATTTCGCTGTGCGCCTTAAAGGCAAAGGAATGCTCTATATAAAGCTGCAGCTGGTTTAACTTATAAAAGGCTAGCCTGTCGGCAAGCTCCGTAAGCGTTTCAAGCTTAGGCACCCGGCCCCTGGTTATATCATGGTAGAAACCCCTGAATTCGAAATCGGGACCGTCTTCTATTTCAACGCACCGGAGCAGCGGTGCGCTTCCCCTGATGAGCTGCCTGAGCGTTTGTATACCATAATACAAACCGGTTGAGGAAAAGCCTGTGACCATGACAGTTTCATCAGTTACAAGCAGTCTATAGGAAGGCTTTGCTGGATCCCCGACGCCCTCCCCGGATTCCGTTTCCTTACCTTTGGTTTTACCTCGGGACTTGATCCCGCCGATGTCTGCCTTCTGCAATATGATCATCCCAACAGACTGCAATGCCAGCCTGTTTACATCGGCCTCACCCTTTGTGATCACAGGCAGGAAGCCTGTATTTCTCCCTATTTCCTTCCGCAGCTCCGCAGCCGCTTCATAGTCGGCATAATCACAGGATGTATCCAGCAGTATCGTTGTTGAGTGGTCGATACGGAAAACCCCGTTTTTTTCTGTTAACTTTTTAGGATATGGAATCAGTACCATGACATCCACCTCTTCATAAAAACCGACTATATAAATCCAATTTATCCGATAGTTCAGTGATCGTCAAGCTCTGATATCGATTTTCTCACCGTTCCGGTTCATTCTCTCCGGCCTTTTACGCAAGGTGTTTTCTCGGGGTATTGTTCTCAATACCCATTGCCGTCCCCCCGAAAAAATTGGATTGTTACTCTACATATTATCGGTCGTTTTTTCTATTTATTAATAACTGGCGAATAGCTGATGCGTATTTCTGCTTTCCCTGCATCAAACGCTCATGCGATTTTCCCGCCAGGGCTTTCCGCAAACTAAAAGGAGCCCATGACGGACTCCTTTCAATTACGACTTATGATAATTCGCGCAGGATGCGATCTCTCGCAGTATATTACTTAGCGGTGAGGAAAGCATTGAGCTGCTTGTTAAGTTCATTAATCACAGCGTCAATTCCCCCTGCTTTGAGCTTCTTATTAAACTCAGGAAGCACTGTAGCCGGATCGGAAGCACCTGTGACCAACCCTGTGTTATACTGATCTGCCAGATTGTTAAGAGTAGCCATCTGGGTCTTAACAGGTTCAAAATCCGGTGCGTAGCCAAGGATCGGCAGACCTTCGGCTCTGTTAAACTTCGGGAACATCCTTGAATATTTGTCGGCAGGATCGCTGTCCTTCAGAGGCAGTATGTTTACGTTGGCCATACCATAAACCCATGGTGAGAAACCATTGTTCGGCTTCATTACTATTCTGCCGTCGTCTTTCGTATAGTGTACGCCTTCAACACCGTAAGCAAGCAATGTACGCAGTTCCGGATCGGTATTGATAAGGTTAAGCAGCATTACTGCTCTGTCAGGATTCTTTGAAGTGACTGAAACCGCATTCATAGCGCCGCGGGCGGACGTAGTGGAGACAAAGCCAGCCTGAACCGGCTTAACAGTAAACTTATAGTTATACTGATCGGTCAGCGAGTTTTCATCGCCGGGAACGTACGGGAAAATATCAAACGCCCACTGCCCGGATGCTCTGGTATTCTGCCAGGTTTCACTCATAACTTGATTATTGGCAATCGCAGCGGGATTAATATATCCGGCTTTGTAATACTTGTGCATCGTCTCACAATAAGCCTTGAACTCAGGGCTTGCATTACGGTTGAAGAATGACTTGGCGGATTTTGAAGGATTAACCGGGTTAAATGCATATCCAACCAGCAGTTTGTTCTCCATTTGGTCTGTATTTGTTAACGCTCTCATCCAAACTGTATAGTCGCAGTTGATCGGATAGAAATCCTTGCCTTCGCCATCCTTAATTTTCTTCAGCAAAGGCTCGAGGCCCTTCAGGTCTTTTATCTGACTGGCGTCAATCTTGTACTTGTCGAGAATTCTCTTGTTGAAGAGCCAATTATACTGCTGAGCGATTTCCTTGTATGTCGGAATGGCATAAATGCCTTTACCCTTCTTGCCGTCCGTCGTCGCAGCCTGTGCCAGAACTTGCGGCAGGGTCTTAAACAGGTTTGGAGCACAGCTCGCAAGCAGATTGTTCTTTGGGTCGTCAAGGCGTACAAAAGCGCCTTTCTTTGCAGTCGCCTGATACGTGTTGGCAGTCCAGCTGCAGGTGAAGTAGATGTCGATCGGAGCTCCGCCGTTGAGCGCCAGAGTCTGCTTCTGGTCATATGTGCCCCAGCCCTCCCACTTCATCTCGAGCTCGCAGTTAAGCTTCTTTTTGAGTAATGCATTTACCTTCGTCATGACCGCTTTGTCGTCTTTTACGTTACTTCCATGCATCATCCAGGTCAACTTAACGTGTTTTGACGTGCTTGGCTTCTTGACTGCGGTTATCGCATTTGCGGAAATGCTAAGTGACAGCACCAACGTCATACAAATAACAATTGCCAGAATCTTTTTCATTGTCTTCACTCCTTAAATTATTTTTGTTTCGTCTTGCCGGTTTTGTACTCCGGCAGAGACAATATTTATGCAAACGGCAACTTCAGGCATGATCAAATAATAACTTCCCAATTTTAATTATGCCTTGATGCCGGATACAACGGTGTTATACCATCAACCCTTTACCGAACCGACCGTAAGGCCTGATACAACATAACGCTGGAAGAACGGATATGCGCACGCTATGGGTATAACTATCAATACGACGACCGCCATTCGGAAGCTCTGCGTCGGCAGTTTCGTCATGTCTACGACCGACTCGAGACCTCTTCCGGAATTTGCCGCCAGGAATTCAATCTGGCTTTGTAGCTGCCAGAGCAGAAACTGAAGCGGATAAAACCTGTTGTCATCTATGTATAGCAGTGCGCTGAACCAGTCGTTCCAATATGCCAGAACTGTCAGAAGAGCAATGGTGGCAATACCCGGTTTCGATATGGGTATAACAACCTTCAGCAGCGTGTTGTATTCTCCGCTGCCATCAATGGTTGCGGCTTCAATGATCGAATCGGGTACGCTGGACTGAAAGAACGTGCGCATGATAATAAAGTTGAACGGGTTTACCAGCAGAGGAACGATAAGCGCCCAGTAATTGTTGCTCAGGCCCAGCATTACTCTGCTTACCTGGTATGTTGGGGCGAGTCCGCCTGTAAACATCATGGTAAATACCGCGAATAACGTGAAGAATTTGCGGAATTTGAAGTCTCTGCGATATAGTGCGTATGAATATAAAATGCAGATTGCGATACTTGCGAGAGTACCCACAACCGAAATAAAAAAGCTGTTGAAGTAGGAAAGCCAGAGCTGTCTTCCCATATCGAAAACGTATCTGTAGCCATCAAGCGACCACGCTTGTGGAAAGAAGGAAAACCCTATACTTATTATGCTTTGCTTTGACGTAAATGAAATAATAATGCAAAAGATAAACGGTATGATACACACCAGCGCAAAGGCCAAAAGAATAATCTGCAGTATTATTTCAGAGGGCAGGCTTATCGCACCTAAACGAGAATTATGTTTAATTTTTGTCATCGTAGCATTCATCTGCGGTTCCTCCTTAAAACATCGCGCTGTCCGGGTCTACCTTACGGACAATCGTATTTGTAATCAATACTAGGACAAATCCCACGGCGCTCTGGAATAAACCTGCGGCGGTGCTCATGCCAATATCGCCGGTACTGATAAGCGCCCGGTATACATAGGTATCAACAACTTGCGTCACAGGAATCAACGCACCGGTATTCATAGGTACTGTATAGAAAAGTCCGAAATCGGAGTTGAATATTTTCCCTACATTAATGATCAATAGAACAACAATCAGCGTAGTTAAATGAGGAAGTGTGACATGGCGTATTTGCTGCCATTTTGAAGCACCGTCAATCCTGGCGGCCTCATACAGGCTTGTGTCAATACCGACAATGGCTGCCATATACAGTACAACAGTATAACCGACATTCTTCCACATGTGGGCAAATACAATGAGATACGGCCACGGCTTCATATCGTTGTACCACCCGGTTTGAGTTATTGCCGCGTCCTTGAACAAATGCACAAGCAAGCCGTCATCAGGCGCCAGGAAAGCGTATAAAAAGTAGCTGGCTACTACCCAGCTCAAAAAGAACGGGAAGAACATCATCGTCTGATAGGTTTTCATCAGGCGTTTCGTTGTAAGCTCGCTCATCATAATCGCAAAGGCTACTGAAATGACGGTGCCCAATATGATGAACACTAAATTGTAGGCTATCGTATTGAAAAGCATACTCCAACAGTCCCTTGTAGCAAACAAAAATTCAAAGTTTTGCAATCCTACCCAAGGACTGTGTATGATGTTATTAAGCAGCGTCGGGTTATCGTAATAAATCTCAAAGTTTTGAAAAGACATCACAATACCGAACATCGGTAAATATCGCAGCAGTAACAGCCAAATTGCACCGGGCAACACCATGGACAGCAATATAAAGGTTTTTTTATTCCTATGGAAGCCCATATGATTTAGTACTGTTACTTTTTCAGTGGCAACCCCGCTTGGATCCGTCATATTTTGAATCATGTTAAACCTACCTTCTCAAGATGCAATTTGTTAGAAGCATAAATCTCCGGGTTTGTACTGCATTTTGATAATAATATGTAAACTGAGCACGGTATAAGTATATTCGGGATTTTGTGAGAAAAAAATGCCATTAACTTGGTATTTCTTGTACTATATTGGTATGTTGCAAAATAGCAAAATTTAATAACAATATTGAACAATATATGCCAAAGTAGACCTGTTTCAAATCTCCTTCGCTGCTTTTATAATGAAAACAAAAAGCGGAACTGCGGATAACTGTAGAGATTTCCGAAATATGTAGCTTAAGGTGGTAGAAATATGATTAAATTTGGAACAGGCGGCTGGCGCGCGCTGATCGGCGAAGACTTTACAAAGGAAAACGTCTGTATCCTGGCCCAGGCCGTCGCCGATTTAATGAAGGAAAAGAAATGTACTGAAAAAGGGTTTGTAATAGGATATGACAGGCGCTTCCTCTCTGACAAGGCGGCTGTTTGGATCGCCGAGGTCATGGCCGGCAACGGGATCAAGTCATATTTCATAGATAAGGTAGCTCCGACCCCGCTCGTTATGTTCACGGTCAAATACCTGTTGACGGAGTACGGCTGCGCGATCACGGCCAGCCATAATCCGGCCGATTACAACGGCGTCAAGGTCTTTACACAGGGCGGCCGCGATGCTACAGAGGAAGTAACGGCTGAAATCGAAAAAAAGCTGGTCGGGATCGACTCCGGCAAAGTATCGCGCATGGATTACGAACAGGGCCACAAAACCGGCTTGATCGAGGAGATCGATCCTTTCAATGAATATATAGACACTATCCTCGGTATGATCGACGTCGAGGCTATCAAGGCAAGAAAGCTCAAGATCGTGCTTGATCCAATGTTCGGAGTCTCAAAGACCTGCCTGCAGACCATACTGATCACGGCAAGGTGTGAAATGGCCGTGATTAACGACAGGCACGATACTCTGTTCGGAGGAAGGCTTCCTTCCCCTGGCACCCATACGTTGAACCATTTGAGGAACATCGTAGTTGAAAGGGGCTACGACATCGGCATCGGAACGGACGGAGACGCCGACCGCCTCGGAATAATAGACGAAAAAGGCGATTTCATACACCCGAACAACATCCTCGCGCTGCTGTATTATTACCTGTTGAAATACAAGGGCTGGAAGGGCGGCGTAGTAAGGAATCTCGCCACCACGCACCTTCTCGACAAGATAGCGCAGGACTTCGGAGAGGAGTGCTACGAGGTCCCGGTAGGGTTCAAGCATATCAGTTCTATGATGGATCGGAAGCAGGCGCTGATAGGCGGTGAGAGCAGCGGCGGTCTGACCATAAGAGGGCACATCAGCGGGAAAGACGGTATCTTTGCCGCAAGCCTGCTGATCGAGCTGCTGAGCGTAACCGGAAAAAGCCTGTCCGAGCTGCTCGAGGAGATCAATCGGAAATACGGTTACTTCTATATGTCGGAGAACGACCTGCGATTCGACGCCGGGACCAAAGCGGCGCTGATGGATAAGCTCTTCGTGCGCAAGGAAGTGCCCGAGCTGGGCTATGAGATAGACCATGTCGGCTATACGGACGGCATGAAGATTTATTTCAGGAACGGCGGCTGGATCGTCGTCAGATTTTCAGGGACCGAGCCGCTGCTGCGTATCTTCTCCGAGATGTCGGACGAATCGGACGCAATTGCCTTAAGCGAGAAGATGAAGCAGTTTTTGGGGCTGGTAAAGTAAACTGACCGAAACGTAGGCGAAACGCAGGGATGGTTCTTTTGTTCCACTTTCCTGTGAATGTCTAAAGTACAGGGCGGGGCGGCGTGATTGCGCGGATGCGGTATGAAGGCTCCAAGCGATCATAAAACTCCTGCCCTGTTTTTGTTCGGCCGCCGGGAATATACCCGTTAAAATGTTAAGTTCGGGTGACAAAATTCCAACTTTACTTGGTAGAAGTCAATTTATATTTGAAGTATACTGTAGCTAATTAACTCGAAAGCTACGAAAGGTTAGTCATAACTATGTCATTAGGCAAAAAATTATTGGATTTGCGTAAAAAAGCTGGTTTTTCTCAAGAAGAAGTTGCTGAAAAATTGGGCGTATCCAGGCAAACGATAAGCAAATGGGAGACAGACCAAACAACTCCTGAACTGATGAAGACTAAACTACTAAGTCAGCTATACAATGTTAGTTATGATTACCTTATTACTGGATGTCCTACTGCTAGTGATGTTACTGATATTGAATTAATAGTTGATGAAATTGACTGGACAAGTGCATGGAGTAAAAAGTATCCTATTTTAGCTTCATATCAAGGTATTAAGGGAATTGATTATTATAAGGAGAAGATATCTGAGTTATACGGCACTTTTAAAAATGAGTTCGATTTTGACGATGCCGACACCGCTGTAGTATTAAAAGATATACTTTACCAAAAATACAGAATGGCAAAAAAGAAAGCCAAGTAAAATAAGCGTTAGTTAATTGAAAGAGAGAATCAACACCATGTTTTCAGATATAGAAATCAAATTAGCAAAAAGGAATAAAATATTGTTTTCACGTGACAGTCAATGCTTGCAGGAGTTGATAAAACTAATTGAATTACAGAATCATCGAACCCTTATAATGTGGGCATTAGATTGTGCAAAACAGCCTTTGGAACAATTTGAAAAAAAGTATCCTTATGAACGCAGACCCAGAACCTGTTTAGAACTTTGCGAGGCTTGGGCTAGAGGCAAAATCAAAATGCCAATAGCAAAAAAGGCTATATTGGATTCACATGCGGTAGCAAAAAATATTGATGATAACCAATACGGTGCTTTGTGTCATGCAATTGGCCATGCCGGAGCAACTGTTCATGTAGAAACACACGCTTTAGGGCTGCCTTTTTATGAATTGACGGCAATAGTCATAGGCTGTTCAAACAATGATTTTCAAAAACCGGTCAGCGAAAAGATAAGTTACTATTATAACCGACTCCTGTACTGGCAAGAAAAAACAGATAAACTTAAACTCGGTTGGGCGGACTTTTTATTGGATGATTCCAAGCCTAACAAGGAAAGATTATTAAGTGAAAGGCGTAAGTTAAAACTACAAGGCTTATAATCGTTAACTTTTTTCCGTTTTTTAATGTGCAACCATCGTACTCTTAATGAAAAATCAACTGCTAAAATCCATATTGCACGCAATACTTCCATCCCGGCATCCGGTAGCTGCGAACGTCCCGGCCCCGCCGCTATTTTGCAATAAAGCAGCCATAACGGATAGAAATAAAAGAACCGTCCCTCTGTTCCACGTCCCTCTGTTTCACCCGTGCGGTTCACTTGCTGGTCTTGTACTCCATCGGAGTCTGGCCGGTCACCTTCTTGAAGGTCTTCGTAAAGTACGGCACATCCGTGAAGCCTACCACATTGGCTATCTCGTATATCTTGTATTTCGGGTCCTGCAGGAACTTCTTGGCACTTTCGACCCTGATCCTGTTCAATATATTGATGAAGTTGTCGCCCGTCTCCTTTTTCAGCAGCTTGCTGAGGTACCAGGTGCTCACGTAGATCTCGTCCGCAACGGTTTTCAGGTTCAGGTCCGAGGCATAGTTCTCCTTGATGTAAGCTAAGGCCTTACCGACAAGGTATTTCGGGTTGCCCGTCGTATCCCCGTTCTTTTCCTTTTCCGCTGTATTATCCTCCGCCTGCCCGATACCGTAGTATTCCTTTACACGTTTCTCGAGATTATTGAATATCTCATCCTTGGAACGGGCCGATTTGATCTCCTTTACCGCTTCGCTGATCGCCAGCTTGAGTTCGTCGGTCCTGACAGGTTTGAGCAGAAACCTGAACGCGCCTTGCCTTATGGCCTCCTGCGCGTATTCGAAGTCCCTGAAGCCCGTGAGTATGATGATCTTGCAGGCCGACTTGACCTCTCTCAGGCGCGCAATCATTTGGAGCCCGTCCATGCCAGGCATGCGTATATCCGTGAAGATCAGGTCGGGCTTAACGGTCAAAGCTGCTTTATAGCCTGATTCTCCGTCCTCTGCCTCGCCCGCTATCTCGCAGCCCAACTCCTCCCAGTTCACGGTCGTCTTCAAGCCTTCCCGTATGATCTCTTCATCGTCGATTATCATTACCTTAACCATTCAGGTCCACCTCTTTGCTCCCGTTCTCAGCAGCCTGCCCTGATACGGCAGTCTGCCCGTTTTCACCGGACCGCGCCGATATGGCGGGCAGGCAGATACTTACGTGGGTGCCCTCCGATTCCCTGCTTTCAATATGCAGTCCGTAGCCTTCCCCATATATCAGTCTTATGCGTTTATGGACGTTTATTATGCCGATACTCGAGCTGGCCGGAGGCGCCTCCGCTTCCCCGGCAGCCGCGTTTTCGTTAACAGTTTCCTCCAGTCTTATATTTATCGCGGAAAGCGTTTCTTCATCGATGCCTGCTCCGTCGTCGATAACATCGATATACAGCCGTCTTTCATCCCTTCTGATTTTCAGCCGGATTGTGCCGCTGCCGACCTTCATTTCTATCCCGTGATAGACGGCATTCTCCACGATCGGCTGTACGATGAGCTTTGGGATCATGCAGGCGAGGGTGTCCTCCCCGATTTCCATCTCCATGTTGATCTTCTTTCCGAAACGCTTTTTGAGTAGAAGATAATAGTTGTTGATATACTCGACCTCTTTATCGAGAGTGATGTATTTTTCATTATTCCTGTTCAGGTTCGCCTCGATAATCGATGACAGCGCGGAAACCATTTCGCTGATTTCTTCGATTCCATTCATCTTCGCCTTCCAGTTGATGGAGTCAAGCGTATTATAAAGGAAATGCGGATTGATTTGGGCCTGCAACGCTTTGATTTCGGCGTCCTTCGTTGCTATCTGGTTTTTATAGACAGTATCGATAAGATTCTTTATCTGTAGAGACATCCTGTTGAACGTCATGTTCATGTAGCCGAATTCGTCTTCCCTCTTGTTTTCTATCGTAACTCCGATATCCCCTTTTTCGACCTGGTGCATCCGCTTCATGAGCAGGTTGACCGGCTTGATTATATCGGAATAGAGAAATTCCACCAGAATCAGGCAAATGGGCAGCGTCGCGGCACAGAGTATAAGTATCAGCGTGGCAACATTTCGAACATCCTTTAATAGAACGTTTGAAGAAATACTCATCACAAGCTTCCATTCATCCGGCATTATAACGTCTGAGAGCAGGTAAACGGTGTCATTGCCGACCTTTATCTCCTTTTCGCCGGTATTGGAACCCGCAAGCTTCAGTAACTGATCCTTATATCCGATATCGAGCGGCTCGTAGGAAAACACCTCACGGCCGTCGCTTCCGTACAGGCTGACATTCTGCTTCGTATTGGTCATATAGTTGTTCAGCACTTCGGTAAGGTACTGCTCATTCACCTTGAAGGCGAGCAGGCCTATTTCCTTCTTTATATCGTTATTGTCGTTAATGATCTTGGTTATGTAAAGCCCTTCGACTTTTCCATCCTTGTAGGAAACATACCAGACGGGTTTGCCGTGGTATTCCTTTGCCCGGGCGTAAAGCTCGTCGAAGTGCTCGATGCTTGAAGTATTTGAGCCCATGTTCTTGTTGACCTGATAGACCGTATTATCCTTTACGAACCTGACAAGTATCTCGTCGATCTCGCCCTTAAGGTATAGATTGGACTGGAGATATGCGTTGAAAGCGTTGACGTCCTCATAGTCGAAAGTGCCGATCGTAAGCTTCCTGTTCGCTTCATAAATGGTGTTGTCATATAAGAACTGTACCGAATAAAGGCTCAGCTTTGTCATACGGTCCGAGATCAGGCTGGTCAGTTCGGCTGCGGAGCTGCGCATATCGCTTATTGCCTTGTTCGTCATGGTATCGGCATAGTTTCTGTAGCCAAAATACCCGATAATAACGATCGGATATATTATAAATATGACCGTGATAATCATCAGCTTGGTCTTAAGTGAGATTTTTCTAAAAAAACTATTTATTGAATTTCTCATATTCAACCCATCCGTACAAAAATCTCAATTCAGGCATCGCTAAAATATAACTTCCCTAAGCTTTTCCGTAAAACATCGCCAGCGGGCTGCATGGCCGAGCAGTTAGCGAAGCTAACGGCCAGTCTAGCGAAGCTTCCGACCAGCCCGCCCCATTCTCCAAAAAAGAAGTGGAATAAAAATTTTAGCCGAGCCTTACATGAAAATCTTTACAGTATATATAAAACATATTAACATAATATCTAGATCAAGCCTATACAAATTAGCCACAATTGAACAAGTTTTAGCAAAGTCATCGTATTTGTTTGTTGTTGAAATTGCCATATAATGATAGTGTCAAATGAATCAGGAGGCTTTTTACCATGAAAAAGGCGCCCGTATTGACATCCAGTATCCTTATTGCAGCATTGCTTCTCTCGAGCCTGTCAGGCTGCGGCAAAAACGGCGGCGGATCGGTTCGCGAAACAGCCGGCGAAGCTATTGCATCTAGTGATGTAACGACCCGGACGATCCGTGTGGCAACTACCTTTACAGGCGACGATCCATATAAAAACATATGGCAGCAGGTACTGAAGGATTTCTCAGCCGAACATCCGGAAATATGCGTAGTTGACGAAGCGACAAGCGCGGGCGGAGACGCCTTCAAAATAAAGATAAACACCGACTTCGCCTCAGGCAACGAGCCTGATGTGACCTACGGCTTTAACGGCGCGCTCGGCAAGCCTCTAATAGATTCGGGCAAGGTGATCGACTGGGAAAACGAACTGAAGGCGAACCCTGAATGGGCGGCCAGTTTCAAACAGGATACGCTGGAGACCTGCAAATATGACGGTAAGCTGTATGCGTTGCCTTTTCTGGGCTTTTTCGAGGGGATGTGGGTCAATAAGGATATTTTCGATAAATATGACCTGACAATACCAAAAACCTATGAAGACATATTGGGGGTAATACCTGTTCTGCGTTCACACGGGATCGTTCCCATTGCGTGCTCCTTTTCCGACGAACCGCACTATATCATAGAGACCTTTATACTCGCCGCCGGCGGCAGCCAGAACCATTCAAACCTTTTTGATCCAAGCTGGACGCGGGCTCTCGAGCTTATTAAAAAATTGTATGAAGAAAATGCATTTACCCCTGACGCACTGACGATCAAACAGGGAAGGTGCGCAGAGCTTTTTGCCGACAAAAAGGCCGCGATGTTCATTTCCGGTTCGTGGTCCAGAGGCGATATAAAGGATCATGAAAACACCGTGGTTATACCGCTTCCGACAGTCCCTGAAGGAAAAGCGGACCCGACCGACATCATCGGCGGAGCCGGGACCGGCTGGTACCTCACCGGTGAGCTCAACGATAAAAAGGACGGGGCCGGCATGGCCTTCATCAAGTACATGACCCGGCCGGAAGTCGTGGCAAAATTCGCCGATGTCGCCGGAGTACCCCTGATAAACTGCGATGTCAAGGCAAAAACCCCTCTTGATCAGAGCTGCCTCGACCTGATGGACAACGCTTCATCTATCAACGGCGCCGTAGGAGACGTACTTGGTCAGGAAGTATTCGGCTCAATATGGCACGGGCTTTCATCGGTCGTAACAGGAAAGGCCTCGGCGCAGCAGGTTATCGATAACGCGAAGCAGCTGTATAACAGGTAGGTACCCCTCAGCTCATCACCTTTTCCATTCTGATTGTCCTTGCCTCGAAACCCAGCTTTTCGTACAAGGCCAACGCGTCCCCGCAGAAAAGGTGGACCGCAAGCTCCATCCTGTCGGCGGCGATTTGCCGCGTATAAGCCTCGATGTGCCCAAGCAGTCCTGTCGCAATGCCCTGCTTCCTGTACCCCTCCGCCACCGCCATATCATGCACATAAACATAAGACCTGTCCGCCATCATCGGCAGCCGCACTCTTACAGCTTCGATGAATGCGTAGCCTACGACCCTGTCAGCTATTTTTGCGGTAAGGATCTGTTTACATATATTATTAAAAAAATCAAGAAGAAAACTGTCCGTATATAATATACCGCTTTCCTTATATATATCCGGCCTGCTCTCTACAAATAACCTGTGGGACTGTTCCTTTATCCCGAGTATTTGCGGCAGATCGGCAATTTCAGCTATCCTTACTACTGCGGTATCTATTCCATCGGCTGCCAATCCGAGCATTCCTCCAAACTTGATAAATTTAGTAGACCATAAATCCTTTTATAGATATTATGATAAACAAAAATCCGGATTTCAGTCGGAGTTTAATCGATGTATATAATTCACATTTGAGTAAATTCAAAATATTATATTATGAGGATCTTAAAAGGCCGAAAGTTTGGAGAAGGTTGCAATGAAGCTCGATGAAAACAAAAAACATGATATTTTGCTTTTGATAGCGTCGTTGCTGTTTATTATTTTTGCTTCCGGCCTGGCGGTCGAAACCGAAGTCCCGGTTTTAGGCACAGTGATTCCTCCTCCTTAAAAATTATGATAAGGAGGGGATCTAGTGCCTCTGCCGGATAATATCACCGAAGCTCTGAAAGATTTACTGGCTGGATTAAGCCCGAACTCCGCTGTCGATCCGACAAACAGGAGCGGTAAAAAAAGCTGCGGATCTAACGGTGCCGGTACTATGAGCGGATCAAACGGAGCCTGCGGAACGAATGGATCAAGCGGGTCGGGCGGGCCGAACACGAGCGCCGACGGCATAAACCCGTCACAGGTGCTGATAATAAGCGCGATGCTTGCGGGAGTCCTCGAAGTTACATCTGTGCTTGTCGACAGGAATCAGACGATAGAGATCGTACTGACCGGTTCACTCAGAAAAAAAACAGAGCTCGAGAAGTTACTTGACCAGATCGGCTCAAAAACCCTCGACGAAGTAGTAAAAGCAATGCTGGGAAGGCTTGGTATACCATGAACCTGTCTGCTTTGGAAATGCACGATATCGCCATTATAGCATTTGCTTTGGTACTGATCCTGGTATTATACAATCTGTTTTCCGATACCACTTTTATCGCATTAATTTTGTTTCTTATCCTTCTGGCGATCATGCTTATGTAAGTTGACATAATTAACAAATCTGCCCTCCGTGCATATATTAAAATGTCAGATCATTTTATTAAAGTATTATTCTTCAGATTTATCCGGAGGGATGGCTAAATGATTTCGAGAAGATCAGCCAAAACAATAAGCGGAATCGTATATCATGATATCGATAACGACGGCAGGCAGGCCGATTCGGATCCATTAATGAAAGGTATAGGAATAAACCTGTTCATACCCGCCGACAGGGGCATCCGGAACGACAGCGGAGAAAACGTCAGGATTCGCAGGGATAGACTTATAGCCAGGACTGTTACGAACGACAAGGGGGAATTCCGGTTTATCACGAATGATTGCGAATATTGCGTCAGCCTGGATATCGGGACCCTCCCGGCAGGTACGGCTGTTAACAATCCATGCAGGCCGGTTTCCAAGGGAAAAACCGACGATATCCCCTTTGCCGTAAATGATGTCAAGTCTAAAGATACCGGAAAGGGCCGTTATGAAAACAACTCCGCGGAGCATGAATTGAGTTCTGCCGACAAGATAAGGCTTGCATGCAATTCCGGCCTGATCGATGAAAATACAAAAATCCGGTACCTGACACGCGCTTTATTCCACGCAGACAAACTACCCGGGGAATATCGGTCCGGAACACCCATGAAAAGCGGAACAGGTTTGCTGGAGGAACTTGACAGGTATCTAAAAAGCAGAAGCCCGGAGCCTGCTGTATCCGAATTCATACGGCAGTCAGTCAGCTCTTCCGTACCCGAACTCGACAAAGCGTACAGGAGCCCGGGAGGCTGGTTCAAACTCCATTACACGCTGAAAGGTGAAAATGCGGTCGATTTCAACTACAGGGAGCCCGAAGCGGTTCCGCCATATATATTGCAAGTAGCGGAGGCTTTCGACAACGTCAGGGCATTCACGTGTCACACGAGGGGCTACCGTGAGCCGCCGCTCGAGGAAGGGAAGGACTTTTACGACGTCTATGTCTACGACCTAAAGGATAAATACGGGGTAACCTATTCTTCCGCGACATACGGACAAAAGAAAAGAGCCGGTATAGCCTCAAGCTATATCTGCATAGATAATAATTACTCCAAGGAAAAAGGCTTCGACAAGAGCAGGCTCGATTGCGTAAGGGTAACAGCGGCGCATGAATTCTTCCACGCCGTGCAGTACGCCTATAACGTCGAGGCGGACTCCTGGTGGAAGGAGGCTTCGGCCACCTGGAACGAAGACGAGGTATATCCCGGAATAAACGATTACGTAAGGTATATCAGGAAATACTTTAAAAACCCCGGACTGTCGCTCGACAAAACCAGCTACAGCGGAGTCATTTTTGTTAAATTCCTTTCCCAGTATTATGGCGGGTATGATGGGATCAGAAAGATATGGGACCTGCAGGCTTCGGGCCAGAATAACAGCATACAGGCAATCGACAGGTTTATCAGGACCTTTTATGCGGGAAAGGACATCGGTTCGGTCTACAATCAATTCTCGACATACAATACAAACCCCGCACAATACTATAAGGAAGGCGCTTCATGGAATTTGTCAGCCTCTGCTCAGAATACCTACACAAAATACCCGATATCGGCGAGCATCGGAAAACTTGACCACCTGGCTTCAAATTACCAATTGTTCCAGCCTGTCGATACTTCCCGCGATAGATCGCTGAAAATCGCGATAGAGGGTATGGAGGGCAGATGGGGGTTCACTCTGCAGAAGAGGAGCAGCAGGACCAAACAGTATTCCATCACCGAGATACTTTCAAGAGGCTTGTACGACCGGGCAGAGATCGAGCTTGGCGGCTTCGGCACCACCTTTGACGAAGTATGGCTCATACCTTCAAATCTTGAAACATTACAAGATAGAATGCCCTATGCCTATTCCGCTGTTTTGGAGTAACATTTCCTGAGATTATTATTGAAATTAAAAAGAGGCTGCCCAAATCAGATAAAAACCGATTGGATAGCCCCTTACTGTTCATATACCCTTATTATTCTTTTATACTTCCAACCGCAAGTCCAACTACAAAATATTTCTGAAGGAAAGGATACACCAAAATTATCGGAACTGCGGCAACCACAGTTATGGCTGATCTTATGGAGACGGGCGTTACAAGGCTTGTCGTGCTCGTCGCTCCGACGCCGCCGACCAGCGAAGGGTTCGAGTTTGCGTTCATAGTTGATGCCAGAAGCTTCATCAGTTCATATTGCAGAGTACTGAGATTCTGTTCACTCGAATTGTAGATAAAGACGTCGAACCACTGGTTCCATTGCCATACGGCGACAAAAAGCGCCACTGTAGCCAATATCGGTTTGCAAAGCGGAAATATGATTTTTATGAATATCCTGAATTCTCCTGCGCCGTCCATCCTTGCGGATTCCACCATGCTTTCGGGCAGCGTCCTTATATAAGTCCTTACAACTATCATATTGAACGCATATACAAGTCCGGGCAGTACATAAACGAGAAAGCTGTTTCTGAGGCCCAAAGACTTATAAAGCAGGTAGATCGGTATAAGGCCCGCGTTGAAATACATGGTCAGCACGATCATTACCGTTATGAACTTTCTCAGCACGAATTCCCTTCTGCTCAATGCGTAAGCAAGCATTGTCGTAAGGAAGACGCTTAAGCATGTTGCGATAATAGTCCTTGAAACCGAGATGAAAAAGGCATGATAAACAGCCCCGCCAAAGAAGACAGCCTTATAGTTCTGCAGCGAGAATATTCTGGGCCAGAGGCGTATCCCGCCTTTTATTGCATCGAGACCATCGTTGAACGATATAGCAATTGTATTTAAAAAGGGATATAACATTACTATTGCGAGCAGGATCATGAAAATACCATTGAAGCTGTTGAATATCAAATCATTGATACGTGTCCTGTTTAATGTATTCTTCATGTTATCCCCCCTATATAAGTCTTTCGTCAGTTGTTTTTTTGGCTGCAAAATTTGCGGCAAACAGCATGATTATATTAATTACACTCTTAAATATGCCCGCGGCCGTTGCCATCGAGAAATTGGACTGCTGGAAGCCGTACTTTATAACATATAGATCAATTGTTTCTGCATAATCCACGTTCAAACCGTTCTTCAGCAGGTACTGGGGTTCGAACCCCGCCTCCATTATCCATCCGATGGACATTATTAAAAGTATAACAAAAGTCGTCTTTATTCCGGGAAGGGTGATATATCTCATTTTCTGGAACCTGCTGGCTCCGTCCATTACAGCGGCCTCATACAAAGCAGGGTCAATTGCCGCCATTGCCGCCAGATAAATTATTGTGTTCCAGCCGACTTCCTTCCAGACATTGGTTACCGTTAAGATACCCCAGAAATAATTTCCATGGCCCATCCACACGACCGGGTTGTTTATTATACCGAGGCTCACAAGAAGATCATTCAGTATTCCATCCATCGAAAGTGTGGTTACAACCAGGCTTGATACTATTACCCATGAAAGGAAATGAGGAAGGTATGATATAGTCTGGATCGTCCGTTTGAAGAAAACATTTTTGATTTCGTTGAGCAAAAGTGCCAGTATTATCGCCGCCACGAAACTGAATACTATGTTCAAAGCGCTCATACACAGGGTATTTCTGAAATCGCGGTAAAAGTCGGGGTCGGCTAAAAGCATTTTAAAATTGTACAACCCAAGCCAGGAGGATTTAAAAAAGCCCTTGGCAGGCTGAAAGTTCTGAAATGCCATAACCCAGCCAAGCGTGGGGACATAAGCAAACAATATCACGTATAAAAGTACCGGCATGGACATAAACGCCAGCTGTTTTTGATTCTTAAGCTTCCACCAGAATGATTTAGTGTCTGATTTAACTGGTTTTTCACTATCTAAACGGACCACGTCTGCTGAATTCATAGTTCGCAAATCCCCTTCTGAAAACTAGTCAATGGTATTAGCTGCATTGAATTTTACATCATGCCGGCAACCGGTGCATTATGCACCGGTTACCGGTATGGTTAAGGCAGGAGGTCAGTTAGCGGGAGCCCAGTTCTCATTTCTCCACTGCAACTGGCTGTCTATTCTGTCATAATACGGCTTCAGGTCGACCTTATGAAGTTCATTGACATATTCGGTCCACAGAGCCTCGAACTTGTCGGGTTTTGCAAGTATCAGCTTGGGCAGGTACTTGGTGCAAAGGTCGTTGTATTTGGTCCAAGCCAGAGCTGCCGGTGAACCCGCTACGGTGTCGATCTGCCACATCGGATAGGATATGTCGTTCGGCGGTGCAGGAGTCAGGAATTCAGCCCAGGTCTTCTTGTTGTATTTAGCCATGAAGTCCTTGTCATACTGATGGAGTGAATTATAGAATACTTCAGGCGAGGATCCCGGCGAGCAGGCGTTTCCGTCGCTGAAGGTACCTTCCAGCTTGGGCCCGTAGAACCAGAGTGTATAAGCCCTGTTTGCAAGCCTGTATGCGGTATCGTTATTCTGATTGGCCTGCTGCTCGGTCAAAGTAAACTTGCCGTCGCTTCCGACGGTATAATCTTTACCTTCCAAGCCCCAGCCGAGTATCTTCTGCCATTTCTCATCCATCAATGCGTCAAAGAATTTGATAATTCTTTCAGGATTCTTGCAGCTCTTCGTAATGGAGAAACCAGTGTTGACATTTACGACAGGCCTATCCTGGTAATGCGGAGTGATGCCCGGCATGGTCAGTTCGCAAGGAACCCATGTCTTCTCGTCCTTGTTTGCATTTTTAAGATTCAATTCGGCGTTCGAATAATCCCAGTGCTGGTCGAACAGTCCGAGGACAGCGCCTGAGGACAGCTTAGCCATGTACTGGTCATATGTGAGCGAGAAGAATTCGGGATCCATCAAGCCCTTCTGCATTATATCGTTGAGTTTCTTGTAATAGGTCTTTGCAGCATCCGAATCCGAGAATGAGGTACATTTTCCGTCTACGACAAAAGTATCGCCGTCATTGGGGTGTCCAAGCAGGTGTTCCGGCGGATGCTTGAGGCAGAAGTCCCTCCAGCCTTCGCACAGCGTCTCGAAGCCGATGGTAGGCTGTCCGTCGATGGTGGGATTCTTTGCTTTATAATTCTCGATAAGGGTGAAGTATTCGTCCAGAGTCTTGGGCAGCGCCGGATACCCAGCGTCGGCAAGAATTGCCTTCTGGAGCCAGAATGCCGGTCCTTCCCAGGTTGTTGCCTGATATGTGCCGGTATATACTCCGTAGTCAGGCATGATATAGAATTTGCCGTCCTCAGGGTTCTTTGCCTGATTCCAGACGGGCTTGTAATGTGCGTAAAGATTGGGAGCACTGTTCTTCATAAGGTCGTCAAGCGGGATAAGCGCGCCAGCAGCCATGAACTTCGGGTTGGCATATGTATCGACGGACAGAAGATCCGGATAATCTCCGCCGGCAGTCATGACGCCTATTTTCTGGTCCTTGTCGCCTACCAGGAAGTCCCATTTAAAGGTAACGCCAAGTTCGTCCTGTATCATTTTGTATATGGCGTTGTCGGGTGTAGGAGCCTGCAAACCTGGATCGGAAATGAAAACACTGATTTCAATAGGCTCTAATTTTTCCTCCTGGGCCGTCGCTTCCGGCGTGCCTGCGCTTGGAGTCGCAACAGCTTCGGAAGAGGCAGTATTTGCGGGAGCCTCGGTACTCGAGCCGCATCCAGTCAATACGGTACTGAACACAAGCACAGCCATGAACAGCCAAGCAAACGTTTTTTTGAATTTCATCCATTTACCCTCCTTTTATAATCAGTGACCGTTGCACAACGGAACACCTCTATTAGAAATTATAAGTTATGGGGTATATAAAACAATTTGCTAAAATAAAGATTCATTACCTAAAAAATTAAGATTATTTACAAGCTTCCTTGTATTCTGCCGGTTTCATCCCTACGTATTTCTCAAACTGCTTTAAAAAAGTGGAGTATTCCCCATAACCCACCTCGGCCGCAATATCGCCGAACTTGCGGTCCTTATCGGCCAGCAGCCGCTTTGCCTCGTCTATGCGAAGCCTGTTCACATATTCGTTGAAGCCGCACCCGAACCATTTATGGAACAGATGTCCGAGGTAAACCGGGTGGATAAATATATTGCCGGATATTTCCCTGATCGTTATGCCGCTTTTATAATGCCTTAAAATGTAATCCTTCACCTTGAGCATGTCTGATTGCTTTTCCTCGCTTTTCAGTCTGCACAGAATTTCTATGACATCCCTGCAATAACACTCAAAAATGTTTTTAGCTTCATCAAGCGACAAGCCTGATAAATTAAGCATCCCCCCCGGATAGTTTTTTACCGTTTCTCCGATATCGCCGCCCATGCCCTTTATCAATTCGAGACCTTTATATATGACATTCGTCAAGTAAATTTCCACGACTTCCGGCGCCGTAAGTGTCCTCGCGAAGGCATCGAATACTTTCCCTATCGAGGCGGTAAGCCTATTCATATCGAGGTTTTCGAGCGACTCGTAGATACCGTCCCTGTCCTCTATACAATCAAGGCTGTAATTCAGCCTGTATGAACCGCATTCTTCATAATAAATTATGCTTCCTGCCGGCCTGAAAAAGGCGAAGCTCAAAGCTGCCATTGCCTCTTTCGAAAGCTTTTCAAGAAACACCGGGGAATCGGCGGGGCTGCTTATTGCCAGATAGAAGCTTTGGGAAAACACCTCGGCAAAACTAGCCCGCAAAGCTTCGGCAGCATATGACAGTGAAGCTCCTGCGTTTTCGGAAGCATCCTTGTCGCTGCAGCAGAGAACCATACCGTAGCCCCCTTTATCCAGAGGAACCATGTGAGCTATCACATACGGATTTCCCGGCTTTACAAGTTTGTTCGTCAAATCGCTGCAGTTCATATGAATCCCATTGGGCGACTCATGGGCTGATGCTCTGTAAACGTATGGTTTTATTATGGCATATGCCCAAACGGCTCCTTGTCCCTCACTGCCGGGTGCGGGTTTACCCGCGACCGGCGGGAATTCCTCGCGTACGCCGGATATAAGCCTTTCAAAATATTCATAGGCTTCGACATCCCCGTTCCAGACATCGAGTTCTTTAAGCTCGTCACGCTGTCTGAGCCTTGCCGCAACCTTCGCCAGAACTTCTGAGAACTCTTCCCTTATGACCGGCTTCAGGACATAATGCCGTATGCCATACTTTATAGCCCTTTTTGCATATTCGAATTCATCGTAACCGCTGACCAGAATGAATTCAGCATCGCTTCGCATAAGCTCGGCTGCGTGTCGTACAAAATCAAGGCCGTCCATAACCGGCATCCTGACGTCCGTAACGACAAGATCAGGCCGGAGGCTTTCTAAAAGCCTGACCGCTTCTTCACCATTACTGCATTCTCCGCATATGACATAGCCGAGCTTCTCCCAGTCCGCCGCCAGCCTGAGCGCTTCCAAAGCAGCAGGTTCATCGTCTGCAAGCAATACTTTGTACATAAACGTCTCTCCTGTCACATGAGTTTTTCAAGAGGTATGGTAAATGAGACACAGGTACCATAATCCAGACGGCTTTCCATATTGAAGGTGACGCCTTCTTTATAATATAATTTCAATCTTCTGTAAACATTCCGAATACCGATATGGTAACCCAACTCGCCTTCATCCCCGATATTGCTCATTACCTCGTCAAGTTTGGCGCTGTCCATTCCCTTCCCGTTATCCTCGACTCTGACGCAAAGCTGTCCCTCCGCTATTGCGATCGTCAGGGACACGATGCCCACTCCCTTTATATCCTGGATCCCGTGCTTGCAGGCATTTTCCGCCAGCGGCTGCAGGGTCATTTTCGGTATCCTGTATTTTTTCGCTTCATCATCTACTTCTATATTATAAAAAAACTTTTCCCTGAACCGATATTTTTCGATTTTCAGGTACATTTCGGTAAAGGCTGTCTCCTCTTCGATCGGGACAATGTCCTCCTTCCAGTTTGTAAGCCGCCTGAGGGGTTTCGCAAGGTAATTGAGGACCTGGGCTACCGCTTCATAGTTTTGCTTCGAGCAATCGGCCACCAGGGCGTTCAGTGTGTTGAAAAGAAAATGGGGATTCATCTGGCTCTGCAGATAATTAAGCTCTGCCCGGACTCTTTCGAGCTCGAGGTCCTTCTTTTGGATTTCCAGCTTGTATACATCGTTGATAAGGGCGCTGATTTTTTCTGCCATAACGTTGAAATTCCTGATAACGCCCCCGATTTCATCCTTTCCCTCGTACATCTCGATAAGGTCGAATTGTCCTTCCCTGAGCCTCAGCATGTGCCTGGAAAGCTTTTTCAGTCTGAAGTTGTAAGACCGTACTATAATATATATAAGCAAAGTGGAAAAAACAGTAAAGGCAATCGCTACCAGTATTACGAAGACTACGACCCCGTTTTTCGCCTCGGTAAGCAGCTGCATGTTGGCGATTCCCACAAGTCTCCAGCCGCTGAGATAAAATGAACCTGAGAGCGCTTCCTCAAAGACAAGCCTGCTGTCTCTGTTTTCGCGGGTATATTTCAAGAAGCCGTTTCCATTGTCTGTGAAGACCATGTTATCAGCATTGCAGACAATATTCCCATCACCGTCGACAATGAAAAGCTCGATGTAATCCTTTTCGTCCTTTAAAATACCGGATAGTACTCCGGTGTCAATGTCCACTTTCAGTATTTTCTCCTGCAAACCCTGCTTGGGATTGTCCTGCAGCTTTCTGAAAATGCTTATGCAGGGTATCTGACGTTTCGGTATGCTGTTTGTAAAGCCTATGTAGGAGTATGCCATAATTCCCTGGTTCGTGGATTTCATTTTCTTATACCAGGAATTGCTTTTGACGCTGTCATCCAGCCGGAAATAAGTACCGCCGGATACTATCGAAGGGTTGTCGATATATATGCTGATTCCGGTAATATAGTCGTATGCCGCCAGATATGGATTGAACCTGTTTCTGAGCTGGGTGTCGTACGCCTCGTAATATTCGTCGTTGCTTTCGAAATGATGGTCAAGAATGTCGTAAATAGTGTCTTCCGACGCAATCGAATGGGTTACCGATACGCCTCCCACCAAAAGCTCCACAATATCGGCTTTACTTCTTTCGAAGGAAATCCTGTAATTGTTCTCCTCCCTTTCATATACGATCTTCAGCAGTCTGTCGAGCAGTACCGCATTCATACTGATTATAGGGACGAGAATGCACATTACGTAAATCAAAATAAACTTGAAGTTCAAAGGGATATCATTGATCCTGTTTAATAGGCCCAGCTTTAGCTTTCGTTTCATCTCATACTCCTTGAAACTTGATCAGATATTATTCAGCTTATAATCTGAGGGAGCCTGTTTCGCTATTGACCTGAACTTGCACAGAAAATACTTGGGATCGTTATAGCCTACGGCCAGAGCAATTTCCGATATTTTCATCCCGGTTCTTTTCAAGAGCTTTTTCGCCTCTTCTATGCGTACTTCATGCAAGTATTCATTGAACTGTTTCCCGGTCGATTTTTTAAAAAGCTGCCCGAGGTAGACAGGGTTCATGTAAAACACCGATGCGAGCTCTTTCAGTGTGATATCCCTGTTAAAGTTGCTCCTGATATAATTTTTCAATTCAGATACGATATCACGGTCGCAGTTCTGTTTGAGCAGATTGATCTTTGCCGCAAGCTGGAGACACAAGTCTTGGAAAGAGTCCTGAAGCCTCTTTATGGTAAGAGATTCCACGACCTTGTCAAAATCCGCGGATATCCGGGTAAGGTCTTCTGGACCGCCGCCCAGTCCGCCGATCAGTTTAACAGCCTCAAATTCAAAATTCCTTACAAAGGCCCTCACGCTGTCCGGAGCTTTCATATTTTCCATAAACCCGCGAAAAAACTGCCGCACGGTCGATGCGATCCTGTCCGGTGTTTCCCTGCTTACGACCTCCATCAGGTCCAGCGGTTTTTCCGTGCACGGCAGGTTGTCCATATTCTTATTAAGTATTTCTTCATATCTGACAAAACAGCCCTCGCCGGAAAACCAGGCAAAGTCCTGTGCTATTCTGCTCTGCCTGTAGATCTCGGGAAGCATGGCAACGCCTGCTGCCGGAGCGCTCAGTGAGAGCAGTACAGGACCGCCGGTCAGGGCTTTCAGCCGGCCGGCAAGCTTTGAAGCGAACGAGCCTATCGTATTATAAAAAGGCATTCTTTCACACAATATAAGGCCAAATCTGCCTTCACCGTCTTCAAACAGATTGTACCCGTACTCGCCAATTGCCGACTCGAGCAAGTTCCTGGCCTGAGTTTTTTGCGAGCGGACAGCACCGGCATCTGCGGCATTATCTCCGGTTTTGTTCATTCCTGCATTTATTAGGAGGCATTTGATCGTATCATTATTGCTTATACCCAGAAACATCGCCGCTCTTTCAAGCAGCTGCGGCTTGACCTCACCCTCCGTTATGCGCCGGAAGGTCTGTCTTGCCACGAATGCCAGGCGATTCTCCGTAAATTCCCTGTTCATTCTGTCGTTCCTGATTTGCTGAGCTATCTTGGAAATGGTCTCCTCCAGCTCGGTATCGACAAACGGTTTCAATATATACCCCGCGGCGTTATATTTCATGGCCTCCCGGGCATAGGCGAACTCGCCGTAACCGCTCAATATGACAAACTTGGCGTTTGAATTCAATATTTCATTGCATATGCTGATGAGCTTCAGACCGTCTATCACAGGCATTTTCAAATCGGTAACCACCAGATCGGGATCGCAGAGCTTGATTATTTCCAGTGCATCCTCTCCGTTTTGAGCAGTGCCACAGACAGAAAACCCGAACCTGTTCCAGTCCATCATTGAAAGGCGTTCTATAGCGGAAGGTTCGTCATCGACCAGCAATACCTTATACACCTGTCCTCACCATCTTTTCCTCTATGTCTCACAGCCTTGAAGTTTTCAAAAGAATATGCTTTTATATAAATATATTAACATAAGACTAAAAATTGCACAAAAAAAATGAACTTTCTCAAGTTCATAACTTTGAGACAGTTCATTTAAAATGTGTTCGCTTACTTTTTACAGCCTCCGTGACAGCCTGCTCCACCTATTCCGCCTATTCCGCCGATCCCCCCGAAAATGCCGGGGCAGATCAGAATGATGACTATTATAATTATGATTATCCACCATATCCAATTAAAGCCGCAAAACAAGCCTCTATCCTCTTCCGCCATAGTCCCGACTCCTTTCCTCCATATACCAAAAGGTAAGTGAAGATCATATTCCCATTTACATAATACTAACGCCGACCGGGTTTAGTGCATGTATAATAAACCGTTTTGAATGTAAAATCAGGAAGCAGGTATGTTTTCACACGCCCTGCTTCCCGTGTCTGGATTGAAATCTATTATGTCTTACCCCGGTCTATGGGTGATTTTCCGTCCATGTTCCCGGCTTAATATGAGCCCGGTCCAATTCCGAATCCATCCCAGAAAAGAATCAGGAAAACAAGGATGAAAAAGAGGATCGTGCAATTTCTGCCTAAAAAACCTCCGATACCATCTGCCATTGGTTTATCCCCCTTTACTACAATTAATTCTTGCATTTTTTGCATAGGTACTCATTGTGTAAATAAGACTGGGGAACGGCCGGGGTAAGAATAGCCGGCCCGTTCCCGAAGCACGCCGTAGTTTAAACTACGCCGACACCAAACAATCCCCTGTCCCAGAACAGAAGGAGGAACAGGATTATGAAAAAGAGTATTGCGCAATTATTTGCGAAGCCACCTACACATCCTCTATCGTCTGCCATAATTAACCCTCCATTAAAAGTATTCATGATTCATAATATGTAGCTGGTTTCAATTATGTTAATGCTGTTTTGAATTAATTATTGTGTTAAATTTTCACACTTCTATTTACTGTCTGATTACAAATGCCTTATAAAAAATATATAAAAAGGCAGTGCAAATGCAGCCAGCAGGAGTATGGCAGTACCGACGGCGCCGAGCCTGTTTTTTCTCTTCCAGTTATAGACTGCAAAGCTTGCGCCGTACCATAACGGAAATAATGCCAAAAGAAAGAAGTACCTCATTCTTCGCCTTTCGTGGACAAAATGGGAGAACTGCCGATCAACGTGCCCGTGTGGCGGATCTTGACCTCCACCTCAGTAGTGATCTGCGCACTGGAAAACTGTTCGAGCCATTTATATTGCTCCCATTCGTCTACCGTATTCCATATAAAACATTTTACAACCGTTCTTCCGAAACCAAGAACATCGCATTTGAGATCCTGACACTTTTTTACCAGTTTGTCCATTTCCGTTTTAATCAGCCCAGCCGTATACTGTTCCAATTCCTTTAGCTTCGGGGACGTTTCATAATTGATACTGCTCTGTATTGCCATGATATTCGCATCGAGTACCACCTTAGCATGAATATTGGCTTTCCCTCCTGTCATATTCGCGGATATTTCCGGCTTTCTGCGCATATGGATCTCAACTGGAATAACTGTTTTTTCTTTTTCCGGATCGGGTATACTGAAAATACCCCTTTTGAATTTACCATTCAGCATCAGCATAAATCGAGTCTCCAAACCCGTCAATTCGCCGATCTCCTTGTCGCCGTCGGCAATTATGCACCCCACTAATTCTATATTGTTTCCGCCTTTTCGCGGGACATCGCCAGCATAATAACCTCCCGTCCTTTTATTTTCGCCTTGATAATTCGGGCCGTTTTTAACGAATTTATCCCCGGTATTGATCGCTCCGTATATGGCAATAGGCTGCTTGTACATGGATTTGATCCCATCGTATAGGTCACCCAGCGTTGTTTCCGGGAAAAAGCCGTTATCCCTGGATTCCTCCACCAGATCCTGTATGGTCTTTGATACGGTGCCGCCAATATACGGTTGGTTCGCGTTAATGAAGTCCATAGCGCTTCCCTTGCAGATGATGATGTTTGTCGACCTCCTTATCTCCCAGAAACGTACAAGCGGGGTAATGATCACACCCAGATCCCCGCTCCTTGCAATTTCCTCGGAGAAGGCAAATGCGTGGACATGTTCGAAGTTCAGCCTCCTTGGGGTATTTGTGTTTATAAGATTCACTCCTGCGTAAAAAGAAGGGGCATCTATGGTCATAACCCTATATTTCAACGAACCGCCGCTCTGACCGCTGCTTTGGCCGCCTCCTCCGCTTTCGGAGCCAAAATCGGGAATCTGAAACGTAAGCCTCCATCTGTCGGTAACGCCGTAATCGACACCCACTGATATCACAAAAGCATAACTGCTTATCTCTCTGGCATCATAACAGCCCGTGAGACTGAATATGAAAATGAAGCAGATGATTGCAATCAACAGTCTACGCATTTCCTTTACCGATGTCCTTTCTCCTTATCAAGGCAATAATGAAGACCAGTATGGAAGGTAGGAAAAACAGGCACCAGCCATATTCCCTTTCAATTTGCATGTAATTTTTGACCACATCTATCAAATCCCTCGGTATCACGGCCAAAGACAGCATCACTAGAGCCATCGGTATCACCAGGGGCCTGTTGTCGCCGAGTCGGAAAATTTGACTGTAAACCATCAGCGAAACATAGAAGGTCGCGCTTACGGAAATCTGGCTGCTGATGATCCATATAAAAAGGAATATGGGCTCCATTCTGGTAAAGAAATTACCGAAATTGAGTTGCGAAACCATCTGATACATTGGCGCCGTCATTTCCTGACCGGTAGCATAAGGATAAAAAAGGGAAAAAGCCAGTATTCCTCCGCCTACCAAAATTCCCGACAATGCAAGGCTCAGGAAGCCCGATCTTTTTATAAACCGGGAGCCACCCAGCGAACGCGCAAATACGGCAATTATAATGATTTCGCCATATGCCGAACTTCGCGTAATGCCGTGCACGAGCGTTTTATTGAAACCGTGACCCATTAGCGGCATAATGCGAGAAATATCGAAATTTTTCGAGGCAAGCAGTATGATCAATATGAACCCCGCCAGCAACCCATATGAAGAAAACTTTGCTACTCTTGATATAGTTTCAAGTCCTAGTATGGACAATACGCATACGCCGGTTAAAAAAAGCGTCATCAGGTAAACAAGCGGGGATTCCGGAAACACGTATATCTTGATTACTTCCGAGAACTCTCTCAAATTTATCGTAGTAGTAAAGATGAGTATGATAAAAAGAAGGAGTGAAAAAACAAAGCCTATCGGTCTGCCGAGTACGATTTCGTTGATCTCCAGCAGACTCTTTCCTTCGAATCTTTTCAAAAGCAAATAGATAAATACGAATGCCAACATGGCAGTCAGGCAGGAGATGATCGTGAGGTACCAGCCGGCTGTTGCGGCAAGCTTTACGACCATTGCCGGACTTGTGAAATATGTCTTTGCGGAAATGGTGATCGCCAGCAGCCATATGGCGTCGGTACTTCCAAACTTGCCTTCACTGGTCACTTACCCTCACCCCTCCTCAGCTTCCACTTTCTGGAGATACGGGGCTGTCTCCTGCTATTGACCGTTTGCAGCTGATCGGGTCTCAATTCCTGTTTCCAGGTGGGCATCCTGAGCAACCTGTCGGGACTGAACCTGACGGTAGGAGCCATAGGTGCAAAGAAAGGCACTCCGAAGGACTTTATGCTTACGAAAAATCCACCGGTAATTATAATAGCAAGGGCAATTCCATAAAAACCCGCGATACTGCCAAAGAAAATGAAGACAAAGCGCAGTATCCTGAAGCCGACTGACAGCCCGTAATTGGGTGTGGTGAAGCTGCCCAGTCCTGTTATGGCAACGATAATTATCATTATGGGACTCACAAGTCCTGCAGAAACAGCAGCCTGACCGAGAATCAACGCCCCCACTATACCTAGAGTCTGACCGGTTATTGAAGGGATCCTTATCCCTCCCTCACGAATAAGTTCGAAGGAAAGCTCCATTATCAAAACTTCAATAATCGTCGGAAACGGAACATTCTCCCTCGACTTGGCAATGGAATCAAGCAGCAGCGTAGGTATCATTTCCTGATGATACAGTGTAAGTGCAATATAAAGAGACGGCAGAAGAATAGAAAGCGTCATTCCAAAAAACCGTATGATTCTCAGAAAGGTCCCGTATTGCCAGCGTAGCAGGCTGTCCTCCGAAGAATGGATAAGACTCACGAACGTGGCAGGCGCTGACAATACGAAAGGAGTACCTTCCGCTATTATCAAGACCTTGCCCTCCATAATGAATGAAGCTGCCCTGTCGGGCCTTTCCGTTTCCAGCACCTGGGGTAAAAGCGAGAAAGGCCTGTCTTCTATCATTTGTTCTATAACACCGTCTCCAAGGGCTGAGGCCATTTTGATGCCTTTCAGCCTGCGCTTCACTTCCTTTACGATTTTGGGGTTGGCGACATCCCTCAAGTATAAAATAGCGCAGTTTATATTGTTCGATACATCCAAGGGGATGAATTCCACCTGCAGGTTTTCATCCTTAATGATCTTGTGTATCAGGGTCAGGTTGGTTCGGATATTCTCCGTAAAGCCCTCCTGCGAGCCTCTTATTACATTTTCCGTCACGGGTTTGTCGACGTTCCTTTTGTCGAACCCCCTGGTCTCCATAACTATACAGCTTTTGTTTTCATCGACAAACAATGCCGTCATACCATTCAGTATCAGATTGACTACATTGCCAAAATCGGTTTCGGTTTTTATCTGATTGATCGTCAAAACTTCGGTCAGCAGAAATTCAGTGCTTATATCCTTAACTCCCTCGAATTTCTCTTTATCCATGAGTTCTCTTAGTATAAACTGGTTGATGATAGTCTTGTCAGCCATGCCGTCGATAAAAACCAGGCAGGCCCCAAGCTTGCGCCCTATCTTGAATTCCCTTATGACGACGTCCACATTCTCGGGAGCCTTGAAAACTTCCTTTATCAGGTTCACATTATCTCCTATTTTATCGGACACCTTTTTATTTCTGGATTCAGGCTTATTCGAATCTTGGCCCTGTCCGTCCTGGCTACCCTGCCGGTTCTGCTGTTCCTGCCCATCCTGCGCGTTTTGCCGATCCTGCCGGTTCTGCTGTTCCTGACGGTCCTGCCGATTCTTCCCGAACTCTGACAATGGAATCTTTTCAACTTTGTGAATGCCTGCGCTACTCTTCTCGTCTTCCTTATCGGTCCCTTCCTGCGGCGCCGCCTTTCCCTTTTTTTCATCAGAATCTATCTGTCCCAGATCGTCAGCAGTCTCAAGCAATTCGAACCCGTCGTCGAAGGGCTCTTTATATGTAAGCATACTGAATAAATTACTTATTTTCATATAGCTCTCCAAATATATTCAATATTGACTAGAATCAGCTATGTTCTGCATTTTTATTCAGTATACCGGCCATTTCGGTTTCCGATGGCATAATCCTGTCTGATGCTGGAAAATATAAAATCGGATATTTAAGCGGAGGTTTATTTATGGGAGCAGGACCGGTTATAGGCAGCAGCGTCGAAAGAAAAGAAGCCTGGGATAAGGTTACGGGAGCGGCAAAATATACGGACGATTTCATAATACCGGGCATATTGCACGCAAAATTGCTTACGAGCCCTTTTGCCCATGCAAAGATCATATCGGTCGATACTTCTGCGGCAGCTGGCTCCCCCGGGGTGAAGGCCGTCATAACCGGCGCCGATTTCCCCATACTCTACGGCGTGGTGCTGGAAGACCATCCACCTATCGCAACGGGTAAGGTCCGCTATTTCAGCGAACCCGTAGCTATGGTCGTCGCCTCCAGCGAACGCGAAGCTATGCACGCGGCCAAGCTGATAAAAGTGGAGTATGAGCCGCTTCCGGTCGTAAATTCAGTGAGCGACGCGGCAAGAGCCGACGCTCCGCTCGTACATGAAGACCTGGCCTCCTATAAACACGCCGTAAAAGGCGTTTATCCAGAACCGAATACGAATATAGCAGACCGCATCTGTATCCGCAAGGGCAATATGACCGAAGGCTGGGCACAGAGCGAGGTTGTCGTCGAGGCTGTGTGCAAACTGCCAAAGTCGGATCATATGGCAATGGAGACCCGGACTGCCCGTGCGGAGATACATGCCGACGGCGAAGTCGTTATAAGCTCCTCCACCCAGTCGCCTTTCTCGGTCAGGAAGATGCTCAGCCAATATTTCAACCTCGATGAAGGAAAGGTGGTCGTCAAAACACCGCTTGTCGGCGGTGGCTTCGGCGGAAAATCTCCGGTACAGCTGGAAATCCTCGCATATATGGCATCGAAGGCTGTGGGAGGCAAACTGGTAAAAATAGCGAACTCAAGGGAGGAAGACCTGGTAACTTCACCATGCAAACTGGGACTCGAAGCCAGAATAAAGCTGGGCGCTTCAAGGAGCGGCTTCCTTAAGGCGGTTGAAATGACTTTTCTGGTTGACACGGGCGCATATACCGACATCGGCCCCCGCCTGGCAAAGTCCATCGCCGCGGATTGTACCGGGCCGTATAATATCGATAACGTTTGGTGCGATTCTCTGTGCGTTTATACAAACCACCCGTATTCCACCTCCTACAGGAGCTTCGGTCACGTATCCTGCACCTTTTGTATGGAGCGGGCTATAGACAAGCTGGCAAAAGTCCTCGGCGCCGACCCTTTGGAGCTGAGACTGAAAAATGCGCTTTGCCCCGGCCAGACCACCCCTACACAAGTGAAAACCACCATGAGCAATTTGGGGAATCTTACAGCCTGCCTAAAAAAATTAAAGGATGATATAAACTGGAACGAGGGTATTCTATTGGAAACAGGAAACGACAAGCTGAGAGCAAAAGGGCTCAGCTGCCTTTGGAAAACCTCGGATTCACCCACCGATTCCGTTTCGGGAGTATTCCTCACCTTCAATACCGACGGAAGCATAAATCTAAACAGCGGAGCCGTGGAAATCGGTCCGGGAATGAAAACCACCCTTGCGCAGATACTGGCGGAAAAAATGAAAATGGACATAAGCAGGGTACATGTGAAGCTTGAGGTCGATACACGCTCCAGCCCCGAGCATTGGAAGACTGTCGCCAGTATGACTACCTACATGGCAGGCAGGGCCGTACTGCGCGCAGCAGAAGATTTGATGAGACAATTGCGCGGCCTTGCCGCGGTCATTATGCGATGCCCCCCGGAGGACCTGGATATCGCGGAGGAAAAGGTTTTTCTGAAGCAGGACCCGACAATGTATGTCGCTTTCAAGGATCTCGTACACGGCTTCAAGTACCCTAACGGTAATGCCATCGAAGGACAGATACTGGGCAGGGGAAGCTTTATCATGAGCCATATTACTGAGCTCGACAAGGAGACAGGCAAGGGAAAGCCAGGGCCTGCCTGGACTGTCGGCGCTCAGGCCGTCGAGATAGAATATGACAAAACGGAGCATACCTATAGGATATTGAAGGCATGTACGGTAATAGACGCCGGCAAAGTGATAAACCCCAAAACGGCAAGAGGCCTGATCACGGGCGGCATGTGCATGGGGCTCGGGCTTGGAAGCAGGGAAGCCTTTCTCTGTGACAACGACGGCAAGGTACTTAACACAAGCCTGCGTACCTATAAAGTCATGCACATCGGTGAAGAACCCGAATATATAGTCGATTTTCTTGAAACTCCGCAGGTAGACGCCCCTTTTGGGGCCAGAGGCATCGCCGAGCATGGAATCATCGGCATTCCCGCAGCCCTTGCAAATGCTCTCTCAGCTGCGGCAGGGGTCGAGCCGGATGAATTGCCCCTGACTCCGGAATATATCTGGAAGCTCAAAGGAGGCCAGACATGATACCCTTCAATTTCGATTATTACAGGCCTGATACAATAGACGAGGCTGTTTCGGCATACCTTGAGCTGGATTCGGCAAACAGAGAGCCGGTGTATTACAGCGGAGGTTCCGAGATTATAAGCATGGCAAGGGTGAATAATATGCATACAAATGCAGTAATAGACTTGAAAGCCATCCCCGAATGCAATGTCCTTGAATTCAGGGGAGACAGGCTTGTAATCGGCTCCTCGGTCACCCTTTCAAGGATATCGGAAGAGAATCCCTTTCCTCTGCTATCCAAAGCCTGCGGCAGGATTGCCGACCATACCATGCAGTGCAGGATCACCATCGGAGGCAATCTCTGTGGCACGATCATATATCGTGAGGCTTCCCTGCCGCTACTGTTGTCCGATTGCGAAGTCATCGTGACAAGCGGCGGCACACTCAGGAAGCTGCCCGTGAAAGAGGTATTCGGAGAAAGGCTGCTGCTGCCGAGGGGCGAATTCATCGTACAGTTCGTAATAGACAGCGAATATGTGTCGCTGCCATTCGTGCATGTAAAAAAGACTAAAAATGAAAAGATCGATTATCCCTTGATTTCCCTTGCCGCACTCAGAAAGGATGACAGGATACGTCTTGCACTGAGCGGCATGTGCCCATTTCCTTTCAGGTCTCCGGAAATGGAGGAATGTTTGAATGACCGGAACGACTCCTGGGGAGTCAGGATCGACAAGGCCCTCGGTCGACTGCCGGCGCCGGGCCTGAACGATATTTCCGGCTCTGACGGCTACAGGAGGTTCGTGCTGAAAAATACGCTTTTAAATACGCTGAAAACCCTGGAGGCAACACAGTAATGTTAAAAATCGAAGGCAGGAGTATCATCCGGCTGGATATCAACGGAGAGAGCCGGGAAGCTGCAGTATATCCGTCCGACGTGCTGCTTTATACGCTTCGTGAACAACTTGGACTGACCGGCGCAAAGCCCGGCTGTGAAAACGGCGACTGCGGGGCCTGCACCGTACTTGTGGATGGCTGGCCGGCAAAATCCTGCCTTATGCTTTCCGTAGAAGCCATAGGCCATAAAATAACGACGGTGGAAGGCTTGAACAATGCGCCGGTACAGAAGGCCTTTGTCGAGAACTGGGGCTTCCAGTGCGGCTACTGCACTTCGGGCTTTTTAATGGTTTGCCATTCACTCGCGAATATACACCCGTTTGCACAGGAATATGTCATGGAAGAATGGCTCCAGTCCAACATATGCCGGTGTACAAGCTTTGAAGAAATAAGAAATGCCGCAAAGTCGATACTTAGAGGCTGAAACGCAGGAGAAACGCAGGGACGGTTCTTTTGTTCCTCTTCCCGGCGGCAGCATGAAGCAGGCGGGACACAGGGCTTTGTCCCACCCTGCTTTCCGATCCGACTCGTCAGCCAGGCTGGTCGTCGTCTGGATTATTAAACTTTCGAGGTTGGACTGTTTCAGTTTGTTGATTTATTTACAAGAAGTGTGCCTGCGCCTTTATTCAATCCCATACTGACCTTCTTTCTCTCCACCGTTGACTCCTTTTGAGACATATAGGCTCCCTGAGGAGTCCAATGCTGCAAAAAACACCTCTCCTGGGTTTGGGATTCCCTGTTTATCCAATTGATCCATGAGCCATTTCTCATCTAATTGAGCAGATTTTAGATTTTCGTACAGTATGTTCCCATCAATAATGATATCCTTTGTCAAACCTTTATAAGAAGTAGGAATTCCCATATCAGAAGGAGTGAGAGGCTGTTTCTGGGATTTTGGGAGAACGGATAGTTTCCCGTCGTTTTCCATAACAGCAAACTCAACATCAGCTATATTAAAAATATTCTTTTCCCTTAAAAGTGAATTCAAGGAATTCATCGTTGTTTTCATCCGTTTCATATTGGACTCGACAATGTCTCCATTTTTTATCAGAACAACCGGTTCGGAGTTAACCAGCTTTCGGAAGGAAAAACTTTTGATATGCAAATAATCCGTTAAGAGAGCCAGGATGGTAAAAGTCACTATTACCGTAATAGCGGACTGCGAACTCGTATCACTCCCCATCCCGATACTGGCAGCCAAGGTACCGAGGGTAATTGCTACTGCAAAGTCAAAAAAAGTCATTTGCGATATGGCTTTTCGACCGATAATCCTGGTAATCAGCATCAGGATAACAAATGCCATAATTCCTCTGAGGGATGTCATAGTCAAGATTTTCAACATAAAAAACTCCTTTGGTCAATAACCAAGCATGCAAGTGATCTGTGCAGCGAAACGCAGGGACGGTTCTTTTGTTCCTTTTGAGCGTGGATTATAGGCGGGAGACAAGGGGGACTGGAACCCGGTCTCCCTGTGCTCAAACCATCCTCTTCCCCCGCCGTGCTTCGTTAACCAGCCACCCGGGCTGACGTCAGCCGTCGTAAAATTCCGACGGCTTTATCTGTTCAGCCTCTTTGGGCATCGATACATCCGCATACCTATCGATTTCCGGCTTTCCTCTCAAATCGTCGTACAGCCTGCCGATCTCCTCATATTGTTCGAACCTTCTGTTGTCGTCGTCGAGCAAAAAATCGTCCAGGTCCGCTACACTGGTAATTTTGACAGGGTAGTCGGTTTCATAGAGCATTTCATTTATCTTATAAAATACTTGTCTTTCATCCATAGCTTTAACCTTCCTTCCCCGATTCGTCAGCTGGGCTGGCCGGCGTCCGGATTATTGAATTTTGGAGGCTGGGGCTGCTTAAGTTCATTGAAATATTTTCCAGGAGTTGACAGATCAAAATACAGTTTGGAATCCTCAGTGATACCCCAGTCCTTTAATGAGCCCGTATCCTGGAGCTTGTTGAAGGCTTGCCTCAGCAATGTATTGTGCGCTTCTTCCCGATTAAGCAAAAAATCTATGGTATTGCGGACGCCCTGGTCGTTGATCTGCCTGTAAAGCAGCTCGTAAACCACCTTTGCCCGTTGCTCAGCGGCAATATCCGAAAGCAGATCGGCAGCCAGATCGCCGGTGACATTTACATAGGCGGCCGTCCACAGATAACCGGACGCATTGGCCAGCAAAGGCGACAAACCGCTGGATACGTGAGCCTGTACGCTCCCGACGGTCGCGTTTTCAGCCATGGGAGTATCGCCATTGAGCATATTTACAGTGGTCGCGACCATTTCCATATGGCTGAGTTCCTCAGCGCCTATATCGAGCAACAGGTCCTTTATCGAGGCATCCGCAATGCGGAAGCTTTGGGATATATACTGCAGCGCTGCCTTAAGTTCGCCGTGGGGTCCGCCCAGCTGTTCCTGCAGCAGCGCGCCGTAATTTGGATTGACAGCATCGACCTTTACTTCATGCAATAATTGTTTTTCATGCTTGAACATAAATGAATCTCCTTTCGAAACAGTCTAGTCCTAGTATCCCGTTTACGGAAACTGCGTATGCAATCGCATAAGGAAAGCCATATTCTGTATCGAAGGCGAATATATCCAAATTTGTTGGCTGTGGTCTTATAAGGATAGAGAGTTTATGATCATTTTAGGTTGGCTGCGTTCAATTTTCATTATAGGAAGACCGTTTCAAAGCTCTTCGCCTGATTCTTCCGAGCAGAAAAGAAACGATCTGCGATATGGCCAGGCTGCAAACGGCTCCAAGCATGTCGACTTCAAAGTCGAAAAGCTCGCAAGCCCTGCCCGGTACGAATAACTGGTGTATTTCGTCCGAAATCGCATAAACGGCGCAAATGGCAAGCGTCACCAGCACGAGTTTCAAGCGGCCCGTCAGTCCGCAGCTTTTCAAGGCATTCGCCGCTAACAGGGCCAGAACGAAATAAGCCGCGCCGTGCGCGCATTCTCTTATTATGCCGTCAAGACTGTAGAGCCAGTCCGGGTTCGCAATTTTTTCCGGGTTCAATGAAAATAAAAAACCGATAACCCTTAACAAGACCTGTGTTACACCCATGCTAAGACTGCCGGATTGCGTGCCCGGCTGGGCGGAGAGCATAAAGATAACGAGCATCCAGGCCGCAGTTAACGTCCATGCCAGTATTATCAATTTGCTATTCCCGTTATTACTCTCGCTGCCTTTTTTCAACTGCCGCATTATAATAGTACCTTTCATAATCCGATTGGGTTACCCGCTTATTTTATAACACAAGCTGATTCATGACAATATAAAACGGCAGATGCCATATGCTATCCGCCGTCTCTTCAAATATTTATTCTATTATCCTGCTCTGACTTCTACCGGTTCGGTTACGTTATTTATGAAGTTTCCACTTTTATCCACTGTGTTGCCGTTAGCGAAAATCTGGACCTTGTAGGCCGTATTCGAAGTCAATCCGGATATCCGCAGCTTGGTAAATCCTGTCGAAAGAGCTCCATCGACAGCCGAAACCGATGAAGGGTCGATTGTGACCTTGCTTCCACCCCTTGTAATCAATAGCTCCGTCAGGAAGCCCTCTGCGGTGGTCGTCATAGATTCGGAGAATTCTATTATTATCCCGCCGATCGTTGGCTTAATTGACTTCACCTCCGCCTTTGCCATATCCGGAATGGTAACCGGGCCGTTCGCAAAAATGCCTAACGACGTGGTCATCTTCAGTCCGTATACATCCCTTGCAAGGGTGCTGTCATTAATATGCAGGTATAACCCGTTGAAATCCGTCAAAAACCGTTTATTGTTACTGCCATCATACCGGGTTACCTCTGCAATTACTTTTCTGCCATCTTCGTCTAAACTCCTGTCTATTTCCATACTCTCGAAATATGCGTAGGCAGGAGATGTGGAAGCTATGCCGGTCCTTAGGACAAATGCACCCGGAGCACAAAAACCAACCTCCTCGCTGAAATCAATTTCAATTGTGTTCTTTCCAACTCCTTTAACTGCAGTTATGTAGAATCCTGCCAATCTTGGGGTAACATCCGTATCGGCGCACAGGGTGTTTGCCTTGTCCTTCATACCCGACAGCCTGAAGGAAAGCCCTTCACATGCCGCTTCATAACCATCCTTAACTTCTAATACTACTACGGAATCTTCATACATTGGTATCCTGGCTGAAACAATATCCTTATAATCATATAAGGTTTTCCCTGTGAAAAAGGCACCGCCCGGAGTAGTGACCTCATAGTTGTGAAGATCTTTAACAGTATCGGCATTCATCGGTTCGCTGAAATAGAAAGTAAACGTATCGTACATGGAACCGCTGATATCTGTAGCCTTATATTGCGGCTCTATCACGGGCGCTTCATTATCGGTGATCTCCACGGAGATCGGGTCTGATACATCCTTTACACGGTTTCCGCTTTTATCCCTGGTGATGCTACTAGAATAGAATTGGACACGGTGGCGCCCATCTGAACCTGGGCAGGCTGCCAGCAGCTCCGTAAAACCTGTTGAAAGTTCCCCGTCGATGGCTGAAATTGATGAAGGATCTATTGGAACCCTGGCCCCATCCTTGACAATTAATAGTTCTTGTACGAAGCCTTCCGGAGTAGTAGTCACCGGTTCGGAGAATTTGATTATTACCCCGCCGGTAGTTCCTGTGATTGACCTGACCTCAGCTTTTGCCTTATCCGAAATTGTTATCGGGCCGCCCGCAAAAGGGCCGACCGACGTGGTCAACTCCTGTCCGAATACATCGCGCGCGAGGCTGCTGTCACGAATATGCAGGTATATCCCGTCGAGGTTGGTAAACACTCTGTTGTCAGGCGCAGCAATTGCCGCATACAGTTTCTTAAGGTTTTTGCTGTCGATTTCAACACTCAAAACATTGGCGGCGATAGCAGAAGTCGCGGCTGTGCCGTCTTTCAGTATAAAAGCGCCCGGTTCGCAATTGCCGATATCCTGATTGAATTCGATCGACAATTTATTGTTGTCGACAATACTGGCTGCGGTAACATAAAAATTGGTCGCCGCCGGAATGACAACAGTATCGTTAGCCAGGTTTCCAGCCGGATCTTTCATGCCGGATAGCTTGAAAGCCAGCCCGCCGTTCGATGCTGCCTTGCCGTTCTTTATTTTGAAAGTGATGCTTTTCTTATCCGCACTTATCGACGAGACCGCTACGTATGCCTTATAGTCGCTTAGCTTCTTTCCCTTAATATAGATGCCCCCGGGCGTAGTGATCGCATAATTGTCAAGTTTGGAGATGGTATCCGGATCCATCGGCTCGGAAAAGCCGAACCTGAATGTATCTTCATCGGGAGTACCGCCTGCCGTCGCCAGATAAACCGTGACAATTGCAGGCGCCATGTTATCAGCCGCCATAAGAGTGATTACCGTCTCCCTCAATGCATTTGCATCGGGCGTCGTGTCCACAATGCCGGATATCTTTATTTTTATTTCTTTAGCATTTGTTTCCTCAAGCCCATACACGTTATATACATCGACAATCGTAGGGCTGACCCAATGGACACCGCCGCCAATTTCACGAAGAGATACTGTGTAACCGATCTGCGTCACCCCGTCGGCTTCGTATATTATCATTTTGCCACCGGTTTGCTTTACAGGCTTGCTAAAGGTGAGCGTAATTGTATTATCTCTGTCGATCGCTGCCGTAACTGTCGGCCGTACCGTTTCTTCGTCATCATCGTCGTCATCATCTCTGTCTCCGCCGCCATTGCCGCCGCTTGCCGGAGGTGCTGCGGGAGTGTCTGTGGATTTCATATCGGTCCCTCCGACAGATGCGGTTACACCATTTGAAATAACGATTGTGCGCGGCTTATTATCCAGGACGACCCCGTTTGAGTTTATATAAGCCTTTTCTATCCTCGAGCCTCCCGTTACCGTTACGTCATCGTCGGCAAACAGCTCTCCGACGCTTGCCGTACCTCCGACGTCAAGCTTCGAGCCGTTCGTACCCTGCTTGATTTTTATCGTTTTTACGCTTCCATCCGGTATGACCGCCTTTACTCCGTCCGTTTCTATGCTAAGGCTGGCGAAGTCCCCGTCAAGAGTGACCTGCTGGCCGGGTTCGATCCTGATGACTTCCACGTTGCCAAAGCCGTTTCCGGTCAGCTTGCTTTCTTCAAGCTTCGCACCTGAACTCAGAACAGTATCGGCGATCTCGCTGCTGCCGCCCGCTACTATCCTGATTTTGCCGTCTTTCTTTATTACTATCAGGCTGCCGCCGACAGTTGTATTGTTAAGGACGATACTGTTCTCACCGCCGCCTTTTACAATGGTTCTTCCAGTTACCCTGACATTGTTCAGCGTGATTTCCCCGCTGCCTATCCCCTCTGTCAGGTAAAGATCTCCCCTGATCGTCATGTTCTCGAGAACGACCTTTTGGGTATTGACTACAAGATTTCCGCTTACATCACCGGTATAGGTTCCTGCTTTATTTTTCAGGTCCTGGACCATATTATCCACGATTTTGACAGCTTCGGCCCGCGTCAGATCGGAGGCCGGAGCAAACATACCGCCTGACTTACCGCTCATATAGCCTTTTTCAGCCATGGCGCCGACTGAAGCCCTGCTCCACGAGGCTACCTTTCCCGCATCCTTGAACTTCGACAGGCTCTTGTTGTCAGCCGCATTCAGGTTGAAAGCCCTTGCAAAAACCACTGCCGCTTCCTGCCTTGTTATATTATCATTAGGCCTGAATTTGCCGTTATCGCCGGTAAAGTTGCCTGCCGCGGCCGCTTTTGCAGCATCTGCTGCGTAAGGAGACGTATTCGGGATATCGGAAAACTTTAGCGACGTTTTCTCCTGGTAATTGAAAAGCCTGTTCAACAGGATCGCAACATCTATTCTCCTGATGGGTTGATTCGGCTTGAAATCGCCGTTGCTGTCCGTTTGGGCGATTCCGAGGGACAACCATTCCGAAATCTCCTTATTGGCCCAGTGTCCCGAATAATCGGTCGGTTTGGCGAATGCAACCTGTATGCCTGATAAGAATACCAATATAACGACGAGTATGCTGAGCTGTCTGCGGAACCTCTTCATAAGACGGCCTCCATAATATAGTTATTTGATAATATTCCATATGCAGGTAAAATTATATGTTTTCCTAAACATATAGTCAACATAATTTACAGATGCCTTCATATTATCCAGACACTATATTCAAACAGCCGGCGGACTGAGAAATGAATTTGAGACAGACTGAAAATTATAGACAGGCCCGGCGTTTGCAGGGGCGATTCCATTCCCCTGCACGCCCGGTCTTTTTTCTCGAAGTTTCAAACGTGAAAATTTACTGCACAGTATACAGCCCTTGCTTCTGCATATACTGCGAAATAGCCTCGCCGTGCTTCTGCTCTTCCTTCTGTATGTGACTCAGCACATCGCGCACGTTGGTATTCTGAAATTCGAATATCGATGTGTCGTAAGCGCCTGAAACATACTTCTCGGTCATAAGCATATCCGTGCACATATCCTTATCGGATACCATGCCCGCGCCCGCCTGAGCATTTTTCATGCCCGCAGTCGGCGTATTGTTCATTGCAGCCGATGCCTGGCTCCCGGATGCCTGCGACGCTCCTTTGCCCTGGTTCATTTGGGGTACCTGCCCGCTTATCAGCTGGTTGATACTGCTCAGATGCTCCCTTTCGCTTTGAGCGTTCGCGTCGAATATCTGTTTCAGTTGGCCGTCCTTTGCCTGTGCGGCATAGTTCGTATACTTTGCGATACATATCTGTTCGTGGTTCTTCTGGTCTTCCAGCAATTTCATTTCCTTCTGTGAAAAAGTTACTGCCATAGTATGCACCTCCCGGCTTATTATGCGCTTTCATAGCCGTTCTATTCAAACAGCCGGTTTTTTAACATAAATTATGATACATAATTATCCATTATAAGTGATAATATGTTGGCATTTTGGCAAGAATGTATATGTGCGAAACATACCGCAGGAGTTTGGAAATGTTTATTGCAACCACGATTCTAACGATTTTCTGCGCCTGGAAGTGGGGCGATTGGAAGAATTGGCAGAAGTATTATCCGACTATGCTATTCATAATAGTGAGCGATCTTCTGTATAATTATCTTTACTATGGGCACTGGCTGTGGAAATACCGGCCGATGTTCATACAGAAAAATACAATCCCCACGCTATTGGCTACGTTTATAATCCTCCCAATATCAGGGCTCATTTTCCTGTCTAACTTTCCCGGTACGTGGAAAGGGTTGTTCGCAAGGATCACAAAGTTTGTAATAATATATATGTCTTTCGAATTGGTTTTCGATCTGCTCGGAATAATAATACACGAACGCGGCTGGAACCTGTGGTGGTCGCTGTCGTGGAACATCGTAATGTTTTCCATTTGGGCGCTGCATTATAAAAAGCCTTTGCTGGCGTATCCCGCAGGCGCAGTATTGGTAATACTCATGAATGTAAAATTCCCGATATGAATTCGATTAAAAAACTGACGGCATATTAAAAACTGCCGACACAAAAAATTACCAGCAATAAAACGATGGAGGCGCCTGAAAAAGGCCGTCGGCCGAAGGCGGCGTTCCGTGCATCGGAAAGCCGCCTGTTCCATTTATCGCGATTTATGTATTGTGCTGCGCTTGCAGCCGGTCACGCCGCCCAATCAGAAGCTCAGGCTTTCTATTACGCCGCGCAGGCCTTCGCGATCCTGTTCCTTCAGCGGGAGGAGCGGAAGTCTTGGGCTACCGCCAGCAAAGCCGCATATATCCATCGCAGCCTTGACGCCGGCCACGCCGTATTTTCCGGATATCTTCTGATTGGCGACCAGAACTCTTCTATTCAATTGTACTGCCTCGTCATATTTTTTATCCACTATGAGCTGATACAATCGGGTAACGACCTCGGGAACGCAATCCGCCAAAGAGATAACTCCGCCGGAGGCACCGAGCAGCAGGGCTTCCATGAACGTATTAGCCGAGCCGGACATCATGGCAAAACCGCTTCCGTAATCATTCAGGAGATGCTTTTGCATGTCGCCCGACGAATCCTTCATACCTGCGATATTCGGGTGTTTTGCGCATTCCTCCACAACGCGGCTGCTGAAGGTGACGGTTCCCGAGAACTGCGGGGCATGGTACAACAGGCAGGGTGTGCGTAACGCGGACGCGACGTCGGTAAAATACCGTATCAGCACCTCGTCGGTCATCGCTTTTTTAAAATATGACGGAGGAAGCAGAGTAATAAAATCGGCTCCAAGTTCTTCTGCCGCCTGAGCGAATTCTATAGTCTCCTCGGTCGATTCGAATATGCTCGCGACCATTGCAGTCTGGTCCTTCCTCTTGCCTTCGACTGCCGTTTTTACAACCCTGATTTTTTCTTCCGTACGAAGGCTCTTATTCTCACCGTTCGACCCCAGTATAAGATAACCGTGTACCGGCGAAGCGGCATATCTGGCCATGTTTTTTTCGAGCTTGTCCGTATTCAGCCTGCCGTTGTCGTCAAAGGGCGTAGTTAGAGGGCAGAAAACTCCCTGAAGCCTTTTATCGAGCTTGTTGTTTGCACCTTTTTCCATAATAAAATGATCTCCTGTTCCGACTTGATTCTATAATATACTTTCCGTTTATACCTGATCGATATTCGGTGTTACTGTATCATAACTTTACGTTAAGACCCTGCAATGCGAGAATGGCATTTCCAAGTATTGGACAATTGTCTACGACTTCGAAATCAAAGCCCTCCATGATCTTTCTTTTGAGGCCGATAAAAGCTTCGCCGACCATCCCTCCGGTAAGCTTGACATTCCTGTTCAGTTCCAGGAAGGCTTCGGCAAGCCCTATTGTCTCCACGATAGGTTCGTGTATACCGAGGAGTATGGATGCCAGAAAATCTCTTCTGGAAGCCTGAAGCGTGATGCCCGAGAACGTAGCGGTCTTTGGTGTCAGGCTCTGCCGGTCCCCCGCGATATAAGGGGCAAAATGGACATTGGAGCTTTTCATGTTTTCGTCGATAATAGCCGGGAACTCGGCATTGAAGAAGGCTTTATCGTCCATGTCACGGTAGAATTCCCTGCGGAACCAGTCTATAGCAAGTCCGCTTGCCGTGATCGCGAAAATCTGCCACAAGCCGGGCGTCGCCGCCTTACGCAGGTAATACTCGTCATTGACGACAGCCTTATCCGACAGAATCGAGACCATCTCACTGCTTCCGGAAATATCGAGGATATCTCCGGCTTTTGTATTGCCCGCGCCTACCTGGGCAGTCGCCGCATCGTTCGAGCCCAGCGCAACCGGAATGCCTTCGCGCAGTCCTGTCATACGAGCGGCACGACCGGTCAGACGGCCTGCGATCGTTCCAGCCTGCAGGATGTCGGGCAGTTTTCCCATGGGTATGCCGAACGTGTCGCATATCCTGTCGGACCAGCGGTTGCCTCCCATAGTTTCATACATGCCGGTCATCGAGGCATTGACCGGATCGGTTGCCCAGCAGTCAGTCAGCCTGTGATAAACATAGGTATTGAAATGAGCTACCTTATATGCCTCTTCGAAGAGCGAGGGTTCATTTTTCATAAGCCAGAGGATCGAAGTCACCGAGGCCCCTCCAATGAAAGGCTGAATACCTGTGATGCTCTGGAACTCCTTTGTGCCCATCTCATCGATAATCCGCCTGGACTGTTCCTTGCTTCTCCTGTCAAGGTGCATTATGACCGGGTAAAGCGCCTCGCCTTCCCTGTTCATCAGCGTTACGGAGGGAGAAAATGTGTCGAACGAAACAAGTTCGATTTCATCCAGATATTCCGACAGGTCTCCGATTCCGCGGCACATTGCCGAGATGGCGGTATCGGCGTCGAGTTCGACCCAGTCCTGGTTCAGAACGCGATACTGATACTCGACCTTGAACGCTTTCACAATCCGCAGGTCCTGCTTGAGGAGAGCTATTTTCAGGGACGATGTCCCAAAATCCATCGAAAGAATGTACATCAAGAATCTCCTTTGCCTTGCAATATGCAATATTAGGTTGTCCCGCGTCGGATGCTTCATACCCGCAGGCAATATACCCCGGCCGGGCCATTAAATTTATTCTGCATTACTTTTAATAATCCTGCAATAGTTATGTTAACTTTTTTAGCTTTCATCATTGCGGTTTATGCGGACAAGCACGGCAACACTCCATATTTCCTGCCTTTTGCCGGTCTTATAATATTGACAAAATTATTCGGCGGTAGTATCTTTAGATTAAATAGTTGCGCACGCAACTATATTGGAGGTATGCCATGGGAGCGTTAATGAAATATATAAACCGTATTTCGCGCTGTTCGATACTGTTCAAAAACGGTAAACTCGAGAACGAAGGCCTCAATGCCTATCAACACGTGTATATCAGGAATATCTGCCGTGAACCCGGCATTTCCCAGGATTGCCTGGCAAAATCGATCTACGTCAATAAAAGCAGCGTAACCCGCCAGCTCGCGCTGCTCGAGCAGAACGGCTTCATTTACAGGACACCCGGCGATAAGGACAAACGGGTAATGCAGGTCTTCCCCACTCAAAAAGCCCTCGACATACTGCCCGAAGTGAAAAGACTTTCAGCCGAATGGGAGAATTTTATCACAGCCGGCCTTACCGAGGAGGAGCGCAGTTCCTTCCTGTCGATACTTGAACGAATGATGGCAAAGGCGGCGGAAAAGGTGAACGAGGATATCTATAAGGAAGAGAAGGAAGACGACGAATGGTAAAAATACTGACCTACGTGAAGCCTTACATACCCAGGATGGTACTTGGTCTCATTATAAAATTCACCGGAACCATAATGGACCTTCTGCTGCCATGGATCCTTTCCTATACTATTGACGAAATAGTACCGCAGAAAGACGTGACCCTCGTTTTCATATGGGGCTTGATGATGATAGTGTGCGCAATAGCCGCGCTCGTCACCAACATCGTCGCAAACAGGATGGCCTCGAGAGTGGCAAGGGACACAACCCGGGCCATACGCCACGACCTGTTCGAAAAAATATCGTTCCTTTCCTGCAGGCAGGTTGACGAATTCACGATACCCTCGCTGGAATCGAGACTCACCTCGGATACCTACAACATACACCAGATGATCGGCATGATGCAGCGTCTTGGCGTCCGCGCCCCGATACTGCTGCTCGGCGGCATCATAATAACGCTCATGCTTGAACCGGTGCTGTCGCTGATCATGATACTGACCCTCCCGTTCATCGGGATGCTCGTCTATCTTGTGTCCAAAAAGAGCATACCGCTTTACACCTCGCTAC
>JAEZRE010000019.1 GCA_023412915.1 Bacillota bacterium
GCCACGACTGAAATAGCGCAGGTAGGAGACGGGCAGGAGGCTTACCTGGTTGACAGCAAATGGGACGTAAGGCAACTTCCGCCTGATGCAATACCGGGATAGCAATAGCCGCGCACTTGGTATCAAATGCGTCCGAGAATAGGACATTAGTCCTATGGCTTTTAGTCCATTAGTCCGATGCAAAAGACCTATTGATAATATACAATAATTGTAAGGTCTTTGCTATAAATCTATATATAGCAAAAGGAGCCTCCAGTACCACCTGGAAAGCTCCTTCACACAGACCCCTCGTGTAGGAGGGATGATGTGCTTGCTAAATTATTATACCATTACGTCTCCTACACATCAAGGAGGCGTTTTTAAATGCGTGAAGAAATCATTCTAAGGATCCTCAATCGGGCGTCAGAATTTATTTCGGTGGACCAAGCACAACGGCTACAGTTGATCATGCAGGAGGAGCTATATCATTACAATATTACTCCGAAATGCACGGATCTGGCGTTAAGGCATGACTTGCCGAACAGGATCGGGTTATATCTCGCATCCAAGAAAATCGACGGAATGTCTGAAAAGACACTCAAAAACTATTGGCTGGTACTTAACAAGTTTAGTCAGTACGTTGCAAAGGACGTTGATAAGATCACCGACATTGATATCCGGATGTATCTGGCAAAATACTCTCAGACCGGAATCAAAAACAGTACATTGGCGACCTTAATTACCTCGCTTAAAGCGTTTTTTAACTGGCTTGTCGGTCAGGATTATATCCATAAATCCCCGATGTGGAATATTAAGTCTACGAAGGTGGAGAAGCGCCTCAGGAAGTCGCTGACAGATGAAGAGCTGGAACTACTCCGATGTGCATGTAAAACGGACCGTGAGAAGGCAATCATTGAATTCTTTTACAGCACCGGTTGCCGCCTCGATGAAGTCCATAAGCTTAACAGGGATGATATTGACTGGATTAACAAATGCACAAAGGTAATAGGTAAGGGAAACAAGGAGCGAGAGGTATATTTAAGCGCCAGAGCTGTACTATTCTTAAAAAATTATCTGCAATCACGGCACGACGCCAAGCCGGGTTTATTTGTTGGAGAGAGATATCCACACAATAACCTCAGTGGCCGGGGAATAGAGGACATTTTCAAAGAACTCGGAATACGAGCTGGAATCGCCAAGAACATACATCCTCATTTGTTGAGGCATACGATGGCAACAAATCTTTTGCGGAATGGGGCAAGCTTGTCGGCGGTGCAGCACCTACTCGGGCATGAGGATCCAGCTACAACAGAAATATATGCCCAACTCGATAAAGAGGATATTCAGTCAATCCATCGGAAGCATATAGCTTAATTAGACTCAGAAGGCCGGAGGTACGCGAATACCCCCGGTCTTTTTATGCCGTCCCACAAGCTACGGGAGCCAGTTAAGGACGGCGGTTACATAATATCACAAAATAAACGGGAGGTGCAAGATGAATGAGGCAATAATCGTTGCATTACTAAGTCTGGCGGGCACACTGGCGGGTAGTTTCTTAGCACATCGAGTAAGTGCAGCATTGATAGCGTATCGGATTGAACAGCTCGAAAAAAAGGTTGATAAGCACAATTGCGTGATTGAGCGTACATATCAGCTTGAAAAGAGGTGTGACGTATACGATGAGAAATTTAAAGTAGCAAATCACCGGCTAGAGGATTTGGAAGGAGAAATAAAGGAGGAGGTATAAAAGTAATGTCCAATATCATTAAAAACGCTATAGACTTTGCGGTGTCTATAGCGAAAGACAATTCACATGGCTACGATCAAGGTAAGCGTAATGGCAAGCCTGACTACGACTGTTCTGCTCTCGTCATAGCATCATATGAGCAGGCAGGCGTAAAAGTAAAAGAGGCAGGCGCAACATTTACAGGAAATATGCGGGCGGCGTTTTTGAAATCAGGATTTGCTGAAATGATTGATAAGGTGAACGCCAACACGGGTGCCGGACTTATCCCGGGCGATGTGCTGTTGCATGAAGGGCATCACACAGCTATTTACATAGGTAACGGTCAACTTGTCCATGCGTCCATTAACGAAAATGGAAAGATAGTTGGCGGCAAACCTGGGGACCAGACCGGAAAGGAAATCTGCACGAGGTCATATTACAACCATCCGTGGAATTCTATTATGCGATATGTTGATAAGATGATCGTAAAGGAATTTCAGGCAGCTTTCGGGCTGGAGGCGGACGGAATAGTCGGCCCGATAACAAAAGCAAAAATGCAGGAAGTATTAACTTTGATAAATCAATATGTGAAAGGGTAAGGTGATTATATGGATTTCACGTCATTACTCGGTATTATAGTAGCCGCAGCTATTGCTCTTGAAAGGCTTGTGGAGGTAATAAAGCCTTTCTACCTGCAGATCAAGAAATATGTCACAGGCAAGGAATATCTTGAGTGCAGCGAAACTGAAAAGAAAATTATGACAATTCTTCTCGGTCCGGTAATGTGTATCGTTGCACAGATCGGCATTGATGTACCGAAGGTAAATGAGGCCGCACTCATCCAGTACATACTGGCAGGACTTGTTGCGTCACTTGGCAGTAATGTATTGCATGCAATTCTTAGTATAATACTGGCTATAAAAAATAATGCTGAAAACATTAAAAATGGAACGGTAGAATAAACAGAAGCCCTCAGGTATCACCTGGGGGCTTTTTTACGTTAAAGGCGACTATTGCCTTCTCTACTTCTTTATTCTTTGTCACGACTTCGATATCCCCATGGCCAGCCTTCATAAACCAAGCATGAAACCCTTCAGGTAAATTCCAACGAAATTGCATCTGCCACACATGCCAACCTGCAGTGCGGAACTTATTGAGGTAGTGATTGCATTTATCAATATCATTCATAATAATAGGCTTACTTCCGCTCATATAATGTCACAACCTCGCCCCTCTTATTTTGCTGGTTCAAATTCGATTTTACCAGTATTAGTATAAAAACTTCCCCGCCCATAATACCGGAACTTATCGGTGTTTGGTATAGGCTGAACTATCGATATCGCCAAATCCAAATCATAATTATAGGCCAATTCGATTTTATCTATGAAATTTTTCACGTTTATAGATATAAAGTTTGCTGTTTGGGGGCTTTGGTTTAAACTTACTGTGATTTGTATTGTTCCCGACCTTAGCAGTTCAATATTGCTGACTGCAAACTTGTCAGTTGCGTCCTCTTTATCAATAACGGCTATAACATTATTTTTAAATTCATCCGGCAATTCAGGTATTGGCGGGTTATAAAATATTGCCACTATAACTGCTATAATCACAATAGCAGCGCATCCAATTAAAATCCAATGCCACAACTGTAATTTTTTATTTGTTGATTTTGCTATCTCGTCCATGGGGCACCTTCTTTTTATTTACATCATATAACAGCATTTTACATTTTGCAACTAGGCAGCTATTTTCCCGATAGCCTTTAGATCAGTATCCAACTGTATAAAATTCAACTGCCGACATTCATTTTTCAGTGGTCTGCTGCATATGGCCAAGATCGTCGGGAAAACGCCGTCAGGGAAAACCTTTTCCGTTTTATTTACATAATACGCCTTATTGTATTTCTCGAAATCAAACGGGTTATTGCTAATTTGTACTTCCACGAAATAGAGATATGTGCGTCGGTTATTCTGTACCGCCATAAATGCATCAGGACGGATTCCAGAAAGTCGGGAAAACTCAGGGACACATTCCACGTTATTTTCTCCAAATCGCTCACAGAGCCTTACAAACAATTCTAGCAGTATTAATTTATGCTGGATCTGGGCTGGCTCCTTTATACTCGTTAACCAGTAATAATATCGGGAGTTCATATTGTTCCTGCGGCGTTTTAATATTCCATCCTCCACAAGTGCAGACAGCTTTTCCTGAGCTTTCTTAACAGGATTTTTTATCTGCGAGTAATATAATCTCGCAATATGGGTAACATCGCAGACCTTGAACCGTTCCATGAGCTCCAGAATGCTTTCTACTCGCTTATTTCTCATAACCATCAAATATACCCCCTGACTCGTTCAACTGGCACAATCTTTACTTCATCCTTTGTGAAGGTATGTTTAATGAGTTTCTTCGCTTCGTCCTCTTCGATCATCATGCTTTGCAGTTCCGTGAAGTCGGATCCATTCTTCAGGAGACCATGCCCGAAGCCACGGAGCTTCTCCAACCCGTATTTTCCAATGATGATTTCACTATTTACGTTCGTTGATGTCTTCAGGCCAAGTACATTGCCTATGTTTGCTTTAATTTTACCGTTCAATATGTCCTTATCCGGTCTTTGGGTAGCCAAAACTAGATGAATGCCGACAGCCCTGGCCTTACGCGCTATGTAATGTACGCTATCGATAATATCATCGTTGTCTGCCAGGTCCGCAAATTCATCCACTACAATGAGCATGTATTTAAGCTTATCTTTTACCTTTCGGTTGTAACTTTTTATATTAGTGCAGCCGGCTCTTTCGAGCTTTCGGTACCGGTTATCAGTTTCAAAGGTGATCTCCGACAGCATGGCACGGATCTCATCATCCTCCCGAGCAAATCCCTTGACTAATTTACACCGGCGGAAGATAGAGAACTCAACGCGCTTTGGGTCTATGAGGTAAATTTCAATATCTTGTTTGTCGAGGATTAGCTGTGTGATGATTCCACGGAGTAAGACTGATTTACCGGAGTTCGTTTCGCCAGCTACTAAAAGGTGAGGCGATGGAGCCGATGCCAGATCCAGTTTAACAATACCATCCAGAGAGTAACCCAGAATAATCTCCAGAGGATTCTTGGTATGAATCTGTGTAAACGGATAAGTCTTATGAATTTTACCTTCCTTGGTCGACATGATAAGCATACCATTATTGTAATCAAACTTCACGGACGCATTAAGAGCCTGAGATATGTTTTGTTCTTTTTGCTTGAATTGTTCCAAACATAATCCCTTCGGCATAGATAAAACATAGTCCTTGCCGTTGTCCGACCGTATAGTTTTACGTTTCTTGGGCACAATAATCTTATCATCGACACTACGGATAAACAGACTGCAGTTGATAAATAATTCTTCCATTTTGGTATAAGGCTTGTGGAGCAAAGCATACAGGCATACTGCCGCCCCCGTGCCCACCGTCACCCAGCAGACGAGCTGCGAGACGTGCTGAGGATGGCGCAGCTGGGTATTCCACAATACCCCCAAAAGCCCGAGCGCCCCCAAACCTAGCCCACTGGCACCCACTCCCGATTCGGTCATCTTATTCTCCTTCTCATCTGCCCATTATATTTTCGATAAAACATTTATATATAGCAGTTTTAGCCCAATAAGACAGGCAGACCGTAATACCGGTATATGTACCGGTGCATTCCCTGGTATATTGTATTTAAGAAGGATAGAAGTGATGTATGTCCCATGGAAATAAATTCAATAAGTTTAGATTTTTTAATCGGAAAGATAGAAGATGCTTTCGACTGATCTATTTAACTTGTTGGCTATTATTAGCATAGTTTCTGCTGATGGAGATGAGGAATTCTCGTAATGGTTATATTTACGATAATCTATACTTAGCAACTCTGCGAACTCTTTTTGATTCATCATATATTCTTTCATCCGGATCTCTTTGAGACGGTTTTGAACCATTATAATCACCCGATATATGGTTTCGGTAGGTATAGTTCAATATCCTTTATTTCCGATGGTGTTTATTGAAAAATAGAAGATACCCCAACATTTGACTGTAGATTTGCGAATGTCTGTAGAGGGCGATTATTATGATTCTCTATCCGGAATGTATTCAATTAGGTCTCCAGCAGTACAATCAAGGGCTTTGCAGATTAGATCTATATGTTCGAGGCTTATGCGTTCCGTGAATTCGTGGTACATATCAGTTAAAGTATTATATCTTATTCCGGTTATCCTGGATAAATCGGCGACTTTCCATTTCTTTTTTGCGAGCAGTACGGCTAAATTTACCCTTACCATCTAGGTACATCTCCCTACTCAATAATGGGTAAATATTATCATAAAATGTTACAATTATCTTACAGATGTTGAAAATAATCAATAATTGATATAGAATGGTTATGTAAATTACTGTAATACATCATATTGTATGGATCAAATGTCAAGCACAAGTCTAAAAATTTTATGGTTGATTTTCCAAGCGGCAGATGTAAAATAAAATAAAAGAACTAACGTTCGGAGTAAAAGGAGATGTAAATTAATGCAATCTGAGGCCCACTGTAAAATAAAGGCCGAGATACTTCTAAACGAACTAATGAAAACATTTCATGAAAATTACTGTAAGGACGAAAAAATCATATCCGAGGTTTCGAAAATTCTACTTCAAAAAACCGGTAACGATAATTTAGGATCCATATGCCGTCAAATAATCAATTTTTAAAAATGTCACAATAATGTCACAATGAAAGCCAGAAAAATCAGAAAAAAGGCACTCAGGTAAAAATCCTGAATGCCTTGATTCTACTGGCGGAGAGAAAGAGATTCGAACTCTTGGAACGGGTTAACGTTCACACGATTTCCAGTCGTGCGCCTTAGACCAGCTCAGCCATCTCTCCATAATGACCGGGTCAATACATAAACGCGATATAAGGCACTTCCGTGCCGCTTAATCATTTTACAATAGATAGCCCGCCTTGTCAATGAAAAGTGGACGCGTGGCATTAAGTGGATAAGCAGGCGGCTTGATCCGGAACATGACGCCGAATAGCCAATTAGCCGATTAGCCAATTAGCCGAGTAGGCTAATATGAGTGACGTCATTTACCTGGATCGCTATCTATCGGCAAAGCCTCGCTTCTACATATACTTGTTCAAAAGGAATATCAGTATGGATAGCGTGATCGGGCTGAGCAGCGTAGAAACCAGGACATTCTGGGAGGCGTATTCGGGCTCGTTGTCGAATTCGCGCGCGAGGATCGCCGTGTTTACGGCCGTGGGCGTTGCGACTCCGATGATCATCGCTTTCGCGAGGTCTCCCTGTACCCCGAGCAAAAGTATCAGCAGAAAGCCAAGAGCAGGGGAGAGGACAAGCCTGATGCTGGAGGACAGCAGGACATCTTTGATATTTATCTTTGCGGTTACCTCTGCAAGCTGCACTCCGAGTGTTAGCAGTGCCACGCCTATAAAGCCTCCCGACAGGTAACGGAGTGGCGCCAGTATGGGCTCCGGCACGGTAAAACCGACCACCTTCACGATAATGACGATGGTGAGTACATAGATCGAGGGCATGATAAGGACATTTTTCAAAGCCTTTTTGTACGAGGATTTACCCGAGCTTGCCTGGAATACTCCGAAGGTGCTCGTCGATATATTCTGCGTCAGCATGATGAATATCTGCGACGCGGTTGCGATGGCGCTTCCCTTGAATACCAGATCGATTAGCGGCAGTCCGTAATTTCCGCTGTTGAAGAACAGAAGAGTGTTGCAAAACGCCTTCTTTTTACCGCGCGGGTACTTGTAGAGTCTGGAAAGCAGCTCCCCGAGCAGCAGCATGAAAGCCTGCACAATCATTATATAGGCTACCACCTGCCCAACGAAGGCCATCGATACCTTGGCCTCATATATTTTCATGAATAGTACGGCGGGGATGAACAGATAGATATTGATGCGGGAAAAGGTGCGAGTGTCCATCCTGAATTTTTTCTGTGCAAGGTAACCGGCGGCGACGATAAGAAAAATCGGTAGTATGGTGTTTGTTACGATGTAGACAAAAGTGGACAACGGCAATCCCCCTGTATTTGCGGCCTATATGACGATCCTGTAATACTGTGCCTCCGGATCGGCTAAGTTAAAAACTGCCGAAGCCTCCGGATCGGCTTACGAAACCGCTAAAACAGTGAATCGGCTGCAGCAGGCCCTGTATTGTTTATCTGCTAATTGTAATACAATGCCGGGGAATTGTAAAATGTATTTGCTGCATATATAATGAACTCCGGCTGCTACCGGACTATGTATGCATTCACAGATGATATATATCCGAGAATTCGATGTTGATCATCTCGACTTTATTGAGCGAAGGTATCTTTTGCTTTTTTTCCCTGGACCGCTGTCCGACTGTTCTGACCGGCAGACGGACCCTGAATGTGCTGCCCTGGCCGACTTTGCTTTCTACGCTTATTGTCCCTCCGTGGAGGTCTACGATCGATTTGACGAGCGACAGGCCTATCCCGCTGCCTTCCGCGTTGCGTGTCAGAGTCTTGTCCACCTGGTTGAACCTTTCGAAAATTGCGTCCAGATATTTCTCCTCGATGCCTATTCCGGTGTCCTGTACGGCTATTTCGACCTGAGTGCCGAGATCCGTGACGGAGACGGTTATCGTTCCATGAGGATTGGAGAACTTGATCGCATTTGAAATCAGGTTCAGCAGGATCCTTTCTATCTTACCCGGATCGCAGGCAAGGATCTTCTCCTCGATATCCGTGTCGAACACCACGCTGAGCCCTTTGCCCCTGATATATTCAGCAATCGACTGTACTATGCTTTCGACGATATCGACTATATTTTCATTGGAAAGGTCGAGCTTGAAAAAGCCCGAATCGATCTTGGACAGATCTACTATGTTGTTGATCAGCTTTGTAAATCTGTAACAGTTTTGCTTGATTGTACGAACGCTCTTGTAAATGCTGGACTTGTTTGCGTCGAGGGTGTCTCTCTGTATGTAGAGCTCCAGGAGCTGGGTGGTACTAAAAATGACGCTCAACGGCGTCTTGAGCTCATGCGACACGTTTGCGAAAACTTCGTCCTGTATTTTCAGCAGATCCTGCATTTCTTTTCTGGCCTTCATTTCCCGGGTAACGTCGCTGAACAGCACAGCAACGGCTTCAGTATCGTTTGCAGGCACCCTGAATGCGTTCAGGTTATACCAACGGTTTACTTTCGTCGCCATATTCACATATTGTATCGGCTCGCCGGTCAGGGCGACCTTGGCCAAAGCTTCAAGCCAGTAGCATTCTATCGCGGGATACAGGCTGCTTACCAGACGACCTACCGGATTTCTCACTCCAGTCAGCTTTTCGAAGGCGGCATTTACATCTATGAATCTGAAGTCGACCGGTTTATTCTCGGCATCATATATGAGTTCCAAGACGCAAAGGCCTTCGCCCATTGATCTGAACAGTGAATGATACTTGTTTTCACTCTCCTGCAGTGCCAGTTCCGTGCGCTTGCGCTCCGTTATATCATCGAAGGCGACTACCGCGGTTATTATCCTCTCTTCGGAATCGAATAACGGAGCTGAGCTTACAGTAATTGGCAATTGACTGCCATCCGCCCTTTCGATGAGCATCTCACTGTTGCGGACTTCAAGACCGTACCTCAGCGATTGGTAGACCGGCAGCTCTTCGTATGGTAAAAGGGCGCCATCCAGTTTCCTTACCTTTATTTTTTCAAGATGAGTTCTGAGTTCGCTTCCTGTAAAGTTGCCGCCGTACAGTTCGATAGCTCTGCGGTTCATATAGGAGAACTTACTGTCGTTTGCATTGACCAGCAGTATGCCGGAAGGCATTACCTTCAGGATAGCTTCGAGTTTTTTGCGGTCTAACTCGCTCCTTTCCTTGGTCTTCAGCAGCTCCAGTTCATCTTTCTTGCGGTCTGTGATATCCCAGACTATTCCGGAAAGATGGATATTACCTGTGTCAGGATCCCTTTTGGAAAAAGCCCTTTCTTCGAGCCAGACTATTTCTCCGTCGCTGGGCCTGACGACCCTGTACTCGCAATGCCAGCTTCCGCCCGTATCAACTGCGTTTCGGACCAGGGAACCGTAACGCTTTATGTCGTCGGGATGAATCAGCCGCGAGTCGGTTTTACTGCTGCAAGTTATCTCGCCGGGTCCGAGACCCAGGAGGCTTGACGCGGTATCGGACAATACGGCGTAGTCCGTTTCGGGATCCCAATCCCAATACGCCATATGAGCGGTGTCCAAAGCGGCCTCAAGCCTTTCGGCATATTGCCTCAGTAGCTTTTCGTTTTGTTTCCGCTCTGTGATATCCTGAAACAGGACGCCTACAACGGTGTTTCCCGTATTGTCGATCAAATAGACGCAGCAGTCAAAATAACGGTTCAGCGAGCTTGACTTGTATTCGAAATGCGCAGGCCCGTTACCGAGATCAAGGCTATTGTAGATCTGCATATAGTAATCGATCGGAAAGTCGAGAATGTTTCCCATCAACTCGCCTGTAGTTTGTCCTGTCAGATTCCTGTAGGCTATATTGGCTCCAAGTACGCGTATATCGGAAGGCGTGTCAGATCCGTCATACATGATCTCAAGAATGCAGAAGCCTTCGTAGAGCATGTCGAATAATTCCCTGTAGCAATCTATGCAGGTATGCTGGTACTCTTCGGATTTTTGATCTTTGGAGATTGCAAGGAACGAAAATACGGCCCCCTGCAATTTGTCATTCTTGTCCCTTACTGCCTTTGCGCGAACGTCGGTATGGATCAGCAGACCGTTCCTGCAATGATAGGCTGCACGCATACTGAAGGAGCTCCGTTCTGTCAAACGCTTCGCGCATTCCTCCCATTCCAGGCCGGCGCCCGGCCCAGACTCGGATACCGACGGCTTTATGATCACTTCAAGACGCTGCCCCAGCGCTTCCTTTTCCGACCAGCCGAACATACCCTCGGCCGCATCGTTCCAGAAGGTTATGACAAGATCTTTGTCGGTCGCGACCAGCGCATCATGAGTGCATGAAAGCAACGAATACAATTCTGTCATTGTCGATTCAGCAGGCTCCATTTTCAGAATCTCCCTCCCGCGCGCAAATGAGATGGAAAGTAAACTGGCCCGGATTTCGGCGACTGGATATTTAAGTGTTATTTATTGATTTATATCAGTATTATACCACAAATGTAATGTGTTTACATAAAGACTTACAAACCTTAAATATCTCTGACGTTTTTAGTAATATATGGTTGACTAACGTATCTACCTTGGATAATATATTGGTACAGACGTATATACAGGTGGAGGTATAAATATATGAAACCAAAACTGGTCGTATATTATCCCAACTGGGCGATATACAGGAAAGCCGGTAGAAATAACAGTATAGAAACGATCCCTTGGGACAGGGTCTCGGTCATCAACCACGCGTTTTATTTTGTAGGAGGTGACTTCAGGGTTGCATCCACGGACAGATTTTCCGATGAGGATAAGCTGATGGAGCATTCTGAGGCGGCCGGCCCGAAAGGACATATGGGGGAATATGCCTATTACAAGACCAAATATCCGGAGGTAAAGGTACAAATCTCCGTAGGAGGCTGGACCGAAGGCCGGTACTTTCATGATATGGCAAGAACGCCCGAGAGCAGGTCGGTCTTTATCAAAAGCACGATTGAGCTGTTGAAAAAGTACCCATTTATCGATGGGATCGACATAGATTGGGAGTTCCCGGGAATCGACAGGCCGGCGGACCCCAAAGACGCCAACGATAAGGGATGTCCGGGCGGGCTGGAGGACAGTGAGAACTTTACTTCATTGCTGCGCGAGCTCCGGGAGGCTTACGAGGCGGGCGGCATGAAGGAAAAGCTGCTGACTGTGGCGGTCTCGGCGCTTTATGATGTTACTGAGCATCAGGAGCCTGACAAATATGCACAGTATCTCGACTGGATCAACGTGATGACCTATGACATGCATTCGGCGCTGGAGGAGTATACGAACCACCATTCGCCTCTGTTTGTCAACCCCGGCGATCCTTCGCCCGTCACGCCTGTTGACAGGAAAAACAGGTACAACACCGACTATGTAATGAAGTATTACAGAGATCATTACAATATACCGGCAAACAAGCTGAATATAGGCTCTCCTTACTATTCACGCGGCTGGAAGGACGTCGATCCCGATACGGGCGCCAATGGCTTATATGCCAGGGGAAAGGGTTCTCCCGTGGGAGACCTCGATTCGCCCGCAAACCCCGCAGGCATAAATTCTTTTGGCAGGATGAAAGAACTGGAGCGAACACCGGGTTATGTCAAATACAGGGATACCTTCTCGCGGACTCCGTGGTTGTACAACAGGGATGAGAAAATAATGTACACGTACGAGGATGAGATTTCTGCTGCCGAAAGGTGCGAGTATGTGCTGAAGAACGGCTTCGGGGGCATAATCGTATGGGAGATAACCACCGATACCGATGACCATTTATTGACTGATACTATCCATGACAGGCTCGGCCTGTAAAGTACGGAGGATGCGGCCTCATGCAGACTGAACCATGTACCAAACCAATCCCGACAACGTTATGAGACCAAGTACGAGGATCGATTTGCTGATTTTGTCTGTTTTTCTTTTTTGCCTCATCATGTTCAGTATGAAGCCGAATATGCAGGTGGCCAGATTCAGCAGCAATACATAGAAAACGTACGATAGCAGCTTCGTATCCCAGTTGCTCCTGACGGTGACTTTGTACAAGCGGTCGATGAAGTTTGCATGCCTGGGCTGCGCTTCTCCGGTAATGATCAGCGCTATTATGATCAGAAACCAGCTGACGCCTGTCGCCCACCAGACGGCCTTTATGACTGCGTCCGGCCCTCTGCGGCGTTCGGTGAAGACCACTCTTCTTTCCACTTCCATACTTAACCACCCCATTTGATTATATGTAAATCTTCCATGGAAATCAACTGGGATTTATAGAGACGTATGGTTTTGTTGTAAAAATGGCTAAAAGCCTGATATAATGAACAAGTTGACATAATTGTACTAAAAAAGTGAACGGGGGCGGTTACCATTAAGTCTGAAAAAGTCAGAAATATTTTGAAATGGTTGAAACTATTTACTTATATCTCGGCTGCCGTGCTGCTACTGACGTACAATGACGCGGACAAGCTGCCCTGGCTGATACCGGCTGTCCTACTTCTCTCCTTTATCGACTATTCCAGGGATTATTGGCAGGCAGCCGGGAAAAAGTCCGCTTCATTGCTTTGGGCAGGCATTGTTCTCGAGATGCTGCTTATCATATGCATCGGATACCTTGATACGAGCGACGTCGTGATACTGTACTTTTTCGTTTTTATTTCGTACGTTGTCATCCGTTTTCCATTTGCATATTCGATACCCCTTGCTGCAGTTTTCGTCATGTCGGGTTTTATTATCTATGCGGAGAGGAACGGCTTCAGGGACCTTATGGCTTCGGCGATGTCGATGCTGTTCTCATACGGCATATCCACGGCGTTCGTCATGGGAATGAGCTATCTGGTCAAGCAGCAGATAAACGAAAAGGAAAAGCTGGCGCACATCAATAACGAACTGGAACTGGCTTACAAGAAACTGATGGAGAATTCGGCCGCGGCCAGGCAGCTTACAATAGAGCAGGAGAGGACCAGAATGGCAAGGGAGATCCACGATACGCTCGCCCATACTCTGACCAATCTGATCGTCCAGCTGGAGGCCTGCAAGCTTCTGGCTTCTATGGACCCTTCACGACTGCCCGGCGAACTTGATAAAGCGCAGGCGCTCTCGAGAAGCGGGTTCAGCGACATAAAACGTTCGATCGCCGCCCTGAGGCCTCTGACCATGGAGAACAAATCGCTTATTGCCTCCATAGATTCACTGATCAGCGAAGCCGCTGAAAATACTAAAGTAAGCATTAATTTTATAAATTCGCTCGGACATGACGCAAAGCTTGCGTCTCAGGCAGAAGTAGCGCTTTTCAGGGCGGTGCAGGAAAGTGTCACAAACTCGATAAGGCACGGGCACGCAGAGAAAATCGATATCACGCTCGAACGGGACGGTGATGCGATCCGATTATCTGTCGAGGATAACGGAGCAGGCTGTGTCAATATCAAAAAAGGCTACGGCTTAAAGGGCATGAGGGAAAGGGTCGAGAGCCTGGAGGGCAGTGTCGGGTTTTTGAGTGAGCCTGGAAGAGGATTCAAAACTGAGATAACAATACCCTGTGAGGTGGCAGAGAGATGAAGATCAGGATCATGATAGCAGACGATCAGCGCCTGATGAGAGAAGGCCTGAAGACGATACTGGACCTGCAGGCTGAAATGATGGTGGTGCAGCTGGCCGAAAACGGAAGGGACGCCCTGGATAAGATTTCATCAGCAACGCCTGAAACAATGCCGGACGTGGTATTGATGGATATCCGCATGCCCGTCATGGACGGGGTCGAATGCACGAGGCTGTTAAGGAGTCAGTATCCCGATATTAAAGTGATCATACTGACCACCTTCGACGACGATGAATTCATAATAGAGGCTTTAAAAAACGGAGCGGCAGGCTACATCCTGAAAGATCTGTCGGCGGAGAAGCTTATCAGGTCCATACGCGATGTTTTTGAGGGGAACTCAATCATGCAGCCCGAAATTGCGGCAAAGGTCATCGCACATATTGCCGGGGCGGGAATTGCGCCGGCCAGGGCGGAAAATAGGGCAGACCCGACGGAGCATACAGGGCCGGTTAGGGATTGTGATGGGCTGTTCAGTGATCATGCCAGACCGGTCAGTAATCAGGCCGGGCCTTTCGGAGGGAACCGGACGGCAGGGAATGGTACGGCGCCGGCATACTCGGAGGACGAGTTTGCGGATGGACTTACGGAACGTGAAAAGGATGTGCTCAGGCTGGTGGGGAAGGGTATGTCCAATGTTGAGATATCACGGAAGCTTTATATCTCTGAGGGCACAGTCAAGAATTATATCAGCAATCTCTACGGAAAGCTTGGGATCGATGATCGCAGCAAGCTGACCCTTTATGCGGCCGGCAAGGGATATAGGTAATCGAACTATTTGCAGGCTTTGTACAAGGTTGATACCGGCCGGCATAAGCAGCCGCGGCTTGGCACTGGTCAACATAAGCAGTAAAGCCTGGCACCGGTAAGCAAATATATGACCCGGGTCATATATGGTCAGGTATTATTCATTACCCCGGACAGATGTTCAAAACCCTCCCGCAATGTACAATAGGTACATCAAATGATTTCGGGAGGGTTTTTATAATGTTGACGGTTCTTGAGATACTTATCATTGCAGCAATTATACCGGTACTCGTATGGGCGCTGCTTCCTGTAAAAAAGGTGCCGCGGTTCCTGGATTTCATGCCTGCGGCTGCGGTAATTTTTATGATACTTCACCTGTTCATAGACAATGAAGCCGTACGGTTTCGTTTCGTACCTCTTTACATTTTCACGATAGCAGTATTTCTGATCACTATGAAGCGTATATTCCGCCACGAACCGAATCAGCCGAAACACAGGGTGCGTGCCGCATTTGGCAGGGTCGCAGGGCTTGTTGCACTGGCGTTGGCAGTTCTGATGCCCGTTGTAGTGCTGCCGTTTTATCCGCTGCCCGAACCCACGGGCAACTTTGATGTAGGCACCGTTGTCTGCGATCTTACCGACAAAAACCGTACTGAAGCTTTTTCCACTGAAGCCGGTGCAAAACGTAAAATAGCCGTCCAGTTCTGGTATCCGGCAGACAGTACAGGAGCAACCCCTGAATACGATATCGACGGAGCGCCTGTTTCGGCATCGCGGGGAGAATATCCTGTACTGATCTTTTCACACGGAGCTTTCGGGATGCGCATGAGCAACGCCTCGACATACAGGGAACTGGCGAGTCACGGCTATGTTGTAGCGAGTATCGACCATACCTATCATTCGTTCTTCACCTCCTTTGCCGACGGCAGTAAGGTACCTGTTAACATGAAATTCATCAATGACGCTGTTGGAGCGCAGTCAGGCCAGATGCCCGCGGACGAAGTTTACAAGGTAAGTCACGAGTGGCTTGAATTGAGGACGGCCGATATAGAACTGCTTATCGACAGCCTCGAATCGGGTGATATAGGAGATGCGGGAAAGATACTGAACGGACATATGGAACTGAACAGGATCGGACTTTTCGGCCATTCGCTCGGAGGCGCGGCTTCGGCACAGGTCGGCAGGGAGAGGGAGGAAGTCTCCGCGGTTATAGATATAGACGGCACCATGATAGGGGACATTACCGGGCTTGACGCCAACGGCAGGGACATGGTCACAGAGGAGAGCTATACAAAGCCGGTAATGATGATTTACGGGTCCCTGTTCCTTGATAATGAGGCGAAGGAAACGTCATACCTGCCCAATATACACGCATATGAAAACGACACTGAAGCGGCGTACTCGCTGTGTGTAAAGGATTCGGGACACTTGAATTTCACAGATCTCCCAAGGATATCGCCTTTTCTTTCCGGCATGCTTGGGGTCGGGAAAATAGATTCACAGCAGTGCCTGAAGATCATGAATGCCTATACGCTGGCGTTCTTCGACCAGTACATCAAAGAGCAGCCCTCGACATTGCTGGAAGGTGAAAATGTATATCCGGAGGCCATATTCGACAGGAGGATCCCCGCAGGTAAATAAAGCGCGTGATCAGTTTTCGGGCAAAGGTTTTATCTCGTTTTTGTAATAATACCCCAGGAAGAAGACGGTCAGGGCAAATGAAACCGTTTCCGCCATCGGAAAGGCCCACCAGGTCGCATCGAGCCCGCCAAGCCTGGACATCAGGTATGCCAGCGGGAGCAGAGCGACCAGCTGCCTGGCCGCCGATATGAACATACTCGGCAAGCCCTTTCCAAGCGCCTGGAATACTGAGCCCGAGACAATACAAAAACCGGCGAATACAAAACTCAGACTGATTATCCTTAACGCGGGAATGCCTATACTTATCATCTCAGGCGATGCATTGAAGAAGGAGAGCAGCTGCCTGGGAAAGAGCTGAAATATCGCAACGCCCACTGCCATGATGGATATCGAATATATAACGCTCAGCCTGATCGTGTTGACGATCCTGTGCCTGCTGCGGGCGCCGTAGTTATAGGAGATAATCGGGATCATGCCGTTGTTCAGGCCGAAGATCGGCATGAATAAAAAGCCCTGAAGCCTGAAATACACTCCGAACACCGCGGTTGCCGTCGAAGTGAAGGATAGCAGTATTTTATTCAGACCAAACGTCATAATCGAGGTGATCGCTATCATGATTGCGGTCGGGATACCAATAGCCAGAATCTTCCCTATGATTTCCGCGTCAGGGCGGACGCCTTTGAATTTCAGCGTTACTTCCTTATTGACCTTGAGGTTGAAAATGATGGCGAGTGTCATAGCCACAACCTGACCGATCACCGTTGCAATTGCGGCGCCGGCCACTTCCAGCCTTGGGAAGCCGAAGAGCCCGAATATCATGATCGGGTCTAGAATTATATTTACAATGGCGCCGGTCGCCTGTGTTATCATTGTGTAAAAGGTCTTGCCCGTTGACTGCAGCAGCCTTTCGAAGGCCATCTGGCCGAAAGCCCCGATGGATAACATGCTGCATATTCTCAGATAATTACAGCCGTAGGCTATTATTTCGGCGTTGTCGGTTTGGGCGTTAAAGAATATGCGAACGAAGAACAGGCCGAACAAGGCAAAAACGACAGCGCTCACAAGCGCTAGGAAGATGCCGTTGTACGCCGCTTTATTCACCCTCCCGGCGTTCTTTTCCCCAAGGCTTCTCGACAATACTGCATTTATACCGACGGCTGTACCCACGCCGACGGCTATCATCAGGTTCTGTACCGGAAATGCCAGAGATACCGCTGTGAGCGCATTTTCGCCTAGTCTGGATACAAAGATGCTGTCCACGATATTATAGAGCGCCTGGACGAACATCGATATCATCATCGGGATCGACATCGTGATAAGCAGTTTACTGATGGGCATCACGCCCATCTTGTTTTCGGCTTGCAAAGGCTTAAGTTCACTTGCTGCTGCTGTCTCTGACATTGCCATACTTTTTGTAATCCTTTCTCCCTGGAGCCGGTATGTTTTTTGCTCCGAAGCTGCGACGGAAAGCTGATTACTATTATATAGCAATATAATTTATTTGCAAACCTGGAAAACTTCGCCGAAATCTCTGCAAAGATACTGGACGGCATTTCTCCCAGTATACGCTGCAACCGGCAGGCCGCCGGGGGTTACCAGCCTCTGTCCCGCAAAATACAGACGGTCTATGCTTTTGGGCTTCAATGGGTACTGGGTTGTCTTATCGCCTTTTCCGGTCATGGTCATCCATGAACCGTGATAAGTCCCGCAGTAACGTTCATAGGTGAGTGGAGTCGCAACATCAACGATCCTGATCTTATCCCTGATACGGGGCACCTTGTGAGATATCCTGTCTATGATGGCATCCGCAATGCGCTGCTTTTCCTTGTCGTATTCACCCCTGGACCTGAGCTCTTTCCAGTAATCGTACGTATCTCCCAAAAGCGCGGTCGTAAGCGAGGAGCAGCCTTCCGGCGCATATCCCTCATATTTGGCATAATTATGAAAACCCAGTGAGTCGACCTTGCCGCCTGCATACTCGATAGGTTCTTCTAGACCGAATACAAGGCTTTCGGGAAGATCGGAAAGATCCTCCCCGACACCGAGACTTATAAACGTGCATGCAGTGAACTTGGTATTCCGACGCAGCTTCTCCATCCAGGGCTCATGAAGCTGCTCGCCGAACAGACTGTCTATTGCACAAAGGGTATCGGCAGTTACTATTACGGCGTCTGTGGGTATTTTCTCACCGTTGGCCACCACTCCGACCGCTCTGGAATTTTCCACATCCACTCTTTCCACGCGTGTCCCGTAAATAATCCTGCCGCCAAGTTCTTCATAGCGTTTAGCCATCCTGAGCGCCATGGAAAGCGAGCCGCCTTTGGGATAACCTCCGTCTCCCGACGCAAAACATGCCAGTGTGAAGAAAAGAGTGGACGCTGAATATTCTTCGCCTATCATACCTGAAAGCATTGACCTTATCGCAGGATGTCTGAAACGTTCGCAGTATTCCCCGATGGACAGTTTATTGAACTTCGAGATCCCCGGCAGTACTGGCAGCATGTCAATGAGCAGCTTTAACGAAATGCTGCTCTTTTCCTTAACGCGAACGCCTTTGATATCCGTTATGGGCATTTTAAGTTTGCTGAAGCTTTTTACTTCCCTGCATAGGGAAACTATCTCCCTCGTATCCTCCGGAGAGACCGAAATCAGGTGTTCCTTCAGCTTATCGGCATTTCGGTAAAGGTGTACCTTTATTCCCTTATCGTCATAAGTGAAGTAAGGATCACGGTAGCTGACAGGGATTGAATCGTCCAGGGCGCCGACATCGCGCCAGATTCTATTAAGGGGAATATTGCTGTTCGAGCCTGTAAGCCAGTGCATTCCGCCCTCGAACAGGAAGCCGCCCCGTCTCCAGCTCGTACTGTTGCCTCCCGGAATGCTGTGCATTTCAAGAATAGTCGTATCGAAACCGCTCTGCTGTGCGTATATTCCAGCAGTAAGGCCGGCGATCCCGGCGCCTGCTATGATTACCTTATTTGTCCCGGATTTATTTGTCATTTCACTTTCCTCCTTCATCCTTCCTTCTCAGGATATCGACGATCCATTCGCTTTCCGGACAGGGCCAGCCGGGCCGCATCGCTATCTCCTCCGCGATTCCCTGTATTGCCGTCCAATATGCCAAGGCCAGCGCGCGGGGATCTCCGTCACGGATGGTTTTGTTCTTTTGCCCCGCTTCGATAAGAGGAATGGACTCCTCTATGCTGCTTATCTGCGAAACCTTACTCCTGACAGACTCGGGAGTTGCGTCGCTGTATAAAGCCTGGCTCATAAGAACGAAAATTTTTGCCACAAACGGATCGCTTTTTATAAACTCGAATATCTGCCTGGCCGCGTTTTGAAAAAAGGACAGAGGCTCGCCCTGAGACAGCTCCATTATGTATTTGGGTCCGGTCGCGCCGTATGCGACAAGTTCCTCATACAATTTTTCTTTTGACTCGAAATAGTGGAACAACAGCCCGACGCTCATATTCGCCTTTTCGGCGATGTCGCTTATCTTTGTCGCCGCGTAGCCCCTGTGTATGAATAGGTCAAGTCCGGCCGAGAGTATCTGCTGCTTCCGTTTTTCTTTTTGTTCCATTCGCTTGTTCATTTCGTTGAATCTCAATTCATTGAATTTTGATTCAATTATATATGCCTGGAAAATTTTTGTCAATGCTTGATTTTACAGCAATCAACCACGCCTGGAAAATAAGGTCGTGATTTTTGAAAACATAGACGGGATTCGCGACCTGATCGCCGGCAGAGCAGGGATCAAGGCCAGGAATACGGCATAACAGCCTATAAGAATACCGGCTGTAAACCAGATGCCTGAAAAATGGAGGCGGGTCACCAGAATACTGCTGAACAGGGAGGCACACAGGCCTCCGAGCTGTGAAACAAGGGAGTTCAAGGAAAGCATGCTTGCACGCATATCGTTAGGGGTGTACTTGTTGATCAGAGAGCTTTCCGGAACGTTACCGGCTCCAAGCAGGAGATAAATGCCTGCGTAGAGGCTGATAAAACCTGCCGCCCCATTAACTGCGGCAAAAAAGAGGAGGCTTGCGGCCATTATGACACGGGAGACGGTAAAGGTGTTCCACCAGCTGATTTTTGAACTGCTTAACAGTTTGTGGGCGATAAAATTTCCGGCGGTAACCGAAAAGAATCCGATAAAGGATATAACGCCAAGCAGCCATGTGTTACCCGCAATGTGCGGAATCGACGTAAAAGCCGGCTGCCAGTAAGTTTCAAGCGTGAACAGAAAAAAGCCCGTGAAGAATACGCCCAGCAGTATGAGGCCCAGTTCACGATGACCGATAATAAGCCGCCCGCCTTGCTTTACCATAGCTTTCAACGAAGGGACCTGAGCCGCTTCATCCGCTTTGGACCGCCTTGGAGGTTCAACTGCGAAAAAAAGACACAGCAGAGTAACTATCGCTGTCAGGATCAAACGTATGATTATTATACTGCCGTAGGTTCCGGATACACTTGCCGCAAGACCGCCTGCAATACTGCCTGCGGCGAGCCCGGTGCCTTCCAGGACTGCCAGGCGCGAGGTGACTTTTGGCAGACAGCTTTCGCCGCCTTTATTCATGGCCTGGTCGATTAATATCGCATCCAGGCTGCCGGAAGAAAAGGCACGGCCCATGCCTAGAAATACTATGGCGGAAACAAGCCCGACAAGGCTGTATGTGACCACCAGCAGGGTGAACGATATCAGCTGAAAGCCGCAGGATATCAAAAATACTGCCTTGCGGCCGAACATATCGGCAAGTATACCGCTGGGCAGCTCAAGGAGCAGGGCTGTCAGCGAGAAAACCGCCAGGAGCAGCGGCAGCGTTTGAAGATTTGCGCCCTTTCCGAGCAGGATCAGTGTGAGTACGGGCAGCATAATACCCGTAGACAGGTGGTTTAAGGTGAATATTGCCTGCAGCATTTTATTCATTGGCAGGTTTCTCCGGTTTCTCCGCGGCTTTTTTTGAAGTATCCGGATGCCCGGTGTTGGATTCCTTGTCCCAAAGCCCCTCTTCGGCGTTGTAAGCGATAACCGCATATTCCCAGGGGCGGCGGCCTGCTCCGGGCTTTGCGTGCTTCTCTATAAAGCTGTATATCAGCTTCATCAGCTCCTCCGACTCTTGATCGTCAAGATAGGCTACTCCGGAGAGAATATCGCCCCATTTATTCAATTTGTCGGGAGTTCGCTCGCCGGATATTTCAATTCTCTTTGTCATCTGTCTGCAGAAGCCGTCATAGACCTGTGCAATGGAATCCTGCACAAGAGCGTCCTTTTGCCGGACAAGCTCGTCATCACGGCTGAGGCCTATCTGAACCGTCACCTGAGCCGGCCTGTAAAAGCTGGCTGTTATCCCGTTGATCGATTCAGTATGGTCCGGTTCCAGCAAGCCGAGCGACATCAGCTTTTTAATGTGGTGCTGCACGGCTGAGGCGGATATTTGCAGCTTGTCGGCGAGCATCTTCGGAGTCATCGGAACACCCGAGATGCTTAACTGCCGCAGCAGCTGCTGGCGTATATGACTCATGTAGATATTCAGTTCTTCCTTAGTCTTAAGTTCAATTTTTTTCATATTACAAATCTCCTTACACCGTTACATATATTATAACGTTACACAACGTGTAATGTCAATCCCAAAGGACTGCATGAGGAATGCTCTAACGCAACCTATGCCGGAGCCGGGCTTACCAGCCTGACAAGCGCTTCGCTCTACGGAGCGGACGAATGAAGAAGTTCACTGTAGTAGGCACATTGCAGAAATAAAAAAAGTACATAAAAGAAATGCTTGTGAGACGTAAAAAAGTACATAAAAGAAGTGCTTGTGTAACATAAAAATGAATTTAATGGTATAATGTGGGCTGAATCAATTGTGGGGGGACATGACAATGTTAGCGTATACGCCGATTAAGGCCGGCATCGTCGGCTGCGGAGAGCATTCGCACGTTCACGCGCAGGCGGCAGGGAAGTTAGAGGACTTTCAAATCGTCTCGTGCTGCGATGTGGTGGAGGAAAGGGCGCGCGACTGGGCTGTAAAGTATGGCTGCGCCAGTTATTACACGGATATTTGCGGCATGCTTCGCAATGAAAAGCTTGACGCTGTCATACTTTGCACTTGGCCGGGGCAGCATTTGGACCAGATAGAAAAATGCCTGTCTTCAGGCATCAGGAATATATTATGTGAAAAATCACTTACGGTGTCGGGAGCCGAAGCGCTCGAGATTAAGAGGCTGGCTGAACAAACGGGCGCTTTTATCATGGAGGGGTGCAAGAACAGACATCACCCTGCCATCCGAAAAATTGAGCAGCTTTTAGCCTCGGGAGAAAACGGTGCAATCGACAGTATCAGGGCTGTATTTGATAATTTCGAACCCGAGAATGAAGAGCTTCCGGAGAAGCTCCGCAATTGGCGCGAACGAAAGGAATGCGGCGGAGGCGTCGCTTATGATTGGGTGAGCTACCTTGTCAACGCCTGTAACCATTTCAGCGGCGGAAAGCCTGTGCGTGTCTATGCGACCGGGGATACCGGCAGCGTGTCGGGAGTGATCAACCGGATACACGGTATGATCGAATATGATAACGGAATCGTGGGATACGTCGAAAGCAGCAAGAAGTCAAGCTTCAGCGAGGAACTTCAGATAACCTGTGAAAAGGGGACGCTCCGACTGCCGGTGGCCTGGGGCATTTACGGCGATGTGAAGATCACAAGGCAGCACCGTAAGGAGCCATGGGACTATATTCTTACCGATACGTATGAAGTAGAACATGTTGATGAATTCTATCTGCAGCTGAAAAACTTCGCGGAGGTTATCCGGGACAACGCTGAACCGGTCATTCCGCTTTCGCAATCGGTACTCAATGTTCAGACTATCGATGCCCTGGTTGCAAGTCTTATGGAGAAGCGTATAGTTGCCGTATAATTAAGGCAGCGAAACGCAGGGACGGTCCTTTTGTTTCGTTTTTGCCTGCTAAAACGAAACAAAAGAACCGTCCCTATGTTTCGGCGGGTATTTCGCTTACTCTCCAAGCGCCTGCCGGATGTCGTCGATTATGTCGTCCACGTTCTCAATGCCTACGGATAACCTGATCATATCCGGTTCGATACCTGCCGCAAACAGCTGCTCGTCGGTCATCTGACGGTGCGTTGAGCTTGCGGGGTGCAGCACTGCCGTCCTGACATCCGAAACATGTACGACTATAGCGGCAAGCTTCAGACTGTCCATGAATTTGACTGCTGCAGCCCTTCCTCCCTTGATCCTGAAGGAAATTACGCCGGAACACCCCTTCGGGAGGTATTTTTCGGCCAGCGCATGGTACTTGTCGCCCTTCAGCGAAGGATAGCTCACGGAAATAACCCTATCGTTTTCAGAAAGGTACTCCGCCACCTTCCGGGCATTTTCGCAGTGCCGTTCAATGCGCAGGTGAAGCGTTTCCAGTCCCAGATTCGTGAGGAACGCGTTCATCGGGCTCATGCAGTTTCCGAGGTCCCTCATGTACTGGTAACGGGCTTTCATTATATAAGCCGTATTGCCGAAGGTTTTTGTGTAGGAGATGCCGTGATAGGACGGATCGGGCTCCGTAAGTACGGGGAATTTTCCGTTTGTCCAGTCGAAATTGCCCGAATCGACGACTACTCCGCCGACGCTGACCGCGTGGCCGTCCATATATTTAGTAGTCGAATGTGTTATTATATCGGCGCCGTATTTGAAGGGATTCAACAGTATCGGCGTTGCAAAGGTGTTGTCCACTATCAGCGGAACACCGTTCCTGTGAGCAATGCGGGCGAATTTCTCTATGTCGAGTATGCTTATCTTCGGGTTTGCTATCGTTTCTCCGAACAATACCTTTGTATTCGGCTTGAACGCCTTCTGTATCTCTTCTTCCGGGGCGTCCTGATCTATAAACGTAACGTCGAGCCCCATCTTTTTGAAGGTGACGTTGAGCAGGTTGAAAGTACCGCCATAGATGGCGTTCGTCGCTACAATGTGGTCTCCGCATTCGCATATATTCATTATGGCGATGAAGGTGGCGGCTTGACCGGAAGATGCGCACAAAGCGCCGACCCCGCCCTCCAGGGCCGAGATTTTGTCCTCCAGAGCCGTGTTCGTAGGATTGCTGATCCTTGAGTAAATATGGCCGCCGTCGGGCCTATCGAACAACTCTGCCACATGCTCCGTGGAATCATATCTGTATGTGGTGCTCTGATAGATCGGCACCACGCGCGTATCACCATTTTCAGGCCTATAGCCCTCCTGCAGGCATTTGGTCTCTATTCTCCATGAACTCATCAAAAACACTCCTTAATTACCGTATATTTCTTTTTACAAATAGTACACCAACGCATGCAGTATGGCAAGAACAATTTGGAGGCGTCTATTTCGAGCTGTTGATCGTAATGTCAAGGCTGCCGAATATATTGGCTATCCAATCGGGAATACCCGGGAAGGCTGTGTTGATCAGTTCCATGATCCGGGCCTTTGTTTCCGGGCCAATATGTTGCGTAAGCAGGGTGTATTTTCCGGCGACGTTGGCACCTATGGCGACGGTGCCCCTGGCCACCTCGCCCACGGCTATATCACCCAGCGCCACCCCGCCTATAGCGCCGAGTCCGGCTACTACGCCTCCCAGCGCGAGGGCGCCTGCCGCAAATCCGCCCATCGCCATAAGCAGCCCGGCTGCAAACCCGCCGAAGGAGAAAATCCCGAACGCGAAGCCGCCCAGGCTGATCAGACCGAACGGCACGGCTCCTATGGATATTACGCCGACTGAGAAAGTTCCTATGGCTATTATCCCCCTGGCGACTACCGGTTTACCGTACCTGCTCAGCTTGACATGTATCAGCGGTATCCCCATGAACGTAACCTTTGACTTGTACTCTATTACCCGCCTGAACTGTACTGTCTCTCGGTTGCGTTCAGCGATTATTTCGTCGAACAGTTCACTTTTATTTTCGTATATCGTATCCATGAATTCCTTTGCGACTTCTTTCGGTTCACCCATCCTTCCGATAACGTCGTCTATGTTTTCGGACCTCGCAGCTTCTTCGAGCTGGAGCGTCAGGTCGTTTGCAATGCGTTCCTTCATATCCCGGTCGGCAATGATATATTCCAAAACTTGATTTACATAATTATCGATTTGATTCATTTCTTAAATTTCCTTTCTCTAATAACACATTTATTACCTTATCATCACTCAAAATGAGATGATTTTTTGCCTTTAACCGTTTATTTCAATATTGTCCTGATGGCGGTGAAAAGCGTGTCCAGCTCGGTCTTCATACCCTGAAGTGCGGCGAGTCCTTCCGACGTTATCCTGTAATATTTGCGCGGTACGCTTCTTCGTTCGTTTTCCTGCTCCCAGAAGCTTTCTATGTATTTGCTGTCCTCAAGCCTGTATAGGACGGGGTACAGCGTACCTTCCTTCATCCTGAAAACTCCGCCGCTTCTAACGTCCAGTTCCTGAATCAGCTGGTAACCGTACATTTTTTCGCCGCTTAAGAGCTCCAGTATCAGAATCTCGATAACACCTTTTTTCAGCTGTTTCCCTACTTCGTTCAATAAATCATGCTCCTTTACTAATTACTTTGTAATACTAAATATATACCGTTGGAAAATAGTTGTCAATATGATATTATTTATTTACGATTGACTAAGAGCTTTGGGTTTGAAATACATTGATTAATCGTGGGAGGTTTGTATGAAAAACATCTATTTTTATGATACCTTGGTAGGAAAGGTCGGTATCGCGGATAACGGGGAAGCGATCACCGATTTGATGTATGTGGGAGGCGATATGCCGCAAAATACTGACGCCGCTCCCGGTGTCACCGGCGGTGTTCAGGAACTGGTCAGGGATCTATACTCTGCAAACCTGAACGAGACTCCTCTCCTCCGGGAGGCTGCGAAACAGCTGAATGAATATCTCGCGGGAAAACGCAAGGTCTTCGACCTTCCATTGGACCCTGGGGGAACACAGTTTCAGAAGGCTGTTTGGAAAGCGCTGACCAGGATACCGTTTGGCGAGACAAGGACTTACAAGAATATCGCGGAAAGCGTCGGCAATCCCAAAGCATGCAGAGCCGTGGGCATGGCGAACAATAAAAACCCCATTGCCATCCTTATCCCGTGTCACCGCGTGATTGGCGCGGACGGAAAGCTAGTCGGCTACGCCGGGGGATTGGATATAAAGAAGAAGCTGTTGGAATTGGAGAAATAAACGCATGGCAACCAAAAGCATAGCAACCCAAAGTATGGCAAACAAAAGCGCAGCAAACATAAGCGCAGCAACCGACAGCACAGATAATAGTATTAAGCCTGAAAATGCCGGTGCTGTAGAAGCGATCAAACAGAAACTCCGTAGCCTTGCCGATGAAAAGTACAGGAAATTCAGCGCCGGATTAGTACCGGGGGCCGATAACATGCTCGGAGTATGTCTGCCTGAGCTGCGCAAGCTGGGAAAAGAGCTGGCGAAAGAGAATTGGCAGGCATATCTGACCGATGCGGACGATGAGTATTACGAAGAGACGATGCTTCAGGGCATATTGATCGGATTGGTCAAGACGGATGTCGAAGAAAGGTTTCGCCTGATAGCCGGTTTCATTCCTAAAATCAACAACTGGGCGATATGTGACAGTTTTTCCGCTGGCCTTGTCTTCGTAAAAAAGAATAAGCAGCGCGTCTGGGACTTCATTAAGACTTATTTCGATTCCGACAGGGAGTTCGAACTGCGTTTCGTTTCTGTAATGCTTATGGATTACTTTATCGACGGTGAACATATCGATGACGTATTAAAATTGCTCGACGGGATCAGGCACGAAGGGTATTACGTCAAAATGGCCGTAGCCTGGGCGCTGTCTGTATGCTTTGTCAAATTCCCTGAAAAGACGATGGAGTATCTGAAAAATAGCTCTCTGGACGATTTTACGTATAATAAGGCTCTGCAGAAGATAATAGAATCGAACAGGGTGGATGGCGATACAAAAGACCTCATACGGAGAATGAAGCGGAAGAATATCCAGGGCGCCTTCCCCAAGCTGGATTGAATGCTGGAAAAAAGAGCACAATAGTATCGAATAAACCCGGGTCTGAATAGGGAATAGAGTAAAGAAACAGCAACTTTACCGGGTAACAGCAATCGGAAGATTTATGGAGAAAATCAGTAAACCCCAGCTTTTCTGCATCACTATGATGGGGCAGATAGGCAGTATCAACCTTTGGGCGCTTGGAATAAAAGCCGGACAGGACGCCTGGATTGTAATTCTGTTTTCCATGCTTATTTCACTTGGTTTCATCTGGGTTTACACCTCACTGCACAGGAATTATTCGAGCGACAATTTTGCGGGTCTCTCCGTTGTGTTTCTGAGCAAGGTTATTGGCTTTCCCTGGCGTTTGGAATCGATGTCGATGTGCTCAAGGCGCATGTGGACTTCCCACACGATCTTCTATTAATTGTGCCTTTGATATAGAATATACCGATAATTTGATTTTTTTTATAATTCTCATTGACAAAGTTAGAGTGTTCGATTACTATAGAACTATGACTAATACAAATATTGATTTGGTAAAAATATTTAAAGCGCTCTCGTGCGACCAAAGGCTCTATTTATTCAAGAACCTTTACAAGTGGTACGAGGAAAGCAATAGCGAGGACGGTGCGTACACGATTGACGGCGTCGACAGATGCTTCACCAAGGCGTGCTGCTGTATGGATCTTTCGCGCTCTACGATTTCGCATCATTTAAAGGAACTCCAGAATGCGGGCTTGATCAGCTTTACGAGAAATGGTCAGAGTTACACGTGCAAAATCAATCCGGAGGCTGTGCAGGCGGTTAGGGACTTTTTAAAATGATTTTTTATGTCCAAATAGTTCGATAGTTATAGAATAATAGTATGTTTGCGGCTTTTTTGTTCGATAGTTGTGAAATAATGATACAAGCAGGGAGTTGACTATGAAAATGGATTTTTATGAGGTTATAAAGCATTTTCCTAAAGGCAGGGGAGAGCTCTTGCTGGACGGAAAATGGGGACTGGAGCGGGAAGCACAGAGAACAACTCTTGAAGGGGAGCTTGCTTTGACGCCTCATCCCGCCGCCTTCGGGAACAAGCTCGAAAATCCCTATATAACCACGGACTTTTCGGAAAGTCAGGTCGAGCTAATCACGCCTCCTTTTGGAAAAATCGAGCAGGTACACGGGTATCTGCTATGGCTCCAGGAATATGCAGAGAAAGCGCTGCGGAATGAGCTGCTCTGGCCGCTTAGCATGCCGCCCAGGCTGCCTGACGAAGAGGACATCCCGATCTCTGTGTTCGACGGTTCGGCCGAAGGGAGGGAGAAGGAGATATACCGGAAAGGCCTTGCGCTCAGATACGGTAAGAAAATGCAGATGATCTCGGGCATACATTTCAATTTCTCATTCGGTGAAAGGCTGCTGGAGCACCTGTACCGGTTATACGGCGGTGGGGAGGACAGAAGGTCTTTCACGGACAGTCTGTATTTCTCGGCGGCAAGGAATTTTTTGAGGTATCGCTGGCTGTTGATCTACCTGTTCGGGGCATCACCGGGTATGGACCCCACATTTTACTCAGTCATTGACGACGAACTGGAGATAGTATCGCGCTGCTGTCCCGAATGCTGCAGTCCTGCGGAGGGCATCGAAGAGCACGCCGCCTCGCTTCGCGTCAGCCGTTTCGGATATTCGGACTCGGTACGGGGCAGGAACAGCGTTTCATATAATGGTCTTAAAGACTACATTACGGGAATAAGAAGGCTGATGGCTACCAAAAGTAGAGCGTTCACAAGGCTCGGAATATTTAGCGACGGGGAACAGGTCCAGCTGAACGGGAATGTACTGCAGAAGGAAAGCGAGTTCTATTCGCCCATAAGGCTCAAGCAGAGGACCGGAAAAGGCCAAAGCCAGCTGGACGCGCTGGAACTGAACGGCGTTGGATATGGGGAAGTCAGGATAGTCGATGTCGACCCGTTCGAGAAAACGGGGATAAGCCTTCAACAAATGCGTTTCCTGCAGCTCTTCATGCTGTTCTGCCTGCTTGAAAAAAGCTCTCCCATAAGCCCTTCCGAGCTTGACAGGATTAACGCGAATCACCATCTCGCGGCGCTGTCGGGCCGTAAAAACAAGCTTCAGCTTTATGGATATGAAGGCGGGCGGATTCCGCTAAAGGAGTGGAGCCTTTCGATTCTGGAAAAGCTCATGAGGCTCGCGGAGCTGGTCGATATTGGCGAAACCGAGGGAGACGGCGAGACACGCGGCGATAGGGCTGTAACCGGAGGGAACGGTGAGAATTACGGTGCTATTGCCGTAACCGCTATCGCTGGCGAAACCGGCGTATATGCCGATTGTATCAGGAAGGAAATTAAAAAGACGCTCTATCCCTCGCTGCTGCCGTCTGCCAGGATCCGCAGGGAAATGGCCATGCGCGGTGAAAGCTTTCTGGATTTCGGTATACGTAAGGCTATTGAACATAGATACAGGGATACGGACGCGCGGGTAGCGGTATCGGATGGGGCCGAAGCCCGAACTGTCGCAGTATCGTGGCCTTTTCCGGACGGCTCTCTGTCGGCGCCTGTATCCGCCGCAAAGTCAAGTGTGACATATAACGATTCATTGGAGGTATGATTATGGAGAATTTTGAGTACACCGGTCTGGAGCTTTCCACCCAGATCGTTATCAAAGAGGCATTACGGAGAGGAATCGAGGTCGATATACTGGACGCCGGCGATAATTTCATCAGGCTGCGTAAAAACGGCAGGACCGAATATGTAAAGCAGGCTACAAGGACTTCAGCCGACACTTATATAGCCCCGCTCATCATGGAGAATAAAGAGGTCACGAAAATCGTACTCCGGGAAAGCGGTATAAATGTTCCGGACGGTGTAACGGTAAGGTCGGAAGATGAGGCGCTGTCCGCATTAGAAGATTTTAGACACAAGGATATCGTTGTGAAGCCCAAATCGACCAATTTCGGAAAGGGAGTCGTCATACTCAAGAAGCCCTTCGGAGAGAGTGATTTTCTGGGAGCTGTGAAACAGGCGTTGGGCTATGATGAATACGTGCTGCTTGAGGAATTCGTGCCAGGCAGGGAATTCAGGTTTCTGGTCATAGGAGATGAAGTGGCGGCGATACTTCACCGTGTTCCGGCAAATGTCACAGGCGACGGCGTACATACGATCGAAGAGCTTGTGGGCGAAAAGAACAAGGATCCCCTGAGAGGAAAGGGGTACGTGACCCCTCTCGAAAAAATAAGACTCGGTGAGGTCGAGAGGGAATACCTGACATTCCAGGGCAGGGATTTCAGTTATGTGCCCGGGGAAAATGAGACCGTCTATCTGAGGGAGAATTCGAATATAAGTACGGGCGGCGACAGTATCGACTATACGGACGAAATACGTGACGAGTATAAACAGATCGCAGTTAAAGCCGCAAAGGCGATCGGGGCGAGGATATGCGGGGCTGATATCATAATCCGCGATATCCTTGAGAAACCGGACGGCGCCAACCACAGCATAATAGAGCTCAACTTCAACCCCGCGCTGCACATACACGATTTTCCCTACCACGGCAAAAACAGGCATGTGGAGGGAAAGGTGCTGGAGCTGCTGGGGTTCTGAAAGACTTTCGGGTTCTGTAATGAATGAGTTATGGCGTAATAAGTAAGGAAGGGTGTTTTTATAAATGTCAACGGCAGATATATTACGGCTGCCCTATTTTTCAAGGGTCTTGAAAGCTTTTTTAGAGATAGGCTACCTTTATTATGATTTTCTATTCGCATATAGAAAGGACCCCGCGCTGCGCGGAAAGCTCTTCGTCATACCCGAACTGTTGACTTATGCGGGGCTTTGGGCGATTACCCTTCACAGGCTTGCGCATTTTATCCGCGCTCTCGGCGTTCCGTTCTTCCCGAGACTGATCTCGCAGATATCGAGACTGCTCACGGGCATCGAGATCCATCCCGGCGCAAGCATAGGAAAGGGGTTTTTTATAGATCACGGAAGCGGCGTGGTTATCGGCGAAACGTCGGAAATCGGGGAGAATGTACTTGTATACCATCAGGTGACGCTCGGAAATGCAAACCCTTCCTCCTCGGGCAAGCGCCATCCCACCATAGGCAGCAATGTCGTTATAGGAGCGGGAGCAAAGCTGCTCGGTCCGGTCTTGGTCGGAGATTTTTCGGTGATCGGCGCCGGTACCATAGTTACGAAAGACATACCGACGCATTCGGTAGTTGTCGGCAATCCGGGAAAGGTCATAAAGCGGTTCGGGCTCAGGATAGTATCATAGATAGATACGGACAGGCGCCGGCTGGCGACTCCGCATGAGTCTGGTACGCCAGCGCCTGGCGTGCCAGCGGATGAATGATCCTGGGCCAGACACACCAAAGACCGTTGTACCTGCGCTTTTACAATAATGGAAATGCGGTAAAGTTCAGTTAAAGCACGGACACTTGATTTGTCCGTGTTTTTTATTGCCCTGAAAAACCTGCCGGATGCGAGCTTATTTTGGTATAAGCTGTCATATTCGGGTGAAAATAAACCTGTTGCAAGAACCGGGGAGGTGAAACGAGTGGAGCCAAAAGACCTTACACTCCATGAAACCATGGAGATACATGAAATTCTGAACTTTAAGACTATATGCATGACAATGTCCAAGCTTGCGCAGGGGGTGGTATTTGACCAGGAGCTGAAAAAGCTTCTGGGTCAGGATACCCAGCAGTCCATAAAGGATGTTGAAACGCTCCAGGGGCTGCTTGTCAAGACACAGCCGCATTAGTGCATTAAATGGAGGAGAGGCAAATGAACTTTGAGAAAAAGCCAATAAACGAAATAAAGAAACCGATGAACAATGATTACCTCGAGATCAAAAATTCGGACGGGATGCCCGCCATGGTAGATTCGACAGTCGCCTTGAGCTTTATGCTGAACGTAAAAAGCGGTATAAGAAATTGCGCGATAGCGCTTACCGAAATCGAGGACCAGCAGGCGAGGGACGCCATAAAAGGGATGCTCGACAGGGGCATCGATATGCATACGTGGATTTCGGAGCTCATGATGACCAAGGGCTGGTTCTACCCGTATGAAGTAAAGGAACAGTTCGGGATCGACCAAATGGCAGCTCAGGCTGCCGTACAGATAGCGAACCTGGAGCTTTTCCCGGGCGATACGAGCAGGCTCGGCGTGTTTGCTACGCCTAACTATTGATCAGGAGGCATAATAATGAGAGCTGTAACATTTCAGGGAATAAAAAATGTAGAAGTAAAGAATGTTGCCGATCCGACAATACATAAGCCGGACGATATCATCGTAAAGATCACGACAACAGCCATATGCGGCTCGGATCTGCATCTGATACACGACATGATCCCAAACCTTCCGAAGGATTACATAATCGGGCATGAGCCGATGGGAATCGTCGAGGAAGCCGGGCCAGATGTAACGAAAGTAAAAAAAGGCGATAGAGTCATCATTCCGTTCAATGTGAGCTGCGGCGAGTGCTATTATTGCAAGCACGATCTCACGAGCCAATGCGACAATTCCAATCCTCACGGCGGAATGGGCGGGTTTTTCGGCTACTCCGAAACGACCGGCGGTTATCCGGGCGGGCAGGCGGAATATATGAGAGTCCCCTACGGAAACTTTACGCCGTTCAAGATCCCGGAAAACAGCGAGATCGAAGACGAAAAGCTCGTGCTGCTGGCAGACGTCATGGGAACGGCATATTGGAGCGTGGAAAACTCGGGCGTGAAAAACGGAGACACTGTGGTCGTTCTGGGCTGCGGACCCGTCGGGCTCTTGGCGCAAAAGTTCTGCTGGACTATGGGGGCAAAGCGCGTCATAGCCGTGGACTATATGGATTATCGGCTCGAACACGCCAGAAAGTACAATAATGTGGAAACCGTAAACTTTGAGGAGCACCAGAATACCGGAGAATACCTCAAGGAAATTACGCAGGGCGGCGCGGACGTAGTGATCGACTGCGTGGGCATGGATGGCAAGATGACGCCGATGGAATTCCTTGCGAGCGGGCTGAAGCTGCAGGGAGGAGCGCTCGGTGGAATGGTGATCGCGAGCCAGGCGGTCCGCAAGGGCGGCATGATCCAGGTGACCGGCGTTTATGGCGCCAGATACAACGGTTTTCCGCTCGGAGACCTGATGAACCGCAATATAAACCTCAGAATGGGACAGGCTCCGGTTATACCGTATATGCCGCGGCTGTACCAGATGCTCGCGGATAAAAAGGTCGATCCGGGCGATATCATAACTCACAATTTGACGCTCGAGGAGGCAAAGCACGGGTACGAGGTTTTCGACACCAAAACGGAGGGCTGCATAAAGGTAGTGATGCATCCGGGGCTGCATTGAGCAGGGTATTGTTATGAATTTTCAAGGATAAACAGCAGGGATGCCTGATTATTACAGAATTATCCGGCAGGAGTTGCCGTAATTCATCGAGGGAATACCCGTTAAATAAAAACTTCAGGAGGTTGATATTATGGAAAGGGCAAAGAGACTGGCGCCTCATGAAAGCTTTGAGCTTCATGAGCTGCTGACCGTCAAAAATATATGCGCTACCAAATCGTCGGCAATGGCGAACCTCGTCAAGGATGAGGAACTTAAAGATCTGATGCGGAATGATTTCGCCACATCACAGGAACACATCAGAGAACTCAGGGATCTTTTGAAAATGTCGGAGTTTACGGATGCTTCCGCTGTCCGGGACGCGGGCGACGATCGCACGGGCGCTGTGCATTGAATACTGTTGCATGGGATACTTAAATTAACGGAGTACGTTGTATAATCATACGCCGGCTCTTATTATATCTATACGAAAAGAAGGAGACATTATGGCTGGTATAATACAAAACCTGGTGGGCATGGGTGATATTACGGAACAGGTCATTGCAACCGATTTTCTGATCGCTGCGAAGGCAGGTGTCAGGAATTATGCAATGGCAATTTCTGAAGCGGTGACTCCCGAGGTTAAGGAGGTTCTGCGCAGGCACCTGAACGCCGCAATAGATACGCATGAAAAAGTAACGCTATATATGATAAAGAAGGGCTACTATCATACTGATGACTTCAGCGCACAGTTAAAAGTGGACTTTAAGGCAGCCGATACCGTACTGGACATGCAATAACGGTTTGCCCCGGATCAGGCTGTAATATTTGCACGATCGGTTTGGAGCCGATATGCCCGCTTTGCCCTGCCGGGCGTTGCCGACCTGAACGGATCGGCGCCAATATAAACGCTTTGAGTCAACGGGCGTTGCCGACCTGATCGGTTTGGAGCTGACATGCTCGCTTTGAGTCAACGGGCGTTGCCGACCAGATCGGTTCGAAACCGGCATGCTCGCTTTGCCCTGCCGGTGCTGCCACCAAGACAGAATCGGCGAAAACCGGCGTTGCCGGCTGATCACAACTCAGCCAGCCAGCGTCTAACGGGAAGCAATCGAGTCTACCGCTTTCTCAAGCTGCTGTAGGGCTTTTTCCAATATAGCGCGCGGACAGGCAATATTTACTCTTTGAAAGCCCTCGCCTCCGGACCCGAATATGCTGCCGGCGTCGAGCCAAAGGCCGGCCTTGTTTGTTACAAGGTCTTCAAGCCCCTTGCGGTCCAGACCGAGGCTGTTGAAATCGAGCCAGACGAGGTAAGTTCCTTCGGGCTCTACGAGTTTTACCCGGGGAATTCTGTTTTCAAGGAATTCACGGATAAAACACAGATTCCCGTACAGATACGACCCGAGCTCGGCGAGCCATTCACGACCGCCTGTGTAGGCGGCCCTGCAGGCTGTCATTCCCATTACGTTGGGCTGGCTGTAGCCGCTTCTTTCGATCTCCTGCCAGACCTTACTGCGTTTGCTTCTGTCCGGTATAAAGATGTTGGATATCTGCAAGCTGGCAAGGTTGAAGGTTTTTGTAGGAGCAGTACAGGTTATAGTCATTTCTTCGAATTCGGGCCTTACATTTGCGAACACGAGGTGTTTGTGGCCCGGGTAGACAAAATCGGAATGTATTTCATCGGATATCACTATGACGCCGTGTTTCCTGCATATATCGCCCAGTCTGACTAGCTCGTCCTCATGCCAGACGCGTCCGACAGGGTTATGAGGGCTGCATAGTATGAACAGCTTTACTTTTTCACGTACTATCCTTTCTTCAAAATCCTCAAAATCGACAGTATACCTTCCATTCGTGTAAATGAGCCGGTTTACGACCATTTTACGATTATTGGCGATAATGGAGCCCTGAAAAGGATAATATACGGGCTGCTGTATCATCACCGGATCGCCCTCTTCTGTAAGGGCCCTTATCACGGTGCAGACGGCATATATCACACCCGGTGTTTTAACGAGCCATTCGGGCTTTATCGTCCAACTGTGGTTTTGCTTGAACCAGTCCTGCAATGCGTCGAAATAATCCTGTCCGCTTTCAGAGTAGCCGAAAATACCATGCCTGCTCTTATTTACAAGTGCTTCACTCACGCAGGGAGGAGTCCGGAAATCCATATCGGCTACCCACAGAGGCAGCACGCCTTCCGGCTTGCCGCGTTTGACGGCAAAATCATATTTCAGTGAATCCGTATTTCTACGGTCTACTATTTCGTCAAAATCATATTTCAAGCCTGAAGCCCTCCAAACTTATTACGCCCTTAATACGCCGGTTCAGTCGTTTAATGCCTGTCCGAGATCACGTATCAGGTCTTCTGCGCTTTCAAGGCCTGCGGAAAGCCGCAGGAGCCTCTCGTTGATCCCCTTTTTTTCACGCTCTTCCCTGGGTACATCCGCATGCGTCTGAAGCATTGGATATGTTATCAGTGTCTCCGTACCGCCTAGACTTTCAGCATACTCTATCAGCGAAACCCGGTCAAGTACCCGCACAGCGGTCTCTTCACTGTCGGTCTCGAAGGAGATCATACCGCCGAAGCCTGTCGATTGCCTTAATGAAACTTCATAGCCCGGATGGGTTGGCAGCCCGACATAATATACCGATCTGATCTTTTTTTGTCCGAGCAGCCAGTGCGCAATCGAACCGGCAGTTTCCTGCTGCCTTTCCATTCGTATTGCCAGCGTTTTAAGCCCGCGTATGATGAGCCAGCTGTCGAAAGGCGAAAGGCAGGCTCCAGTGGTCTTGTAAATGAAGCGAAGACGTTCGGAAAGCTGCGGATCTGAAACGACTACAAATCCGGCAAGCGTATCATTGTGCCCGCCGAGATATTTCGTTCCGCTGTGTATGACTACGTCGGCGCCCAGTGTCAGCGGTTTCTGGAAATAGGGCGTCAAAAACGTATTGTCGACTATCAGCAAAAGTCCGTGCTGCTTTGTCAGGCGGGAAACGGCCGCTATATCCGTTACCTGCATCATGGGATTGGTAGGCGTTTCGACGAATATTGCCCTGGTCTGCGGTTTTATCAGCGACTCTATGGAGGGTATGTCCGATGTGTCGGCCAAGTCGAACGATATTCCGTTCTTGGAGGATATATTCCCGAATAATCTTCTTGTTCCGCCGTAAAGGTCATCCGACGCTATAATATGATCACCGGGGGAAAAGAGCTCCATCACGGCAGTGATTGCCGCCATGCCCGTTGAGAACGCAAGCGTATCGCAGCCCTGCTCCAGCAAGGAAACGGTCTTTTCCAGATGCTCGCGGGTCGGGTTCTGAAGCCTGGAATAATCGTACCCCATGCTTTGCCCGACTCCCGGGTGGGTAAAGGTTGCTGTCTGGAATATAGGTATGCTGACAGCGCCCGTTTTATCGTACCTGTCATTGCAGCCATGAACGCAAAGCGTGTTAAAATCCATATCCGGCTCCTTAATTTATGTGAATAATATCCAGAATTCATATAAAAATTATATGAATTAAATATATTGTAAAATACGGTTTGTGTCAATAGCCTATTAAACATATATGTATACTGGACAGCGGGAGTCTTCTTGAATTCATACCATCCATATAATATAATCTAGAATGGACAGGGTGGTGAGGCTATGAAAATATCGACAAAAGGCCGGTATGCTTTGCGGTTGATGCTGGATCTTGCTATGAACGATAATGGAGAATATATTACCATTAAGGCAATTTCAACCAGACAACAGATCTCGGACAAATATCTGGAACAGATCATTACGGTCCTGAGCCGCGCAAAATTCGTCAAAAGCACCCGGGGGGCGCAGGGCGGGTATAAATTGGCGCGGCCTGCCGGAGAGTATACCGTTGGAATGATATTGAGACTGATCGAGGGAAGCCTCGTCCCAGTCGCGTGTATGGAGGACGATCCGAACCAATGCCCGCGCTGCGGGTTCTGTGCTACGCTCGATTTATGGAAACAGCTTGACCAGGCTATCAGCGGCGTGGTTGACAATGTCACTCTTGCAGACCTTTTACAGAAGCAAAGAACCAAGCTTGCATCCGCGGAGACCACACAAATCCGTGCATGAAATGTGGAGTATTTCCATCCCTTCTTTTGCTATTATGGTAGCCGAGGAGTGATATATTATGAAAAGAAAGATTACCTTGCCGGACTATTACGTAGCTCAAAGCACGATCACTGACCCGGGCAAATACGCCGGTCTGTTCAGTGTATTTGAAGAAAGCGGCATACAGGAAATAGTGGAGGCGATCCACGGACTTTTCCTGCATATCTTCTGGGCCCAAAGGTATGGCGTGACGCTTACCGATGAGCAGCAACAGCATGTCCAGTCTAGAAAAATAACTACAATACTCGATGTGATAACAGGTATCGACAGCTCGCCCTTGAATGTCTCGAGGCCGCTTGATAAGCGCTTTATAGGCAATTGCCGCGACCATTCGGTCTTCCTTTGTTCCGTACTGCGCTCGAAGGGGATACCTGCGCGCGCCCGCTGCGGCTTCGGAACCTATTTCATGCCCGGACATTATGAGGATCACTGGATGTGCGAGTACTGGAACAGTGAAGAAAAAAGATGGGTGAGCGTGGATCCGCAGCTCGACAAGCTCCAGAAGGACGTACTCGGTATAGACTTCGATCCTCTCGATATGCCTGCCGGCCGGTTCGTTACGGGCTGCGACGCCTGGAAGTTATGCCGCGGCGGAGCCGCCGATCCTGATACCTTCGGCATATTCGACATGAAGGGGCTTGGTTTTGTGCGAGGCGACATGATAAGGGACATAGCTTCGCTCAATAAGGTCGAGCTTCTGCCATGGGATTGCTGGGGTCTGATGCTGAAAGAGGATAATGAAACCACCGCGGAGGAATTTGCCCTGCTCGATAAGGCGGCTGACCTCGGCACAAAAGGGGACATGGGTTTATATGACCTCTACGAGGAAAATCCCGGTCTGAAGGCTGAAGGTAAGATAATAAGCTATGCAGGCGGCAGCGGCAGGGAATTTACACTGGACTGAAACTTTGATGAAGCGCAGGGACGGTTCTTTTGTTCCATTTGGAACAAAAGAACCGTCCCTGCGTTTCGTTTCACTCGATTCATTTCACTCGCGTTTCATGGCGTTTCACGGGGCATCACCGGCTTACCATAACGGCAAGTCGCTGGTGCCCTGTTTTTTTCTGTAAACGCTGTTACTTTTCTTCAAACTTTGCTAAAATTATATTATTTATGGAAACATGCTTTCACTTCTTTGGGAAGGTGGTTGCAAAATGTCACCATACCTGTTCATTTCAAAAATCAAAATACAGTCAGCACTGGCATACAGGTTTGATGTACTCTCCTCCATCGTTATGCAAGGCATCATAATGTTTGCGGCAGCTTTTTTCTGGATAGCGGTTTACGGCGAGCGGGCGAGCGCCATGGGCGTGACCAGGGACGGAATGCTGACGTATACCGTAATGTCCTCGTTCATAGGAAGCCTATTTATTAACGGGGTCGAACTCCGTATAATCCAGAGTATAAGAAAAGGCAGCATCGCCGTAGATATGATAAAGCCGGTAAATTTATTCGGAATCTTTCTGGCGGAAGATATGGGAGGCGTTGTTGTTGCTTTTTTCCAGCAATCGCTGCCATTACTGCTTATCGCAAGTCTTTTCATACATTTTCCCATACCGGCGTCAGGCATTCATTTTTTGCTGTTTCTTGCCAGTTTTACGCTAAGCTATGCGATCAACTGGCTTCTTTCCGCCATCTTTGGAATGTGGGCCTTTACGGCGATCTCGCTGGAAGCGATGCGGGCTACAAAGCTTCATCTGATTCGTTTACTCTCGGGAAGCATTATTCCATTATGGTTTTTCCCGTCCTGGCTTCAATATCTGCTGGAATTACTGCCGTTACCTTATATATATCAGCTTCCGCTCTCCATTTTCATCGGGAAATACGATTTTCGGACGATTGCAGTGCAGATGGCGATTCAACTGACATGGACCGCCGTTCTGCTGGCTGCTTTCCTGTTCCTTCAAAAGAGAGCGACAAGCAGAGTACTGGTACAGGGGGGCTAAGGGAGGATATGTCTTGCGTGTGAAATACTACTCTGCCGTAGGGACGCTTTTCCTGAAGCAGTCCATGCAAAGCGGCCTGGAGTATCCGGCAAATCTGGCCGGTTGGCTGTTATCAAATCTGCTGCAGTTTTTAATCGGTTTTGCGACGATCAGGTTCGTTGTCGAGCAATTCGGGACATTGAGGGGTTGGGGCTTTGATGAGCTGGCGTTTTTATACGGCTTGTCGGTATTGAGCCACGGATTTGCAGTCATATTCTTCACTCAGACGTGGTATCTGGGGTATCTCGTTGTAAATGGCGAACTGGATAGATTTCTTCTGCGCCCACTCAATGTTTTGTTTCAATTCCTGTTCATGGATTTAAACGTCATCGGGGTCACCGATTTGCTTTCCGGCGTCATCATATTTGTTTACGGCTGTTCGAAGGTGAATTTTTCATGGACGCTGCCCAATATTGTTTCAATGCTGGCCGCCGCCATAGGCGGAACGCTGCTGCGCGGCGCCATATGGCTTGTCTGCGCCTCGGTTTCCTTCTGGTCGAAAAGCAGGTGTGATTTTCTGATGTATAGTCTTCAGTTGTATGACAAGACGACAATGTACCCGTTGACCATTTATCCGAGAGTACTGCAGATCATTTTTACGTTGATCATACCTTTGGGCTGGATAACCTTTTATCCCGCGAGCGCATTCCTGAACAAGGAAATACCCTTCTATATCCCGATCGGCGTGCCTGCGGCTACCTTTGCGATCGGGCTAGGCAGCTATCTGCTGGCATGCCTGATGTTCTGCCGCGGAATGAGGCGTTATGAAAGCGCCGGCACATGATGTGGTAATCCGTGTGAAAGAGTAATCGACACTGTCGATGGAGGATCAGAAAATGGCTGTTATAGAATTAAAAAATGTTGTCAAGGAATTTAAGGTAGTAAAAAAGGAAAAGGGCTTGAGAGGCTCCATAAAGAGCATTTTAAAGCCTGAAACCGATTTAAAAAGAGCGGTGGACGGCATCAGCTTCAATATCGGGAAAGGTGAGATCGTAGGGTACATCGGTCCGAATGGTGCGGGGAAAAGTACGACGGTCAAGATGATGTCTGGCATTTTGACTCCTACTTCGGGTGAAATCCTGATCAATGGAATATCTCCGCAGAAATACAGAAAACAGGTAGTTAAGAACCTTGGCGTCGTATTCGGTCAAAGGACTCAATTGAATTGGGATTTGAGATTGGGCGAAAGCTTTGAACTCTTGAAGCGTATTTACCAGATAGATGATATGACTTATTCCGAAAATCTCAGGATCATGAATGAAGTATTGCATATCAATGAGCTTATAAATACTCCTGTAAGGCAACTATCGCTGGGCCAGAGGATGAGGGGCGATCTGACTGCGGCAATGCTGCATTCCCCATCGGTTCTGTTTCTGGATGAGCCGACGATCGGGCTCGATGTGGAAGCCAAGTATGCGGTCCGCAAGTTCATTAAGGATATCAACATGAACAAGGGAACTACTATTATTCTTACCACGCACGATTTGGGCGACATTGAGGAATTGTGCAACAGAATAATAATAATCAATAAAGGAACCATTATCGAGGATGGCTCCCTTAAAGAGCTGATCGACCGGATAGCGCCGTACCGTTATCTCATCGTCGATTTCTACGAGGAGCGGAGCATTACGCATCCGCAGGCTGAGATAACATCCGTGAAAGGCGCCAGGACCACATACCGTTTCGGGAAAAAGGATATCACCGCCGCAAGGTTGATCGAAGACCTGTCAAGGAGCGCTCCGATCAAGGATGTAAGCTTGGAGGAAGCCGACATCGACGATATTATAAGCATCGCATATAAAAAGTGTTGACTGAATTCATTCACTCGTGTATACTGGAATTAATTACATAAGATGGCAGGTGGAAATTGGATGCCGCGCATATCGAAGGAACCGGAAGAAAGAAAGGAAGAAATAGTTGAGGCTGCCCGCAAGCTGTTCGAGGAAAAAGGCTACGAGGAGACAATGATGTCCGACGTCGCCCAGTCGATCGGGATATCACAGGGGTTGCCCTACCGGTATTTCAAATCCAAGCTGGAGCTGCTCGACGCCGTTGCTTCCAAGTTCGGTACGGAATTTCTGAAGGTCGTCCTGGGCTTGAAATTCAAGCCGGATGCCAGCGCAAGAGAGAAGCTGGACAAATACTTTGAAGTAATCGAGAATATAGCTGAATCCCGGTTTCTAAGCATATTGCACACGAAGGATAACAGTGAATTGCACCGCAGGATATCGGAGAATATTTTCAAAGCGCTTATACCTCAACTCAGGGATCTGATCGAAGCAGGCAACAGGGACGGTAGCCTCGACTGCCCGTACCCGGAGGCTGCTGCCGATTTCCTGATTTACGGCGCAATATCCGTACACGACAAGGTATATGTACGCGGAGTTCCTGAAACTGCGAAAATACTCAAATTAATGTTTTACCGTAATTTAGGCATAAAGTAGGAGCATTAAATTTTTTTACTTTTTGAGTGAATGAATTCATTCACCAAAAACAGAGGTGTGAAAATGGGCTATATTACATTAAAAAATGTTACAAAGGAATACAGGAGCGGGTCTAACGCCGTACTGGCGGTAAACGATGTCAGCTTCGACATCGAAAAGGGTGAGCTCTGCGTAGTGCTCGGACCCAGCGGCGCAGGCAAGACGACGGTACTGAACCTGCTTGGCGGCATGGACCGGGCGACCTCGGGAAACATCAGTGTTGGAGGGAAGGAGATAACGAGCCTCGGGGAAAGCGCGCTTACAGATTACCGCAGGCGGGACGTAGGCTTTGTATTTCAGTTCTACAACCTTATGCCGAATCTTACGGCGCTCGAGAATGTGGAGCTTGCGCAACAGGTCTGCAAAAACCCGCTCGATCCGGCAGAGGTACTCGAACAGGTAGGCTTGAAGGACAGGATGGACAATTTCCCTGCCCAGCTCTCGGGGGGCGAGCAGCAGAGGGTTTCTATCGCGCGCGCGTTATGCAAAAATCCTGCGTTGATGCTTTGCGATGAGCCGACGGGCGCGCTCGATTCGAAGACGGGCATGCAGGTACTGCGACTGCTTGCCGACGTCTCCCAAAAGTTCGGCGCCACTGTTGCAATTATTACGCATAATGCGCTTGTCGCACCTATCGCAGACCGGGTAATCAGGATGAAAAACGGAGGTATAGAAGCTGTAGAGCTAAACGGATCACCCGTGCCTGTGGAGGCGATTACATGGTAAGGAGCGCTTTACTGAAGAAATTCATAAGAGATATATTGCGCGCAAAGGGGCAGTTCATTTCAATCATAATACTAAGCGCCCTTGGTGTGCTTGTGTTTAGCGGGCTTGACGGAGCGTGGCGTAATATCGACCTTTGTCTGAACCGATATTTTGAAGGATACAAACTGCCGGATTTTTGGGTCGTGACGCAAACCGCAGGCTCTGCCGAACTAAAGAGAATAGCCGGGCTGAAAGGCGTATCGGCTGCCCAGGGCAGATACAGCGGAGAGGTGGAGACTACGCTTCCCGGAGAGCCGAAGCTGATGCTTAATGCAGTGGATGGCACATCCATTACAAATATCCCTAGAATAAAGAGTGGTAAACCTTTGCTGAAGGAAGACCAACAAGGGTGCCTGCTGGATGAGCAATTTGCCGCAGCCCATGGCTTGCTGCCCGGAGATGGCATAACATTAAAGCTTAAGGGTCAGGAAGTAACTTTTATTGTAAGAGGTCTGATCAGCAGCCCTGAATATGTTTTTTCTGCAAAGGACATAATCCCGGAACCGAAACTGTACGGGTTTGTCTACACCAATCTCGGCTCGTTCGAAGGGCTTGCCATGAATGAAATTTGCGTCATTATGGATAAGCGATCCGATGCCGGTGCAGTAAAAATCGAGATAGAGCGGGCGTTGCCACGGGCCTTTGTAATGGACCGTAAATCCCATAGGAGCACGCAAACCGTCAGAAATGAAATGTTTCAATACAAATCGCTTTCGCGGGTGTTCCCGGTCCTGTTTTTTGCAGTCTCAGCCCTGATAGTCCTCACGACGATGACCAGAATGATGGAGAACCAGAGGATGCAGATGGGTATAATGAAATCGCTGGGATACAAAAAGGTTCGTATAATGCGCCACTATATGGCTTATGCTTTCTTCCCGTCCGTTATCGGGTCGGTAGCAGGATTACTGATCGGTAGAAGTACTTTGCCGTCATTTCTTTTTGATGTGATGTTGGAGCTTTATGTTCTACCTGATATGGAAACCGCTCCGCTTTCAGCCGATTCATTGGTGATATGCATCCTGTCGGTGCTGCTTTCCTGCCTTATCTGTTACATCGTTTGCATGAGGAACACCGCCGAAACCTCGGCTTCCCTGCTTAGGCCCAGGCCGACGAAATCAGGCAGCCGGATATTGCTTGAACATGTGAGGCTACTTTGGTCATCCCTGAGCTTCAACGCGAAAATGATACAGCGTAATCTCTTCAGGAGCAAATCTCGCACGTTAATGGCTTTAATAGGCGTCCTGGGCTGTACGGCGCTGATCGTTACGGCATTTGGAATAATGGATTCGATCAGTTACCTCATCGATACCTACTATGGAAATACGCTGCATTACGAACTCAGCGCGGAACTAAACGGGACAGCCGGAAGCCCGGATGCATATGACAGTCGTGTCCCCGCCCGAACGACGGAGTGCATCATGGAAAAGGCAGTGAGTATTAGATGCGTCAAGAACGGCCATGCGGCTATAAACAGCCGGACGGCAGTGCTGACTGTGGTTGAAGACGGTCAAAGGCTTATTTCACTGGACAGGGGGATAAAACGCGATACAGGCAACGCTCTAAGCAAAGGCGGCGTATCTCCCGGTGAAGCTGCGAGTAAAGACAATATTGTGCGAAACGGCGCTGTTCCGGTATTGGATGTCCGGACCGGAGTAATGATGACTGAGAAGCTGGCTGAGGTGATGGGGCTTGAAGCCGGGGACGGATTAAGCCTCAAGTTTCCGGGAGAATCGAAGCCGATCGCTGCCGTCATCGAAAGACTTGTACCGGTACAGATCGGGCAGGGCCTGTATATGTATGAATCAGTATGGGATACGCTCGGAAAGGGTGCATTCAAACCCACGGAAATACTGATGGACAAACCGGAGGTAGGGTGTGTGCGCTATCTGGAGGACCTCGATGAAGCAAACAGTATCAAATGGATGGCGGCATCCAAAGAAAAGACGGTTACGGGGCTACAGGGCATAAACAGTATCGCGTTTCTGATGGCCGCATTTGCACTGCTGTTGGCATTTGTCGTCCTATATAACATGGGTGTGCTGAACTTCATCGAAAGGTCCCGGGAATTCGCTACACTGAAGGTTTTGGGCTACCACAGGAAAGAAATGCGGTCTCTGATAATGAAGGAAAACATTCTGATATCTGTGATAGGTATTCTAGCCGGCGTACTTCCCGGTATCTGGCTTACCGGAACCGTCATGAAAGCGTGCGAACCGGAGGATCTGGTCTTTACGGCATATGTGTCGTCCTGGAGCATAGGCGCCGCGTGCGGTATCACGCTACTATTCTCCATACTCATACAGATATTTCTCGTCCGTAGGGTAAGTACGATAGACATGGTACAGGCGCTTAAAAGCGTGGAGTAATAAGGCGAGTATAAAAATGTGGATTAAGTTTGGAAGGGGTGTGTTTATTATGAAAATAATTATATGTGTATTGTTGTTGGTCCTGTCGGCGCCTTGTCTGCTGACCGGCTGCACCGGCGAAGCAACGGCGGCCCCGGCCGAAACCGGGAGCGGCTCCTCTGGGAACAATTCCTCTGGGAACAATTCCTCCGGGAACGGCCCTTTCGGGAATGTGAATTATACTCCGGACTATAACCGGGACAATAGTATTTCAATGGGAAAATCGGCGTCGGGGATAGTAGAGGCGGTCGATTCCTATACCATTACAGCGCCGTTCGGCGGTTTGCTCGAGCATTTTGACTTAAGAAGGGGCGATGCTGTAACGAAAGAAGATATTCTGTTCGAGGTGGATACGATCAAGGTCTATTCGCCTCGCGACGGCTCGGTTTCAGGCGTCAGAGCGATGCCGGGGGATTATGCGCAAACGGTGCAGACCAGGTACGGCGCACTGTGTTATATAGAGCCCGACCCCGGCCTTGTCATAAATGCCTCCATCAGTGGCGCATATGCGAAGGCTGAAAACAAGACGATCCACGCCGGCGAGCCCCTTTATATGAGGAATAGCTCAAACGCAAGATTTACTGGAGAAGGGGAGGTGATCGGCGTAAACGGGGATAAGTACAGCGTGGAGGTTTTTAAGGGATCCCTGGAAAACGGCGACGTTGTCAGCCTTTTCAGGGACGGCGGCTATCGCAGTGAAAGCAAGGTGGGAACGGGCAAGGTCGCAAGGATCGATCCCGTACCAGTTGTAGCGCAGGGCTCCGTTCTGAAGGTTCATGTTTCCGATGGGCAGAAAATCAAACGGGGGGAGCTTTTGTTCGAGATGGTGGGGGGCGATCTCACAGGCTATATTGAGGCAGCTCCGGGTGAAGGCGGTAAGGCAGCCTCGGAGGATGAAAACGACGGCTGGGGGAACGCCCCCGATAGTAATATCGAGAATACAATAAAGGCTGGCAGGGCTGGCGTGCTGGGGGATATTGCCGTATCTGCCGGTCAGCCTATACAGAAGGACCAACCGCTTGCAACGCTGTTTTCAACCTCCGACATGGCGGTGATCGCGGAAGTCGATGAGATCGATATCGGGCACCTGGAGGAGGGGGATGATGTAACGATCATATTTGACGGCATTCCGGGTAAAGCCTTCGAGGGAAATATCGAAACGATGTCCGAACTGGGTACAAAAAAACAGAATGCCAGTTATTTTGACGTCAAGGTCTCTTTTGAACCGGATCCGGAGGTAAGGCTGGGCATGAGCGCAACCGTTTATTTCGAGGATTAGGAGAGATATCAGGGCTTCGGTCACGATTGTACTGGAAAATAATAGGAAATAAGTATAAAATAGAGGGGGAATTCTGTCCGGAGTCATGCCGTAAAGCATGCAGGTTTTAGTTTATGGGGGTGAGCTTGTGTACAGGTATTTGATGGATCATGAAAACAGGATCATGTATCTGGTCCGTTCGGGAAATATTCAGGATTGGAATATCTTCCGGGATTATTATAAAACACTGATAGGGTTTATGCAGCACGAACGGCTGATGCACCTGGTCATAACGATCGCCTTCATAATTCTGATGCTGGTTGCCTATGCCGCGACGATATTTTTCACGATCTGGGCGACCATACTGCTGGATATTGCGCTTACGGCGCTCGTGGCGTATTACGTCTTTCATTATTACAGGCTGGAGACCGGTGTGCAGAGATGGTACGGGATATACGACCAGATATGCAAAAAGAGCGGTGCCATCAGTACCGGGCAGCCTGAGCCCCAGCCCGAAAGGCATATCGAAATGCAGCCGGCCAACATGCCGGATATAAAGGATGTCCCCGTTTGAAGCGGATTCCTGCCCTGAATTACTGGTAGCTGCCTGCATTGAAATCGCGGCGGCACTATATTATAATTTCCGTAGACAGGTTACGCCGGCTGACCTTCCCGGAAAGCGGCGGTTATTACCCTATACGGAAGGACATGACGTGATGACAGTACAAGAACCCGGGACATACACACGACTCGACACTCTGGCGGAAACGCTGTTTGCCGCAGATTCACTGATCATATACAGGCAATTGCTGCAGGACGAAGTATTGACGGAGCTGCGCTCACTGCTGAAGCTGGTTTTCAACAATAGGAGCGCCGATCCGTTCAGTGCGGCCGGGCTTTATTGTTCGGTATGCAGCAGGCTTTATAGCGCGGGAATGGGCTTAAAGGAATATGTCTTGAAGAAACTGCTGCATTCGGAAAATTGCTTCAGCCATGCTGCCGGGGTGAACGGTGCCGACTGTTTGGACAACGCTTTGAAGGCTTCCGTGAGGCATGATCTTGAGGCTTTGTATACGATAGCTTCTCTCGAACCGGAATTACTAAAAGGATGGATATCGGGGGAAACCGGATCTGAAGGCCGGTTGGCGGAGTCGTTCAAATCGCTTCCGGGGTGGCCTGACAAGCGTATGAGGATTGACGCAGGGTTTGCGGACAGTATACTTGCACTGTTCATGGAATCCGGAAATTGGGGCGGGCTAGCCGAAAAGCTTGCTGAATACCACTTTCAGCATGGAAGCGGGATCTTTTCCGAGTATAAGGCTTTTGTATGGAAGCATGACGGCAGCGGCGGGTATTTGGAAGGCGTGGAGTCTCCGGACCCTGTGACCTTTGCGGAGCTTGTTTCCTACGAAGTTGAGCGGTCCGCGGTTATTGAAAATACGGAACAATTCCTCAGCGGACACCCGGCAAACAACGTTTTGCTTTATGGAACCAAGGGAACGGGAAAGTCCGCCACTGTAAAGGCGCTTTTGAACGAGTACTGCAGCAGGGGCCTTCGTATGATCGAGGTGCCTAAGAAGCTTCTGGCCGATTTTCCTGATATCATAAGACAGCTGTCGGGAAGAGGACAGAAGTTCATATTGTTCATAGACGATCTGGCTTTCGAGGATAATGAAGAAAATTATACTGCCATTAAAGCCGCGCTTGAGGGCGGGCTGGAAAGAAAGCCTGACAATGTGCTGGTTTATGCGACTTCAAATCGCAGTCACCTGATAAAGGAGAGGTTCAGCGACAGAGCCGGCTTTGCCTCGGGAGATCCCGACGACGAAGTGCACGCGGCCGATACGATGCAGGAAAAGCTTTCGCTTTCGGACCGTTTTGGCATAACCGTGGTCTTTACTCCCCCGGACAAGAACAGGTATCTGGATATCGTGGATGGAATAGCCGAAAGAAGGGGACTCGATGTCGATAAGGAGTACCTTCACAGAGAGGCTTTGAAATGGGAGCTTCGCTTTAACGGCCGTTCACCGAGGACTGCCAGACAGTTCGTCGACTGGCTGGAGGGGACGCTTTAATAGCATGTGAACCATATTTGCTTTCAGGTCTGCGCTCTTCGCGGGGTTTACGGCACCCAACTGACTATATATTTCAGGTCGCCGGCAGCAATCGACGGCTTCTGTACTGCCCAACGCCCTTTTAGTCCAAGTTCAGTCGCCGCAAGCTCGAAATGGCACATTGCGATGCCCATATCGACATTTTGGATTTTGATATCCTTAAAAGCGTTGTTATATGCTGCACTTTCTTTTAAATAGAGATGCCAGGTATTTCCGTCTTCCTTTATGATCCTCCAGGGCTGCTTGTTGGACGCAGACGGGGCCAGCCTGACCGCGGAAAGTACTTTGAAATATTGCCCGCAGGAAGCCGGGTCAAGCGGCGTATCAGCCGATTTATCGAAGAACAGCTCTTCCGGTTTCTTCCTGTTTTTTGCTCCTACTACCATCCGCACAAGGTTTTCAGTGAATGTTTTTTTGTCTCCCGCGTATCCGATAGGAGTGACTGACGGTATAAGCTCAGCCCCTCCCGCATTTATTTTTTGTGCAAAGGTGCTCCTGTTCAGCGAACCGCCCAACCAGCAGGTGCCAAGGCTAAGGCCTGTTGCCAGGAGGATGTTTTTTTCCATGCAAAAGCCGAAGTCCTCCATGGCTGTTTTGCCCTTTTTGACCGCGCCTGCTATGAAAACCCGAGGACCCTTTATCAAACCGTAGGTCCCAAGCTTTTTCAATTCGGCCTGCTCATAGCCTGCAGCATCTACGATTTCGAACCGCACATCGCTTCCCAGAGGCCCTTTTCTATTCCCATCGAGATAATCCTTGATTTTTTGAAGCTTGTCATTCTCTATCTCTTTGTTGCTGTAATTCCTGACGGAATGCCTTTTTTCAATTACCTCGAGTATCGATTCCATGACAGTCCTCCAAAAAATTATTTTCTAACGTTGCTACTGCTTTTCGTTTTTATTCATATCCGATTGATGTTCTCTTATAGCAGATATAAGGCTATTTTGATCATCGGTCATATTCTTTGAGGGAAAATCCTTCAAATATAAATTGTTTCCGCTGCCTGGCTTACTCCCTTCCGGTAAGGGTTCCTCCAGCCGAAGAGTGTATAGGTCTATTGCAATGCCCTTACTCAGCAAAAGCTGATGGAGTTCCAGTAGTAATGCAGCCATCTGATCTTCATTCCGGACGTCACTCAAAATATTAACCGTCAACGACAATTGAAGAGGCATATTATTCAGGTTTAACGGCGCATCCGGAGTAAGCAGTTGAGTATCGCCAATCAGATCGCCGAGGGTTAATGACGTTTCATGGGGATATTCTTTTTCAATGATATTTGTCACCATATCGTTAAAATCTCTACATAGCCGTCGATAGGTTGTAAAGTGATTCGCTACTTCATATTCATAGTCATCGCTGACTCTACCGTGGCCATACCGGATATAAAACCTTGTATCCTCGCTTTTTTTAGATTGTGCATAACAGCCATAGGCACTGGTTTTGAAATTGAATTTAACCTTTGATAACTCCAGATCCAGCGTAGAGTAGGTAACGGCAGCATAATCGCGTATTTTTCGGGATGCTGAAAAAGCGGAAACCGGATTCCCGGTAAAGGAATTAACAAAATAAAATACTAATCCCAGAAAGAACAGAATGGCTATTGTGACAATCACATATCTAATTCTCGTATTAATATTAGTACCTCCTGCATGCGTTCGGATACCTGCCCTACATTTAGAGGCCTGTCAGGGAAGTATTCTCAAGGCTCTTAAGCCTCAATGCTTCGAACTCGGCTGATATAACAATAAAAGCTTCAGGTCAACCCTGAAACTTTTATTGTGGCGGAAGAGGAGGGATTCGAACCCTCGTGCCACTTGCGTGACAACCTGATTTCGAGTCAGGGCCGTTACAACCACTTCGATACTCTTCCGTATAGTTGCTGATGATTACAGCATATTCAATTTTGTTCAGCGTTCCCTGTTCAACGTTCCCTCAGCTCGCCGAAGAACTCCTTCAGAATGACCGAGCATTCCTGCTCGAGCAGTCCCCAGCTCACTTCGACCCTGTGGTTGAAGGCGCCGACCCTGAATACGTCTATGACTGATCCCGCAGCTCCGGCTTTCAGGTCCGAGGTACCGATGTACAGGTTTCTTATCCTTGCCTGAAGGATCGCACCCGCGCACATCGTACAGGGTTCCAGCGTCACGTACAGGTCACAGTCCGTCAACCGCCATGAACCAAGTATCTTGCAGGCCCTTCGTATGGCTGTCATCTCCGCATGGAGCGTGGAATCCTTTTTCGATTCCCTCTCGTTATGGCCTTTTGCGATGACAACGCCGTCTTTGACCACTACAGCGCCTACGGGAATTTCACCCGAACGCCGGGCCTTTTCCGCTTCCGTGAGCGCTTGCGCCATATACCGTTCATGCGTCGTTAAAGAGCGGAGATCCGCTTTGTGCCTCAAATCTAAACCTCCCGGCCCATATGAGAAAACGCGCACTACTGATTATACTACAAAGATTTGCAACAATCAATCGCTTTGATAAGGAATTATATGGAGCTATAGGAGTCCGCAGATCAGACGTCTGTTCTTCCGATACGGCGTCGGTAATGTCACGGCGCACGCTTATCTGGACATCAGCCTGTTGCTCAGATTGTACAGTAATCTGAATGGGAGGACGATAAGAAACATGATACCCATGATGACGAATTCGACAAACATCCCGAAGTAATTATTCAACCTTTCCATAAAATCACCTGTCCCGATAAAAAACCTTTATCATTTGCCTGACGGAAACGACCTTGTCCAATAGAATCTTCGACATTATTATATACTTTTATAACAACTTCTATGTTAAAAATTCATGACAAAATCATTACTTTTTCTGTAACATTTGAGGCCTCCAGAATGATTTTTTTGTTATTTCAAAGGAAAAGATATGCAAGTGTCGAATATCTACAATATGCCGGTTCAAGACAGGAAGAGCGGCACACTGCAGTTATTTCCGCTGCAAATATAACAGAGGTGACGTTTATGGAAGTAATAATACTGATTGCGCTGATATTCGTAATACTAAGTCTAGCCAACAAGTACCTCAAGGTGCCAAGGGACGGCAATCAAAGATATGACGGGATAAACAACAGGTTTTATGGAGAAGGCTATACAGGTGATACGCCTGTGCCTCCGACTGACGCTGTGGGCCAGGAGGACGGCAGTGAGGAACAGCAGGATGAGACGGCCGATGAAGCTATGGAACTCGGCGGAGTCGAAGCCGGGACCGGAGTCAGTGATCAGGCTTACGATGTGACGAGCAAAACCGAGGCTGGCGATCAACCGGAGTATGGAACGCGTGAGCCCGGAGAAGCGGGCAAACAGGAGTACAAGCCGGCTTCCAATATGGTTGGCCAACCGGAAAAGCGGCAAAATGGCAGTCCGGAGACGGGCAACTCCGTAAAGGAGACCTCTGCAGGCGATTCGGCCTTTTACGGTAATAACGGTAATACAACAGGAGTAGTTATAGATACGGAAGTCCATATTGATGCGACGATGCCGAAGGGACCCGGTAAATCATGACCGGCCTGAGCAAGTGACCGGCCTAAACGGGTAATCGGTCCGGCATTCCGTCATATCGGCAGGATTTCATCAGACCGGTAAGAAGTGGTCTCATTGGCAAGCTGTCGTCAGGCAAGCAGGATGGAGGTTATCGGATGAAAGCTTTATTTATAGGCGGGACAGGTATCATCAGCACAGCGATTACGGAATTATTCGCACGGCAGGGAGGAGAGCTGTACCTGCTGAATCGCGGCAACAGGAATGACAGACTTCCGGGCAACGTTCACGTAATCAAAGGCGATATCGGCGATGAGGAGGCTGTTGCCGGTTTGCTCTCCGGCATGAGCTTCGACGTTGTGGCGGATTTTATCGCGTTTACTGTCGATCAGGTCGAGAGGGATTATCGCCTGTTTCGCGGCAAAACAAAGCAGTACATATACATCAGCTCTGCTTCGGCCTACCAGAAGCCGCCTTTAAGCTACCCGGTCACGGAGAGCGCCCCTCTCGCAAATCCATACTGGCAGTATTCCCGCAACAAAATAGCCTGTGAGGAATATTTAATGAAGCAGTACAGGGAAAACGGCTTCCCCGTTACTATTGTGAGACCGAGCCACACCTATGACGACAGGTATCTGCCGATTGACTGCTGGCAAGCGGCAAAACGCATGCTGGACGGCAAACGCGTCATAATACACGGTGACGGTACGACTCTATGGACGCTGACGCATAATTCGGATTTCGCAAAAGGCTTTGTCGGGCTCATGGGGAATGTACACACCATCGGTGACGCAATCCACATAACATCCGACGAGCGCCTTACCTGGAACCAGATATACGGGATCATCGCGGATGCTCTTGGAGTCGAACTGAAGCCGGTCCACGTGCCCTCGGAATTTTTAGCGGCTTGCAGCCTTCATGACCACAGCGGGAGTCTTCTCGGCGATAAAGCGTATAACGGCATATTCGACAATACAAAGCTTAAACGGCTTGTACCTGACTTCGTTGCAACGACACGCATCGATCAGGGACTTAAAAGAACCGTTGCAAACATCCTTGAACACCCCGAATTTCAAAAGCCAGACCCTGTCTACGACGATTGGTGCGATCGCGTGATCGCCGCGATGGATGCCGCTCTTGAAGCAGTGAGGGCAGGCAATGGAAAATAGAGTCAGGCGCCGTTTCGAGAGCTGTTTCAGGCGCCTTAGATAAACAAACACAGCATATTAATATTTGTATCGCTTTTAAGCCACACTAACGATATTGCGGCGCACTTATATAAGCTCGCCGCGGTATAGTGCGGCTTTATTATTTTCCCGGAAAGGAAAGACAACCAGGTGATATGATGAAAACAAGCTGGAAGGGTTCAATCAGCTTCGGAATGGTCTATTTCCCCGTCAATGTGTATACTGCGACGTCGGGCTCCGAAGGAATCAAATTCAACTATCTTCACAAGAAATGCCATACCCGCGTCCATTACAAAAAATTCTGCGATGTCTGCAATGTGGAGCTGTCGCAGGACGACCTCGTGAAGGGTTACGAATACGAAAAAGACAAGTATATATTGGTAACGGACGAGGAGTTCGAAAAGCTGCCCATCAAGTCCAAAAAGACTATCTCGATCCTCCATTTCGTAGAGGAGGATAAGGTCGACCCGATCTATCTCGATAAGGCTTACTATATTGGCCCCGGCAGCATCAGCGCAGGCAAGGCCTTCGAGCTTTTCAGAAGAGCCATGCAGGAGACCGGCAAGGTGGGCATCGCAAAGATCACGCTTACCTCGAATGAATACGTATCATTGATAAAACCCTACGAAAACGGCGGAATGCTGCTTTACCTCCTGTATTACGGCAATGAGATAAGGAAGACCGACAGCATCCCGGAGCTGAATTATAATGTGGATATCCACGACAATGAAATGAAAATGGCTGTCAGCCTGATAGACAATATGACCTCAGAGTTCAACATCGACGAATACAGGAATGAATACCAGGAAGCCCTGAAAAAGCTGATCGAGGCCAAGATGGAGGGCAAGGAGGTAGTTAGCCCGCCGGAAGCGCAGTCGAATATCATCGATCTGATGGAAGCTCTTAAAGCAAGCGTTGAAGCGACCAGGGAGGACAAGGCGGAAGCCGGTTCAAAAGAGGCTTCGAAAGGTGGACCCAGGGGCAGGGGAAAAGGAGCCGGAGGCGAAAAGGCGGCGGCAAAAAGGAAAACGTCCTAAGATAGCCATAACATGGATATCAGCATAAAGCATATAACATGGGTGAAAGCATGAAGGAAAAGCTGCAGAGGACTGACCGCTTTTGCAGGAATCGCTGGGGCGACTGTCAGACGCCCTTCGGATCAAGCTTGAGCCCGATTGCTTTCCAAAGTATATAACGGAGATAAGGACAGGTGCCTCGGGAGGTATACATCGATTGAATAATCGACAGGTTTGGAGAGAACATTTTGCATTTTTGTCTAAAAGCAGTTGCATAATGTATTTTAAATGATATAATCTGCTTATATAAAAGTTTGACCGAAAGCTGGGAGGTAATAACGATGCAGGAATGCGACAGACTGATCGTGCCGGCCGGTTACAAACCGGGCATGTCAATCAGGGAAACAGAGATCGCTATTAAATTTATCAAGGATCATTTTGAAAATATACTGGCAAAGGAAATGAATCTTACCAGGGTTTCGGCTCCTTTGTTCGTCAGGCCGGAATCGGGCCTGAACGATAACCTTAACGGCGTCGAGAGGCCTGTATCCTTCGATGCTCCCGATGCCGGCGCGGATAGGGTGGAAATCGTACAGTCGTTGGCTAAATGGAAGAGGATGGCGCTGCAGCGCTATGAATTCAAAAAGGGTGAAGGCCTGTACACGGACATGAACGCGATAAGGCGCGACGAGATCCTGGACAACCTCCATTCCATATACGTAGACCAGTGGGATTGGGAAAAGATACTCGACAAGAGCGAACGTAATATAGATATGCTTAAGACAATAGTCCGCAAGCTGTTCTCCGTATTCAAAGAGACGGAGGAGGAAGTATTGAAGGCGTTCCCGTCGCTTCAGAGGTATCTCCCCGACGATATCTTCTTTGTTACGACACAGGAGCTCGAGGACATGTATCCCGAGCTTGATCCGAAAGGCCGCGAGGATATGATCCTCAAGGAGAAGAAGGCAGTATTCATCATGAAGATCGGCGGGCTCCTCAAGTCGGGTATAAAGCACGACGGCAGGGCTCCGGACTATGACGACTGGGAGTTGAACGGAGACATAGTTTTCTGGTATCCGGTACTTAATAAGGCATTTGAGGTTTCTTCGATGGGTATTAGGGTCGATGAAACTTCACTGTTAAAACAGCTGAAGCTCGCAAACTGCGAGGAAAGGATGAACCTTCCGTTCCACAGGGATCTTCTTGAAAAAAGGCTGCCGTACACAGTAGGCGGGGGAATCGGACAGTCGAGGATATGCATGTTCTTCCTCGGGAAGGCGCATGTCGGCGAAGTACAGTCGTCGATCTGGCGGGAAGGAATGGCGGAAGCCAGCAGGAATGCCGGGATACAGCTGCTTTGATCAGTTGCAGGCCCGGACACGGTAAATAGTAAAACCACAGGCGCTCCTGATATCCGGGGCGCCTGTTTTTGTTTTGCCGACCGCACGACGGATCGTACAGTGACCGTACAATGGCCTTGCAACGGACCTTACGAAGACTCCTGCGCCGACCTTGCCAGGGGCTAACTACGGCCTTATGACGGCCTTGCGACGACCTTGCGAGGGCCTTACCACGGACATTGCGAAGACTCCTGCGACGACCCGTTTATATGCTGCGGGCGCCGGGTCGTCATGACATCGTTTACCTTATCTCCGTGACAACAGGCTTCATATTGCCGGACAAACCGTCGATTTCACTGTGCAGCGCCCCCAGGACCTGCCAGGCTTCAGTAGCGCTTCCGTCCATAATCAACCTGTATGAGGATTTAACCCTGGCTTCCATATCGACCGGCTTGAGGCCTAATGCGCTAACTCCCGGCAGCGCCCCTTTTTCGTTCATCAGGTACATGTTATTCAACGCGAATAACACCTCTACCCATGAACACACCGCACGGAACACCGAACCGCAGGCATAGTTGATATCGCCTTTGTGCGCCGCCTTGCGGCCGCACTCAAGTGAGAACCATGCCTCCCACAGAAATTTTGCCGTAACCGCTTCCCTCATTTTGGACGGGTATTCGCCCTCCGAATGCAGCAGGGCTTTAAGCCTGTCGAGCGCCGAGGTGTCGTCCTGCCACAGAGGTATGCAGTAATGCGTCTCGGCTGCATAAATCGTATTTACGAAGCCGAAGGGATGCCCGCACTGATAATCGATCGTAATCCTTCCCGACAGGCAGTCCTTCAGCACAGCTTCGACCCGGCCGGTTTCCCTCAGAAGAATATCCACCGGGGTACCGTCAACTGTAAGCCAGCTCCCGCCATTGATCCAGGGTCCCCATTCTCCGGGAGGGTTAAGCAGGTTATCCCTGTGCTTGTCATCCAGTTTTTTCAAACTATCTGCAAGTGTGATCAGATCCAGAGCCTGATTCTTATAATAAATACCGATATCATAGTCGGAATTCTTATCCGCCGCTTTTCGGCTCTGTGAACCACCCAGCGCAATAGCCGAAACGCCGGGGACTTTTGAAAGGGCTGAAACTATATTTTGCATATTCATATCGGCTTTCCTACCTCCTGTCAGGCGGCTCTCTTGAAATGTTGCAAAGGTGAGTCCGACCAAAACTGTTCTTCAAATGCTATCAAATACATTATAGTCCAATTCAGAACCTATTGTTTAGCTAATCTTTCATTATAAAAAAGCAAGCCCGGAAACTGAGCTCCCAGGCTTGCTTTGAAACGTTAAAATGGATGTCGGGCAGGATAGGTCGGGAAATCGCCTCACGGCTCACTTATACCGGAATGGAACAAAAGAACTGTCCCTGCGTTTCTGCGTCCCACCCGCTATCAGCCGAGTATTGCCTTGAGGTCGGCTTCCGGGGTCGAAATGGGCTTCAGCCCGAATTTCTCCACGAGCACGTTCAGAACGTTCGATGAGAAGAAGGCAGGTATCGACGGACCGACGTAGATGTTCTTAATACCGAGCGCGAGCAGCGTGAGAAGTATGCATACCGCCTTCTGTTCGTACCAGGAGAGAACGAGCGTCAGCGGAAGGTCATTGACGCCGCAGCTGAATGCGCCTGCCAGGGCCACAGCCACCTGTATCGCGGAGTATGCGTCATTGCACTGTCCCATGTCCATTATCCTCGGCAGCCCACCTATCTCGCCAATGTCAAGGTCGTTGAAGCGGTATTTGCCGCAGGCAAGCGTCAAAATGACCGTATCCTTCGGAGCCTGTTTAACGAATTCGGTATAGTAATTCCTGCCGGGCTTTGCTCCGTCGCAGCCTCCTACCAGGAAGAAATGCCTTATTGCGCCATCCTTTACGGCCTGTACGACTTTATCCGCAGCGCCGAGAACCGTGTTGCGCGCGAAGCCTGTTGTCAGGACGCTGCCGCCGTTAATGCCGGTGAAGTGTTTGTCCTCTGACCAGCCGCCGAGCTCCAGCGCCTTTTTGATAACGGGAGTGAAATCCTTCCTGCCGTTCTCGTCAGGAATATGCACCAGACCCGGATATTCCACGACTGCGGTAGTGTATACCCTGTCGGAATAATTCTGCTTTGGAGGCATCAGGCAATTCGTCGTGAACAGGAATGCTCCCGGTACATTTTCAAATTCCTTCTGCTGGTTCTGCCATGCCGTGCCGAAGTTGCCCTTGAGGTGAGCGTATTTCTTAAGCTCCGGGTAACCATGCGCAGGCAGCATTTCACCGTGGGTGTATATGTTCACGCCTTTACCCTGCGTCTGCTCCAGCAGCTGCTTGAGGTCGTGCAGATCGTGGCCGCTGATCACTATGAACGGACCCTTTTCAACATCAGTTGTCACTTTAACGGGCATCGGGTGTCCAAAGGTGCCGGTGTTGGCTTCGTCCAGCAGCGCCATGCACTTCAGGTTGACCATGCCGAATTCCATCAGCAGACCCAGCCAGCCATCCACGGTGTGCTCCTCTCCGACAGCCTTCATACCCTTGAAGAACCATGCCGTTACCTCAGGATCCTCTTTTCCGAGTACGTATGCGTGCCATGCGTACGCTGCCATTCCGCGAAGCCCGAGAAGCAGTGTGGAGCGGAGCGATACGATGTCGGCGTCGCCGGTCCAAAGGATTTCTGCGGCGAAATTCTCCGCTCCGCCCAGATTTTTTGCCTCTTCTTCGACTTTCGCAGTAATTTCGTTAACGCTTTCGATATCGAAATTGACGTTTGTGATCGTGGTAAAAAGGCCCTCCATCATTAATACTGCGGCATTCCTTCCGGGTCTCCCGTTTTTCTCCGCCGCTCTTGCAAGACCTATGAGAGCGCCGGTAAGCTCATCCTGCCCATTCGACACATCGGCGCTTTTGCCGCAGACCCCCGCCTTTGTGCAGCCTTTGCAGCCTGCCGTCTGCTCACACTGAAAACAAAACATTTCACTCATTTTCTGATCCTCCCTGTATTTTGCTATGTTCTGAATTTATTATTATTCCGGTTTTTGGGCCGGTTGTTATGCTGACTGTCTGTTTGCTTTGACATAGCAATTGTAGTATAATTTGCTTATCAAATCGGTAACCATGGTTACGAACAGCGGAGGGATATCGAAATGGACCAGAGATTGCTGAAGGTGTTATCGGAGTGCATGCTTTTCAGGGGAATGTCTTCGCAGGAGCTTTCTGCGCTGCTTGACTGCCTGGATTTCAGGGTGCACAGGTTCGGCCGGAACGATATAGTCAATATGGCGGGAGATCCTTTCGAAGGCGTCGGAGTTATTTTATCCGGGCAGGCGGATGTAATTAAGGAAAACAACGCCGGAGAACGCATGATCATGACAATGCTGAGACCAGGCGAGCTTTTCGGTGAAATGGCCGCCTTCTCCGGCGCGGGCAAGTGGCCTGCCACCGTGGTTGCCCATACGGACTGCAGCGTTATGTACGTACCGTCCGACAAGCTCACCGGGCAATGTGAAAGGGCCTGCACAGGCCACAGAAGGCTCATATTGAACATGCTGGGCATTCTGTCAAGGAAGGCGCTGACATTGAGCAAAAAGCTAGAATTTTTATCTATAAGGAGCGTTCGCGGAAGGATCGCCAATTTTCTGCTCGAGCATTATAAAAACAGCGGGCAGGCGACCTTTATGCTTCCAATGAACAGAAATGAAATGGCGGATTTCCTGAATATCACGAGGCCTTCGCTGTCCAGGGAAATGAGCAGGATGCGGGAGGAAGGCATCCTGGATTTTCACAGATCGTCCGTGAGGATAACGGATTTGGTTGCGTTGAGAAAAGCGGCCGAGTAGCGGAGAGGGCCGCCAAAGCGGTTGAAGTGCTCTGGTGGCGGTGAGGTAGCCAGGGAGGCGTCGAGGTGGTTGAAGAGCCCGGGTTGAGGCCGTACCTGAGAAAAGGGAATAGGGCGGATACCTATACGGGTGTTTACAGAAAGTTCACAATTAATACGATGTTTTATAACAAATCGTTGTTATATTCTAAATATAGTTTTTCATTATACACACCTTCCAATTACCGTTGCAAGAGCCCCGGGGAGTCCTCGGGGCCTTCGAATGTTCCGATTTTATTTCTATAAAGCAATCTTCAGTCAATAATTGATTGTAAAAAGTAATTATCCATAATAAATCTGCGGAAACAGGGTATATAATTTACAGAAAGCCTGCAGATGGAGGTATTGCATATGGAACTTAAAACACCCCGGGAATCGATGGTCGAGATGACCGAACTGGTTTTGCCTAATGATACGAATCTTCTCGGCAACCTGCTGGGAGGAAGGCTCATGCACCTGATAGACATAGCGGGTGCGATGGCGGCACAGAGGCATTGCAACAGGATCGTCGTCACCGCTTCGATAGACAGCGTGGAGTTCAAGCACCCTGTGAAACAGGGCGAAATAGTGATACTGAAGGCGAGGGTCACCTGGGTCGGCAGGACGTCCATGGAGGTCGCGGTGGAGGTATTTTCCGAAAACCTGATGGGCGAGCGGAAATTTACCAATAAGGCCTATCTGACTTTCGTGGCAGTGGATGCGGCGGCCAAGCCTATGGAGGTGTGCGGCCTCAGGCTTGAGACGGAAGAGGATAAAGCTGAGAATGCGGCTGCCGCCAACAGGCGGTGCGAGCGTCTCAAAAGAAAGGAATTATCCTGAACGGTTAATCGCCGTCTGATAAGCCGGCTACCCCCTGACAATTCCACAAGATAACGTCGTGCGTTTACCGAACATATGTTTGATATTTTCTCCGATTTATGATAAACTAATATTGCAGCAAATGCTGTACTAAAGATATCAAACTACTTTCGGGTGATGTTATGGAATTGATGGATAAGCTCAAGGTGCTCGCCGACAGTGCGAAGTATGATGTTTCCTGCGTTTCCAGCGGCAGTTCGCGCAAAAATACGCCGGGCGGTATAGGCAGCAGCTTTGCCGCCGGTATTTGCCACTCCTTTACGGGCGACGGACGCTGTGTTTCACTCCTCAAGATATTGATGTCGAACCAGTGCATTTATGATTGCGCCTACTGCGTCAACAGATCATCCAACGACGTTCCGCGCGCGGCGTTCACTCCCGAGGAGATTGCAGCTCTTACGATCAATTTTTATAGAAGAAATTACATAGAAGGATTATTCCTAAGCTCCGCAGTCGTGAAATCCCCCGACCATACCATGGAGCTTATCACGCGTGCCGTCAGGCTGCTTCGCGAGCAATACCGCTTTAACGGGTACATCCATATCAAAGCCATACCGGGGGCGGACAACGCGCTGATCGAAAGGGCTGGCAGCTATGTCGACCGGATGAGCGTCAATATCGAACTGCCGACGAACGATGGTCTGAAGCTACTGGCCCCACAGAAGAAGAAGGATGCGATTCTGGGCCCGATGGGCTTCATCAGCGGAAGGATAAACGAATCGACCGAGGACAGGCAGCGTTTCAGGAGCGCCCCTAATTTCATACCTGCGGGACAGAGCACCCAGCTTATCGTCGGAGCCACTCCGGACCATGACCTGGGCATACTGAAGCTGACCGAGGGGTTGTACAGGCGGTATCATATGAGGAGGGTGTTTTATTCCGCATATGTTCCAGTCTCCAACCACCCGGCCCTGCCGAAGGACATAAAGCCGCCGCTCCTGAGGGAACACCGGATCTATCAGGCGGACTGGCTCCTCCGTTTTTACGGTTTCAAGGCCGACGAGCTGCTCGACGACGCTCACAAGGATTTCGATACGCTGCTCGATCCAAAGTGTGACTGGGCCTTAAGGCATCTGGACCAATTCCCTGTCGAAGTCAACAGGGCCGACTATTACCAGCTGCTGAGGGTTCCGGGAATCGGCGTACGTTCTGCCGAGAGGATCGTAAAGGCCCGCAGGACACAGAAGCTTGATTTCGATAATATCAAAAAGCTCGGAGTTGTACTGAAAAGGGCGCGGTTCTTCATAACCTGCAAGGGCAAGTATATCGATAAGCTTGACGGCGGAGCCGGGTTTATAAGGGCTAACATGCTGCTGGGGAGGGAACGCCTGCCTGTTATCGATACGGGCTATACCCAGCTGAGTTTCCTGCCCACCGCGCCTTCGCCGCTGCAAAGGCTGGAGGCACAGTGGAATACGGCAGTGTTTTCAGACTGGACCAATGTGCGGGAACGGTTGGATACAGCCGATCCATACGCGTCGAAACATTTATCCGGGATAAACGGGTTGATTGGCATTACGGACGGCGATAAACAGGCCGGTCCCGTGCCGGAGACGCTTCCCGTGCATGAAGATGTGGTTGCCAGTATTACGGGGGAATTGTGATGCTTGCATATGTTTACGACGGCAGTTTCGAAGGCATACTGACAGCGGTTTTCGAGGCTTTCAGCCGAAAGGAAGCTCCGGAGGCCATTCTCCCGGAGCAAGGGCTCCAGCAGGATCTGACGGCACGATATGTGTTCATAGCCGCCGATCAGGCAAAATCGGACCGCGTGTATGAGTCGGTCTGGAAAAACATTTCGGAGGAAGCGCTGAAAAACATCTATCATACCTTTCTTTCCGAAGACTCCGAGGCGGGCACTCTTATTTACCGGTACCTGAAACTCGGCTGGAAAATGGGAGGCAATGTGGACATGCATCTTTCAGACGACACTGTATTCAGAATCAACGCCATAAACCTCAAAGTGGAGCATGAAGTACACAAGCTGATGGGCTTCATCAGGTTCAGGCAGGTCGAGGGCGGGCTTTTCTACTCTTCCATAAGCCCGGACCACAATATCGTGGAACTGCTGGCGCCACGTTTTGCCGAGAGGCTGTCGGATCAGAACTGGATCATACACGATGTAAAAAGGGAGCTCGCTGCTGTAGCTTCGCAAAATTTCTGTCAATTCTTCTCATTATTTTTGTCAAATTTCTTGCCTTTGACAAATAGCTTAATAGTTTTTAATCAACAACTCATGATATAGATTTTGACCATCTTTATATCTTGCTTTCAAATTGTGCATTCTACTTACCTGAATCATATTAAAGGCTTTATAAAGTTTCCTAATATAGTCGCAATCATTATATGATAGCAAAAATTTGCCTTCAATATTACTCAATGTCTTGTAGAGCCTCTGATGATCAGGCTCGGAGAACATTACCTGATAATATTTCTCTGTACCATAATAAGGCGGATCACAATAGATCAAAGCACCTGGTTTATCATAAACCTTTATTAGATCTTCAAAGTCCTTATTTTCAATAATAACACATGATAAGCGTTTTTCAACGCTTTCAAGATAATTATTCATAACAGAAATATCCTTTTTAATACAGCCGTAGCTTCTGCCATTTGAACCATATGAAGTCTTCAGAAGGAAGAAAAAACGTGCTGCCCTCTGTATATCTGTCATTCCGGATGTATTGTATTGTGCCTTAAAGTCCTCGAATAGTTCTCTGGAATTAAGCATGAATGAAAGCTCTCTCTGCAGCTCTGGACGATGATATTTTACGCATCTGAACAGATTGACCAGATCTCTATTATAATCGTTATATACTTCCATAGACGCTTGCTTATCTTTGCTGAATAATACCCAGGCTGCGCCTCCAAAGACCTCAACATATCGATTGAAGTTAGCAGGCATTTCTTCATTAATTGCTTTTTTAAGGTAGTTCTTTCCTCCAATCCAACTAATAAAACTATTCATATGAAGTCCCCCTTCTAATGCCGAACATATGTTTGTTGTTTAGGCCAAAAAATAGTCCCTGATTAGACTAGGGACTATTTTTTTTGTAGAGCTCGTCACTTTGACATCTTTACATAGTATTCAATTTTATTATCCAGCCAGGAATTTAGATCGCCGTATACATATTTGATAATATCCTGTGCCTTTGTGCCCATGATTGCCAACGCTTTGCTTTTGGCTAAATTAAATGCCGACATCATTGCGTCTTTATCGAAAGATTGGGCCTTTTTCAGTTCATCAACATAAGTCTGTGTAACTGCAGCCACTGCAGTGCATACAGCATCCTCCGCAACACCTAAATACTTATTTTGTTTTGCTTCGGTCATTTTTGCCTTAATCAGCGCGATAATAAATGCCGAAACAGTCGGCAGCAGTGGGATCAAAAGAGTGTTGATAATAATACTTGTGACATCAGTCTGACCGGTATTGGATTCTCCTGCTGTTGTAGTCGCAAATGCAACTATTGGTGTGATCATCATAATTGCTATGATAATCAAAAGGATCATTGAAAATCGTTTCATTACCTTATACATATTGACTCCTTTCTTTTTCTCCCCGTATGCCTGGGGGCTAGCATTTTTACGTTGGTTTACTTAATAGCTCTGCTTAACAGCAATTTCAGGTATTCCGGTTTTGGAGGTATTTCTCCGTTCAAAACCTTTATCCAATAGTCTTCAGATGTTATCCAACTCTTCGCTGTCATGGCTTCTATGAGCTGCTGTGTTGAATTATCCTGGACCGGACAGTACGTTATTCCCAACGTCTTGAGATTTGCCTTGGCTATTGCTATACCGAGAATTTCAATATGGGTGATAATCCAATTGGCATCATCAATATTATCATGGAAGGCAACTTCAACAAGCGCTGCCGGTGCAACTGTTTGCCATACTTCATACATGTTTTTTCCGGTACCGTAGTAGTCTTTGCCTTCATGTACTCCGCGATCGGCAGTTGGAGTAAGAGGCTCAAGTTCAGAGTAAAGGTTTCTTGCCAATGCTTCTCCCCGACAACCGAATTCGTAACAGAATACCGTACAACCTCTTGCCTTGCCATTTCCGGCATTGCTGTGGATTGCTTGATGCAGATCAACATTTTTCGAATTGCTGTCAGCTACGGCCTGAGTAAGAGTCATTGTAGGTTTGTTTCTGTAAACAGTCACGTTATGTCTTAAAAGCTCACGTTGGGCAACATCTGCTACCTGATTCATGCGTTGTTCTTCTGTGCCGTATTGCCCAGCTCCGATATTGTGTTCCTGCAGAGATGGACTAAGATAAACACTTTTATTCATTTAGGTACTCTCCTTTTCATAAATTTGACATTAATTTCAAGCGGTTATATAATAAATTTGAGGTGAAGAAAAATGAAAAAAACAGTATTTGGCCTGATTTTAGGCTTGTTTTTATCTCTTGGTATAACATCCTTTGCAGCGGTGGAATTCAACGTAGCAGCCAATAAATTCCCCATATTTGTAAACGGAAATAAGTCCGATATAAGTGCCCTCAATGTCAATGGGTCAACTTATATCAAACTAAGCGATTTAAAAAAAGTAGGGACTACAGCATCATTTGACAGCACAAAGAAACAGATAGATATAACGGCTCCTGTGGCATCCTCCGCTGCAGCCCCATCGACGGCAAATAATAATTCTGGAGGTAATAATATGGCAACAAATCAATTGCCCGAAGGTGCTTCATATGTTGAATTTCAAGATTGTAAAGCCATTTTGTATAATGGCAAGACATTCTTATCCGAATCTGATCTTGCAATGAAATATGGACTTATTTATCAAAGCAACGGTGATTTTCTGCGTAAAAGTGACAATTCTATAATTCATATAGATTTGACTCAGAGAGCCAACTTCTTAACTGTCAGTGGTATAATATATAACAATAAAGATCTGTTCGGACTTTAATTTACGAGTGTATAAAGCGGGGATATTACCCCGCTTTTTTTTATTGATGGAAAGCTAAAATATGCTGAGTTATTGCAAAATCAATATCATCCTGTGTAGCGTAATTAAGTTGAGCAATAGCATTATCTACATATTGTCTTGTAGCATATCCTGAATCTTCTAAGCCTCTCCATAAACCATGCAACCAAGTACCTCCGCTAGCTGATGTCAATCCAGAAGAAAATAGAACAAAATCTTGGAGATCTGTCATTTCAGTATCATCATCTGCATCATCTGACAGACATCCGATATGTAATATTGGGCCAGCATCTGTCCATGCCCTTATGGTTACATCCATTCCTCCTACTGTAGCAAGCCTGAAGACCTTGTTTACATTATCGTTGTTGCCGAGCTTCATACGGTTTAAGGCCGTAAAATCTCCGCTGATTATCTGATCTGCAGATATCGTACCGGCGTATACCCAGGCGGCGTCCACTTCATCCGCGATAAATTTATCGCCGGTTCCGATCGTCCGCCAGTCCCAATCTCCGTTTGCTTTTCTACTATTTGCTATTGCATATCCGCCTGGACCGATCAACATTGCTTTTGTCGGGTTTGTCAGATCATCATAAAACAAAATAGGATTGATATTAAGCAGAGCCTTCTGCAGCATGCCATCAATCTCGGTCTGCAGCTTCGAGCGTATATTTGCAAACCACTGTGGTATGATCTTTCCTGTGCTATCGGTTACTTTATCAACATAGCTTCCGGTTCCGATCAGACTCCCTACGACATTTTGAGGGCGATTATCCCGATATATGCCAGGATCGTAATTTGCAAAAGCTACATCTGAAGGTTTCGGTTCATAAGGATAATTGGTATATTCGACTATTCGCTGGTTGGTATCGGTGTCGAGCTCCTCGTCGACGATCCTCGCCGTATCTCCTAATCCATATGCTTCATAATCACCGAAGTCCTTGTGCTTTTTTAATTCCGAAAAGCTTCCGGAATAGGTGACACGAGGCTTGTCTATACCGTCTTTTAATGGAGTTGACCACTCTGCTTGTGCTGCAGCCAGCAGCTCTGCATTTTCCTCTATGTCCTTATAATCCTTATCGTTTATCCGGGGGTGGTCGTAATTGCCAATCAGAGGGCTATCAATATATGCCTTGCCGTTGTTTATAGGAGTGATTTCAATGCCATCTTTGCCATATGGATAGAGCCTGGTGACAAGGTTTTTGGAGTCCTTTTGTTTTTTAAGCCCTTTGATGTTTTTGCCGACTCGGAACTGCACACCTGTTTTGCTTCCACGCTGGTTCAACAGGTTGATTGTCCAATTATCCTTTACCAGCTCTCCGCCGACATTTTCGATCAGCTTTGCCACGATACTGGCCGGATATGCCCTGCTCATCATAATATCGGTCAAAGTAGTTATCTCGACAGTCCCTATTGAAAACCGGGTACCGGCAAATGCTGCCTGAAGGATAACTTTTGGTGTCTTTCCGATCATTTCAAAGTTGGGAAAGAATGCGCAGTCTAGGGCATCATAATAAACATGTTCGCACTGGATATTTGATGTTAATCTGCCCATGCTATCATGTTCTTCGTTTGTCGTCCTGATCCGGAAGAGCTGATCCTTTTTCTGACTTTCATCATATGCTTTGATAAAATTGTCTTCCTGGATAAATTGCCACTTCGGATCATTTCTGGGGAGGACGAGTGTCAGGAGAAATTCACCATTAATGACTTCGCGAACTTTTACATCGGAGGCGTGATCGAGGACTGCCAGGCCGAGAGCTATGAAGGATGTTTCTTTATTGTCATATATTATCGGGTATTTCATATATTACAGCCTCCAGTCAATTTACCACTTGTAATAATCCAAAAGCACCTTATAGCTCGACACTTATAAACAATGCTGCTGCGATCGCTCTTGTTGTCAACTGGTATGCCTGGTTGGGTGTCAATCCACCCGCAACTGTTACTATGACCTTAATACCATTTTTTGAAATCGTCGATACAGCGATATTTGTCGCCGCGATATCGGCCGAATTCCTTAAATAGAAATTGCCAACCACGCTAGTTCCTATGTAGGATAAAACGGCTGTTCCTTCTCTTAAAGATACAGGTAATGGAATGATACCAACAGCCGATGTTGCAGACTCAGCGACAAGAGTAGAGGCGATAACAGAGAATGTGGCTGGTTTACCAGGGAGAGCAACTCCGTATCTCTGACATGTACTAAGTTGTTTTTCAGGATCTGGTACCTCGTTCTCATCCATCGTTGAGAACTCTCCCTCTTCAAGCATTGCGCATATCGGTTTAAATGATACTGGATCTGTCGATGCGGAGAAAACCGCGACGTATAGTCTCGCCGCCGCATCAGAAACTTTATATGTTACTATTGATATGCCCGTTGAATCTATAACATTGCCACCGTGGCCTACTCCGTCCTCTATGACTACCTTCACAGAACCGGAAGTCACCTCCACAGCAAATGCCGCCGTCATAGTCTTCCCCCTAAATCTCTCAGGAAATTCTATATATTGGCAATATATATTTTTATTGGCCGATCCACCAGAATAAGAGACGTTTGTCACTTCGTCGCCCGTTAATGTGACCACGGCTCCATTGTAAGTTCTCCATCCATCATTGCAATACCCATCTGCTGAATAGACTGATGCGCCTCTCTGGTTTAAAGTGTATTTGAAGAATGGATTTCGGAGCCAATTTTTACGTCGGTAGCATTTAACGAGGCTTTTTATCAGAGGTAATGTAGTTCTCTGTTCCGCGCCCTTATAATCCAGAAATACAGGTTGACTCCAGGCCACCTTCGAATCAGATACCCTAGTCGATCTAACTCGCACATAGAGTTCGTCCCCCTTAATTGTATAAGATGCCGAGGTAACCCCGTTGTTGGTTTGCAGAATTCTGCCGTTTTCTCCGATAAACACGATGTTGCTTGAGGCTGTGCTATGTGCGTTGACGACTTCGTCCTCTACAGAAATGGTGATGTCGTTCCCTGTACTAGCGTAGAAATTACCATTTCTGAGGGATTGAAGAATCGCCTCTTTTGTCCGTTCGTTGCAGAATACAACTACCCAACCCGAATCAAAACTGGCGGAAGTAATGTCGTGGCAATCGTCCCCAGCCAATCCAAACACTTTTTTTCCCGAGGTTAAGACTTTATCCCAGAGTAGTTCATCATTTAGACCATTATTGAAGATTTCTTGGAAATTGTTATCGTAATACATCAGCATTTCCAAGTCTCCTATAGGGGAAGTTACCCACGATGGGTGTGCGATCGAACACAATTCCGATCTACTTCTGTGATCGTTTATGACAGTTTGTGTATCCATACTTGTACTCTGAGCTGATATGTCGTACGCCGTAACGTGTCTGCTGTTGGTTTCCTCTACTGATTGTATTGTTATGAGCCCGTCAACCAAAGGAGGAGGGGTTACCACGTCATGATCAGTAATGGCAAGTGCGGCATAACCTTTACCTTTGTATGCCGTACCCAATACCACAGGCGTGTCTGCTCCTCCAGACCCATTCGAACTATGGGCGTGCAATTGAACTTTAAGAGGTAAAGATCCGCCATTTTCATATGGGTTGTTTATTTTGAATTCTTTACCCTCATACTTTAAAGTTTCTGCCAGATGTGCCATAATTATTTGTTCCCACTTTTGTAAACGCCCATCAAGAAATGTTCCAAGGCCGGAGGATCCGAAGTCAGTTCCTTCTTTATCAACTAAAGCAGCGGTAACCAAGGGATCATGTTCAGTACCAGGCATAGAGGATAGGTTATTTACATCTGCTTTTAGATTATCTAATGCAGTATTTACCTCTGCTCCGCCTGCAAGGCCACTATAACTAATATCCTGGGCAGGGTGCTTTTCGGATAATCCCGATACGTGACTGCCAATACGGCCATTCAATTCGTTATAGTTGTCAACATCCTTCTGGGCAAGGTTCTTGAGGCTGGTATTGATAGCATCCCTAAAAGCAGTAGAAAGATCTAATCCTACCTCAATGATTTTTGCTATGATATTAGCCATACATTGCACCACCTTATTAGTATAAGTAATTGAAGATTAAGGAAACTGTACAGTTAAGGCCGGTTCCGGATATCTGAAAGTTATTGAGCCCGTTTACCAGTTCCAAGAAATTTCCGGATATATTATTTAAGGCATTTACAAGGCCATCTTTAATTGCAGTTTGCCTGTCACAATCTATATCAAGCTGATTGTTTGCCAAGGCAGCTTCATATGAGATGGTCTTACCGTTTACTGTAAAAGATATAGTATTGCAGCTTCCGTTGATCCGAATTGTTGGTTTTACATAGGTGCCTGGATTGAATATTGAAAACAACGCTGATCCGGTGACCTGGAATATCGTAGGCGTCATATCTAGTCTATATCCATAACCGAGCTGAAGACCAATGCCGAGCTGCGGTACCTGATCGGATCTCACTCTGCTAAAGCTGAATGGTCTACACTTGAACTGAAGTGTGAACCGGCCAATGCGTGCGATCTCAGTTGCCAGATCAAGCTTGTTTGCTACCCTTGCAAGGTAATATACAGATGTCTCGTCGTCAAATATAAGCTGCTGCTCTCCGCATGCCAGCCAGGGAGCAATCTCATGGGCCTTTATCCTAAGGTGTGTTATATCCCTTTGCAGGAAGGAGCACTCTACCTCAATTACCCTGGGTTTATATTTCGTATGCCCATCAGGATTGCTATCACTGAAGTCATATTCTCCATCCATGTTCGGGATCTCTTCAACAATGATTCTTGGTTCGGGAAGGATAGGGCGGTTCTTGCTTTTCATAACGATGCCCATATCTTTGTACGAATGCTTGCCGTTATAAACAAACCCCTTTATCACGTATTATCGCCCCCCGAACCTCTTGATGCATCTTTAGCAGCATTGAACAGCTCGTCACCGTAATCCTTGACATCGTCTACTCCATACAGGTTCTTGTTGCCGTAGTCATTAATAGTAATATTTGAGCTGCTGCCTGCACCCGCAGCTGCAGGTGATGCACTTGAAAAAAGCCCCGGAGCTGAAAGCTCTGAAGCAATCCTTTTATAGTCGTCTACGAATTTCCGGATCTTTTTAAGGCCATCGCTTATGAAATTATCCTGATTCTCGTTAAATACCTTTGAGGCATTGGTCAAAGCTTCTTTCAGCCTTGCGTCGGCATTGGTGAGGGAAGAAACGCCTTCCTGTGCAAACTTCTCAGTAGCTGCCTGCATTTGTTGCTGTTCAGTCTCAAGATCCTCCCGGAGCTTTTGGTATTTGGTCTTGTTAGCCTCGATTTCCTGCTCAATAGTCTCTTTCTGGGCTTCCTTTTCCCGATCACGTGCTTCCTTTGCATCTTGCAGGTCAAGCTCCCTGATCTTGTCTTGAGCTTCACGAAGGATTCGTTGACCTTCAGGAGTAGCGGCACCGGCATATTTTTGGACAATAGCTTCAGCATCAGCGCGGTCCCTGGCACGTTCCGTGGCTGCCTCCTGATCATCTATAGCCTGGTATTCTTTATCCAGAGCCTTCAGCTTATCATTTAGCCGCTTTTCTTCCTGTGATTCATCCCAGTCATACTGTGATTTCTTTTTGCTGATATAGTCGCTGACCATCTTGTCGAGCATGGCTTTGTTATCCTGGACTTCTTTGTCTGCCAACTCCTTTTTAAGCCGGTTGAGATTCTGGGTAGCTTCTTTAACCGCCTCGATATTATCCTTCTGGTTCTTATAAACCCGGTTCCATGCTGCGATTTCATCCTCTGCAGATAATTTACCAAGCGCTTTCTGTTGGTTGATCCAGTTCACGGAATCCTGCAGGCGCTTTGCCTGAATTGATTTTTGTGCGGTATAAATACGCTCATCGATATCCATTTTCTCATCGGCAGTCTTCGTATAAGCGCTTTTTATGGCCTGCAGTGTTTTAACCTCATCCTCAAGTGAGAGCTGGTTCATGTTCTTTTTATGATCCAAGGCTTTCAGAGCTGCGTCCAAAGCTTTATTTGTATATGTTTCCGAACCGCCTCTTGGTGTATCATCAAGTTCATCATTTGCATTATTTTGAGTAGGCTGAGGCATATGATTCAGTATCCAGTCGGGAACGGAAGCATTATCTGCATCCGGTGCATTAAGCCTGTTTGCAGCAACAATAGCTCCAGCATATTTCTCGATTTCATCATTGATTTTTGCCTTTGTTTCATCCAGACCGCTTAACTGCTCGTTCAGCTTCTCCCATTTACTGATCTCACCCTGCATTTTGCCGACGAAGTTAGATGCGTCATTATAACCGGCCTTATAGACATCCTCATCAACTAGCCGCTTAAATTCCGGGTCGTTATAATAATTTGATCCTGCAGATATCTTTTGGGCAAGCTTATTATATAAGTCTTCATTACCCTGGAATTCCTTCTTGGCTGCGTCACGCTGTTGCGTAAGCTGTTCACGCTGCTTGTCAAGGTCAGCCAGTTGGGTGCGGAGGCTGCTGATCTGAATTTTTCCCTGGGACGCCAGCAATTCGACATCCTGCTGGTAAGCCTTTTTCTTTTCGCTGCTCAACTGCTTGACAAGATCGATCTGGGTCGTATATTTCTGGTTTTCGCTGTCAATCCCATCAGCTGCAGTAGGGTATAACTCTGCCAGCTTTTTCTCTATCTCATGCAGCTGCGTCTTTTCATCAGTTGTCTGGTTTGTCTTAGACTTCAAGGTTTCATATTTGCTGATAAGCTGGTCCGTATTGTCCAGTTCCTGCTCGGTTGCCTGGAGAGTTTTCAGCGTCTGTTGTTCGGCAGCTTTTGCAGCTGCAGTATATCCGATTATTCCGCCTACTAAAGCGGTTACGCCTGCAGCAATTGCGATATATGGATTAGCAGCTGCGGTAATATTAAATGCAGCTTGTACTGTAGCTGCTATTTTCAGAGCAGCTGTCAGGGCTGTTATGGCGCTAATAACGCCAATAGCTTCTTTGCCATATTTACTGAGAATTTCAATAGCTTTTGTAAAACCATCGACCACGTTTAGAAGGAAGCCGCTTATTCCTGAAGAGATTTTATCCAGGGTACCATCTTTATCCCATTTATCCCATTCAGACATGAAATCGCCTTGTTTTTCCTTCAGCTTGTCAAAAACGTCTGCACCGATCTTTCGGCCAAAGGCGGCGATGTTGTCCTGGATCGTGGACATCAGGCCATTGAATGTCTGAGACTGCTTTGCCATCATGCCGCCGTATTTCTCATTCATGACAGCAATGACTGCGTCCATGGTCTGGCTGATCGATGATACTAACTGACCGCCCTTGTTGAATTCAATGCCCTTCCCCATAAGGTCTTTGGTAGTGATACCAAATTCCCGCAAACGTTCAAGTGCTTCACCGGTTTGTCCGGAAGCGAGTCTTCCAATTGGCTGCGCAACACTTTCAATAGTCGCGCCGAACTTCTGGAATGCTGCAGCGGTATCACCTAATGTGGTAATATACTTTTCCGTCTTGAGCCTATTATTCTCAAGCAAGACCGATGCCTGGATGATCGGCTCTGCTTCAAACGGAGTATCTGCAGCAAACTTATATAGGTATTCTAGCTTCTTTTGGGCGGCACCCGCACTTCCTAAAAGCACCTCAAAGGATGTCTTATACTGTTCCAGGTCGGCATTACTGCCGACAGTAAAATCAAACAGCTGCTTTCCGGAATAAAGGGCAAACGCTCCCTTGATAAGGTTGGTCACTGACGTGATCCGGTCATTGAACTTGTTGACGGTATCTATTGACTTTTTAACTTCCTTGTCCAATCCGGACGAATCCCCGCTGATCCTTACCAGCAGTTCTCCTACTGTCATATGCGTCACCCGCCTTATATCTGGTCAATGAAAACTTCCTCGTCGTTGTCGACGTTATGTGCCTTCCGGTGTTCATCCAGTAAAATAAAAATCTGACGCAATGTCTTGCGCCAGAATGTTTCTTCCGGTTGCTTCAATTCAACAGTCCAAATGTAGTATAGTTTCCTGAAATCAATATTGCCGTCCTGGTTTACGTAGTTTTTTTTTCATCATCTGACTCGATCTCTTCCCGATCAGGCATCGTCATGAGCAGAGCCTCAGTGATATATTCTTCAAAATCACTACCGAGCATCTCCAGTTTTGCACTCTTCAGAATGCTATTGAAGTCAGCTACTGTTTCAATGTCGAACATTTTACCTACTTCAAACAGGGAAGGAGCCGTTCCTTCGGGATAAGTATTCAGCATTCCCGCCCGGAGGAATATCTTGATGCGTTTAGCACTTCGCAAGTCGACATTCATGATCTCTTTCATCGGAACACCGAATGCTTCTGACAGGTATTCAAACGAATTGAGATCGTAGACCAGGTTCCGGTCGCAAATGGATAGTGACATAAGAACAAAGAGCTTGCTTATCTCAAACGGGGAAGGAGCCTGGTCTTCCGGATATTCATGGAGCAGCCCTGCCCGGAGGAATATCTTAATGTTCTTTATAACCTCAAGGTCGATGTCGTAGAGATCCGTGATGCTCCCGAATTGCTCCTCCAGATATTCAAGCGCATTGGTATCATACTTGATCAAATGGATCTTCCCGTCGGCAAGCTTGATTTTCACTCCGGACTTTTTGATATATCCCAATGATTTATCCATAATTCCTCCCTTAAACAACGGGGGAGAGTGGCCTCTCCCGTTGTTTACTGCCTGTCATCAGGCGGTAGTAAATTTGCGTATGTCGTTTGCAGCCAGCTTATTGGCGCTCAGATCACAAACATCAGACGTGCATATTGCCCTGTATGCGGTAGCTGCCGTCAGGTTTGCCGAAGGTGTGAAGGTAATGTCTGTTTTTGCGGCGTTCTGGGCTAATGTTCCGGGCACTACCGATCCGTCCGAATCCTTAATGATAAAGAAGTTGCCGCCGTTTACGCTGCTCGGAAGGATCGCTTTCGAGAATTTCCAAGTGAAAGATGATCCTACAGCGACATTGTTTGCATTATTAGCAGGAACAGTGCTACTGATGATGGGAGCCGTTACATCAGGATCGATGTCGCCTGAATTGAACCAGTTTTCGCCAACACTCGGAACATAGGTTTCTTCATCTTCATCGGCTTCCCGGATATCGTTTCCATCATAAAGACGATTGATATTGACTCCCTCCAGGACCGGTGTCTGATAAGCCAGCTGCTGCTTCTTGGTTTCGAAATCCTCTTTGACTTCTTGGAACTGTGTCTTCAGCAATTTCTCGAAACGGTATTTTCCATTCGATTTCAAGGATTTCCACATTACGCCCCAATAGGGCGGGTTATCCTTGTTTCCAGATGTACGGATACCATTTACAATAGTCTGGCCTAAAAGCATAGCTTTCTCCGACAAAGTGAGGTCCGTGGTATTGATTATTACTTTTGTTTCTCCCCGGCCAGTCATCGTGTCGACAATCTGATCGTCGGCTTCAAGTACTGCTCGGTTGACAGACGGCTCAAACCCGATTTTCATGAGCTTCTTGCGGAAGAAATAAACCTGGCCATAGGTTGTGCCATTTTCATCATCCGTCAAAATTTCCGCGACTGCCAGGTTGCTTGCACCGATACGTTTCATTGTTTATACCTCCTTAGGTTCAGTCTTTTTGCGTTGTAACGATATAGTTGCAGACAAATACCGTCCGTTTTTTATCATCCTCCTCCAGCTTTACCGGCGGGGCAATTGCAGAAACAATAGCCCAGCGGTCTGCATCAAGCTGAAGGATTTCTTCGGGATCTTCCGGATTCGCCAGGATACTGAAAATGGCCCACGCTTTTGCTTTGGCCGCAGCATAAGAGGAATCCCTGGTCAGTATCTGAACCTTTCGATCCAGGCAATCTGCTCCAGGCTCCACCGGAGATCCCGGATATTCAAAAAGGCAGCATACTTTTGCCGGTGAATCCGGCTTGCTGTCTAAGATAATGTCAGTACCCACTTTTGAGTAGAGACCCTTTGAGACAAGATATGTCGCCAATCCTTTCAACAATTCGATCACCGGATCACCGCCTATCTGATTGAATTTTTAACTTCATTGGCCAGGTAATTGATGTACTTCTCAGAATTCTCGTCCAGTGTCTTTTCGAGGTATTTGGCTTCTCCGCCCTTTGGATGGTTCAGTGTCAGATCTTCATGCTGTTTTAGTGCATAAGGTTCTGTAAATCCGACAACCCCTTCTATTTTGTTACCGGATGTTTCACCGACGCCTCCTGAAGATACGCTGCCATCCCGATTCCCGGTAGCTATACATTTTCCGTTTATGTCAGCATGACCACTGCCGCGCAAATCGCCAAGATCAACAGGAGCTCGTTGTACCGATTTACCCAGACAGTCAAGAGTGATATCGGCCATTCCTTTTGTCGATACAGTTTTAATCTGCCTTAAGCGGCTATTCAGCCCACGGGTCACCTTTTCCAAGCCTTCAAGCCTCATCGATGCACTCATAACGCCACCTTATATACTTCAACATTTCCGTCCAGATCAGGGGAAGCAAGTACAGCAATGACAACCAGGTCGTCGATCACATCGTCGACCTTCACGGCAGCAGTAGTATAAATAGTGGTGCTGGAAACGACTTGTGCTCCGGTTTTATCCCTTACAAGCGTGACCTTTTCCACCTTGCGGACACTAATGCTGACAGGATCGGCATAGATGGCCTCGTTATACTCATTGTTTCCGGTCTTGTGTTTCCAGACGGCTTTTTGATTGCAGTAATCACTAATCATGTGATAGATACGCCTCCAATCAGGTATGGGCGCAGCAGCTCATGAGCTTCACGTGATTGCAGTCTGGTACCGAGATTCTTATATGACTCCGACAGATCTCCCACCGAGAAGGAAGTAACGCCCTGATGCTGCAGTTCCATTCGCTTGGATATCCCTTTAAGCAATGATATGGCCTCTTCACAGCAGGCTTCTTTCACAAGCTGTGAGATCTCCTTTTCCACTGACCAGCCATCAGAAGGATAATTTGACGCATATTCGGCATAAGATAAGGCTGCTGAGTAGTAAGCCCTCGGGAACTGCAGCGGTTGATCGGGAAGAGCCTTTCTCCCTTTGAACCTCAGACGGTCAATAGTTTTTGTCGCCATTATCAGCGCCTGGGCTTTCTGATCGGGAGAGGCATTATTCCAGGAATCGGAGAAAAGCCGCATGCCGAAATATGCATCCGCATCCACAATGCTTATGTATGCATTTGTGCCGACTATCAGATCAACTGCCATAATTTATTCCCCAGGACAGGGGAGCAGGAGAATTATTTTTTCTCCTGCTCGGCTGCCATGATCCTTCCCCTGATAGAATCCGGATCTTCGATACCTGAAATGTCTATCGCTTTTGTTCCGGCGTAGGCCTTCAGCTCATCGAGGTTCATTCCGGAAAGTGTCAGTATTGTTTTGATCCTTGCCTTGATGTCATCCTTTTTGGTGAGATCTGATATGTTGATATCCTTTTCTGCAGCAAAAGCATTCAGTTCTTCCAGGTTCATCTGGTCAACTGTTTTTGCTCTCGGCTGCTGAGGTTTGGAATCCTCCTGGAGGACGAACCCCTTTGAAAGGAGTTCATCCCGCTTGGATTCCGTAGCGACGATCCTGACAACGTTCAAGCGTTTTAATGTAAACATTCAACATTACCTCCCGCTTATGCCAGGGCCTCTTCAACACAGACATATAAGCTATCCTTCTTATTGTCCGGGATGAAGAGATCATGGTATTTCCGGTAGTCGATCTTCCAGGCGTCTGCCTTCTGGTTCACGTCGGGTGTAAAGATCCTCGGCTTGTCTGTCTTGACGCAGCCGATGACTGCATTCTTGGCCGAGATGATCCAGTTGATCTTTTTTGCACCGGCTGCTGCCACGAAACCGCCAGCTTCCTGTCCGCCTGTGGTACCGTCATAGAACGTATAGGCTGTTTTCATCCTTGTAGACGGTACACGGATCAGCGGAGTGTTGTCTATAGCCTTTACCTTCAGGTTGATTCCGCCCTGGACAAAGTCGATGGTGTTGAGAACCTTTTCAACTTTATCTGCAAGGTCAAGTATCGCGGCTACTGTATGTGAGATGGTGATGACCAGCGGGACATTCTCACCGATCACATCCTGTACCTTCGCTATATGATCCTTGAGCTTCGCCAGGATGGTTGCAGCTGCTGCAACGTATCCGCCTTCAGCCTTGCCTGCAGTAATAGCCACTGAGGCGATCTTGCTGTACCTGTATGCGTCTACTTCGGGGATGACCTGAACCCTCTGGAATTCTCCCATTAACAGACCTGCAGACAAAGCAAAATTGCTTTCATCGACATCCTGTGAATCGAGGCTGAAGGATCTTGACCTGTCCATGGTGAAAGTATGACTTTCCCAGGACAATGTTACGGTCCCATTTACAAAACCTTCAGAGCGGTCATAATCCGCAAGACCCTGGATGACTATCTTCGGGATCTTGACAGTACTGCCACCGTTATACTTGACTAGGCCGGAATTGAGTTCCATCCATCCGCTGGTCATTTCGGCGACCATCTGTTTGTCCAGCTCCTGCTGGAATACATCTGCATATACAATAGAGTTAGGCATACGAAATATCCTCCTTATTATGGTTTAGAGTTTTTGTTTAACTGTATTTGCCGTTTGAACCTTATCTGCAGCTTAACCCGGTGCTAAAATCAGAAGCCGCCTTTTCCGTAGCAGTTTTGTTATCGTCACCGGAAGGGTTTGCTCCAGATCCAGCAGCAGTTTCTCCGAACAGATAGCTTTTGGTTTCGGAAAGGTTCTTGATCTGGTCAGCCAAACCGTCTACCGTTCCGTCTTCCTTCAGGGTGATTTTGCTTTTGTCAACCAATGCAAGAATATCATCCGTGTTCTTTGCTTTGGCACCGACGGCGGCCAGCCTGACAGCAGAATCAACGACAGCTGCTTTGTATTTGCCTTCTGTTGTGCGGTTTTTCTCCTGCAGATCACCTATGGTTTTGGTCAGTTCCTCATTGCCTTTTGCCGACTTTTTAAGGTCGTCGAGCTGCGTGGCAAAATCTCCCGCCTGAGTCTTGAGCGCATCCCTCTGGCTGCTGACTTCGTCAAACTGTGCCTTGCTGACATAGCCCGGATTCTTTGTGTCATCTATGATGACTGAATACCCAAGCTCCTTCAGCTTCGCCGATACATTGCCGATCGTAGCGTCAATGCCAGTCATATCCTTGAATGCATCGGCATGTTTTGTGAGAATTTCCTTGAAATCGATCATTTCAATAACCTCCTGTTAACGGCATTACGCCGGAATATATATAAAAAGACATCCGGAAGGACATCTTTTCACATCTGTTATTCTGAATTTGAGCAAAACTAAAAAAGGACTATGCTATAGGCATATCCTTTTAGATGGGCATATCGATTTATTTACTTGATTACTTCGGAAATATCTGGCAGGTTAACGGTTTCAAGCTGCATTTTGGTGCCGTCAATCTCAATATCATAGCCGTCGGGCAAACCCTGCTTCTTGTATATTTCAACAACATAGCCGGTTCTGCCGTCCTTCAGCTTTACGTGATCATATTGAGCTACTTTAATCGTCGACATGCACCGTCACCATCCTTGTACCTTCATCATCTACCATCCATCCGGTAAGCACCTTGGCTGTCTTACCATTTGGACCGGTAATGTCCATTATTACTTCATAACGTTTTCCGTATTGATTGCTCCCTTTATACTTCGCCGCGGCGGATGAAATATTATTTTTTATCGCATCCTTCAGGATGATGTAATTATCCTGATTGAATCCCAATGCTTTCAGGAATGCTTCAGCTTTGTTCTTATCCTTTAGGGGATTGAGACTGTACTTCAGGAACTTAGCATCATCTATTACCGCTTTTTCATGCCCCGGCAGCAGCTTATCTTTATCACCAATTATATCACCGTTTTTTTCCTTTTGCAAAAACTCTTTGTATGCCTGATGTAAGCTATCCCATCTTTCGCCTGCAGTCTTCTTGACTCGCATGAACCCTTGAAAAGAACCTGGCGTTTCATCCGGAAGAACAAGCCGCATCTTTTCCCAGAGTCGCCTGTTATCCCGGAGTATTTTCTTTTGTTTTTGAACCATGTTATATATGTCGACCTGCTTCTGGCTCCTGGGATCAAGGTCAAATGATCTGCGGCTTAATTCACGGTCTCCTTCAGGATCGTCTGCCAGCTCAGGGATATATGGAATCAAAACATGGCTGCAGTTTGGGTGAACATTTGCATATGCTCCCGAAAAAGCAACGCTCAGAGGCGGGTATCTTGTATCATTCCCGGATATGCTATAAACGCGCCCTTGCATGACAGCGCATATCGGGCAGCTGGTATTATGGCTGCTCATTTTGACCAGGTCATACCCAAGTGATGTAAGCTGGTTTAGTGTGGCCGTATTGGTTGCTTCTCTGGTCTTACTTCTGGCTACTACCGAAGCGTAGGCATTCAGTGACATTGTCCGGCCATTTTTACTCAATATGCCGGTGATACCATCCTCGGAAAGCTTTTTAACCAGGTTCTTTTTACACTCAAGAACAGTCTGGCCGGTTGCGATCTTCTGCATAACAGCATCCCTTATAGATTGCTGCAGGGAACCGGATATACTTTCACGGACAAATGAGTTTGCACCGTGCAGCTCATCCAGTGTTTCCTCCATAAGAACATTTATTGCATCCGTATGGAGCTGCGCAAAAGAAGCATCAACTGTAGGAATACCGCGATCATTCAACCATTTGTTAACATCACTAATGCCAGCCTGATACTTTTCCGGTAGTGTTTCCTTCACCCAGGCTTCAGCTTGTTTGTCCAGATCCTTCAGAATAGCCGTAACCTGACTTAAAAGGCTTTTTTGGTACCATGTAACATTTCCCTTGGCTTCTTTGGTTGCTATAGTGTCTATCAAAGCCTGCTGAGCTTTTGTATATACCTCAATCAGCTTCTGGGCCTCCAAAAGAGAATTCTCCGGCATTATTCATCACGCCCCATTATTTGAAAACGGGGGAGTAGATAAAGGATTGGCGGCTTCATCTTCTGCTATACGCTCCATCTCTTCATCAACTTCCGTATCCGTCATATTGTCAAGACGCTTGATTGCTGTTCGGCGGCTGATGGTTTTTTCTCCACCGGATGCTCCTGTTCGTATACCCATGATTTCAGCTTCCTCACGGTCATCCCTCGGCAAGCCATCCTTCCAGAATATTGTTATAGGCTTCTTTGTAAGATCTGAAGCTTTATTGATCTTACTGCAGAGCCGTACAGCTTTTTTGAGTGCCGGGTCCATGTTCATCCGGATGCGCTGCGTCTTTGCAAGGGCTGCCATCATTAATCGTCTTAACGCCGATCCCGATTCCGCTAACCCTTGCTTAAGGTCACCGAAGCATGCAGCTGATGTTTCGGAAATGATATATAACTGGTTCAGCAAAAAGTCGAGTTCCTTCCAGTTACTTTCAAGCTGTGCATCCCACACCAGATAACCTGGCTTTTCTCCTCCCTGGGAAACAGGGAAGAACTTGCCGCCGCCCTTGAAAACCGTCTGTCCTGTATGTTCGTCGACTTCCAACGCGCTTTCATCACCGTACATGTTCGGATCGGAATGCTTATCTAATATCCTGCTGATCTGGGCAATCCGTATTTCTATTTCCTGCAGGATGCTATCCAGATCGGCGTAATCATCAAAGCCATAGATGCTTTCACTGGTCATCGTATTATGCACCGGTATGACAGCGAAGTCATCAAGGTCTGTCTCAACTGTCTTTTCTTCCTGGACAACTGACTTGATTTTTGCTTCATCCAGCAGAAAAACCTTCTCACGGTATTTTCCTACCTCATGTATTTGCACCTTCAGGTATTCTTTTTGTTTTCCTTCAGGTCCTTCCTTATATGTCCAAGCCAGAACATGATAAAGGACATTTTTGATATTGTCTTTGTCAACCACCGGGAACCAAATTCGCGGAGGAGATGAACTAATAACGCCGCGCTTGCCATTGTTATAGATATTGAACAGGCCGTCACCATACCGGCTGATGTCGATCGTGATTTCATGGGCAAGGTTTATCAGGCTATTATCTTCAATAATCCTATCAGCATCCTGCTGCTCGGTTGAACCTTCCTTACCGACTGTAATCTTGGGAGGCTCCGACAACAACAGGTCTGCCCAGAGCAAGGAAAGCCTTTTATGCCAGTTCAGAATGATCTCCAGAGTTGCCTTCTTGTCATCCCGTAGGAGCCTGACCCAATCCTTGTAGACCTCATTATGTTTTCCTTCAAACAACGCCCGGTTCTCTTTATATTTTTGCAGCCTATCCGTTTCACCTTTAGGTGGCCACGGCTGACCTATGTTTAAAAATGTTAAATCCGTAAGCATCAAATCACGCTCCTATTACCATCCTGAAGGTTTATTTATAACACCCCGCTTGTTGCGCTTGCCCTGGATCATCTCTGCCAAGCCGGTCGTTCCATCAGGAGCATCGTCGTGTTTATTCTTGCCTTCACGCTGGTAGCCGCACATGTCTTTGTAGTACTCAGGCCAGCGTTCAGCCCAATTCCATGGGAAATAGATATGTTCCATGACAAACGTGCTTCCTGACAATATCCTTGATATCTTGTTGGCCGACTGATGAAACCACCGTATAATGACCCTCCTGGTTTTGTATACCGTAAATATGATACGCTCGACATTTCGCGCAAAGCCTCTACCGCCATTATTGCTTTCGAACATGGCAAGGTTGACCTTGTTTTCAACCAGCATTTTGGCGGTGGCCGGTTCGGTAATCTCCATTCCGGCACCGGAATAATAGAGATCGATAACAAAACCTTCTCCTTTGTATTCTATGGCGCAAATGGATAAAAGCTTGTCCGATCCTTCATCCGCCGTATCGGTATAGTTAATGATCCTGTCATAGACCGGGTTCCCTTTATCGTCTCGTGGAAGATCCTTGTACGTCTTGAAATATGAATACAGTCTGCCTTTGGCGTCCACCGGCTCCTGCTGGTAATTCGCCAGGGCGATCTCCGGGGACATCTTGCCAGGCTTGGTCTTGTCCGTATAGCTTGCGAAACTTAATATCTCAGGACAAAGCATTTCGCCGGTCTTAAAATCTATGACTGCCTTCAGTTTCATTTCAAACCATTCGTCAGGTTCTATCTCAAGGAGCCGACCGCAGATATCCTTAGTACTCCACCTGGTCATAATGATGATCTGGATCGAGCCTTCCTCGAGACGTGACAACCAGGTGTCGTTATACCATTCCCAATGTCCCTGCAGCAAAGTTTCATTATGGGCTTCATCCGCTGTCTTTATCTGGTCATCGATGATACCGATTTTACAGCCGATACCGGTAACAGTTCCGTTGAAGCTTGTTGCAAGATAGTTAAAAAACTGGCCTTCCAATGACCAGAGGCTTGCAGCTGAATCACCGTATTTGATATGGGTAGTGGGGAAGATATCATTAAAAATGACTCTTTTGGGGTCAAGCTTCGTTTCGTCTATACCATCACGAACCGCCTTACCGAATCGGGTCGAAAGTGTTTCATTGTACGAACAGGTTATTATTGTATTTTCATTGTTCTTTCCCAGAACCCATTGCGAAAACAGAGAAGCCGTAAAGGATTTATAGTGCCGGGGAGGGACGTTCAACATCATTTTTTTGCAGACTATATATCCTTCAAGGCCATCTGTGGTTTCAACGATCTGCCAGGCACCGTCTTTTCCGAACTTAATTATTCTGCCTTCATAAAGAGCCTGGAAGGTATCGCATATCCGTTTCTGATATGGCCGGGATTCTTTATAATGTTTTGGGTACCGCAGCTTGCAATATTCCCAAAAGCTTTCTTCAGCTTTCCGGTATTCATCCTTTATGGAATTGTCGTTCTTGACCAGGCTTTCTAAAAGACTCATTTCTGACAACTCCTTATGTAAGATTGGACCATAATCAACCATTTCAACGGGAACCCCGTTATAACGCGTTATAACGGGGGTAAAATCGAAAAATGGTGTATTTTATTAAAGAAATGGCAAAATCGATTTTAAGGGCTTTCAAATTTATATCGTTCAAATTGAAAAAAGGATCTCCCGGCAGACCCTTTTTACAGCTACGAATTCAATTTTAAGTTTATCGAGTGTTTCTTGTGCTTTGCATTATCCTTAGTATTTTTACGCGGGTACCGCTACCGGGGGACGGTACCCATTTTCTTTGGTACCATTTTGGGCAGGCTTCGCCATCCGGGCGATAACCCGGTAAGGAGTGGCCTGTAACATCCTCACTATTGACATGCGACGAGTCAAGCATGTAATAGCTTGGATTTTGTAAAGGGGGTATATCGGATCAATCGACTTTCGAGATGTCGACGATTCCCAGTTCAACAATTCGTGGCTCTCCCATCAGGGAGATGTTTACTTTTGCCCTGAACCTTCTTGCATCAACCTTGACTATCTGGCCTTCCATTCCTGCAAGCGGCCCGGAGGCAACACATATCTTGTTTCCAATATGGTAGATCTCTGATAAGCCAAGCGGATCTCCATCATTACTAAGTCGGAGAATTACCTGCATTTCATCCAGCGGAACCGGATCGGGCTTTCCTGATCCGAGTATCCGGATCACTGAAGGTATGGCTGTGAGCTTATAATATAGGTCTGTTTCCATAAAAGCATTTATGAAAACGTAGCCGGGTAACAGGTTCCTGGAGACTTCCTTCCACTTACCATTTATACGTTCCCTGAGTATCCTTTCGGGTACCAGGCTGACAACTCCGGGAAGATCCCTGTTCAGTACAGCTTTTGTATCATGCTCTCTGCCTGTTTTTACATGAAGGACATACCAATCATTCATCTTCGCTGCCCTCGATCTTCTTCATGACCTTGTCTTCAACACGATCAGTGAGTTCAATCATCTTTGCCAGCAGCTCAGGCTCATTCTGCAGCTCGTTTTTAAGTTCAAGCTTAACTTCATTGATTGCCTTGTGATAATGCTTGTTCAATTCCGTCCGGATCTTTTCCTTATATGCTGCAGTACGGCTGATCGCCACCATCAATCGTCCAGCCTTGTCCGGCTCCATTTCGTCGATCTCTTCCTGAGCAACGGCCATTTTCTTTATCAGCAGGTCCATAAGTATGAATAACCCAGCATCTGTATAATCAGTTTCCGGGTTATTTTTCACCGCATTGACCAACACTTTGGTCTGGGCCTGAGCTTCCATCATTCTGTTTAAAACCGCACCTTGGCGTATTGCATATCGGCCTATCGATGACCGGCTGATTTCATATCCTTTTTTCGCGATTTCTTCAGCAATTTCGCTATAGGTAATATTTACGTTTGCCAACCGCTCATCGACGATGCTCCTTACTTCATCCGGCAGTTCATCAATGCGCGATTTGTTCCTGGTGCGCTGTCTTTTCTTCATTAGATATCAACTCCCGGATCGCTGTTTGTTCCTTCAAGAAGATCAACACCTATGGCGGTCAGTTCGACCATTGCATCATCGGCCATCTCCATCAGGTTGCCTTCCTTTGTCCGTATGTAGCCTTTGTCCTCAAGGTAGGCAAGGACTTTCTGTGTATCAGCTGTAATGGTAAGACCCCGTTCCAGGAGAGCACCCTTGAGGCTCCGGATCGTAATAGGGGAAGGGTAAAACAATGCCAGGCTTCTCAATACGACTCCTCTGAACTGCCTATTTTTCAGAGCCTGAATCTTATCGATGTTTTCCATCATGATTCGCAGTCACTTCCTTTCTTGGTTATGCAGTCATATATCTTGTCAAGCTTCCGGTCGAAATTGGTCATAGCCCGAATGAATTCATCCCTGGTGACAAAGTTGAAAGGCATTTCGGCTTTATACTTGTTGTAATCATCCTTCAGCTCAGTCAGCTTTTTTTCGAGGTCCTGCTTGGTTTCCTTGATTTCGGATTTATTAGCCGTGTCAGCATCATCCAGCCTTTTCAGTTCCCGTTTAATAAAGAATCCGAATATTGCTATGGCCAAAGTACATATGATCTGGAAAATGACTGTAATAGAAATTCCGCTCGTGCCTGACATCTTGCACCTCGTTTTTAAGCAAAATAAAAAATCCTAGCTGTTATACTAGGATTTTACATGTGACGCCGGGTACTGTGAATTGTACATGACAATGACTTTGTCAAAGAGACATGGACATCTGACCTTCGATAGGAACATCCTTTATTCCTTCAACCCACCTGTAAACCGTACGTTCCGAGACACCGTACTTTTTAACAAGAGATTTGATGTTATATCCGTTGTATTCTTCCTTGATCCTTCTACATACCCAGTCTGACAATAGCTCCTGAGTCTGCGGGATATAATATCCGGAACCTCCCATGATTTCACACAGCTTTATTAAGTTCTCCAAACCAATTATCTCAGCATACTGTCTGTGCTGCGGCGGGAGATCATCAATATTCACTTGCGAAACTAGTTCTTTTATTTTCACGTATATTACCCCCTTTATACCTTACAGTTTCAATTCTGTCAATAAGTATTGTTTTGACAAATATAATGAGAATTCAGCAACTTATTCACCAATGATTGCTCGTCACGTCGGATATCCATGTATATTTCACGCAAGGCATTCATTTTCTTTGTATACTCGACTTCCAGATGATACATCCTGCTTTTTACATCTTCAGTTTTAGTTCTAATGGCGGCCAGATCTTTTACCATATCTTCAGCAACATCACATGGAATTGGGACCAGGTCTTTTTTATCTACAGCTAAATCTTCTGATGCATCCTTTATAGAAATAAAGTTGCCATGTTTTCCTAATACTTCTACCACCGAACCCTTATATACTGCATATTCCATGGAATCAGTCACCTTCTTTCTAAAGCTCCATTTCCTATGAAGAAATTAGTTCAATCACCTGATTATTATTGATTATGTGTCGTTTCAGGCTGCCGAATGACCGCCACCAAGGCAAATAGTAGGTATATCGGGACTTGGCCTCATATTCTGCTCTTATCTTTTTTGGCAACTTTTTCAACGTATCTTTTCCATTTTGCCTTAACAGAGACCGTGTCTGAGGCTGAAAAAACCTTCGCCTTTCCTCGCAATCCTCCATTAACCAACTTCCTTTACTGACGCCATTGACATAGACCATTAATACATTTCTGAACTGACCATACCGTTCAAGGACTACTGAAAGCTCATATTCATCGCATTTTAGCTTTACGATGTTGTAAAATGATTTGAGCTTTTCTTCAACCTGTTTCCATTCATTTGCAGTCAACACTGTCCCTCCAATCTACTTCATAGCCCGTGCAACACGCTTTGTCCTGATTTTTTCTACTTCATATAGATCCTGCCGGGTTTTTACATCCTTCCTTTTCTTTTGCTGTTTCCGAAGTTCCTGATATTGGAGTAGCTTGCCAATAATCTCCCTTTCCATTCCATGCCTCCTTAGTACGATTGGTGATTTAATGGCTCAGGTGACACCCCGCCCACTTGTCACGGCCCCGGAATATTACGCTGTATTTTTAGCCTACATAACGGCATCCAGCCACCGGCTGTAACCTTTCGTTCTTCAACCCCAAATAGCAGAGCCATTAAAGCTGGTATATAAACAGTCTTTCGCCCGGAGGTAGCTGGCAATTGTCCTGCCACTGTATCTTACGAATAACCGACCAGGCGGATAGGTCAATATTGGAGAAGTCGTATCTGTTATACAACCGGCTGTCGATAGATAAACGATATACTCTGTCGGCCATACAGGGCAGTAACTTTGATAAAAAGGCGAGCCAGGTGACTTCCTGATCCGTCGCTTCATAATGCAAGGTGTAGGTGAGGCCATCCGCAAAATCCATGATTCTTGAGTAATCTTCTATCAGCAATTCATTGAAGAGTGCTGTGTAAATATAGATCTTTCCAGGATATAATAAGCGCTTTCGCAAATCTGACAGAAATAGGTATACTTCAGAAGCAATGAGCATGGGCTCTCCACCGGTAATTATTATTTCTTCAAACTCCAACAGGGAGTTTATATCATCCAAACATTCAATATTCTTAAATGCTTCCTGATCATTGCAGCAGCCTTTACAATGCCTATTACATTTTGTCGTTACAATGATTCTTGCTTTCATTTCGGTTCCTCCACAGCATTTAGCCCTTTTTTCTTTGCCCAGGCGTCAAGGTTGTTCTGCGCTTCTGTCTTCGTTGCTACCATGGGCAGCTCCGACGATTTCAACCGATGCAATCCACCGCTGCCGCTTTGGCGAAATACTCCATATTCCTTGCCGAGTCCCTTGGAAACAAAAATGACCGTTCCGTCTTTGCCAACATATTTTTGATTCATCAACCTCACCGATCCTTTCATATGAATAGGGGAGGTGGGATGATTATCATCCCACCGACGCCGGTTTCTGTTCGGCCAGAAATATGCAATACCCATAACCGAATTCATCCACCAGCTCATCCCGATCCCAGTTCTCACAGCATTTATATCCGAGTACTTCAATCACGTACTTTTTGAGGCTAAGCCCCGGATTATTGGCTTCATAAAGCCTTACCAAAAGTTCCTTATACATTGCCTGCTGCCTCCTTTACTTACATTCGCAAAGTTCTTCCATCGTTACATTGAGAGCTTTTGCCAGTCTGCATACTATATCAATTGTTGGGATACTGATTCCGTTTTCGATCTGACTGATAAGTCCGGTGCTTACTCTGGCCCTTTGAGATAATTGCCGAATAGAAAGGCCCCGCTTTTTTCTTGTGTTACGTAGATTTTTACAATCCACGCATGACCTCATTTTGATACACCCCACTTTTCATAACTAGGGGCATTCGTCTATTTCTGGATTACTTCAAACTAACATAAAATTCGTTCACTATGTTGAACATTTGAAGTATTCTGCCAAAATGCCCCAAAAGTCCTAATACTAAAGTCCTTTTATTAAATCGTTGACCCGACAAATAGTGTCCTCGATTGAACCGTTGGCGTCTACAACATAATCACAGCGGATCAGCCTGAAGGCGGTTCTGTCATATCCAACCCTGCGACCAACATCCAGGACGCTGCGCCCCTGATCCTTCATCCTGCATATGCGTTCTTCCTTATCGGCCTTCAGGTATATGACATTGATCCTGGCGTCTGTTACCTTAGTGCGAAGCATTTCAATCCCATCCGGATCAACCACATAAATACTAACGCCATGACCCTGATACTGATCCCTCGTAGCCCAATAATGAAAGCCATCATAGAACTTATAGGCAACTATGTAATCCTGCATATCCAGATGTTCCTGCAGTACTGCTCCGTCAACAAAGGTATGGCCCCATTCATCGGTTTCCCGCGGCGGCCTGGTCGTATATGACGAAATTACGTTGTATCCGATTGCCTCAAATGCCATGGCTATTGTAGTTTTTCCACTGCCAGATTCACCGACCAGGCATATGATTGTATCTTTCATTTCAACATCCCCATTTCATCAGCAATTCTTTGAAACTCTTTTGTAAGCCTTCGGCTCTTATTGCGGCTAGGTTTTGATTCCCGATCCCTCCATCTAGCCTTCAGGCATCGTATTGTAAAAATCAGTCTTTTCATACAGCCATCCCTCCGTCATTGCTTTTCCTATGCTGCAGTATCTTGGTAGCCATTTTCCTGTAGCGGTGAGGGAGATCCAGCACGGTGATCAGGATCTCGCCACCGAATAAGAAAACCTTGTCTGCGTGGATGCGGATGTTGTTGGCTGTCTTGTTATAGAAATAGAGCGATGTTATGTATTTATTGAGCGCACCGGTCGTTTCATCATGCCTGATACCATTTTTAAAGGCAGCCTCTGCGAGACGATCCACAGATTTCTTGGGTACTCCGCAGCGGCTCCTTATTCGTTGATTACCATGGGCAGAAACTTTGACCATGAGTATCCTCCTCACATTTTTGTTCTGGCTGATTTTATCCCGGACTCGCTTTCCAGAAGCCCTTTCAAACCTTCTATGACCCTCCATGCCTGGGCGGAAGTTATAAAGTTGATATCATCAACACCGGCGGCATATTTCTTGAGAAAGCCCCGCAGTCGCTTATCCAGAGAGATCTTTGAAGGCTCCTTATCCAGTTTTCGAATTTCGAACATCAGACGCCATATCTTGCCTTTCTGCGCTTGTGTAGCCCGATTCTGGATATTGGAGTTTTGTGGTGTCCTTATCCGGTCGGAACCTTTCATGCCGGACTTTAGCCTGTCAATAATCTGGATGGCCTCAAGACTTGTCATATCTGTTACATGGCACTTGCCGGTCATGGATTCGACCATTTCATGTAACAGGTCTCTGGCGGTCATCCTGTCGACCAAGCCAAGCTCCTGACCCAAGGTATATATGATTTTGATTTGTTCCTTTGAGATCTTCATCAACATTACCTCCCGGAGAGACTAAGGGCGGCACCAGCCGCCCCTGAACCGACTAAATCTTTTCAACAAACAATACCACACGGTACCGGCTTCTTTTGTCTATTGATTTGCATAACTCGGAAAATTCGGATAACACATTTTCTAGTTTCTTTCCCGGCAAGCTATCTTTGGATACCGCCAGGGAGGTCGGGTTTTCATTTGTGAAGGTGGAAGGCATGCCTGCCTGTCTATAGTTCTTCCTGACCTTCTGGGGAGTATTGGCGTTCAATGTTGCCGGGGTTACTTTGCCTTGCATGATAGTGTCAGTCACCGATCCTTTCCTCCGATACCTTATAGAAGAAGGTGTCACCGGTCGGACGTTTGGCTCCGACCTTCAGGAGAGATTCATCGTCGTATTCGGCAAGCTTCTCTTTATTCAGCTTCTCGGTAACGTCGATGCAGTCCGTCATTTTGTTCTGCTTCAGCGCCTCGATAATAGCCTTGACGTTCCGTGTAATGATGCCGGTTTTCTTCCGGAAGCCAACTTCTCCGAACAGGAGCTTGCGGGTTTTGCTTGTTTTGAATTCGTCAATACTGCCTTCCGTAAATGCCTGGACGTCCTTTTCCAACGATTCCTTCCGTTGCAGCAGGCCTTTGGTCTTATCCTCTGCAGTTGTCTTGACCAGGTTGATGGTCTCATTCATGTCCGCCTCGATGGCTGTTACCTTGCGGTCAATTTCTCCGATTTCCTTGAGAGCCTGGTCGACCTGATCCCAGTTTTCAAATGATGAAGTAATTTTCTTGGCCTTTGCCATATCAAACATCCTTTCCTTTATAATCCAGCATGATGCTGTTGTTCACCAGAAGGATCCTCACGAAGCGCTGTCGGTTTTCACGATCCTTCAGGACTTGCTGCCGGTAATCGGTATTAAAGATATACCTGAGTATGGATATCAACATAGGAAGCCTCCATTTCTAGGCGGTGATGCCTTCGGACTCTCCCAGGATTGAAAGCAGCTCATCCAGTTCCATAATGAGATCCGGAAGCTCCGATACTTTTATGTCCACGAATAGGTTGGCGTTTTGCTTGTTATACAGAATCACCGTGGCAGCGCCGACTCCATAATTGGCGATGTTGCCTTTAAGCGATGTAGGTACCAGTCTTTTTTTTGCGGCTGCCGCTATGGAGTGATGCGAAGGTTCCGACTGTTCGGGATCATGTGCCTCGCCATTCTCATCGAACATGGGGCCTGTCCCGTTTATAAGCCATTCCTCGCTTACGCCGAACTCCAAATGAGCAAGTCTGATGAGCATTTCCGAAGGATTATCTTTAGATGCCTCCAATTTGGAAATATGTGCATAAGTGACCTTGATTCTTTTGCCGAATTCTTCTTGAGTTAGATCAAGGCTTTTTCGAAGCTGTTTGATCCTTTCGCCAACGGAGCTTATCACTGCCGGTGATGTAGCCTGATCAATAGGCGCTTCGTGCTGATCTATTTGAGTCTCACTTTGGGTACTGCCAGTATCGGCAGACGGTGCAGGAGTCTGTTTATTATGCCTCCCGGTAGGCTTTTCAAGCCCAAGCTTGTTATACAGGTCAAAGGCTTCGATATAAGCTTTGACCCGCGCCAGCGATAACTGAAACGTCCTGACCGCATCCCGCAGGGAATCGTCGTTTATGCCCTTTTCCATAAAATGTGCTATAAACTTCTCTTTGATTTCATCTGTCATGCGTGCCATCCGATCATAACCTCCCTTTTCATTTTTGCTTAAAATACTGAGTTTTGCCCTTCCGGCTTTCACAAGCCTTGCAATGTCCTCCAGGTCAAGTGTAGTTGTATAATTGCCGTTATTAGCAATGACAAAGCTCTTGCCTGGAATAACCTGTTGCACCAGATATTCCATGGGTGCCTTAAACCCGGTGGTGTTTCGTCTTTTGTATGCTATCTGGATTAGATCACCTGCCTTTACGGCCATCTAAAACACCTCACTCAAGCCACTCTGTTACACGCTTTTCAACATATTGAGGAACGGATCCGTTCTGAAGGTATTGCCTGACCATCCAGAGGGAAATGCCAAGCTGCTTCGCCATATCGACTTCGGTCAGACTGCATCTCCTCATTTCCGCCTTCATCAAGGTGCAATTGTCGGCTTGATTCGTGACTGGCCGGTATATTAATGAATTCATGTTATCCGCCTTTCCGCAGGAATTCCTGATACTTACAGCATCATCATCCTGCTTGCTTTCGAGATGATATCCAGGGTGATTTCCTGACAATCCGGCTGCTCCTGCAGGAGGCGTATGATGTTCTTCAAGGTGCGATCCAGAAGACGGAAACAGCCGGTCTGCGAGTTTGTCGCTCTCTGGATCATTTCCTCCAGGGCAGCCGGATGAAAATTTAAGCCATCGAGGTATCTCTCGACTTCTTTCCTTGAAACGCCTTTCAGGTTTGCATAAAAGTCGACCCTGTTGGCAAAGCGGGGAAGGTAGGACTTGATCATTGCTTCCAGTTTGGGTTCACCGGCGATGATCAGCCCGACGTCACTCTGGTCAAAGATGGACCGGAGGATCTCCATTTTCTTCTGAGTGTATTTATTCAGCAGCTTGTCCGCCTCATCAATGACAAGCAGGTAGCCCTTGTTGGTGTTGAAGAACTTCTTGATCTGCTTGGTGCGTTTTGAAATAGTGCCGTAGGCGGTAGGAATACCGATTGCATCCTCGATGGCCTCAACCAGGTCCCGGCTGCTCATACTATCGTCACATTCGATATAACAGACACGTTCGCTGTTTTTGGCGTAGTGTTTTAGGGTGAAGGTTTTGCCGTAGCCCGACCTGCCGATTATGACACCTAACGACATATACTCCTGGCATGATTGGCAAACGCCGATGATATTGTCTGCGTCCTGGGTTTGCGTCAGGCTGTTATGTACCGATAGTGCCTTGGCTGAGGAGGGCTTTTCATCTGTAGCTCCGGCCTCCTTCAGGAAATTGACAAGAACCTTTTCAATGTTTTCCGGATTGGAACCGTATTTTCCGGCCAGGTACTGCGAAACCGCTGTCCTTGAAAGGCTGCACTTCTCAGCAAGTTCAGTGATGGACATTTCTGATTTGGATAGATAGGACTTTGTGATAGATGCAACATCTTCCTTTAACGTGTAAACCTTTGCCGTGCTTTCATTTGTCATGATATATACCCCCTCTTTTTAATTGGCCTGCTTGGTTTTGTTATAGAATTTCTGCGCCTGAGCGGCGTAGAATTCGTTTACTTCATCATCGTGCTGTTTGGATTTCTTGCTTTTGACTTCATCCCTGTACTGCTTGTCCGTAGGCAAGGATACGACTTGCTGCGGTTCATCCTTCAGACCAGGCAGCAGGATCTTCCTGTCCTTGACATCCTGTTTTGCAGTAATGCGCTCTTCATAAGGAGTGCGGAGCTGCTTGAGCGTTTCCCTGGTGCGCCTGATCTGCCGGTTCTGCTCCATGATGTGTTCTTTTAGCTGAGTGTCATCATATCTTGCAAGCGGATCAAGGCCTTCATAGCTGTTGACTTCGCAGATTTTCCCACCATTTTTGTCATAAACGAATATGTAATCCGGATTTCTCGGATTGTAACGGATATTGACCCATTGTCCGAAGTATGGCGCGAGAAGCTCATGCTGGAAATGCCGCTTGTTCGCAATGATACCCATGGGAGTGACCTTCCTGGCCTCGCATTCCATCAGCATAGTCAGAGTATGCTCCAGCGGAGGAGCTGGCTTGTAATACCTTTCTGCTGTTAAGAAAACATCAAGCGGGATTGGGCTTTCTTCGTTCTGTTTCTTCAAGCCTTCATGCTCCCGGATGTGATATACATTATTAAGGAAGTAATCAAATCTATCGGCTACTTCTTCAATCGTAGGAAGCTCCCCGCGCTGGAACATACCTTTGATATCCTTTTTGACTTTTGCCGCCGTCTTGGAACCTGTCAGAGTACCGGTATATGAGGCGAACCATGCGGAAAACTCGGTGCAGAGGGTACCGAAGAAACGTTCAATTTGAGCTTTTGTCCAGCCTTGGTATGGGAGGCTGCGTTTGTCGGATTCAATTCCTATGCTTTTAAAGAATCCTTCTGTTGCACTGTCTATCGAAAACCTTTCCGTCCTCGGACGGCCTGTCATTGTCTTTGATGTGAACTCCTTGCCATTATCAAGAAGGAGGTATCTAGGCACTCCGTCGATCTGGCTCCCGGCTTTCGGATGGATCATATGCATAAGGACATGTTTGATTGTCTCTGAACATGGCACTTCGCAGATTGCCCATCCAGGAAGGCAGCGGCTGCGGGTATCGATAAAGCCAACCAGATACGGCCTGATAATAGCCTGGTGTCCATTTTCGCGTTCAACCGTACACCAGAAGTCGAAGGTGTGGCCATCGCCCTGGACCAACTCCATAACCTTCAAGGATGCTGTATTCCTGTAACGCTTGAGCATGTTGTTTCTACGGAATTCACGCAGACCCTTGGAGGCCATGTCCTTTTCGTTCTTGAATTTGGCATTGAGTTCATTGATATACCGGTTGACCGTCTGATAGGAAGGGAGTGGATACCATTCCATTTTAATGGCGTGCTCTGAGAATATAGCATAAGCTCTTCTTTGCTTTCTCAGGTTCTCCGAAAACTGCTTGTCGAACCAGATGTTTTCAATGCAGGCTTTCATTTCATCGTTAAGGACTACTGAATATGATGATTTGGGCTTCCGGCAAAGCGACAGAATTTTATAGTAGTCGTAGTTCTTGCCATCCGTGCATTCCATTTCTTGTGCCCAAGTTGATCCTTCGAGATACTGATCAACTTTGCGCCTTAAGCTGCGACCACTCATACCGAGTTTCTGAGCAAAAACCTCAGTGTATCCAGTCTTATTGTCACCATCGTAGGCAAGATACTCCTTGATATGGTTGGCCATTTCAATAGCCTCATAGTATTGCTTTTCGTTCTTGTGGATATACTCATTTAGGTTGTAGCCTACATACCACGCTTCATCTTCGTCGCCATCCGAGGATTTGGTATTATCGATATACTCATGTATGTTAATAAGATTATTGATATGGTAATTTTTCTGCGCGGCAATAGAGAGGGACGAAATCGCAATAAGTACGCGATTAGGCCCATAATTCTCTGAAGGTACTATCATGGTTTGAAACTTATCTGGATTGCGGTGTTTATATACCTTAAAAGCATTCAAACTCATGCCTTCCAGTGCAGCAGCTTCATTCATAGTTATATATTTTTCAGATTTCATTTAAGCACCCCTTATCGCGTGTAACCTACCTCATCAGTACCGGGAGGTTGTCCCCGGTAGACGGGGAATATGTCCCCGTTTCGGTTCGCATATTAAGAGGCTCTGAGAACAAGCCTGCGAAGCTCATAAACATCAAGATTGAGAACATCAGCTATTTTTTGAGTCATTAGAGGACTTGGTTTAAACTGCCCGTTGATAATTTGGGAAATGTATTGTCTGCTAACACCACACTGTTCTGCAAGCCAAGTCTGATTTTTGCCAAAAACATAAAGCTCTTCTACGACCTTAAGCCCAAACTGGTTTTTCCCTTTGCTTATTTCATTCAGTCGCCTCATCATAATTTGAAACACTCCTTTTTTTGCCATTTATCTTGACAAGCATGTGACTTGTAAATAAAATGTAGTCGTATTAGTTCTATATCCAAACGCACAATTATATTTTAATTCCACTTTCCAAACTAGTCAAGCATAAAGTTTGGAAAGTGTCCTAGTGTTGTTTGGACACAGGACATTTTTGGGGGTATCATATGGAAGGCATAGGCGTAAGAATGAAAGAACTGAGGAAGAGCCTTGGTTTGTCTCAAGAAAAGTTTGGACAGCGGATAAAGGTATCGAAATCACATATATCTAATATTGAAATAGGTGGCGATACACCTTCTGACATGCTGGTTAAGTTAGTCTGCATCGAATATAATGTTAACGAGGAATGGTTGAGATATGGTACCGGATTGATGAAATTCGAGCCATTCAAAGAGAAAGATAATGCAGCGCATGATATTGAAGAATCCCTTTTACGCCTAAATAATGAATTGCAAGGTGGCCTAAATGAAAGTTACAATCTTTATGGTACATTATTAACTGATAGTCTTAATAAACTGAATGAAATGCTGTTGAATGAGCCTCATGCCAATAGAGCACTAGTAATGCTTTCTCTCAAATTGGTATTTGATTTACTTTCGGATACTAAGCATGATCCCCATCTCCAGAAGGAATATATGGGTTATGTCTATGACTTGTTATCAAATCTTTCACTCTATAACCAATTTTTAAACAAGGTGATAATTGACACTGGCATACCTCATAAATACACAAATGATGATCTTAAATCTGTTTTGTCCAGGCATGAAGAAAGAATAATTGATAAAGTGCGGAAACTGATGAAGCTCCATACTGAAGCTAACCCTCGATTCAAGAATATGCATTTCGATTATGAAAATACGAAAACTAGTGATAATGACACTGTTTATGATTCCGTAGCAGATCCTAGAGGCATTTATGAAACTAAAGGCTCATATTCATATCTTCCGGTTATCGGTCGATCAGCAGCAGGATCACCAATAGAGATTCTGGAATATAACATAGGTAAAATTAATACCAATGGCAAGCATTCCAATGCATTTGTTATCCAAGTCTCCGGAGATTCCATGGTGGATGCTGGCATAGATGATGGAGATTACGTTGTTGTGAAGCCGCAGCCGGAAGTGGAAAACGGAGAAATGGCCCTGGTTGAAGTCGATGGGTCGAGCACGATAAAATATTTCTTTAAGAATGATAATATCATTGAATTGCGACCAGCTAACGATCACATGACCTCTCTAATTTATGATCAGCGTAATATAGTTCGTATTAAGGGTAAGATTGTCGATATAATTAAAAGAGTCGCTGCGGAAGAAATGATATTACCTATTGAATGACAATGTAACCATGCTCAAATACAGTATTTATGCGTGCTTAAGGCGGTTCTGAACTGCCTTTTTTATTTTTGACAAATGTAACCATGCTCATCAATCATTTCTAAGCCTCAAAAGCCTTGATTCTCTAGTTGGTTACATGGTTTTTCTGATTTTTACATTTTGTAACCATGCTAATGGTAATTCCTATTGAGCTTTTTTGAAATTTCGTTTAAAATTATTTCTGTAGCGTTAGTGTTTGTAACGGCTATATTTAGCCATTTGTTATGACAATGTCAATGAATTTAACGGCATGTAACGGGGCGTTATAACGTTTTTCGATTTCCAGCGGTTGTTTGAGGCGGTTTTCTTGGCGTCAATAATAATAAATACCGCTGTGAATAGCTATTTATGCATATTACAGCGAATTGTATATGTTTGACTGGCGTGATTTTATTATTATGATTTTTTATTTTCTGAGTCTGTTTTATGAAAGTTCACAGAGTCCCGTAAAACAGCCTCTTATCACGCAGTATCTCGGATAAATACTTATTGTTTTATTTGACAAATATCTTGAGAAACTACAGCTGCTCTGTACAATACAAAGGAGTGGATTATAACGGAGTTTTCGGCTGACGGGATACCCCGCGCAACCGAAGAGGAGAGACAGTTTTCGGCACTCTGGAAGGAATTCTTCAAAACGCTCGAGATAAAGAGCCGCTCGAACCCGAAGCTCCAGCGGCAGCTTATGCCCAGACGTTACTGGGAGCACCTCGTAGAGAAGTGGTGAGCCGGGCAGGTATAGTTGGCTGCAGGTGCAGTCCGTCTATCGGCTTGGCCGTTAGCGGGTAACGTCGTCGTTCAGAACATCCTTTTTCTTGCCAGTACAATTGCAGACACCACCGACAGCAAAACGGCGATCCCAAGCACGAGCAAAAACGCGTACCTGAACTCCCCCAGGCCTGCCGGCATCGGTACGTTCATTCCGAAGAAGCTTGCGACCATCGTTGGGATAGCCATTACGATCGTAACCGAAGCGAGAAATTTCATAACTATGTTCACATTGTTTGAAATGACGGACGCATAGGCTCCCATGATGCCGGTAAGGATGCTGCTGTATATGTTGGCCATTTCTATGGCCTGCTTGTTTTCTATGATAACGTCCTCGAGCAGATCGGTGTCATCCGGGTATTTCTTTATGCCTTCGTGCTTCAAAAGCTTTTCGAGCACTATTTCATTCGATTTGAGGGAAGTCGAGAAATAAACCAGCGACTTTTCGAGCTTGAGAAGCTGGATGAGCTCCTTGTTTTTCATCGATTTGTGAAGCTCGTTTTCAATGCGGCTGCTGGACTTGTCTATGTACTTGAGGTACTGCAGGTATTGCGCCGAGTTTCTGTAGAGTATCTGGAAAACAAAACGGGTCTTGAAGTGCGTCAGGAATGACTTGACCCTCTTTTTTTCAAAATCCTTGATAATTGTATTTTCTTTCAGGCATATCGTTACGATTGCATCCTTTAGCAGGATGATGCCAAGCGGAAGGGTGGAATAAAGATTGGTATAGCCATCGCTGTCTATGACCGGAACGTCCACGAGAATAAGGAACTGGTCGTTATCATGCTCGATCCTGGCGCGTTCCTCTTCGTCAAGCGCGGCGCGAAGGAATTCGTTGTCTATGCTCAGCTGGCCGCCGACTCTTTGCAATTCTTCCTCGTCGGGATTTACAAGGTTGACCCAAACGCCCTCTTCAAAATTATCCAGACTGACCAGCTCGTCGTTTTTGGTTTTATATATGTTCAGCACAGGCAGGACCTCCAAAAGAGTGATAACAAAAAATCATTGGCGCATCGAGCGTCTCTGATTTTTGAACAAGACTTCGCAAAGCTTATTGTGCCAGCATATAAGCGACATTATTATGCTGCGCGGCAATCTTTTATGTTCCGTTGAATCAAACACCCCTTCGATACTGAAGGGGTGTATTGAAACTTGTTCACTTTATTATACAATCCCGCCGGACTAATTACAATAATATTATTCGGCCTGCAGGCACTTAAGTTTCATCGCCTTCATCATAGCAGGAATAATCCAGCAGCTCGTTGTACAGGCTCTCGATTTCTTCATACTCCTCGTACTGCTGGTTGTCGTCATTTTCCAGGAATTCTTCGAGGCCTGAGACATCATTTATCTCATATGTAAGCCCGCTGCTCTCCATCAATTCATTTATTCTTTCGAATATTTCCCGCTTATCCGCCATACGAACCCTCCAAATATCAGTTTTGTTTCGGTTAAATATTATGAGTAATACCGGCCATTTTATTCATCCATTATGATATAATGGGTGGACCGGTTCCAAATCCGGTAAATGCCGAAGTTATCAGGGCGGTTATGGAAATTGGATTTTACGGGTTCAGGGAAATAGAAAACTGTAAATTGAAATATGCGGTAATTTGCGCTTCCCACAGAGGCAGCTGGATACTTGCAAAGCATCGGGAAAGATCCACCTGGGAGACCCCGGGCGGCCACAGGGAACCTGGCGAGGATATCACGGAAGCCGCAAAGAGGGAGCTGTACGAAGAAAGCGGCGCGACGGCGTATGAGCTTGAACCGGTCTGCGCATATTCGGTGACTGATAGCGGTACGACTGATTACGGCGCTTTGTTCTATGCCGATGTACGGGAACTAGGGCCTCTGCCGGAAAGTGAGATGGGCTGTATAAAGCTGTTCAAACAATTGCCGTGCGGGCTGACCTACCCGGATATTTTTCCGAAGCTTTTCCTAAGGGTCACGGACCACCTGAAGGTCAAGTATATAAAGCTTCTCAGCAGCGCCCCGGTGCGCAACGTCAACATCATTCAATTTCTTAAATCGTACCCTGTGTATTCCTTCGACAGGGTGGGCAAATCGGTACTGATAAGGGGAACCAGCGATGAGGACTGGGTCTATATCAGCAGCGGATCGGAAGAGGAGTTCGGCCGTCTGACCGAAGGTCTTGACGAGGAGGACAAATGCTTCGCCGTGCTCGAGGACTGGATGCTGCCGGAGGTGATCCGCGGCAGGGAGGTAAGATCGCGCATGACCAGCATGAAACTGGTCTATGGAAGGCCGGGGTCTGAGCGTACCGGCCGGGAAGAGAAAAATGTTCAGACTGAAGATGTGAAGCCAGCCACGGAGGGCTTTCCCGCTATGAAGCCGGGAGAACCCGAAGTTACGGACCTGACCATACCTGATGCGCCTGTAATATATAACAATTCCGATTACAAGGAATACATTTCGATAGATTACATCGAAGAGCGGATACTGAACGGCGTCGGCGCCGGCATACGAAAGGACGGCAGGCTCGTCGCATGGGCGCTGACTCATGATGACGGCGCAATAGGGTTCATGCACGTGCTCGGGGAGTACAGGAGAAGAGGGTATGCCCTGAGGATAACCGAAGCCATGGTAAGCAGGCTCGTAGCGGTGGGTGAAGTGCCGTTCGTGCATATAAAGGAGTCCAACACCGCATCGATGGAGCTGGCAGTCAGAGCCGGCTTCAGAAAGGACAGGAGGATTCACTGGATCAAGCTGGCGTAACTGCGCTTGTTCATGGAATATTGTGAAATATAATGGGATATAATGACCGAAACTTTCCTATTGACTTTATGTTCCTTCATCTGCTACAATAGTAAAGCGCGTAGGGGCACCTACGTAATATATGGCGGCGTAGCTCAGTTGGCTAGAGCATGCGGTTCATACCCGCAGTGTCGTTGGTTCAAATCCGACCGCCGCTACCACTTATTTTGCATGCGGCACCACTATAGCGCATGCAAAACTATGTTTATGGCCCATTGGTCAAGTGGTTAAGACACCGCCCTTTCACGGCGATAACAGGGGTTCGAGTCCCCTATGGGTCACCACTGAAGCAGGAGGACGCAAGTTGTACTTCGGCCTCCTGTTTCATCATATCATGATTATCCGCCCTTGGGCGGCATAATCGACCGTATGAAGCTTCACGCAGTGAGGCTTTTTTTTATCCCCAAAATTCAAATTACGTTGAAAAATTAACAATTTTGCCATACCTTTTATGGATATCATGCTAATTGAAAGTGTTACATCTGAATGTTAATATGCAAATAATTGGTAGAAGTTATTACCATCGGTGGGGGGGTTCGAGATGCTCAGAAAGGTATTTTTATTTTTGCCGATCTTTATATTGGCAGCCGCATTTCTGCTGAATAATGCTGCAAACGCTGAGGGGCTGCAGGCCGAACCGGATTTGAAAAAGATCGACGGCTACGTGGAAAGAATGATGAAGGAATGCCGTATACCCGGCTTTTCCTTAGCTATAGTCAAAGGCGGCAAGGTCCTTTATACCCAGGGTTATGGAATTGCCGATCCAACGGGGCGCACGGTAACCCCTGCAACTCCATTCCAGGTAGCCTCGGTAAGCAAGACCTTTACTGCGCTGGCTGTGATGCAATTGGTCGACGCGGGCAGGGTATCGCTTGACGAGCCGGTCCGCACATATCTTCCCCGGTTTGAGCTCGCGGATACGAAGGCGTCGCAGGCTATCACCGTCAGGGAGCTTTTAAGCCATACCAGCGGAATAGGACCTTCTGCAGAGTTCAGCATCGCTTCTGTTACCGGAAATGGTGATTCGATCGGCAGGCTCGTCGAAAGAATGAAAAATTTGAAACCTGCGGCCCCTCCCGGCGAAAAATTCCAATATAACAATATGAATTACATAATACTGGGCGAACTTATACAAATAATATCGGGTATGTCATATGAAGACTATATTAAACAGAATATATTTGAGCCCCTCGGAATGAGTCACAGTTACTTTTTAACGGGAGAGACACCACCGGAGAAAGCAAAAAAAGATAGAATGGCAGTAGGGTATCGGACCATTTTCGGATTTCCTGTAGTTTCAGGCATGCCGTACCGGACTGCTTTCACACCTGCCGCAGGCGTCATAACCAGTTCGGAGGATCTGGCGAAATACATGCTCGCATTGATGAACGGCGGCATGTATGAAAGCAACAGGATCATATCCGCCGATAGTCTCGCGCTTATGCTCGAACCTGCTGCAAGGATATCGAAATGGGAATCCTACGGGCTCGGATGGTATGTTACCTCCGGAAGCTATTACCATGGGGGCGAGCTGACCGATTACCAGTCAAAATTGAAGATCCTGCCGGATGAGTCGCTTGGCGTCGCATTTGTTTACAATACCTCGAGCAGTACAGCAACCTCATTGTTCAAGGTCGGTTACAGGGATAGGATCGAAAGCGGCATAATCAATATCCTTTACGGTTCGGATCCCGACGATGTTCCCAAAGGGGGGATACTGGATCTGAACCGTTACCCTGCAACAGTGACCTACAGCATATATCTGGTACTGTGCATATTGATATTGCTTGCTCTGGTGTTCTCCTTCATACGTCTTGGAAGCTTTAAAAAGCGGCTGGCGAAAAGCAGGGGCAGCTTTGTTAAAGCCATCCTTTTGACCCTGGCAGTCTATATCCTTCTTCCTGTCTTTATTCTATACATACCGGGAAGGATGAATATCAACTGGCAGCAACTACTATTCAATGTGCCCGATGTCGGCTGGTCACTGCTCTTTATAAGCACAAGCCTTTTGATATGCGGTTTCTTCAAGGTTTTAATCCTCAAAGATTATCTTCTCCCGTCCAAACGGAAGCAGCCGGGTGAAAAGCACATATATACACCATGAACCGACATCCTGGTGGTACTTGCCGGGGTTTTTATTTCCGTCCTTGCAGTCCCTACGCTGCTATTGAATGTATCGTTTATACAAGATATACTGAATATGGCAGTGTTTCTTGCGTCTCCGGATAGGGCAAAGCCCCCGGAAAGGGCTTGATAACAAGTATTCGGAGGTAACGGTATGAATAAGAAAATCGATCCGGGAACAACGATAATCATGATCATTATTATCAACCTTACCCAGATCGCGCTGATTGCCGCCGTTCTGCTTTATCTGGTGGATAACGGGGACGGCCCAGGACTGCTTAGGAACCCGTGGATCATAATCCTCCTGACAGTAACTCTCGCGGCGGTTATAATAAACAGCCTTGCCGCCTTCAAGAACAGAAGCAGTCTGCTTCGTTCGGTATATCAATTCCAATTGCTCGAGGATACTCTCGCGAGGCTCGAAAAGCTCAATAATTCACTGCGCGCCCAGAGGCACGATTTTATGAACCATCTCCAAGTCGTTCACTCGCTCATAGAAATGGACGAATACAAACCTGCATCCGAGTATATAGAGAAGATATACACCGATATCCAAAAGGTCAGCAGGGTAATGAAGACCTCGAATGCGGCGGTAAACGCGCTTCTGCAGGCAAAGCTACTGACATGCGAGAAGCATGGGATAGCAGCCGAGCTTAATGTGACGACTCAGCTCAAGGATCTTAAAATCGAATCGTGGGAGTTCTGCAGGATACTTGGCAATCTCATTGACAATGCGGTTTACGCGCTTTCCGATAAACAGGGTGAGAAAAATATCGGGATAGAATTGTCGGAAGACCTCAGAAACCACTGTTTCAAGGTGATCGACAACGGGACTCCAATTCCTCCGCAGCATCTGGCAAAAATCTTCGAGCCCGGGTTCACGACAAAGGGAGATAACGGCGAAGGCATGGGGCTGGCAATCTGCAAGGAGATATTGGAGAACTGCGGAGGAACTATCAGCGTTGCAAGCGACGACAAACACACCGTATTTTCGGGATGTCTTCCAAGACAGCAGATGGAACGATGATATCCAAAACCATAAAAAGAGACATTTCAGCATCCCAAGCGTATCATTTGTGAAACACATGTTAAATGTCTGAAATGCCGGCTATATAATGGGATCAACTGGAGGTGTTCATATGGATTTTTCGTTGATGCTTGCCGGATTGACCTGGCTTCCGTGGGTGTGCATAATTGCAGGGCTTGTTTTCATAATAATAGAAATGTTCCACCCAGGAATCGGGGCACCCGGTATAATAGGCGCAATACTGCTCGTAGCCGGAGTCATACTGACTGCAAAAACCCCGCTGCAGGCACTTATCATGATAGTGATTCTGCTCGCAATACTCGGCGTAGCTTTTATGATAGTGCTGCAATCGGCGACAAAGGGCCATCTTGCGAGGCATCTGGTATTGAATGCATCGCTCGATGACGATATGGGCTTTACGGGGTCGGACGATCTCAAATATTTCATAGGCAGCGAAGGTAAGACTCTGACAGTGTTAAGGCCGTCGGGCACGGCTGATTTCAGCGGGGTCAAGCTGGACGTGGTATCCGAAGGCGAATTTATTCCCAAGGACTCAGCAGTCATCATAACGAAGGTCGAAGGTCACAGGATCGTGGTGGTTCAAAAATCAAGCGTTTCGTAATGCGGCTGCTGTAATTGCATTAATAGGTAATAATAATATTTGAAAGGGGTAAATATATGCAATACTTTTTCATTGCTTTGATAGTCATCGTCGTATTCATTTTTCTGGCGATTTTCCTTACATTCATCCCGGTGGGACTCTGGATCTCGGCTTTTGCGGCCGGTGTAAGGGTCGGGATATTCACGCTCATAGGCATGCGCTTAAGAAGGGTCAGCCCGGCCAAGATCATACTGCCCCTCATAAAGGCGTCCAAAGCCGGACTCGATCTCAACGTCAACCAGCTTGAAGCGCACTATCTGGCCGGTGGTAACGTCGACAAGGTGGTAAATGCTCTGATCGCGGCACACAGAGCCGATATGAACCTGCAATTCGTCAGGGCGGCGGCAATCGACCTGGCAGGCAGGGACGTACTTGAAGCTGTTAAGATGAGCGTCAATCCCAAGGTCATAGAGACTCCGAACATCTCTGCGGTTGCAAAGGACGGTATCGAGCTTCTTGTCAAGGCAAGGGTAACTGTAAGAACCAACCTCGACAGGCTCATCGGCGGCGCGGGCGAAGCGACGATCATCGCGAGGGTAGGAGAAGGTATAGTAACGACGGTAGGCAGCTCACAGTCGCACAAGGATGTGCTTGAAAATCCGGATTCCATTTCGCGGACCGTGCTCAGCAAGGGTCTGGATGCTGGAACAGCTTACGAGATACTGTCGATAGACATCGCGGACGTCGACGTAGGCAGGAATATCGGAGCACAGCTTCTGACCCTGCAGGCTGAAGCGGACAAGAACATCGCCCAGGCAAAAGCCGAGGAAAGGCGTGCGATGGCAGTTGCAAAGGAGCAGGAAATGAAGGCTCTTGTCCAGGAAATGCGCGCCAAGGTCGTGGAATCGGAGGCAGAGGTGCCGAAGGCTATGGCAAGCGCTCTAAACAGTGGGAAGCTGGGAGTCATGGATTATTACAACATGCAGAATATGATCGCTGATACTCAGATGCGGGATTCTATTTCAAAGGTTAATAAACCGGATACAAACGAAAGCGTAACCAGAAAATAGGCTGAAAGTATATCAGGAAGGGCGATAAAATGCAATCCAATTATAATAGTTTTGGTATTCTCGAGCAAGCTGTCAGGGGTGCGCTTATGCAAGCGGAGCAGTCAATGCGGGCAGGCCGCATGAGCCCTCTGCCGTCGCAGCGGGAAAATGTGCAGATATTCCGGGTCACTCCCAACAATACCGCTCCAGCGGCAGGGAGAGGCTCGCGGCAGTCCGGGGCGGGCGTTACGCAGGATAAAGCCGGCTTTGGGTCGGATTCCGATGTCTACCGTGAGGCGCCGGGCGATCCGGCTCCGGGACAGGGCGGCGCAGGTGCGGCGACCGGTAGTACGGAAGGCTCGTCACAGCCAGCAGGTCCAGGGACTGCAAATACAACGGGTATGGCACGGATGGTCGGCGCAGGCTCCCGTTCCGGTACAAACGCCTCTGCCAATACCGGCAAAGCTGAAGCTGCTTCCGCGCCGGTCCGGAGTAAGGCGCCCGATAGCTATGAAAAGCAGTTGAAGCTGAATTTCAACGAAGATAATCTTTTATCAGGCATTATCATGGCCGAGGTGCTCGGCAAACCAAAATGCCTCAGAAGGGGCCGGTGGTGATACTTGAGCATCAGAGTGCTGGTTGCCGATGATGAGCCGGGTATGCGGCTTGTTATAAAAAAAGCCGTGGAAAAAGCCGGTGATTTTGAGACAGCAGGCGAGGCGGGGGACGGTGAAACCGCTCTCCGCCTTTTTGAAGCCCTGCGTCCCGGCGTGGTTTTTCTCGACGTGGAAATGCCCGGGCTCAGCGGCGTGGAATGTGCAAAAAGGATTTCCGATATAGAACCGAAAACTATCATTGTTTTCGCGACGGCTCACGATGAGTATATGCCCGAGGCCTTTGAAGTCTATGCTTTCGATTACCTTGTCAAGCCCTTTAGGGTGGAAAGACTCAATCAGACGCTGGATCGTATCAAGAACTTAAGCACGGCCAAGCCCGACGTTTCAGTTGTCAACAGGCCGCACAGCAATGCCGGGACGCCGCAGAGGCTCATGATCCGCAACAAGGACAGCATCAGCCTTGTAGACGTCAAAGACATAATACTCATACAGCGTGAAGACAGGAGCACGGTCATTTACACCGGAAACGGCCGTTTTTCGACGTCCGAGGGTTTGAGCGAGATCGAGGAGAAGCTGGACAGCGACCTGTTTTTCAGATGCCATAAATCTTATATTATAAATCTCGGCGCGGTCAGCAAAATCTACCCGTATGGACGGTGGACCTACATAGTGAAGCTCGAGGGTATCGACAAGGATGCTCTTCTGACGCATGACAAGTACGAAGAGCTGTCGAAGCTGTTCGACTAGTCTTCTACCTTTTTCCATGCCTAACTGGATTTTCTTGTCCAGATCCGTCTTCTCTGGTATACTTATAGATAAACATAATGATTCACGGCTGAAGTACAGGAGAAAGATGTGAAAAGGATCCCTCTTTTCTTAAGGAACCTTAGTGTCAGCTGGAAGTTCATACTTGCCTATTATCTGGTCCTTATTATTCCTATGGCCTTTTTTGGCATGTATTTCTACATGAAATCCTCCGACGACTCGATCTCGCAGGCGAAAATGGTTATGGAGAGGAACCTCCTTCAGACCCGCGCAAGCATAATGCAAAAGGTGAAGCTGATCGAGAACATTACCCAGATCATTACGACAAACGATTCCGTACAGTCTGTTTTTTATTATGAATATGAGAAGGAAAACGACAGACTCACGGATTTCCAGTTCGATATCTCCCCGATGCTTGAAAACGTTCACAGCCAGAACAACCTTATCTACTCCATAAAGATATATACGCCCAGGACGATTTTTACCGAAATGACCGGCAGCTATTACAGTATAAGAAAGGACGACTCCCCCCAAAAGTTCGGGGAGGTCGAGAGCTCCATCCATACTGAGGGCGGCTGGGTTACCGCTCACGGCTCCATTGGGAACATACTGAGGATCGGACCGGACGAACCTGAGCAGGTATTTTCATATTCAGGCTCGATCCTTCCGCCGGTTTCGGCTTCGCAAACAAGTATAGGCACAGTTGAGATAGAAGTTAAGGAAAACCTGCTGTTCGACATGCTCAGAGACACCGTCATGAGCAAATGGGGACAAATATTTGTCGTTAATTCGCAAGGCAGCATCGTATCGAACAACATACCGGCCCTGTATCTTAAAAACATAGCTGCCATGGGGATCTCCGGCTTCGACAATAAGAATGCCGTCAACAAATTGGAGGAGCTCAACGGGAGACAATCCATAGTCATCACCACGCCGGTGGAGGATATAGGCTGCAGCATCGTGGGCATATTCCCCGTGGAGAATTTCAACAGCGATGCCAGGGCGTCGATAGCGAACCTGCTCATCGTATTATCTGTATTATCGGTACTTCTCGGTTTTATAATCTACTTTATAACCAACGCCTTGCTCAGGAGGCTGAAAATACTCGTCAAGGCCATGAAACAGGTCAAGGAGAACAACCTCGACGTCTCCGTGCCTGTCAACGCAATGGATGAATTCGGCGAGTTGGCATTGAATTTCAACCACATGACAGGAAGGATACACGAGCTTGTGGAAACTGTCTACAAGATTCAGCTCCTTGAGAGGGATGCGGAGTTGAAAGCCCTGGAAGCCCAGATCAACCCTCATTTTCTTTACAATACGCTGGCGACAATATCCTGGGTGGGCAGGAGAGGAAATCAGGACGAGGTCGTACGTATTTCGAACTCGCTGGCGAAGTATTACAGGCTGGTACTGAGCAAGGGCGGTAGCGCAATAGCCGTCAAGGATGAGATAGATATGGTTAAGGCCTATCTGCAGATACAGAAAATACGGTTCGGCGATATGTTCGATGCAGAGTACATACTTGATGAGGGGGCATTGAACTGCATGATTATGAAGAACCTTCTGCAGCCTCTCGTCGAAAATGCCTTGAATCACGGAATCGAACCGAAACGGGCGCACGGAACGCTGATCCTCAGGGCTGAATTGAAAAACGGCGACCTGGTTTTGCAGGTCATCGACGACGGCGTCGGCATGGATGGCCGGACGCTCACCGATGTTTCGGCGGGCAAGGTCGAAAGAACCGGAGGCGGTTATGCCATCAAAAACGTGATCGAAAGACTGCGTGCATATTATGAAAAGGGCCATACCTTCGAAGTTTTCAGCAGACCGGGGATAGGCGCCCAGTTTACCATAACCATCAGAGCAGGGGGTTTTTAAAGTGCTGAAGCTATTGATCGTTGAGGATGAGAAGTGGGAAAGAGAAGGCCTGATGGATTTCCTTGATTGGGGGAGCCTCGGGATAGATTTGTCGGGAGCGGCCTGCGACGGCTTCGAAGGAATCGACAAAGCCCGCATTCTTCGTCCGGACATAATAATTACGGATATCAAGATGCCCGGTATGGATGGATTGAAAATGGGCCAAAGCATCAGGGAATTCATGCCGGATGTAAAGATAATCATACTGACGGGATATGACGATTTCAAACTGGCCAGGGAAGCTATAAATATGAATGCAGATGCATACATACTAAAGCCCGTTGAAGAAGAGGAGCTCCTGGAGGTCGTGAAAAAGGCCGCAGACAAATGCGTGAGCGACGCGAAAAAGAAGGATGGACACAGGGTGCTGAAGGACCTGCTGGACGACGACTTCGTTACCGCCAGGAGGGAACTGCTGCTGGAACTTCTCGGCGACGAGGCCTCCGAGGATACTGTAAAGCAGGCGACATCCCTGGGCATACTTCCTTCGGCAGGAAAATATTCTGTCGTAGCCGCCGGGGCCTTACAAGGCGGTACGGAGTATCCCGCTGCCCGCTGTGCAGGCAAAGCGGTGCTCGCTGTCGATCTTGAAGGGGCTGACACCGAATTGAGGTCCGGCTTGGTAAGGGCCGGAATTAATTTTGTCACCGCAGTCAACGGAGATTACCTGACGCTATTTGTACTGGACGTTCAGAGAGATATACCTTCCGATGTCCTGCGGCATGCGGTCGAAACTATTTCAGATTACTACGGCAAGAAAGGCGTGCAGGTCGTTATGGGGATAGGGTCGCCTGTGGAAGGCGCCGGAGACTTGCATACCACAAGCCGGCAGGCCAGGGAAGCGCTCGATTTTGCAAATTTCTGGCGGGAGACGTCGTCCGTGTACTATTCCGAATTGGCTGCACTGCAGCAGGATAACGCGTCAAAAACCGGCGAACTCCTTTCGAAGGGAAACAATTTCACCAAACAGCTCATGAACGCGCTGCGGACGGCGGACGGTAAAAAAACCGACAACGTGCTGGATGAGCTGTTCAGACATATAGAGGATAATAAGTGGCTCGGCAAAAACATGATCGCTAATTTTTTATGCGGTCTGCTCAACGAGACCTCTCTTCTTTTCCGTGCCGGAAAGCAGCAGGAGCGGGAGGAGGGAGCCACAGAAGCGGCTTTATTGAATCTGACCGACTACAATTCGATGAAGGAGCAGGTATACTCCTTTTTCGGAAAAGCGTCGGAAGCAGTCGGTCAGTCAGCAGTGAAAAGCGGGCTCGAGAATTGATTTGGTAATACCAGTTATATGGGAGGCATTTGATGAAGAGGTTTTTAACCTGCTCGCTAGCTTTTTTGATGATTATGAGTCTCGCTTCATGCGTATTCGGCCCAAATGGCGGAAAGCTTGCCGAGACGGCGGTAGAAACGGTCTCGGACGGCTCTGTACAACCGGTGCAGGAAAGCGCCTCGGGTATGGAATTATATAACATCAACGTCTTTACCATGCTGGGCAATTATTCGGGTATACAGTCGGGCTGGTTCGGAAAAATCGTTAGGGACAAGTTCAATATAAGAATGAATTTAGTCGCTTCCAACGTCGAAGGCGGCGAAGCCAAATTCTCAACACTTCTGGCCTCCGGAAATCTTGGGGACCTCGTAATATATGGCAACAACGATTCCAAATATCTGGATTCGATATCGCGCGGTTTCCTTCTGGATATGACCCAAAACGGGCTGTTGGAAAAATACGGCCGGGAGATAGTGGACAACTATCCCAAGGTATTGGAAAAAGCCAGAGTCAATTCGGGCGGAGGGACCGCTGTATACGGACTCGGTTACAACGCGGCGAATATGCCGGGCGGACCTTCCGAGGGAGAAGACATGACCTGGGGGCCTGATCTTCGCTGGGATCTGTATGCAAGGCTGGGATACCCAAAGATAAACACACTGGAGGATTACCTGCCGGTCCTCAAGCAGATGCAGCGGCTGGAACCGAAGAGTGAGTCCGGCTGGCCGACCTACGGGTTTTCACTTTGGAGTGACTGGGACAGCGATAAGATGTGCCTTGCCAAGCAGTACTGCGATGTTTACGGCTTCGATGAGACAGATGGGTTCAATCCGATCGGGTATGCCCTGATATCTGCTAAAGCCGATGAGTATCAAAGCGTGTTGGATCCGGACGGTTATTATGTCAAATGCCTTGAATTGTATTTCAATGCAAACCAGATGGGGCTGCTTGATCCCGATTCCATATCTCAGAAGTATGAGGATGTCAATAACAAGATGAAAGACGGACAGGTCCTTTTCTCATGGTTTCCCTGGATGGACAATATTTATAACACCCAGGAACGCCAGGCGCAGGGAAAAGGCTTCAAGCTTGTGCCGTTTACGGAAGAGAAGATATATTCCCAGGGCTACAATCCGTACGGAGGCGACAGGCTCATCTCGATCGGGGCAGGTGCGGCCTGTCCGGAGAGGATAATGCAGCTGATCAACTGGATGTATTCTCCCGAGGGATTCCAGACAATCAAAGCTGGGCCTAGAGGCCTTGCCTGGGATATCGGCAGAGACGGAAAACCCTGCCTGACGGAGTACGGTATGAAAACGCTCCCGAACAACCCCGAGCCGGTACCTGCCGAATTCGGCGGCGGTACGTTCAAAGACGGGCAGAATCAGATAAACATAGACCCCATACAGCCGACTGCGATTAACCCTGAGACGGGTGAAGCTTATGACTACCATCTCTGGAGTTCATACCTCAACAGCAGACCTTCGGAGCTAGTTACAGAGTGGAGGGAAAGGATGGGCATCCTCACAGCGCGGGAATACTTCGAAGAAAACGGCCTGCTTGCCGTAGCGGACCCGGTGTTTACAGGCAAAGCGCCCGAAAACATGAGTAAATCGCTCGAACAGAAAAAAGGTCAGGTTTCCACGGTTATCAGGAATTATTCCTGGAGGATGGTGTTTGCAAAGGATCAGACCGAATTCAATTCGCTTTATAACGATATGGTAGTCAGGGCTAAAAGCCTGGGCTACAATGAAATATACAACTGGAACGTCGAACAGGCCCGTAAAATAGCCGAATGGCGTCGGAACAAGGGCTAGCTTACAAGTCTTTCTTTGCGGATTTAAACTCCGGTTTGAACACGACCATAGCGAGCGGAGGGATCCTTATTTTCAGAGAATATGGTCTTTGCATTTGTGGTATATTGTCCGCTTGAACGCCGCCGAGATTGCCGATGTTACTGCCGCCATATGATTCGGAATCGCTGTTGAGCAATTCTTTGTAATATACTTCAAAGGGCACTCCTATCCTGTAATCGTCATATACCACAGGAGTAAAGTTGCATATGAAAACGAGTATATCCTCCGAAGCGCGGCTCTTTCGGATGAAGGATATCACGCTGTGGTCGCTGTCGTTGCAATCTATCCATTCGAAACCGTCAAAGCTGAAATCCACCTCGTGCATTGCCTTTTCCGAGGTATAAAGCCTGTTCAGATCCCGCATGTAGTTCTTCAGACCGGCGTGCTTGTCGTAATCGAGCAGGTTCCAGTCCAGACCTTTATGGAAGTCCCATTCAATAAACTGGCCGAATTCGTTTCCCATGAACAGCAGCTTCTTGCCCGGATGACCGTACATATAGCCGTAGGTCACTCTCAGACCCGCGAACTTCTGCCAATAGTCTCCCGGCATTTTCCCGACCATCGAATATTTGCCGTGTACCACTTCGTCATGCGACAACACAAGGACAAAGTTTTCCGACATGGCATACATTATTGAAAAGGTGATCAGGTTCTGGTGATATTTTCGGTATACCGGGTCCATACCGACGTATCGCAGGTAATCGTTCATCCAGCCCATGTTCCATTTATATGTAAACCCAAGACCGCCCGTATAGGGAGGCTTTGTTATCATCGGCCAGGAGGTGGATTCCTCCGCGATCATCATTATTCCCGGGAAATATTCATATACTGTCGTATTTAGCTGCTTGAGAAATTCTACTGCGCCAAGGTTTTGATTGCCTCCGTGTTTATTCGGGATCCACTGGCCCTTTTTCCTGCCGTAATCCAGGTAGAGCATGGACGCGACGGCATCTACGCGGATACCGTCCACATGGTATTTTTCGAACCAGAATACTGCGTTTGCAATGAGAAAGTTGCGGACTTCATGGCGCGTATAGTTGAAGATCAGCGTTCCCCATTCGGGATGCTCTCCCAGGCGGGGGTCCTTGTGTTCATACAGCGCGGTGCCGTCAAAACGCGCAAGACCATGCCCGTCCTTTGGAAAATGGGCGGGCACCCAGTCCATTATAACGCCGATGCCGCGACTGTGGCATTCGTCCACGAAATACATGAAATCCTCAGGACGCCCGTATCGGCTTGTGACGGAATAATACCCCGTCACCTGGTAGCCCCACGAATCGTCGAGAGGATGCTCTGCTACAGGAAGCAGCTCGATATGCGTATAGCCCATGTCCGCCGCATAGTCGACAAGTCTTGCGGCATAATCCCTGTACGATAAAAAGCCGCCGTCTTCCGAACGCGCCCATGAGCCGAGATGCACTTCATATATGGAAACGGGCTTGTCAAAGGTGCTGTCGGAATCTCTCGTGCTTATCCATTCCTTGTCGCGCCATTCGTAATTGTCAAGGTCGTACACTATCGAAGCCGTACCGGGCCTGAGTTCGCTGTAAAAGGCGTAAGGATCGGCTTTCTGTACCAGTTCGCCCGAGGGGGTCATGATTTCATATTTGTATACCTCGCCCGGAGCAATACCAGGGATAAAGACTGCCCAAACCCCCGAACCGTCGAGCCTTTTCATAGGATTCGCCCTGCCGTCCCAGCTGTTGAAATTGCATACGAGGCTCACGCTCTGAGCCGACGGAGCCCAGACAGCGAAATGTGTCCCGCTTTGGCCGTCCTGGATCGCAGGGTGCGCCCCGAGCTTTTCAAATATTTTATGGTGACTGCCCTCGTTAAAAAGATGCAGGTCATAACCGGTTATAAACTGGGATAGTGGTTTGGCTTCGAGATTATTCTGGTCCATTCACGGCTCCTCGGGTTTTAGGACAGGAGAGCTGTCCCGCTTATAAACAGACAACTAAGGGATGTATTTATTTCTCAATTATATTACTAAATATGCCGGAGCGCTATTCATTTTCCGCATTCAGCAGCATTTCGAATTCGATCTCGTGCAGTATCGGGATTCCATCATTGCCGTACAGCGATATCTCAGGCTTGAGCTGTCTGGCCTTCGCTATCGAGTTATGGTGGACCGCTTTCATGTCGAACCATTTTTTCTGATAGAATCTCATTGCCTTTGTATTGTCATTTGTCGTTATAAGCCATATCCTGCTACAGCCAAGCTTCGTTGCGGTCTCGATTGTAAGCATCAGCAAGGCACTGCCTACACCTTTGCTTTCTTCGAAACTCTCGAGCAGGACAATCTCACATTCGTTGTCACTAATATCGTATGAGATCATGCCCTTTATATCGGGGCCTTCCATGTACAGGAAGCCCGGAAGATCCGCGGGCCTGTGGGCCCTGCCCCTTGAAACCACCAACGGGGAGCCCCAGTTGTTGGCTACCAGCTCGGCAACCATGTTACGGTTATGCTCGTTTACGCTCACAATACTCATTGTTCATCCATCCTCCAAATTGAATATCGGCTGATATCCGAGCTTTTATCATACTTAAATTAACTTTTTATGTCACTAATTTCTAGTTTACGAGTTCTTCCGTATGCTTCAATATATCCAAGCCGCCCCATTGCCCATGCCCGGGAATGACGACTTCGGCGTCGGGATACTTGTCAACAAGCTTGCGGACAGATGAAGACCACTGTTCGAGGTCCGCATCCGTAATGCTTCCCTTGTCCTTTGAATCCAGGGACTTGAGCAGACACCCCCCGAATAGCACCTTGTACCTGGGGAACCAGACAGTTATATTGTCGGGAGAATGGCCTCTGCCGGGATAATAGGTTTCGATGTCGATATCTCCGACTGAGAAAGCAGCCTCTTCGCCGATGATCGTACCGGGCTTTGTAAAACCATTTTTCTCCGCTTCCTTTGCTGTGAGTCCGATGCACCTGACTTCTATATCGTTTTCAAGCAGCGTATCGATGCCGCCTATTCTATCGGCATGCGCATGCGTTATGACTGCATCGGTAATGTCTTGCTTGAACACATCCTTTGCCAGCTTCAACAGAACGCCGGTCTGTTCATTGTTCCAGGGCGTATCAACCAGGAACAGGCCGTCCGATGTGATTGCGATCAACCCGTTGGATGGCGTGCCGACACCGCCGATATCCATGTAGGTCTTGTGTACCCAGAGCCGTTCGTTTAACTTGTACAGCTCTACACGGTTTTTTTCCGTCGGGACGCTTTCATAGTAATCCCCGGAGACTTCAGCCAGCTTTGATGCCTCTTTGGCGGTGGAGCTCACCGCTTCAACTGTGTTCTCCGCTGGATTTGCGTTCTGAGAAGCCTCTTTGGCGGTGGAGCTCTCCGTTTTAACTGTGTTCTCCGCCGTACCTGCGTTCTGTGAAGCCTCTTTGCCGCCGGAGCAGGCAGTCAGTCCGACCAATCCGATCAAAACTGCAAAAATCAGTAGTCTGATCTTTTTCATGGGTCCCTCCTTGTAAAAGCTTTTACGCTGGGATTTTCAGACGGATTTTTTCAGCGGAGGAAGTATGCGGGTCGTGCAGCCGGTTTATCTTATAAAAGGCTTTCCCTTTGTTTCTTCGTCAGCTTGCCGACTACGGTGGAATAGGAGTGGTCGATCATCGCTTTCAGCTCATCGTCGGAAATATCCCTGTCCAAAAGGACCGTATTGAAATACGGCTGTTGTATGGGGGGACAGTGATAACCCCTCGTGACTGTGCCCGGATAAGCATTCCTGTAAAATTCGCCCGCAGCCCTGTCGCAGTTCAGAGTGAGCCTGCGATCCTGCGGCTTGGGATAAATCTGCGCAAAAAGCCTGTTTGCGACCTTTATGCACATAGGGCTGTCACCGAAAGGAAAATCCACATATGCTCCTTTTTTTGCAAGGCAGTATTTTATGATCTCATCCGTAGTCATTCAGAACTCCATAAAATCCAATCTAGTAAATTCTTTACCGTTTGGTAGGGGATACGTAATATTTTTGTGACATGAATAGCCTGCTTTTTCGAATCCGGCTAGGCCATAATGGGTTCCAGAGAGGACGACAATGCCGCTTGACTATTATAGTTCGCCTCCGCAGCCCTTGCAGAACTTAGCGTCTTCATCGTTAAGCGTCCCGCAGCTCCGGCATTTGAGCTTTATGATCTCTTTCTCCTCGTGTTCGTGCGGCTTGACGAGTTCCTCGACAACTCCTATATTGCTGATTACATCGTTGATCATTTCGCCTTTGGCCTCGTTGAACGGTTTCAGGTCCTCTCTCGCCTTTTCGGGGTCCAGCAGGAGCCCGGAGCCTGCGGCGCCTTTGGCGCCTATATTCATGACGAAACCGCCGGCAGCTATCAGTATAAACCCGAATATTCCGTTCTGAAAGGGCGGGATACTAAAGCCCGACGGATTTGCCATTGAAACGGCTACTGATACGAATACCGAGAAAAAGAGTATCAACCCGATGACCAGCATGCCAAGTCCTATGTAATATGTGGCCTTGCGTTCCTTTGATATCTTTGCCATGACCTCACCCCATATTTCTATTGATTTTTTCTGATATAGATATCCAAAGCCCTCAAAGCCTTCATTCCAAGAACAAACAGTAGAATGAACATTCCTATTCCAAGAACCAGGAGGATAGCGTATAAAAGTACTATGAAAATACCGCCTGCCATCATCATAACTTTCACTCCTTCGATTTTAATTACTTAACATATTGGTATACTTTTACATTTATTTAAATTGTATCAAACAACGCTTGCTTCATCAAGGTACAGTCCCACCAGGATATAATTCCATGTCGCCGCCGACGTCCCTGAAACCGTGCTTTACATATATCGGTCGGCCCATCTCGGAAGCGTGTAGCGTGATTTTACCGCATTCTCTCAACTTGGCTTCCCGGATTATATGTCCCGTAAGCTTTGAGGCGATGCCTCTATTCCGGTATCCGGGTTTCGTATAGATGTTCATGATATATGCCGTATTGCCCGAAGGGTTGCTGAAGGTAGGCGGTGCACAAAAGAAGCACAGGCCGCTCGTCGCCACGATTTTACCCTCGTCCAGTGCGACCCAGGCAATAAAACTACCGTCCGGCAAATGTTTTTTGAAATAGTCATAATTACTGCTTCGGAATTCCTCAATACCGATGGCGGTATTGCCGGCTTCCCGTTCCAGACGCATATCCAGTCTGCATTCTACCAATTGGTCAATGTCCTCCAGGGTTGCTCTGCGGTATATCATCGATGCCTCCAAATTTCTCTTAAGCCTCCTTCCGGGCACGGCTTAAGGTATCCGGCGGATTTATCTTATTATGTATTTCTTTCAGCTCCTCATGCCATTATACGTTGATTCAGCCAGCCAAGTATGAAAACGAGCGGAGAATTCCAATATATGCAGATCTCGTTCGTCGAAAAGCTCTCCCACATGTCCGTGTAGCATTTTGCCGGAGGAGTGCTTTCGCTGAACAGCTTCGACGCGGGATCCCTTTCAAGCGCCCAGATGCGTTCGAAGGGACCTCCGACCAGCATCCCCGGTACAGCCTGCCCGGGTATCATCGACGGCCGGTGATGTGGGTGTTGCGGCGCATTTTCGCCAAAACCCGTTACATAGCTCATACCGGTCGCATTTCGTCCCAATAAATAGTGAAAATGGTCTAAAGCAGCCTGCCTGTATTTTTTGTGTGGATTCAGCCTGTCGGCGATTATCAACGCCATCGCGTTGTTTGCGACATCCATGTTGCTTCCCCAGACATACTGTTCGATACAGATCCTGTAGCCTTCCTTACTGGAAACACTGACGAGCCTGTCCGCCTCCTTCAGGTAATACTCTCTGACCTTGGCATACAGCTCACTGCCGTGTTCCGCATGTTGAGCCGTCAGAAATGCAACCATGGCATATGAGCCCATATTAGCCCACCCGAAACCGGGAGCAGGCAGCGGAGCGGACAACAAATAGCCGAGATATGACGCGTCTCCCGTTGTTTCATACAGCTCGGCAGCCGCCCACCAGCGTTCGTCTGCGGAATTCGCATCGTTATAGGCTCCGGTACGGAAGAAGGGCGGGTCTTTGTATTCGTTTACGCCTGGATTGTTTTCGAGCCATTTCCAAGCCTTGATCGAAGCGGACAGGCACGCGTCCGCAAATCTGGCGTCAAGCTTGCGGTAAGCGCGTGACGCGTGAGCCGTCGCTGCGGCAAACCCGCCTGTCGCCTGGGCGGAAATGGGGGAGAGGTAAAGCTGCGCATGGTCGTCCTCGGGGGGACATGCTCTGTTCGCGTGGATCTGCGTCGTGACCTTGTGGAATACGCCTCCCGTGCCCGGATCCTGCATCCTGAGCAGCCATTCCAGTTCATGGCGCACTTCTCCGTATAATTTACAGGGGCCGCCGAAATCTATGTCCGCAATGGACGGAAAATACTCGCCGGCCAGCAGCAGATCGATGACTGCCTTGGCGGCTGGCGATACATAACGCCCGTAGTCCCCCGCATCATGCCAGCCGCCGGATACGTTGGCAGTAACGCTTCCGAAGCTGGGGTTCGACTCGTCGAAATACCTGGCGGGACCCTTATGGCAGGGCTCATGCGCAAAGACCGGACCGGCAAACTTCTCCTCCAGGCCGTCCCCGCCGCAGCGCTGATAATAAAAGACCTTTAGGGCAGCGGCAGCCAGCTTCCCGTAAACCTCGCTGCCGATCGTAAAAACAGGTGATTTTTCAGCACCTGCGGTCAGGTAGTAGCAACCCTCTTCTGTAATGCTGGAAAAGTCCGCGCTGCCCAGTGTTTCTCCGCTCTTTTCATCAATATGGGGAGTTTCGCCGGCGTCGGACAAAGAGGGCTGTATACGCCCTGTGAGAACAGGTTCGTTCCTGGTATTGCAAACGGTAAAGGTGCGGGCCTGTGAAACCACAAACGCCAGCTTTTCGTCACCCGGCCGGTAACCTGTCTGGTTCAGCCGTATCGCACCCTGCGCCCTATTGACGCTTTCACTATCCATACTCCGCTCCTTTGGAAATTGTTTAAATACAACCGCCGCCAGGCTTAGGCTCTATAGGACCCAAGCATTCACAAATAATGTAAATACATCGTAGCAAATAGGAAACCTTATTTCAAGAACAAATGACAAAATCAACCATGTAAGGATCGATTGTGTGATAAAAAATTCACATATACTTTTAGCAAATATTATAGTAAAATAGTTGTTGGCATTAATGCCAAGCTTTGCACAAAATGCAAATCCGGCAAAAGCCAGAACATAGATAATCTATATCTAATTTGCACATGGAAAGGGGTCATAGAATGATTTATTCACATGAAGTTGAAAGAATGACGTGTGTGGCAAAGGGACCCAATCACGGTCCTGCGCCAATCCCCGAAGAAGGGAAATGGATACAGGCTAAGGAAATCAAGGACATATCGGGCCTTACGCACGGTGTAGGCTGGTGCGCGCCTCAGCAGGGAGCCTGCAAGCTCACGCTGAATGTCAAGGACGGCGTGATCCAGGAAGCTTTGGTGGAAACGTTAGGCTGCTCGGGAATGACGCATTCTGCGGCAATGTCTGCTGAAATACTGCCCGGTAAGACTATTCTGGAAGCTTTGAACACCGACTTGGTTTGCGATGCTATCAATACGGCGATGAGGGAACTGTTCCTCCAGATCGCTTACGGCAGGACTCAGACCGCATTCTCCGAAGGCGGACTTCCCATAGGGGCAGGCCTTGAAGACCTCGGCAAGGGATTGAGGAGCCAGGTAGGCACCATGTTCGGCACGCTTGCTAAAGGACCCAGATACCTCGAAATGGCTGAAGGCTATGTCACTCACACGGCGCTGGACGCCAATAATGAGATCATTGGCTATGAATTCGTGCACCTCGGCAAAATGATGGACATGATCAAAAAGGGTATGGACGCCAATGAGGCCGTAAAGAAGGCAACGAGCAAGTATGGCCGGTTCGATGAAGCCGTCAGGGTCATCGATCCTAGAGAAGAATAATGGGGGAGGGTCAAAGACATGGCATTGTTTGAAAGCTATGAAAGAAGAATAAACCAGATCAATGCTGTATTGAACAAAAACGGCATTGCATCGATAGAAGAAGCGAAGAAAATATGTGACGACAAGGGAATAGATCCCTATACGATCGCAAAGGGAATTCAACCTATCTGCTTTGAAAACGCCGCATGGGCATATGTCGTAGGCGCTGCCCTGGCGATAAAGAGAGGCTGTAAGAAGGCTGCCGAAGCTGCGGAGATTATAGGAGAAGGTCTGCAGGCATTCTGCATCCCCGGTTCCGTTGCAGCTGACAGAAAAGTCGGTCTGGGCCATGGTAACCTGGGCGCAATGCTGCTCCGTGAAGAAACCAAGTGTTTTGCATTCCTTGCGGGGCATGAATCCTTCGCGGCTGCTGAAGGAGCCATCGGTATTGCAAGATCCGCCAACAAGGTCAGGACCGAACCGCTCAAGGTTATACTCAACGGCCTTGGAAAGGACGCGGCGCAGATCATTTCTAGGATCAACGGTTTTACTTATGTCCAGACCAAGTTTGATTACTATACCGGCAAGCTCGATATCGTTAAGGAGTTCAAATACTCTGAAGGTGAGAGAGCGAAGGTAAGATGCTACGGCGCGGACGATGTAAGAGAAGGCGTTGCCATAATGCATCTTGAGGGAGTGGACGTTTCCATCACCGGTAACTCCACAAACCCGACAAGGTTCCAGCACCCTGTGGCAGGCACCTACAAGAAGGAATGCTACGAAATGGGCAAGAAGTACTTCTCGGTCGCTTCAGGCGGCGGTACGGGCAGAACGCTGCATCCGGACAACATGGCTGCAGGCCCGGCTTCCTACGGTATGACCGACACCATGGGCAGGATGCACTCCGATGCGCAGTTCGCAGGTTCCTCATCAGTACCGGCACACGTTGAAATGATGGGCTTCCTCGGAATGGGCAACAACCCGATGGTTGGCGCAACGGTTGCAGTTGCGGTTGCAGTAGAAGAGGCTATGAAATAAGAGATTAATCAATTCAAAATCACAAGTGCTTCGAGCACTTGTGATTTTTGAAAAGACTTCGATATGCTCCATAAGTAAAGGCTGTCTTACATGAATCGTAAGACAGCCTTCAACTTTTTATGCCGTTCAGCCAATGGTAATTTCCTTGTTATAAACCTTTGTGCAATTCCTGCCCGACTGCTTGGCTAGGTGAAGCGCGAGATCGGACGTCCTGATAAGAGTTTTTCTATCGTCGCTCAGCGTCGGGTAGGCAGATACTCCGGTACTGCAGTAAATTGAAGAGATAACGACGCCGTCGACCGGAGGCACGTAAGTTTTCGAAACTTCCTCCCTGAGTCCTTCCGCAACTTTTTTAGCGGCTTCGACATCGGTGCCCGGAAGTACGATTATAATCTGATTTCCCCCATAACGGGCTATGAAATCGGTCGGCCTCAAGCACCTGAGCACAGCCAGCGTAAAAATCGCAAGGATATGGTCGCCCACTATACGCCCGTACATATTGTTTATTTCCGTGAAATGGTCGAGATCGGCCATTATGACGCTTACCGGCTTATCTTCGGCTTTTGCGGCATCGACCTCGCCGTCCAGAAACTGGTCGAGGAACCCTCTGTCGAAATCGTCGCCGGATGTGTCCGAATTGCTTTTGTCTTTTATATCTACCGAATTAACAGTTCTTTTGTAAGAAAGGTAATATATTGTTACTATGGAAGCGTAACTTGCCAAAAACCCCGACAGGATTGCCGTTACTATGCTCCAGACAATATGGCTTTCATTTGCCATATTGTTTGAAATGAGGAAAACTGCGAAACCTAAGCAGACACTCGCAATAATGAGCAACGCTCTGCTCCAATAAGTGACACCGTTATTTTTGTTCATTTTGCATTACTCCACTAATAGTACCATATATTTACATAATTTGTATAGAACCATATGGTAGTATATCACAGGAATGAGATAAATGGAAATTATTATACAAAAAATGTAAGGGAAACTTTTCGACAAATTTCGATTAAATATTCATAGATGTCCATTATGTTGACAGGTGCCGCTGACGGGTTATTTCGAATGAAGTGCGGAACTTAGTCCTCCAATATTGGAAACAATTAAGTCCAGGGAATTTCCTGCGCTTAAGAGGGGCTTGAGGATATCGGCTTCGATATCTGGCAGGTAGGTTTTAAGTGCGGTGAAGGAACCGGAAAGAATGTAATTCCCCATTGCGGCCGGGATCAGAACAGACTCGCCTGCGGCGGCGGGAATTTCGAAACGCTGCCCGTCATGTCCCCAGTGTATGGTTCCGTTGCCTGAAGTAAATACGTAAATGGCAAATTTGCTTCCGTCTGCATGTTCTGAAACATCGCCGTTGATATCATAGATTTCCGTGCAAAAGTACCGGTTGGCCGTAACTACCCTTTTCGTGCAACCCGCACCCAGTGCTAGCCTGATTCCCGCCCATTTCTCCCTGCGGCCCTCCGAGGCAAAATCTATCACCTTCAGCGCCTTCTCCACATGGAGCTGCCTTCCGATACGGCCGTAATCGTATACTCTGTATGTCGCATCCGAATTCTGCTGAATTTCGGCCAATATGATACCCTTCCCGATCGCATGCACCAATCCGGCGGGGATATCGATCACATCGCCCGCAAATACTTCGATAGACTTAAGGAGGCTTTCCACGTTATTTTCTGTGATGGCCTCTGCAAATTTATCGCGAGTGGTGCCGGGCACGACGTCGTAGACAAGCTTCGAGCCGGGTTTGGCGCTTACTATGTACCACATTTCATTCTTGCCATATTCGCCATTCTCGTATTTATTTGCGAATGCGTCATCAGGATGCACTTGAACCGAGAGATTGTTTTGGGCGTCAATGAATTTGACAAGAAGCGGGAATTTATCTACGTCCTTCTGCGGGATCGATGTGCCGATCAGCAGCCGGCCAAGCCGTTCTATGAGCACCGAAAGCGGAACGCCTTCGTATTCCCCGTTTGCGATTATACTGGTACCGTTTTTGTGGCAGGCTACTTCCCAGCTCTCGGCAACAATTCCTTCGTCGGGAATGGTCTTGCCAAACAGCTGCAGATTTCTCCCACCCCAGACATAGTCCTTATATAATGGTTTGAACTTCAGCGGATACAGCATATTTATTCTCCGATGCGCTTGCTTGCGTAGTTTGAAAGGATAAGCAACCCTTTGCCTGCGTAGCAGGAACTATTGATTATTATTGGTATATGATACTGGAATAGTATACTTTATTATATTTCTCAGTTCAATACGCAAATATATCAGTAGTTCGGAATGGCAAGTATTACAATAAGCTGCGGTTATTTTTAAGATATCGCCCTTGACATACTAACAAGTGTTAGTGTAAAATTAGGCTAACAGTTGTTAGTTTATTAAAAAGCAAACAGAATTGTTCGAGGGGTGTGCAAAATGACAAAAATACTGGCCATCATCGGAAGCCCGAGGAAGGGTGAAACATACCAGGCGGTGAATAGATTTGCCGGCGAACTGGCAAAGACGGAGGAAGTGGATGTAGAGTACGTATTGCTCGCAAGGGAAGGACTTTCGGATTGTACCGGCTGCCATAACTGCATTTTGAAAGGCCGCGAGTATTGCAGGGAAAGCGCCGGGATAAAGGAGCTTCAGGAGAAAATGCTCTCTGCGGATGCGGTTATACTTGCGACGCCTGTCTATAACCAGAGCGTGACTTCGCTGATGAAAAAGTTCCTTGACTACTTTACATTTCTCTGGCACAGACCTGAAATGTTCGGAGTCAAATTTTTCGGCATATCGAGCGGCGGCGGCATGTTCAAGGAAGTATTCAAGCTTCTGAGGACGAATGTGGAAAGCTGGGGCGGCACATGGATGGGCGAGCTCGGCATACCGCATTACGAGGCGCTGAAACCCGAATACAGGTCGAAATGCGATCGGGACATTCAAAAAAAGGCTGAACTCTTCCTTAGGAAGACGGGCGACAACAGTCCTCAGATACCAAGTGTAAGCAAGCTTATGATGTTCAATATATGGAAGATGACCGCAAAAGCCTGCAGGGATTCGAACCCGCAGGATTATGAATACTGGACCGGAAAGCAGCTGTGGGACAAGGCTTTTTATTACCCGGTCAGGATCAATATTTTCAAAAAGTTCGCTGTCGCCTGCATCGCAGGTATCGCGAAAGGCATGATGAAAAAAATATACGTGGGATATGACGAGGTGTAATAGTTTGAATACCAGGGAAAAAATATTGGAAACGGCTATGGATATGTTTGCCGAAAAAGGCTACAATGACGTTTCGGTAAGAGATATAACCAGAGCTGTCGGCATAAAGGAGAGCTCGCTTTACAACCATTTTATCAGCAAGCAGCAGATACTCGATGAGATTTTCGAGTATCTGCTGGAACGGTTCCAAAGCATGAGCATTCCGGAGGAAGAGGCTGCGCGGCTCATAGAGGAGGCCGATCCCGAGGGCTTTATGGAGATTTGCTTCATGAACTTCAGGATGTATTTCGGAGACGCGAAGCTTATCAAGATATGGCGTATTCTTTCGATCGAAAGGTTCAGAAACAAACGGGCCAATGATTTTTTCATTAAGCACCTTATCGATTACCCTTTGGAATACCAGGCAAAGGTGTTCGATTCGATGATAAAGAAGGGCCTTATGGCCGAGCCCGACCCAATGGTCATCGCCAGGGAATTCTACTCCTTCATGCTGATGGTCTACCTCAGGTACTTTGAAGTCGAATGCGGGTCCGGAACGGCTGAAAAGATTGAAAAAGGCGGCGGAAAGTACGCGGGAGTCGGAGAAGCCGCAGGAGTCACAGGTGTCGCGGAAGCCGCAGAAGCCGCAGGTACCGGAGAAGCCGGAGGTATCGCGGAAGATGGAAAAGCCACAGGTACCGTAAAAGCCGTCGGACCCGCGGGTACTGCCGACCACTCGGCAGGCAATCCTGTCGACGATCCTTCAATTCAAAAAATGATCAGGGAGCATATGCAATTTCTGATGAGAGCCCTGTCCAAATAGCGGAACCTTATCTCTAAAGACTCGAGTCATGCAGTGACGGCTATACTGCATGACTTTTTGTTTTACTTGGCCTGATGATCACTCAATCCGCTTTGTAGCAGAATAGCCATAACGGATAAGGGAAAGATTATGGTGGATTGAGGAGTATAACTATGGTTCGCAGTAGGAAGAAAAATTCCACGCTGATCGCAATAGGCATCCTGCTTGCCGCAACCGCGGTCTATATAGGTGCGGGCAAGCTTCTGTCAAGGGATGCGGCCGATCGGTATTTAGAGGTGGAAAGCCGGAATTTTCAGAGGATCGCGCAAAGCATCGATACTTACTATAATTCTTTTGTGGAGAGGCAGAAGCCATTTTTTGAAAGCGCCAGCCGCAGGCGCCTTGAAATAACGGCCGATATAAACCCGGGTCCGGAAGGGCAGGGAGGCAAAGTGCCGGCAGGCGCAACCTCAGCCTCAACCTCAGCCGGATTAGCCGGACTTATCAGCAACAGCAAGCTGGTCATAGATTCGAGAAGTCGACCGGAAACGGCCGAGTCGCTTTCCAACATATCATTGCTCGCGGATGAATCTCACATTATCGACACCGAGCTGCTTACTGAAAAAGAAACGCTCTATCTCAGCATTCCGCAATTAATGCCCGGCAGATACTTCAGCACGAGGCTTGACCGCCTCGGTGAAGCATATGACAGGTTTTCCGTTCCAATAAAGCCTGCAAGACTGATAAACGGTTCAAATATCGCCGGGATACTCAAGTTTGACAAAACAACTTTTATGGGATCCGTTGCCAGGCTTGCCGCCGTATTCAGGAAATTCATCAAACCGGACAATGTCAGGTATGGAAAAAGCATCGGGGTGCAGCTATCGGGGAGAAGCTACAAAGGAAGGGAAATCATAGTGTCGCTGAACGAGGAGCAGGCAACGTCTCTGCTGCATGAGCTTGCTTTTACTGCTGCGGAAGACGACGCACTTCTGCAGTATACTTACGGAAATATAGCGGAGTTGACCGCCTTGTTCGACGATGCCGGACTGTTCCGGCTATATGCTTATTTGGAAGGAAAAAGGGCTCTTGATGCGAACGATGGAGAGAACAGCTTTCAGGAAAAGCCGAATACTAAGAAGGATGAAGAGGGCTTCCGGCAGGAACTGAAGAAAAATGCCGCCCGGCTGACGATGAAGGACGGGCTTGTTATGACCTTGACCGTGGACGATGCCGGAAACATACTTTCCCGGATGACAGAGCTCGAGCTGTTGAATACCGACGATAACAGCCTGTCCAAGCTTGTAATTGAAACAGGCTGCAGCAATGACGTTTTCGTAGATCCGAGGAACCGTTTTGCCGATATAGTGCTGACTCAGTACGGAAACACAGCCTCCGGAGGCGACAAAAGCGGGGGCGGCAGCAGTTCAACGGGCAGTACGCCATACGGTATTGCGGACAATCCGTCCAGTGGTGCGAAAGCTCTCGCAGGTGCGGCAAACACAGCAGGCACGGCAAACACCGCAGGCACGGCAAACCTCGGTGGTGCGGCAAATCCCATCGGTGCGGCGGCAAACCCCATCAGTACGGCGAATCCCGCTGATGCCGGAAGGACTACCGAACTTCACATCCGGCCTGATTTTGGAAGACCTGCCGACGCCGGCTCAAGCGGAAGCTTAACCGCCTCTTGCCTTACAGCCTTGCAAGGCGGTTTTCCCGCGGGTGTGGATATAAAGCTGGACTTTTCAAACAAAACGGATAAGCTAACCTCGGAGAAAAACAGGAGCATGGATTATTCCATGAAGATAATGACAGTAAGCGGGGAGGGCACAGTAAGCGGCAAATGGAATGAAGTATCTCCGGAGGGTAAGCAAAACGATACAAGGAAGCGGGCTGTAACGCTGGATTTCAATGCAGCTCTGCCCTTCCTGGGGATTGACAGCTTCTCGATGATCCTGGGGCTTACCGAGGAAGACAGCTTCGGTATCGGGCCGTTTACTTTACCCGCTGTCAACGCAGGCAATACAACCGATCTCAACATGGCGGCGGCAAAGGACATCGAGAGGATAAAAAGCGGGGTTCTGGCGTTATTAGGTAATTATCAGCATTGATTTTGCTTCCGGCAAGATATATTATTATTAGTATCCAATCGGGATGCGTGTAGCATCCGTCGCACGGGGAGAATGTATGAACAGACTCATGACCAGATTTGTGGATATTCTGGTGTACCCAGCCAGATTTTATGAGAGCCTTACGGACAGAAAAACCACCTTGATTGCCGGCGCCGTGGTGGTCGGAGCGATAGACTTTTTGCTGCCGGATATAAACAATAATATAAGGCTGCTTTTTACCGGGAAACCTGTGAATGCCGTACTGTTCAATATTTTTATGACTGTTTTTGCAATACTTCTTCTGGGCTTTATCGACGTATTTTTCATGGGCGTGCCGCTCTACGACTTTTTCTCCTATCTCAAAAAGAAGGAAGCTATAATGAGCGAAGAGGACAGCGGAGAGGATTACACTTCCTTTTCACCGCGCCTTGAAAGTAAGGCTCCGGTACAGCACAACGCGACTTTGATAAAGGTAATCAAGGCTTATATAATATCGCATTTTATTATCGTTCCGGTGGAGACTGCTATTTATTATATTCTGATGCGCAATATAACGGACAACAGTCCCGCCTGGATGCAGAACCTTTCGCTGGTTATGCTGATGCTGATTTTCGTATGGTCGGCCGCTATCGTAACAAGAGGCGTAAATGTGCTGTTCCGGTTCAATCCGGTATTCAGGAGACTGACCTTTATCATCGTGTTTACGTGGAATTTCATACTCAGCATGGTCTTTGCGACGCAGATACTGAATTGGGTGCTCAAGCTGTTCAAGTAACTGAGGCGCCCGTACGGCTGGTATGATTCCCGGGCCATGCGTGGATCAGACTTCCGACTCGGCTTCCAAAATTATCTTCCGGGACCGGGTTGTAAAACTTCGTATTTTGCTATAATATAGTTATTGAACTGTCCGGATATACTTCTGCGGACTGCCGCAGATTCCGGTTAATACGCCCCGGTGGCCTAATGGATAAGGTAGCGGATTCCGGTTCCGCTGATGCGGGTTCGATTCCTGTCCGGGGCGCCAATAAAATAAAAACGAGATTTCGGAAGCTTTCCGGGATCTCGTTTTTTTGTGGCCATTGTTGTCTCTCGATGCCTTCAAACCATAAACCCTTTTGTCTCCCCTTTATGCGTCGAAGACCCTTGATACCTCTTTCAGCTGTTCCACAATGCCTATGTGCTGCGGGCAGTGCCTTTCACATTGTTTGCAGCTGATACAGTCCGAAGCCTTGCCTGATTCCTGCGCAAGATTGTTGTAGTTATTCCTGTGGGAAGGTACCAGCTTGAATTGCTTCTGGTTGTTATACAGCGAAAAATATTGCGGTATCGGTATCTTTTTGGGGCAGCCTTCTACGCAATACTGGCACGAAGTGCACGGAATGACGGGAATACCGTTTATAATCCCGGCAGCAAGGTTGACAAGCTCCTTTTCCTCGTCGTTCAAAGGCTTCATATCCTGCATGTAGCTTATATTATCGACGACCTGTTCATAGTCGCTCATACCGCTTAGCACCATGAACACATTATCCAGCGAAGCTGTGAACCGTACAGCCCATGACGCCACACTCATATCCGGCCGATATCCTTTGAAAAGCTTCTCCGCCGCTTCGGGTATGTTAGCCAGTGAACCGCCCTTTACAGGCTCCATTACTATGACGGGCGTATTGTGCTTTGTTGCAACTTCATAGCACTTGCGCGACTCTATGCTTTCGTTGTCCCAATCGATATAATTGATCTGGAGCTGCACAAATTCCATTTCAGGATGCTCGGTCAATATCTGGTCAAGCACGTCCGCCTTGTCGTGGAAGGAGAAGCCTATATGCTTTGCCTTGCCTTCCTTCTTCAATTCTTTCATGAACTCGAAGCCGCCACATTTTACGGAATTTGCATAAAGAGTCACGCCGAGCGTATGCAGCAGGTAATAATCGAAGTATTCGACGCCGCATTTATCAAGCTGCTCGTTAAAAATTCTACGGTAATCCTCATTTTTGCTTATCATCCAGGTAGGCATCTTGTCGGCCAGCGTGAAGGAATTCCTTGGATGCCTTTCGACGATCGCCTTTCTGGCCGCAGTCTCGCTAAGACCCTGGTGGTAAGGATATGCCGTATCGAAATAGGTAAAACCCTTCTCCAGGAAGTAATCCACCATTTTGTTGACAAGCTCCTGATCGATGCTTTTCGGATCTCCCTGGTTGATTAAAGGCAGACGCATCAGCCCGAATCCCAATTTTTTTGCCATTATATTCTCCTCCTCAGTTGTTTAAAGTTTATGCATTTTTGCCCATTTCATAAGCCTGCTCCATTGCAGGGTGCCCTTTAATATCTCCTGCGCTTTCCACGCCGGTACCATAGATGATGCCCGCTTCCTCCGGAGCATCAAGACATCTCAGGAACCCCCTGAAGCCCGTTATCGTACCGTCCAGGGCATTTTTGCCGCTGTCGCCCGAAGTTGCTATATAGTAAAATTTTTTACCTTTCATTGAAGCATATTTTGGACAGCACCTGTCGATCATCGTCTTCATTTGGGCGCTCATACTGTAGAAGTATACGGGGGTCACCAGTACGATTACATCGGCTTTTATCATCTTGTCCATAATCCCGGCCATATCGTCCTTCTGTACGCAATTGCCGCCGTTGTGCCGGCAAGCCAGGCAACCCAGACAGTAGTTTATTTTTTTGTCCCGAAGATATATCTTCTCAACATGGTTTCCCGATTCTTCAGCCCCCTTGGCGAACTGATCGCATAAGTTATTGGAATTGCCGCCTCTCCTCGGACTTGAAGATAGTATTAGTATCGTTTTTCTCACAAAATACCCTCCGTGCTTTACTAACCGTTATTTCAACAGATCCCACGCTCGTATCTCGCTATTTTTATATCCAGTCTCTCCAAAGTTTCCTTCATGTCTTCCATTTTCTTTACCAGCTGCCTGCGCTGTTCCGTCAATATTCTTTTCCTTGCTTCGATGGTTTCGTCGCCCTGCTGAAATAGTTTGACATACTCCATCAGCGTTTCGATCGGAAGTCCTGCGCTCCGCATACATTTGATAAATTCCACCCATCTTATATCGTCTTCGGTAAAATCTCTGATCCCGCTTTTGTTCCGGTTCACGCGGGGGATCAGTCCTATACGTTCATAATACCGGAGCGTATCCTGGGTAATATCATATTTTTCGCTCACTTCTGCTATAGTCATGCGGTTTCACCTCGATACCTGCTATCATACCACCTCGAGCTAACTCCAAGTCAAGAAAAATGTATAGGTTGACATAAAAAGGCAAAAAAAGAACCCTGCTTGATCAACAGGATCCTTCAGATCAGTTATAACAATGATGCCCTAACGACGGAGCAACCTATATCCCAGGCCCATGTCCCGCGCCTATAGGCTGCCCCAACCCTGGGGCCTGCGGCCCTGTCGGCTGCCCCATACCGGGCATTTGCCCCATACCGGGCATTTGCCCCATGCCTGGCGTCTGCCCCATGCCTGGCGTCTGCCCCATACCGGGCATTTGCCCCATACCCGGCGACTGCCCCATACCCTGGGTCTGACCTGAATGGAACTGGTACATCCTGTACTCTCCCTGAGCCATGTTCGTATAAACTGAACCTATTGACTGGAAATACTGAGCCAATTTCATATCGTTCATATAATTCTGTGCATGCATCTGCGCCATCATTGCATGCATCTGATCCATGTCCATCGGCATAAATATCACTCCTGACCCAAATTTTTTATACATTACAGAATATTCACTTTATGTATACTGTGTTACGTTATTTATTGGGGCATTTTCGGGACAAATTTTAAATATAATGATAGCAGGAATATAATCGAGGTGGTTTCAGTGCTAATAACACCTGATATTCAAGTCCTACCTTTCCAATTTGTAAACGGCATAAAATATTTCGAGCTTTTTGCCGAGCCTGTAAAAAGGGAAATCCTGCCGGGACTGTTCATTCAGGCCTGGGGCTACAACGGAACTACGCCCGGACCGACGATACAGGTGTATTCGGGCGATTATGTCAGTATCCGGGTGCATAACAGGCTCGAGGAAGCGACAAGCATCCACTGGCATGGTCTGGACATACCCAATATCATGGACGGGGTGCCGGATGTCGAGCCTTCGCCGTTCATAGAACCCGGTAAATTTTTCGACTATCGCTTCAGAGTGAGCAATCCTCCCGGAACACACCTGTATCATACGCATGTTAACTCTGCTAGACAGGAAATGATGGGCCTTGGCGGGGCATTTATCATTATGGACCCGAACGAATATGGGATAGACAGGGACTACTTCCTCATGCTGCAGGAATTCACCGTAAAGGATCTGAAAATGGGCGAGATCAGACAGGGCACATTCGAAATCGACCCGATGTCCCACGATTTCAATTTCTTCACCATAAACGGGCGCTGTTTTCCTTTTACAACGCCCATGCCTGTCAGTTACGGAGATATCGTGCGCGTGAGGCTGGGAAATATAGTTCACGACGCCCATCCCATGCATCTCCACGGCCACCAGTTTGCAGTAGTCGCAACTGATGGGAATATATTGGTATCCTCCCAGAGATATCTTAAAAACAGTTTGAACGTAGCGTCCGGAGAGACCTACGACGTTGTGTTCAAGGCAAATAATCCGGGAGTCTGGCCATTTCATTGTCATATACCGCATCACATGTCCAATAACATGTCACAATCGATGGGCGGAATGTTTACTACCATAGTATACCAATAATAACATATCTTTTTTCTCTGTTCTCTCGACTTTTGTTATCTTTACGTGTTATAATATTCATGTAAAATACATTTCACAGCAAATTTAAAAAATGCGCATCTTTTACTGATATTAACCAAATACTAGTTTGTACAAGCAAACTTTCGGTACCGCTTGGCATGACTTGCTTAAAATCGAACGATAGGTGATCCTCCGTCAATAAAAAAAGGAGTTGTTAAAAAATGGCCCACTTGTCGGAACGAAGGAAATATAAACGGTGCGACAACGTTATCTGTAAAGCGCTCGTCAGCAGGGACAAAATAAGGTGGGTATCTTTCGACATCGTAGATCTGTCAGCTGGAGGTATGCTGTTCAACTCGGTACACCGGTACAATGTTAATTCGAAGGTATATTTCAACCTTTTCATGCACAATATGCTATCGGAGTTCAATATAAAACTTGAAGGCAAGATACTTAGGTCGGATGAGATCGCCGGAATCAACACCTATGCGGTACAGTTCGAGAATATGAATAAATACGAGGTCATACAGCTCGACGAACTCGTAAAGTCGAAGATCTCTGTTAAGGATATGCCGCACCGCACGCTGGGAAATGAGGAGTATTCCAAGATGCTGTCTCCCAAGATAAAGCCAAGGCTGCGTCAGGCGCGGATAAAGGAAATTACGAAGTGAAATAGAATTATGTATAGATAGTAAAATGCTGCCGGCGGCTGATCGCCCGGCAGTTTTTTTATGCTGTGGGCGAGCTGGTTGCGTGAGGGGCGTGGGTAGCTGTACGAATGCTTGATGAAGCGACATAGCGGTACACAGCGAATGCAGTACTAAGGTGAGGCAAATCCGCCATGAATGGCGGATTTAGCCGGATACGGCAGGATGCCGTTAGAGGCGGCCGAACAAAGAAGAGCATGAGCTTTGGACCGCTCGGAGCTTTCATCCTGCATACGTACAGCTGCCCACGCCCCTCCTTGCATTTGCCTTGCGCCTTACTGTCCCCTCACCCCCGCCTTACTTGTTCCGCCCCCCTTTCCACAAGTCTTGAACATATGCTAAAATTGCAGTGTCACAATATTGATCGGAGCAATATATGAAAATAGGTTCTGTCGAAACTGAAAATAACATATTCCTGGCCCCGATGGCGGGCGTTACCGACATGCCTTTCAGGATACTCTGCAGGGAGCAGGGCTGCGGCCTCGTCTGCACTGAAATGATCAGTGCGAAGGGCATGTATTACAAGGATGAAAAGAGCTGGAAGCTTGCTGATCTGAGCAGGGGGGAACTGCCGGCGGCAGTGCAGCTATTCGGGTCCGAACCGGAGATCCTGGCCGATGCGGCAGAAAAGCTGATGGGTTCCGACGCGGGGATAATTGACATAAATATGGGCTGTCCCACGCCCAAGATCACAAAAAACGGAGAGGGAAGCGCACTCATGCTGAAGCCGGAACTGGCCGGCGAGGTCATCAGGGCTGTGGCAGCGGCTTCGAACAGACCTGTTACCGTCAAGTTTCGTAAAGGCTGGGACGATGAGCATGTCAATGCCGTAGAATTTGCCCAGATGGCTGAAAGAAGCGGGGTTTCCGCTATTACGGTGCATGGGAGGACGAGGGAGCAATTCTACAGCGGCAAAGCGGACTGGGGCATCATCAAAAGGGTAAAGGAAGCAGTATCCATACCGGTTGTCGGCAACGGAGACATCGTAAAGCCGCAGGATGCGGTAAGGATGTTTGAAACGACAGGCTGCGACGCGGTCGCGATAGGCAGGGGAGCGCAGGGCAACCCATGGATTTTTGGCAGGACGGTGCATTATATAAAAACGGGAATACTGCTGCCCGAACCCGAATTGGACGAAAAAAAGGCAATGATGCTGCGCCACCTGGCCATGCTAATCGAGCATAAAGGCGAGTACACGGGTGTTCGGGAAATGCGCAAGCATATTTCCTGGTATATCAAAGGCTGCAAGAATTCCTCGCAGTTCAAGGACCGGATCTTCAGGGCGGTTTCACACGACGAGATGGCAGAGCTCGTAAACGGGCTATGCTGAAAGGTGTTAACGGTTTCTGCTGAAAGCCGGGAATTGCCGTAATCGGCCGCTTCAGGCCGGAGATCATGTCAAGCTGAATGCTTTACGGTCTTTCTTTACATTGTATTGGCTTTATAATAAAATAATATTAGAATGTATGTTCGGGAGGCCGCTATGAATCTTGAGCAGATGCTGGATTATTTCAAGGCATCCAATAAAATAATGAAGAATATTACCTCCTGGGTGGAGTTGCCCGCGAGGGAAGCAGTTTATACCGAATTCCCGGATTTTATAGATGACAGGATACGGGCGGCACTTGAAAGAAGGGGCGTCAGAAGGCTTTATTCGCATCAGGCCAGCGCCATACAGGCGGTACGCGATGGGAAAAGCGTAGTTGTCGTTACACCTACGGCCTCGGGCAAAACGATGTGCTACAACATACCCGTCCTCGACGCCATATTGAAGGACGAGGAATCACGAGCCCTCTTCCTGTTTCCGACCAAGGCGCTTTCGCAGGACCAGACCTCCGAGCTCCATGAACTGATCACCGAAGCCGGGGTTGACGTCAAGACCTTTACATATGACGGCGATACGCCACAGACGGCAAGGAAGGCGATAAGGCAGGCAGGCCATATTGTAGTCACAAATCCGGACATGCTTCACAGCGGTATCCTGCCGCACCATACGAAATGGACCAAGCTTTTTGAAAATCTCAAGTTTGTTGTAATAGATGAAATACACCACTACAGGGGCGTTTTCGGCAGCCACCTTGCAAACGTGCTGAGGCGTCTGCGCAGGATCTGCAATTTCTACGGCTCCGACCCTATCTTCATCTGCTGCTCGGCCACCATTGCAAACCCGGCTGAGCTGGCTTCGAGGATAACCGGCGCGGATGTGAAGCTGATCGACAATAACGGAGCGCCTACCGCCAAAAAGCATATCCTTTTCTATAACCCGCCGCTGGTCAATAAAGAGCTCGGCATCCGCAGAAGCAGCATGCTGGAGGCGGAGGGACTGGCTGAAACGCTTATCCGCAACAACGTTCAGACCATAGTTTTTACAAGGAGCAGGCTGAATGTCGAGGTGCTGGTGACATATCTAAAGGATATCTATCACGGCACCAGAGAAGGGGACCGAAGAGTCCGCGGCTACCGGGGAGGCTATCTGCCCAATCTGCGGCGTGAGATTGAAAAAGGACTGCGCGAGGGAAGTATAACCGGCGTCGTAACTACGAATGCCCTTGAACTCGGTATCGATATCGGAGCGCTCGAAGCGTGCATCATTTGCGGTTATCCCGGAACCATCGCAAGCACCTGGCAGCAGTCGGGCCGGGCAGGGCGCAGGAGCGGTGTTTCGGCGGCAATTCTGGTTGCGAGCAGCAGTCCGCTCGACCAGTACATCATAAACAATCCCGATTATTTTTTCGGGAAAAGCCCGGAGAATGGCCTTATCAACCCGGATAACCTCGTTATCCTGTATAACCATATGAAATGCGCGGCATTTGAACTGCCGTTCGAAGAAGGAGAGAAATTCGGGGTTGAAACGACGGCCGAGATACTTTCGTTTATGGAGGAAGCCAGGCTGGTCAGGCACGTTGGAGAGCGCTGGCACTGGATGTCGGATGTGTTTCCGGCAGATGAAATAAGCCTGCGCAGCGCATCGAACGAGAATTTCATAATTATCGACATTACCGAACCGAAACCCGTTGTAATCGGTGAGACAGACAGGTTCAGCGCGCCGATGCTGCTGCATGAGGAAGCCATATACATGCACGAGGGCGTACAGTACCAGGTCGAAAAACTGGACTTTGACGACAAGAAAGCCTATGTGCGCAGGGTGAACGTGGATTATTACACCGACGCCAACCTTGCCGTAGACCTCAAGGTTATCGACGAATTCCGCAGCGATACCGGAAAGCCGGTGCACAGGAGCAGCGGGGAGGTCTCGGTCAGCTCGCTCGTAACCATGTTCAAGAAAATCAAGCTGCACACGCATGAAAATATCGGCTCGGGTCCTGTGACCCTGCCGGAGCTGGAAATGCATACGACTTCCTATTGGGTGAGCCTGCCCGAATCGATACCGGACCTTTCCCAAACGGACGTCCAGAACGGACTGCTCGGGATATCCAACGTACTGGCGAATGCGGCGCCGATCTACCTGATGTGCGATCCCGGCGACATACATGTGGTTTATCAGGTGCGTGCGACATTTACGCAGCGCCCGACTATCTATATATACGACAGCTACCCCGGAGGCGTCGGGTTCAGCGACAAGCTTTACGAGCTGCACAGAGAGCTTTTCGCGACTGCGGCGGAAATGGTGAGACAGTGCGGTTGTGAAACCGGCTGCCCTTCCTGTGTTGGCCCTCTGAACGAATTTACAGGTACGGACAACCCAAAGGAAATGACCTTGAAGCTGATAGAAATGATCAGGGAGAACGTATGATCGGAGTCTGATAAAAGTGGACCTGCGAAGCAAGCTGGGGCTTTATAAGGAGGGCGCTGCAATGCCTTCTGTGCCCGCCGGACGTCAGAGTGAATACGATATAGACAGATTGATACCCGGACAGGTTTTGTCAAACGGTTTCGGGTGCTGCTATGCTATTGAGAATAAATATCCTCTGTCCCATTTTTACGGCGGCTGCAGGCTTGGCGATGTGTTGTCTTACGGCGGAGACGTACTGACTGCGCTGGGAGGCGAGGACTGTACGGGGCTGGAGCCGGAGAGGCTTCTGTTCCTTGACACCGAGACAACGGGACTTTCCGGCGGGGCCGGGACGCTTGCGTTTCTGGTGGGCGTTGGTTTTTTTGAGGACGAGTGCTATATTGTACGGCAATATTTCATCAGGGATTACGACGAAGAAGCCGCCATGCTTTCAGAGCTGCAGGAGCTTTTCGGCAAACATGGCAATTTTGTGACCTTTAACGGGAAGTCCTTCGATATCAATCTACTACAGAGCAGGTTCATTTCGAATAGATTCAGGCCACGCTTCGGCGATTTCCCGCATCTTGACCTGCTGTATCCGGCCAGAAGGGTCTGGGGCCTCAAGTTTGAAAGCTGCAGACTTTCGGCGCTCGAGGAAAATGTTCTGGGAGAACACAGGGAGGACGATATACCGGGGGCGATGATACCTTCCGTATATTTCAAGTACCTCGAGGATAAAAATGCCTCCGAGATCAAAAAAGTAATACAGCACAACCAACTCGACATACTTTCGATGGTTTCATTGGTGGCAAGGCTTTCGGCAATGCTGCAAAACCCGCTGTCCGAAACGGACGGGGGTTTCGAACTGCTGGGAATGGGCAGGCTTTTCGAGGCCAACGGGAGAACTGAAGACATGCTTGAATGTCTTGAAGCCTGCAGCGGCTCCGGACAATTCGATATCAAGCTGCAGGCCGTCAAACGGCTTACGGGCGTTTACAAGAGAAACGGCAGCATCGAACGCGCACTGGAACACTGGAAGGCGGTAGACGCCGAGGATCCAAGCTTTGAGCTGTTCCATCTGATCGAGCTTGCCAAGTATTACGAGCATAAGGAAAAGAACCTCGTAGCCGCGCTGCCGATGGTCGAGAAGGCTATGCAAAAATGTCTTAACGCGGGGCTTTCCGGCAGTCCACAGCTTGCGGAACTCAAAAAAAGGCGCGACAGGATCATGAGAAAGCTGCAGGCTTCGCAAAGCAAAGCGTCAAATAAATGACTGTCTCAAAAAAAGAAGCATATATCTGAAATCCAATAATAAAAATTATCAGGAACAATAATCGGAGCAGGCATGTGCGGAAATCTTTCGTCAGAGGCGCATTCATCCTGATGGCGGCCGGCCTGGTCGCCAGACTGATCGGATTTGCATACAGAATATTCCTTTCAAACCTTATCGGCGCCGAAGGTATGGGGTTATACGAACTCATCGTACCCGTCTATACCGCAGTTGTATTGACGATTACGGCAGGCATGACCATTGCCGTTTCTAAAATGGTCGCCGAACAAAATGCACGCAACAATCAAGCCAATTCCGGCAGGATAACCGTTTGTGCGTTGGCGTTGGTGGTTGCTGCAGGTATTGCGGTGTCGCTGTTTATTTATATCAATGCCGATACGATGAGCCTGAGGGTACTGGGCGACGAAAGGACGCACAATGCGCTCCTGGTTTTAGTGCCATGCCTTCCGGCAGTTGTGGCGGCATCTGCCCTCAAGGGCTACTTTTACGGCATACAGCAGGTAGTTCCCACCGCGGTGTCTCAAATCGCCGAGCAGGCGGTAAAAATAGGCGTCCTTTTGCTTTTTGCCGCGGCGATAAGCGGGAAAGGAGCGGAGTTCGCCTGTACGGTGGCCACGCTCGCAGCCGCTTTGGGCGAGGTTGCCAACCTTCTGATCCTCCTGGCTGTCTTCTCATTCAAACAAAAACCTTCTATTAAAGTACGGCGTCCCGGAAAGCCCATGCGTAGACGGAGCATCGTCACAGAGCTGCTGAAGGCTTCTGTACCGGTCTCGGCAAACCGGCTGGTTATCTCCTCGTTGTCCGCGGTCGAATTCATAATGATCCCATCCATGCTCGTACTCGGCGGAATGGACGACAAAAGCAGCATGGAGCTGTTCGGGCGGCTTACGGGTATGGCGCTGCCGCTGATAATGTTCCCTTCGCTCGTGACAAATTCACTTGCGACTACGCTCGTGCCTGCGATATCGGAGTCGATATCGCTGAAAAGATTCCGGACCGTCAACTACCAGATATCCAAGTCGATACAGGTCACGTTCCTGCTCGGGATAATGTTTACCGCTTTGTTTCTGAGCTTCCCCGACGAGATCGGAGCGTTGGTCTACCGGCGGGAGAAAATAGGGGACCTTTTGTTCATGCTGGCGTTCGCATGCATTTTTATCTATTTGCAGCAAATGCTGACGGGTGTTATGAACGGGCTCGGAAAGCAGGGAACTCTGCTCGTGAATACTATTGTCGGCTCTGTGATAAGAATTGCCGTTGCTTATTTCTTTATACCGGTATTAGGCATCAGGAGCTACATATTCGGTTTGACAGCAAGCCTCATACTCACTGAAACGCTGAATCTGATTGCGATAAACAGGATAACCGGCCTTATATTCGACCTGAGGGAGTGGCTGATAAAGCCCGGGCTTGTGGGTGCGGCAATGGTTCTGCTCGGAAATTTAATTAAAAGGTTTTCCGGTGCTTTGCATGCCGAAGGCACTGCGACTACCTTTCTGACACTGCTGGTTTTCGGGCTTGCAGCATTGGTGCTGATGCTGGTGACAGGCATACTAAGGCCAAAGGAGCTGTGGGAATTAGCAGGCATGAAAAAGGAAGAAAAAGCTTGAAACATTAAGATCTAGCCAGATAATTTGTGTAGAAGAGATTTTTCTGATTTTGAAGGTCAAAGAAAGTCAAAATCTAATTTTGCTTATTGATGTACGGTGGCTCTATAATTAAATCAAGGTCAAGGAAAGTCAAAGGCAACGAACTGCGGCAACTAATTTAAGACCATAAAGAAAATGTTTCAAATTTTATGTTGCCGGTGACGAACCGTAATACTAAATAAATATAATATAAAGAGGTGTTGTTTATGTTCGGATTAGTACCATTCAACAGAAGGACGAATGATTTGACAGTTAAAAATGATGTGTTTGATCTTTTTGAGGATTTCTTCAATGAACCGTTCGGGTTTGTTGCTTCAGCGCATCCGATCAAGGCCGACGTTCGCGAGACCGAAAGGGAATACATCGTCGAGGCCGATATGCCGGGCGTGAGGAAGGAAGACATCAAGCTTGAGCTCTATGACGGGATACTCACTATCGGCGTCGAGCACAATGAGCAGACTGACGAGAAAAGAGAAAACTACATCAGGAAGGAAAGAAGGTACGGTTCCTACAGCAGAAGCTTCCAGGTAGACGGAGTCAAACAGGAGGATGTCACCGCGAAGTACAATGACGGAGTGCTTACAGTGAATCTACCCAAATCCGCAGATGGAAAACCGAAGACACACAGGATAGATATCAACTAACACCAGATACATTCGATGTTCATATACCCCTCGACAAATCGCAGCCGTATGGCGCGGCTGTGATTTTAAATAACCGGCGTACCGGATTTTAAATCCCGATGCGCCGGTTTTTATTTTTTCTGGTATAATGTAAAGGGACACACCTTCAGATACCTTTAAAAGGTATGTCCCTTTTTGACGCTAAAGCAAAATGGACTTGTTAAGGCAACATAGATTAGGAGGCGATTTCCTTGATGAACGTATTGTACCTGCTGAACCATGCGGGTAAGGCGGGAACGGAACGATACGTACAAACGCTTATTGAGCAGCTGAACGGGAAAAAGATCAACGCATATTTTGCATACAACGAAGAAGGCTTACTTGTAGAAAGGCTCAAGGAATTGGGTATCCCGACGTACAGGATTGAAATGAACAGCCCATTCGATTTCAAAGCGGCGGCTAATCTCGCTGTACTTTGCAGGGAGCTTAATATCGATCTGGTGCATACGCATTACCTCAGGGAAAATTATGTCGCAATGCTGGCGCGGCTGCGCGGTTCTCCGGCAAAGGTCGCATATACAAATCATTTCATACTCAGGAACAATTTTATCACAAGGATGTCCAATCGTCTGATGAATCCTTTGGAGTCGGGTATAATAGCTGTCTGCAACAGGGGCAGGGAAATGATGATCTCGAACGGCGTCAACGCTTCGAAGATCAAGGTGCTTTTTAACGCGGTGGATCCCGTATACTGGGGAAAACCGGAAAAGTCCACGATCCGCGAGGAATTCGGCATAAGCGACGACACCTTTGTTATACTGTGCGCCTCCAGGTTTGCACACGACAAGGGGCACAGATATCTCGTCAGGACCATCAACAAGCTTAGAAGCATGACGGATAAGAAAATAAAATGCATCCTGGCAGGCGACGGCCCGCTGCTTGATGAAATAAAGCAGATGACCGAGGAACTGGGGCTTTCGAAAGACATTCTTTTTGCCGGTTTTCGTCAGGACATAAAAAATCTATTTGTAGGAAGCGACCTATATTTCAATTCATCCGAGCATGAAGCCTCGAGCTTTCTGATACTGGAAGCCCTCGCAAGCGGCCTTCCCGTGGTGGCGACCGACATGGGCGGCAATGACGACATTATAAATGATGAAACAGGCTGCGGAGTCCTCGTCGAATATGACGACGCCGAAGGCACCGCATGGGAAATCAAACATATCATGGATACTCCCGGATTGCTGGAAGAGCTGAGAAGCAATGCCCTGAAAGCCGTCGAGGAGAAATTCAATCTTGTAAAAATGGCCGATCAAACTTATAATTTTTATGAAGAGTTCATCGGACAAGCTTCGGAAAATGCCTTATAAGCAACCATTATCGTAAAGGAGAGTAATGTAATGTTATTGGACAAAAAGGGAAAATTATTCGGAAAAATCAGCATCGTGGATGTACTGGTTATCCTGATCATAATAGCGGTGGCATGCGGTTTGTATTACAAATTCGGGAAGTCGGGCACAGTCACGCCTTTTACGCCGACACAGACCGTACAGATGACGTTGAGCCTCGAATCGGTGAATGATTATGTGGCAAATAGTATCAAGGTGGGAGACGTCGTACAGGACAGGGTACAGAATATAGTACTGGGCAAGGTGACGGATGTAAAAGTAGGCAAGGACAAGAGCTACTTCCTCAACAGCAACGGATTGGTCATACAGGGCTCAAAAGAGGGTTACAATTCGCTTGTTGTAACATTTGAAGGGCAAGGCGTCTACTCGTCGAAGGGCGTTACTTTCAGCAATATCGAGTATTACATCAACAAAAACGCTACCGAGTGGAGAATAGGCAATACGTTCAGTTATGCCAAGATCTCCGGAATTAAAGAGATAAAGGGGTAGACCGTTGCTAAAGGAAAGCTTGGTTTATAAATTTCTATATATTATATATGCGTTTTTTTCAAAAGCCTGGCAGGAAAGCTTGATTGCAATGGCTTTGAGGAAATGCGGGGCCTTTTTGGGCAGACTGTTTTCAAACAGTGCCATAATTGATTTTTCAGCCCGTGAAGGCGTCGTGAATAAGGCCTATGAGGGAAGCATCCTGTATAAGGCGGTCGACGGACTTCTAGATCTGCCGCAGAGGGTGTTCCGTCCCCTGTACCTGAAGGCGGAGGACGCTTTCGAACAAAGCGTCGCATTCCGGTTGTTGAAGTATATCTTCGGCAAGCTGCATCTGCTGACGGCGGTTTTCCTGTTTGTCGCATTAGTAGCGCCGTATGACTACTGGAACAACATGTACAGCACGCTGGCTATAACGGCGCTGCTGCTTTTATACTTTCTGAAGACCATTGCCGAGGGGCGTACAGGTTTTCAGACTGCAGCCTTCAATGTATTTCTGGTGCTGTTTATAATCTGCGTGCTCATGGGCCAGGTATTTTCCATCATGCCGGGCGCCAGTCTGAGGTTCCTCGGATATTACCTTACCGGATTCATGATGGTGCTGCTTCTCGTGGTGACTTTGAGGACAAAAAAGGAAATATCCGAATTGCTGGC
>JAEZRE010000013.1 GCA_023412915.1 Bacillota bacterium
CCCGCCCACGACCACGATCACGAACACGATCACGACCACGCCCAGGCCCACGACCACGACCACTACCACGCTCACGACCACGACCACAACCACGATCACGACCATACACACAGCCATACGCACGACCATGAGCATTCACATCACGGTACGGAACGCAATCTTACGGATATTGAACATATTTTTGAAGCAAGCCGGCTCAGCAGCTTTGTTAAAACCTTCAGCATGAAGGTTTTCCGCGAGATCGCAGAGGCCGAGGCAAAGGTGCATGGAAAGCCTGTCGAAGAGGTACACTTCCATGAAGTCGGCGCCGTCGATTCGATAGTGGATATTGCAGGCACTGCGATATGCCTCGAGCTTCTTGGAGTGGAAAAGGTGGTGAGCTCGGTACTGCATGACGGAAGCGGTTTCATACACTGCAGGCACGGCATCATACCTGTGCCCGTTCCCGCCGTAATGGAGATGCTCTCGGGGAGCGGTATACCGCTTGTTACCGAGGAGGTATCGACGGAACTGGTAACTCCCACGGGGATGGGGCTTATAAAATGCATGGCTTCGGAGTTTGGCGCGTGCCCTCCGATGACGGTGGAGCGAACGGGTTACGGCCTCGGGAAGAGGGATACGGGCAGGCTCAACGCCCTTAGGGTAGTACTCGGGGAGGCCTATGACGAGCAGTCTTCCGCAGGCGATGAAATAGCAGTGCTGGAGACGAATATGGATGACGTTTCCGGCGAAACGTTAGGCTATACCATGTCGAAGCTCATGGATGCGGGAGCGCTCGACGTATTCTATACGCCCATATATATGAAGAAAAACAGGCCTGCGTATATGCTTACCATCCTGGCAAAACCGGGCGCGGAAAACCTTTTGACGGATATAGTGTTCCGTGAGACGACCACGCTGGGAATCAGGACCAGGTATGTCAAACGCCTCTGCATGGACAGAAGGATACTGAATGTCAGTACTCCCTATGGTGATGCCAGGGTTAAAGTCGCATCCTACGGAGCTATAAAGAAAATGTCCCCGGAGTACGAGGATTGCAGAAAAATTGCCGAGAAGTCTGGACTTACGCTGTCAAAGGCCTGTTCTATCGTCACTGAAGGTGCGGCGAAGCAGTATGGTGTATAATAAGTTCTCTGAATATTTACTGAAGAGATACGGAACAAAAGTTTACAAGCTGCCGGTCAACATACCCTCCGGCTGCCCGAACCGGGACGGAACCTGCGGCAGCGGAGGCTGCATTTTCTGCGGCGAGGAGGGCGCCGGCTTTGAGACGCTTCCGGCCGATATGGACGTAACCGAACAGTTGGCGGGGAATGCACTGTATATCGGACAAAAATATAATGCCGAGAAGTTTATTGCTTATTTTCAGAACTATTCAAACACCTATCTGCCGTTTCACCTTTTTCAGCAATATACCGAGGCAGCCTGCATCGACAATGCGGTTGCGCTTTATATTTCAACCCGCCCGGATTGTATAGACGACAAGAGGGTGGATTTCCTCAGGGAAATTAAAAACAGAAAAGGCGTCGACATAGTGTTCGAACTGGGTTTGCAGTCGGTCAACAGCCGCACGCTCAGATGGCTGAACCGGGGACACAGCCTCGCGGAATTCGTGGACGCCGTGCAGCGTATCAAAGGCAGTGGGCTTGAAGTATGCGCCCATATGATAAACGACATACCGGCGGATGAAGCGGAGGATGTCGCAGAAGGCGCAAAATTCCTTTCCGCGCTCGGAGTAGATCAGGTTAAATGCCACTCGCTCTATATCCTGGAAGATACGCCTCTTGCGGCTATGTTCAGACAAGGTGGCTTCAAGCCGCTCCGCATGGAGGATTTTATCGCCAGGACGATCCTTTTCCTCGAATACCTCGACCCCAGGATCGTAGTACAGAGGCTTATCGGTAGGGCTCCGCAGGACAGGACGCTTTTCTGCAGCTGGGACACGAGCTGGTGGAAGGTGCATGCCGCAATCGAGGAAAGGATGCAGTCGGAGGGCCTGTACCAGGGACGGAGGTTTGATTACCTCAACGGTCCGGCGCTCGGACGGGCCGGATTCAGGTAGAATGTGGGAAAAGAAACAAAAGAACCGTCCCTCTGTTTCATTAAATTTGTCGACTCTGACGTTTACAAGTATTTTCTGCTTGGTTATAATAGTCATAAAAAAATAGGAGATTAGGATATGAATAATGAACTGGTCATCGTGCTGGATTTCGGAGGCCAATACAACCAGCTGATCGCGAGAAGGGTCAGAGAGGCAAACGTATACTGCGAAGTCCTCTCATATAAAACTCCCCTAGAACGTATAAAGGAGCTCAATCCCAAGGGTATTATCTTCACCGGCGGACCGATGTCCGTACTCGATCCGGGCGCTCCGTTCTGCGACAGCGGTATCTTCGGCCTGGATATCCCGATCCTTGGAATATGCTACGGCATGCAGCTCATGAGCGTAATGCTCGGAGGCGAAGTCGGAAAAGCGGATCAGCGCGAATACGGCAAGATGGATATCGAGCTGCAAACCGACTGCAGCCTGTTCAACGGCGTAGAAGCCAATACGACCTGCTGGATGAGCCATACCTATTTCGTTACTAAAATACCGGAAGGCTTTACAAAAGCCGCTTTTTCAACCAATTGTCCCACTGCCGCCATGGAAAATCAAAAAGCCAAACTCTACGGAGTGCAGTTCCACCCCGAAGTCATGCATACGCCGAAAGGGAAGGAGATGTTGAACAACTTCCTTTATAAGATTTGCGGCTGCAAGGGCGATTGGGTGATGTCCTCGTTTGTGCGCCAGTCGATCGAAGCAATAAAGGCAAAGGTAGGAAACGGCAAGGTGCTTTGTGCTTTGTCCGGCGGAGTCGATTCTTCTGTAGCTGCGGTCCTCATGAACAAAGCCGTAGGCAAACAATTGACCTGTATATTCGTCGACCACGGTTTGCTTAGAAAATATGAAGGAGATCAGGTGGAACAGGTCTTCAGGCAGCAGTATGATATAAACCTGATACGCGTAAACGCGGAAGACAGGTTTTTAAGCAAGCTTGCCGGTGTTGAAGACCCGGAAAGAAAGAGAAAGATAATCGGTGAGGAATTCATCCGCGTTTTTGAAGATGAAGCGAAAAAGATAGGGACAGTGGATTTCCTGGTGCAGGGAACCATATATCCCGACGTTATAGAAAGCGGCCTCGGCGACGCGGCTGTTATCAAGAGCCACCATAATGTTGGCGGACTGCCGGATTATGTGGATTTCAAGGAAATAATCGAACCGCTCAGGAATCTATTTAAGGATGAGGTAAGAAAGGTCGGAGAGGAACTCGATATCCCGGCCGAGATAGTATGGCGCCAGCCTTTCCCTGGTCCTGGCCTGGCTATCCGTGTAATCGGAGATATCACAAAGGATAAGCTTGAAATACTGAGGGATTCGGACCATATTTTCCGCAGCGAGATCGCTGCCGCCGGTCTGGATAGATCCATCAACCAGTATTTTACAGTGCTGACCGGAATGAGGAGCGTCGGAGTAATGGGAGACGAGCGCACCTACGATTACACTCTGGCGCTGAGAGCTGTGACAACCACAGACTTTATGACCGCGGACTGGGCGAGGATCCCGTATGATCTGCTGGAGAAGATATCCAACAGAATAGTCAATGAGGTGAAGCACATAAACCGCGTCGTATACGATATAACCAGCAAGCCGCCGGCGACCATAGAGTGGGAATAACGACGAATCCCCGGAAATCGCTGTCTGTGGCCAGTTGACCTTCCATTCCATATATTCGGCCTTGCTGATAACTACATCGGCAAGGTCTTTTTGCGTTCAACCATTCTTTGAAAAGGCTGTTGAGGAGGCTGAAATGGAAATTAACTGTTATATGCTTTTCTGGATACAATCCTCAGCAGGGTCTATATATACATAATAATTTGCACAATCTTTACAAAACATCAATCGAATAATAAAATATGTTGTTGAATAGTAATTTACTTATATAAAGGGGGAAGATATATGTCAAGGCCAAAACAATCTATGGACGGTAACACGGCTGCTGCACATGTAGCATATGCGTTTACGGATGTTGCCGCAATATACCCGATTACGCCTTCAAGCCCTATGGCTGATAATGTCGACCAATGGTCAGCCGCAGGCAGGGAAAACATTTTCGGCAATCAGGTTAAGGTGGTTGAGCTTCAGTCTGAAGCCGGTGCCGCGGGAACGGTTCATGGTTCTCTGGCTGCCGGAGCTCTGACTACAACCTTTACAGCTTCGCAGGGCCTTCTTCTGATGATTCCGAATATGTTTAAAATAGCCGGTGAACAGCTTCCCAGCGTATTTCATGTGTCTGCACGTACGGTTGCCAGCCATGCATTGAATATCTTCGGCGATCATAGCGACGTATATTCCTGTCGTCAGACCGGTTTTGCCATGCTGGCAGAATCAAACCCCCAGGAAGTAATGGATTTAAGCGCCGTTGCCCATCTTGCTACCATTGAAGGCAAGGTACCCTTCATAAATTTCTTCGATGGTTTCCGTACCTCCCATGAAATTCAGAAAATTGAAACTTGGGATTACAACGATCTGAAAGAAATGTGTAACATGGCTGCAGTAAAGGCTTTCCGCGAAAACGCGTTAAGTCCTGAGCACCCGGCAATGCGCGGTTCTCATGAAAACGGGGATATTTTCTTCCAGCACCGTGAAGCATGTAATACTGTTTACGACAAATTGCCGGCTGTCGTTGAAAAATACATGGCTAAGATCAATGAGAAGCTTGGTACGAATTATGATTTGTTCAACTACTACGGAGCGCCAGATGCGCAGCGTGTTATCATGGCTATGGGGTCAATCTGTGATGTAGCGGAAGAAGTTGTGGATTACTTAACTGCAGCAGGCGAAAAAGTTGGCCTGATCAAGGTTCGTTTGTACCGTCCCTGGGTTCCCGCAAGCCTTCTTAAAGTGCTCCCCAAGACAGCCAGGAAGATCGCTGTTCTCGACCGTTCAAAAGAACCTGGAGCACTGGGCGATCCTTTGTATCTCGATGTTGCCGCAACTCTCCGTGAAGCGGGACTCAATGATATTATCGTAACAAACGGGCGTTATGGACTTGGTTCCAAGGATACGCCGCCATCCTCCGTATTCGCTGTTTATACTGAACTCAGGAAGGATGCTCCTAAGCCGCGTTTTACTATTGGCATCGTAGACGATGTTACCCACTTGAGCCTGCCTGAAGTAAAGCCCGCTCCTATTACCGCTGCCGCAGGAACAGTAGAATGTAAGTTCTGGGGCCTTGGAGGAGATGGTACCATAGGCGCCAACAAGAACTCTACAAAGATTATCGGAGACCATACGGAAAAATATGTCCAGTCCTATTTCCAATACGATTCCAAGAAATCCCTCGGCATAACAATCTCACATCTCAGGTTCGGCGATAAACCGATTAGGAGCCCGTATTATATAAACCAAGCCGACTTTGTTGCATGCCATAACCCATCTTACATTCTTAAAGGCTTCAAGATGGTTCAGGATGTAAAGCCAGGTGGGGTTTTCATGATTAACTGCCAGTGGTCGGATGAAGAATTGGATGCCAGACTCAACGCCGCTACCAAGAAATATATCGCAGATAACAACATTCAGTTATATACAATCAACGCTATCGATAAAGCCATAGAACTTGGTATGGGTAAACATACGAATACCATTCTTCAGTCTGCATTCTTCAAATTAGCCAATATTATGCCGATTGACCATGCTGTCAGGTTCATGAAGGAGGCTGCGAAGAAATCCTATAGCAAGAAGGGCGATGCAGTCGTAGAAATGAACTGCAAAGCGATCGATGCAGGCGTAGACGCGCTTCATAAAGTGGATGTTCCGGCTTCCTGGTCAAATCCGGGAGCAGACCCGGCTGCGCCTGAGTTTATAGGGCGTCCTGAGACGGTTAAGATGGTAAAGAACCTGATGAATCCAATCTTATTAATGGACGGCGACAGCCTTCCCGTATCGGCGTTCGCGGAAAATCCAAACGGACAGTTCGAATTGGGCGCCTCCGCATATGAAAAGCGTGGTATAGCCGTACTTGTTCCGGAATGGGATGCCGCGACTTGTATCCAGTGCAACAATTGCGCGTTTGTTTGCTCCCATGCCACCATACGTCCGTTTATGCTGAGTGAAGCGGAAGTAAAGGCGGCTCCTCCCGGTATCAGGCTTGCCGATACCAAGCCCAAGGCCGGTGAATACAAGTACACGATGAGCGTATCTCCATTGGATTGTATGGGCTGCGGCGAATGTGTCACAGTATGTCCCGGCAAGGAGAAGGCAATTAAGATGGTACCGCAGGAATCACAGTCTGATCAGCAGCCGGTATTTGATTACCTGGTTGCCAACGTAGGCAAGAAGCCTGGGATGCCGGCCGACACTACTGTTAAGGGATCTCAGTTCAATCAGCCGCTTCTCGAGTTCTCGGGAAGCTGTCCAGGATGTGCTGAAACCTCTTATGCCCGTTTAGTCACCCAGCTGTTTGGAGAGCAAATGTATATCTCCAATGCCACAGGATGTTCTTCAATCTGGGGAGGTACTGCCGCAGTCAGCCCCTACACGATAAACAAGGATTCCAAGAGAGGTCCCGCCTGGGCAAACTCCTTGTTCGAGGATAACGCAGAGCACGGTTTTGGTATGTATCTCGGACAGAAGGTTCTCCGTGAACAGGCCATAGCCAAGATTGAGAAGCTTGCCGCTTCCGATAAGTCTTCCGCTGAGCTGAAGGCTGCCGCTGCCAAATTCATCGAAACCAAAGACAGTACTAAAGAGAACGCCCCCGCCGGCAAAGCACTCATTGCTGAACTGGAAAAGGCTGCTGCTGCAGGCTGCGATCTTTCCAAGGAAGTACTTGAGAAAAAGCAATACCTTGCCAAGAAATCCGTTTGGATTCTCGGTGGCGACGGATGGGCATATGATATCGGATTCGGCGGACTTGACCATGTGCTTGCTACAGGTGAAAACGTAAACGTTATGGTATTTGATACGGAAATGTATTCCAATACCGGCGGGCAGGCATCCAAAGCCTCCAATATCGGAGAGGTCTGCCAGTTTGCCGCCGCAGGTAAAGATATTGGCAAGAAGAGTCTTGCTGAAATCGCTACGAGCTATGGGTACGTATATGTTGCGCAGATCGCTCTCGGCGCTAACCCGGCTCAGGCTGTCAAGGTACTTGCGGAAGCGGAAGCCTATAACGGACCGTCCTTGATCATTTGCTATGCTCCTTGTGAGCTTCATGGCGTGAAAGGCGGTATGAATCACTGCCAGAATGAAATGAAGAAAGCCGTTGCTTCCGGGTACTGGAATCTGTTCTCCTTCAATCCTGCGTATAAGGCGGAAGGAAAGAATCCGTTTACCTTGACCTCCAAGCCGGGCGATGGAACCTACCAGGAATTCCTGAATAACGAAACACGTTATACCAGCCTGTCTATTAAGTTCCCGGATCGTGCAGAAAAACTCTTCAAGGAATCTGAGAAGGCTGCTCAGGAACGTTATGAGCATTTGTTAAAGTTGGTTGAACTGTATAAATAATAGCTGGAAGTCATTAGCAACAACGTTGATTTCAGCTTATATGTATGAAGGAGAAAATCGCCGTACTTGAAACGGTACGGCGATTTTTTTGTGAGCAATTTACAGAAGCGAATCCCGACGTATTTATAACACAAGCTAACCGCTGGAGAGGGAAGGAGAAGCCTAGCAATCCGTATCTAGTAAGTTGTACGCGTAGGTTTTCCACTACAGATGGTAACCATTGAAGAAAAATAAAATAGCTGATAGAATGATAGCGGTTTGATAATATAAATTCGGCAAGGGCATATTGTTAAGATTGCATAAAATATATTAAGGACGTGTTGATGTGGAAATCGTCAAAAACTTTATAAAAGGTGTAGTGACCGGAGTCGCCACGCTGGTGCCCGGAGTCAGCGGCGGGACCATGGCCATAATACTCGGGATATACGACCGGCTGATACATTCAGTAAGTTCGGTATTTGAGGATTTCAAGAAGAATTTTCTGTTCCTGTTGCAGGTCGGACTGGGCGGAGTTTTAGGCATACTGCTTTTCAGCCGCTTGATGGAAAGCGCCATGAACACCATACCGTATGTGATGCAGTTCCTGTTTATCGGGATCATAATAGGAGGTCTGCCTGTACTATATAAAAAATCGGTATCGGCCGGCAAAGGAAGTCCCGCGGATTACATATTTCTGATAGTCGGATTTGCGATAGTATTTCTGATGTCGCTGGAACCTCAGGCCATAGTAAATCTTGCGACTGCAAAGGGTATCCTCAGCTACATATTTCTCATAATAGCCGGGATAGTAATAGCCATAGCGCTTGTACTGCCCGGAATAAGCGCCTCCTTTATGCTACTGGCGCTTGGCGTGTACAGCCTTACGCTGAATGCCATAAATACGCTGAACATTCCGTTCCTCATACCCTTGGGAATCGGGCTGGCCGCGGGCACTTTCGGGACCGCAAAGGCAATAGAAAAACTGCTGCAGAAATATCCGAGAAAGACCTATATGCTTATAATCGGTTTTGTCCTGGGTTCGCTGGTTGAGGTATTCCCCGGGATACCGCAGGGCTGGCAGCTGCCTGCGTCCGTGGTAGTATTCATACTCGGCTTTGCCGTCATATTCTGGCTTGGCAGGAAGGGCCTTACCGACTGACCTATACGTAACAACTCAGTACGATGACGTCGTACAGCTTTGATTAACAAACCTGACAGAATAAACACCTAAAATACGAATGATTATTATCAAATAATAAAAATTGTTCGTATTTTTTTCTGTTTTCCGTTGACAAACGATTATTTCTTTTGATAGTATTAATAACGTAAAAAGCATGCCGTCCGCAATACCCGCAAGGTCTCGATCCGGCCCTCTGTAAGGATTACAGGGTGGGAGGCGCCATTTATGGGCGGGTCTTAGCCTCCAAAATACCGGGTATAAGCACGAAAATCAGGAAAGAGCGAAAGTACGAACATTCTTATGTCTCAGCAGGCTTTATCGGACGTATTAAACGGACCGTTGAAGTAATTTCTAATTTTTTATGGGAGGGGTAAGTTTATGATGGACAGGCTCTTTAAACTCAAGGAGCATGGCACCAACGCAAGAACGGAAGTATTTGCGGGATTGACCACATTTGTTACGATGGCTTACATCATGTTTGTCAATCCTCTGATCCTTTCAAGTACGGGCATGGATAAAGGCGCTGTATTTGTTGCTACCATCCTGGCTGCTGCAATCGCAACCTTTGTAATGGCTTTCTTTGCAAATGTTCCGTATGCGCAGGCTCCCGGCATGGGAATGAATGCGTTCTTTACCTACACTGTATGTCTGGGCATGGGCATACCGTGGGCACAGGCACTTGCAATTGTATTTATCTGCGGTATCATCAATATAGTTATTACAGTAACCAAGATCCGTAAAATGATAATCTATGCTATACCCCAATCTTTACAGTATGCGATCAGCGGAGGTATCGGCCTCTTCATCGCGTATATCGGTTTCATGGATGGCCATCTGCTCGATTTCACACCCGACGGAAAAGCGAACGCAATCGGAGCTTTCCCCAAGGTAATTCCCGCGCTTGTCAATTTCTCCGACCCGAGTTCCATACTGACACTGATCGGCGTCGTGATAATAGTTGTACTTATGCTTTTAAAGGTCAGAGGAGCAATATTGATCGGTGTGCTGGCTACGACTGTCATCGGTATACCGTTGGGTGTAACACAGCTTCCCGGTGCAGTTATTTCAATGCCGCCGAGCCTGGATCCGACATTCTTCAAGCTTGATATAGCAGGCTTGTTCGCAGATCCTTCCCAAATATTCAAGGTACTCACAATCATACTGGCATTCAGCCTTTCGGATACGTTCGATACTATCGGCACCTTCCTTGGAACGGGCAGAAAGACCGGCATATTCGACAAGAAGGACGAAGACGACCTGCAGAATGGGAAAGGCTTCTCCTCCAAGCTTGACAGAGCTCTGTTCGCCGATGCGACAGCTACTTCTGTCGGCGCGTTGCTTGGCACCAGCAATACCACGACATATGTTGAAAGTGCAGCCGGTATAGCGGCTGGCGGAAAAACCGGTATGACTTCCGCCGTAGTCGGACTGCTGTTCCTCGTATCACTGATCTTCTCGCCTGTAGCCCTCATGGTTCCTGCGGCTGCAACGGCTCCTGCGCTGATAGTTGTAGGTATACTGATGATTGAATCCCTCGGCAAGATCAAGTGGGATGATTTTGAAGATTCGGTATCCGCATTCTTCACAGCGGTTGTAATGCCGTTCGCTTACAGCATAGCAACGGGTGTTGCGGTAGGCTTCATCTTCTACTGCATCTCCAAGATATTCAGAGGCAAGGCTAAAGAGGTTCACCCGATAATGTATATAGTAACCGGGCTGTTCCTGCTGAAATATGTGGTCGATGCGCTGAATCTGCTCTTTAAATAACAAACAGGAAGTCCGCCCAAAAAGCGGACTTCTTACTTTTTCGAGCGGGGCAAATTGCCCGGATCTTTGGCAGCCCCGCTCGTATTATTACCAAATACGAATGGAAACATATCTATGGATCATGTATGGAGGTACTACGAAGATGGAAAAAGCTCCGAAGGTAGCGGTGGTAATGGGAAGCGATTCCGATTTTCCCGTGTTGAAAAGCTGCATCAAAATACTGAAGGATTTCGGCGTTGAAGTGGAAGTACTGGTGTGTTCGGCGCACAGGACCCCGCAGAAGGCTGCCGAATTCGCGACGAATGCTGAAAAAAACGGCATCGAGGTCATCATAGCGGCAGCAGGGAAAGCGGCGCATCTTCCCGGCGTTCTCGCAGCATTCACCCCGCTTCCTGTCATAGGTATTCCAGTCAAATCGTCGACTATGGACGGATTGGATTCATTATTATCGATAGTTCAGATGCCTTCCGGGATACCGGTCGCGACTGTAGCGATCGACGGAGCCGACAATGCGGCGCTGCTCGCCGTTCAGATATTGTCGGGGGCGCATCCCGTGTTAAGGGAGAAAATGATGGAATATAAGAAAGGGCTTGCCGCAAAGGTTGAGCAAAAGAACGCAGAACTGCAGAAAAAGCTTATTGAAGAAGGACTTTGAGTTTGCGGGTATGAACATTTGGACAGTACGATCGCAACAGTAGTACGGAAGGAGAAGACTGATGGAAGAAACAATTCGGAACGATAATGCATGCAGTGCCCAAAACAATGACAACGGACAAATCATGTTCGGAAAGCTCCATGAGGAATGCGGGGTTTTCGGGATTTTCAATAATGACAATGTGGATGTGGCAAGAGCGACTTACTACGGACTTTACGCGCTGCAGCACAGAGGCCAGGAAAGCGCGGGAATAGCGGTAAACGACGACGGGGTTATACTGCAGCACAAGGATATGGGCCTCGTGCCTGAAATTTTCAACGACGTCGTGTTAAACCACCTGAAAGGCCATATAGCGATAGGTCACGTCAGGTATTCGACCACCGGTGCGAGCATGCGTGAAAATGCCCAGCCCATGGTTGTCAAATACAAGATCGGACAGCTTGCGCTGGCGCACAACGGAAACCTCGTGAACGCAGCCGAGCTCAGAAGCAGCATGGAGGAAAACGGCGCCATATTCCAGACCACCAGCGATACGGAGGTCATCGCCAATCTCATTTCACGCTATCGCGTCTCCAATGATAATATCGAAGAGACTCTGAAAAAGGTAATGAGTGTGATAAGAGGCTCTTACGCCATAGTTTTGATAACACCCAAGCGTTTGATCGGAATGAGGGATCCGCAGGGGATCCGACCGCTTTGCATAGGAAAGCTGGAAAACTCCTATGTGCTCGCGTCCGAATCCTGCGCACTCGATGCCGTAGGCGCTGAAATGGTTCGCGACGTCGAACCCGGCGAGATCGTACTGATAGGCAAGGAAGGTATCACTTCCATAAAATCGGGCGTGTGCAGCCCGACCCACCTTTGTATATTCGAATATGTTTATTTTGCCCGCCCCGACAGCGTAATCGACGGCATAAGCGTTATGCAGGCCAGGATTCAGGCGGGAATGCAGCTTGCAATCGAACATCCGGCTGATGCCGACATAGTTATCGGAGCGCCTGACGGAGGTCTTAATGCGGCGCTCGGTTATTCAAGGCAATCCGGCATACCATACGGACAGGGACTTCTCAAGAACAGGTACGTCGGCAGGACCTTCATACAGCCCGAGCAGGGGCAGCGTGAAACCGGGGTAAGGATCAAGTTCAACGCAATGAAAACCGAGGTTGCCGGAAAAAGGGTCGTCATGGTCGACGATTCGATAGTCAGGGGAACTACAACGCGGCGCATAGTACAGATGCTGAAGGACGCGGGCGCAAAGGAAGTGCATATGCGCGTCAGTTCGCCCCCCTACAGGTTCCCCTGTTACTTCGGAATCGATATTTCATCTACAAAACAGCTCGTTGCATCAAAGCATACGGAGGATGAGATTTGCAGCATGATAGGCGCCGACAGCCTGGGTTATCTCAGCCTGGACGGACTATTGAGCATAGCCCCCGAAGCAAAGTGCGGATTCTGTACCGCCTGCTTCAATTCAAGGTATCCCATGGAGGTTGCGGAGGAAGGCAACAAATTTGCGTTAGGAGGAAGATGCTGAAATGATGGATTATAAATCGGCGGGAGTCGATGTAGAGGCAGGTTATGAAGCGGTCAGGCTTATGAGGAACGACGTGAAGAGAACGTTCAGACCGGAGGTACTGACAGATATCGGAGGCTTCGGCGGACTGTTTGCGTTGAACAAGGACAAGTACGAGGAGCCGGTGCTGGTCTCAGGTACCGACGGAGTCGGCACCAAGCTGAAAATCGCATTTCTTATGGATAAACACGATACAGTGGGCATAGATGCCGTTGCAATGTGTGTCAACGACATTGTCTGCGGAGGAGCGGAACCATTGTTTTTCCTCGATTATATCGCGCTGGGGAAGAACAGACCCGAAAAGGTTGCCCAGATCGTCAAGGGCGTTGCCGAGGGCTGCGTAATGTCCGGCTGCTCGCTTATCGGCGGAGAAACCGCTGAAATGCCGGGTTTTTACCCCGAGAATGAATATGACATAGCCGGCTTTGCCGTTGGAATAGTCGACAGAAAGAAAATAATAGACGGGAAAAGCATTAAAGAGGGAGACAAGCTCATAGGCCTCGCGTCATCAGGGCTTCACAGCAATGGTTTTTCACTGGTCAGAAAGCTTCTCAATCCCACGGAGGAAAAGCTCAAGAAGCACATAGACCAGATAGACGGCGTACTTGGTGAAGAGCTTCTGACTCCTACCCGCATCTATGTAAAAACGATAATGCAGCTCAAGGAAAAATTCAATATCAAAGGATTGTCAAACATTACGGGCGGCGGTTTCATAGAGAACATACCAAGGATGATCCCGGACGGACTCAGGGTGAGGATAAACCTTGGCTCCTGGCCGGTGCTCCCCATATTCGGCCTGCTCAAGGAATTGGGCGGTATGAACGTCAACAGTATCTACAATACCTTCAACATGGGGATCGGGATGGTGATGGCAGTAGATCGCGAAATAGAGCAGGAGGTAGTTCGGTACCTCGGAACATTGGGTGAGAAAGCCTATGTCATAGGAGAGGTTATCAAGGGAGAGGCTGGAGTCGAACTATGCTGAAGCTTGGGATAATGGTTTCGGGCGGCGGAACTAACCTGCAGGCTATAATCGACAGGGTAAAAAGCGGATATCTGACCGACTGCCGTATTGTAACGGTAGTGTCGAGCAGGGCGGACGCCTATGCCCTCGAACGCGCGAGAAACAACGGTATACCTGCCGCCGTCATTTCAAAAAAAAGCTTTTTATCCTCGGAAGAATACGATCGGGCGTTGATAGAGCATTTTGCAAAGCATGACGTCGGCCTCGTAGTATTGGCGGGCTTTCTTTCGATGCTTGGCGAAGGCTTCGTAAACGCTTACCGCAACAGGATCATCAATATACACCCGTCCCTGATACCTTCATTCTGCGGAAAGGGCTTTTACGGCCTGGTACCGCATATCAAGGCGCTCGAATACGGCGTCAAGGTAACGGGCGCGACCGCTCATTTCGTCGATAATGAATACGACTCCGGCCCGATCATATTGCAGAAGGCTGTCGAGATAAAGGACGGCGATACACCTGAAATGCTGCAGCAAAGAGTGATGCAGGAGGCTGAGTGGGAGATACTGCCCGAAGCGGTCCGGCTTTATTCGCAGGGCAGGCTCGTCATAGAGGGCAGAAAGGTAAGGATTGGTTGAAGGCCTGATAATCGGGCGGTAAGGTATGAGTGGGACAGGGGTTTTGTACCGTTTTAACAGTGTTTAGAACCGGGCGACCGGCCAAAATATAAATTTTTTGAGAAGGATGGTAAGGATATGATTAAACGTGCATTGATCAGTGTTTCGGACAAGACCGGAATAATCGAACTGGCTCAGGATCTCGCAAAACGAGGCGTCGAAATCATCTCGACGGGCGGCACGGCGAAGGCGCTTTCAGCGGCGGGTGTCAAGGTGACGAATGTTTCCGACATAACGGGTTTCCCTGAATGTCTCGACGGCCGTGTGAAAACGCTGCACCCGAAGATTCACGGCGGTTTGCTTGCAATTCGCGGCAACGAGGAGCATATGAAGCAGATAAAGGAACTCGGAATCGAACCGATCGACCTTGTCATTATAAACCTCTATCCCTTCAAACAGACTATTCTCAAGGGAAACGTCGCACTCGAGGAAGCCATCGAAAACATCGACATAGGCGGCCCGACGATGCTCAGGGCTGCGGCAAAGAATTACCAGGATGTCGTTGTGATTGTGGACCCGGCTGATTATTCCAAAGTACTCGAAGAAATTTCAGCTAACGGAGACGTTTCAATAAAGACAAAATTCAAGCTCGCCTACAAGGTTTTCGAGCATACGAGTCATTACGATACGCTTATTGCCAAATATCTAAGAGACAAGCTCGGAGAGGAGTTCTTCCCCGAAACTTTCTCACTCACCTTCGAAAAGATACAGGATCTGCGGTATGGCGAAAACCCGCACCAGAAGGCTGTTTTCTACAAGGAAGTCGGAGCGAATATCGGCTGCCTTACCTCTGCGAAGCAGCTGCATGGAAAGGAGCTTTCCTACAATAATATAAATGACGCGAACGGAGCGCTCGAGCTCCTCAAGGAATTCGACGAACCCACCGCCGTGGTTTCCAAGCACGCAAACCCCTGCGGCGTAGCAAGCGCGGACAATATCAGGGATGCCTATGTCAGGGCTTACGAAGCCGATCCGGTATCCGCCTACGGAGGTATTGTAGCGGTTAACAGGGAAGTTGACGCTGCTACGGCGGAGGAAATGAGCAAGGTGTTCTATGAGATCATTCTTGCGCCGTCCTTCAGCGCAGAGGCGCTTGAAATACTCGAGAAAAAGAAAAATATCCGCCTGCTTCAGCTTGATAATATTTCGGCAAGGCTTCCCGCAGGCACTTACGATATGAAAAAGGTAGCGGGCGGGCTGCTCGTTCAGAACTACAACAGCGAGCTTGCAAATACCGAGGACATTAAATGCGTCACTGATGTTAAGCCTACCGACGAGCAGATGGAAGACCTGCTGTTTACGATGAAGGTGGTAAAGCATGCAAAGTCCAACGGCATTGCGCTCGGCAAGGGCAAACAGACTATCGGCGTAGGCCCTGGGCAGACTTCAAGGATAGTGGCGCTGAATATAGCGGTCGACTATTACGGCAAGGAACGTACGCAGGGAGCAGTCATGGCGTCCGACGCGTTTTTCCCGTTCTCGGACTGCGTGGAAAAAGCGCACGAAGCCGGTATCAAGGCTATTATTCAGCCAGGCGGCTCCATAAGGGATCAGCTTTCCATCGACGCCTGCAACAAGTTCGGCATCGCAATGGTATTTACGGGCATGAGGCATTTCAAGCACTGATGCAAAGGAATGAAACGCAAACAATAGAGTACTGAAGCGAACAAACTTATAGGGAAACAATAAAGCAGTGCTGTAAACGGACTGAAACGAACAGTAAAGCTCGTAAATGGTAAAATCGTAAAAACAAGGTTAATTTATCAGCGGCAGCCGAAAAAGCTATATGGTATATAGCCGATTTGGCTGCCTGCATATGGAGGAAGCTATGAAAGTATTGTTAGTTGGCGGTGGCGGACGGGAACATGCGCTGGCCTGGAAAATCAGACAAAGCCCTCTTGTGGAAAAGCTCTACTGCGCCCCTGGAAACGGCGGGATAGCGTCGCTTGCGCAGTGCGTACCGATAAAGGCTATGGATATCGACGGAATGGTGAACTTCGCCAGGAACGAGGAAATTGATCTTGTAATGGTTGCGCCTGACGATCCGCTGGGAGCGGGGATGGTGGACGCTCTCCAAAATGCGGGAATAAGAGCGTTCGGCCCGGTCAGGGACGCCGCCGCAATAGAAAGCAGCAAGGTGTTTTCGAAAGCCTTGATGAAAAAATATAATATTCCGACCGCGGGGTATGAGGTTTTTGACAACAGCGACTCTGCAACCGCCTATCTTTCGCAGGTGTCCTATCCCGCCGTCATAAAGGCGGACGGCCTGGCGCTGGGCAAGGGCGTCGTTATTGCGCAGAATTATGAAGAAGCAGTCAAGGCAGTGCAGGATATGATGTCGGATAAGGTGTTCGGCAGCGCGGGCGACAGGATAGTTATAGAAGAGTTCCTGACAGGTCCCGAAGTCACGATAATGGCGTTTACGGACGGAGAAACGCTGGTCCCCATGGTGAGCTCGCAGGACCACAAACGCGCGCTCGATAACGATATGGGCTTGAATACGGGCGGTATGGGAACGTTTTCTCCGAGTCGGCTGTATACGAAAGAAATCAGTGACTACTGCACTGAAAAAATATTCCTGCCGACAGTCGAAGCAATGAACCGTGAAGGCCGCAAGTTCAAAGGGATACTGTATTTCGGCCTCATGCTTACCGGGGACGGCCCGAAGGTGATCGAGTACAACTCCAGATTTGGCGACCCCGAAGCGCAGGTAGTGTTGCCGGCGCTTAAAACGGATATAGTCGAAATATTCGACGCCATTATTGACGAAAAACTGGATTCTGTTAAAATTGAATGGGACGACAAGGCTGCCGTATGTGTCATTCTGGCATCGGGAGGATATCCTGCCAAATATGCCACGGGTATTGAGATAAACGGCCTTGACGAGGCCGAACAGAATCCCGATGTGATCGTTTTCCATGCCGGTACAAAACTCGAAGCCGGTAAATACTATACAGCAGGCGGCAGGGTGCTTGGCGTCACCGCCGTGGCGGAAACCATGGAACAGGCCCGCGAAAAGGCTTATGCTGCAGTAAAAAAGGTCAGCTTCGAAGGCATGCATTACCGCAGGGACATAGGGATAAAGAAATAGAGTGATTGTACCTGTTGTGTGATAATATCGTACTCGTTGTTTTCTACTGCGGAGTTTTGTTCAAAGAGCATATAAACTCAGCTTGGTGGCAAATTCGAACTCGCTTCGCTCAAACACGAATTTGCCCTTGCCAACGCTTCGTTAATATGCTCTATCTCGCAAAACTCATGCAATATAAAACAACGGGTACGATATCAGTTGACTGTGCGGTACAAAACAACCTGCAATAGTTTGATAGCATAACGAGAGGTAACATATGGCGCGGCTAAAGGGTAAAACAGGCATATTCGGCGGTACTTTCAACCCGATCCACAATGGTCATCTGATCATTGCCGAGAGCGTCAGGGAGCAGTGCGGCCTTGACAAGGTGCTGTTCATGCCCTCCGGACAGCCGCCCCACAAGCGTGATCCCGAGGTTGTAGACCCGGAGCGGCGCTTTGAAATGGTGAAGCTTGCCGTCGGAGCCAACCCATTTTTCGAGGCTTCACGAATGGAAATCGATAGGGCCGGCTTTACCTATACGGTCAATACGCTGCAGGAGCTGCAGGCGCGACACGGCAGTGAAACGGGGCTTTATTTCATTATCGGTGCGGACATAGTACCGGAGCTTGTTACCTGGAAGGACTTCAGGCGGGTCTTCAAGCTATGTGAGTTTATTGCCGTGCTCAGGCCCGGCTTCGACAAAGAGGCGTTCACAAGGGAGATCGGCAGCGTCGCTGAAAATTACGGCGCGGTGATTCACACCGTCGACGCCCGGCTGATCGACATATCCTCCACCGAAATCCGCCAAAAACGCGCTGCCGGCGAGTCCATAAGGTATCTTGTCCCGGACGGCGTCAGAGAATATATTTATAAAGAAGGCTTATACATTAAAACAAATGATGCAGATTGAAGAAATGAAAACAAAATTGAGGCAGATGCTCTCACAGCAGAGATACGCCCATTCCCTGCAGGTAATGGAGGCGTCCCTTAAATTGGCTGAAAAGTATGGAGAGGATCCTGAAAAGGCGTCTATAGCAGGGTTGGTGCACGATTGTGCGAAGGACCTGCCAAATGAAACCACTTTTACTTTTTGCGATAAATATGGTATCATAGTCGACAATATAATGAAAAGTCAGCCGGAACTTCTCCACGGGCTGGTAGGTTCATACCTTGCAAGGGACGTATTCGGCATCGAATGTCCGCGCATAAGGGAAGCCATTGCATATCATACTATGGGAAGCGAAGGCATGGATAAGCTGTGCAGCATCGTATTCATCGCCGATTATATAGAAGCGGGCCGCAATTACCCCGGTGTGGACAAGATAAGAGCGGCGGCGGGGGAGAGCCTGGAAAAGGCGATTGTAGCCGGGCTGGATAATACGATAGAGCACATTTTGAAAAAGGGCGGACTGCTCCACCCACAGACTATAGCAACCAGAAACTGGGCGTTGAAGCAGTCGGGAATGGTCAAATAGATGAACAAAGCGGATAAATCCTCTGCGAGCAGGTTTTTTTATTCCTTCGGGACAGTTTTCCTGTTTGCGGTATTAACCATATGCATAATAAACTTCACAAGGGACGGACGTATATTCGAAAAGGCAACGCCTGTCGTTAAGACTGAAACTACCTCCAGCAGCCCTTCGAAAACGGAGGGCACTATAAAGATAGATACGTCGGTGCCGAAGACGCCGGCGAAACCTTCGGGTAAAAAGCAAGCCAAGCCTTCCGGCCAAGCCAAGGCACCGACCGGCGCAGCCAAGCCCGCCAATCCCGGCGAGGAACCATAGCGAAACGCAGGGACGGTTCTTTTGTTTCACTTTTCATGCTCAGTCCCGTTTTCGAACTGTCCCTCAGGAACCGGGCAAGATCCCTGACACTATGTCACCGACCCTATGTCCCATACCCTATGTCCCAGCACACCTCAAGAACCGCTCCATGGCTCACGCAATATACTGATCTTATGGAGGAATATCATGAAGACTTACTACACCGAACAAACGAATTTTTTCGGAAAAACCAAGCCCTCCGAACTGCTGAAGGAATACGGCAGCCCGTTGTATGTGTACAATGAGGCCATATTGAGGCAGAGATGCCGCGAAATGGCTCAGTTGGTCGATAGCCCCGATTTCAAGTCAAATTATTCCATCAAAGCCAACTCGAACCTCGAGATAATAAAGATCGCCAGGGAGGAAGGTCTGCACGCCGACGCAATGTCTCCCGGTGAAATATACATACTGGCGGCTGCGGGCTATAAGCCCGAGGAACTGCTGTTCGTAGCCAACAACGTATCGGCTGATGAAATGAAATATGCCATAGACGCCGGTGTTCTGGTAAGCTGCGATTCCATATCACAGCTGCGGCAATACGGCAGGCTGAACCCGGGCGGCCGGGCGGTGGTGCGCTTCAACCCAGGCATTGGAGCGGGGCATCACGAGAAGGTCGTTACTGCAGGCAAGAATACGAAATTCGGCATAACGATAGAGCTTATAGATGAAGTCAAATCCGTCCTTAAGGAATATAACCTCAAGCTGGTCGGGATAAACCAGCACATTGGCTCGCTGTTCATGGAGCCAACGCCGTACATTGAAAGCGTAAAGCAGCTGCTCTCCATAGCCGAACAGTTTGAGGAAATCGAATTCGTTGACATGGGAGGCGGCTTCGGCATCCCTTATCATAAGCAGGATGGACAGGAAAGGCTCGATCTGAAGGAGACCGGCCGCGCGCTCAAGGAAGTCATCGACCGTTGGACAGTTACCCATGGAAGAAAGCTCAGGATTAAAATGGAGCCCGGCCGTTATTCGGTGGCGGAAAGCAGCGTACTTCTGGGTACCGTACACTCCGTAAAGCAGAACGGCAGCAAGAATTATATAGGCACCGACATAGGGTTCAACGTATTGGTCAGACCCGTAATGTATGATTCGTACCACGATGTTGAGTTTTACAGGAACGACGAGCTGTTGAAATCCGGAGAAACGGTAACCGCATCGGTTGTGGGCAATATTTGCGAAACCGGCGACATACTTGCAAAGGACAGGGAGCTGCCGGTAATCAGGGAAGGCGATATCATAGGCGTAATGGATGCGGGAGCATACGGCTATTCCATGTGCTCGAACTACAACAGCAGGCTCAGGCCGGCCGAAGTCATGATCGGGCTGGACGGAACGCCGAGACTGATCCGCAGACGCGATACTTTCGAGGATCTGATGAGAGGCTTCGTGAAGTAAAAAAGGGTGAATTGGAGTTTGTTAAAAAATTAATTAGTGCTTGACAAGAGGATACTCTTTATTTATAATAAATCTAACTTTTACAAAAAGTTGCTAATTGAATATCGTCGGATGAAAGGTGAGGGAGTATTTCGACCTTGCCGGGACGAATCTCTGGAGAGACCATGACACGGCGCCGAAGGGGCAAGGCTTAACAAGCTTAATCTCTCAGGCAAAAGGACAGAGTATGAATACATGTTTATAGCATGTTATAGGGTCAGGTCTCATAGCAGATTTGACCTTTAATTTTTGAAGGAGGCAGGAAATATGCATAAAAAGCTGTTTATACCTGGCCCTGTTGAAGTAAGGGAAGATGTTCTTCAGAAAATGGCCGAACCTATGATCGGTCACAGGACCAAAGAAGCATCGGCGCTTCAGCGCGGTATATCTGAAAAAATGCAGACAGTGATGTACACGAAAAATACAATATTATTGTCGACAACGTCCGGCAGCGGTCTTATGGAAGGCTCTGTCCGCTCCTGCACCGGCAAGCGGGCAGCCGTGTTCTCGGTAGGCGCCTTCGGCGACAGGTGGTACAAGATGGCTGCTTCGAATAACGTGCCTGCAGATCTTTACTCTTCCGAACCCGGAAAACCTACAACTCCCGAGATGGTCGACAAAGCGCTTTCAACGGGCAAATACGATTTGATTACGATAACACATAACGAAACCTCGTCGGGCGTCATGAACCCTGTTGAAGAAATAGCGGAGGTTATGAAAAAATATCCCGAAGTCATATGGTGCATGGATACAGTCAGTTCCATGGCGGGGACCAAAATAGAGGTCGACAAGCTGGGAGTCGATATATGTATTACTTCCACGCAGAAATGTCTGGGACTGCCTCCCGGAATGGCGATATGTTCTTTCTCCGAAAAAGCCAGGGAAGCGGCGACAAAGGTGGAATTCAGGGGAACCTACCTGGATATGCTCGATCTTTATAATTACGTGGTAAAGAAAGACTACCAGTACCCGTCGACGCCTTCGCTGTCTCATATGTTCGCGCTTGACTACCAGCTGGACAGGATACTCGCGGAGGGCCTCGAAAACAGGTACGCGAGGCACCTTGAAATGGCGAGGCTGGTCAGGACTTGGGCCAGGGAAAATTTTGAACTGTTCCCCGAAGAAAAATACGCTTCCAATACATTGACTACGATCAGGAATACAAAGGGGATCAGCGTGAGCGAGCTCAACAAGAAGCTCGGAGAGCTGGGCTACATGATCTCCAACGGCTACGGCGACCTCAAGGAGGTAACCTTCAGGATCGCACACATGGCCGATATGACGGTGCAGGAAGTTCGCGAATTGCTGGCGGTCATGGATAAGCTGATAGCATAGTGCGGAAGGAGAGTATATATATGAAAGTAATCGTAACGGAAAGAATAGCTGAAGAGGGCATTCAGTATCTTAAGGATAAAGGCTTTGAGGTCGACACAAGATTTGGAATTTCACATAGCGAGCTGCTCGACATCATAGGCGTATACGACGCGATAATCGTAAGAAGCGTTACAAAGGTCAACGCCGAACTGCTTGAGAAGGCGGTAAATCTTAAAGTCGCAGGAAGAGCCGGCAACGGCATAGACAATATCGATGTGCCTGCCTGCACCCAGAAGGGCATAATCGTGGTCAATACGCCCGAGAGCAATATAATGGCTGCCGCGGAGCTGGCAATCGGCCTGGCCTACTGCATTTTCAGAAACATACCGCGCGCAAACGCCGCAGGCAGGAAGGGCGATTTCAGAAGGAACCAGTTCCTCGGCAATGAGCTTGACGGCAAGACAGTCGGTATAATCGGGCTCGGAAGGATCGGCTCAATTGTTGCGACAAAGCTCAAGGGCGCGAACATGAGGGCAATCGCGTACGATCCGTACATCACCGATGAGAAGTTCAAGAAATATGGGGTAGAGAAGTGCGAAACGCTCGAGGAGCTGCTGAAGCAGGCTGATCTGATAACGCTTCACACGCCCAAGACGGCTGAAACCTATGGGATCATCGGAGAAAAGGAACTGGCGCTGTGCAAGAAGGGCGTCAGGATAGTAAACGCCGCAAGAGGCGGCCTTGTAAATGAGAAGGCTCTTTACAACGCATTGAAGGAGGGCAAGGTCGCAGGCGCAGGAATAGACGTGCTCGATCCCGAACCGTCCTATGACAAGAAGCCAGAAGAACAGACCTATACCAATGCGCTGCTGGAATTCGACAACGTCGTAATAACTCCTCACCTCGGAGCTTCCACGTCTGAGGCCAATTACAACGTCGGTACGGCCGTAACACAGCTTGTTGCGGGAGCACTGAACGGGGAAATGGTCGCGGCGGTCAATATGCCGCCGATGCAGGCGGATCTCGACGGACTGCGTCCGTATATCACACTTGCTGAAATGCTTGGGAAGCTATACTATCAAAGCGAAAAGGAAACCGTTCAGAAAATAGAGGTGATCTACAGCGGCGATCTGGCGGACCAGGAAACGAAGCTGTTCTCGCTTTCAGTGCTGAAGGGCTTTCTTGAACCGGTCATCAAGGAAAAGGTCAATTACGTAAATGCGGAGCTTATGCTGCACAACATGGGCATCGAAATGGTCGAGAGCAAAAAGTCGCAGCTCGACAAATACACGAACCTGATTACTGTCAAGTTCACCACCAAAAAAGGTACTCAAAGCGTATCGGGCACAATATTCGCAAAGGAAGAAATGCGCATAGTGGACTTCTTCGGGTATAAGCTCGATTTCGAGCCGAGCCCGTATATCCTGGCTGTTCAGAATATCGACAAGCCCGGTATAATCGGTCGTATCGGCACAACCCTGGGCGCAGTCGGAGTGAATATCGCCGCAATGCAGTGGAGCCGTAACAAGAAGGGCGAGAAGGCGGTTTCCTTTGTAAGCGTGGATCAGGACGTAAACGGTGAAGTGCTTGATGAACTGCGTAAAATAGACGGCGTGCTGAAGGTATCGATGCTGAAGTTCTAGAAATGGAGATTTAAAATAGGCAGCTTCGTTGAAAAGCAAAATAAATAGCTTATTATATAGATGGCTTATGAGTCAGGGGAGAATTTCTCTGACTCACTTTTATTTTCAGTACATATAGGCCTGCCGTATCGGTTACTTAATTGCTGGTTTCGTTCAAAGAGCATATAGACTCAGCTTGGTGGCAAATTCAAACTCGCTCAGCGTTAAAAACGCTTCGCTCAAACATGAATTTGCCCTTGCCAATGCTTCGTCAATATGCTCTATTTCACAAAACCAACGCAATTCAATAACCGATATGGCAGGCCTTTACAACTCCGCATCTGTTCAAATTCTCTTCTGCTTATCTGCGTGCAACGCTTACGCCGTCTATGTTTTTGGTTTCCTTAACGATGTACAGCGGGCGGCCTTTGACTTCATCGTATATCCTGCCTATATAGGCGCCGATTATTCCCATAATGATCAGCATGATGCCGTTGAAGAACAGGCTTACGGCTAAAATGGAAGCCCAGCCCGTCACCGTAGTATTTGTGAACAGCTTTTGTAGCACTACGACAAGCAAATACGCGAAGCTCAGGATTGACAGGAAGCCTCCGCAATATGACGCCAGCTTGAGCGGTTTATATGAAAATGAAGCTATGCCGTCGCAGGCAAAACGCAGCATTTTTTTCAAGGGGTATTTGGATTCGCCCGCGAAGCGTTTGTCACGCACATATTCGATGCCTGTCTGGCTGAAGCCCAGCCAGCTGATTATGCCTCTTATATAGCGATTCTTTTCATTTATCCTGGCAAGCGCGCTGCACACCTTTCTGTCGATAAGCCTGAAATCTCCCGTATCAACCGGCAGGTCGACGTCCGTCATGCTCCTGATGAAACGGTAGAACAGCCTGGCGGTGAGCTTTTTGAACACGGTCTCACCATTGCGTTTCATCCTGACGCCATAGACGACATCGTAACCTTCACGCCATTTACGAAGCATATCCGGAATTATTTCAGGCGGATCCTGAAGGTCCGCGTCGATCAGCACCACGGTTTCTCCCGCAGAGTAGTCCATACCGGCCGTACTAGCCAGCTGGTGCCCGAAGTTCCGGGAGAAATTGATAAGCTTGACATGCGGATCGCCGGCACATATTTCAGACAGGATTTCAGCAGTCCGGTCCTTGCTGCCGTCATTCACAAAAATGAGCTCGTAGGGCTCATTCGTGGATTCCATGACTACACTGAGTCTTTTATACGTTTCCGGCAGCACGGCCTCCTCGTTGAAGACAGGGACTACGACCGAACAAATTATCTTTTTCGATGTCAAAGCGTCATCCCCGGTCACCATACCGTTTTCTTTTGCGGAAACGTCTTCCTTCTCTGAAACAAGATTTTCCCCAAGGCCTACAACCTTTTTCATATCCTTGTCGATCATGGTTTCCTCTCCGTACCTGCGCCATATTTAACTTCAAACGCGGCGCCATATTGAATATTTTTCCACGTTTGAGGCGTATCATACATATGTCGTAATTTAGTTTTGTCTATAGGGTAATATCTTAGTCGACAATTTATGTAAAAATTTGAAACTATTTTTTAAAAAAGCTTGCAATTGGCCGGACGACCTGCTAGAATAATGGTATAAATTAGATATAGAAGTCGGTTGAGCTTTTCAACGATAAGCGGCAAAACGGACGAAAGTCCGCGACGCAAAGCTAAAGGGCCTTCCCGCTGATGAAGCGGTTGGCAGCCAGTTACCGAAGGGAAAGTTTTTTATTTGCCCAGATTTTTTATTCGGGCAATTCGGTTTACACTGAAAAGCTCTAAAACTCAATAACAGTTATTGTTGAAAACTTTTCAACGATAAAGGCAAAACGGACGAAAGTCCGCGACGCAAAGCTATAGGGCCTTCCCGCCGATATGAAGCGGATGGCAGCCAGTTACCGAAGGGAGTTTTTTTGATGAGGAAGCTTTTAGTGTCATTTTTAATTGGACTAGCGGTCATGATGAACGCAACGTTTGCAGCTGCTGCGGCCGCTCCGGTATTTGACACAACCGGACTTAACTCCGGTATCGTGGCTATAGCCTACAATTCGGATTCTGACAAAAGGCTAAAGGTCATGGTCGAAAAAAGCGGTAAGTCAATCACATATGATCTCAATAACGACGGCCTGACGGAATGCTTTCCGCTCCAGATGGGCGAAGGACAGTACAGGATAAGCGTGCTGGAAAATACCAGCGGCACCGGTTACAAATACATTTCTACAAAAGAGGTTGATCTCGATATCACTGATGATAAAAAAATCTATCTGGCATCAGTGCAGAACATCAGATGGAACAGTGACATGGAAGCGATCAAAACAGCATCGAAGCTTACAAAAGGTCTTTCTACGGACAGTGAAAAAATAAAGGCGATATACGATTACGTGACCAGTAATATATCCTACGATTACGACAAGCTCGCAAAGCTGAAAAAAACCTATGTTCCGGACATTGACAATACAATCGCCTGCGGTAAGGGTATCTGTTATGATTTCTCGTCGGTGTTTGCCGCAATGCTTCGCAGCCAGGGTATCCCGGCCAAGCTTATAAAGGGATATTCGCCGAACGTTGAAGGCTACCACTCCTGGAACGAGGTCTACAACTCCGATACTGGAAAATGGGTGGTCATAGATACAACCTACGATTCGCAGATGAAAGCGGCGAAAAAGCTGTACAGCATGGAGAAGAAACAGTCGCAATATTCCGTGTCCTACGAGTTTTGACAGGGCAGCAAGGAAACTGTTGACGACTCGTCAGCAGTTTTTTTATACTCTGATATTACAAATTAATGTTAAAAAATAAAACATGTATCGACAAAAAAATAAATTTTTTTGGCAAATACCATTAAAACACTTAAACCCAGCGCTACGATTGACGATATAATTGCAGAGGTGTTATAATCCGAAGATAACCAAGTTTACATAAATTACGAAATTAAGTTGTAAATATCGACATTTTATAGATAACCTTACAAATAGCTAAGCAGAAAATAAACAGGAAAAGAGTTATTTAGATGAGGGAACGAAGAAGACTGGGAGATATACTAATGTCCGCGGGTAAGCTTACAGCTGCCCAGCTTGGTGCTGCGCTTGAAATACAGAGCCGGACTAAAAAGAGGATCGGCGCAGTTCTGATCGACGAAGGCATTCTTACCGAATCGGAAATAATAGATACCCTGTCAGAGCAATTGTCTATCAAACGCATCGACATAGACAATACCTATGTCGAGCCTGAGATTGCCAGAAGCATTCCTAAAGAGGTCGCAAGAAAGCATAACCTCATACCCGTCTATTTACGGGATGATAAGCTCGTCGTAGCCATGAGCGACCCTCTCAACGTTTTTGCAATAGACGACGTCTGTTTTATCACACAGAAAAAAGTAGAACCTGTGATTGCAGCCAAAAGCTCGATAGAAAAAGCGATCGAGTTCTATTTCAGCAAACAGGCCACCGACAAAGCAATAGAGGATCTGAAGAAGGAGTACGCGAATCCCGCCGAAGTAAAAATAGATCCCGACGAAACGGACGATATCCAATCGGCGCCTGCCGTAAGACTCACAAACTCCATTATAAACCAGGCCATTACAACAAACGCGAGCGATATCCACATCGAGCCGTTTGAAACCTACGTCTCGGTTCGCTACAGGGTGGACGGCGTTCTGTTCGAAGGTAACAGGATCCCTGAAAACCTATATTCCGCCGTATCAACAAGGATAAAAATAATGGCAGGGATGAATATTGCGGAGAAAAGGGTTCCCCAGGATGGCAGGATAGAGATGGATATCAATGGTAAAAGCTATGATTTCCGTGTTTCATCACTGCCGACGGTATTCGGCGAAAAAGTAGTCATAAGGGTGCTCGACAGGACTACCTTCAATTATAACCGTGATAAACTGGGTTTTACAGCCGGCGAAAACGAGCTGATGGATAAAATAATACATATGCCGTATGGGATTGTCCTTTTGACGGGACCAACAGGCAGCGGCAAAACAACCACGCTTTATACCTTTCTAAATGAAGTAAACACTCCGGATAAAAACATAGTAACGGTTGAAGATCCGGTAGAATACATGCTCGAAGGCATAAACCAGGTACAGGTCAACAACAAGGCCGGGCTTACCTTTGCCGCAGGACTGAGGAGCATACTGAGACAGGATCCGGATATTATCATGATTGGTGAGATCCGTGACGAGGAAACAGCGCAAATAGCTGTACGTGCCGCAATTACAGGGCATCTGGTCCTGTCCACGCTGCATACGAACGACGCACCCGGAGCGATAACAAGGCTCGTCGACATGGGAATCGAACCCTATCTTGTGGCCGACGCCGTTGTAGGAGTTATTGCCCAACGATTGGTCAGGCGTCTTTGCGCAAACTGCAAGACAGCTTACATGTCGGACGAAAATGAAATGAAATTACTCAATGTCGATAAACCTGCAAGGCTTTATAAAGCGGAAGGCTGTCCGGTCTGCCACAGTTCGGGTTACAAAGGCAGGACCGCGATACATGAGGTAATGTCGGTTGGAAGCGAAATACGCAGGATCATAGAGCACAGAGGCAACGCGGAGGAACTCAGGGAAATGGCCGTAAAGGAAGGAATGGTCAACCTCTTCGAAAGCTGCAAGGCTCTGGTTCTGAGAGGCGAAACTACAATACAGGAAATGGTGAAAACAGTATATGCAAGAGATTAATACGAGGGATCTGAATGAGCTGCTGGACTATACATGCAGCCTGAAGGCATCGGACCTGCATATCAATGTCGGAAGCAGACCGACGGTTAGACACAATTCCATATTGCAGCCGATACCGGGTACAGAGGCGGTTACCCCCGAAATATCTCGCGAACTGGTTGAGTCGGTATTGGACGAGGACAAAAAGAAATGGCTCGAGGATAACGGGGACGTGGACTTTTCATTCTCTAAGCCGGGATTGGGACGTTTCAGGGTAAATGTTTACAAGCAGCGCGGTACATATTCCATGGCGGTCAGGTCGCTGCCGTTCAATATTCCTACGTTCGATTCGCTCGGCTTGCCTCCGGTCATCAGGACCTTTGCCAAAAAGCCAAGGGGACTGGTACTCGCAACCGGACCTACAGGGAGCGGAAAATCGACTACGCTAGCATGCCTGGTAAACATAGTCAATGAGGAGCGCCAGGCACACATTATAACTATAGAGGATCCGATAGAATATCTGCACAAGCATAAAAACGGATTGATCGACCAGAGGGAGATAGGCTCTGATACAAGGTCTTTTGCATCGGCGTTGAGAGCTACTTTGAGGGAAGACCCCGATGTGATACTGGTCGGCGAAATGAGGGACCCGGAAACTATATCAATAGCGCTTACGGCGGCCGAAACGGGACATCTGGTTTTTTCAACATTGCATACAGTAGGGGCAGCCAAAACGATAGACAGGATCATAGATTCCTTCCCGCCGTCGCAGCAGAATCAGGTAAAAAGCCAGCTGGCGACTGTTCTGGAGGGCGTTATCTCGCAGCAGCTTCTGCCCAGGAAGGATGGAACCGGCGTCGTGGCTGCCATCGAGATAATGCTGGTGAACCCGGCGATAAGGAACCTGATCAGAGAGGGAAAACCGTATCAGATAAACAGCGTTATACAGACCAGCGCCGCGAGCGGCATGCAGTCGCTGGAGGCGACTCTGGCGCAGTTCGTTACGGACGGGATCATAACGCAGGAGGACGCAATGGCGCGCGCCGCCGACCCTCAGATACTTTTCCAGCTATTGAACAAGAGGTGGTAGAAACAGGATGCCAATTTATGTATACAACGCGAAAAACCTTAAAGGAGAAGCGCTTAACGGGGAACATGAGTGCGTATCCCTCGATGCCCTTGAATACATGCTCCGCTCGAAAGGCTACTTTCTTGTCGAGTCGAGAGTCAAGGGCAAAGAGTATACGTTTTCGGGCCTCGTAAGCAGGATAAACGCAAAGGATATCGCCGTGTTCTGCCGGCAATTCGCAGTCATAATAAATTCAGGTATAACACTCCTGGAGGCTGTTGCGATACTACGGGACCAGTCGCCCAAGAAGCGCCAGAAAAAGGTGCTCGAGGAGGTCTATACGGAATTGCAGAAGGGCCGCGTGTTTTCAGAGGCGATAAAGCCTTACGTGGACATGTTCCCAGAATTCCTCCAGAACATGATCAGGGTGGGAGAGGCGAGCGGCGCCCTTGATACCATACTCAACAGGCTTGCCGAATATTACGAGAACGATCATAAGGTCAGGCGCAAGGTCAAAAGCGCGATGACATATCCGGTGATACTGGGTGTTCTGACGATCGGGGTAGTAATAATGCTGATGGTGGCGGTGCTCCCGATGTTCTCGAACATCCTTGAAGGAATGGGAGGCGAGCTGCCGGCGGTAACAAAAGTGTTAATGGCTTTGAGCAGTTTTATGGCAAAAAACATCCTGATAATAATTGCTTTGATTATTTTGATTGTCGTTTTTGGTTCATACCTATTGAGGACTGAAAATGGCCGTTTGTGGTATGACGGGATAAAGCTCAAGCTTCCGGTGGTAAGCAAGGTCGTTCTGAAAACCATTGCCGCCAGGTTTGCCAGGAGTATGAGCATTCTCCTGAAAAGCGGTATACCCATCATCAACGCAATGGAGATAATGTGCGACCTGATAGGAAACCGCGAAGTAGAAAGGCAGTTTTCACGGGTCAAGGATGAGATAGAAGAAGGAAAAGGCATAGCAGGTCCGTTAAGAAGGCTTGACATATTCCCACCGCTGTTGGTCCATATGATAACAGTCGGTGAGAGCACCGGCGAGCTCGACGAGATGCTGGGGCGCACGGCTGGATTCTTCGATGAAGAGGTGGAAGAGGCGGTAGAAAAGACTGTGGCACTTGTTGAACCCGTAATGATAATTTTCATGGCAGGCATAATAGGCACGATAATAATTTCCATTATGCTTCCTATGGTCAGCCTCATGAACACTGTAAACTAAGCACAGGTAACAATTAAGGTAACTATAAACAATATTTTATGGGGAGGATGTTATATGTTTAAAGCACTGGTAAAAAAGAGCAAGGGCAACAAAGGCTTCACACTGATCGAACTCATCGTGGTCATCGCGATCATCGCCATTTTGGCGCTGATACTTGTACCCAGGTTCGCAGGCTTCACCAGCAGGGCAAAGGATAGCGCTGACGCTGCTACAGCAAAAACAATTGAAACTGCAGTACAAACATTGATTGCAAACGGTGAAATGACAGGAAACGGAAGTTTTGATGTCGATAATGGAACGGATGTCTCAACACCGACCAGTTCACTTACTTGTTCAGGGATCGAGACTAAACTTCAGGAGCTCCTCGGGACTTCTGTAAAAGAGCAATCAGGAGATGCAGAAGGGTTCACTGTAACAGTTACCGGTAGTTCGATTGCTGTTACTAAGAAATAATTACTGATTAAACATGTTGCTATTTCCAGCCACTCGCGCATTGCGCCGGGTGGCTGGAGCATACAGGTACGCCCGCTCAGACGGGCTTAGCTGCATGTTTTTGAAGGGGTTTGTAATATGAGAAACCGGAATGGTTATACATTGCTCGAGATGATACTTGTCATTGCCATTATACTGATTCTTTCGCTGGCTGCATACCCGCGGATCTCGGGATATATGGAATCGAGGAGGGAGCAGTACCGGCAGAACCAGGAGTATATGGTCAACAAGGCGTTGATGCAGTATTACGCCATGACGGGAAGATATTACAGCGTCACGGTCAGCGGTTGCGGTGACATAGACGGCGACGGCAGCGATGAGGCACAGCTTGAGGCTACGGACGTAGAAACGCTTTTCAGTGAACTCAGGAACAAGACCGGAGCGACCGTCAGCGCGGGAGATTACGAATACTGGAGCCGGAGTGTTCCGGCAAGTGTCCCGGGTACTGTTTCACTTACGAGGGTTTATGTGGATGAGAAGTAACAACAAGGGCTTCACACTGATTGAATTGATCGTTGGAATGGCGGTAATGGGGATTTTGACGGTAATGCTGCTTTACGTTTTCACGGCTGGGCGGAATTCATACCAGACCCTCAATGACAGCAGCAAGGCGGAGAATGAAGCGCGGATCGCCATGTCGTACCTGACGACGCAGATAAGGCAGAATGACGCTGTAACGACTTCAGGCGGCGGAATCGATGTACATAACGTCAAGGTTATACCGGCCAGGTCGTTAATACCCGTCCATTTGCAGGTCACAGACGGGACAGATGTCAGGCATATTTATGCGGTAGCCTCGGGCAGCGCCTGCGAACTGAGGGAATCGGCTTCGGAATCGTGGTATACGGACAATGCCGCGTCGGTAATAGCGGAAGGCCTCTACAGAGTGACATTTACAACGCGTGGAGCTATAAGCGGAAATACAGTGGTCGGTATAGCCATCGAATACAGGAGCGGGAGGAATTCCGATATTAAAAAGCTGGAAGAATCCATTACCCTTAGGGCGGAGGAGAATTAGCCGCACCAAAGGGAACACGCATACAAAGGACAAAAATCCTATGAAAAGTATGATTTGCAGGGGGATTGCCGATGTTTGAAAAAAAGGTGCTGGGTCTTGACATAGGTTCAAAATACATAAAGATGGCCTTGGTGACTAAAGGTAAAAAGCAGGTTGTACTAAAAACGCTGCTCGCTCCAACACCCGAAGATAGTGTAGCGGACGGCGAACTGCGAAGTACGGGAACAGTTGCGGCGAGGATACGCGCCACTCTTACAGAGAACAGGATCAATCCTTCGGAGCTATACATATCCATAAACTCCCCCAATGTAGTAGTCAGGGATATCAGACTCCCGGCATTAAAAGCCAACGAAATTGACCCTGCGATAGAGTTTGAGCTGCTGCAGTCTTTTCCGGGCATAATACAGACGCATACCATCAGCAACAAGGTATATTCCGCGCCTAACATGCCGGTGGAGGGTATCGCAGCCTTTTGTCCCGACAAGATACTAAATGATTTTGCCAAAATGGCAAGGGAGCTCGGGGTACCGCTCAAATCAATAGACATAAATGCCAACGCGCTTGCCAAGGTATCGAAAAGGTTTGCGCCGCAGGGTCAGGAAAACGGGACCATGGTCGTCGTGGATATAGGTTATACTATGTCGCAGGTCAACCTGGTATCCGCCGGACAGCTGCTTCTCAGCAGACAGATATCCAACGGCCTTATCGGGTTCGACCGCCTGGTAGCCAACAGGTCGGGCATTACGCTTGAAGAGGCTGAAGTCGTCAGGCAGAATAACAGGTACGCCACATACAATCTTGATCACGAAGATATAAAAAGTTTCACAAGACTCGCCTTCTCTGCGGTGGAGGAGCAGATCCGCCAGATGATCGATTATTACAGATACAATAAGGCGAAGGACAGCAATGTTTCGGAAATAGTGCTGTTTACGGGGCGCGGTATCGGAGAGGGCCTCTCGGAATACCTGAACGAAGTTTTCAATATTCCCGTAAATACCTTGAAACCATATGTAAAATCACAGACTGACGACGGCACGATCACCATGATGGCGGCTGCCATAGGCGCGGCACTGGCTCCTGAGGACGGAGGGAAGGACATCAACCTCATTCCGAAGCTTAAGGAACTGAGAGCCGCAGGTCTTAAGCGTATCAAGCTGACGAGGGTGCTTGCAGTAGTCGCGGGAATGGCCCTGCTGGCAACGGGAGCGTACACCTACCTCAAATACGCCGCCGATAAGGCTAGAACAGAGGATATGCTGATCCAGTCGGAGATAATAAAATTCTCTGTAATAAATCAGACAAAAACCGAGGTGAAGGACCGTCAGGACCAGTTGGCCGGCATAAAAGGCGTTCTTAAGAGCTTTGAAGCAGGCTTGATCTCGAATACCGAGCTTTTTGACAGTATCAGCAAGTCAATGCCGGACTCAATTTTTTCTGTGAATTACTCCATTACCGAGGCCGGCGTTATAAATATGAACGGCATCACGAAGGACCGACCCGGACTTGCCGACTTCATATACAACCTCAAGCAGTTGGAATGTGTGGACAGCGTTGTGCTGTTGGGCGTCAATATGAGGGCGGGAGAGGACAAAAAACCGATCGATTACGACTTTACCCTCGCGATCAAATTGAGAAAGGCAGGTGCGTGAAATGAAGCCTGTTCTTGGAAGTTTCAATTTTAAACCGCAAAACGGACTGACCAGAAGAGAATTCTTGCTGGTTGCCATAATGATCATTGCAATAGAGGGCTACCTGCTGTTTTCATATTTCGTCCAACCGGCATACAACGACTATGTTTCCGTACAAGCGGCATTGCAGAGCAAACAGGCGCTGCTGGACAGTCTGAAGGCCGATTACTCAAAGAAGCCGGAGATGGATAAGGAAATTAAAAAACTTGACGAACAGCTTTCTGATATCAAAACGCGGATCCCGTCCTATCTTTCCCAGGAGGAAGTTGTATTGCTGCTTGATAAGCTTTCAGGAAAGGACGGCCTGGCGGTGCAGTCGATAAGCTTTCAGAATGCTGCTTCGCTTCCGTTTAAAACTGTAACGTCGGGCAAAAAGCCGGATGAAACCGGAGATAAAGGAAAAGCGCCAGTACCGACAGTGGTTGATCAGAATATCGGCATTACGTTTACAGGCAGTTACGATCAGATATACGGTTTTCTGAAGGATATAGAGGGCAGCCTGCGGAAAGTGGCCGTAAGAGGCATGGTTCTGCAGAGGAATTCCGGAACCGAGCTTTCAGGGCAGATTATGCTGGACTTTATCAGCTACTGGGACGGCAATAAAGGACAGGAGCCGTTCGCCATGGTGGCAGCGCCTATACCGGGAAAGGCAAGTCCGTTCGAACAGTATCCGGGGTATTCGGCAAACGCCGAGCAAGTGAGCCCCGAGGTGAAGACCAGTGTACAGGCTGACTTTTACCTGCTCATCAATAGCTACCTCAACAATTCTGCGAAGGTAGTGCTGATGAATTACTACAAATCGGGTTCGGAAGCTTCTATGGATATTAACGGACCGGTTAGAGCAAGCCTTGTGATCGAAGGCGGGAAGGGTTCATACACATACAGCTATACGGTAGGTTCGTCCTCACGGAGGGAGAAAACCACCACAGCGGTGAAAAACGGCAAAATAGGCGTTGAGGTTGTCGTACAGCCCAGGAAAGCTGACGAGGATAAGGTGAGCGCGGTACTCGACGTTACGAACAAGACCGACATACCGGTGGAAATAACGGTAAGCGGTGACGATAGCAAGGCTCCCCGGTTCGTGCTGGGAAAAACTCAGGGAAGCGTTTCGCTGAAATAATCCCGCCACGGACAATCGAGGGGTAACAGGTGGAATAGATGAGCACAGCAGGGCATTTAAGGCTTGGAACAAAAATCAGAAGAACTGAAGGCTTTACACTGATAGAGGTTATTGTAGCCATTGCAATACTGTCCATCATTTCAGTCGCGCTTATGCAGATGTTCTCAGTGTCCGCCAGAACAAACGGAAAGACTTACGCCATGGATAAGGCCAATGCATTATGTACGGAAACAGCCGAGCATTTCAAGGCTGACCCCGGTTTTCCGGGAGCGGTCGATAGCGGGTTCACCCGGGCCTCGACCGAATCGGGAACGGTTTACACCAGATACCTGGACAGGGATTTTGTCTACACTGAAGGATCCGTGCCGGCTGTCGACTCGGTCTACAAGCTCGAGTTGACGGTAACTACGACGTCGGCCGGAACAACCACAGCTTTTTACTATCCCGATGCGGCGTTTTCATATGATTTGACAGGCAATACCGACATAGCACTAAACCTGACCGGATCTGGGCTGGTTGTCAGCGTGGGAGGTAACGACGCTCCGATAGACACCGGGAAGATAATATATACCGCCGATACGGCTTCATCGACGGAGGCTTCCACAACATCGGGCTCCGCGCTGATACCCCTGCATTTGAACTGCAAAGCCTTGATTACCTCATCGGCTGCGGTAAAAATAGAAAACAATGTAAAGACTGTTTTAAATGAGGGTGAGGAATACACGGCAGTTGCTGATATCTACCTTTGCGATGTACCGCCGGGGGCAACGGTAACGGTCGAAGCCGAGGAGGGTGCTGTTGCCCGGCAGTCTTCGCCAGTAAGTACGGTGGGTTCGGAAAATATCATGTATACCGCAGGTATAAAAATAAAGAAATTATCTGACGGTTCGGTCCTTGCAGAAAATTCTGCAGAAAAGTATTGGGTGAATTGATTTGAAAAAATACTGCCTGTTCAATAAAGTCAATAGCGAAAAAGGTGCGGCTACGGTGCTGGTACTGTGCGTCATTCTGATACTTACCGCGCTCGGAACCGTTGCGCTTGCCGCAAGTGTTCTTAACGCAAGGCTGAGCGGAAAGGTGATGAGTTGGACAAAGGAGTACTATTCACTCGATACGAAAGCTGAGAGATATGTTCAGTCAATTGACCAACAGCTGATTACCGCGGAAAACGACGCCAGGACCTATGTGCAGGACAGATACGATAAAAAGTCTGCCGACGAGCTGCCTACCGAATTTAACGATGATAATTCTTATAATATGGATACCGGGGCTCAGACGTTTTTCAACGGACATTACAAGGAAACCTGGACCCGGAATACCTCGGAAGGAGCTATCGAGATCACCCTGCAGGACTATATCGACGATCCTTTATTTATGCTTGATAGGTCCGCTTCTTACAAGAAAGACAACAGCCTTACGGCAGAGCAGGCGTTCTCCGCCGACGTGAAGAAATACAATGACGAGCTGTTCGACAGGATATATTTCTTTATGTTGTCGAAAAAGCTTACCGCGCTGGCCGACGACCCGGCTACTTCGGGAGCTATTGAAGTCAAAGAAAGAGAGGCGTCACTGGGCGACCCTTGCACGAAAAAGTTCACCGATTTCAGCTCTTCGACCTGGGATGGTATGACTCCGAATGATGGGGATATAAAACTGGAAATATGCGTTTCCAACAACAGCGCAGATGATCCGAAGGAGGTCAAGGCCCAGATAAGCGTTGTCAAACCGCGTTATGAGACTATAATTCAGACCGTCAGCACCCCTGTCTACGGCAATCCGGTATGGACAAATGCCATAACCGCAAGCGGCAGCATCACATTTGCTTCAGGCGCAGCGGCAACAATCGGCGGCGACGTTTATACGTCAAGCTCGGGTGGTATTTCTGTAGACGGCGGAAGCAATGCTGTCATCCGGGGCAATGTATACACGCAGGGCGACCTGGCTATAGCGGGAAACGGTGGCAGGTTGTGGGTATCAAACGCTGTGACCGGTTCCTCCGGGGTCACTTACGATAGGAAAAGGCTGATCTACGGAAACGACTACTTTATGGATACCAAGCGGTTTTACGACATTACGGGGATCGACCCAAGCCTTGGTAGTTGGAACCAATTCTTTTACCCGGATCTGACCGACAGGGGCAATGTTTACTGCAGCAGCCTGCTGGTAAAGGATGGAGTTCAGGGAGCGGCTCTGAAGGTCGACGGCAATCTGTGGACAAAGGACGATATACAGATGGACGGCAGACATTCGGACATCCGTATCGGAACGGCTGATACAAGCGGCTCTTCGACTGTCCCGCTTACAAGCTATATCGGATTGAACCCGTTTTCTACAGCGAATGATCCGAATTCAAGCAGCTCTATAATAAACAATTACCCCGATAATGACGCCGGGATGACCGGCAGCTCCATAACAATAGACAGCAACTTCGTCGTGCCGGGCGTTGCCTTTTATGAGTTCGACGGCGGCAAGGACGACCAATTCAAGTTTGGAGACAAGTATTACTACAAATCGGCGGAGAGCATATCAGCCAGAACGACCAGCCCAACCGCCATTATTTCGGCATATTATTACGACGAGGATACTTCAGAGACGCCCTACAGTACCTTCAAAAACAGCGAGGACGTCGATCTCGACCTGATAACGCCCGGTTCGGAGTCAGGTACGGAATCAGGAACAGGTGAAATAAATAAAAAGAGGGAAGCCCTGGTCAGCTTTTTCGGCACGAACGACAATATCAGAACGAATATAAAGACCGATCTGACCGTCCCGAATGGCTACGTCGCAGGTGTGGCACTATTGCAGAGCGGCAGAGACACGGATGCACAGCTGTACACGAGCACATCGCCGTCAGGGATATTGCTGCCGAACTCAGGGCAATACCTTGTAAATTATTCCAGATTAATCAGCGCTAACGACGGCGGAATAAACGCGCTGATGGCGGCATTCGATTCGAAGACGAAACAGCTGGGCAAAGTGGCGAACGGTAGCTTTGATGAGCTTTTGGATACGGAGGTTACGACTTCGTTATCCGAAATTATAAAACCGGACGACTTAGAACCTGCCACCGGAGCGCGTATCCTCGATCTCGGCGGTCCCTCGGACATACTTGAGGGCATCGTGTACAGCGAAGGCAACCTAATGATCCAGGGGAGCGGCACGTTCAAAGGCACTGTTATCTGCAGGGGGAATGTGACGATCACCGGGAAACCGACGGTCATATACGATGAAAACGTGATATGGGGAAAGCTCCAAATGTACAAAAGTGTCAGGGATTTTTTTGCAAAGGGTAATACCGACGGCGCCATCGGCACTATAAACGACTATTCGACGACCAGCGGTCAGAGAACGGTGCTTAAACGCTATAAGATTCTAAGCTGGCAGGAAAGGTCGCCGGCGCCCGGTGAGTGAAGTTATTAAATGTCGGCAGGTCAGGTTTGTAAAGCTCGAGGTTAGAAGGGTATGAGGCCTGGGTGGAATGAAGTCCGGATAAGCCAAGTAGTTTGAAAGTCCGGAAGGTAAGAAGTCGGAAGGGTATAAGGTAAAGTGGTTTCAGGGTTAGGATAGTATTTAGTCCGTTTAGTTTGGGGAGGTATATATGAAAAAGAAAATTTACAAAACGTTATCGTGCTTACTCACATTGATGCTTCTGGTAACAGCGCTGCCGGCGAAGGCTTTCGCCGCTTCCATGAACTATTCTTCGGATACGTTTGTCGAATCGGAGGCAAACGACGGCTCTATAGGAACAGAGATAGCGCTGACAATTTCCAACGATTCGTTCGTAACAGGAGTGGACAGCTCGGACATAACTACCTCCAATGTGCCCTCAGGCCTTACTGTGGTTATTACAAGGCTAAGCAAAACCAAGGTCAACATAAGCCTGACGGGAAAAGCAAAATACCATTCTTCCTCAAACAATATCGATGATATGGTGATAACCTTCAAAAGCAGCGCTTTTAAATATTACGGCTTGCTTTTAGGAGACCTGTCCAGGGCTTTCAAGGTAAGCTTCGAGGATAACCAGTACGCGACCATGACATACGAGCCGATGGTGTTTACGGAATCTCCCGCCAACGACGGAACATTTCCCGAATCGAAATATGTATACCTGGAATCGGCCAAGTTCAGTGATACCGTATTCAAGGCAGGCACCCACTTTACCGCTTCAAACGTTCCGGCAGGGCTTACGCTCGGCGTCGAACGTGTTTCAGACAATCTGGCGCGGCTTGAGCTGATGGGCCAGGCTGCAAAAAGCAATGCCGCCAACTCTGTTTCGAATGTGGGGGTCAGTTTCAAGGACGCGGCGTTTGCCGAAGGCACTCTTGCTTCTTCTGTAAAGCAGTACTCAAGGAACGATATAAAAATTCAATTCATAGATTCAAGGCCTGTCAATGTGCTCGAAGTTTACCCGAGCGGTATTGCAAGCGGCGACAGCACAGGGATAAAAGACCTCGGCAGCGCCCTGGGCAGCGATCAGAGGTTCGTTGTGACTTCAATGTCCATGAACAGATTCGTGTCGTTGCGCGATGAGATAAATGGCAATTACGACGCGGTTTATTTCGGCAAAGGCCGTTATGTAAGGAGCGGCGTGGATGAAAACAAGTATGGGAACGACATAACGGATCTCATTGCGTACGGCGTCGGCGGGAAAGGCGGCATTGTCGGAACCGGAGGCTTTGTTGACGCCGGACTGCCGCTGTTGTACCATGAAAACGCTTTGAAGCAGGATAACATAGATGTGAGCGCCGGCGTAAAAACAGAGATGTCTAAAATGCTGCAGGAGCCGAAAATCAAGGATAAGGTAAAGCCGGGCGCAGTGGCGTCCAATGTGCTGCAGGTGTCGGATACGAACAAGTCGAGCGTATTCGGCAACCTGGCCAAAACAGTGGAGACGAACAACAGACGTCCCTTCATTGCGATGGCCGAACAGCCTGTTTCATACCTTAGTATCAGCCAGGCTGCCGTCAGCAATAGTCTTACCTTCACTTTCCTTGTTGCTGATACCGATTCTCCAAAGGACGCAAAGCTTACGACAAAGCTGTATATAGACAAGGATCAGGACAGTTTGTTCGAGAGTGACGAGGTGGTAGGTTCGCGCGATACTGTGAACGGCCAGTTTGAAACTATAAATTATACTTTGCCCGAGCGGTTCTCGGGGGTCTATTTCTGGAAGCTTGTAACGACCGATTCAAAAGGCGCCAGGGATGAGGTAAAGGATGTTTTCAGGCTCAAAGGCGAAGAGATGCACGTAAAGGTCCTGCAGATATCGCCGGACGGCAATCAGTTCCACCTGGCGACCGAATTCGACAAGGCTGTGCCGGATGGGCTGCTGGGTGAGAAATACGGCTACAGGGCGGGTGAGTACAAGATCGATGTGACCGAAATGTCGGTGAACGATTTTAATTCCAACGCTTCGCATAAGGATTTCACCTTGAACGGCAATTACAACATGGTTGTGCTCGGCTTCCATGACAACTATTCCCAGAACAAGGAATTCACGCTTGACGCGGTTAAAGTGCTGCAGAGCTTTATCGACACGAAACAGAGCGTCATGTTCACGCATGACAGTATTCACTTTTTGTACAACCAGAACCTGACGAACGCCTTCAAGGACGACGTCGGCCAGGCTGACGGCTATACCGCTGGACTGGCGGGGTTTACAGGCAATATAAGCAGACCTTCGGCGCTGACCGAGACGATCAGGAACACCTATAATCTGGGCACCAACAGCAAGGGCGATATTTACCAGTCCGTCCAGCCGTACCCCAAAACGGCAAAGCTCGTGCGCCCCGTAAATTCGTCGGCGGTGACCATTTATCCCTTCAATCTGGCTGCTCTGCCACAGAGCGATAGAAAAGTCGCGGATACACACTACCAGTGGTACAAGCTCGATCTTGAGGATCCTGCGGTCATTCCGCTTTTCAACCTGTACAGCGACGACAGCGGAGAACGTGTCAACGATGATGCAATGAACAATTATTACACCTACACGAAAGGCAACATAACATATTCGGGCACGGGCCACAGCGGGAACTATCCGTATCCGGATTATGAATTAAGGCTATTTGTCAATACCGCTATCAAGGCCTACGCAATCGCTAACCAGCGACCTGTCATCACTGTGTCCGAGCCTGATCCCAACAGTGATTACAAGATAAACAAGGATAGCGTAAACCTGCAGCTTAAATTTACAGTTACGGATTTTGAGGATACGGATGTCAAATACATGATAGAAGCGGACTGGGACAATAACGGCACTTTTGAGACCGTACTGCGGGATAAGACCTCGGCGGTCAGCGGCAGCCAGATTGCTGAAGTGGTCAAAAACAAGGTTAGCGTAACGACCGAGGACTACAGGATAAGGATCCGCGCATGGGATTCGCAGAGTCCGACCCCGGCCGAGGCGGAACCCGTGATCCTCAATATAACCAATGAGGACGGCGCAGTCATATCAGCGTCGGTGTCCTTTACGGATCTTGACGGAAATGAGATCGAATCGTGTCTGTTGGGCAGTAAAGTAAAAATGGTCGTAAGAGTGGAAGCAACAGGACGCCCGGAAAACCAGCCTCCGGTATCCTTCAACCTGAACATGGAAGCGGCCTATAAGGAAGGAACTTCGGCTCTGAAAAAAAGCAACACCGGTAAATTTACATTTTTCAAAAACAGCGACCCGGATCCTTCCGCCCAGACTTTCACGGAAGAAATCGCCGTCAATCCAGCCGCCGGCAGCGACAACGCTTTGAAGGGTACGGCTTCGGTAAGTTACGTTATAAACGGAGCTACGGTATCTACCCAGGTGGAAGGCAGTATCAAAGTCAAAAACGGCAATATAGATATAAGGGTCAAGGACGACCAGGGCAAGCCTGTCGGCAGCGTATCAGTTAAGGAGTCTGACAACAAAGTCGGCGTTACGGGTTTGGGAGGATCTTTGGTTATTAACAAGGTAATCGGTGAAAAGCAGTACCGGATAGACGTTCCAGAAGGCTACGTATTGAAGGACGTCAAGGTTTATAAATGCGTCGGCGGAGATCCCGACAACAAACAGCTTGTTCCCGGCGATACGGCAAATGTGACGCTTAACGACTTCAAATGGGAGATAGAGTACAGGGTGGCTTACAAGGCAAACGTGGACGTGGGCTATTACAGGCTTAGAAATACGGAAGCGGTGCCGCTTGAAATCAGGAAGGACAATACGTATCCGGTTCCCGGCCAGACAAATGCCCCTGCGAAATTTGCGGCTGTAGTAACCATAGGCGCAATAGGCACGTCGATCACTACCGGCAGTTCGCTAAACGTGACCGGAGTTGCGTTTACCATTGAAACAAAGGATAAAGACGGAAATGTCGTATCGGCATCGTCGAAGCTTTACGCGTCGGTTAGCAGTGACGGGAAGGCATTGACAGGTCCGTACATCCCCACCGGAGCCGCGCAATTGTTGAATAGCTTGAATACAACGCCCCCGGCTTCGGGAACATACGCGGACGGGATATATTACTTGATTATAGGCGTAAATAAGGTTGACGGCCAGACTGTGCAAATTAAAGAGATAATTTTGTATATGAGCAACGGGGCTGAAAATCACGTCAGCCTGGATGGCAAGGTCAAATTCGTCGTTCCGTCAACCCCGTTGATGCGGTGACGTAAATAGAAATTGGGGGTAGCGAAACTCAGAGAACAGCGGATGGGAGATGGGGATGAAGTCCCTGTACCATTACAAAACAAAAAGCAGGGCTAAAAAGACCCTGCTTTTTATCTGCTTTAAACTATCTTATCTTCCTGCATTCGAGGTAATAACGCTTCTCTTCGGCTTCGCCCATGGAGAAGGTCTTCCTGGGCAGTACGCCGTCTAGTATGACGGTCCTGAACAGATCGTGCTTGCTCATCGCAGGCAGGTAAAAGCCCATGCAGCCGGCTTTCGACCCGATTTCCGTAACGACCTGTTCACCGTGGATATAGTCTATTTCAATTTCGGCGTCGGTACCGTTCATACCGGCGTTTTTTTTGACGAGTTCATCGAGAACAGCCTGCAGCGTCCCTACTTCCAGGTTACTTGAGGGTTCGCGCACGATGAGGAGGCCGTAAGTACCTTCGAGTATGAAGGGTATGATGTGAGGCAGCCTGGGCTTGCCGGTCAAACCGGAGCCGCTGCTTGCAGCTTCCGCGGCCGATCCGTTCTTCAGCTCGCGCAGCCTGCTTTCCATGGCTGCCTGCGAATCGAACAACTGGAATTCGACTCCCCGCAAGTTCCCGGCGGCGTTTATAATCTGTTCCTCCACAGTTGACCTGTTTATGCCGAAAAGCACCCGGTGTATCGACTCGAAAGCGAGCCCGGCGTCATGAACGTTGACCAGCTCGACAAGCGCATATCTTGCCGGATGCTCCGGAACGCAGGCACTTTCGCCGGCTCCGGAAGGTTCGGGTGAAAGCTTGGAAGCTTTTATAAGTCCGGCTTTTACATTTTCCCAATGAGCTTTTGCAGTGGCAAGCGAATGGTTGCCGTCCCCCGCGGCGAACAGGAGGACGTCGCCGGCGCAGTGAGCCTTGCCGCAGGAAGCCGTATTGCAATCCGCAGAGTCGTCTACCGACTCACTTGCCGGATGAGTCGCAGATCCGTCCCACGACTCCTTCTCCGACTCGTCAAGTCCGTACTTCTGCCTGAAGGCTTTGGGGTCGGCCAGCTTTCCGAGCGCTTGGGCAATTTCCGATAAACTCTCGTTGTCTTCAACCTTCCAGGCCTTGATATGTCCGCCGCCCTGCATCAGTTCGAAATCGTACAGCTTTTTGTATTTTTCCTTTCCGGCATACATTCTTTCTATAACTGTCCTGTCAGGGTCGTCTATCAGCACCATTATGTGCGGCAGCTCGATATCGGCGTTTTCTCGAATCATAACCCTCGGCGGGATCCTGTCGAGCACGGTTCCCTCTGTAGCGCGTATCAATGTGTGCGAACCGGGAGTGTAATCATAGCATTCCAGGTCGACTGCGATTATCAGTCCCTTCCGGGACGGAGTGCAGGGCGTGCTCCTGTCCACCAGTATGAAACCGGGTCCTTGCGGCTCGAGTACGCCTTCATCCAGATACTGTCGCATGGTCCTGTTTATATTCTCGATCCTGCTCTCCTTATCACTGTCCTTGAGATAGATCTCAGGAAAAATCAATTTCAGCGTCGACGGCGCCTGCCCGACTTCTCTGCTGACATTTTCCCAGTAATCCGGCTGCGACGTATACTGGTCGCATGCTATAACGGCCCATTTTGCAAGGTCTGCGCCTTCGGCAGGCAAAAGTATCTCAGGTATGTTTACACCAAAAGCTTTGAAACTTTTTTCCATTTTATCCCCCAGCAAGAATTATCGATCCCGGTCTGTAATTTAAGCTAAGCCGGAACGTGAACTGTCCGAAATGACATATTCCGATAAAATATAAAATCATTTTATACAAGAAGCTATGAAATGTCTATATCACTTATGCTGAAAAATGGCGCATTTCCAATGTTTTCATATGAATTTTTTATTTGCATCGAAGCAATAATAATGAGGCGGGGAAATGCTGCTGACGCATGAAAGAATTAAGGCGTAATTATGAATGAAAACACGCGGTTGACTTGATTTACGGAGGCTGATCATGCTGCACAGGTACAGCGAAGTACTGAATCTCCCGGTTATCTGCGCCGACAGCGGGAAAAAGGCGGGAGCTGTAAAGGATATCCTGTTCAGCCGCAACAGCAGGGAAGTAAAAGCGCTGCTGCTAGAACATAAAGGATTGACCCTGAACAAGCGGGTAGTCTTCATTTCAGAACTGCTGGGCCTCGGAGGCGGAGCGGCTGTTGTGAACGGCGCCGGCTGTATTGCCGAACTGGACCGCGAAGCTTTTGCAAAGGCTTTCAGCGACGCGGGAAGTCTCCTCGGCATCAGGGTGTTTTCCAAGTCAGGAGGAGAAATAGGGGTAATCAGGGACGTCATGTTCGATATCCGCACCGGCAAGATCGAAAGCTTCGAAATTTCGGACGGCCTGTTCCAGGATATCATGCAGGGCTGGAAGCAGTTGCCCTTGTTTGGGAAGGTAGAGCTGGGAGAAGAGTTTGCAATAGTCGACAGCGAAGCAGTCAATGAAATGGAAGAAACCGGCGGCGGTATAAAAAATAAGCTGCTAAAGTGATCGTGCTGTATTCAGCGGAAAGGAGAGTTGTTTAATATGCAGAGAGGTTTTGTAAAAGGTATCGTGGTAGGAAGTCTTGTAGCTGCATCCGTCGGCATGATGATGAGTTCCGACATGATGTCGTCCAAATCCAGGAGAAGGATGATGAGGGGCGGCAAATCTTTCATAAGAAAATCCGGCAATCTCATCAGCGATGTAGCGGACATGTTCAGATGATTTCTGTAGCATGATTTTCAGGTTAAATAATCAAGCCGTATGGCTTTTCAGACCCCGGATGCCTTTCAACGGGCTTAAGACGGGTCGTACACATTCTCTCAAATCCTCATAAAAACCGGGTAGAAGCACATACCCGGTTTTTAATATAATGGAGTGGAGCCGTTGAGGTTTAAAAAGGTATTATTCTACATCGCCGCGGCGGGCATCATCATTGCGGCGGTCATTTTTTATATCAGCTACAAGGTAAAGATATCAAGGATCCTTTCGCCATTCCTGATGACCATACCGCTCGTCTACATAGTAAAACCCATGTCGCAAAGGCTTGCAGCCAAGAAAATAAACAGGTCGCTGTCCATATTGCTCGTCTATTTCTTTTTTATTTCGGCGATTGCAGCCGCATGCATGTTCTTCGTTCCCGAGCTGGCCACGAACATGCGCGAGCTGATGGAGACGCTGCCGCAGCTTATAAAGGATTACGAAAGGATATTCAACAGCCTGCTTTCCTCCATAAAGGCGAGCAATTGGTCTGAGCAGGTCAAATCGGCCATATTCAACGAAATCGAGGCCGGGATGGGCGCCTTGCAGAAATTGATTTTAAAGTCTCTTGAGAACGGGATAAATATGATCGTTGAGACCATAAGATTTATTGTCGACTTTACTATAGCCCTGGTGATATCGTATTACATCATCAAGGACGGTGATAAATTCAGGGACTACTTCCTGCTGATGCTGCCCCGGCGGTGGAGGAACGGCCTGGCAGGCATTTTCAAGGAAATAGGAAATATAATGGCAGGCTTCATACAGGGGCAGCTTACGACCGCGCTGATCGTCGGGATACTGGAAACCATGGGTCTCATGGTTATAAAAATGAAGTACTCTCTGGTATTGGGAATGATCGGAGGGCTTGCAAATGTCATACCCTATTTCGGACCCTATATCGGGCTTCTCCCCGCGCTTGCCATCGCGCTGACGGTATCGCCGATGAAGGCGCTCTGGACGATAGTAATCTTTATGGGAGTACAGCAGATAGACAACAATTTCATATCACCAAAAATGATCGAAGGAAAACTCGGCCTGCATCCGGTCGCTACCATTTTTGCAGTCCTCGTGGGAGGCGAATTCTTCGGCATTATCGGCATGCTTCTCGCAGTGCCTGCAATGGCGATCCTCAGGGTTCTGATCAACAAGACTGTCGAAGCTATCGCGCAGCATTGAACAAAACGGGCAGGTTATTACCATTACTATAATTATGACAAATATTAATTTTAACGATGCTGTGTTTAGTAATTTGCAAGATATAACATTATAATCCAAAAAAACCTAATAAAAGACGTTGAGCTTATTGACTTACAGACTTTTTTGCAATAAAATGGATATTAGTCATACAGATTTTTTGATGGGTGGTTACATTTGATGCCTGACGGCTTAAGCTTGGATGAATGGCATTGTATTTTTGTTGTTACGGGTGAAGAGGATAAAGTCAGAGACAGAATCAAGTACCGTTTGAATGATGATTACACGGTAGTAGTACCGAAGAGGAAATTAAAGATTCGGAAGGACGGTATTTGGAAAACAGAAACCAGGGTTTTGTTTCCGGGATATGTTTTGATAAACGGCAAGATCAGTTCAGATATATATTATCTATTAAAAGATATTCCCAGTGCACTAAGGCTTCTTAGAACAGGAAACTCGGTAGCATCGATCGATAACCGTGAAATGGCGGTTCTATCCAAATTGATCAGTAACAATGAAGAAATTGGTTTTTCAAGCGTGCTGGTAGAAAACGGAAGGGTCCAGGTAGTCGATGGTCCTCTGTATTCTCTTGAAGGTATCATTGTAACCGTAGATCAACGAAAAGAAAGGGCTAAAGTCAGGCTGAGCTTCCTTGGTGAGGAAAGAACGGTCGACCTTGGTATATCCGTGCTGAAGCCCTTACAATAATCAACAAGAATCCGGAATCTTACGCCGGTGTTTCGGCCCGACATCAGATAAGGAGATCATAAGGCGAGGTTTCGAACCGCATATATACATATATGCCGAGTGGCGAAGCTTTACCTTTTTATATACAATATCTACGGGCTATATTTGAGTTAAATTAGAAATTTAAATAAGGGAGGGAAAGAGATGCAGGCATATATAAGAAAATTATTTCTTTTAGTCACCGACATCCTATTCATAAATCTCTCCTTCTACCTTGCATTACTCATAAGATTCGAATTCGTCATACCCAAGGAATACTACGATTTATTCCTGAAAAGCGTTTTGTTTATGACAATCATTCAAATAGTAGTATTCTATTTGTTCGGGCTCTACAGAAGCCTGTGGGAATATGCAAGCATAGAGGAATTGATGCAGATTTTCATAGCCGCTGTGTCTGTCAGCGGACTGATACTTCTCTCCGGGATAATATTAAGGGACAGGATGCCCTATTCCGTTTGTATCATAGCTTGCGTCCTGATGTTCATGTTTACAGGTTCCAGCAGGATAAGCTACCGCTATATGCGCAGGCTCAAAATGTTGAAGCTGAGGTTTGATGGAAGTGCGACGAGAGCAATGATCGTAGGTGCTGGAAGCGCCGGATCACTGCTTATCAAAGAATTGAAAAACAATTCCGGAATTAACGCGATCCCTGTTATTGCAGTAGATGACGATAAAAGAAAACAAAGGACCAGGATAAACGGAGTACCGGTTGTTTCGGGCAGGGACAGAATAAATGAGCTTGTAAAAAAGTATGACATAGACGAAATAATAGTGGCGATTCCCTCAGCATCAAAAAAGGATCTCGCCGATATCCTTCGTATCTGCAAATCAACGAAGTGCAGGCTGAAAACACTACCCGGGGAAATGGGACTTACCGGAGGACAGGCAAGCGTCAACCACCTCAGAGATGTAAACATAGAAGACCTTCTCGGACGTGAAGAAATAGTACTCGATATTGAAGAAATTTCAGTTTATTTAAAGGACGAAGTCGTTCTTGTAACGGGAGGAGGCGGTTCCATAGGCTCCGAACTATGCCGCCAGATTGCCAGATTCGGACCCAAAAAGCTTATTATATTCGATATATATGAGAATAACGCATATGACCTTCAGAATGAATTGCTTTATACTTACAAGGATACTCTCGACCTGGAAGTGTTGATCGGCTCATGCAGGGACAGGGAAAGGCTGCGCGAAATATTCGAGAAGTACAGGCCCGGCGTAGTATTCCATGCCGCCGCGCACAAGCATGTCCCTCTGATGGAAGGCAGTCCCGCCGAGGCCATAAAAAATAATGTTTTCGGCACGTTGAATACAGCCAGGCGCGCCGATGATTTCGGAGCAAAGAAGTTCATACTTGTTTCAACTGACAAAGCGGTCAACCCGACCAATATAATGGGCGCATCAAAACGGCTTGCCGAGATCATAGTGCAATCCATGAACAGAATGAGTAAAACGAAATTTGCCGCCGTTCGTTTCGGGAACGTGCTGGGTAGCAACGGCAGCGTCATACCGCTTTTCCAGAAACAGATTGCCAAAGGCGGACCGGTCACGGTAACCGATAAGGAAATAATCAGATATTTCATGACAATACCCGAAGCCTCGCAGCTTGTGATTCAGGCGGGGGCGCTGGCAAAAGGCGGCGAGGTCTTTGTGCTGGATATGGGCGATCCCGTAAAGATAGACGATCTCGCCCGTGACCTGATAAGGCTGTCCGGCTATGAACCCGACGTTGATATAAAGATAGAGTATACCGGCCTGAGGCCAGGCGAAAAGCTTTACGAAGAGCTGCTGATGGCTGAAGAGGGACTTGAAAAGACAGAACATAAAAAGATATTTATCGGAAAACAGGCGGACATGAGCTTCAAGGAAGTCATAATGTGCATCAAAGCGCTGGAAAACTCCATGGAGAGTGAAGAAACCGTAAGGGAATGCATGGCGAAGCTCGTTCCGACATACCATTACCGTACCGACTATAGCAAGCCTACTATTTCTTTCAACGACGAGCAAAAGGTCAAGAAGATAAAGAAAGCTGCCGTGGCGGGGCAAAAAACTGAAGACCAGGGCAAAATCAAGGTGTTGTAACAGAATGGAGTTTTGCAGTAAAGTATTATTTGGGGTGAGTACTTAATGTATCGTGGTATAAAAAGAGCAGGCGATTTTTTTCTCGCGTTGTTGGGCCTTATAGTTTTATCGCCGGTTTTCCTGATAATAACAGCCTTGATAAAAATCGATTCAAAAGGACCTGTACTTTTCAAACAGAATAGATTAGGGATACACAAGACAAACTTCAACATTTTGAAATTCCGGACAATGCGCATTGATACGCCCAAGGATATACCTACTCATCAGCTCGTGAACCCGGAGCAGTGGATAACAAAGACAGGTAAGTTCCTCAGGAAAACGAGTTTGGACGAACTACCCCAGACCCTTAATATCCTGGCAGGCGATATGAGTATTGTCGGTCCGCGCCCCGCTTTATGGAACCAATACGATCTGATCGAAGAACGTGACAAATACGGAGCCAATGATATCAAACCCGGCCTGACCGGTTGGGCGCAAGTTAACGGCAGGGACGAACTGCCGATAGAAGTAAAGGCCAAATTCGATGGAGAGTATGTTGAGAAGATAAGCTTCGCATTCGATGTGAAATGTTTTTTTATGACTATAAGAAATGTAGTAAAAAGAGACGGTGTAGTCGAAGGCGGAACGGGAGCGATAGCGGATAAGTCCGACGCTGCTAAGAGCGATTCTGCTGCCGTATAGAAAAAGGAGCTTTTATCGATGAACAAAAACCTTAAAGAAATTTTGAGATATATGTTTTCATTATCCATGGTAAAGTCTGTTTTTTCTTCTTACGCATATTACATACATGAACATGTATCGTGGAGGAATCAGATACATGCTGGGAAAAACATACGGGTTCATCCTACGGCATCGATAAGGAATGCAAAAAACATATATATAGGTGAAAACTCCCATATAAATATTAACTGTTGTATCTGGCCAGGTGAAAATTCAAAAATAGTTCTCGGCGACAATTTGCTCATGGGGCCAGGGGTAAGCATTCAAGCTGCCAATCATGGCACCGATCGGGATACGGTAATGATGGGGCAGGAAAGAACGCAAAAAGATATCGTTATAGGGAATGATTGCTGGATAGGCAGCAATGTTACTATCGTAGCAGGAGTTACGATACCTGACGGCTGTGTCATAGCAGCAGGAGCGGTTGTAACAAAGAGCATCGCCGAATCATATTCAATAGTCGGCGGGGTTCCCGCCAAAGTAATCTCATATCGAAAGACGAAAGCGGAAAAGGAAGCGGTGCGATAATGAAGAATGCAATATTGACCGTTGACGTGGAAGAATGGTATCAGCTTGAATACCTCGACAGTGAAGAGACTGACAGAAAAAATACTAAAATGGTTCCGGCGATCCTGAACCTTTTGGACCTTCTGGACCAGCACAATATTAAAGCGACTTTTTTCATACTTGCTGACATAGCTGACGAGTATCTTGACATAATTACCGAAATATCGGACCGCGGCCATGAAATAGGGTGCCATGGAATGGACCACGACTTACTGCATGATATTTCTGCTGAGGATTTTCTAAATAAAGCCGGAACTGCCAGGGAAAAGCTGGAGAAACTGCTTGGCAGCAATGTAGTCAAGGGTTACCGGGCTTCATGCTTTTCGATGGATCGGAACAAACTCGACGTATTACAGGATATTGGTTATACTTACGATTCCAGTTTCATAAGATTTGCCAATCACCCATTGTATGGCGAGATAGATATGTCCGGATACAACAGGGAACAATCTTTGGTTTATTCCAGAAATGGTTTTTATGAGTTCGAAATACCGACTCTCAAAATATTGAAATATAATATTCCTATATCCGGAGGAGGGTATTTAAGGCTTTTTCCCCTTTTTCTCATTAAAATATTGTTCAGGCTGTATTGGAGAAAAGACGAAAATCTGCTTTTTTATATTCATCCTTTCGAGCTTACGGATATCAAAATACCGTTTACCCCAAAAACAGGTTTCATTAAGAAATTCAGGGCATCTGTCGGCCGAAAGCGCAATTGTCGCAAACTGGAAAAAATGATTAAATGGTTGAAAGCTAAAGAAGTTAGATTTGCAACCCCCTCTGAGTTTATAAGAAATAATTCAAAAGAGGCATAAAGGACAATAGGATGAAAACAATTGTGGTAACAGGTATTAACGGATTTATTGGAAGCAGTGTCTCAAAAAAGCTTCTGGAAAACGGCCATAGTATAATTGGCTTGTCGATAGAAGAAAGGGCTGTTATAGATCATCCCAACCTCAGGTATATCCAGACGGATTTGACCGATTGGCAGCATGTACAGACAATATTCAGCTCTTACGATATAGATATGTTACTTCATTTCGCTGGAATTGCGCATGTTGTCAAGGGGCAGACTGTAACGGACGAAGCCTATAAAAGAGTAAATTACCTTGTTTCAAAGAACCTGTTCAGGTGTGCCGCTGAAAAGAATGCAAGAGTGTTTTTCGCAAGCTCCGTAGACGTATACGGCGCCTGCAAAAGCCGGTTATGGAGTGAGGATGCTGTTCCGGTACCGGTTAGCGTCTATGCGAAAACAAAATATGCGGCCGAAGGCTCATTGATTGAAACTTACAAGGATATTAAGGATAAATACCTGATTGGAAGATTCGCCCCCGTATACAGCAGAATGAACATGAAGGATCCTTACAAGAGGATATACCTGAAATACCCCAAAATTACATTAAGCCTGAGAAACAATCCATCATATTCGTTTCTGGCGCTCGACAATCTGGTGGATTTTGTCGCTTCATGGGTAGATAACAACAATATTTCAACTAATATAATCAATGTTTGCGACAGTGAAGGAATAAAATCCCGGGAGTTTATAGAGCTTGAAAAAAAAGCCGGCAGGGCAGGGACAGTGATAAGATTACCGCTTTTTATATCCCGCCTGGCACAAAAGCTTTCAAACAATCTGCTTGACTCTGGCCTGAATCAGGGGCTGGGATATGCTCTGGCAAAACTGTTTGATCCCAGAATAATTGACAAAACGCAGATAACAAAAGCAAATTACTGTACCAAAGATATTAAGGATTTGGTTTACAATAATCTAAATATGGGGTAGACATGAAAATACTCATAATATCACAGTATTTTTGGCCTGAAAGCTTTAAAATAAACGATATAGCAGAATATTTGGGGAAATGCGGACACGAGGTGGAAGTGCTGACCGGCATCCCTAATTACCCGGAAGGGAAGTATTACAAGGGCTATGGCGTTTTTAAACGTCGCCGTGAGGAATATAAAGGAATAAAGATAAAGCGGGTTTTATTGCTCCCAAGGGGAAAGGGCCAAAGTGATAAACGTCTTATCCCGAATTATATTTCTTATGTGGTTAACGGATGCATATCGGTTTTTGGAATGAGAAGAACTCACTATGACGCGGCTCTTGTATTTGAAGTGTCACCGATAACGCAGGCTTATCCCGCAATATTCCTGAAGAAACTGGCTAAAACACCTATTTGCATGTACATATATGATTTGTGGCCGGATACCTTGTTTTCGCACGGTTTCAGCAATAGCGGCATAAAAAGATTTCTGCTGAAAAGATGTAAGAACATTTATAACAGCTTCGACAAGCTTTTTATTACATCAAAGGGCTTCGAACAGCGCCTCATTGAATATGGATACAAAAGTGAAAATATAGAATATATACCGCAATGGGTTGAAAGCAGATATAAACCGGTCGATGCGACTAACAAGGTCCGGGAGCGATTTGCAATCAAGGCAACCGATTTTATGGTGATGTTTGCCGGTAACCTGGGTTTTGCCCAGGCTGTCGATATTATAGTAAAAGCTGCGGAGTGCCTGAAACAGAATGAAAGCATCAAGTTTGTATTTGTAGGCGACGGTACCGAGAAACAATGGTGCAAAGACGAGTGTGGGAATAAAGGCATTAATAATTGTCTCTTTATGGAAAGGCAAAGTGCCGACGATATGCCGGGAATACTGGCCGAAGCCGATTCACTGCTTGTTACCCTGAAGGATAGAAGCAATTATTCTCTGACATTGCCTGGGAGGCTGCAATCATTCATGGCCTGCAGGAAGCCCTTGATAGTCTGCGCCAACGGGGAAACCGCGCGAGTCGTGGAAGAAGCCCGGGCCGGCCTGACCTGTCCGGCGGAGGATGCAGATAAACTATCCGAATGTATCAGTAAAATGGCTGCCATGTCGAAAGAAGAGTTAAATATATTCGGTGAAAACGGATACCGTTATGCGTGCCACAACTTCGATGAAAGCACGCTGTTGAAAAAAATAGAAGAAGAGCTGCAAAGTGTAATGTATACTGGATGAATACCGAGGGTGGTCATTGAATGAAGCTTAATATATTATCCGTTGAAAATTTCGAGATGGTGCACTATTATACTTCCGATTTGTTCATTGCACATAAGGCTAACAAGATAACTTTTAGGAAGGGAAATAGAGTTCAGACCATAAAAATGCCGGGTAAGTCCAGTATAGTTGAGAACGCAGCTTTGAAATCCAGAAAAGCAAGGCGGCTGTTGAGGCTTGACAAGGCTATGATCCTATATACCGGCAATAGCCTTCTGCTGTTTAGAGCAAAGGAAATATGGCGGTATACTTTTGACATAGGTTCATGGGAGAAGTGCGATATCGTGCTCAACTGCAGAAACCCAATGTACAATGGGATATTGCAGACCCCTGACGGCGGTATATTTTTCGGAGAGTATGGCAACCCGACGGGAGAAGGTAAAAGGATATTCAAGAGTTCGGATAATGGGCTGACATGGAAATGCGTTTATACTTTCAAGCCGGACGAGATAAGGCATATACACTGCCTTTCATGGGACCCGTACAAAGAAAAAATATGGGTTTTGACAGGAGATTCGGATAATGAATGCAAGATTCTATGCTGCAATACCGAATTTACCGATATAGAGATTATCGGGCAGGGGAAACAGGTATATCGTGCCTGCCACGTAATGTTCTCCGAGAATACCGTAGACTGGGTAATGGATTCGCCCTTGGAAACCGTTAAACATGTTAAATACGATAGAAAGACCGGAACGATCAGTTTGCATGACACATTTGCTGGGCCTGTCTGGTTTGCTGCCAGACTTGATGACGGAACTGCCGTAGCGGCATCGGCCCAGGAGATCGGACCTTCGCATATCGACAGGAAGCTTCATTTATATGCCTCCAGTGACATGGAAGCATGGACGGAAATAGCCAGTTTCAAGCATGACGGATGGCCTAAAAGGTATTTCAGGTTCGGCACTATCTGTATCAGTAAAGGTAACATGTGTACAGCGGGCTTTTATATGTCCTGCGAAGGAGTCAAGGGTTTGGACGGCAAATCGGTATTTTGCAGAATAGACGCTTAATAAAGGTGGAAGGTGAGTTTTATGTTTAGTAGGAAAAAACTTCTTATAACCGGTGGAACGGGCTCATTTGGAAATGCTGTTCTTCAAAGGTTCCTGAATACGGAGATAGAAGAGATACGCATATTCTCAAGAGATGAGAAAAAGCAGGATGATATGCGAAAACTATATAAAAACGATAAAATCAAGTATTACATCGGCGATGTAAGAGACCTTCAATCAATCAAAAATGCCATGTACGATGTTGATTATATATTTCATGCGGCTGCTCTTAAACAAGTGCCTTCTTGTGAATTTTTCCCTCTGGAGGCTGTAAAGACAAATGTCCTGGGAACGGATAATGTACTGACAGCTGCAATAGAATATGGAGTAAAAAAGGTTATTTGTTTGTCGACAGATAAGGCGGCTTACCCAATTAACGCTATGGGTATCTCAAAAGCAATGATGGAGAAGGTTTTTGTGGCAAAAGCTAAAACTGTTGATCCCAAAAAAACTCTGATTTGCGGGACTCGTTACGGAAATGTTATGGCTTCAAGAGGCTCGGTAATACCCTTGTTTATCGACCAAATAAAAAGCGGTAGTCCACTAACTATCACAAATCCATTGATGACCAGATTCCTTATGAGTCTAGAAGAGGCTGTGGAACTGGTGATCTTCGCATTTCAAAATGCCGAGTCAGGAGATATAATGGTACAGAAGGCGCCTGCATCGACGATCGGCGACCTGGCACAAGCAATAAAAGAGTTGTTTAGGGCTGATAATGAAATAAAAGTAATTGGAACGCGTCATGGGGAAAAACTATATGAGACTCTGTTGACCAGGGAAGAGTATATGGTTGCCAAAGATATGGGAGGATTTTTCAAAGTACCTTCTGATAAGAGAGACTTAAATTATGATAAGTATTTTATTGAAGGGGATCAGAACCTGTCAAATGAAGACGAATATAACTCCCATAATACAGAAAGGCTTGATATCGATAAAATCAAGGAAAAATTACTGAAGCTGGATTATGTACAAAGAGAGTTAGAAAAAGTATTGTGAGGCCAAGATAATGAAGATACTGGTAACAGGCTCCAAAGGCTTTATTGGGAAAAACCTTGTTTGCGAATTAAGAACAGAAAAAAATTTAGAGATTTTTGAATTTGATATAGATACAGATACGATACTGCTTGAACATTATTGTAAAGCCGCAGATTTCGTTTTCCACCTTGCAGGGGTTAACCGCCCTTTGGAGAATTCTGAATATATGTCTGGAAATTATGGCTTCACCCTATCTTTACTAAATACTTTGAAAAAATACAAAAATGCCTGTCCTGTAATGCTTTCTTCTTCAATACAAGCTGCAATTGATAACCCGTATGGGGTAAGTAAGAAAGCGGGGGAAGATCTGATATATGACTATTCAAGGGAAACTGGAGCTAAAACTCTGGTTTATCGGTTCCCGAATGTGTTTGGCAAGTGGTGCAGACCTAATTATAACAGCGTAGTAGCAACGTTCTGCCATAATATTGCACACGGGTTGCCAATTACGATAAATAACAGAGAAACGGTTTTGAAGCTCGTTTATATCGACGACGTTATTAAGGAGCTGATTAATGCTCTTTATGGAAGAGAAAATTACAACGGCAGCTTTTGCGAAGTCAAAACTACTTATACTATTACTCTTGGCGAAATAGCGGGTTTAATTAATTCATTCCGTAATAGCCGTGCAGAACGGTCTATTCCTGATATGCACGATGAATTCACAAAAAAGTTATACAGCACATATCTGAGTTATTTACCAAGCGATGCATTCAGTTATGAATTGAAGATGAATACAGACATCAGGGGATCATTTACAGAATTCATAAAAACACCGGACAGAGGACAAGTATCAGTTAATATTTCAAAACCGGGGATAGTGAAGGGCAATCACTGGCATCACACCAAAAATGAAAAATTCCTGATTGTAAGCGGTAAAGGCGTAATCCGGTTGCGAAAAGTAGACTCCGTTGAAGTAGCAGAGTATTTTGTCAGCGGTGATAAGCTCGAGGTTGTAGATATCCCAGTCGGTTATACCCACAACATAGAAAACCTTGGTGAAACCGATATGGTAACGATAATGTGGGCTAATGAAAGTTTCAATCCTGATGAACCAGATACAATCTATTTGGAGGTTTAGATTATGGACAAGCTTAAGGTAATGACAATAATAGGTACAAGGCCGGAAATCATCAGACTCTCCGAGGTGATCAAGGCTTGCGATAAGTATTTTAATCATATCCTTGTCCATACAGGACAAAACTGGGATTACACTCTTAATGAAATTTTTTTTAAGGAATTAGGATTAAGAGAACCCAACTATTATTTAGATGCGGCTGGGAAACACCTTGGCAGTACGATGGGCAACATTATAAGTAAGTCTTATGAAATTATGCAAAAGGAAAAGCCCGATGCAATTTTGATTCTTGGTGATACCAATTCTGCTTTATCGGCAATTTCGGCAAAAAGACTAAAGATCCCAATATTCCATATGGAAGCGGGAAACAGGTGTTTTGATCAAAATGTTCCGGAAGAGATAAATCGAAAAATAGTAGACCATATATCGGATATCAATCTACCATACACAGAGCATAGTAGAAGGTATCTCCTTTCGGAAGGCATAAGAAAAGAACACGTTTTTGTAACGGGATCACCGATGACTGAGGTTATTCATAAGCATATGGATATGATAGAAAACAGCGATGTGATGTCGGAATTGGGACTTTCAAAGGAGAAATACATTCTGGTTTCTGCTCATAGAGAAGAAAATATAGATACTGAGGAAAGTTTCCTGAAACTAATGAATGCCATTAATAAAATTGCTGAAATTTATCAATTACCCATTATTTATTCAACTCATCCGAGGAGCTGGAAGAAGATAGAAGAACGAGGGTTTAAATTCCATCCCCTAATCAGGCAGCTTAAACCTTTTGGCTTTTTCGATTATAATAAATTACAACTGAATGCGTTCTGCACATTATCCGACAGCGGTACCTTATCAGAAGAATCAGCAATATTGGGCTTCCCTGGAGTGCTTATAAGAACTTCCACTGAAAGACCTGAGGTACTTGATAAAGGAACTGTTGTAATAGGCGGCATTACTGAAAAAGACATCATTCAGGCAATTGAATTAAACCGGGCGATGTTGGAAAACAAAGAAGAAACAGCGCTCGCATCTGATTATCAAGATGAAAATGTTTCAATAAAGGTAGTCAAAATAATTCAAAGCTATACAAGGATAATTGACAGATATGTTTGGGACAAAGCTTAATCATTATTGTGTATTAATGAGGTGAAGTATGGGTATAAGGGTTACTTTTGCAATGGGCTTATATAATAATATTGATACACTGGACAAGTGTATGGAATCCGTTATTAATCAAACCTACAAAGAATGGGAAATGATTATTTGCGACGATTGTTCAACGGATGGATCATACGAGAAAGCGATTTCATATGCAGAAAAGTACCCCAATATACGGGTTTTACGAAATGAAAAAAATAGCGGACTGGCTTATTCACTAAATCAGTGTATAAGTAATGCAAACGGAGAATATATAGCAAGACAGGATGCAGACGACGAATCGTTACCCGAGCGTATTCAAAACGAAGTCGATTTTCTGGATACTCATCCGCAATACTCAATGGTCGGCACGTGCTATATCCGCTTTGACGGTCAGGGAAACGAATCCCCGATTAAAGCTAAAGAAATAATTAAGCCTTATGACCTTATTTGGGACTGCTACTTTTGCCATCCAACCACTTTGTTCAGGAAAGAAGCTCTTGAAAAGGTCGGCATGTATACTGTCAGGAAAGAAACAAAACGAAGTGAGGATTATGATCTTATATTAAAGCTATATGCATCAGGTTATCGTGCTTATAATATGCAAGAATATTTATTCTACTATAGAACGGATCTGAACAGTTACAAGAGATCACATGTTCTGGAGCGCCGGATAGAAGAAATGTGGATTAGATACAACGGTTATAAGCTTAATAAATTTCCACTATGGGCATATGTTTTTGTACTGAAGCCTCTGATAGTTGGATTACTTCCTCATTGGTTTATGAAACGGTACTATCAAAATAAGTTTTTTAATAATAAAGCAGCTAATTAAGCAGTATTGTTTTTTTCTTTCAGTAGAAGAAATTTTGTCAGACATCGTATGTATAAGCTTTATGGCGTTGCAAGAAAAGAGACATATGCAGCAGGGGGCTAAATATGAATAATAATATGCCAATAAGGATATTGCATTTTGCTGGCACATTGTTATATGGTGGTGTCGATTCTATTGTTCTCAACCTATACAGAAACATTGATAAATCCAAAATTCAGTTTGATTTTTGTGTACCGCGTACTGAACGAGGTCCGTTTGATGATGAAATTGAAGCACTAGGCGGAAGGATATTCTCTGTACCAAGGATGCAAAAAACGGGTATTCTATCGTATATTAAAAACGTACGTGACATAATTATAAATAATGGACCATTTTATGCGGTCCATATTCATTCCGTTCACATGGGTGCAATTACATTAGCTGCAGCAAAAAAGGCCGGTGTAGAAAGGCGAATTTATCATTCACACAGTACTAGGGATGCAGTTCTGGATAAATTGCCATTTGCAGGCTTGATTGAAACTTTACTAAAAATAGAAATAAGGAAGTGTGCAACAGATTATTTAGCTTGCGGTAGAGATGCAGGAAAATATATATACGGAAACAGATTGTTTTCATCTGGGAAGGTAACTATTATCAATAATGCTATAGACATAGAGAAATTCAAGCCATATACGATAGAACAAAGAAAAGAGTTAAGAAAAAATCTTAACATAAATCAGGAATCGATAGTTATTGGAAATGTAGCGCGTTTTTCAGAGGAAAAAAATCAAAAGTTCATAATAAAAATTGTTGAGGATCTCGTCAAAAGAGGCTTTAATATAACTGGCTTATTAATAGGGGATGGACCCTTGCTGGAAATGTGCAAATCTCTAGCTGTTAAACTAAACGTCGACAAAAGTGTTATTTTTTTAGGGGCTAGAAATGATGTTGATCAATTATATAATATAATGGATGTTTTTATCTTACCCTCGCTGTTCGAAGGCCTTCCCATTACTGCACTGGAAGCACAGGCAAGTGGTTTGCCATGCATAGTTTCAAGGAATGTGACAGACGAAGCTGACTTAGGAATCAATAAGTACATACAACTTGATCTTACAAATAGCATAGAGGTATGGAATAAAAATATTTTGGAAGCAGCAAAGTCAATAGTTCTTGATAAAGTAAAAGTAAAAAACAGGTTTAGTGAAAGAAATTTTGATATAGTGTCTGTAGCCAAAAAACTAGAGAGGATATATCTGGAATGATAGATAGACGGGCAAATTTAAAGTTTCTTATGATAAACTACATAAACTTTATTCTGTTATTATTCTTTTTATACTTAAATTTCGTTACTTTTTACGATGTCAGGATGACCGGTATGGTCGAGTCTTTACTGGACTATTATGCGATAATTGGAATTATAATGGTGACATGGACATTTTTAATTATTTATAAAGAACAGAAAGAAATAACACTGATTAATATTTTTTTGTTAATGTTATATTTAATGGCTTATGGGCAAATCTGGACAAGATATTTTTATATGCCGATTTTACAAGCTATTGATATTTTCAAATACGAATCACATTTATCAGGATTGAAAGCAATAGCATACTCACAGGTTTGCTGCCATTTTGTTTTCCTTATAGCTTATATTAAAATTGTAAATAAAAAGCAACAACCAAATATTCTAAAAAATTCAAAAAGTATACCATTTTCTTCCTCAAATAATAATTTTATCCTAGCAGGTATAATTTTATTTTCTATCGGCATTCTTCCCTCTCTGTATAATGATGGGTTAACAATTGTTACAAGTATAAGATATGGATATTCTTTGTCGAATGTTGATAGAACCGGCATTTGGGATGACTTGGCCATGTTTTTGCGTCCGGCCTATTTCATGCTGCTTGTAGGACTTTATAATGACAAGCGAAGCAGTTTATATAAACTGGTATATTATTCAGCCATTTCATGGGAAGCATTAATTATGTTTTTTGGGGGTACAAGAGGATTTCAGATTACAATGATTTTTGCTCTGTATTGGCTGGATAAAAAACTACGTATGGGATATGTGCGATTTAAAGCAAAAGAAGTTTTTCTGGCTATAGCCGCATTGACCTTTTTAGGGTTAATAACGGCATATCGAAGAACCCCTGCGAGCATGTGGAACATAAATTTAATTTTGTATTCTTTTATAAGTGAAAATTATTTAATTCAGATGATAGCAGAATTCGGATCGACGTTACAGACTTTAATTATTGCAATAGATGTAATTCCTAGATATTCACCGTTTGAATATGGATTAACGTATATATTGGCACCGATTATGATGTTACCTAATATAGGTAATATTGTTTTAAATATTTCTAAAAATGTATTCACCAATAATATTCTAAGATCATTTACGAATTTTAGCATCGGTGGTTCCTTTATAGCAGAACTATACCATAATTTCGGGCAATTTGGGATATTGTTCTCTGGTGTATTTTCAATCATAATTTCAAATATATCCCAGATCACTTTTTTTGGCGAAAAGTCTAATAAGATAAAACTCGTCGTTTCTGCCGGATTAATGTCAACAATACCGTTTTTGACTAGAGCTTCATTAAGTGAATTAGTGCGAATAACTATTATCCGCACCCTTGTGCCGTATATTTTAATGATATTTATTACGAATAAATATCCCAATAACAATTCAAATAACAAGGCGTTAGGATTGAGGTAATTTTATGGTTATAGAGAATAAACATAAAATATCAGTTATTATGTCTGTTTATAATACGGATGAGATTTTTCTCAGGGAATCTATTGAAAGTATACTTAAGCAAACATATAAAAATTTTGAGTTCCTTATTTTTGATGATGCATCAACTGATGATGGAATTGGGGAAATTATATCAGAGTATAAAAGTAGGGACGATCGAATTATTTTCATAAGAAATGAATCTAATATAGGGCTCACTAAAACCTTAAACAAAGGTATTTTATTGGCAAAAGGAGATTTCATAGCTCGTATCGATTCAGATGATTATAGCCTGCCAACTCGTTTTCAAGAGCAAATTGATTACTTGCTCAAAAATGATGAAATAAGTGCAGTAGCTACAGCCTATTATATACTTAAAAATGGTGAATTAAAAAAACACAAGAATTTCATTACAAATTCAAAAAAAATTGCTGCAAGTTTATTCTTTGACAATTCCTACATTCAACATTCTAGTATTATGCTGAAAACTGGTTTTTTAAGAAATAACAACTTATTGTATAACGAAGAAATTAAAAAATCGCAAGATTACGATTTTTGGGTAAGAATAACGAGGAAGGGAAACATTTCTCTAATTAAAAAATATTTATCAGTTTATAGGGTTGGGGATCATCAAATTTCAATACACTCTAAAAATGAGCAAAAAAAATATAAAGATGAAATTTGCATTAATCAATTGCACGAATTGAAAATTAACGCCTCTGAAACAGAAAAGAAAAATCATTTGTTATTATGCGATGCCTCAGAAAACTTTAACTATAATGAGATAAAAAACTGGATTAAAATACTAACCGCTAAAAACCGCGAGACAGCTTTGTTTGACAGAAGCATTTTTGAAACTTTATTGTACTATAGATATGCCAGGATGGTGTTAAAAAAGATTATAAAAAATAAGGAGTTAAATAATATTAATTCATATTTTGAGATATTATTCAGCATTTTATCAATAATCAAAATTCATCTATCAAGATAAAGCGATGCGGAGACAACATGAAAACAAAGCGCCTAATTAATAATATTTTATTCTATTTTATGGGAACTTTTGCAACTAAAATATTGCAAATTTTATTCATACCGATATATTCCATATATATTAATACATCGGATTATGGATACTATAACCTAATACTATCGATACTTACTTTATCGATACCCGTATTGTATCAATCAATATGGGAAGGTGTTCTTAGGTTTGTTATAGATAAGGAAGAAAATGCAAAGAAAATATTAGCATCAACCAGTATCTATTGTTTTGGGCTTACAATTATATATTCTTTACTGTTTCTAGTCTTTTCTCAACTTTTTGACATCAAGTATGGCTTACTGATACTGTTAATGGCAATAGGGCAAATGGGTTCATCTTACTGGCAATTTTCGGCCAGAGCCATGAAAGAAAATAAAGTTTATTCCATTTCTACCGTAGTAAATACAGCACTGACTATTTTATTGAACTTAGTCCTTATTCTTGTTTTTAAATGGGGAATTCAAACGTTGTTTATAGCCAATACATTAGGCAATTTTGCTATGGTACTCGTTATTGAATCCAGACTAAAACTTATAAAACAAACCAGGATTTCATTATTTGATAAAGATATAATAAAGGCAATAATACGCTATTCTTTACCTCTATGTATTAATGCAATATCCTGGTGGCTGATTAGTTCATGTAACAGTCTGATAATTTCATATAAGCTAGGTATGGATCAGAATGGTATATACTCAATGGCAGTAAGATTCGGCTCAATAATGCAATTAGTAACTTCTGTTGTTAACATGGCATGGATTGAAGAATCATTCAGAACATTCGGCGAAAAAGATAGCGACAAATATTTTAATAATATTCTTAATTTATTGATAAGAGCGGTATTAAGTGGTGTTGCCTTATTAATTCCTGTTACTTATATTTTCTATCAACTGCTTGTCCATGGTGATTACATTTCCGGAGTATACCTTACACCTATTATTTACTTGAATGCAGCTTTTACTGCATTTGCCAGTCATCTTGGCAGCGGATTTTTAGCACGAAAAGAAAGTAACATTATTTTTAGAACTACACTGATATCAGGCTTATTTTCAGCAATAAGCGGATACCTTACAGCCGACATTCTTGGATTGACTGGCGTAGTTGTTGCCTCACTCCTTGGTACTATCCTTATGTTTGTAATGCGTATACCTATGTTGAAAAAAAGAATGGACTTAAGAATAAATTATATAGTAACAATAGGATTAACCTTATTCACGGTTTTGCTACTAGTAATATGTAATTTTAAGGCCGGACAAATTATGTACCAGGCTATAATTCTTGTCATTACAACACTGATAGTATCTATTATTAACAAGGACTTGTTATTCTTAATAACAAATAAAGTCAAATTTGTCATAAAAAAAGGTGGCAAAATATGAGATATAGTCAAAAATTTAAAAAAATAATTGGTGAGGATAATTGGAATTATGTAAGTCAAATTAAGTATACGAAGAACAATCGATATATAAAATCATTATTACCTGAAGGGGCAAAAAGAGAAGAGAATTTCGAGTATAGCCAGTTCAGAAAATTGGTTCTGGATTATGTAAATAGTTTAAAAGTTGAGGATTTTAGGTATAAGTTTTCAAATAGCGCATTGGAACCAAATTTATATGCCTCCGTTTACGCTTGCATGCTAAGAGGGTTATTTAATGATATTTCTTCGGAAGAAAAATTCGGGTGGAAGCAATTTCTCGATGGATTTCAAAGAGATGACGGATTATATCAGGATAATGCATTCTACAATGATAAATATAACGAAGGTGACGGTTGGGGAGCCAGACACTTGCAGGGGCATATTATTATTGCATATGCAAGGTTAGGTTTTGTTCCGAGTAAAGAATTTGCTTTTTTGCATGAAATGAATAATCCGGATTATATAGTTAAGTGGTTAGAAAGGCTCGACTATAAAAAAGTTTGGGGATCCAGCAACTCGATTATGAATTACGGAGTATGCTTACAGTATGCCAGAGATTTTATGGGCATGAATGCCGGAAAATCAATAGCAATAATGCAGGAATGGCTGTTGAGCCATATTAGGAAGGATTGCGGCATGTGGTATGACGGTGAATTAAGTTCTAAAGCTGATTGCTACGAGGCAATAAGAGGCGCATATCATATATACCCCATACTTGTTTATGATGGAATAGAATTACCATATGCAGAAAGGGCGTTGGAGATAATACTAAAAATGCAAAACAAATGGGGGGGGTTCGATTACAAAATCTCCTCGTCTGCTTGTGCAGATATCGATGCTGTTGATCCTATGCTAAGGTTAGCCATTCAAACTGATGTAAATAAATCATCTATAGAAGCTTGCGTTAAAAAGGCAATGAAGTGGGTTTTAGCAAATCAAAATGGCGATGGTGGATTTGTTTTTGATTTATGCAATCCATTTGACTATGGAGGAGAAAAAACCTTGTATAGTAAATTATATGAAAGCAATATTTTTGCAACCTGGTTTAGAGTATTATCTATATTATACATGGAAAATTATCTCGGAAAGAATAAGACCGATTTCGTAAAAATACCTGGTTATGAATTTCCACTGTACATAGAGTAGGATCAGTTACATAAAGGAGGCTGCCACTATGATAAAAATATCAGTAGCTGGTACAGGCTACGTTGGCTTGGTCGCGGGTGTTTGTTTTGCAGAAGCCGGACATCAGGTAACATGCGTAGATATTGACGAAAAAAAGATAGAGCTCATGAAAAAGGGAATATCACCAATATACGAAAAAGACTTGGAAGAGCTGATGCGTAAGAATTACGCAGCGGGAAGGATTAATTATACGACGGACTATAAAACTGCTTATAAAGATGCGGACGCAATTTTCATTGGTGTTGGAACACCGGAGCAGCCAGATGGTTCAGCCAATCTATCTTTTATTGCAACGGTAGCCAGGCAGATAGCTGAGACTATAGTAAGGGATTGCCTCGTTGTAGTCAAGTCGACTGTTCCTGTTGGTACAAACGATAAAGTTGAACAATTTATCAAAGATTTTTTAGTAAACGATGTCAAGGTAGAAGTAGCGTCAAATCCTGAGTTCCTGGCTCAGGGATCCGCAGTTCATGACACGCTGCATGCAGCAAGGATTATTATCGGTACTGAAAGCGAGTGGGCGGAAGAAATGTTGACCAGGATATATGAGCCTTATAACATTCCTATTGTATCTGTAAGCCGAAAATCTGCCGAGATGATCAAGTATGCCTGCAATGACTTTCTAGCCCTCAAGCTGTCTTACATGAACGATATTGCAAATATTTGCGAATTGGTCGGAGCGGATATACAGGATGTAGCAAAGGCAATGTCATTCGATGAACGTATAGGCAGTAAGTTTCTGAATGCAGGCATTGGGTTTGGCGGCTCGTGCTTCCCTAAAGATACGAAAGCTTTAGCATATCTTGCGAATCAACACGGTTACGAATTAAGGACGGTGAAAGCCGCAATAGCAGTAAACAAGGACCAGAAGACGAGTTTATACAAAAAAGCCTGCAAGAGGCTCATAACTTTCAATGGTCTCAAGGTAGCGATACTTGGACTTACATTCAAACCAGGTACAGACGATATGAGGGAAGCTCCGTCTCTGGAAAATATCCCGTTATTATTAGAACAGGGAGCAAATATATTTGCTTTTGACCCTGTAGGACTTAATAATTTTAAACGCTTGTATCCGGAAGGAACTAATGGGAAAGGTAGTATTACGTATGTGGACGGATACGAAGAAGCGCTGGATGGAGCTAATGTCTGCTTTATTTTTACTGAATGGGATGAAATTAAGGCTATTACGCCGGAATTATATAAAAAGTCGATGAGGACCCCTCTGGTCTATGATGGAAGAAATATTTATACAATTAAGGAAATGCGGGAAGCAGGAGTAGAATATTATTCTATTGGTAGAGAGCAACTCGGCAAGCAATCATTCAAGTCTTTTATGCAAAGAGAGGAGACAAACCATTGTGACGAACAACTTCGGTAAACCGGATGCAAACAAAATTTATTTAGTAACCGGGGCTGCGGGTTTCATAGGATATTACCTGGCTAAAAAGCTTCTTGACGAGGGTTGCCAAGTAATTGGTGTTGATAATATCAATGACTATTATGAAGTTAATCTTAAGTATGCCAGACTTGATATATTAAAACACTATGATAAATTCAGCTTTATTAAAGGATGTATTTCTGATAAGTCACAGGTGTTAAATATTTTTGAAAGTAACAAACCTAATGTGGTGATAAACCTTGCAGCCCAGGCAGGCGTGAGGTATTCGATAGATAATCCGGATGTTTATATTCAAAGCAATATAATAGGCTTTTATAATATTTTGGAAGCGTGCAGATATCACCCTGTTGACCACCTAATATATGCATCTTCCAGTTCGGTTTATGGAGCAAATAAAAAGGTTCCCTTTGAAGAAACCGATTTTGTAGACAATCCAATATCGCTTTATGCAGCCACGAAAAAGTCAAATGAACTTATGGCGTATACTTATAGCCATCTTTATAATATACCGACCAGTGGTTTGAGATTCTTTACCGTATATGGACCGATGGGCAGGCCTGATATGGCATATTACAACTTTATAAGTAAGTACTTCGACGATGAGCCGATAAGGATATTCAATAATGGAGACCTAAAGTCCGATCTTTACAGGGATTTTACATATATTGACGATATTATCGATGGTATAATCAGATTGGTTGGAAACATTCCTGAAGGAAATGATCCCAGCAGGGTATATAATATTGGCAATAACAGTCCGGTAAAGCTAATGGATTTTATTAAAATTCTGGAGGATGCGTTAAGTAACTCTTTAGGGAAGACGATAGTTTTCAAAAAAGTTTTTGAACCTATCAAGCCGGGCGATGTTCCGGCAACATACGCATCTATCGACCTTATACAAAACGCAGTGGGGTTCAAGCCGAGGACATCGATTAGAGATGGTATTCAGAAGTTTACCGATTGGTATGTAGATTATTATAACCTGAAAAGCAGCGGGAAGTAATAACAGTTCAAATGTAATACCATTGTATTTTGGAGGTATTTTAAGTTGGTAGATTTTCTTAATACCAATCAAAAGATTCTGGTTGCCTTGTTATCTGCATCGATAAGTCAGGAGCCCTGTGACCTTGAAATAGATGATGATATAGATTGGCTTACTGTAATCAGCGAGGCTTTCAAGCATCAGGTCTTCACACTCATTTATAAACCCTTGGTTGATTTGAGTGGTAAAATAAATATACCGTGTGAAATACTTGAAAGACTTAAGTTTGAGGTTATTAATGAAGTTAAAACACAGGAAAGCAATTATCTGGCAATTGGAATTGTCCTTAAACACATAATTGATGATAATATACATGTGATTGTTCTTAAAGGCCTTGTTTTGAGAGAATTATATCCAGAACCAGGTTTACGCACCATGTGCGATTTTGATCTGCTAATTAAAAAAGCAGAGATGGAGAAGGCGGAAAATGTACTTCGGAATTTGGGATATAAAAAGATTGACGATAAAGAAAAACATGCTGTTTTCACACATGATTATCTCCCAAGTATTGAGTTGCATAGGCAAATGGTATCAAAAAATGTTTTTCCCTGTTATGAAGCATTTGAAGAGCATGTTTGGGAATATGCTGAACCCGTTGATATAAGTGGAGTACAAGTTCTGTCTTTATGTCCTGTAGATAAGGTGACTTATCAAATAATTCATATGGCTTCGCATTTACTTAATGATGGCTTCGGGCTTCGACAGCTTATAGATCTTGTCTTATTGGTTGATGACTCAAGATATGATATTAATTGGAGCGAATTCTTCAGGGTAGCCGAAACATTAAATATAGGAACATTCTCGAAAGCGCTTTTTCAATTATGCGGCCGCTTGTTTGACCTGAATTTACAAAATACAGGTCTTTTATATGATGAGAAATTTGAAATTAATCAATGTCTAGTCGACGAAATTTTTGAGGGTGGAGTATTTGGAAAAAATGAGAATGGGTACATTGTTGCAAATAGAATAATTTATTATAACGAAGGCATTAAGGCAGACAATTGCATAGAACGAATTATGAGCTTTATTATATTCTTATTCCCAAGCGCCGACAAACTTGATAATAAGTTTAGCTATGCTAAAAAACATCACTATTTACTGCCCGTTGCATGGGTATATAGGATATTATCCAATTTATGGCGAAAAGATATTAGTTTAAACGATAAAATTTCGGTTGTTAAGCCTGCCAAATTAATGAACATAAGTAGCAAGCGGAGTAAGATGCTTAAACAATTGGGCTTACTGAGATTAGGTATCGAAGATAAATGATCTTATTTATCCGAATAAAATAAAATTATATATTCAGAAAGCGTGGTAATAGAATAACTATGCAAAAAGTTGCAATAACGGGATTATTGTTTTTAGTGTCGGTTTCAACGTTATTCAGAGGATTATATTACAGATATGACACGTATGCTTTCCTGGCGGGAATTGCATTATTGGCGGCCTTATATTTCTTGGCAAAAATGAACGGAAAAGAAAAACTCCGGACTAACAAAATTATACTGATTTTCGGAGTTCTTTTAGTATGTTCCGTACTGTTGAGCTTTATAAGGTCGGTGAATCCTAAAGCCAACCTGGACATGCTTTCACTCAATGCCATATCGTTTATGGCCTTTATTATTTTGTTTGATTTCTTTTATGACAAGAAGCAATTGTTGCCACAGTCTTTAATGACATGTGCACTGTCGGCAGGCGTGATTTCGTCTATCGTTGGCTTGCTTGCTGTAACAGGGGTATTCCAGGTCTGGGAAGTTACTGTAAATCACGGAAGGATAGGCTCGACATTTCAATATGCCAATACGGCGGCAATTTATTTTGTGATATGCTCAATTTTTGCCATTACTCTTGCAAACAATTCAGATAGTATCTTGCTAAAGGCCTTGTTTACCGGTATGGGCAATCTCACTGTTTTTGCTTTCTTCATGACCGGTTCAAGGGGCGGGTATATAATTGGAACAGCGATTATCCTGTTCCTTCTGATGATTCAGCCCTCAGGTGCGAAACTAAAAAGTATAAAAGCATTCATTTGTATGCTGTTGCCAGTTTTTCTTATAATAAAGGGGTTCAATACTTCTACAGCGGCAGGTGACGTATTTGGTACGGTCATGTGGCTTGCGGTTTCATTCCTGATTGCTGCTGTGGGAGAATTGATTATAAGCTATCTGTGCAAATTGATTTTAAAGAAAAAGCAGATTGCTTCATCGAGAGGCTCCGGCTTTATATTTGCAGCCTCTATAATAGTTGCTCTCATTATTGTCGTATTATTCAGGAATGATATTATCCGTTTGCTTCCTCCAATAATGGCTTCGAGGCTCACAAGGCTTGTAAACTATGGATTTAACGACGTTGCTTTTCTATACAGGATGGACTATGCCAGGGATGATTTGAAACTGATTACTGGCAACTGGCTGCTGGGCTTGGGCGGAGGCGGTTGGAATGCCTTGTACACCAGTGTTCAGGAATACAATTATACGGCTGCGTTTGTACATAATCAATATTTACAGGTATTTGTTGAGCATGGGATACTGGGTTTCTTATCTTTTACTGCATTGACGCTGATATCGCTTTACTATGCCATATACTCCTGCATCAGAGCCAGAGGCGCTGTTGTCAGGACTTACTGCGCCGGGTTGTTATGTACATTGCTGGCGCTTTTAGCCCATTCTTCGCTCGATTTCGACCTGTCATACGCTTCGCTTATACTGCTGTTATGGGCGATGTTTGCAGCATCTTCGGTCGGTATTACGACGGTTAAGGGAAGGGAGGCGACAGCGAATAAGGCCGGCATGTCTGAAAACACAGGCAATGAAGCCAATAGTGCCGGTTTGACCGGTGCAACTCATACCAGGTATTCAAAGCTGACAGCTTTAGTCCTGGTTATTGTCAGTTCGGTTTTGTTCGCAATGAACGCTCTCTATTTCACAGCTGCGCACAGCGCGCAGAACGGCTTTGACGCGTCACACCGGAAGGATTACGTTCTGGCTGCGGCATACTACGAAGATGCTAAAAGGCTTGATCCGTCAAATTCAGAGTACAATTTCGAACTTGCTAAGCTTTATCTTTATTTTGCCGATAAGAGTAGTGATAAGAACAGCAAATATATTTGGCTTGAAAAAGCCCGCTCGTCCGGTGAAAGCAGTGTTGCGGGCAACAGGCATTATCCGCCTTACATGAATACGCTTGTGAGAATTTATCTTGATTCGGACATGCCTGTGAAAGCATTGGAATATTCGGAGAAATTGGTTGCCGACCAAAAGTATTATGCGGAGAATTATGAATTGCTTGCAGCAAGCTATCTTGCGGCGGCTGAGTATTATGAGAAAAGTGGCGGCAGGGAGAAAAGTGCCGAGATGCTGAGAAAGTGCATTGAAATCGATAAAAACCCAAATCTGCATAGATCAGGCATTGAAATGCCGTATGATGTCGGTTCCGAGGAAATTATCTCCAAGTACAGGCATACTGAGAAATTGGCCGGTTATTTGAAGGAAGCTGGAGAAAGACTGGAAAATTTGCAGTAATCATATCAGGGGGCATTAAAAGATGAGCGTCTTGAAACAGAAGTTACTGAACAAAACAGCAGTACTTGGAGTGATTGGCCTTGGTTATGTAGGCCTTCCGCTCGCGGTTGAAAAGGCGAAGGCAGGATACAGGACACTGGGCTTTGATATCCAAAGCTCCAAGGTCGAGATGGTGAATTCGGGACATAATTATATCGGAGACGTAGTCAACGAGGATCTGGAAGCTATCGTAAGCTCCGGCCTGCTTACTGCTACGACTGATTTTGCTGAAGTGGTAAAGGCGGACTGCGTTTGTATATGTGTACCGACGCCACTCGATTCTCATCAGGAGCCTGATATCAGTTATGTCAAGTCTTCCGCTGAGAGTATAGTGCCATATATGCACCGCGACATGCTCATTGTTCTTGAGTCTACCACTTATCCCGGGACCACGGAAGAATTGCTGAAACCGATTTTTGAAAGCTCAGGTTTAAAATGCGGTGTGGATTTTTATCTTGCTTTTTCACCGGAACGTGTTGATCCGGGCAATTTGTTATACAAAACAAAGAACACTCCCAAGGTCGTAGGAGGAGTAACGCCGGAATGCACTGAAATTGCGGCTGCTCTCTACGAAAGTGTTTTAAAGGCCCCGATCCACCGGGTTTCTTCCCCGGCCATAGCTGAAATGGAAAAGATTCTGGAGAATACGTATCGCAATATTAATATAGGATTGGTCAATGAATTGGCAATGCTTTGCAACAGGATGAGCATAAATTTCTGGGAAGTAATCGAAGCAGCAAAATCCAAGCCGTACGGTTTTCAGGCTTTTTATCCCGGACCGGGCCTCGGCGGACACTGTATACCGCTCGATCCCTATTATCTTTCATGGAAGGCGCGTGAATACGGGTTCCATACCTCAATGATAGAGTCCTCGATGATGATCAATGACAATATGCCCGGTTACTGTGTGGAGCGGGCCAGCAAGATTCTCAATAGATTTAAGAAATCCTTGAATGGCTCCAGAATTTTGGTATTGGGCGTAGCATATAAGCAGGATATTGATGATTATCGGGAAAGTCCGGCGATAAAGGTTATAAACGGTCTCAAGGACGAGGGAGCGGAGGTTCTGTATTATGATCCTTATGTACCGGAATACAGGGAACAGGGAACGATTCAAAGGGGTATTCCCGAATTGACTCCGGAACTCGTTAAAGCTGTGGATCTGGTAGTGATCACAACGGCTCATACCAATGTCGATTATAGCTTTGTACAGAAGCATGCAGTTATGATATTCGACACTAAGAATGTTATGAAAAATATTAATAGCAGAGAAAACATCGAATTATTATAAGAGGTGACATAATTGAACCTAAAATATGCTTTGATAGGCTGCGGAAGGATATCACCGAATCATATTGCCGCAGCATTGGAAAATAATCTGAACATTGCTGCGATAAGTGATATCGATGAATCCAAGATGGATAAATCCATCAATAACTTCAGGCTCTCTAAAAACGTCGCGAAATATACCGATTATAAGGAAATGCTTTCAATAGAAAAGCCCGACCTTGTCGCCATATGCACTGAAAGCGGAAAGCATGGGCCGATTGCATTGGATTGCCTGGACGCCGGATGCAATCTTGTTATCGAGAAACCTATCGCACTGTCGCTTGAACAGGCGGATCAGATAATCGCAAAAGCAAAGGAGAAAAACCTTAAGGTTAGCGCCTGCCACCAGAACAGGTTCAATAAATCCATTCAGAAAATAAGGGAATCGATTGAAAAAAATAGATTTGGCAGGTTATTATACGGCACTGCTCACATAAGATGGAACAGGGGCGAGGATTATTACCTCCAGGCCCCCTGGAGAGGGACTTGGGAGCAGGACGGCGGCGCTCTGATGAATCAGTGTATTCACAATATCGATCTGCTTCGTTGGATGATGGGCAGTGATATCATTGAAGTAGTCGGCATGACGGATAAACTGGTACATGGCTATATTGACGCCGAGGACCTTGGCCTGGCTTTGGTAAGGTTCGCCAACGGCAGCTACGGCGTTATCGAGGGGACTACCGACGTTTACCCGAACAATCTTGAAGAGACTCTATACATTTTTGGAGAAAAGGGTACTGTCAAAGCAGGCGGAAAATCCGTTAACATTATTGAGGAATGGCAGTTTGCGGACAAACTGGATGATCCTGATGAGATTAAAAGCAAATATAATGAAAATCCCCCGAATGTTTACGGTTTCGGCCATAACCCGCTGTATGCGGATATGATAGACGCTATAAGCAAAGGCAGGGAGCCGTATGTTAATGCAGAAGACGGCAGAAGGGCGCTCGAACTGGTACTCGCAATATATAAATCTGCTGCGGAGGGCAGAAGCGTCAGGCTTCCGCTGAATAATTGCAGTACAATGGACTTCAAGGGCAGATTTGACGCTGAAAATCAGGCATAGCTGGAGAAATAATATGGAATTTCGGGATTTAAAAGCTCAATATGGGCTGTATAAAAAAGAGATTGACAATGCTATTCAAAAGGTTCTGGACAACGCTGATTTCATTGGCGGAAAAGAAGTCGCCACTCTTGAGGAAAAGCTTGCGGTATATGTCGGCGTCAGGCACTGTATAACGTGTGCGAACGGTACTGACGCAATGGCTTTGGTCTTGACGGCGTGGAATATAAAAGAAGGCGATGCGGTTTTTGTGCCTGACTTCACATTCTTTGCCACCGGCGAGGTCGTGGCAATGAGATCGGCGACTCCCGTATTTGTCGATGTCGATCGGGATACCTTCAATATAGATACGCAAAAACTTGAAAAAGCCATACAAAAGACCCTGATGGAAGGAGTTCTTACGCCAAGGGCTATAATTCCTGTGGATTTATTCGGACTCCCTGCGGATCATTACGAAATCGGAAGGATTGCTAAAAAGTACGGGCTGTTTGTTTTGGAGGATGGAGCACAGGGCTTTGGCGGGAGCATTAATGGCAAAAAGGCTTGCAGTTTCGGCGATGCTGCTACTACTTCCTTCTTTCCCGCAAAACCCCTCGGCTGCTATGGGGATGGAGGAGCTATATTTACCGATGATGATGAGCTCGCGGAGCTTATAAATTCATATAAGGTCCACGGCAAAGGCACGGATAAATATGATAACGTCAGGATTGGCATTAACTCAAGGCTGGATACTATTCAGGCTGCCGTTCTCAATGTAAAGCTCGGCGCCTTTGTGAGGCATGAATTAGACGACGTTAACAATGTTTACCGTTCATATAATAAAAAGCTTAAAGGTATCGTAGAAATACCGGTTATCCCAGAAGGCTTCATATCGAGCTTTGCTCAATACACGATAAAACTGGGAAGCAAGGAACAGCGCGCCGGATTGCAGTCAAAGCTGAGAGAACATGAGATACCGGGCATGATCTACTATAAGAAGCCTTTACATAAGCAGACTGCTTTTTCGGGCTTGGAATACAGTGAAAAGGATGTGGAAACTGCAGCCAGGCTTTGCGATATTGTTTTGTCGCTTCCTATGCATCCATACATGAAGGACGAAGATATCGACAGGGTTGCCAAGGTAATAGAAAATCACGTAGTTTTTTGAATAACATAAAGGTAGAATTTTTAAATTTTTTGTTGCAAAAATATTACATTTTATATATAATTAGAATTAGTAGTGTGAGGAGGATTATATATGAAGAAGTTGTTCGGCATATTTTTGATTTTAATTTTCGTTTTTTCAATAGGCAGTACAAGCTTTGCTGCCAATAACGGCACCGATGTTCCCGATCAGCCTGTACCTGGCGCACCGATACAGAATGCAGTCGATGAAACATATAACCCACCGCAAGTACAGATAATCGATCCGGAGTTGCCCGGCGGCGCAGCCAAGACCACTGATATAGAGGATACTACCCTTCCGAAAACCGGAGGAATACCTGCGGAGACATTTTATGCAGCAGGCGGATTGATGGTAGCGGGGGCTCTTGTGATTTCCTTGAAGAAGACAGCAAAGAACTGACAGATATTTAGTTCGAGTAAAATACATAGTAAAAAAGGATTCCTGATAACGGTCGGGCATCCTTTTTTGTTACTGTGTGAATTTAAAGTACGGGGTAAAAAATGAAGAAAATTTCCTTGATTCTGCTGATTGCAGGCGTTTTAGTGGCATTGATCCCTGTTGTGGGGCGGGTATATACAAAATACCAGGAAGACCGGATGGTATCCGAATGGCTGAACAGCATGGATGAGCCGGACGGTGTTGCGGCTCCGGAAACGGACCCTGAGGATGCTTATTCGCAATTGCAGGATGCGTTTGACAGCGAGGGCGCCTCAACGAATACATCGGCAGGGTCATTATCCGGTGAGTCGGCGGCCGCAGGCGGAGATCCGGCGGGCACACAGGCAAAGGCTGCGAAAAAATCCGTTCAGCAGACTGTTCTCGGAATAATACAAATAAAAAAGATAAAGGTTAAAGCCCCGATAGTCGAGGGCGTAAAGTCATACAACCTGAGCAGGGCGGTAGGCCACATACCTGGGACAGCAGCGATAGGACAGCCTGGAAACTGCGTACTCGCAGGCCACAGGAGCTACACCTTCGGCAAGTTTTTCAACAGGCTCGATGAACTTGTCGTAGGAGATGAGATAATTATCACCACAAAAAAAGAAGATCTTACTTACAAGGTTTCAAAGATCAGTGTTGTTACGCCTGAAGACGTATCCGTACTCCAGGGCCGCACAGATGAAAACATCATCACTCTGGTTACCTGCACGCCTGTATATGTTGCGTCTCACAGGCTCATCGTCAATGCTGAGCTCGAGAACAGGGTATTGAAGGTTCCATAACCCAGGACGCTGTTTACGCCTTGGGAGCACTTCGCGGGCGCTAAGCCTGCGGTCACCCTTGAAATCAAACATTCCTTGACACTTTATGGCTTCTTATATAATATTATTTAAGAAATCATTTTATAAATTTACGCTTATATGGGGATGAAACGATGAAAAAACTCGGACTGAATGAAATCAGAGAGCGCTATCTCAAATTCTTTGAAAATAAGGGGCATTTACGCATGCCCAGTTTCCCGCTGGTTCCCCGCAATGACCCCAGCATATTGCTCATCAACGCCGGAATGACGCCCTTAAAGCCGTATTTCACGGGCGCTGAGGAACCTCCGCGCCATAGGGTTACGACCTGCCAGAAATGCATCAGGACGCCGGATATCGAGAACGTCGGAAAGACGGCAAGACACGGCACTTTTTTTGAAATGCTGGGAAATTTCTCATTTGGAGATTATTTTAAAAAAGAAGCCATCCCCTGGGCCTGGGAGTTTGTGACGAAAGAACTGGAAATACCGATAGACAGGCTTTACGTTACAATATATGAGGACGACGACGAAGCGTTTGAAATATGGAGAAACGATGTAGGCCTTCCGGCGGACAGAATTGTAAGGATGGGAAAGGCCGATAATTTCTGGGAGCATGGCACAGGTCCCTGCGGTCCCTGTTCTGAAATACATTTCGACAGGGGAGCCGACAAGGGCTGCGGCAAGCCGGACTGCAAGGTGGGCTGCGACTGCGACCGCTATATCGAGTTCTGGAATCTGGTCTTCACACAGTTCAACAGGGAAGAAGACGGCACCTATTCCAAGCTTAAAAAGAAAAATATCGATACGGGTATGGGCCTCGAACGCCTCGCGGTAATAATGCAGGACGTCAACAACCTGTTCGAGGTCGATACGATCAGGAACATACTCAATTATGTCTGCGACAAAGCCGGCGTCAAATACGGCAGCTCGGACAAGACCGACGTTTCCATACGCGTAATAACGGACCATATACGCAGTACTACTATGATGGTGTCCGACGGCATACTCCCGTCCAACGAGGGCAGAGGCTACGTGCTGAGAAGGCTTCTTAGAAGGGCTGCGCGGCATGGCAGACTGATCGGGATTAAAGAAGCTTTCCTCTATGATATAGCTAAAATAGTAATAAGGGAATCCAGGGAGGCTTATCCCGAGCTGGCGGAAAAAGAGGATTATATCTGCAAGGTTATCAAGATAGAAGAAGAGCGTTTTGCTGTGACTATAGACCAGGGCCTTTCCATACTCAACGAATTCATTGAAGAGGTGAAGGCGGCGAACGGCAAGGTCCTGCCCGGCAGCATGGTTTTCAAGCTGCATGATACCTACGGCTTCCCGCTCGATCTCACAAGGGAGATCGCGGAAGAAGTCGGTCTCACAATAGACGAAGAAGGTTTCAAAGCTGAAATGGGCGAGCAGAAGAAAAAGGCGCGCGAAGCCCTTAAAAACAGGGAGACCTCCGCTTGGGCACAGGGCCTTGCAGAAGGTATTGACAAGAGCGTTAAGACGGTGTTCACCGGTTATGAATGTACCCGGACCGAAGCTGTGATACTTTATATCATAAAAGATGGAGAACTTGCCGAAAATGCGCAGCAGGATGACGAGCTCACGGTAATACTCGACCGGACGACCTTCTATGCCGAAAGCGGCGGTCAGGCCGCTGATACGGGCGTCATCAGGACGAAGACCGGCTCGATCGGTGTAAAGGACTGCAGGAAGACTGCCGAAGGCCTTTACCTTCATACTGGCACAGTCGAAGACGGCATTATTGAAAAAGGCTCTGCCGCAACGGCGGAGATAGACGCCGAAAAAAGGCTTGCAACTGCGAGAAACCATACTACGACCCATCTGCTGCAGAAGGCCTTGAGAAACGTTCTCGGAGAGCATGTGACGCAGGCCGGTTCGGCTGTAGACCCCAACAGGCTCCGCTTTGACTTCCATCACTTCTCGCCCATGACAAGCGAGGAGATCAAAAGGGTAGAGGACGAAGTTAATGGAAAAATACTTGAAAATCTGACGGTGACCGTTCAGGAAATGCCTGTGGACGAGGCGAAAAAACTCGGAGCAATGGCTCTGTTCGGTGAAAAATACGGCAATGTGGTACGCGTCGTAAAAGCCGGCGATTACAGCATGGAGCTTTGCGGAGGAACCCACCTCGGATATACCTCGCAGGCAGGCCTGGTAAAGATATTGGGTGAGAGCGGCGTAGCTGCGGGCGTAAGAAGGATTGAAGCGCTGACAGGACGAAACGCGTTGGAATATTATAACGAGAAGGAAGAGCAGTTGAACGGGATTGCAGGAGCGCTCAAATCGACTCCGCAGGACAGCCTGCGCAAGGTTGAGATCATGAGCGCCGAGCTGAAGGCTGCACTGAAGGAAATCGAGCAACTGAAAGACAAGCTTGTAAGCGGTTCCTTCGACGAAGTGCTTTCAAAAGCGGTCGACGTGAACGGTATAAAGGCTGTTACCGCACGCTTCGATCAGCTGGATCCCGAAGCTCTCAGGAATACCTGCGAAACGCTTCGCAGCAAGCTGGGCTCGGGGATCGTAGTTCTGGCGTCCGCGTCGGGCGGAAAGGTGAACTTTGTCGCAATGGCGACGAAGGATGCGGTCGAACGCGGAGCACACTGCGGAAACGTGGTGCGTGAGGCTGCAAAGACGGCTGGCGGCGGGGGAGGCGGGCGTCCGGACATGGCCCAGGCCGGCGGCAAGGATGCGGAAAAGATTGGCGATGCATTGAGCAGCGCACTTGAAGCGATAAAAGCACAGATAAGGTAAGTAAACCGTCCCCCTGTTTCAGAAAGGAAGGATTCGATATGGAAGATTGTATCTTTTGCAGGATAGTCGACAGGAAGATACCGTCGACAGTGGTTTATGAGGACGACAGGGTAATGGCCTTCAATGATATCAACCCCGTTGCGCCGGTACATGTGGTGATTATTCCTAAAGTCCACATTGCGAACGTGAATGCACTTACGCCTGAAAACGCCGCGATAGTGGCCGATATCCATCTGGCCGCAAGGAAGATAGCCGAAAAGCTTGGCGTCGCGGAAAATGGTTATCGTTTGATCAACAACTGCGGCCCCGACGCGGGACAAACGGTATTCCACCTGCATTACCATCTTATCGGAGGGCTTAAACTGGGAGCAAAGATAGTATAAAAACAACGAATTATGACGATACCGTTCAGACCGTACAAACGTACTGGGCGGTATCCTTTTTTATTTGATTGACGATATTAACAGCAATGGTAGATTATACAACTAATATGCTGTATAATGTAAAATAATATGAAAAAATTTATACTTTGATTAAAGGGGCTTCATATGGAAATTAAGAAATACTTCGACATCATTATGAAAAGGCTCTGGCTTGTTATAGCCCTTCCTGTTGTAGTAGCCATCATCGCGGGATATTTGAATTTCTTCGTATTGGTTCCCACATACCAGGCAGATACGACGCTGCTGATAACCGGTCTTACAAATGGCGCGGCAGCTAACACGGGTAACACGGACGCGGCTGCTAATAATATGAGCTTTGAAGACATAATAGCAGGGCAGACGCTTATCAGCGAGTATTCCGCGATAATAAGCAGCAAGCGGGTGACCAGCGCGGTCGTAAAGGAACTGAACAACCCGGAGATAACCGAAGAAGACCTGAGCAGCATGATTTCCATAAGCTCTGTAAACGAAACGAGGATCATAGACATATCCATTGTGGATACAGACCCGGTTGAAGCGGCAAAGATCGCCGATATAGTGGCAAAGGTATTCTCACAGGAAATAGTGGATCTTTACAAAATCGAGAATGTAGATATAATCGATAAGGCTGAAGTACCGAAATCCCCAATAGCGCCGGAGAAAAAGAAGAATATTGCCCTGGCTGTCTTTGTGGCTGTTGTATTTGCAGTTGGCATCATATTGCTGTTGGAATTCCTTAATACGAAAATAAAGACCTCCGAGGATGTGGAGACCCATCTGGGACTTAACGTTTTAGGCAGCATACCAGTAGACGCTACGAATAAGGGGAGAAGAAAATGAACGATAAAATAAACCTTACAAACGATATAAGCGAGCCGGTTGAAGAAGCTTTAAGAACCCTGAGAACAAACATCCAGTTTTGCAGCGCGGAAAAACAGTTAAAGACGATCTGCGTTACAAGCTGTATCCCTCACGAGGGCAAGACTAAGACTACCATCAATGTTTCTATTTCCATCGCGAGCGCCAACAAAAAGGTCGTGTACATCGACGCGGATATAAGGAAGCCGAGACAGTATAAGAAAATTGCGTCGAGATACAATGCCGGCCTGTCCAATTACCTTTCCGGTATGGCCGAGCTTGACGACGTTATTAGTGAAACAAACATAGAAAACCTGCATATGATAGTTTGCGGTCCCAAGCCGCCAAACCCCGCGGAGCTGCTTGGTACACCCAGGTTTATTGAACTGTTGGATAAGCTGAAGGAAAGATATGACTACGTAATCATAGATACGCCTCCTCTGGGCTCCATGATCGATGCGGCGATTATTGCGGCCGCGGCTGACGGAACCATCATGCTTGTCAAATACAACACGATAGATTACAGAAAAGCCCTTAAAGTTAAGGAGCAGCTGGAAAAAGCCAATGCAAGGATCATTGGCGTGGTATTGAACAAGATACCTAAAAAGGAATTTGGAGATTACTATTACTACGACTACAATTACCATTACAGGAAGAGCTCGAAGAAGTACGGAAATTCAAAAGACATCGCTCATTGAGAAAGGACAGGATATGATCGACATTCATAGTCATATCATACCCGGCGTCGATGATGGAGCGCAGACGACGGAACTGGCCATAGAGATTCTGAAGGAAGCGAAAAAGGCGGGCTTAAAGACGATCATTGCCACTCCGCATTATTCAGAAGAGCTTCACAGAGACGGCACAATCGATAGAAATTTCGAAATTATACGCGAAGAAGCTTTACGCCTTGATATTGCTCTTTTTAAGGGCTATGAAATAAAAATAAGGCACTATACCGCCCAGATGCCGGAGGATTATTCAGGGCTTACTCTGGGTGATTCCAGGTATCTGCTGCTCGAATTGCCGCGTGACAGGGTGCCTTCTTATACGCTGGAGCTATTATATAATCTGCAGCTGAAGAGCTTCATACCGATAATCGCACATCCCGAGAGATGCCGCCGGCTGGCGGTGAATAAGCAGTTGTTTGCAGAAATGACCGATATGGGCTGCCTACTTCAGGTTGACGCCGCGAGTATCATAGGGGCGAACGGGCGGGGGGTAAAAAGGTTCGCCAAAAAGATCATAACCTCGGGCAAGGCTGCGTTTGTTGCTTCAGACGCGCATGATCCCGCCGGCTATTCGAACTGGTATGTTAAAGCACGTAAAAAGGTCCAAAAATGGATCGGCACGCAAAAAGCGGACGAATTATTCATACATAACGCGGAAGAGCTGCTCCTGCCAAGTGCCAGGGCTTCTACTCGCTGATGCTGCCGTTCTCGATCTTGAGTATCCGGCTGCAGAAATCGAGAGCCGCTTTGCGGTGAGTTATTATAATGCATGTGGGTAGAGGCTTGATGGACGCTATCGATCTTAACACTTCCAATTCAGTTTCCGAATCCAGCGCCGAGGTTGCCTCATCCAGGATTAGCACCGGCTTTTTGCTTATCAGCGCACGTGCTATCGCGATCCTCTGTGCCTGACCCTCCGACAATCCATAGCCGTTTTCTCCCAGAACGGTATCGGCCTTATCAGGCAAGCTGTCTATAAAATCCCATATGCATGCAGTTTTAAGGGCGTTGACCATTTCGTCGGAGCCTGCTTCCTTGTTGCCGATCATTACATTTTCAGCTATGGTTCCCGAAAACAGGGTATTGCCCTGTGGAACGTAGGAGGCAAGCGAACGTGTGACCATGTCGGCTTCGATTTTCTCGTGTGTATCAGGATTATAGAAATACAATGTGCCTTTGGAGGGCCTCAACAGTGATAACAGCAATCTTATGAAGGTGGTTTTGCCTTCTCCGGACGCGCCTATCACTGCTGTGAATTCCCCGGGCTTTATATCAAAGCTTGCATTTTTCAGTATAAAGGTCTCCTCGTCATATTTGAAATCCAACCCGTCTGCATGGATTCCGGCGGAGCTCCAACGGAGCTTTTCTTCGGTAAAGTTTTCCTCCTCGAGATCATAAAGCTTTATAAGCCTTCCTGCGGATGCGTACATGACGATGATTTGCGGCACGGAATAAGCAAGCCCTATGAAGGGCCCCTGTATCTGTCCCACCAGTTGGAGATAAACCGTTATGGTTCCAAAGGTGACTTTGCCGTTTGCCAGCTGTACGGACCCCCATAATACGGCAAGCAGGAATCCGAGCCAGTAACCCAGCGCCAGTATTGCCGAAGCTACCGCGTTGATCCTGCTTCTCTTTAGAACCCAGCCAAGCTTTTGCTTTTGAAAACCTGATAGTACGAAGCTGTTTTCGCTTTCCATATTGAAAGCTTTAACTATAGGCATGTTTTTTAAGCATTCCTGGATGAAGCCTCTTATTTTACTTTCGGTCTCCTGGATCCTAAGGTGGTATTCGGAGAGGCTTTTGCTGAAAAGTCTTGTGAATATGATGGATACTGGCCCCAATATAAAAGCAAAAAGGGCGAGTAGGGGATCGAACGCCAACAAAACCGCGATCGAAGCGCACAGCGAAAAAAACAGGGAAATCATACCCGGAATGACAGAGGTGACGCCATTCACTACAGTATCGATATCACTCGTCATGCGTGTCAGCAAATCTCCGCTGTGATATTTGGCAAAATCAAGCCATTGGGACTTTGAAAGCTTTTCGAAAAGCTTCTGCCTCAACAGGTTTGACAAAGAGACCGAAATCTTTGAGGAATAAACTGTCATTGCAGACTCAAGTATGGTTTGTAACAGAACTATCCCTATAATGGTAATACCCGATTGTATCAGCAGATCGATATTGCCATACTGTGCCGAATCGAAAAGCTTTTTTGATTCCAGGGCAACAAAAACTGCTGTCAGCGAAGAGATCACACTAAATATGATCAATAGCAGAAGAGGCATGAAGGAGGACTTTGACTGACTTCCTATCCACCTTGTGTATTTGACGAACTTTTTGAAAATAATATCACCTTCCCTGTGTTGCCCTATACAGCTTTTTCAGGAGTCTGTAAGGCTTGGACAGAATAAATCTTGCGGGCAACCGAAGCCACCATATCAAAGAAAGCGTTTGCCAAAGCAGGTTTGAAGGGGATACGGAATTGTTGCCTCTCCAGACATTGGTTACAACGGCAACCAATTGTTCCGGGAGCAGCGGGCCTTCCGTCCAGAGCTGGGCGTCTCCCGCAATATAAAAACAAGCCTTCATTTTTCGTATGAGCCGGTGAAGAATGTATTGCCCGTTTTCACGCTTTATTAAAATTATTTGTCCGAAATGCAGCTCCTCGAAAGCAGCGGCGGATAATTCCACACTGTCGGTATTTTCCCTGAGAAACGGCATCATACTGTCTCCGGTCACAGTCAGTCGGACTTTCCGGTTGTTATGCAAAAGCTCGCTGATTGCCGGGAACAGTTCGGCAGATTTTATGCTTATTACCTTATGCATTTCCGTACCAGCTCCGTTGCTTCACGATTAGGCTTGCATTTTAGCAGATATTTCGGTACCATTTCAATTACTTTCTCTACGTTTTCTAGAACAGCATCCATAAGTGACGGGTTCTGGTAGGGCAAAAAAATCCTGGGGAGCAGAAGGGGAGTGGCCTCCGCTTTTTTCAATTCCCTTATAGAATTCTCATTTGCCTGTTCCAGAAACACGATCATCGACAGGGGTGAACTTAAAGGCGCCGCCTTGTTTTTAGCCCCGCTCCAGGGAGTACCGTAAATAGAAGCGCTATCGTTCTCCAATTTGATTATCGGACAGTCGTCGTTTAAAATTACCGCTTTGTAATATTTTTTCCACATGGCCGTATGCGTCGATTTCCCCGTACCTGAAGGAGCAGTAAAGGCGATTCCCTTGCCTCCGTAGGATAGGGAGGACGCATGGAGCACAAAACCACCGTGGCTTATAATTTTGTTACTGATAATATAGTTACCCAGAAAATAACAGAATGCTTTTTCGGCATTTGTTTTTTCAGGGTAGAGTATCGTTATATCCGACCAGCCGGATCGGGCTTCGATGACATATTCCGTTCTTCCGGTCTCCTTGAGGAAAACATAAGTTACAGTCACTTCGTTCGTATTTTCAACATACCATGATATTCCGTCATTTTCAAGCGCAGAATATTTCGGGGCAGCAAAAGAACCGGAGGCTCGAAACTTTATTTCGATGTCCGGTTTTTCGTTGAAACTCGATTCAAAAGCTTTAAGTCTTTTGAATCTGCCGGTGTTTTTATGTATGATCCCGATTTTAAGGCCTGCAATTTCATACTGCAGCATTTATCTTCAGTACCTCCGGAAGCTCAGGGTGATATTATCTGCAGAGCCAGAGGATGATAAACTTGGGTTTGCAACTATTTTTTCCATAAGGATAGGAATAATTGCAAAGAAGATAACCAAAAGCCTTACCTGGATGGCCCCCTGTGCAGCAGCCGGTGCTTCCGCCTGATTCACAAGCCAACCTTTCTTCCGGTTTCAGTTCGATAAACTCGATATTAGGTTTGGTATACGCTTTCATATATTGACCTCCCTTAGATACATCAGCGTTTAAAACATAACGTTACTTCTTTTTTCCCATATCATCGTTTTTATCTGAAAAAGTTTCCTTGAACAATTGGGCTACTTTACAAAGGTATTCTGCCGGCTGGTCATAACGGCCTGTTTCGCCTTTCAGCTTTGCCGGACATACCGTACAATGCTCTGCAACTTTGCATTTCCTGCATTCCTTGCATACCGGTATGTTGCCGCATCCCTCGTTCAAACTGTGCCAGGCATTCAGGAAACCCGTTTTCAGAGGATATGCTACAGGCTCTTCCATGGCGCCGCAAGGAACCATTCGACCGTCCCAGGTGATCCAAAAATTACTGCTGCCGGCATTACAACTGAATGCGCTTTGGCTTCTCTCGCGATCAGGCTCGATGCTGCTTATTTCCTGCGCAAGCTTTCTGCCGCATTCTGTAGGCTCGGATAGTTTTTTACCTTCCAAATAAATTTCAGATAATCTTTTGTTTGTTTCAAAGATATTTTTGTGGTATTCCACAAATTTTTCGGGAGTGAATCTGCAGGCATTCGCCGCGTGTGATGCGTCTCTCGCGGGATACAGATAATCGACGACGCCGAAGGGAATTCCGCGTTTGTACGAAAATTCCGCCATGGCTTCATAATCATCCATGTTTTCGTGTATAATCGTAGTTTTAAGTTCGACGTTTATGCCTTCCGCAAGAAGCATATCTATTGCATTGACGACCTTGTCATAAGCATCTGCATTTCCGTTGACTCTGCCATAGGTTTCGGCTGAGGCTCCGTATAGTGTAATTTCCAACACGGTAGGAGGGAGCCTCCCAAGCCATTTTGCTGTCTGGCTGTCTATCAGCGATGCATTGGAAAACAAAGTTACCTTGAAGCCCATTTTTGCAACGCTTTCGTAAATCTCCCTGAAATCCCTGCGCAGAAATATTTCTCCGCCGGTCAATAACAGACTGAGCATTCCGGCGTCCCTGGCTTCTGTTGCAAGCTTTATCCATTGATCTGCGGTAAGCTCGTCCGCAATCTCACAGTCAATCTTTTTATGAATGTAGCACATCCGGCAGTCGAAATTGCATCTTGCTGTCAGTTCGAATGTTCCATTGAGGGGTATTTTTTTGATACTGGCCTGCCTGGATAGCTTCTCTATTAAGAGCTCATACGTGGTATACATTATTGCAAAAGCCCCTTCTCCTTCAATTGTCCTACAAACTCCTGAATATCGGCTTTTGCAGTTTCTTCATCTATATCGTATTCCGACAGGAGCCCTGAAACCAATTCGTCCATTTCGGCTCCTTCAGCCAGTTTATTCCACAGGAATGCACCACTTTCGTTAAGGTTCATTAAACCATTGAACTCAACAACCATTTCAGCAACGGGTACAATGATCCAGGAGCCGGCTATTTCACGTAATATCAGATTGTCTTTGACCTTCATTGCCCCTCCGCTTTGACCTACAAAATACAATAATGATAAAATTATATAATATTTTTCCATAAATAGCAATTAGAAAATACAAAAATATATTAACTTAAGCTATTTGGCTGTATATTACAGGAAAAGACTGAAATAAAGACTTTGAAGGAACTTCTTGTTTTTATTTCAAAATTTTATATAATGGATTAGTCGACATATTGCTATCTGCAAAAGAATCAGCCGATAATTTTTTACGTGGGAGGAAAAGCTTATGGCCATACTTGTTACCGGGGGAGCGGGGTATATCGGCAGCCATACCTGCGTACAGCTGCTGGAGGCAGGACATGAGATCGTTATCCTCGACAATTTCTCCAACAGCAAGCCGGCGGTGATCAAAAGAATAAAGGAAATAACCGGCAGGGATTTCGATACTGTTACAGGCGATATACTGGACAGAAGACTTCTTGATAATATCCTCACAGCATACCGCATCGATTCCGTGATACATTTTGCAGGACTGAAATCGGTTAACGAATCGGTGGGAACGCCGCTGAGTTATTTCCATAACAACGTCTCCGGTTCGATAAATCTATTTGAAGCCATGAAAGAGCACAGCGTGAAGAATATTGTGTTCAGTTCCTCCGCTACGGTTTACGGAACTACGGATAAAATGCCGATTACCGAGGCTGCTCCGCTGGGCGTTACCAATCCGTATGGGCGCACCAAGCTGATGATAGAGGATATTTTGCGGGATCTGTACATATCGGATAACAGCTGGAACATAATACTCCTGAGATATTTCAACCCTGTCGGGGCGCATCACAGCGGACTGATAGGCGAGGATCCGAACGGAATCCCCAATAATCTTGTGCCCTACATTTCCCAGGTTGCAGTTGGAAAGCTGAAGGAGCTTAACGTACGAGGCATGGATTATCCTACCAGGGACGGTACGGGAATAAGAGACTATATCCATGTTGTAGATTTGGCGGACGGCCATCTCAAAGCCATCGAGAAACTGGCGAAAAAAACCGGGATTGGTACCTACAACCTCGGAACAGGCAGGGGAACGAGTGTGCTGGAAATGGTTGCTGCGTTTTCCAAAGCAGCGGGCAGGAAAATCCCATATGTGGTCAGGGATAGAAGACCCGGAGATGTCGCGGAATGTTATTCGGATCCTTCCAAGGCCGAGAGGGAGCTGGGCTGGAGGGCTGTCAGGGATATAGACGATATGTGCAGGGATACCTGGAATTGGCAGGTGAAAAATCAGGCAGGTTATTCTGATTGACCCTTGGCGTTTATAGATGATTTTTTATTATGGCAGGACTCTATTGACTTTATTTTGAAGTATAATATATAATATACTGTGTGCTACACATAGCTTGATTCCCACAAGTAGTTGAAGCAATGGACGCAGCTTATTCATGGCACAATTGCTACCATCGGAGGGAGGGAAATACATGTCTGAAGTTCGGGTAAAAGAAAATGAGTCTCTCGACAGTGCACTTAAGAGATTTAAACGTCAGTGCGCTAAAGCAGGCGTTCTGGCTGAAGTTAGAAAAAGAGAGCATTATGAAAAGCCGAGTGTTAGAAGGAAGAAAAAGTCTGAAGCGGCTAGAAAGAGGAAGTTTAAATAAGCTTCCTGCTTGAAGGTCGTTCAGACACGGTTTGAATTCGGCAAAAGACTCAGTATCGATAAGTCACAGGGAGGCTCACAAATGTCCCTAAAGGAACAGTTGCTTGAAGATATGAAAACAGCCATGAAGGAAAAGAATGCCGTCAGGAAGGATACGATCCAGATGGCAAGGGCTGCCGTTCTTCAGGTAGAAAAAGATAACAGGATAACTCTCGACGATGATGGAGTAATAGAGGTCATAGCAAAAGAACTGAAAAAGAGAAGGGATGTTCTGCCGGAGTATGAAAAGAGCGGCAGGGGTGACCTAATCGAAGGTTTGAAAGCCGAAATTGACATTTTACTCAAATATCTGCCTCAGCAATTATCCGAGCAGGAACTCGAAGTTATAGTTAGACAGGCGGTCGAGGAGACCGGTGCTTCTTCCGCAAAGGATATGGGCAAAATCATGCAGGTTGTGATGCCCAAGGTAAAAGGCAAGGCGGACGGTAAGATGATCAATGTTATTGTCAAAAAAATATTGGGATAAATAAGTAAACGAAGAAAGCTCGATGTAAATCGGGCTTTTTTTGTAGGCATTGGAGATGTGATTTTGCTAAAAAAACTGTGGGTCTACAGGAATATAGATGAACAGGCTGTTGGGAAACTGGCGGAGGAAGCGGGTATCTCCAGGTTGCTTGCCAAGGTATTTATAAGCAGGGGAATCGATGACTGCGATTACATCAGGTCATTCCTGAGACCTGATATTTCCCGGCTGCACGATCCGTTCCTGCTGGACGGAATGGAAGTAGCGGTTGACAGGATACTTCTGGCGGCGGAAAAGCATGAAAGCATATTGATTTACGGGGATTATGACGTTGACGGCGTAATAAGCACGTCCATATTGTATCGATATTTGTGTTCACTGGGCGCCGAGGTGCAATATTACATACCCGACCGCATGGAGAACGGCTATGGCCTGACAATGCCTGTGGTCGGCAAAATAATGGAATTGAAAGTATCGCTCATGATAACGGTCGACTGCGGCATAACCTCCGACGAGGAAGTGAGCTGCCTTCAGGAAAACGGCATACAGGTGATTGTGACCGATCATCACGAATGCAAGGAAACCCTTCCTGACGCTTTAGCTGTCATCAATCCGCACAAGCCGGGCTGCGGTTATCCGTTCAAGGAGCTTTGCGGCGCGGGGGTCGCGCTTAAACTCGTTCAGGCGCTATGCAGCAGGTCCGGGCGGGGCACGGGTTTTCAGGAATACCTCGATCTGGCGGCGATGGCAACTATCGCCGACGTTGTCCCCCTTTTGGGGGAAAACCGCATTATCGCAGGGTTTGGAACGAAAAAGATGCCGGCCTCGGGTAATCAAGGGCTAAGAGCTCTGATCAGGGAAGCCGGCTTTTCCGATAAGCCGATTTCTTCCTACAACGTGGCGTTCGGCCTGGCTCCCAGGGTCAATGCGGCAGGCAGGCTGGGCAGTGCGACAAGGGGAGTAAGGCTTTTTACGACAGAGGACAGAGTTTTAGCCGAAGCCCTTGCCAAAGAGCTTGAAGAGGAGAACAGAAAGCGCCAGGAAACGGAGAACAGGATACTTGCTGAAGCTGTCGAATACGTAGAGACGACGCTGGACGCCGTTAAAGAAAAGGTGCTGGTGGTTTGCGGGGAAGGCTGGCATCATGGGGTTATAGGTATCGTCGCATCAAAGCTGCAGGACCGTTACAACAGACCCTGCATAGTCATATCCATTGCTGAAGGGGTCGGAAAGGGTTCTGCCAGAAGCATAAAAAGCTTTAATATCTTTAAAGCGCTGAATTTTTGCGCGGATCTGCTGGACAGGTTCGGAGGCCATGAAATGGCCGCGGGTATAACGATAAACGCAGATAGACTGGGTGAATTCAGGACGCGCATCAATGAATACGCGGACAGTGTGCTGACAGACGCGGACATGACGCCGTGTCTCAGGCTGGATACCTTCCTGGAGAGAGGCGAAATTACGCAGGAAAGCGTGAGAGAACTGGAGAACATGGCTCCCTTCGGAGAAGGCAATCCTAACCCCGTATTCGGTTACAGGGCCTTGAATGTAAGCGACGCAAGGACACTGAGCGGCGGAAAGCACCTAAAACTCAGGCTTGCCGACGGCAGCCTTTCGACGGAAGCCGTGGGCTTCAGCCTCGGCGAACTGGCTGAGGCCTGTCCCGCGGGAGAGAAGGTTGATATAGCCTTTACCCCCGAGATAAACAAGTGGAACGGCAGTGAAAGGCTCCAGTTGAATTTGCGGGATATACGGCCCTGCGTTTATGCCGATCTTGACAAATATATTGTTTTTAACAAACCGAATGACTATAATGAATATATTAATCTGAAGGAAATAGTCATTCTCAAGGAACGGAACTTTTTGAATACGGCTGAGATGATTCCCGAAAGAAGCGAGTTTGAGGCGGTTTACAGATTCGTAAAGGGGTTTGCGAGGCTCAGGCAGAATACAGTCGAGTTTACTGACCTGTTTTCTGTCAGCGCTCAGATATCGGAAAAATTTAATGTAAAGACAAATTTCTTCAAGCTGAAAAGGATACTGGAGATTTTTGATGAACTGGGGCTTCTGAGAGTGGAGCCCAGGGGCAGGAACTCGGCGGTCATAGGCTTTGTTGAAAGCAAGAGCAGGGTTGACCTTGACGCCTCCAGACTGTATTTTGAACTTCAGCGGTTAGGGGAAGCTTAATTCTCAGAACCGCGCTTAAGAAAATGGCACGGGAAGTGTCCTGCAAGATAATGATCCTGAAAAGCTATTCATATGGGAGGAAAACTAATGGATTTGAAGCAAAAGCTCAGGCATGTGGCGGATTTTCCGAAGCAAGGCATCGATTTTATCGATATTACGACAGTATTGCAGGATCAGGCTGCATTGAACCAAAGTATAGAAGAGATGAAGAAGCTGACGCAGGAAATCGGAGATTTCGATCTGGTCATTGGCCCCGAGTCAAGGGGTTTCATTTTTGGAGCTCCGCTTGCTTACGCGCTCAACAAGGGCTTTGTGCCGATAAGGAAGAAGGGCAAGCTGCCTTATAAGACCGTCAGCGTCGAGTATCAGCTGGAATATGGCAAGGATGTACTTGAGATACATGAGGATGCGATACAGCCGGGTCAGCGAGTCATCATCGTCGACGACCTGCTTGCCACCGGAGGAACGACCGAGGCCAATATTAAGCTTGTTGAGAAGCTTGGCGGAGAAGTTGCGGGGCTTGTGTTTTTCATAGAATTGGGCTTTCTGGATGGCCGAAAGAAACTTCAGGGCTACAAGGTAAGATCGGCCGTAACTTTCTGAAACTGAGCGCCATACTATAGAGCAGGCATAATGGGCAAGGGCCTTTTGAAAAGCGGGTAAAAAGGACCTTCTTGAAAAGCAGGCATAAAGGACTTTCTGAAAGAGGTATAATGATCTTCTTGAAGCGATCTCGGAGGAGCAGATGGACAACCGGTATAATAAGCTCGTTATGAAAATAAAAGAATATAATCCCGGCTGTGATATATCCATACTGGACAAGGCATACGCAATGGCCAGCAAGGCTCATGACGGGCAGCTCAGGGAATCGGGGGAGCCGTATATCAGCCATCCTATCGAGGTCGCCAACATTCTTGCCGATCTGGAGCTTGACTGCACAACTATTGTAGCAGGCCTGCTGCACGATACCGTCGAGGATACGAACTGTACCATTGAAGATATAGGGGCGCAGTTCGGAGAAGATACCGCGGCTCTGGTAGACGGAGTCACAAAGCTCGACAAGATACCCTATACGACCAAGGAAGAGCAGCAGGCTGAGAATCTTCGTAAAATGTTCATGGCAATGGCCAAGGACATAAGGGTGATTCTCATAAAGCTGGCGGACCGGCTCCACAACATGAAAACCCTCAAATATGTCCCTCTGGACAAGCAGGAGGCAAAAGCCCGCGAGACACTGGAGATATATGCTCCTCTGGCGCACAGGCTAGGTATTTCGAGGATCAAATGGGAGCTGGAAGATTCGTGTTTGAGGTATCTTCATCCCAAGGAATACTACGATCTGGTTGAAAAAATTTCAATAAGGCGCCGCGAACGCGAAGCTTATATAACAGATATCATTAATGAAATAAAGGCAAAAACTACCGAGCTCGGCATCGAAACTACGATCGACGGCCGTCCCAAGCATTTCTACAGCATTTACAGAAAAATGCAGGAACAAAATAAGACGCTGGATCAGATATATGATCTATTTGCAGTCAGGGTGATAGTTAATTCCGTCAAAGACTGCTATGCCGTGCTGGGCCTCGTGCATGAGCTTTATAAGCCGATGCCGGGCAGGTTCAAGGATTATATTGCGATGCCTAAGCCGAACATGTACCAGTCGCTCCATACAACGCTTATCGGGCATACGGGCCATCCCTTCGAGGTACAGATAAGAACCTGGGACATGCATAAAGTAGCCGAGGTCGGTATCGCGGCGCATTGGAAATACAAGGAGGGCGTATCCGGGAAAAGCGAACTGGACAACAAGCTCGCATGGCTGCGCCAGATGCTGGAATGGCAGAAGGACGCAAGGGATGCTAACGAGTTTGTCGAGACGGTAAAAGTAGATCTGTACGCCGACGAGGTGTTCGTATTCACGCCGAAGGGCGATGTTGTAAACCTTCCGAAGGGATCGACCCCGGTCGACTTCGCCTATTCGATACACAGCGCTGTCGGAAACAAAATGATGGGTGCGCGTGTAAACGGTGAAATCGTCAAGCTTGGCTACGAGCTTAAAAACGGCGACATAATCGAAGTGCTGACGTCGGCGGCTGTGCACGGTCCCAGCCGCGACTGGCTGAAGCTCGTAAAGAGCTCGCAGGCGCGGAACAAGATAAACCAATGGTTCAAAAAGGAAAACCGCGAGGAGAACATACTGCGCGGAAAGGAATCGATCGAAAGGGAGCTTAAGAAGCAAGGCCATACCTATAACCAGCTTTTCAAGAACGAATGGGTGGACATTGTCCTCAAGAAATTCAATTTCAACTCAATTGAAGATATGTTCTCGGCAGTCGGTTTCGGAGGCATCAGCTCCAGCAAGATCGTAACCAGGCTCAGGGACGAGTACAGAAAGACCTTGAAGCCGGAAGAACTCAATGAAGAGCTCGATCAGGAAATATTCGCAAAGCAGGATAAGGACAAGAAGAAAAAAACCGTTCCGGAAAACGGCGTTATAGTCAAGGGTATCGACAATTGCCTGGTGAGGCTATCAAGGTGCTGCAACCCGGTGCCTGGTGACAGTATAATCGGGTATATTACCAGGGGTAGGGGTGTTTCGGTCCACCGGAGCGACTGCACCAATGTTTCAGAGGCGCGCGGAGAGGACGAACGGCTGATCGAGGTCAGATGGTATACTGCGATCAATGTGGCTTACAAGGCGGATATTACCGTTTTGGCGAACGACAGGACCGCACTCCTGATGGAAGTCACCAACGCCATCGGAGAGGCTAATATTCCGCTAAAGGCCATGAACGCAAGAACCACGCGCGACCAGATAGCAATTATAAACCTCACTTTGGAGATAATAGACACTGACCAGCTCGAGAAAATAATCAAAAAGCTCAGGAAAGTGGACGGCGTATTTGACGTAACCAGAAACAAGCAATAGAAATGGGCAGGCAGCGATGCCATATAAGCGAGCGGGAGGCAACAAGCGGGAGGCAGTGCCGGCATCAGGCATTAGAGCGGGAAGCAGTGCCGCAAACAATGTCGGCATTAGGCAATAAGCGGAAATCGCATTAAAAAGAATGGAAGAGTGTCTTGATATGTATTTGGAAACCATCTCTTATGGAATACTAGATTCAAACTGTTACATAATAGGGGACGCGGGCTCGGCAGCCGTGGTGGATGCGGGAGCGAACGACAGCGAAATACTGCGAGTGTTGAATTCTCAGGGGTTAAACCTGGAGTATATTATACTGACGCACGCACACATCGACCATGTGCTGGAAGCGGGCAAGCTCAGGGAAGCCACCGGGGCGAAGATCGTTATCCATGAGGACGATGCGCTGCTTCTTGGTGATCCGGCGCTCAACTGTTCCGCTCTGTTTGGACCGAACAAGGTTTTCGGCCCGGCGGACATACTTGTAAAAGACTGTGATACTTTAAATATTGGGGGCATCAGGCTGCGGTTTATTCACACCCCGGGGCATACGCCGGGCAGTATGTGCGTACTTGCAGAACGGCGCCTTTTTTCGGGGGATACGCTTTTCAGGCTTGGCGTAGGCAGGACCGATCTGGGAGCGGGAAATCAGACGAAGCTTGAAGAATCCGTCAGACGACTGATGGAACTCGATGATTCGACCGAGGTTTTTCCGGGGCACGGACCGGCGACTGACATAGGCTTTGAAAAACGGAACAATCCTTTTATCCTGTGATGGCATTATTGATACCAATTGCGTATTAACTATTTCGGTAAAACTGCCGACATTATTTTATCTCCCGTTGTATCCCAAAGATAGCAGTATATACGATTATCTTGACTATTAGGAATCGGTCCTAACGGATGGGACTGAAAACCATAATCTATTGGCATAGTAACAGGGTGCCTATAAATTTCATACCAGTTGATACCATTACGGCTTGCTAACATACAACTTTCGCTGTTTGTCGCTATAATGTCGGTATCCAGGAAATCATATTCTCGAACCATAATTCCATTACAGCCCCTTGGATACGCCTGTATTGCTAATTTTGTTTTTATATGCTGCCCGGAATGAGGTATATTATATTTTTGAGGATTATAGAAAACATATTTCTCAACCGGTTGTCTGAATTCATTAGCTTTTCTTGGCAGCCAAGCATTATAATCTGCCATGTAATAGAATAGAATACCATTTTGATAAGGAACCATTTGCAAAGCACTCATATCCTGAAGATTCTTTTCTCCGTCTGCTATGGCTACCCAGGTCTGTCCGAAATCATCAGAATAATAGATGTTATGCATTGATCCATCACCAGTAGTAAGCCATATCCTGCTATCATACGGATCATACATCATGCCGTGGCAATGACAATTTGTTGACAATGCTTCAGCCTCGGAAAATCTCAGCATTTTAGTGTAGTCAAATACCTTGGTCCATGTAGCGCCAAAGTCAAGCGATATATAAGCTTCGCAAGCTACAGCTTTAACAGCATATTCGCTGATCCCAATAATATTTTCATGTTGGCAGTAATTACCGCACGATCTCCAATTACCTTTTGGGAACTTGAATGCCTGAGTGAAATTCTGCCCGTTTTCATCGGATACAAATACGTAGCCGCCCACTGTGCCAACAATAATCCTGCCTGTCCTAGTTGTAGTGATTCCGCATTTGCGGGTTACTCCGCAAGTTGCGGAATCTATGCCTGTATTTATAGTTTCATAAGAGATAAAATCAGTAGTTTTTACGATATTTCCACTGTTGGTACCCCCATAAAAAACGCCATTTCTGTCCATATGAACAGGACACATACCACCTAAAGTACTCGATTCAATAAACTTTATGTCTTGTAATCTCTTTATTGGCTGAGATTGCATAATATTAAAATCCAACTCCTTAGTTATGTAATTGTCTATGTTATTTTTCAATATTGAGTCCATCTTAACCTCTCCTTTTCTGTATGTAAACGTTTCTGAGTTGAGTTAAATGTGTTCCGGCATTTACTACCTCTATTTGCATTGTTGAAATAGGAAAAACATCAGAACTGGCAAAATGAAACTGCCCAACGCCTTCGTACAATGAAACGGATTTTATTCTTGTGGAGGAGGAATCTTTATATATAAGGTTTATTTTGATATTATCCCATACGTCATTTGTTATTACTGTAACTCTTATTTCTCGTGTATCATCATCCACGGCAATATCTCCAGTGTTATAAATTGCACCCACGTCAAAACTTTGTGCAACACTCAACGGATTGAGACTTTGTGTCATTGTTTTTACTTTTACATACTCGTTTATGACTTGTGCTAAAATTCCCATTATATTACCTCCGTTTCCTGAGTATCGGTATGATTAATATAAGCAATAGTTGCTCCATTTGATAGTGTTCTTACTTCTGTAATAATGTTTGTACCGTAAGTAAAAATATCTTCTCTTATTAGGTTATTGAAGGAATCTACATGCTGAATTTTCTGAACAGTACCATCCTGATTTTTTGTTATCTTTTGAGTAGTCCCTCTGATGTCCATAAACAATTTCAGCATATCATCCAGATTTTTAATACTTGTAGCTGCTGATTTACCATTAAACCAGTTGGTTGAACCGTTAAACCAATTGTTTTCAAATCTTATCAGTGTCGATTCAATTTGTTCGATGGAAGGTTCTTTACCAGCTCCAAATATAGATGTCAAATCCATCATAAGAGCATACTGTATTTGCATTACTTTACCATTAGCCGTTGTCGAATCTGCATATGAACTTCTTATTGTAAACATAATTTTTGATGCAACTGTTTTTGTAAGCTTTAAAATAGTTGAAAGAGAATATACCTGGTCTTGTACCGGATTAGTAATAATTTTGGCACCGATCAGATTTGTTTCGCTTGTATCAGATATAAAGGTTCGTATATCTGTACAATTGCTATTTGTAACCTTTGCTATTACCCTGTAATAGATTTTTCTATCAATAGTATAATCGATATTTGTCGTTTGTCTTGTCCGAGGTGATGCACCTACACCATTACCGGTTACAGTTAAAATATTGCTCGCGGCAGATAAAATAGCATTACTACCTGACCAGTTTGTTGTATTTACAAAATTACCGTTTAAAATTGCATTGGAAACCATAAAACAAATATCATTATCTATGGCATCAAACCGGTTTTTCAAAACCGAAAAAGTTTGACCTCGTACAGAAGATAAACGAGCATCTACTATTTCTGTATTATCGGTACCTGCTTGGGCTACAATATTGTCAACTCGTGTATTGTCAGCTTTTCCACCTATTTGCTGAGACATTTCCGCCAAATCTGAACTTATTTCGACTAGTACATCTTCTACATTATCATTACTAAAATGACCGCCGGTATCCTCGATTTTTACTAGAACTGCGTCTGTTTTGAAATGTACGGGTTCATATTCGCCGAATGCATTCTTGATATAATACTCTGTTGGTTGTATAGCCATATCAGCATCTCCCGAAATGTTTTAATGAGTAAATTCTACATTTGTTCGCGTATTCCTTCAAAAATTTCCTGAACATATAATTAAATTTTTTTCGGTTTCGTTAGTTATGGTATTTTTTTATTGAACAAACATGGCCGGAAACTTGGTTTTACTTGACAATTGAATGCTGCGTGATTAGAATATAAATAATATTTGTATTAAAGGCAATGAAGGAAAAGAGTAGTCCGTACATGTTCAAGGGAGAAGGCGCCGCGACTGAAAGCGCTTTTAACGTAAGGCGGGCGAAAGACATTCCCGAGCCGGACAGAGGAAAGATCGCAGCCGTTATGGGAAGAAAGCGGTCGAGTAAGCTGTCACGCTTGAACCGGCGTTATGGGAAACAAGTGGATTTACCGCTGAAAGTGAAACAAAAGAATCGTCCCTTTGTTTCGTTTGGATTCAGCGACAGGATCCGATCCGGGTGGCACCACGGGAAACAACTCTCGTCCCTGACTTTATAGTCAGGCGGGAGTTTTATTATTATATAAGCTAATAATAATGGCAGGTAAAAAAGGAGGACGCTATGATTCAGGCGCCAAAAGGTACCAGGGATATACTGCCTTCGGAGGTTTACAGGTGGCAGTTCGTCGGGAAAGCTTTTAAAAAGCTATGCGACAGCTTTGGATATAAGGAGATTAGGATACCTGTATTTGAACATACGGAGTTGTTCCAGCGGGGAGTGGGCGATACTACCGACGTGGTCCAGAAGGAGATGTACACCTTCCAGGACAAGGGCAGCAGGAGTATAACACTGAGACCCGAGGGAACGGCCGGAGTTGTCAGGAGCTATATAGAAAACGGAATGGCGTCGCTGCCGCAGCCGATCAAGCTGTTTTATGATATAACAGCCTACAGGTATGAAAACGTTCAGAAAGGCCGTTACAGGGAATTCCACCAGTTCGGAGTGGAAGCGTTCGGAGCCGCCGGCCCGGCGATCGACGTCGAGGTCATCAGCCTCCTTTATATGTTCTTCGAAAGGCTCGGGCTCAAGAAAACCGGTCTGAACATCAACAGCATAGGCTGCCCCAAATGCAGGTCGGTATATCACGAAAAGCTCAAGGAATATTTCAGCCCTCACCTTTCGGAGCTATGCGGCAACTGCAAGGAAAGATTTGAAAGAAATCCTCTGAGGCTGCTGGACTGCAAGGAGACAGGCTGCAGGAAGCTTGTCGCCAACGCTCCTTCGCTCCAGGATTATCTTTGCGACGAATGCCGTGCCCACTTCGAAGGGCTCAAATCAGGCCTGGACAACCTGGGGATTGAATACAGCGTCGATCCGGGTATCGTCAGGGGATTGGATTATTATACGAGGACTGTGTTTGAATTCATTTCGGAAAACGTCGGCACGCAGGGTACGATCTGCGGCGGAGGCAGGTACGACGGGCTCGTTGAAACCTGCGGAGGAACTCCGACACCCGGGATAGGTTTTGCGCTTGGAGTGGAAAGACTCATGATGGAGCTTGACAGCCAGGGAATCGCTATTGAAGAACCTCCGGCTCCGGAGCTGTATATCGCAACAATGGGGCAGAAGGCGGCGGACTTTGCGCAGCAGCTGGTCTACAAGCTCAGAAAATGCAGTGTGGGCGCCGAGACTGATCTGATGTCGAGAAGCCTGAAAGCTCAGATGAAATACGCGGATAAAAAGGGATTTACGTACACCATCGTCCTGGGAGACGATGAAATAGAGTCGGGCAAGGGAGTTCTTAAGGATATGAGGACAGGCGACCAGAAGGATGTAAGTCTGGACTCGATACTCGACAGGCTTAAGAATCAGTGCAAATAAAGCACATACCGGCATTTTTGCAATAATACTGATAATTGCGTGAACCGCAGAATAGGATGTTTAGCGCCGATGGCGCGGATTACTTCTAAAACATCCAAGGGAGGAGAACAGTTATGGGAGAGACGATTTACGGGCTGAAAAGGACACATAGATGTACGGAACTTGGTATTGCCGACGTCGGAAAAACAGTGACGATCATGGGGTGGGCTCAAAAGCGCAGAAACCTCGGGAGTCTGATATTTGTGGCGCTGAGGGACAGAACCGGAATACTCCAGGTCGTTTTCAACGGTACGGACGGAGGGGAATTGTTCGCCAAAGCCGAAACGATAAGGAATGAATACGTTCTTGCAGTGGTTGGCGAGGTGGCCAAAAGGACGCCTGAGAACGTCAACGCCAACATGAAAACAGGCGAGATAGAGATAATAGCAAAGGAGCTCAGGATACTCAGCGCTTCCGAGACTCCTCCGGTACAGATAGAAGAGGATTCGGACGTAAATGAAGTACTGAGACTCAAGTACAGATTCCTCGACCTCAGGAGACCCGACATGCAGGCTAATCTCATGCTGCGTCACAGGGTCGCAAAGATTGCTCGCGATTATTATGACACGAACGGTTTTGTCGAAATAGAAACTCCGATGCTGATAAAGAGTTCGCCCGAGGGCGCAAGAGACTACCTTGTGCCGAGCAGGGTGCATCCGGGCAAATTCTACGCGCTTCCGCAGTCTCCTCAGCTTTTCAAGCAGCTGCTCATGGTGGCGGGATACGATCGCTACATGCAGATCACGAAGTGCTTCAGAGACGAGGATTTGAGGGCCGACAGGCAGCCTGAGTTCACACAGATCGACCTTGAAATGTCTTTTGTCAATGTAGACGATGTGCTTGCCATAAATGAAGGCTTTATAAAGAAAGCTTTCAAGGAAGCGCTCGATGTTGATATCGAAACTCCCTTCCAGAGGCTTACCTGGCAGGAGTCAATGGATCGTTTCGGTTCTGATAAACCGGATATGAGGTTTGGACTCGAACTGGTCAATGTATCAGATCTGGTCGAAAACTCCGGCTTTAAAGTATTCTCGGACGCGGTCAAAAACGGCGGCAGCGTTCGCGCAATCAATGCCAAGGGCTGCTCTAAATTCAGCAGAAGAGAGATCGACAGCCTGGTTGAACTGGTTAAGACTTACAAGGCTAAGGGTATGGCCTGGATCGCGGTTGAGGAGAACGAGCTTAAATCATCGATAGCCAAATTCTTCAGCGAAGAAGAGATAAAAGCTCTGCTGGAAAGAACAAAGGCTGTGCCCGGCGATCTGGTATGCTTTGTAGCCGACAGCAACAAGGTGGTTTATGATTCCCTCGGAGCGCTCAGGCTGGAGATAGCAAAGCGGTTGGAGCTGCTCGATAAAAAAGAATTCAGGTTCCTGTGGGTCACCGAGTTCCCGCTGCTTGAATACAGCGAGGAGGATAAGCGCTGGGTTGCCATGCATCATCCCTTTACCTCGCCGATGGATGAGGATCTTCAGTATCTCGAAAGCGATCCCGGCAGAGTGCGCGCCAAGGCGTATGATATAGTCCTGAACGGCACAGAGCTTGGCGGAGGCAGCATCAGGATCCATATGCAGGATCTGCAGTCCAGGATGTTCAAGCTGCTCGGTTTTACGGAGGAAGAGGCCTGGGCGAAATTCGGCTATCTGCTGGAGGCCTTCAAATACGGCGTACCACCGCACGGCGGCATGGCATACGGCCTCGACAGGATGATCATGCTGATGGCCGGCAAAGACAGCATAAGGGATGTTATTGCATTCCCGAAGGTACAGAATGCTTCGGATCTGATGACCAACGCACCTGACACCGTCGACCTGAAACAGCTGCAGGAGCTGCATATCAGCGTTACCGAACAGGAAGGAAAATAGCGGGATATCGATTGTGATAGAACTTTGCCGCGTATAGTGATATTATTTATGTATCGTATTGTAACGGCGGAGGGGGAATACACCACGGAAGAAAAGAAAAACACGGCTGAAGATAATATAGCTTCGGCGAAAGGCAATAACGCTCCGGCAGAAGGTAACGGCGTTCAAGCAGAGGTGAAAAAAAAGAACGAAACGCTGGATTGGTTCATCCATATAGCGATAGCTGTTATACTGGGTGTTCTTATAGTGACGTTTGTCGCTCAAAGGACGATAGTTTATGATATTTCAATGCAGCCTAACTTTGTGCAGGGCGACAACCTGTTGGTCGAAAAACTCGGTTACAGGTTCGGGGATCTTCACAGAGGCGATATTGTTATAGTAAAAATGCCGGATTCGGATAAAAAGCTTATAAAGCGTCTCGTTGCGATCGAGGGGGACAGGGTGCAGGTCAAGGATGGAAAGCTCTATGTGAATGGCAGTCAATTCCTGATAGGACTGCCCACCGAGCCCGTGACGCCGGAAGGCGATATACCCGGATACACCGATCTTACGCTGAAAAAGGGTGAAGCGTATGTGTTGGGCGATAACAGGCCATACAGCATGGACTGCACGGAATTCGGGCCTATACAGAAGAATTGGATCGTGGGCAGGGCTGTTTTCCGCTTTTACCCGTTCGACAAATTCGGCCCGATCAAATACATCGGGGGATATAAATAACAGGTTTCGCCAGGCGTTTCATATTGCGTGAGCTTTGATGCACTGAGCATATAAATCCGGCATGGAACGACTTCCGAACATTTTACAGACAATCGATGCAAAACTCCGTAATATAACATGGTTGTTTCTTTAAAGCGGTTATTTTACAAAAAGAGTACTATTTATTATTCAAATGTTTTGTGCTAATATTAAAGGAATTCATGCTGGCAAGAGTATCAATGCATTCTGTTGGTACTCTTTCTTTGGTAATAGGGGGGCAGCTTAAATACTGTTTTTTGCGGTATTAACCATATGAGAAGACTTTTCCATGCAGGCCTGGACGTAGGCTCGACCACAGTTAAACTTGCGGTTCTGGATAAAAACGACAGGATCCAATATAGTAAATACCAAAGGCATTTTTCAGATATCAGGAAGACGATATATGAGCTTGTCGACGAGACTTGCCTTATGTTTGAGGGAGACGACCTGACCATAACGCTGACAGGCTCGGGAGGTATTTCCGTTGCCCAGTGGATGGGACTGCCCTTCGAGCAGGAGGTCGTTGCCGCGACAGGCGCTATAAGGAACCTGATACCGGAAACGGACGTAGCCATAGAACTTGGCGGAGAAGACGCAAAGATCACCTTTTTCAGGGGCGGTATAGAGCAGCGCATGAACGGCACCTGCGCGGGAGGTACCGGAGCGTTCATCGACCAGATGGCGTCGCTGCTGCAGACTGACGCCGCGGGACTGAACAAGCTTGCTGAAAGCTATAAGGTAATATATCCGATAGCAGCCAGATGCGGCGTTTTCGCAAAAACCGACATACAGCCGCTTCTTAACGAGGGCGCTGCGAAAGAGGACATTGCGGCTTCAGTCTTTCAATCCGTTGTGAATCAGACGATAAGCGGACTCGCGTGCGGCAGGCCGATAAAGGGCAATGTGGCATTTCTCGGGGGACCGCTGTTTTTCCTGCCCGAGCTCAGAAAAAGATTCATAGAAACTCTGGCGTTGGAAGACGATCAGGTCATATTCCCCGACAACTCGCAGCTTTTCGTCGCAGTAGGCGCTGCGCTGGCTTCCAAAGAGAAAAAGATAATGAGCTTTCAAACGCTGAGAAACAAGCTCTCGGCAGTCAATACCGTCACAGTGCACGAGGTGGAGAGATTAAGCCCGCTTTTCAGGGATGAGATAGAGCTAGGGGAATTCAACCGGAGACATTCCAGACACCAGGTTGCGCGCAGGGAATTATCCTCATATACCGGACCCTGCTATCTTGGAATAGACGCAGGCTCTACCACTACAAAGCTGGCGCTCACCGACGGCGAGGGAGCCCTCATGCACTACCATTACGGCAGTAATAAGGGAAGCCCGCTGAAATCAGTTATCAAGGAAATGAAAAAGCTTTATTCATTGATGCCTTCAGGCGCGTATATAGCCAACTCCACAGTGACGGGCTACGGAGAAGGCCTGATCAAGGCTGCGCTGCAGGTCGACCTCGGTGAGGTAGAAACCATAGCGCATTACAAAGCAGCCGAGCATTTTCTGCCCGGAGTCGATTTCATTCTCGATATCGGCGGACAGGACATGAAATGCATGCAGATAAAAGAAGGCGTCATCGATAACATAATGCTGAACGAAGCGTGTTCTTCCGGCTGCGGTTCGTTCATTGAGACCTTTGCATCCTCGTTGAACATGGGCGTCGAAGACTTTGCCAGGGAGGCGCTGCTCGCGCAGAAGCCTGTTGACCTTGGTTCGCGCTGCACCGTGTTCATCAATTCGCGAGTCAAGCAGGCCCAGAAGGAAGGCGCGTCGGTAGGCGACATTTCCGCAGGGCTGTCATATTCGGTCATCAAGAATGCCCTTATGAAGGTAATAAAAATAAGGGATCCCAAACAACTAGGCAGCAAAATAATAGTTCAGGGCGGAACCTTTTACAATTCCGCGGTCCTCAGGAGCTTTGAAAAAATCTCCGGAAGGGAAGCCATAAGGCCTGATATCGCGGGCATAATGGGAGCGTTCGGAGCCGCGCTGATATCTCGCGAGCGCTGCGCGGCAGGACAGAAGAGCCACATCATGGGCCTGCTCGATCTGGAAAGCTTCCAGGCCGAGATCACTATGAAGCGCTGCGGCAAATGCAGCAACAATTGTCTTTTGACAATAAACAATTTTGCGGACGGCAGGGTGTTCGTTTCCGGCAACCGCTGTGAGAGAGGCGCGGGCGGCGAACTCCACAAGCAAAATGTACCGAATCTGTTCGATTACAAGTACAAGCTCATAACCTCGTACAAGCCGCTCGATGACAAAGCCGCAGTGCGCGGTACGATAGGTATCCCCAGGGTATTGAACATGTACGAGAACTATCCTTTCTGGCATACGTTCTTTACTGAACTGAAATTCAGAGTGGTTTTGTCTCCGCGTTCATCCAGAAGGATATATGAGCTTGGTATAGAGACTATGCCGTCCGAATCGGTGTGCTACCCGGCAAAGCTAGTGCACGGCCACATTATGAGCCTTGTGCAGAGCGGGATAAAGAATATTTTTTATCCCTGCCTGCCGTACGAACGCAAGGAAGACGGGAATGCCGACAATTGCTATAATTGTCCGATCGTCACCTCGTATTCGGAAGTCATAAAGGGCAATGTGGACGCTTTGAAGGAAATGGATATCAACTACATGAATCCGTTTTTGCCCTATTATGATAAAAAGAGGCTTGGGGAGAGGCTTTACGAAGAGCTCAAAGGCTTTGGACTGAAAAAGTCTGAAATAAAAATGGCCGTGAACAAGGCCTGGGCCGAGGACGAGCGTTTCAAGGCGGAAATAAGAAAAAAAGGCGAAGAGATTGTGGCGGAGCTTGAAAAAACAGGCGGCAAAGGTATAGTACTTGCAGGCCGTCCTTATCATATAGATCCTGAAATCAACCACGGCTTGCCGAACCTTATAACGGAATTCGGAATGGCTGTTTTGACAGAGGATTCGGTAGCCCATCTCGATAAAAGCAGCAGGCCGCTCAGGGTCGTAGACCAGTGGATGTATCATACGCGGCTCTACTCGGCTGCGTCCTTCGTCGGGACCAGGCCGAACCTCGAGCTTGTCCAGCTCAATTCCTTCGGCTGCGGCCTCGACGCGGTCACGACCGACCAGGTACAGGAAATAATGCACGCTGCGGGAAAGATATATACGGTTTTGAAAATAGATGAAATAAGCAACCTGGGGGCGGCAAGGATACGCCTGCGTTCACTTAAAGCCGCAATGGAGGAACGCGGCAGGAATGGTCATGCAACAGGCGGCGAAAGGTACAGATATGAAAAGACGCCGTTTACCGAAGAAATGAGGAAGAGGCATACTATCCTTGCGCCGCAGATGTCTCCCATACACTTCCAGTTTATTGAGACGGCATTCAGGGAGGCAGGTTACAATCTCGAAATATTGCCCTCCGTAGACAGGGGAGCGGTCGATGAGGGACTGAAGCATGTCAACAACGACGCGTGCTATCCGTCCATACTAACCACAGGACAGCTGATAGAAGCCTTGAAATCCGGCAGGTACGATCTTGACAACGTATCGCTGATCATATCGCAGACGGGCGGAGGCTGCAGGGCTACAAACTATATAGGCTTTATCAGGAAAGCATTGAAGGATGCGGGTTTCGAGAAAATACCGGTCATTTCGCTCAACGCCCTGGGCATGGAGAGCAATCCGGGTTTCAGGATAACCAGGAGCCTCCTGAACAAAGCGCTGATCGCGTTGGTTTACGGAGACCTTCTGATGAGGGTGCTATACAGGGTAAGACCTTACGAAAAAATAAAGGGTTCCGCAAACCTGCTTTACGAGAGCTGGGTCGAGCGCTGTCAGAAATCGGTCAGAACCGGCAGGCATAGTGAGTTCAGACGCAATATAAAAGGTATAGTCGAGGATTTCGACAACCTTGAACTCGAGAACATCAAAAAACCTCGTGTCGGCCTCGTAGGCGAAATACTTGTCAAGTTCCATCCGACAGCGAACAACGACGTCGTGGAGGTAGTTGAAAAAGAGGGCGCGGAAGCAGTCATGCCCGATCTGATAGACTTTTTCCTGTACAGTGCCTACGGCTCCAATTTCAAATACAGATACCTTGCCGACACGCTGAAAAGCAAGGTCATCAATAACCTTGCCATAGCCGGCATCGAATATTACAGACGTTATATGAAAAAGGTGCTTGCCTCGAGCAAACGCTTCGAGCCTCCCACAACGATCTACAAGCTGGCCGCGAAGGCCGCGAAGGTTTTGTCGCTGGGTAATTGCACCGGTGAAGGCTGGTTCCTGACTGCCGAAATGATAGAACTGATCGGCGAAGGGGCGGCAAATATCGTATGCATGCAGCCGTTCGCGTGCCTGCCGAACCATGTTACCGGAAAGGGTATGATCAAGGCTCTGAAAAAGGAATTCCCCCAGGCAAATATCGTGCCGGTGGATTATGATCCGGGAGCAAGCGAAGTAAACCAGCTTAACAGAATCAAGCTGATGCTGGCCGCGGCCTTCAGGAACATGAAGGATGAGGAGCCCGGCCTCAAGGAAGGCGCCGAAGGAAAGGATATCGCCGTCAACGTGAGGTCTGGAGCAGAATTGAACGTATGATAGATATAGTGTCATATGTGTGAACAATTGCCGGAGGGTTGGTAATGAAACTGGTTATTGACATAAAATAAAAAATAGCCCGGGTAACCGGGCTTTTTTGATTATAAAACATAGTGCAATCTTGTTAAAAACGGAGATGTTCGATCACCTCCGGTTTTTGTTATCTGAAACCTTTTTTCTTCTTCATTCCAGCCATCTTTTTATTGTGCTTCTTGATCGAAAAGCTCATCGCCAGTGCAAATGCACCGAAAACAACGATAGTCCCCAATACGAAAATATACTGTAAAGGCATCTGATTTAACCCTTTCTATTTGGATTTTGACATAACAATTATATATGGTCAACGCTGCAAAAAGCAAGTTGAATATATGAATTTATTTTTATTACCTGAACTTGTCATAATGTACCCGGCTGAAGGAATAGGATTTTATATAACTTTACCGACCCAAAGTCATATGCTGTTCTGTAGCAATTCGGAGGAAAAATGAATGTAAGGCATAAGCAAAATACTTTAGACAAACAAAATTCAAAATTGATCAATATCATCATTGCACTGTGCTTGTCGGCTCTTGCCGTCATGATAGGAATACAGGCCGGAGATGTTTGGTACAAGCTGGACGTCAGCGTGGTGGAAAACCTCGATACTGAAAATTTTAAAAATACTATAAATCTATCGCTGCCTATTATAGAAACGGTATATAACAGCGGGGAGTACAGCGTTTCATTTTCCGGCGAAATAAAGGGTCTGCTGGCAAAATTGTTCGGTTTCGATCTGGAATCGCCTGTTTCAATTCTCAATGTTCAATCGCCGGTTTTCATGAGTTATTTTAATCAAATAACCAATGCAGCCCGGGAAGCGGCGCCTGTACCTGCAGACGACGAAGCTTCCGCAGATGAGGCCGGTTCGTCCGGCGATACCGGGAAAGCGGGGCCGCAGGGGGATAGCCAGGCAACACCCTCGCAAGGCGGCCAGAATGAGAGCACAGGCAAAGGAAATAGCGCCGGCAAAGATAATATCGTTGGCGGGGGAAATAGTGCGGGAAATGGAGCTGGAGGCAGTTCGGGAAACAGTAACGCAGGCAACGGCGGGGATCGGAATAATAGTGGCGGCAAGGACGCAGCCGGAACCGGAAATGGCACGGAAGGCGGGAAGCCGGGCGGAAATAAAACGGGAACGGGGCCGGACGGCAGTATTGCCGGAAATGAGCCGGCAGGCAGCGGTGGGTCTGCAAGGCCCGGAAATACGGACGCTTCAAAGCCCGATACGACCGGCGATTCCAAGAATCCAACCGACCTGCAGCCGATCAGCAGCATCGCCTACGAAGTAGAAGACGATGAAAAAGAGGAAAACAGTGACCGCGTCGCGGTAGACTCAATTGTTTTGAATAACTTTACAAAACACAAGATAGATGTAGCCAAACTGCTTAAGGAACCGCTGAAGCTGAATTTCAGCAAAAAAGGCCCCAAAGTGCTCATTTATCATACACATACGAGCGAGAGCTATGTGCTCAAGGCATCGGATCTCGGTAAGAAAGATGTGCCAAGTTTCACCTCAAACCCGAAATACAGCGTGGTAAGGGTGGGGGAGGAGCTTGCGAGGAACCTTAGAAAATTCGGCATAGAGACGCTGCATGACGGTACGGTGCACGATAAGGTAAGGGATGCGGCTTACGGAGTTGCGATAAATACGCTGCAAAGCTATAAAAAAGGCTATCCCTCCGCGAAGGTATACATAGATGTGCATAGAGACGCAGCGGCCAATTCCAAGCTTAGGATGGTTAAAAATATCAATGGCAGGAACGCGGCGCAGATAATGTTCGTTGTGGGAAGCGACGGGAAGTGGTCTTTCCCCGATTGGCAGGAAAACCTGAAGTTCGTACTGAAGCTGCAGCAGGAGCTCAATAAAAAATATCCGGGTCTTGCAAGGCCGATCCGGATAGTTGATAAACGCTACAATCAGCAGATATCAGACGGTGCGATCCTCATAGAAGTAGGCGGCGACGGCAACCTTCTCTCCGAGTGTCTGGAAAGCACAAAATACCTCGCGGAGGCGTTGAACAAGGTCATATTGGATTAAATTGAACGCAGGGATTCCATTTTCTGAATGAGGCGGCGCCGGATGGATAATAATATTTGTTATATAAATTAATGAAGCAGATTCGGAGGATGCCGTTGAACAGAGTTGAGAGATTCAGGCAAAGGAGAATTTTGATCAAGGGATATTTTACTGCGGCAGCGCTGTCTCTTTTTTTCCTGACCACAGGGATACTGGCCGTGGACCGCGCCACGAACCAGCTTGTTTCCGGCAGGCAGGGCATTGCTCTGGCTGCTTTTGACAATAATTCATCCAGTCTTGAAATAACATTGATGAATCGTAAGATCTATCTGAACACTCAGTATATCAACCGGGATATGGATTATCTCAGGAAAAAGTTCAGTCAATTATTCCGTTAAAATGTACCGAAACACATTTCAATATGACATTTATTATATAATTCTCTATTTTATTTTTAGAATATAATTGAAGATATGGTATACTTATCTTGCGATATTATACAATTTATTCTGTGATATTTGCATTTTATAACCTTGCTAATTAAAGGAGGGGTTTCTGTGTTAACTATCGAGGAATTACTTAATGTCGATAAGGATAATGCTAATGAAACAGCCGGAAGGATCGGTAAAAACGATTTGCCTGAACTCGTGGGGCTGTTGTCTGAAAAAGACGACAAACTGAGGTATGCCGCGCTTTTACTGCTTAAAAGCCGTTCCGCAGGTTACGCCGACGTTTATCCCTTCTGGGACGTTTTCCGTGAAAAGCTCAAAAGTGATAATTCCTACCAGAGAAGTATCGGAATGATGTTGATCGCAGAGAATGCCAGATGGGATGCCGAAAACAGGCTGGACGGAATGCTCGGAGATTATTTTGCACTATTCAGTGACGAAAAGCCCATAACGATACGGCAGAGTATACAGGCCCTCTGCAGCATCATACCATATAAGCCGGCATTGACGGGTACGATCGCCTCGGCCCTTATGTCCATCAGCATCCGGGATGTAAAAGAGACTATGCGAAAATCCATACTTCTCGATATTTTGGAGATACTCGTTCAAATACGAAAGCAAAAAGCAGACGAAACGATGGACAGTTATATTTTCAACGCGCTTTCGGGCGGCCTCCTCGACAGGAAAAGCAAAAGCATGATAGAGGCCATACTGCGTCAGTCGGCCTGAATATGGCCAGGCATTAGAGAGATGGGGAGATGAGTTTGTGAAAAGGTTTATTGCATTGCTTTTATCGGTACTTATTGTCTTTTCCGCCTTTCCAATAACAGCGGCTGCATCGGGAGTGGAAGCGGTCCAGCCTGAAATGACGGCGGAAGCATTCAATAAAGTTGCTACTGGTGATACGGCATTAACTGCTTTGTTTCAATTTGACAAGGACTTGCCGCGATATGACTGGGGCTCCAGCGCGCCTGCGCCGGCAAAGCTGGCAGGAGTTACCTACACCCTTGCGGACAATGTGGTAAAGGTGAATTCCGACGTTACCAGCGGCATTCGCTCGGCCCGGCAGGTGAATAATCCAAATACTGCGGCCGGCGGAAGCATCAGCAGGATTATCGGACAAGGCGGACTGATAAAGGCTGAGCAGCTAGAAACTGCCACCAGTCTCCCTATTATAAAACCTGGTCAGGTATTTGTGGATTTGGAGAATGATCTGGCTTTCAAAGTACCCTCGCTTCCTTCCGCAGCAGGCGACCAATATGACGGATACGTACCTGTTATAAAGCCCGAAATGCAGGAAATCATAAAGGATTTCAATATTCCTGAACAGAATGTGCGGTTGAATCAGGCAAACGTCACCCATTTTGTAAAGGATGCCGACGGAAACAGCCTGGACAGATATTTGAAAAAGCCCGGGCAAACCTACATAATGTCTCAGAATAACTCGATGGAACCAATCAAGCCTACCCACCTGAAAAACATAATAGCCGAGTTTCAATTCCCGGCGAAAGGCATTAACCTCAACGGTGTAACCCCAAGTGGAAACCCTGTCTCCGTCAACGTCAAGGGCTATCTTGGTATCGGCGATATGGGCCTGGACGGATATTATAAAAAGTGGAAGTACGCCTTCTGGTTTTCCGTCGCTGAAGAAATGCAGCTTCAGGCAACGGTTGCCATGGACATGAAGGAAGAGGTCCGCATACCGATTTTAGGCGTGGATGTGGGCTTCGACTCGAAAGTCGGAAGCATTGCAGGCGGACTTTTTCTGGTTGTGGGCGTAGATGGAAAGTTTACGCTTCAAATGGAGGCCCGGCAGTGGGTTAAGCTTGACCAGGTCGGTCTTAAAGGGAAGAATTGTTTTTATGTGCCTTGTACGATCGGACCGCTTTATAAGGTCGGAGACAACGGCTTCGATCTGGACGCCCGGTTTAACGGTGCAGTTGACGGATATGTTAAAGGCGGCGCCCTGCTGGAACTGAGCCTGTTTGGACTCGACATAGTCGGAGCCGGCGCGTTCGCAGGTATGGGGGCGAGAACCGCAGTTTCAGGAGATTACTTAGAAGCGGATCTGTACGGAATCGTGCAAGCCTATGTCAAGTTCCTTGGAAAACAGAAAAATGTTATCAACTGGCAGCCCAACATTCTGCACAAGAGACAGGTAAATACCGGAGGCTATATTTTTAGCTTCAAGGAGGTCTGTGGTTACAGGGATGCGGTTTGGGGCACATTGCTATATGACGCGGGCGTGAAAGGCATTGTGCCTGAACCGGGCAAGGATATCACCCTTTATGTCAGAAGACCGCATATCAATTATCTGGAGGATGCCATCTGGAATGAAAAGGGCTATCCGGGTAAAACAGACGAAAACGGGAATTTCCATTTGTCAGGCGTCGATTTGCAAAAAGGGGATGAAGTATATATCCGTCTTAAGGAAAGAACCGAAACGAATAAGGAAAGCAACGAAGCGAATTATGTAAATTCGGCGCCAACCAATCCCACGTTCCCCTTTGATAAGGTAATTGTTCTGGAATCCGACTTTTTCAACGACTATACCAGGGGCTATATACCGTCGGTTATTGTTAAGGATTGGGATACGGGGGGGCAAAAGGAAATCGTATTTGAACTGAATAAAAGCAAGAACAGTTCCCTGAAGATAAAAGGAAAAAATGTGACTCTGGACAGTCACGGTTTCTTCAACCAGACGGGAATCAATATCTTACCGACGGATTCCGTTTCCTCCCAGCTGGAATTTGACGGCTGGGTACTGAATTCAAATGTCGCAAAGGCAACAGTGGATTTTAGCGCGCAATCGATACGGATCCCCGTTTCATATGAGAAAACAACTGAAAAAGGCAAGCTGACGGATGTGTCAAAGCTGAACGAAGCGATCGTTGTCACAAATAACCGGGGCACTAAGGTCTACTCGGGAAGTGCGGCATTTACCGTCAGTGGCTATACACAGGCCGCATCAGCGTGCTTTATTATTAACCCTGATACTGGTCTGCCTGTTCTGCCGGCTGCCGGTCTCCAGGATCAAACCCGGCCGGTGAAGCTGAATGCCGTAAAGGGACCGGAAGTGGACGAACTCGGCGCATCTTATTTTATCAATACAGTAATAAAAAAATGGATATGGGAACCGGAAACAAAATCTAGGACCGGGGTAATATTACCGGGCACGAAGGTTATCAAGCCACTAAACACGACCGCCAGCCCGATTCGGCCCATAGACCCCGATTTGAATAAACTATTGCCGGGATCGCCCCAGAATACCTTTATATTGAGCTACGATGATAAATTTGATAAGTACAGTGACTATGATTACTATAACAGTGTGACAGGCAAAATGGAAAACTACAGCGGGCAGGTCGACGGTTCACAGACAATAAAGTGGGACGGCAGGATCGTTATCACGTATGAAGGCGCTAAAATTGTCGTGGAAGTCAAGGATGAACGCACGGGCAGCGGAGACTCCAAATTTGAAAAGCTTTCTGCAGAATGGATGAACAAGGACGTTGGAAGCCTGCTGAACCGCTATATGGAAAAGATGGGGGAGAGTCTTGTATTTCCAATGCCTGATCAAATAAATAAATGAGATTTATTTTATTACAAACGGATGTTATAATTGTACTGCATTTATTGAAAAAATAATGTAATACGTTAAGGCTCGGCTAAAATATTTTAACGATGCCTTTGAAATGACAAGGGGATAACGAATGTCAGGCAGACAGGACAATATACGAAATTTTTGTATCATAGCGCATATAGATCATGGCAAATCGACACTGGCCGATCGCCTTATTCAAATGACGGGAGTCCTCACCGAAAGGGAGATGCAGGAGCAGGTCCTAGACACCATGGACATCGAACGCGAGCGAGGCATCACCATAAAGGCGCAGGCTGTCAGAATGGTATACAAGGCGGGTGACGGGCAAGAGTATATCTACAACCTTATCGACACCCCCGGCCATGTAGACTTCAATTACGAGGTCTCCAGGAGCCTTGCCGCCTGCGAAGGTGCGGTTCTGGTCGTCGATGCCGCGCAGGGCGTCGAGGCACAGACGCTGGCCAACGTTTACCTGGCGCTCGACCACAACCTCGAGATAATGACGGTTATAAACAAGATAGATCTACCGAGCGCCCAACCGGAGCATGTTAAAAAGGAAATAGAAGACGTGATCGGTCTGGATTGTTCGCAAGCCCCCGAAATATCTGCAAAGAACGGTATCAATATAGAAGCGGTTCTGGAACAGATAGCCAGGGTGATACCCCCGCCGCAAGGTGATGAAAATGCTCCGCTCAGGGCGCTGATATTCGATTCGTACTATGACAGCTACAAGGGCGTTATCGTGCACACAAGGGTAATGGAAGGCTCTGTTAGGACCGGCGATACGATACGTATGATGTACACGAAGAAGGAATTCGTTGTTACGGAAGTCGGGTATTTCAGGCCCGGCCAGTATTCACCCTGCGATATGCTTTTGGCGGGAGACGTAGGGTATATCTGCGCCAGCATAAAAAATGTCCGTGATACGCGCGTCGGTGACACGGTGACGCTTGCCGACAAGCCGGCGGCTGAGCCGCTGCCGGGCTACAAGAAAGTTCAGTCAATGGTCTTCTGCGGCATTTATCCTGCTGACGGCTCAAAATACGGTGATCTTAGGGACGCTCTTGAAAAGCTGCAGCTGAATGACGCGTCGCTCCTGTTTGAACCCGAGACTTCCGTTGCTTTGGGCTTCGGTTTCAGGTGCGGTTTCCTTGGGCTGCTGCATATGGAGATAATACAGGAGAGACTTGAAAGAGAGTTCGACTTCGATCTCGTGACCACTGCTCCCAGCGTTATATACAGGATCACGCTGACCGACGGTGAAGTCATCAATATAGACAACCCGACCAACCTGCCGCCTGTAACGTCGATAGAAAAGATGGAAGAGCCTATCGTAAAAGCGACAATAATGACACCTATCGAATATGTAGGCAGTATTATGGAGCTCTCGCAGGAGAGACGCGGCGTCTACAAGGACATGTCTTATCTGGATGAAACAAGGGTAATATTGACTTATGAACTGCCGCTCAATGAAATAATATATGACTTCTTCGATGCGCTGAAATCCAGGACAAGGGGCTATGCCTCCCTTGATTATGAGCTTATGGGCTATAAGGAATCGGATCTTGTCAAGCTCGATATAATGTTGAACACTGAGATCGTGGATGCGCTTTCTTTTATAGTGCACTCGGAAAAAGCATATACCAGAGCAAGGAGAATAGCCGAAAAGCTCAAGGACGCCATACCGAGGCAACAGTTTGAAATACCGATACAGGCGTGCATCGGGGGCAAGATAATTGCGAGGGAAACCGTCAAGGCATTCAGGAAGGACGTTCTGGCAAAGTGCTATGGCGGCGATATAACGAGAAAGAAAAAGCTGCTTGAAAAGCAGAAGGAAGGCAAGAAGCGCATGAGGCAGGTAGGCTCGGTAGAGGTGCCGCAGGAGGCATTCATGAGCGTACTGAAGCTCGACGAGTAGGTAATGGTGCGCACGAACGGTCGCCTTCGGGGAGATTCGATGAATAACGAGATCGGTATATATATCCACGTACCTTTTTGCAAACAAAAATGCTATTATTGCGATTTCAATTCCTATCCCGGCATGGATTACCTTGCCGGTTCTTATTTTAATGCGCTTAAAACTGAGATGGACATTATGGCGGAAGCGTTGTGCGACCGTCCTGTCAAAACTGTTTTTATCGGAGGCGGGACTCCTTCGCTGGTCGATGCGGCATATATAGGCGGATTGCTGGAAGACTGCGGCAGGCTATTCAAAATAAGCCCGGATGCGGAAATAACCATGGAATGCAATCCGGGAACACTTTCATTGGATAACCTCAGGATATACAGACAGGCAGGCGTCAACAGGCTCAGCATCGGACTTCAGGCATGGCAGGACAGGCTTCTTGAAAGCCTTGGAAGGATACACAGGAGGCAGCAGTTCACAGAGAATCTGGAGGCTGCGTATAGGGCTGGTTTCACCAATATCAACGCCGATCTTATTTTTGGACTGCCGGGGCAGAGCTTTGAGGACTGGAGCGAGACTCTGGAGGCGGTAACATCGACTTTTGCCGGACACCAACTTACGCACCTGTCCTGCTACAGCCTTCAGATCGAGGAAGGTACGGTGTTCGGGGACAGGTTCGAAGCGGGCGGGCTGATCCCTGCCGAGGACGAGCTTGACAGGAAAATGTACAGGCATGCGATTGAGTTCCTGAAAGGTATGGGATACCGGCATTATGAGATCTCTAATTTCGCGTTGTCCGGTTATGAATGCAGGCACAACCTCGTTTACTGGAGAGCTGAGGAGTACGCCGGCTTCGGGGCGGGAGCGCATTCCTATCTGGACGGAAAGCGTTTCGGCAATACTGCGGAGATCGAAAAGTACATAAATGCTGTGAAGCGGTTCGGTGGGGAAGTGAGCGGCGGCGGGAATACCGGAACCAGTGTATTCGGTGGCTGCGAAACCGGAAGCAGCGTGCGCGTCGGTAGCGATACAGGAGGTAGCGGTGGCAGCGAAACCGGAAGCAGAGAGCTTAATGGCTATGACACTGGACCGATCAGCGCCGGGCTAACCGCGGGACTGATCGATGCCGGGCTTATTGCAGGTCTTCACGAGGATATTCAAAATATCGGACGTCAGGAATCCATGTCCGAATTCATGATACTTGGTCTGAGGCTTATCAAAGGCGTTTCGTCGGAGGAATTCAGGCTTAGATACGGAACGGAGCTAAAGGACATCTATGGTGACAAGCTTGAAGGGCTGGTACGGGAAGGTTTGCTGATTCGGGAGGAACCCGGCCGCAGCGCAAGCGAAACAAAAGAACCGTCCCTGCGTTCCGGCGAGGTGTATTACCGTTTGAGCGCGCTTGGACTGGACCTTGCGAATAAGGTTTTTGTCGAGTTCATATAGCAAAATAATACTTAAAACCATCTTGACAAAAAATTTACCAGGTGGTATTTTTAAAATATGTTAGCACTCGTTGATAAGGAGTGCTAACAAATCAAAAAAAGCATCGTATATATAATGAAACGAAACATGGTTTTGGAGGAGGGGTGTATGAGATGATTATGGACGAGAGAAAAAAGAGGATCCTTCAGGCTATCATCGATGATTACATCGATACGGCCGAACCTATCGGTTCAAGGACTATCGCAAGGAAACACGAGCTGGGGCTTAGTTCCGCTACAATCCGGAATGAAATGGCCGATCTCGAAGAAATGGGTTTTCTTGCACAGCCTCATACGTCCGCTGGCAGGGTTCCGTCGGATAAGGGCTACAGGCTCTACGTCGATGAACTCATGCAGGTGCGCGAGCTTGAGTTTGAGGAAATAGAAAAAATCAAATCGGCGATGGAAATGCATATAAACGAGCTGAGCCAGCTGATCAGACAGGCCTCGGCAGTGCTTTCGCGCTTTACTAAGTACACTTCCATGGTTATTACTCCGCAGATGAAGACCAGCACCATCAAGGCAATTCAGGTCGTGCCCATCGAGAGCGGAAAAGCCATGGTCATCATAGTGACCAACGCTGGTATCGTACGAAATATTCTGGTTAAAATATCTGAGAATGTTGCGCCGGACGTACTGATAACGGTATCGAACGCACTGAACAACAGGCTGACGGGCTTGACGATAGAAAAAGTCGATATCCGCCTCATAAAGGAACTGGAGAAAGAACTCGGAATGCCGGGCGAGCTGCTGCTGCCGATACTGAGCGGCGCGGCGGACTGCATCAACCAGATAGACAACCCGGAGGTTTATGTGGAGGGAACGACAAACATATTCAACCATCCCGAATTCAGCGGCGATATGGTCAAGGCAAGGGATTTTATGAACCTGCTCGACGAGAGGGCGGGAATATGCAGGATGCTGTTCGAAGCGGTGAATTCCGAAGGGATAAATGTACGGATAGGTTCGGAGAACGATCTTTCGGGTATCCGTAATTGCAGCCTCATAACGACGAGCTACAACATAGCCGATATGTTTGCGGGAACGATCGGGATAATCGGTCCGACACGAATGGAATATCCCAGAGTGATTTCATCGATGAGATATGTCAGAAAGCTTATGGGAGAAGAAATTAACAGACTGCTCGGTCATGAGCCTCCCGGCGACGGATGAAAAACCGCTAATTATAAATACAGTTCAAAGGATGAGAGGTAGCTATGAGTGATAAAAAGCACAGGCAGACAGACGCCTGTGAAACTGAATACGCAGAAAAGGAAGCTCAGGTATCGAACAATGGCGACGAGGCAGCCGTAAACCCGGTTTCAGATAATAAAAGGTCGGATTCGAACGGAAGCAAGGCGGAGAAAGCGGCTGAAAATACCGGAAAAGAGCTTGAAACGCTGAAAAGTGAATTGAAGGATGCCAAAAACGAGCTCGAGAAAAACGAGAAGCAGTGTGCCGATTATCTTGACAGGCTGCAGAGAATGGCGGCGGAATTCGATAATTTTAAAAGAAGGTCCATCAAGGAAAAGGAATCCATATATGTTGACGCCGTCAGTGACGTTGCGGGCTCGTTCATTCCGGTAATGGACAATGTGGAAAGGGCGCTGAAAGCCATTTCCGCGGATGAATCCTCCCAAACACTGAAGGAAGGCGTCGAAATGGTGTTCAAACAGTTCGGCGAGGTACTTAAAAACCTTGGGGTAGAGGAAATAAAGTCGATCGGCGGGCAATTCGATCCTATGTTGCACAATGCCGTGATGCATGTGGAGGATGAGTCGCTCGGACATAATATTGTCATTGAAGAGTTCCAAAAGGGATACATTTATAAGGATAAGATAATTCGTTACAGTATGGTAAAAGTGGCTAACTGAAGCCATTACAATATAAAAGCAAAATTCAGGAGGTAAATTATGGCTAAAGTAATAGGAATAGATTTAGGCACGACAAATTCGTGCGTAGCAGTTATGGAAGGCGGGGAACCGGTAGTTATAGCCAATCCGGAAGGCAACAGGACAACTCCGTCCGTCGTGGCATTTTCAAAGACAGGCGAAAGGCTTGTCGGCCAGGTCGCAAAGAGGCAGTCTATCACCAATCCTGAAAGGACCGTCATATCCATAAAGAGGGATATGGGTACCGACAGAAAGGTAAAAATAGATGACAAGGGTTATACTCCTCCGGAAATCTCGGCAATGATACTGCAGAAGCTGAAAGCCGACGCGGAGGCATATCTGGGTGAAACCATTTCACAGGCTGTCATAACCGTACCGGCTTATTTCAGCGATTCACAGAGACAGGCCACCAAGGATGCCGGAAAGATCGCCGGGATCGAGGTTCTGAGAATAATCAACGAGCCTACGGCGGCTGCGCTCGCATACGGACTCGACAAGGAGCACGACCAGAAGATCATGGTATACGACCTTGGCGGCGGTACGTTCGACGTTTCCATACTCGAAATAGGCGACGGCGTATTCGAAGTACTTGCGACGAACGGTAACACCAGACTCGGCGGCGATGATTTCGACCAGAGGGTAATGGATTATCTCGTCGATACGTTCAAGCGCGAAAATGGAATTGATCTCAGAAACGACAAGATGGCGATGCAGCGTCTGAAGGAAGCGGCTGAAAAAGCGAAGATAGAGCTTTCCGGCGTTACGACTTCCAATATAAATCTGCCCTTCATAACCGCAGACGCATCAGGCCCGAAACATCTCGACATCACGCTCACTAGGGCAAAATTCGACGAACTGACGGCCGATCTCGTTGAAAAGACCATGGGACCGACAAGACAGGCCATGCAGGATGCCAGTCTGACTCCTGACAAAATAGACAAGGTACTGCTTGTAGGCGGTTCCACTAGAATACCGGCTGTACAGGAAGCAGTAAAGAAATTCATCAATAAGGATCCCTTCAAGGGTATCAACCCCGACGAATGCGTCGCAGTTGGCGCGGCCATACAGGCGGGCGTTCTGACCGGCGAGGTCAAGGACCTGCTGCTGCTCGACGTCACTCCTCTTTCACTCGGTATAGAAACTCTCGGCGGTGTATTCACCAAGCTGATAGATAGAAATACTACAATACCGACCAAGAAGAGTCAGGTATTCTCGACTGCCGCCGACGGACAGACAAGCGTAGAGGTCCACGTGCTCCAGGGCGAAAGAGAAATGGCGCAGTACAACAAGACGCTCGGAAGATTCCAGCTTACAGGCATTCCGCCGGCGCCGAGGGGCATTCCGCAGATAGAAGTCGCCTTCGATATCGATGCAAACGGCATCGTGCATGTTTCCGCAAAGGATCTCGGCACTGGCAATGAGCAGAAGGTGACGATCACCGCATCGAGCAACCTTTCAGACGCGGATATCGACAATGCGGTGAAGGAAGCTGAGAAATTCGCAGCGGATGACAAGAAGCGAAAGGAAGAGATCGAGGTAAGGAATAATGCGGACTCCATGGTATACCAGTCCGAAAAGACCATAAAGGATCTCGGGGATAAGCTCGGAAGCGAGGACAAGGCAAAGATCGAGAAGGAAATAGGAAATGTGAAGGAAGCGCTGAAGGGCACCGATACCGAAAGGATCAAATCGGCATCAGAAGCACTCACACAGGCATTCTACGATATCTCGTCCAAGATATACCAGCAGAATCCTGGCGCTCAGGGCGGACCGAATCCCGGGGCCGGCTTCGAAGGCGGACCGAATCCGGGCGCAGGCTTCGGGGGCGGAGCAAATCCGGGAGACGCAGGACAGGGCAATGTTTACGATGCCGATTACAAAGTAGTTGACGACGATAACAATAAATAATAAAGATTGCACGAAACGCGCTGAAAAAGATATAATAACGGAGTTGAGAGATGTCTTGACTCCGTTAAAACGCCGTTGATATAAGATACAATGAACTGAGGCGTTATAAGCCGAGGCTGTCCAACAGCTTTGGCTTAATATCTGTAAGAAGCTTTTTGCCGGGCTGTATGGTGTATGGCCAAAAAGCTCTTATGAATTTAATTTAAGCTATGAATGGAGATGTGTAGGTTTGCCGCAGTCCAAGAGAGACTACTACGAAGTGCTCGAATTAGGCAAGGAAGCGTCCGATGCTGATATAAAAAAGGCATACAGGAAACTGGCGAAGCAGTACCACCCGGATATGAACCCGGGCGATAAGTCTGCAGAAGAAAAATTTAAGGAAGTTAACGAAGCATACGAAGTTTTGAGCGATCCGCAGAAAAAGTCCAGATACGACCAGTTCGGACACGCGGGCGTGGATCCCAACAGCTTCGGAGGCGCAGGAGCAGGCTTCGGAGATTTCGATTTCGGCGGCATCGGCGATATATTCGAATCGTTCTTCGGAGGCGGCGGTTTCGGGCGTTCTTCGAGAAGCCGGTCAGGCCCGCAGAAGGGCGCCGACCTTAAATATGCGGCGGAAATTTCGTTTGAGGAAGCTGCATTTGGCGTCGAAAGGGAAATAAATATAAACAGGAACGAAACTTGTACGACTTGCGGCGGTTCGGGAGCAAAGGCGGGAACCTCGCCCGTGACGTGCAAGACCTGCAACGGTACGGGACAGGTGCAGTACAGGCAAAGCACTCCGTTCGGGCAGTTTGTCAATGTCAAGACCTGCGATGCGTGCAGGGGCGAAGGTAAGATTATCAAGGAAGCCTGTCCCTCATGCAACGGAAAGGGCAAAAACAGGAAATCCATCAAGATAAAACTGAATATACCAGCCGGTATAGATGACGGGCAGACCATCTCGCTCAGGGGCGAGGGTGATCCGGGGGTCAAGGGAGGACCGGCAGGGGATCTGTTTGTAACGGTTAACGTAAGGCCGCACGCATTGTTCAAGAGGCAGGGAAACGACGTTGTTTGCGAAGTGCCTATCACATTTGTCCAAGCTGCGCTGGGAGCCGAGCTTGAGGTGCCGACGCTGGACGGCAAGGTAAAGTACAGCATGCCGGAGGGTACTCAAACCGGGACTATTTTCAGACTGAAGGGTAAGGGGATACCGTACCTCAGGGGCAACGGCAGAGGGGATCAGTATATAAAGGTTGAAATCGACGTGCCCAAAAAGCTCAACGAGAAACAAAAGGCCGCACTTAAGCAATTTGCCGAAATAAGCGGGGACGATGTGCATGAACAGCGAAAAACCTTTTTCGACAAAATGAAGGATGCGCTCGGTATGTAACGGCATTTAGGAGATAAGGGCAAATTGATATTATTCTGTTATTCTGAGGAGAATATGTCCGAGGGAAAATACGATATAAAGGAAAACATAAGCTATGAAATGGACCGAAGTAATTATAAAAACCACTGAAGAAGCCAGCGATGCGGTGTCGGAAATGCTGACCTCCATCGGAGCGGGCGGTGTGGTTATTGAAGACCCCAATGAGATCAGAAGGCAGATAGAAAGCCCGGAATCGCTGGATTATGCCGACCCGGAATTCATGGCTTCGCTGGGTACGGATGTTACCATTAAGGCGTATTTCAACGAGGAATACACGCCCGAAGAGCTTTCAGCGCTTATTCCGGAAAAGCTGAAGTTCATTTCACAATTTCTCGACGTTGGCCAGGGTTATACGGGGTATGCGCTCGTGGACGATGAAGACTGGTCTACGGCCTGGAAAAAGTATTACAAGCCGTTCCACATCTCGGACAGCGTGGTTATAAAGCCGAGTTGGGAAGACTATGATAAAAAGGACGGAGAAATAATCATCGAGCTTGATCCCGGCATGGCCTTCGGTACGGGTACTCACGAGACGACGCGGCTTTGCTCGCAGCTCCTTGAGAAACATGTCAGGAAGGGCGATACGTTAATAGATGTGGGCTGCGGTACGGGTATACTTTCGATAATAGCCGTAAAACTCGGCGCTGCTAAAGCGACAGCTATCGATATCGACGAAGTCGCGGCAAGGGTAACCGCGGAAAACTGTGCGATCAACGGAGTATCAGACAGCATTGACGTCCGGAAGGGCGTTCTTGCCGATATAGAACCTTTTAAGGCCGACCTGGTGGTGGCAAACATAATAGCCGACGTGGTCATCAAACTTGCGGAGCCTATGCCGCAATATCTGAAAAAAGGCGGAATACTGCTCACCTCCGGCATTATACGGGAAAGGCGCGAGGATGTCGTTAAAGCCTATACCGGCTTGGGCTTCGAGGTCGTAAGTATAGATGAAATGGGCGAATGGGTGGCGATCGTTTTCAAATGTCCAGATTCTTTGTAAGTAAGGGTGCGGTTGACCTTAAAAACGGCGTCGTTACAATAACGGGCGAGGATGTAAAGCACATCGGAAGCGTGCTCAGAGCTGAGCCTGGCGATCCGCTGGAGCTGTCCGACGGAGCCGGCACGGATTATGATGTGGTGGTTGAGCAGGTATCAAAAGACAGCATTCTGGCAAAAATCAAGGGAAGCAGACCGAACAGGACGGAACCGCCGATTGATGTCACGCTGTTTCAGGGCATACCGAAGGCGGATAAGATGGACTTTATCATTCAGAAGTGCGTAGAGCTCGGTATTAAGCGCATCATACCCGTCATGACTGCAAGAACTGTCGTCAGGTTCGCAAATAAAAAAGATGCGGATTCGAAGGTAACACGCTGGAGCCGGATAGCGCTGGAGGCCGCCAAGCAGTGCGACCGTGGTATTATTCCGGAGATCGGCGATCCCATAGGCTTCGACATGGCTGTAAAGCAGGCCGCTGATTTCGATCTCAAGCTTCTTCCGTATGAGGAGGAGAGCAGGGGCAGCTTGCGAAGGCAATTGAAGGCTTTTTCCGCCCGACGTTCGGCACCGGTTGGAAATGGCGAATCGGGTGCCTGCCGCAAAAGTTCTGTTGCCGTATTCATAGGACCCGAAGGCGGTTTTACTCCGGCTGAGGCCGAAAAAGCGGTACAGGGCGGTTTTGCCTCCGTAACGCTTGGCCCGAGGATATTGAGGACCGAGACGGCAGGGTTGGCTGCGGCGGCAATTATAATGTATGAGCTTGGTGATATGGGTACGGGCGAAAATGAGAGTAATTGAGAGATAAACCTTAATAATTTATAAAAATTCGAAAATTAGCCTTTTATTTGACGGAAGTTATGTTATAATACCAATAAGTATTGCAGGTAAAAAGAGGTATATATGATAAAAAGCATGACGGGTTTCGGCCGTGGAGATAGTTCCAGGGACGGCAAGGAATTCACAGTTGAAATAAAGACAGTAAACCACAGGTATTCAGACGTATTCATTAAAATGCCGAGGCAGATAAGCTTCCTTGAGGATAAGGTCAGGGAACTGGTGGGAAAGACCATCTCGCGAGGCAAAATAGATGTGTTCATTACATATTATAACTATAGTGAAGATTCGAAGCATGTATCTTTTGACGAACCCCTATCAAAGGCTTATATCACGGCAGTTGAAACACTGAGGGACAAATACGGACTGGCGGACGACATAACGGTCTCGCTGATTTCCAAATTCCCGGACGTACTAAAGGTGGAGCAGGCTCCCGAGGATGAAGAACTGTTGTGGACGCTTCTTAAGGAAGCCGCGGGAAAAGCGCTCGATTCTTTGATCCGTATGAGGGAGGTCGAGGGCGAAGGCCTGAAAAATGTCCTGCTCGAGAGAGCCGATTATATCGAAGGCATAATAGGCGAGATCGGTAAAAGAGCGCCCGAGGTTCCGAAGGATTACAAGCTGAAATTGACGGCGCGTATAAAGGATTTACTCGACCAGCAGGTGGCGGATGAAAACAGAATAGCTACGGAAGTTGCGATTTTTGCGGACAGATGCAGTATCGACGAAGAGCTTGTGAGATTGGCAAGCCATATTTCACAGATGAGGGAAGCCTTTACCCTGAGCATTCCTATCGGGCGAAAGCTCGATTTCCTGGTGCAGGAGATGAACAGGGAAATAAACACTATAGGCTCAAAGGCCAACGATCTGGCAATTACCAAAAACGTGGTGGAGATCAAAAGCGAAATCGAAAAAATCAGAGAACAGATTCAGAATATCGAGTGATTGACGAGGGAATAATGCAATCCCGTGGAAGAAGGAGGACAACGCATGAAACTGATTAACATCGGCTTTGGCAATATTGTTTCAGCAAACAGGCTCGTCGCTATTGTCAGCCCCGAATCAGCCCCTATCAAAAGAATTATCCAGGAAGCAAGGGACCGTGGCATGCTGATCGACGCCACTTACGGCAGAAGAACCAGAGCCGTTATCATTACGGACAGCGATCACATAATCCTGTCGGCGGTTCAGCCCGAAACAGTTGCGCACAGGCTGAATGCCAAGGATTCTGACCTTGCTGACGATACGCAGGATATAGAAGAAGAATAATAATTTAATGGAGGTATTTAAATGGCATCAGAAGGTGGCTTATCCATGATATATCCGCCGATCAGCAATCTGCTGAACAAGGTGGACTGCAGGTACACGCTGGTTGTAGAGACCGCGAAGAGAGCAAGACAGATAGTCGACGGCGCTCACAAGCTGACGAGGTGTGCTTCCGAAAAGCCTGTTACCGTGGCATTGAACGAAATCAACGAGGACAAGATAACATACATCAGGACAAAGAGCGGCATCAAGTAGGAAATGAGCTGCCATCAGGCGGATTTACCGAATTGGTGAATTCAATTTATTAAACGGATATCTTGGGTTAAGGTAGTTTACAAATACGCCTTAACCTTTTTCGTACGATTACAAGGATAATATGAATTGCTGCGCAGCAGGGGATATCGAAGTTTATGCCGACGCAACAATCAGGTGTTTTGGAAAGGAGGGCGAAATCATGCAGCTTGAGGGAAAGAATGTGGTAGTCGGCGTATGCGGGGGCATAGCGGCATACAAGGTGGTCGAAGTTGTCAGCAGGCTCAAAAAGCTTGGAGCAGAGGTAGATGTGATTATGACAGCCAATGCGCAGAAATTCGTGACGCCTCTCACTTTCCGCTCACTGTCCCACAGGCCGGTAGTGACCGATATGTTCGAAGAGCCTGCACAATGGGACATAAGGCATATTTCGCTCGCTCAGAAAGCCGACCTGTTCCTGATAGCGCCTGCGACCGCAAATATCATCAGCAAGCTGGCGTGCGGAATAGCGGACGATATGCTGTCGACCACGGTCATGGCGACAAAGGCGCCCGTCCTGATAGTGCCTGCGATGAATTTCAACATGTACGCCAATCCTATAGTACAGGATAATATAGAAAAACTGAAAAAACTGGGTTACAGGTTTATGGAACCCGGTATCGGACCAATGGCTGAGGAAGGTCTGTCTGGAAAAGGCAGGCTGCCGGAACCTGCTGTTGTAGTGGAAGAGGCCGTTTCAATACTGATGCCCGCGCGCGAGCTTGAAGGCGTCAGGATACTTATAACTGCCGGGCCTACCCGGGAAGCGATCGACCCTGTGCGTTACATTTCCAACCATTCCTCGGGGAAGATGGGTTACGCGGTGGCAAAGGCCGCAGTCGAGCGGGGGGCCGAGGTTGTATTGGTATCCGGGCCTGTATCGCTCGAGCAGCCCGCCGGGGTGGAATTCGTTCCGGTCACCAGCGCGAAGGATATGTATAGTGCGGTAATGAAGTATTTCGAGGGCTGCGACGTGGTCATAGGGGCGGCGGCAGTTGCGGATTACAGGGCGGCGGAGATTTCCGGGCTCAAGATAAAGAAAAATGATGACGAAATGGTGCTCCGGCTTGAGAAAAATACCGATATACTGAAGGAATTGGGTAAGAATAAAGGCAATAGGATATTAGTCGGGTTTTGTGCCGAAACCGATCATTTGCTTGAAAATGCCGAGAAAAAGGTAAAGTCTAAAAATCTCGACCTGATTGTGGCAAATGACGTTACTATGGAAGGAGCGGGCTTCGGCACCGATACCAATATAATAAAGATTTTAAGACGCGACGGAACCGTTGCAGATCTGCCTCTCATGAGCAAGCTTTCCGCTGCGCGCGCCATATTGGACGAGGTATCGGGGCTTGTCGGACGAAAAAAGAAATAGTGGTAGTAATATTTGATTAATCATATAACTGACGATTTATGGAGGTTTGTCAATGTTAACAGAGAAATCAATGGAGAAGATCGTTGCACTTGCCAAGAACAGGGGTTATGTGTTCCCGGGCTCGGATATCTACGGAGGCCTTGCAAATGCATGGGATTACGGCCCGTTGGGAGTTGAACTTAAAAACAACGTTAAGAGGGCCTGGTGGAGAAAATTCGTCCAGGAAAGCCCGTATAATGTCGGACTGGATTGCGCGATCCTGATGAATCCGCAGGTTTGGGTAGCGTCGGGACATGTGGGTGGTTTCAGCGATCCGCTGATCGACTGCAAGGATTGTAAAACGAGGCACAGGGCCGATAAGCTCATAGAAGACTGGAATAAGGAAAACGGCGTTGATATTTCCGTGGATGGCTGGAAAAACGAGCAGCTGCTGGACTACATAAAGGAAAAAGGCGTAAAATGCCCGAACTGCGGCTCCGGTAACTTTACGGACATACGTAAATTCAACCTCATGTATAAAACCTACCAGGGCGTTACAGAGGATTCAAAGGCTGAAATATACCTTAGACCGGAAACTGCCCAGGGCATTTTCGTTAATTTCAAGAATGTCCAGAGATCGACAAGGAAAAAGATACCTTTCGGTATCGGACAGATAGGCAAATCCTTCAGAAATGAAATCACGCCGGGTAATTTCATATTCAGGATCCGCGAATTCGAACAGATGGAGCTCGAATTCTTCTGCGAACCGGGTAAGGACCTCGAGTGGTTTGCTTACTGGAAGGACTTCTGCTACACCTGGCTGCAGAATTTCGGACTCAACAAGGACAATCTCAGGCTCAGGGATCACGCCAAGGAGGAGCTTTCCTTCTACAGCAGGGCTACGACCGATATCGAATTCAAGTTCCCGTTCGGCTGGGGCGAGCTTTGGGGCATAGCGGACAGGACGGATTACGATCTCAAACAGCATATGGAGCATTCGAAGGAAGATCTGTCGTACTTCGATCCCACAACCAACGAAAAATATGTTCCATATTGTATAGAACCCTCGCTCGGTGCGGACAGGGTGACGCTCGCGTTCCTGTGCGACGCTTACGATGAAGAAGAGGTGGCGGAGGGCGACATAAGGACGGTAATGCATCTGCATCCGGCCATAGCTCCGATCAAGATAGGTGTGCTGCCGCTTTCAAAGAAGCTTGGGGACGATACTTACAAGATTTACGAGAAGCTTACCAAAAAGTATGTCTGCGAGTACGACGAGACGGGCAGCATAGGAAAGCGCTACAGAAGGCAGGATGAAATAGGTACGCCGTACTGCATCACCTTCGACTTCGATTCGCTGAACGACGCGAGCGTAACGATACGCGACAGGGACACGATGACCCAGGAGAGGATACGCATCGAGGAACTCGACGCTTACTTTGAAAGTAAATTCGATTTTTGATAAAATTGATAATGCTTGAAACACCGGGAAGCGGGGGAACAACCCTGCTTCTTTTTCTTTGATCTTGGTACGTGGCGACGGGTTATTTCCCCTAATTAGTTCTGAACTGCCACCGACTCACCGAAACAAAAGAACCGTCCCTGTGTTTCGTCTGTTTCGCCTCTATTTCGCCACATAATTCATTTGCGTATAATATAACTGTTTAAATATTATCATAATGGGGAAGAAGTATATGTTTGTTGCAATAATTTTCATGTTATAGTAAAGTATTCTTATATTATGATTTAGTGATTTTATTTTGTTAAATAGTTGACAATATCGCGGGTATTTGAGAAAATATTATTGAAAAATTGCAATGCGGGAGAAGATGATGGATACGAAGATCGTAATCGTAGGGGCTGGTTATGCAGGTATTCTGACAGCTAAGAAGCTGGCTAAAAGATTTGCAAAAAATAAAGATGTAAAGATCACAATAATTGACAAAAATCCCTTCCATACGATGCTTACCGAGCTTCATGAGGTTGCGGCAAGCCGTGTTGACGAAGACAGTATCAAGATTAGCCTTAAACGCGTTTTTGCCGGCAGGAGGGTTGACGTAAAGCAGGATACTGTTGATTCTATCGATTTCGGGAAGAAGCAGGTCATCGGTAAAAGAGAGCAATATGCCTATGATTACCTGGTGCTGTCTGCAGGCTCCAAACCTACTTATTTTGGAGTTCCCGGAGCCCAGGAGAATGCGTTCAAGCTATGGTCGTACGAGGACGCCGTTATCTTGAGAGACCATATACATGAAGTATTCAGAAAGGCGGCTATCGAGACGGACCCGGCCGAGAGAAGACGGCTGCTGGCATTCCATATAGTCGGCGCGGGCTTTACAGGTGTAGAGCTTGCGGGGGAAATAGCGGAATATGCCCCTATCCTGTGTGATAAATATGAAATAGACCCCGGGTTGGTTTCAATTTCGGATATCGACGTGCTTCCGCGCCCTTGCCCGATATTGCCCGAAAAGCTGTCGGTCAAGGTTGAGCGCCGGCTGAACAAGATGGGCGTACGAGTAATGATGAATACGGGCGTTGTCAATATAGGAAAGGATTTCATAGAGCTGAAAAGGAACGATGTCGTTACCAGGGAGATCTCGGGCACTGTGGTCTGGGCTGCCGGTATCGAAGCCTCCGACATTACGTCAAAGGCTGCGCAGAATCTGCAGTCGGCAAACCGCGGCAGGATAAAGATCGACAAATATCTGCGTTCGCTTGACAACGACCATGTATTCGTTGCGGGCGACAATATGCTCTATACACCTGAAGGCGAAAAGATGCCTGTTCCGCAGGTTGTTGAAAACTGCGAACAAAGCGCCGATACCGTTGCTCACAATATAGTCTGTGCCGTCACCGGCAAGGGCGAAATGGAGGAGTACAAACCAGCTTTCCATGGAATCATGGTAAGCATCGGCGGACGCTATGGAGTGGCTCATGTAGGCTTGCCCAACAAAAAGTTCAGCCTGCCCTCCTTCCTTGCCATGTTTGCCAAGCATTTCATCAATGTGCTTTATTTCGTGCAGGTTCTGGGCTGGAACAAGGTGTTCAGCTACCTGAAGCACGAGTTCTTTACAGTCAGGAACAGAAGGAGCTTTGTAGGCGGACATCTTTCCAACAGAACTCCGAGTTTTCTGTTGATGCCTCTTCGGGTCTGGCTCGGATTGGTATGGCTGTTTGAAGGCGTCATGAAGATCGTAGAAGGTTGGTTTGTATCGCCTAAGCTTACAGGCTTCTTCAGCGGAGCCAGAGGCTTTTATGATAATATACTCAACGGCGGCGCTGCCGGTGGAGGCGCTACGGACGGAACCAGTTCGGCCACGACAACCGCAGCGCACGCAGCGGGAGCAACAGTAATAAGATTGGCAGACGCGGTAAGCTCGGCAACCAATGCGGCAGGCGGAAGCGCCGACGCGGCAGCCAACGCTGCTGCAGGTGTCGGCACAACGTTGATGAACTTCAACTTCCTTGGACTCTTCCATGTGATCTTCGTAAGCGGAAAGCCCCTGGCAAGCTCATCGATAAGCGATTACGCGTTCATGCTTGACGTACCGTTTGTCAACTGGATAGTCGGAAAATTCATCCTTCCGTATAACGGAATGCAGATGTTCATGCAGATAGCGATAGTTATAGCCGAAATACTGATAGGCCTGGCTCTTATCGGAGGTCTCTTCACCACGCCGGCTGCAGCCGCGTCGCTGATACTGCAGGCAATGTTCGTAACGACTACCGGCCTGTACCTGTCGAGCTTCTGGATGATTTTTGCCGGGATAGCCATGCTGATAGCAGCCGGCAGGATTCTCGGACTGGATTACTGGGTAATGCCTGTACTGAAGGAAAAATGGAAGCATGTCAAATGGGTTAGAAAGTGGTATTTATATAATGACTGATACTGCCGCCGAAAAAGAAGCGCAAACTTCATACCTGACTTTCGACGAAGCATTCGCCCTGGCCAAGGAAGAGGTCGACCGTACCTTATCGGCGTCCCCCTACATCATACGCAGATTTACCAGGCATCTGGCCGGTTCAAAGGGCAAGTTCATCAGAGCTATGTCTCTGTTGACCTGCGCTATGAACGGTGAAGACCGCATAAAGCCGGATGCCGTAAAACTGGCCGCAGCGATAGAGGTTCTGCACCTGGCAACTCTGGTGCACGATGATGTTATTGACGACGCCGATATCCGCAGAGGGATACCTACCCTGAACAAGAACTACGACAACAGGATTGCGGTAATATGCGGAGATTATCTTCTTTGCGCTTCGCTCAAGCTTGCGTCCTCTGTTTCGAACAGGCGGGATTACCTGGAGCTCGACATGCCTGATTATATGACCAGGGTCTGTACCGGCGAATTGAACGAACAGGTCAACAGCGGGAATTTCGGCCTTTCCGTTTACCAATATTTCAAAATAATAGAAGGCAAGACTGCGGCATTGTTCGAAGCGGCCTTCAATGCAGGCGCATTTATGGCCGGCTGCAATCCGGAAGAATCGAACCTTTACAAGCGCATGGGGCGGCACCTTGGCATGATATTCCAACTGATCGACGACTGTATGGATTTTGAAGCCGACCAAAATGTAGCGATGAAGCCCGTGCAGTCCGATTTCGCCAAAAACGTGATGACCCTGCCCATAATCCATTCGTTCCAGAAAATAGTCGGCTTGAAGGACCGGGCGGCAAAACGGGAAGTAACGCAGAAGGAACTGAATTCTGCGGTTCTGGAATCGGAAGGTTTGAGCTATACCAGATCGATAGCAAAAAAATACTATGACAAATATCTCGCGATCCTTGGCAGGTTGCAGGTTACGGAAGTAAAGAGGAGCAGTCTGGAGGCAATACTTAATAAGGCATATAGAGTTTTCTAGGCCGGTGTTTCGCTTTTTGAAGAGGTTGACGTATGAATAGATTTCTGAGCTACGTAGAGATAAAAACGAAAATAACGAGCCTTTTTGCTTTTTTGATAAGCCTGGCATATCTTTTTTACCGCGGTCAGACTGTCAACTGGCTCAATACGCTTGTCTTCTTTGCCTCGATGTTCATATTCGACCTTACGACAACTGCGATAAACAATTACATCGATACGAAGACAAACGACCAGGAGCTGCAGTTCAGGAGAAGGAGCGCACTTGCGATAATATACCTGTTATTCGGAATTAGCGCCGCCTTGGGCTTGTACCTGGTTTACCTGACGGATATTGTGATCCTCCTGCTGGGTGGTCTATGCTTTTTAACCGGCGTACTGTATACGTACGGCCCGGTCCCGATTTCAAGACAACCCCTCGGGGAGCTGCTATCCGGCGTTTTCTACGGATTGTTCATACCGTTCATAATGTTTTATATAAATATGCCCAAAAATTGGATAATAACATTGGGGCTCGGATGGGACAGGATAAGCCTGGAAGTAGCCGTAGCACCTGTGCTCGCGGTATTGTTCCTTTCCGTATCGCCTGTTTGCACAACGGCTAATATAATGCTTGCCAACAACATCTGCGATGTTGAAAAGGATATTGCGGTCAAACGCTACACGCTGCCCTACTACCTCGGAAAAAAGTCGCTGCACCTGTTTGCGCTGCTGTATTACCTCTGTTATGCGGCTGTTGTTGCAATGGTGCTGCTGAAGATACTTTCGCCCGTATGCCTGCTGATATTGCTTACGTTGTGGCCTGTACAGAAAAACATAAACATTTTTTACGGGCGGCAGGAAAAAGCTGTTACATTTATCACTTCCATAAAAAATTACGTATTAATAATGGGGAGTTTATCCTTGTTGATATTCGTCAGCGCCCTGATAAGGCTCTAATATAGGAAAGCTGGGTTGAAATGGCTTCTTTTGGCAAGGAAGGAATGAAGTTTTTCAAAAGGACCGATCTATTAATCATAGCCGCTATAATCGCGGCCGGGTTGGTTATTTGGCTCGTTTACGGCAGTATGTACGGCGGACGGGCAGCAAAGGCAGAGATATACTATAACAACGAGCTGGTCGAGACTGTCGGCCTGGAGGGCGGTCACGAGAGGGTGTTTTCGATACCGCAGAAGCCCAGTGTAGTGTTCCAGGTCGATAATGAAGGAAACATAAGCTTCATTGAATCCGACTGTCCGGACAAGATCTGTATAAAGACCGGCAAGCTCCATACGGTCGGGCAGAACGCAGCCTGCCTCCCGAACGGGGTAGTGCTGAAGCTTGTTCCGGTGGGCGGACGCAGCGGAGATGAACCGGATATCATCATAGGCAGCGGGGGAAAGTGATGGGAGACAAGGTAACGATCGGTCAATATGATAAGAATTCGGGCGGAACTAAGCGTCTGGTATTGACGGGATTGGTTTTTGCACTCGCCCTGATACTGACGGTAATAGAAAATACGCTGCCGCCGCTTCCGCTACCGGTGCCTGGAGTGAAGTTCGGTCTATCGAATATTGCCGTAATGTATGCGCTGTTTTTTCTGTCGAAAGGCCAGGCATATACCATTGCAGTGCTTAAAGCGGTTTTCGTGTTAGCCACACGCGGACTTATTGCGGCATTGCTGAGCTTCTGCGGAGGCATATTTTCTCTGACACTGATGCTTGTCGTTTTACTGCTGTTCAGGGAAAAGGCGTCCTACCTGGCAATAAGCGTAACAGGCGCGGTAGCGCATAATATAGGGCAGTTTACGGCAATAACGTTCATATATACGGGTTTCTATCTGCTGGCTTATCTTCCGCTGCTGCTGGTCTCAGGGGTAATTGCGGGGATAGTAACAGCCACATTGCTGAGGTTTATTATTCCGGCCTTGAAACGGCTGGGTTAATAAAATATATAAATAAACAGGAGGGTCATTATGAAAAAGGTTTTTGCATTAATTTTAGCTCTTGCTATGGTAGCTGTTATTTTCAGCGGCTGTGGCAGTACTGCAGGTACACCCTCGGGTGAAGCTGCAACAACAGTAACAGGGGAAGCGGCAACAACCGCGGCGGCTGCTCCGGCAGAATCTACGGCTACGGCTGCGCCTGCGTCCGGTGATGCTTTGAAGACAGGTTTGGGTGTAGTAACATCCGTAGCAAAATCGACTGATGCAGGCGAGAAGGATGGGCTTGCCGAAACCGATTCAATGGTTGCGGCAGTATTGGTAGATAACTCGGGCAAAATAGTGAGCTGCAGGATCGACGCCGCACAGACGAAGATCAATTTCGCCAAGGACGGCAAGCTTGTTACATCCAAGGATACCGCATTCAAAACCAAACAGGAACTCGGAACCGAATACGGCATGGGCAAGGCTTCAAAGATCGGCAAGGAATGGAACGAACAGGCTGACGCTTTTGCTGCATACGTAGTTGGAAAGACCCTTGACGAAGTTAAGGGTATAGCCGTAAATGAAGAAGGCGTAGCAACCGCAGCCGACCTTACATCATCCGTTACCGTACACATAGGCGATTTTGTCGCAGCTGTCGAAAAGGCGGTAAACAATGCCCAGGAGCTTGGAGCAAAAACAGGCGACAAACTCGGTCTTGGAATTGAGACCAGCATGGGACAGTCAGCTGACGTAGCAGCCGATAAAGCGGGCCTCGCACAGGCTTATTCCTATTACACGGCTACCACCTTCGGAGCGGACGGCAAGGTCACCAGCTGTGTAATAGATGCATCTCAGGGAAGCGTCAACTTCGACGCAACCGGCAAGATCACTTCCGATATCAAGGCAGCCGTACAGACCAAGAACGAACTCGGCGACGCATACGGTATGAAAAAGGCTTCGAAGATCGGCAAGGAATGGAATGAACAAGCTGCAGCATTTGCAAAATATGTTGCCGGCAAGTCCATGGACGAAATCAAGGGTATCGCTGTTAACGAAGGCGTTGCGACCGCAGCAGACCTTACTTCCTCAGTAACCGTCCACATAGGTGATTTCCAGAATGTAATAGAAAAGGCTTCTGCAAACGCTAAATAGTAAGAAATATAAAATTATGGTATTATATAATTATGAGAGGCAATTATATTGCCTCTCTGTTTTTGTAAAGATAAATACAATTAAAATTTTGGGGTGCGCATTTTGACCAAAAGACTGATTTCTTTTTTACTTACCATATTTATACTGATCAACCTTTCCGCATGCGGAAAGGCAAAACTTACACGTTACGATTCGCAATTCCTCGGAGTGTTCGATACGATGACGAGCATCGTCGGATATGCCCACAGTAAGGAGGAGTTCACGAAGTATTCCCAGCTTATCCATGACAAATTGCTTGAATATCACAAGCTTTATGATATTTACAACGATTACGAGGGCATTAACAATCTCAGGACGGTAAACGACAATGCAGGCAAGTCTCCTGTGAAAGTAGACAAAAGGATAATAGATCTTATTAAATTTTCCAAGGATTGGTATAAAAAGACGGACGGCAAGGTAAACATCGCTTTCGGTTCGGTCCTCAGCATCTGGCACGATTACCGTGAAAGTGGAGTAGACGACCCGGAAAACGCCCAACTGCCTCCGATGGATAAGCTGAAGGAGGCAAACAAGCATATTGATATAAGTAAAGTTATCATTAACGAAAATGACTCCACCGTCTATCTTTCGGATCCTGAAATGAGCCTGGACGTCGGCGCCGTTGCCAAAGGCTATTCAACGGAAATGGTCAGCCGGATAGCCGAGGAAAACGGTTTTACTTCGGGCCTGATAAGTGTCGGAGGAAACGTCCGCGCTCTCGGCAGCAAGGAAGGCAAGGGGCAGCCCTGGAACGTGGGCATCCAGAACCCCGACCTTGCAAGCGAACAGAAAGAGATCAAAATAGTCAATGCCATCGACTCTTCAGTGGTTACCAGCGGTATATACGAGCGTTATTATACTGTCGGCGGCAGGAACTATCACCATATAATAGATCCTGCGACGTTATTCCCGGCTGCTTACTATAAATCCATCACTATCCTTTGCATGGATTCCGGCACAGCGGACGCGCTTTCGACTTCGGTATTCAACATGCCGTTCGAGGAAGGGCTGCCGTTCATCGAAAGCCTGCCGGATACCGAGGCGATGTGGATACTTGCCGATGGAGAGATAAAGTACAGCGATCATTTTGCAGACTATGTAAAAAAATGATTGTATTAAATGCATATGTTTATGGGAAAGCTATTTCACGGTATTATGGATTCAAAATTTTAATGAAAAATATATTAATTTAAGTATATTATGTTATAATGATATGGGTTAAGCGGGAAGCTAACATCTGCTTGTTTTTAAATCCATAAACTACATATTAAGCGGAGGTATATATGGCAAAGTTCGTTTATTTGTTCAAAGAGGGGAATGCCTCGATGAAAAACCTGCTCGGTGGTAAAGGAGCCAACCTTGCGGAAATGACGGGCCTCGGACTTCCAGTGCCGAGGGGTTTTACAGTAACAACCGATGCCTGCACACAGTACTATAAAGACGGAAAAACGATATCAAAGGAAATCGAAGATCAGATCTACCAGGCGCTTGCAACAACAGAAGCTACTGTAGGCAAAAAATTCGGTGATCCTGCCAACCCGTTCCTTGTTTCGGTCCGCTCCGGCGCACGCGCATCAATGCCGGGAATGATGGACACCATCCTCAATCTGGGCCTGAACGATTCCGTTGTGGAAGGCCTTGCAAAGCTCACAGGCAATGAAAGATTCGCATACGACAGCTACAGAAGGTTTATCCAGATGTTCAGCGACGTCGTTATGGAAGTTGAAAAGCCTAAGTTCGAAAAGATTCTTGATACAGTAAAGGAAGAAAATAAAGCCAAATTCGATACGGATCTCACCGCAGACAACCTTAAGGAAGTCGTAAAGAGATTCAAGAAGCTGTACAATGAAGAAAAGGGCGAGGAATTCCCACAGGAGCCCAAGATTCAGCTGATGGAAGCAGTCAAGGCGGTTTTCCGTTCATGGGACAATCCGAGAGCTATCGTTTACAGAAGGCTCAATGATATCCCGGGAGACTGGGGCACTGCGGTCAATGTACAGGAAATGGTTTACGGCAATATGGGCAACGATTCCGGAACGGGCGTCGCATTCACAAGGAACCCGTCCACCGGCGAGAAGAAGCTGTATGGCGAATTCCTAATGAATGCCCAGGGCGAAGATGTCGTAGCTGGTATCAGAACGCCTCAGACCATCGACAAGATGAGGGAGATCAACCCCGACGCTTACAATCAGTTTGTCACGATAGCCGAAACACTTGAAAAGCATTATAAAGACATGCAGGATATGGAGTTCACGATTGAAAAGGGCAAGCTGTTCATGCTGCAGACCAGAAACGGCAAGAGAACTGCCGCCGCTGCTTTGAAGATCGCCGTCGACCTTGTCAATGAAGGTATGGCTACAAAGCAGGAAGCTATTATGAAGGTTGACCCCAAGCAGCTCGACGCTCTGCTCCACCCGAACTTCGATCCCAAGGGATTGAAGGCTGCTACGCCGATAGCAAAGGGCCTTCCGGCATCACCCGGAGCTGCTACCGGAAAAGTATTCTTCAAGGCCGAGGATGCGGTTGAAGCTGTCAAGGGCGGGGAAAAGAAGGTAGTGCTTGTAAGACTAGAAACCTCTCCCGAAGATATAGAAGGTATGAATGTTTCACAGGGCATACTGACCGGGCGCGGCGGAATGACCTCCCATGCGGCGGTTGTCGCACGTGGCATGGGCACCTGCTGTGTTGCAGGCTGCAGTGAAATTACGATAAATGAAGCTGAGAAATATTTCATCGATAAAAACGGTAAAAAGTACGTTGAAAGAGATTGGATCTCGATCGACGGCTCTACCGGCAATGTCTACGGTGAACAGCTCCCGACCGTTGCGCCTGAAATGACGGGCGATTTCGCAACCTTCATGGCCTGGGCCGATGAGATCAGGACGCTTAAGGTAAGAACGAATGCCGACACGCCCAGGGACGCAAGGCAGGCAATGCAATTCGGCGCTGAAGGCATAGGCCTCTGCCGTACCGAGCACATGTTCTTCGAACCCGACAGGATATTCGCCTTCAGGCAGATGATCGTTTCAAGCAATGTAGAACAGAGGAAGAAAGCCCTTGACAAGATTCTACCGATGCAGAGGGGCGATTTCGAAGGCCTCTTCACTGAAATGAAGGGCTATCCGGTAACGATAAGGCTGCTGGATCCTCCGCTGCATGAGTTCCTGCCGCAGGATGAGGAAGATATCAAGGCTTTGGCAAAGGAATTGGATATTTCAGCCGATACGCTCAAGGGAATTATAAAGAACCTGCATGAGCTCAATCCTATGATGGGCCACAGGGGTTGCCGTCTCGCGGTTTCCTATCCTGAAATAGCCGAAATGCAGACAAGGGCTATCATCGAGGCTGCTATTAATGTTAACAAGAAGGGTATGAGCATCGTTCCCGAGATCATGATCCCGCTGGTTTGTGAAATCAAGGAATTGAAGTTCGTAAAGGATATCATTGTCAGGACTGCCGATTCGATCATTGCTGAAGCAGGCGTCAAGCTCGACTACAAGGTTGGTACGATGATCGAGATACCGAGGGCTGCTTTGCTGGCCGACGAGATAGCGACCGAAGCCGAATTCTTCTCGTTCGGTACGAACGACTTGACCCAGATGACCTACGGACTGAGCCGTGACGATGCAGGAAGGATACTCGACGACTATTACAAGGTCAAGATATTCGAGTCCGACCCGACTGCCAGGATCGACCAGAATGGCGTAGGCAAGCTCATGAAGATGGCTGTTGCCGGCGGCAAGGCTACAAGGCCTGACATCAAGCTCGGAATCTGCGGCGAACACGGCGGAGATCCGTCTTCTGTCGAATTCTGCCACAACATCGGGCTCAACTATGTTTCCTGCTCGCCATTCCGTGTGCCGATTGCAAGACTTGCAGCAGCACAGGCGGTCGTAAAGAAATAATAGCGCTTAAGTAAATATCCAAAGGAGTAAGGTGAGTGATCATCTTACTCTTTTTTTATGAAAATTTATTGAGTGAGTCGATTTATTGTGTTATCACCATACGGGCCAATATTATGTTTGAAATAAAAAACCACAAGTGTTAAAATACTGCTGGTACAGCTTGACATAAATCAACATAATTATTACGATGGGAGACATGTAATGGATAGTTTGAGGAATTCCGGCATAGAAATGATCGGCGATATACCCTGGGGTACGCATATCGCCAGCCTATATTCATCCGGCAGGGATTTCTGCAAAGTAGTGGCTCCATATATAAAATCAGGTCTGATCAACAATGAATTATGTATTTGGATCTATTCTCAAACAATAAACCATGAGGAAGCAAAAGAAATAATCAGGACATCGGTGGAAAGTGTCGATACTTATCTCAAAAACGGCCGGCTGATATTGCTGCCATATACACAGTGGTATGTACTGGAAGGCAGTTTCAATGACCTCAGAGTGAACCGACAGTGGCTGGAACTGCTAGAATACGCGCGTGATAACGGTTTTGACGGCCTTAGGGCCGTAGGCGATACAGCTTGGCTTGAGAAAAGCTATTACAGGGATTTCGAGTATTATGAGCAAAAAATAAATGATGTTTTTCGAGAGTATCCGTTTATCGCCCTGTGTCTATATGATATGAAGAGGACCGGCATGGCCGAGGTTGCGGATATAATGAATAACCACAGCTTCACAATCGTATCGGATAATTCCGAAATGAAAATAGTCAGGAATATAGAGCTGCTGATCAAGGAAAGGGAATTGGCCGATAGCAGAAAAATGCTGAGCGAAATGGTGGAGCTCGATAAAATAAAAACGGAATTCTTCGCGAATATCTCTCATGAATTAAGAACCCCTTTGACAGTCATATTATCGTCTATTCAAATGATGCAACTGCTGAAGGACCGGTTGGTTTGCAATGAATGCGACAGCCGGACGGATGCCAGGCTCGGCAAATACCTGAAGATCATTCAGCAGAATTGCTACAGACAGCTGAGGCTTGTCAACAATCTGATAGATGTATCAAAGATTGATTCTGATTATTATGAATTGAACATGCAGAACTGCAACATAGTCGAATTGGTCGAAAATATCGCCATATCTGTTGCCGAATATATAAAAAGCAGGGGTATAACGCTCGAGTTCGACACCGAGCTGGAGGAATTGTGTATCGCATGCGACCCCGACCAGATCGAACGCATCATTCTGAATCTTTTGTCAAATGCCATCAAGTTTACCGATAGAGGAGGTTATATCAGGGTAAATATAAGCGGCGGAACAGACAAGGTCGTAATCAGAATAGAGGATACGGGCACGGGAATACCGCAGGATAAGCTGGATTGCATTTTCGAAAGATTTCAGCAGGTGGAAAACACACTTACAAGAAATCACGAAGGAAGCGGTATAGGATTATCCCTTGTAAAGTCTCTGGTTGAAAAGCATAATGGGAAAATAAGCGTCAAAAGCGAGCTGGGGAAGGGCGCCGATTTTATGATCGAGCTTCCCTGCAAACCAAAGCAGGATATTGGCAGCGGTGCGGCGCTGAAGGATTACGCCTGTGTTAAGAATAGCGTCGAAAAAATCAATGTGGAATTTTCTGACATTTACCTATAGAAGGTTATGCTTTACCGTTCAAAATCCGATGTAAATAATGTAGAAACCCGCGTATACATGAGAGGAGGCCGGATTATGCCGGTGAGGCAAGGGCATTTGAAAATTTCTACCGTAATAATGCTTTCGATATTGCTTTTGCTTGCATATCCGACAAAAATATCGGCTGAAAACTCACCGGCTCAGGAGCTTTCCGCGGCAGCCGCGCTCCAACAGCCGAAAAGCGTACTGATATTGAATTCATATGATCAAAGCCAGCCCTGGACCAGGGATCAGAATACGGGTATAGTCGACGTTCTGAACAAGGATGGCAACGGTTATTCGGTATATATCGAATATATGGACTGGAAAGAGTTCCCTAGCGAGCTGAACCTTAGTGAATTGAAGAACAGGCTCTTCTACAAGTATTTCAATAAGAAGATAGACGTAATAATAACGACGGACGACGCGGCGTTCAAATTCGCGCTCGAAAACAGGGATACCATGTTTTCCGGCGCGCCTGTGGTTTTCAGCGGCGTCGATGAAAATAGCCTTAAGTTAATTCTGGATGGCAAGACAGATGTAACAGGCGTCGTCGAGATAAGGGACCCGGCCGGGACCATGGCCGCTGCAATGAAAATCAATCCCGGTATTAAAACGGTCTATGTCATATTCGATGATACTGAAAGCGGCCTATCTTCGGGTGAAATGACCATAAACGCCATACGGGCAAATTATGACGGTATTAAAATTATTCCATTGAACGATATCGATCTGAATAGTCTGTTCAAAAAGGTAAGAGACGCTTCGCCCCAAAGCATTGTTATCTGTAATTCCTATTCGCCAAGATCCGGCAAGATGAAGCTCGGGGTCGATTATTTTTTCAGGATGCTCACTTCGGAAAGTCCCGTACCCGTATATAACCTTTATGACTTTACGATAGGGACCGGCGTAATAGGCGGTAGTATGGTAAACGGCAAACAGAACGGCGAGGAGGCTGCCAAACTTGCAATCAGGATACTTGGCGGTGAAAAGGCGTCAAAACTGCCAATAGTGAGAAAGAAATTCTTTAGCTACGAATTTGACTACAAGGTTTTGCAGAGATTCCATATAGGACTCGAAGCCATTCCTAAAGGCAGTGCTATTGCAAACAAGCCTTTCAACTATTTCGAGGAACACAGGGCGTTGATCTATACTTCTCTGATCATAACTCTCATACTTCTTTGTTTTATAACTATCCTGCTGTTTTATCTCAAAAAATTGAAATCGATGAAAACTATACTGTCGGAAAGCAACAGAGAGCTGATGGGCCTTTACAAAGACCTTTCGCAGGCGGATGACAAGCTTAAGAGGCAATATGACGAGCTTGTACGGACACAGGAAAATCTTTTCACGAGTGAATATAGATATGAACTGCTTTTCGATAAAATGATTAACGGTTTTTTCATATTCGAGCCCGTATATAATGATCGCGGCAGGATGAATGATATTCGCTTCCTCAAAGTGAATCCGGGCTTTTTCAGCCAAACCGGTATGTCACAGTCGGACGTATCCGGAAAAACCTGGTCCGAGGTGTTCGGCTATCCCAACCAGGAACTGAGTATTTACCAAAATCTTTTGGAAACCGGTAAGACTGAGCCGTTTGAGGTTTACAGCTCCAAATCGGGAGTTTACAACCTTGTCGACGCTTTTTTGATATCCGATAATCAGATAGGAGTGGTTTTTGAGAACATAACAGGCTACAAAAAAGCGATAAAGGAAGTAAGAACCCTGAATGCCGAGCTTGAAAAACGTGTTACAGAGAGAACGGCAGAGCTCGAAGTCGCTGTACGTGAACTGGAATCCTTCTCGTATACGGTTTCGCATGATTTAAAATCCCCAATGAGAGCCGTTGACGGATATACAAAAATTCTGATGGAGGATCTCGGTGACAAGCTCGATGATGATTCGCTTCAGATACTTAGAAATATAAGCACGATAAGCAAGGAATCAATAGAAATGATCAATAAGATGCTGCAGTACTCAAGAACGGCAAGAGCGGAGCTTAACAGGGAAGAAGTTAATCTGGAAAAAATCGTTTACGATGTGTATAATGAATTGAGGCTTACCTGTCCCGAACGGGACGTCAGTCTGATCCTGGATTCGGGACTGCCTTCAGTCAGCGGCGACAGGGTTATGCTCAAGCTTTTGCTGCAGAATGTTTTGTCAAACGCTTTCAAGTTTACCAGGGACGTAACAAAGGCTATCATTACGGTAGGCTGTACGCTTACATCCGAAGATTATGTTTTTTATGTCAGGGACAACGGCATCGGTTTCGACATGAAGTATTCCGGCAAGCTTTTCGGTGTATTCCAGAGGCTGCACACTGCGGAAGAATTCGAAGGCAGCGGTATAGGGCTTGTTACGGTTAAAAAGATAATTGAGAAGCATGGCGGAAGGGTCTGGATTGACAGCGTGATAAATCATGGAACAACGATATATTTCACATTCCCATTTGGCGTATAAATCAGCGCTGGTTATGGAAAGGTGGTAGAGTGTATTGGAACCTGAAAAGAATAATAAAATCGCTCTTAGGATTACTATAATATATTTGGTCGCGGGTACGTTGTGGATATTGTTTTCGGACAAGCTTACGGGCTTGTTGGTTGGCAGCATAGACAGTTTCGAGTTGGTTGGAATCGTAAAAGGCATAGCCTATGTAATAGCTTCGGGGATTCTATTGTATTTTCTGGTAGGACATGCGTTCGAAGATATGAATCAGGCAAAAGAACAGCTTATAGCCCGCAATAAAGAGCTTACGGACGTCAAGAACGAAATCGAGAAGCTCGCCTACGTCGATCAGCTTACCGGTCTGCCTAACCGGGCTACTCTGAATGAGAAAATCGAATCGATACTTAATACTGAAGACAGGTTTGCTTTCCTGTTTATTGATATCGATAATTTCAAGTATATAAACGACACGCTTGGACATTCCTTCGGTGATGATCTGCTTAAAAAACTGGGTGCGGTAATTGATGGAATTCTTGAAGAAAATTGCAGCCTTTACAGGCTCGGCGGCGATAATTTTATAATTCTGGTGGAAGAGTTCAAGGATATTTATGAAATAGAACGTGTTGCCGTAAAAATGCTTAAAACTCTTAAGAACCCTATAGAAATCAACGGCAGGGTATTTTACAATACGGCAAGCATAGGTATCTGCATATACCCTGACCATGGCAGTTCATTTAACGAGCTCTTAAAAAACGCGGATATAGCTTTGCTTAAGGCGAAAGAAAACGGAAAAAACAGGATCGTCATTTTCAGCGAGCCGATGAAGCAAGCCGTACAGGAGTGGTCGGATATAGAGAAGTATCTGCGTACCGCTCTGGGAAACAGCGAATTTGAATTGTACTACCAGCCGCAGTTCGATATCAAGACCAAAGAAGTTACCGGATTCGAAGCGCTGATAAGATGGCGCAACGATGAGATGGGCTTTGTAATGCCGAATAGCTTCATCAAGGTTGCGGAAGATACGAACCTGATAATCCCGATAGGCGAATGGGTCCTGAGAAATGCCTCCATATTCCTGAAGCGACTGCAGCAGGAGGGCTATGGTAATCTTTCGGTTTCTGTGAACGTTTCCATGCTTCAGCTTTTGCAGGATGATTTTGTTGATGTGGTTACCGAAACTATCGAAATGGCCAATATCGACCCCTGCAAGCTCGAGCTCGAACTTACGGAATCGATCGTCGGCAAAAATTATGAAGTGATCGTGGAGAAATTGCGCATACTGAGAAAGCGGGGCGTAAAGATTGCACTGGATGACTTCGGAAAGGGCTATTCGTCCTTGAATTATCTGCGCGAGCTTCCGTTAACGACACTCAAGATCGATAAATCCTTCGTAAGAGTGATTTCTGAAAGTGAAAGCAGCAAAAATCTGACTGATTTTATTGTAAAGATAGGGCAGAGCCTGGATCTTTGCATCGTAGCAGAAGGTATCGAGACGCAGCAGCAGTTGGATTATCTCTCGGGGATCGACTGCGATAAGATGCAGGGCTATCTGATGAGCAGGCCGCTGCCTGAAAAGGATGCGCTCGAAGTATTGCGGCAGAAGAAAAAGGGAGCTTGATAAATGGTTTTTCTCAACTCGATAGGAAGCATATTCACTATTATCATACTCATTGCAACAGGTCTTGTTCTGACTCGTGCAGGCTGGTTCAACGAAGCTGTCGGGAAAACGTTCTCAAAAGTCATAATGAATATCTCTCTGCCATGCTATATGCTCTACAATATAACGACAACCTTTGACAAATCCGAACTCGAAAGTATGAGCCGGAACCTTGTCGTACCAGTCATCTCGATAGGCGTTTGTTATCTGCTTTCAATTCTGACAAGCAATCTGCTGAAAGTGGACAGAAGCCGAAAGGGAGTTTTTCGCTCGATGTTCTTTGCTTCGAACACCATGTTCATAGGTCTGCCTGTAAATCTGGCGCTGTTCGGTAAAAAATGCGTACCCTACGTGCTGCTTTATTACCTGGCAAATACGAGCTTCTACTGGACGGCAGGGGCTTACGAGGTCAGCCGTGACAATCCGGAAAACAGGGCTGCTCCGCTTTTGAACGTCCAAACGCTAAAACGTGTTTTCAACCCGGCCGTGCTCGGCTTTATAACCGGTGTTATACTGGTGCTTCTCAAGCTCCGCCTGCCGTCCTTCATACTGGACAGCTGCAAATACATTGGGAATCTGACCACACCGCTCGCCATGTTTTTTACGGGCATAGTCCTGTATTCGGTAAAGCTTGGGGATATCAGGTTCAACAAGGACGTGCTCGCCTTGCTGATGGCGCGTTCGGTCATCAGTCCGGCTCTGGTACTGCTCATGCTTCCGGTTTTCGGCGTTCCGAGCCTGATGGGGAAGGTGTTCGTCATACAGGCCGCCATGCCAGCCATTACAAGCACATCGGTCGTCGCAAGGGAATACGGTTCGGATTATCAGTTTGCCGCGCTTATGACGGCTGTAACGACCGTAGCAAGCCTTATAGTGATACCGTTTTATATGTGGTTCATGGCATAATAAAAAAATAGGCGCATCGAGCGCCTGTGTTTTTTGAACAAGCAAGCTTATTGCGCCATCACATAAGCATCTTTATTACGTGCGCATCAATTTTCGCTATGTTCCATGACTAAATAATATATCCTTTTTCGTGTTGTATCAAGAAAAAGGCGCAGCAAAGCAAGGACGGGCAGCCCAGAAACCGGAATATCAGGACATATCGAGATATCTGGCGCGGCGCTCCACCTTTTTCTTTTTAGAATTTTCCTCGTAATTTTCTCCCTCAACGATAGTGGAATTGACGTGAGCCTTCTCCATTACCATATCCATCAGCAATTTTTTTATCTCATCGGTGTCTTCCTCAAGCCCGAAATAATCTTTAAGTTCCTTGAGGACTGCTGCGTGTTCTATAGATTCAAGGTCGACGCTTGTTGATTTACCGGATGTGCTTAGTATAAACTGTGCCTTAAAGCTGTACTCATCTTCGGATATATCAAGGCCGGATAAAAGAAGCTGTGTGGTCTTCATAAAACACCTCCGAATCATATGGCACTTTTATTTATTGATTATTATTATATTCCCTTTTGTATAAAAATTGAAACATGTAAATTCAAAATTTTGTATTGACTTTTTACATCGCTATTTTATAATAGGATATAATTGCATACAATATTTTCGGTTGGACAGGCGACTGTTTTCAAGATCCGGGCTTTCAGGGTGGTTGGCCGGATTTTTCTGACCCTGTTTTTTTTATTGCCTGTTTTCATAAAAAAGACTTTAAATGACAAAAAATAATGAAGGAGATGACATAAAATGAAGATCAACATTACCGAGACAGTTCTAAGAGATGCGAATCAGTCTTTAATCGCTACAAGAATGCCTTTCTCGGACATGGAAGGGATACTTGACGCACTGGATGAGGCGGGCTATTACTCGCTGGAATGCTGGGGAGGAGCCACGTTTGATTCCTGTCTCAGATATTTGAATGAAGATCCATGGGAGAGACTTGAAAAAATCAAGACCAAGGTCAAAAAAACAAAGCTCCAGATGCTGCTGCGAGGCCAGAATATACTGGGCTACAAGCATTATCCCGACGACGTCGTGAGAAGATTCGTCGCAAAGGCGGCGGAAAGCGGAATGGATATTTTCAGAATATTCGACGCTTTGAACGATTTCAGAAACATCGAGGTCGCAGTAGACGAAACTATTAAAAGAAAGGCTCACGCACAAGGCTGCATAAGCTATACTACAAGCCCCATTCACAATCTCGAGAGCTATGCCAAAATGGTAAAGCAGCTCGAGGAAATGGGCGTCAACTCCGTCTGTATCAAGGATATGGCCGGCATTATGGGACCCGGGGAAGCGTACGATCTTATCAAAACGATCAAGGAAACCGTCAAACTGCCTGTTTTTCTTCACACGCACTCTACAACAGGCCTTGGGCCGATAACGCTGTTAAAAGCTATCGAAGCAGGCTGCGACGGCATAGACTGCGCGATTTCATCCTTCTCCGGCGGCACATCGCAGCCGGCGACGGAGACCTTGAATTATGCCTTGAAACAGCTGGGTTACGAGACCGGGCTGAATGAGAGCGTGCTTAAAAAGATCAACGATCATTTCAAGCCTATCAAGTCGAAATACGTTGCTTCCGGTTTGCTGAATCCTTTTGTCATGGGCACTGATACAGACGCGCTTGTTTACCAGGTACCCGGCGGTATGCTTTCAAATCTCATTGCGCAGCTGAAGTCACAGAATGCTTTGGACAAGCTCGATGAGGTCCTTGCGGAAACTCCCAGGGTGAGAAAGGATCTGGGCTATCCTCCGCTTGTAACGCCGATGAGCCAGATGGTGGGCGTTCAGGCAGCAGCAAATGTTCTCGCGGGAGAGAGATATAAAAACGTTTCGAAGGAGATAAAGGCTTATCTAAAGGGCGAATACGGAAAAGCTCCCGGAACGGTCGAAGCTGGCCTGATAAAAAAGGTCCTTGGCGATGAGAAGCCTATGGAGGGCAGGTTTGCGGATACTCTGGCGCCTGGCTTCGAT